>CAWBNB010000058.1:0-18761 GCA_963789885.1 uncultured beta proteobacterium | reverse complement strand
ACGCCGCTCCGCCGATTGGGGGGCGGCCGGTCGCCGAACAGCTCCAGCAGCGCGCCGCGCAGCCAGTGGTTCGCCGGCATCGTTCTCGACGCGCGCGTGCCAATAGAGCGAATACGTCGAAGCTCGGGATCGGGATTGGCAACGGATGGACCTTGACCTTCACCAGCCGCGCCCAGGCCTCGGCGACCCGGCTCGGCAGGCTGACGATGAGGTCGGTGCCGGCGACGATCAGCGGCACGACCACGAAGTGCGGCACGCGCAGCGCCACGTTCTCCTCCACGCCGTGCTCGGCGAGCATGCGCTCGAGCACCTGATGGCCCGACCCCATCGAGGAGATGAGGACGTGGCGCGCCGCCAGGAATTCCTTGAGCGTGAGGGGCGCGCGCCGGCCGGACGGATGGTCCGGCCGCGTCATGCACACGTAATGTTCCTCGAACAGGCGCGTGCGACGGACCTTGTCGCGCAGCTGCGGCACGTATCCCACGGCGAGGTCGATGTCGCCGGTCTCGAGCCGCACCGCCAGTTCGCCCGCGGGCAGCTGCGCCGTCTCCAGCCGGATGACCGGGCTGTGCTCGTGGAGATGGCGCATCAGCTTCGGCAGCAGGACCGTCTCCCCGACGTCCGTCATGTAGACACGGAGGCTCCGCGTGGTGCGGCGCGGATCGAAGGCTTCGCGCGACCCGAGGGCACCGCGCACCATCGACAGCGCGTCGGTGACCGCCGGTGCGAGCTCGAGGGCGCGGGGCGTCGGGAGCATGCCGGCGCGCGTGTTGACGAACAATGGATCGCCGACCTGGCGGCGCAGGCGGCCGAGCGCGCTGCTCATCGCCGACTGCGTCAACCCCATCTGCGCCGCAGCGCGCGTCACGCTGCCGTGACGGAACAGCGCCTCGAACACCGGCAGCAGATTGAGGTCGGGGAAGGCGTCCACAGCTATTCACACTATAGATGCATGAATTCATCCACATCTATTTGACTGATATTATAGAACTGCCTAATCTCTCGCGAGACAATTTCTGGCCGCGATCGGAAAGGAGCCGCCGCATGAAACCCTGGCAGGGCATCGTCAGCGAGGAGGACGAGAAGGCGACCACGCGGCCGGCTTCGGGCGCCCGGGCGGCGTCGGCAAGCGGCCGGCGCTGCTCGTCATCGACGTGCAGTACCGGACCATCGGCACGAAGCCGATGCCGTTCTGGGACGCGATCAAGGAGTTTCCGACGTCCTGCGGCGAGGTCGGCTGGAACGCAATGCGCAACATCGCGACGCTGCTCGCGGATTTCCGCCGCAACGACTGGCCGGTGCTCTACCCGCACGTCGCGCCGAAGAACAAGGCCACCGACGGCGGGCGCCTCGCGCAGAAGGTGCCCGCCATCATGGACATCCCGGAACAGGGCTACCAGTTCCCCGCCGAGATCGCGCCGCGCGAAGGCGACGTGCTGATGCCGAAGAAGCACCCGAGCGCGTTCTTCGCCACGCCGCTCGTGAGCCACCTGATCGACCTCGGCGCCGACACGCTGGTCGTCACCGGCTGCACCACCAGCGGCTGCGTGCGCGGCAGCGTCGTCGACGGCTTCGCGTACAACTTCCGCGTGCTCGTGCCGTACGACTGCGTCTACGACCGCAGCGCGACCTCGCACGCGGTGAACCTCTTCGACATGGCGTCGAAGTACGCCGACGTCGGCAGCACCGCCGAGATCCTCGAGAAGCTGCGCCCGCTCGCCAAGGCGCCGGCGATGCGCAAGGCTGGCTGAGGAGCGTGCGGCAGTGAGCGAGGCGGTCCTGGTGCTCGACATGACCCGGGACTCGATTGCCCCCGAGGCGCGCGCGGTCGAGAGCCGGTCGACCTCGCTCGCCGTCGCGACGACCGCGGTCGACGCCCGGCAGCTCGGCTGTCCGGCCACGGTGGTGAGCGATCTGACGGTGGCGCACGCGTGGGGCGGCCACTCCGTCGGGGAGAACCAGAAATGGTCCCTCGACTTCATCGCGGCGATGGCCAAGTCCCGCATCGCGACGTCCGACGAACTGATGCGATGACCATCGCCGGCGGCGCGACGCGGCGCGAGCTTCGCGTCGGCGGCGCGGTGTTCGATTACTACAGCCTCGCCGCCGCGGAGGCGCTCGGTCTTGCGGGCGTGTCGCGGCTGCCGTGCTCGCTCAAGGTGGTGCTGGAGAACGTGCTGCGACAGCACGCCGAGGGCCGCACGGACGGCACCGACATCGCCGCGGTCGCGGGATGGCTCGCGAGCCGCCGCGCCGAACGCGAGATCGCCTTCCGCTTCACGCGCGTGCTGATGCCCGATTCCTCGGGCGTGCCGCTGCTCGGCGACCTGGCGGCGATGCGCGACGCGATGATCCGGCTCGGCGGCGATCCGCGGCGGCTCAACCCGTCGGTGCCCGTCGACCTCGTCGTCGATCACTCGGTGATGGTGGACGCCTACGCCGTGCCCGATGCGGCGAGCCGCAACCAGGCGCTCGAGTTCGAGCGCAACGCCGAGCGCTACGCCTTTCTGCGCTGGGGCGAGCGGGCCTTCGACAACCTGCGCATCGTGCCGCCGGGCAACGGCATCTGCCACCAGGTCAACCTCGAGTGCCTCGCGACGGGTGGTGTGGACGAGCGACCGCGCGAGCGACCCCGCAGGCGGCACGCGGCGGATCGCCTACCCGGATTCGGTGCTCGGCATGGACAGCCACACCGCCATGATCAACAGCCTCGGCATTCTCGGCTGGGGCGTCGGTGGCCTCGAAGGCGGCGCCGGGGCGCTCGGCGAGTCGGTCGCCATGCTGGTGCCGGAGGTCGTCGGCTGCCGGCTCACCGGAACCCCGAGGCCCGGGGTCACCGCCACCGACGTCGTCCTGACCGTGACGCAGGCGCTGCGGCGTCACAAGGTGGTGGACAAATTCGTCGAGTACTTCGGGCCGGGCGTGGCGGAGCTCGCCCTGCCCGACCGCGCCACGATCGCCAACATGAGCCCGGAGAACGGCGCCACCATGGGCTTCTTCCCGGTCGATGCCGAGACGCTGCGCTATCTGCGGTCGACGGGCCGCGACGAGGCGCAGGTTGCCCTGGTCGAGGCCTACTGCAAGGCGCAGGGCTTGTGGCGTGACCCGGAGACGCCGCCGGCCGAGTTCACGGCGGTGATCGAGATCGACCTCTCCGCCGTGGAGCCGAGCGTGTCCGGGCCCAGCCGGCCCCAGGACCGCGTGCCGCTCGCCATGGCGCCCGCGGCGTTCAAGAATTCTCTGTCGTCTTCCAGGAAGGGAAAAAGGAATCCTCGGCCTCTTCGCTGAAGGACGGCGACGTCGTGATCGCCGCCATCACGAGCTGCACCAACACCTCCAATCCCTCGGTGATGATCGGCGCCGGCCTGCTTGCGCGGAACGCCGTCGCCCGAGGGCTGAAGGTGCGTCCGTGGGTGAAGACATCGCTCTCGCCCGGGTCGCGCGTGGTTGCCGACTATCTCGCGCAGAGCGGCCTGCAGCGATCGCTCGACGCGCTCGGCTTCCAGCCGGTGGGCTTCGGCTGCATGACCTGCATGGGGAATTCCGGTCCGTTGCCCGCCCCGGTGGCCGAGGCGATCGAGGCGGACGGCACCACCGCCGTTGCCGTCCTGTCGGGCAACCGCAATTTCGAGGGCCGCATCCACCCGTCCGTGCGGGCGAACTTCCTCGCTTCGCCGCCGCTGGTGGTGGCCTACGCGCTGGCGGGCAGCGTGCTCGTCGACCTCGCCAGGCAACCGCTCGGCGAGGACGGCGAAGGGAGGCCGGTGTACCTGCACGACATCTGGCCCGACGACGCCGAGATCCGCAGGATCATCGGCGAGGTGATCACGCCCGCGCTTTTCCGAGAGCGCTACGCCACGATGCTGGAGGGCACGCCCGAGTGGCGGGCCCTGCGCGGTACCGCGGGCACCACATTCGCGTGGGATCCCGCCAGCACTTTCATCCGGCGGCCGCCGTTCTTCGACGACATGGCGGCCGCGCCGCCCGAGCTCGACGACGTCCGTGGCGCGCGCGTGCTGGCGATGTTCGGCGACATGTTCACCACCGATCACATCTCGCCGATCGGCGCCATCTCGAAGGGCACCCCCGCCGCCGACTATCTCGCGTCGCTCGGCATCGCGCCGCGCGATTTCGTGAACTACGCGGCGCGGCGCCTGAACCACGACGTGATGATCCGCGGCACCTTCGCCAACGTCCGGGTGCGGAACGAAATGACGCCGGAGGCCGAGGGCAGCAGCACGGCGCACTACCCGGACGGCGAGCGCATGCCGATCCATGTCGCGGCGGCGAAGTACCGGGACGAAGGCGTGCCGCTGGTGGTGATCGCCGGCACCGAGTACGGCGCCGGGTCCTCGCGCGACTGGGCGGCGAAAGGCACGCGCCTCCTGGGCGTGCGCGCGGTGATCGCCGAGAGCTTCGAGCGCATCCACCGCTCCAACCTCGTCGGCATGGGCGTGCTGCCGCTGCAGTTCCCGAACGGCGTCACACGCAGGACGCTCGGCCTGACGGGCACGGAGCTCGTCGACGTCGCCGGCATCCGCGACTACACCACCCCGCGGAGCGAGCTCGAATGTACGATTACCCGTGCCGACGGGAGGCGCGACAGGATCCGGCTGCTCTCGCGGCTCGACACGACGCGCGAGGTCGACTATTTCCGCAACGGCGGCTTGCTGCACCACGTGGTGCGCCACCGCCTGACCCCCGAGGTGCATTCATGAGCCCGAGAAAGAAGCTGCGCGAGCTGCTCGCCAAAGACACCTACACCATCGTGCCGGGAGCCCACGACACGCTGACCGCGCGGCTCGTGCAGGTCGCGGGCTTCGACGCCGTCTATCTCACCGGCGGCGGCTATTCGCGCGCGAGCGGCTACCCCGACGTGGGGCTGCTCACGATGACCGAGATCACGCAATACATCTCGCGCACCGTGGAGGCCGTGGACATCCCGGTGATCGCCGATATGGACGCCGGGTACGGCAACGCGCTCAACGTCATACGCAGCGTGCGCGAGTACGAGAAAACCGGGGTCGCCGCCTTCCATCTCGAAGACCAGGTCTCGCCCAAGAAATGCGGCCACTACGAGGGCAAACAGGTGGTGAGCAAGGCGGAGATGGTCGGCAAGATCAAGGCGGCGGTGGACACGCGGCGCGATGCGGATATGGTGATCATCGCGCGCTCGGACGCGCGCGCGATCGAGGGCCTGCAGGCGTCGATCGACCGCGTGAACGCATACCTCGATGCCGGCGCCGACGTCGGGTTCGTCGAGGCGCCGCAGTCGGCCGAGGAGCTCGCCGCCGCTGCGCGGCAGCTCAAGAAGCCGGCGCTCTGTAACATCTTCGAAGGCGGCAAGACGCCGGTGCTGCCGGCGCGGGAGCTGGCGGCGATGGGCTACCGGATCGGCATCTATCCCTCGCAGACCCATCGCGCGGCGATCGCCGCCGCGAAGCGGGTGCTCGCCGTGCTCAAGCGCGACGGCGACACCACAGCCATCGAAAGCGAGCTCGCCACGTTCAACGACCGCGAGGAGGCGGTGAACGCGAAGCGCTGGCGCGACCTCGAGACGAAGTATCTCAAGGACGTCTGAGTCGATCCGCGCATGCAGCTCACTTTGTGCGAGAACATGCGCGCGGTGCCGTACGTGCCGTTCTATCTCGCGCTGGCGGGCGATTACTGGCGCAGCGAAGGGCTCGACGTCCGCCACGTCGTCTCGCCGAGCCCGTCGCGGACCGCGACCGGGCTGCTCGACGGCAGCGTCGACGTCTCCTGGGGCGGGCCGATGCGGGTCATGATGCATCACGACGCCGACCCGGACTGCCCGCTGGTGTGCTTCGCGCAGGTCGTCGCGCGCGATCCCTTCCTGCTCGTCGGCCGCAACCGCAAGCCCGCTTTCCGCTGGCGCGACCTCGTCGGGCTGCGCGTGGCGCCCGCGGGGGACGTGCCCACGCCGTGGATGACGTTCCAGGACGACCTGCAGCGCGCGGGACTCGATCCTGCAGCGATCACCGGACGCCGCCGGTTGCGCTCGATGGCGGACAACGTGCGGGCTTTCCTGCGCGGCACGGTGGACGTCATCCAGGTCTTCGAGCCGCACGCGGATCGCCTCGTCAGCGAAGGTCGCGGGCACGTCTGGCACCGGTTCAGCGAGCGGGGCGACGTCGTCTACACGACGTTCTATGCGACGCGCCGGTTTACGCGCGCGCGGCGCGAGGCCTGCCGCCGCCTGGTGCGCGGCATGGCGCGCGCGCAAACGACGCTCTTCGCCGCGACGCCGCGCGCGATCGCCGATGCCGTCGCGTCATTCCTGCCGGAGCTCTCGCGCGACGCCCTGACGCGGATCGTCGCCGCGTACCGCGCGAGCGGCCTCTGGGCGCGGACGCCCGATCTGCCGCCCGCGCCCTATTTGCGGCTCAAGGCCGCCCTCGTCTCCGGGGGGCTGATTCGCAGCGATCCGCCCTACGATAGGGTCGTCGACGCGGCGCTTTCGCGCGTCGACTGAAACGGGAGTGCCGGATCAATGAGCGTAACGAGCGTCGTTCCGACCATCGACATCGGCCCGTTCCTCGGGGGAAATGCCGCCGCCAGGAGCGCGATTGCCGGGCAGGTCGCAGAGACCTGCGAGCGCACGGGATTCCTGATCATCTCCGGCCACGGCTTCCCGCTCGACCTGCTCGAGCGCGCGCAGCGGCTGCTCTTCGCGTTCTTCGAGCTGCCGGAGGACACCAAGAACCGCTGGCATCCGACCGGCCCTTCCAAGCAGCGCGGCTACCACGGCTTTGCGACGCGCGGCCTCGCCGGCACTCTGGGCCAGCAGACGCCGCCGGACCTGCGGGAGACGGTGTTTCTCGGGCCGGTCGACGACCACCGCGGCTACTACGCGGGAATGCCCGAGGCGGCGACGAGCTACGCGCCCAACCTCATCCCCACCGAGCCGGCCGGGCTCGAGCCCACGCTGGTCGCGCTCTACCGCGCGTACGAGCGCCTCGCCGGCGACATGATGCGGGTCTTCGCAGCGGCGCTCCGTCTGTCCGAGACGTTCTTCGACGGCGTTCTAGCGCGCCACTTCAGCATCATGTCCTGCCACCACTACCCGGTGCTCGACCAGCCGCCGCTGCCGGGGCAGCTCCGCACCGGTGCCCATACCGACTACGGCGCCATGACGATCCTCGCCGCGACCGACGCCGAGGGCGGGCTCGAGGTGCGGCTGCCCGACGGCGGCTGGGCGGGCGTGAAGCCGCGCGCGGGAGAATTCGTCGTCAACCTCGGCGACATGATGGCGCGCTGGACGAACGAGCGATGGGCGTCGACGCTGCATCGCGTGGTCAACCCGCCGCTCGGCCTGGCGCAGAGCCGGCGGCTTTCGATCGGCATGTTCGTGCATCCCAACTACGACCAGCGCATCGAGTGCGTGCCGACCTGCCTCGCGCCGGGCGAGCAGCCGCGCCACCGGGCGATCACCGCGGGCGAGCACATCAAGCGCAAGATCGAACGCAGTCACGAAACCGCGTGACGGGGCTATGGCGACCGGTGGCCGGGCGAGAGCATCGGCTCTCCCAGGCCCGGCCACCCGGCGGGCGCGCGGCACAGCCGCTCGGCCTCGTCGGGCGGCTTGGCCGCGTCCCAGTACGCGGCGATGTACCGGTTGCCGGTGACCTCGTCCGCCGCGTCGGAGCAGAGCCACAGGACCGGCGGAACCATCACCGCCGGCGCAATCAGTGTGTCGCGATCAAAGCCCGACTCGGACGGCACCATGGGCGTGTCGACCGGGCCGCCGGGAAGCACGACGTTGACGGTGACGCCGGTGCCCTTGAATTCTTCCGCGTGTCCCGCCGACATGGCCTCGAGGGCGGCTTTGCACGGCCCGTAGGGATGGAACCCGCCGCGCAGCATGGTGGCGAAGCTCGTGGTGACGTTGATGATCCGGCCATGGCGCTGGCCAAGCAGGTGCCCGATCGCGACGTGCGTCATGTTCCAGGCGCCCGAGAGGTTCGTCGCCACGAATCGCTGCCACATCTGCGGCCCGATCTCCCGGATCCCGATCGGCACCTTCTGGTGATCCGCGCGAATCGCCCCCAGGCCTATCGCGCCGTTGTTGATCAGGATGTGCAGGCCGCCGAGCACGGCGATCGCGTCGGCCGCGGCGCTCCGGCACGCGGCGTGGTCCGAGATGTCGGTCGTGCGCACGAGCAGGCGATTCCTGGCTTCGGCGGGCAGGCCGCCTCGCAGCGCCGCCAATCCCTCTGCGTTCACGTCGAGCGCAGCGACGCGCGCGCCCTCGGCGAGCAGCGCCTGCACGAGCAGGCGGCCGATTCCGCCGGCCGCGCCGGTCACGACGGCGACCCTGCCGTGCAGCGCGCGTCCCTGCATGGCTCAGCCGGCCAGCGCGATGCACTCGATCTCGATCTTCATCCCGGCGCTGAGCTGCACGCCGCACGTGGTGCGGGCCGGCGGGTCCTTGGGAAAGAACTGCCGGTAGACCGCGTTCATGTTGTCGAACTCGAGCAGGTCGTAAAGGAGCACGTTGATCTTGACCACGCGCTCGAGGGAGGACCCGGCCGATTCGAGCATGTGCCGCATGTTGGCGAGCGTCTGGCGCGTCTCGTGCGCCATCGTGCCGGGGCTGCGCTCGCCCGTCGCCGGATCGGTCGACAGCATGCCCGAGAGGAAGATGAAGTCCCCCGCCCGGATCCCCGGGCTGTGGGGCAGGTTGAAATTGCGCGACACGTTGAGCCGGTCGTTCTGCGGGACGATGATTTCGCGGGACACTGGCATCGGGTTTCTCCGGGGCTAGACGACGGCGATCGCGTCGAGCTGGACCTTGAGCGCGTCGATGATCCGCACGCTCCATACCGTGCGCGCCGGTGGGCCTTCCGGCACGTACTGGCGGTAGACGCGATTCAGCGCGTCGTACTCGATGCGGTCGTAGATCATGGCGCGGATCTGCACCAGGCGCTCGAGCGACGACCCTGCGCTTTCCAGCACCAGCTTCAGGTTCTGGAAGGCGCGATGCGCCTCGCTCGTCACCGTTCCGTTCAGCCGCTCGCCGCTGTCCGGGTCGATCGCGACCACGCCCGACACGAAAACATACTCGCCGGCGCGGATCGCCGTGCTCTGCACCCAGCCGTATCCCGCAGCCATGTCCAGGCCGCGGCGCGGCGGCGGCACGACGATCCGGGCGAGACGCGGAGCGTTCATGATAAGGTCGTTCGTCGCATGTGCATGACCGTCAATGTTGCGCATTCTAACGGCCGCATTCAACGGGGATCGATGAGTGAGCCATGACGTGATCGTGGTGGGCGGCGGCAACGCGGCATTCGCCGCCGCCGTTTCGGCGCGGGACCACGGAGCGAAACGGGTGCTGCTGCTCGAGAAGGCGCCGCGCGAGAAGCGCGGCGGCAATACCCATTTTTCGGGCGCGATCTTCCGCTTCAGGTACGACGACGTCTCCGAGCTAGACCGCTTCGTGCCGGACGCCGAGCGCGACTATCCGGGATTCCACAAGGGCGTGCAGCCTTACCCCGTGGACGCGTACCGCGAGGATCTCATGCGGGTCACGCAGGGCCGCAGCGACGCCGAGCTTGCGGCGCTCCTCATCGAGAACTCGTACGACACGATGTGCTGGCTGCAGGACGTCGGCCGGCACGAGTTCGAGCTGGCGCTGTCGGTGATGGGCGTGCGCGTCGGCAACGAGGTGAAATGGCCGCGCGGCGCGATGATCCGCACCGTCCACGAAGGTGTCGGGCTGTCGCGGACCTGGTTCGAGACCGGTGAACGCATGGGCATCGAGATCCGCTACGAGACCGGGGCGCAGCGGCTCGCGCAGGATCAGCGCGGTCGCGTCACCGGCGTCGTCGCGCGCGGGCCGGAAGGCTTCACCACCTTCGACGCCGGAGCGGTCGTGCTCGCCTGCGGCGGCTTCGAGACCAACCCCGAGTGGCGCCTGCGCTACCTCGGCGCGCCGTGGGATCACGCCAAGGTGCGCGGCTCCAATTTCAACTACGGGGACGGGCTCAGAATGGCGCTCGACATCGGCGCTATGCCATGGGGGCACTGGAGCGGCTGCCATGCGACGCCGATCAATGCGGAAGCGGCGGACTACGGGGTGCAGAACCTGACCGACCGGACCAACCGGCTGTCGTACTTCCTCGGCGTCATGATCAACGTCGACGGCCTGCGCTGGGTCGACGAGGGCGCGGACATGAATTCGTTCACCTACGCCAAGTACGGCGGGATGATCCTCAAGCAGCCGCGCAGCCTCGTCTACCAGATCTTCGACCGCAAGGTGCTCGAGCTCCTCGAGCCGCGCTACGCGACGAGCGAGCCGTTCCGCGCCGACACGCTGGCGGGGCTGGTGAAGCAGTTGAAGGTGGACCACAACCGCGCGCTGCGGACTTTGGAGGAATACAACCGCGGCGCCGGGCATGGCGGGCCCTTCAACCCCGCGACGCTCGACGGCCTGCGCACCGAGGGCGTCGATCCGCCCAAGACCAACTGGGCGCTGAAGCTCGACACGCCGCCGTACGTCGCATGGCCCGTCACCGGCGGCATCACGTTCACGTTCGGCGGGCTGAAGGTCGACCGGGACGCGCAGGTGATCGCGACGGACTGGAAGCCGATCCCGGGGCTCTACACGTGCGGCGAAATGGTCGGCGGGCTCTTCCACTACAACTATCCGCTCGGCACCGGGCTCATGTCCGGCGCGGTCTTCGGCCGCATCGCCGGGCGCTCGGCCGCGTCGAATACCGCGTGAAGCAACTGAAGATCCCCGCCGTCTTCATGCGCGGCGGCACCAGCAACGCCATCGTGTTCAACGCGAAGGACCTGCCGCGCGACCGCGCCGAATGGGACCCGATCTTCCTCGCTGCGATCGGCAGCCCGGATCCCTACGGGCGCCAGCTCGACGGCATGGGCGGCGGCGTCTCCTCGCTCTCCAAGGTCTGCGTCGTCGGCCCGCCGACGCGGGACGACGCCGACATCGACTACACCTTCGCCCAGGTGCAGGTGAAGGAGGCGAAGGTCGACTACGGCGGGAACTGCGGCAACATGTCGAGCGCCGTCGGGCCCTTCGCGGTGGACGAAGGGCTCGTGAAGGCGTCCGGTCCGGAGGCGCTGGTCCGCATCCACAACACCAACACGAAAAAGATCATCTGGTCGCGCTTCCTCCTCGACGGCGGCATGGCGGCAGTCGACGGCGACCTGGCCATTCCGGGCGTGCCCGGCACGGGTGCGCCGGTCAAGCTCGAGTTCCGCGAGCCGGGCGGCGCGACCACCGGGAGGCTGCTTCCCACGGGCAACGTCGTCGACACGCTCGACGTCCCGGGCTTCGGCAAGTTCGTCGTTTCGATGGTCGACGCAGCGAACGCGTGCGTCTTCGCGCGCGCGGACGATCTCGGCGTCAAAGGCACGGAGCTTCCGGACGAGATCGACGCCGATCGCGACCTGCTCGGCAAGCTCGCCGCGATCCGCATTGCCGCCTCGGTCGCGATGGGCATCGCAGGCAACGCGGAGGAAGCCGCGAGGAACGCCATGGTGCCCTTCGTGGGCTTCGTCTCGCCGCCCCAGGACGCCAGGACGCTGAGCGGCGAAACGCTCGAGGGGACGAAGGTGGATCTCACCGCCCGCATGCTGTCGAACGGACAGGCGCACCGCGCACTGCCGCTCACCGCATCGCTCTGCATCGCGGTGGCCGCGCGGCTCCCCGGCAGCGTGGTGTTCGACGCGATGAAGCCGGCCGCAGGCCCCGAGTCGGAGATCCGCATCGCCATGCCGTCGGGCGTGCTGACCGTCGCGGCCACGGTGCGGAAGGTGGAAGGCGCGTGGTACGCCGAGCAAGGGGCTTTCTTCCGCACCCAGCGGCGCATGTTCGAGGGCCGCGTGCTCGTGCGCGCCGCGAGCGCACCCCATCTTGTCGCGCCCTCCGGGACCCGGCATCGAGGCTAGTGTGCCGCCGCGACATCGCGGCGCCGCAGCGACCGGCGATCGCATGCCGCGCGCCGCGAACGGTCCATGATCGCCGATTGGCGCCTCTTCCTGAGCGTTACGCTGCCACTGGCGACGCTCGGCCTGATCAATCAGGCCGCGCGCACCGTCATGGCGATCATCGGGCCGGTGCTGGCGGTGGAGTTTTCGCTGTCCGGGCGCGAGCTCGGGCTGCTCGCGGCGAGCATGCTCGCCGCCTACGCCGTGGCGCAGCTCCCGGACGGCGTCGCGCTCGACCGACTCGGGCCGCGGCGCGTGCAGGGGGCGCTCAGCCTCCTTGCCGCCGCCGGCTTCGCCGTGTTCGCGCTGTCCGACAGCCTGGGCGGCTTCGTCCTCGCGCGCGTGATCATCGGCGTCGGTGTCTCGGCCGGGCTGATCGCGGTCATCAAGGCGAACACCCAGTGGTTCGCGCCCGCGAAAGTGGCGAGAGTGACCGGCATCGCGGTGGCGATCGGCGGGCTCGGCAGCGTGCTCACCACGGCCCCGGTCCAGGCGGCGCTGCCGTCGCTCGGCTGGCGCGGCGTGCTGTGGCTACTGTGCGCGATCGCGGCAGCGGTGGCGCTGTGGATCTTCCTCTCGGTACCGGAGAAGCCTGCGGCCGCAAAGCAGGGCGGACTGAGGGCCGAGCTGTCGGTGACGGCATCGGTCTTCCGCTCGCCGCTCTTCTGGCGCTTCGGACCGGCGGTCGCGATACTGTCGGTCCTCAATTTCACGTATCTCGGCCTGTGGGCCGGGCCGTGGCTGCGCGACGTCGCCGGCTATGACGGCCAGGCGAGAGCGAATACATTGCTTCTCTACACGCTCACCATGATGGCGGGCGCGCTGTCCATCGGCGCCGCGAGCAGCCGCGCGCAGGCGGGCGGCTACTCCGCGGCGCTGGTGCCGTTGGCGTGCAGCGCCGGCCAGCTGGCCGCGCAGATCGGGCTCGCGCTGCAGCCGGCCGGTCCGGGAGTCACGATCCTGTGGCTCCTCTTCGCGTTCTGCGCCGCCGGCGCGGCGCCGGGCTACGTCGCGGTCGGCCAGATGTTCCCGGCCGAGCAGATGGGGCGCGTGGCGACCGCCGTCAATACGCTGACGCTGGGCGGGGCCTTCCTGCTGCAGGCGGCGATCGGCTGGATCCTCGATCTCTGGCCTCGCACCGCGACCGGCGGCTGGGACCCCGCCGGCTATTCCGCCGCGCTCGCGCTCTCGGTGACCGTCCAGGCGGTCTTGGCGGTGCAGCTCTTGCGCATGAGGAGATAGATGGCACGCGAGATCGCGATCGACCGTTTCGGCGGTCCGGAAGTTCTGCAGGCGCGCGTGGCCCCGGACAGCGCGCCGGGTCCGGGCGAGGTGCGCATCCGCCAGACCGCCATCGGCGTGAATTTCACCGACGTGCACGGCCGGCGCGGCGACTACGCGCCGCTGCGCGCGATGCCGACGCCCCTGGTGCTCGGCATGGAAGCGGCGGGCCTGGTCGAGGCGCTGGGCGAAGGCGTCGAGCGCTTCCGCGTCGGCGATCGAGTCGCGTACGCCTCGGCTCCGCTAGGGTCGTACCGCGACGTGAGGAACTTCCCGGCCGAGCGCTGCGTGGCGCTTCCGGCGGGCGTTCCGGACGAGATCGCGGCCGCCGTCCTGCTCAAGGGACTGACCGTGCACATGCTCGTGCGCCGTGTGTTCCGCGTTCCGCCGGGCGCCTGGGTCGTGTTCCACTCGGCAGCCGGCGGGGTCGGGATGCTCGCCGGCCAGTGGCTGCGGGCGATCGGCGCGCGCGCGATCGGCGTCGTCGGCGCCGAGAGCAAGGTCGACGCCGCGCGCGGCGCGGGCTACGAAGCAGTCTTCGTACGCGGCCGCGACGATTGGCCGGCGCGAGTGCGCGATCTCTCCGGCGGCGGGGTGCCGGTCGTCTACGATCCCGTCGGGCGCGCGACCTGGGAGGGCTCGCTCTCCTGCCTCGCGCCGCGCGGCCACCTGGTGTGCTTCGGCAACTCCTCCGGTCTCGTGCCGCCCTTCTCGGTCAACGAGCTGCGCGACCGCGGCAGCCTGTCGGTCTCATGGGTGCGGTTCAGCGACTACACCGCGAATCGCGCGGAGCTGGAGGCTGCGGCGCGGGAGCTGTTCGACGCGCTCGTGGGCGGTGCGTTGCGGCCCGCCGCGCCTCGTCGCCTGCCGCTCGAGCAGGCCGCCGAAGCGCACCGGCTGCTCGAAGGCGGGCAGACCACCGGCCCGCTGGTGCTGGTGCCCTGACCGGCGGTCAGGTGCCGCCGGTCGCCCCCACCCGCCGAGGGGGAGGAGGAGGGAGAGCGGGTGAGAGCGACCGGGCAGGCTACTCGGCCAACGACCCTTCCAGCGGATCCGGGGCGACGTACACGTTGACCGCCTGCGCGAGCGCGCCGTCCGGCGCGATTGCGGCGAGGGGGATCACGCTCCGCGCGCCGTTGAACTGCCACATGAAGCTCTCGTCGCGTCCCGCGGACCCGTGCACCACGAACTTCACGATCTGGTTCTCGCCGACGTTCACGACGCGCGTCGACGGCGTGATCTCCACGACGCGGTCGGCTCGGCCCTGGGTCACCGGCGTGCCGTTCCAGCCCTTCGGATCGTAGGTTGCGGCGGACGCGTCGGCGAAGTAGAGCGCGGAGGTGGCGAGCACCGCGGCAGCGGCGAGCGGACGGAGAGCGTCTTTCATCAGGAACTCCTTGGGAATGGAATTTAGTCATCTGCCGAGGGCTCGGCAGTGCGTGCGATGTTGATGGGCCGCCGCGGACGCGGCGCTGACTGCGCAGTTACTATTCGGTAATCGCGCCGCGCGGGAAGAGCATCCGGAACGTCGTGAGCGCGCCGGGCTCGCTGCTCGCCTCGATGCCGCCGCCGTGCAGCTCGACGATCGACTTGACGATCGCGAGCCCGAGCCCCGAACCTTTCGCGGAATCGGGACGCGAAGCCTCAGCGCGGAAGAACCGGTCGAACACGCGCGGCAGGAGCTCGCGCGGAATTCCCGGACCGGGGTTGGAGACCGCCACCTCGGCACCGCCGTCCGGCACGGCGCCGAGCGCGACCGTGATCTCGCTGCCGCGTGGCGTATGCGCGATCGCGTTCGACACGAGGTTCGCGATCGCGCGCCGGAAGAGCGTCGCGTCGGCGCGCAGCGTGAGGTCCCCGACGCGGCGGATGCCGACGCCGGCCTCCGACGCGAGGCCCTCGTAGTACTCGATCAGACGGTCCACTTCGGCGCTGGCGTCGACCGGACGGAGATCGAGCGATGCCTGGACGTCGTCGCTTCGCGCGAGGAAGAGCATCCCGTCGATCATCCGGTTGATGCGCTCGAGCTCCTCGACGCTCGAGGCGATCACCGCCTCGTACTCCGCGGCGGTGCGCGGGCGGTTCAGGGCGACCTGCGCCTCGCCGAGCAGGTTGCCGATCGGCGTACGCAGATCGTGCGCGAGGTCGGCGGAGAACTGCGAGAGGCGCCGGAACGAATCCTCCAGCCGCTGCAGCGTGCGGTTGAACGCGTCGGCGAGCTCGCGCAGCTCCGACGGCACCCCTGCGGACGGCAGGCGCTCGTCGAGCCGGCTCGCCGAGATCGCCCCGGCGCGCCGTGCGAGCGAGCGGAGCGGCGCGAGCCCGGTGCGCGCGACGAGCGCGCCGAGCAGGCCGGCGGCGAGCGCGGCGATCACCACCGCCAAGATGATCTGCTCGCGATAGAGCCGGACGATCTCGTCGTGATGCGTGACGTCGAGCGCGACCACGATGTTCACCGGGGTCTTCGCCGGATCGCCGAGCTCGCTCCACTGCGTCATCACTCGCAGCTCGCGACCGTCGCGCCCGGCGACGATCGTTCGCTCGGCGCGGTCCCCGGGCACGGCCTCCGGCGCGCCCGCGAGCGTCAACGCTGCGTCCGCACCGGGTCCGGCCGACGCGATGATCCGGCCGTCCGCGCGCCGCAGCACCACCGAGAGGTTCGTGTTGCCGAGAACGGCATCCAGGAAGCGGTGCGGCTTCGCACCGAACTCCTCGAGCGAGCGGCTCCGTTCGAGATTGCGGCGGAGGAGCGGGAGCTTGCTCGCGAGCTCGTGCGCATCGACGTCGGCGAGCTGCTGCTCGAGGGCGCGATCGAGGTAGAGGCCGATCCCGGCGAGCAGCGTCACGGCGACGCCGATGAAGCCGATCGCGAGGCGCAGCGCGATCGACGTCTGCCAGGCGCGCTCAGCCGCGGTCTTCAAGCACGTACCCCATGCCGCGTACGGTGTGCACGAGCTTGCGCGGGTACGGATCGTCGAGCTTCGCGCGGAGCCGCCGGACCGCCACCTCGACGACGTTGGTGTCGGTGTCGAAGTTGATGTCCCACACCTGCGAGGTGATGTAGCTGCGCGAGAGCACTTCGCCCATGCGGCGTGCGAGGAGCGACAGCAGGGCGAACTCCTGGTTGGTCAGGTTGATCCGCTCCTCCCCGCGTCGCGCGCGGCGGCGGATCACGTCGACTTCAAGGTCGGCGATCTTGAGGACCTCGGGCTCGCGCGGCGCCCCGCGGCGGAGCACCGTGCGCACGCGGGCGAGGAGCTCGGCGAAGGCGAACGGCTTCACCAGGTAGTCGTCGGCGCCGAGCTCGAGCCCGCCGACGCGGTCCTCGAGCTCGTCGCGCGCGGTGAGGAACACGACCGGGGTCGGCTTCTCGCGGCGGAGCGCGCGCAGCACCTGGCGGCCATCGGCGCCCGGCAGCATGATGTCGAGGATGACGAGGTCGTAGTCGCCGGTGAGCGCGAGGTGCAGGCCGTCGACGCCGTCGGCCGCCGTGTCGACGACGTAGCCGCTCTCGCCGAGCCCCTTCTGCAGGTACTCGCGGGTCTTCCGCTCGTCTTCGACGATCAGGATGTGCATGGCGGATCGGTCAGGCATCCTAGCGGTGCGTCCGGGTGGGCGCCATTACGGGGCCGTAATGCTTAGTCCGGGCGGGACGGCCGGCGTTCCCTGGATTGCATCGGTGCGGCCCAATCAACAGGCAGGGCAACCCGATGGTACGGCTGTAGCTTCCGGCGCGCTCTCCGATGCCGCGAGCGGCAGTCCGGCGGCGATCCACGCGTCGAGCCCGCCCGCGAGCGCCCGGACGTCGGTGAAGCCGGCTTTTGTCAGCGCGTCGGCGACGAGCGCCGCGCTCGCTTCGTTCGGGCAGCTGCAGTAGACCACGATCGACTGGTCGGGCGCGAACAGCGGCCGGATCGTCTCGAGCTGACCGGGGTCGGTCGCAACGGCGCCGCGAATGCCGGGCTCCCGCGCGCGCGCGACGGCCGACCGCACGTCGAGGATCACGGGCGCCCGGCCCGCTTCGATCCGCCGCCGGACCTCCTCGACCGACACGCGGGCGACGGGCAGGCTGCGCAGGAAACGCCACCGCCGCAGCCACCGGTATCCGACGTACGCGGCGAGGAGCGCGGTGAGCACGAGCCCCGCCACCGCCGCATGTCGCATGGCCGCGGCGAGAACCTCGTACACCTGATCGTGGAAGACCACGCCGAGCGCGACCGCGAGACCGAGGTAGAGCGCGGCCGCGGCGGTCGACGCCAGAGCGAAGGTCCGCGGCCGCATTCCGACGAGCCCGGCCACCGGTGGCGCCACCGTCGAGAGGCCCGGCACGAACTTCCCGATCAGCAGCGCCCACGCTCCCCAGCGCGCCAGGCGGTCCTCGCTCTGCCGCACGCACGAATCCGGGGAGAGCGAGATCCGGCAGAGCGTCGTCAGGACCGGGCGCCCGTACCGCACGCCCGCGGCGTACCAGGCGGAATCCGCGACGAGGGACGCGACGATCGCGGCAGCGAGCGTCGCCGGCGCCGAGATGAGGCCGGTGACGCTCAGCGCGCCTGCGAGCACCAGCGTCGGAAACGCAGGGACCGGCGCGCCGAGCTGCTGCAGGAACACATTGGCGAACACGAGGAGCACGCCGTAGTGCTGCAGGCTCGCGGTGACGGTTTCCATCCCGTGCCCCGCCCGGTTACCGGAAGGCTGCCGGCCGCTGCGCGGGGGCGAGCGGCCGTGCGTCCGCAGCGTTCGCCGCCAGGTCGTCGAGGATCGGGCAGTCGGGACGCTCGTCGCCGTGGCAATGCGCGGCGAGATGCTCGAGCGTCCGCTTCATCGCCTTCATCTCCTCGATGCGGGTCGCGAGCTCGTCGATGCGGGCGAGGGCGACGCGCTTCACCGTCTCGCTCGCACGCCGGCGGTTCTGCCAGAGCGCCAGCAGCCCGGCGATATCGCCGATGCCGAACCCGAGGTCCCGCGCGCGGCGGACGAAGCGCAGGGTATGGACGTCGTTCGCGCCGTACTGCCGATAGCCCGACCCGCTCCGGCTCGCTTTCGGCAGGAGCCCGAGCGACTCGTAGTGACGGATCATCTTCGCGGAGACCCCGGAGAGCTTCGCTGCTTGCCCGATGTTCACGGCGGATTCCTAGTGGTGGGCGTGGGCGAGCGCGTGGCCGCGGCCGCGCGCGATCAGCCAGCGGTTCACCGGGTAGGCCGCGACGCCCGCGATCGCAAGCGACACCGCGAGGCTTCCCCAAAAGAGCGGGGTGTCGAGCGTTGCCGCCATCGCCCCCGGGATCACGAGCATGACGAGATTGTCCACGATCTCCATGATCGTGATCGACACGGTGTCGACGCGAGCGCGATGAGGGCCGCGGTGCGGACGGCGATCCCGGCGCGCACGAGTGGGACCATGGTGAAGATGTACCCCGATACGAACGCGAGCGCGATCGCCAGGACGATCGTCGCGAGATTCCAGCCGAGCGCCGTGCCGATCACCATGCCGAGCACTTCGCCGA
>CAWBNB010000057.1:0-6728 GCA_963789885.1 uncultured beta proteobacterium | reverse complement strand
TGACGACGCGGCGCCAGGGGCGGCGCGGCTTGTCGGAGGAGGGCGTGGATTCGAAAGTCGTTTGATCGTTCACGTGCGTTCCTTTCTGCAAATTGGCCACCGCCGATGCGGGCTCTGGGATCGCACTCTGAACGCGGGGGGTTACCGGGGTTTCTCCGGAACGTAAAGTTACGTTAAGCGGGCCAACTGCCTGCCGATACAATCGGCACCATGTCTTCCGGCCGCCTGCTTCCCCGCCTCTGGCAAGCCAAGGTGCCGATCCTCCTGGGCGCGGCCGTGGTCCTGCTCGTGATCGCGACCTTGCGGGCGAACGACCAGCGCGAGTGCCGCCAGGTGTGCGTGAAGCACCGGTTCGCCGACGGGGTTTACACGCGCGAGCGCTTCGTCGAGGGCCGCTGCCAGTGCGTGACCGAAGACGGCAAGCTCGTGCCGGCGCCGCAGCCCGAGCGGCGCTGACCCGGCTCCGAGAGAACGGATACCGGCGCAGACGGAGGAACGAAACGGATGAGCCGCGAACAGGCGATCGCGCGCGTCGAGCGCTACTTCGACGGCGGGCGATTCTTCGCCGACCTCGGACGCCGCGTGGCGATTCCGACCGAGAGCCAGAATCCCGACCGCAGCGCGGAGCTTGCGCGCTACCTGACCGGCGAGATGCAACCGAGCTTCGAGCGCCTCGGATTTCGCTGCCGCGTACTCGACAACCCGGTGCCGGGCGGCGGCCCGTTTCTGCTCGCCGAGCGGATCGAGGATCCCGAGGCGGCGACGGTGTTCTCCTATGGACACGGCGACGTGATCCGCGGGCAGGAAGCGCAGTGGCGCGCCGGTCTCGATCCGTGGCGGCTCACCCGCGAGGGCGAGCGCGTCTACGGCCGCGGGACCGCGGACAACAAGGGCCAGCACACCATCAACCTCGCGGCGGTCGATGCGGCGCTTGCGGCGCGCGGCCGGCTCGGCTTCAACCTCAAGGTGCTGATCGAGACCGGCGAGGAGATCGGCTCGCCGGGCCTGCGCGAGGTGTGCGAGCGGCATCGCGCCGAATTTGCCGCAGACGTGTTCATCGCTTCCGACGGGCCGCGGCTCGCGCCGGAGCGGGCGACGATCTTTCTCGGTTCGCGCGGCGTGCTGAACATGGAGCTCGTCGTCGCCCTGCGGGCGGGCGGTCACCACTCGGGAAACTGGGGCGGCCTGATCGCGAACCCGGGCATCGTCCTGGCGCAGGCGCTTGCGACGATCACCGGCCCCAGGGGCGAGATTCGCGTGCCCGAGTGGCGCCCGGCCACGCTCACGCCGTCGGTCCGCGCCGCGCTCGCCGACTGCGAGGTGGATGCGGGGCCGGATGGACCGACGGTCGATGCAGACTGGGGCGAGCCGGGTCTATCGCCCGCGGAGCGCGTGTTCGGCTGGTCGAGCTTCGAAGTGCTCGCCTTCGTCTGCGGCAACCCGGACCGGCCGGTGAACGCGATCCCGCCGCGCGCGAGCGCGCACTGCCAGCTGCGCTACGTCGTCGGCATCGACCCCGCGGACATCGTTCCAGCGCTGAGGCGCCACCTCGCGCGCCACGGCTTCCCGATCGTCGAGGTGACGCCTGCGCGCGACGGCTTCTTCGCCGCGACGCGGATCGATCCGGATCACCCGTGGGTGAAGTGGACGGCCGGGTCGATCCGTCGCACGACCGGCCGCAAGCCTGCGATCCTGCCGAACATCGGCGGCTCGCTCCCGAACGACGTGTTTACCGAGGTGCTCGGGTTGCCGACAGTGTGGATCCCGCACTCGTACGCGGCGTGCAGCCAGCACGCGCCGGACGAGCACCTCCTCGCGCCCGTCGCCCGCGACGCGCTGCGCATCATGGCCGGGGTGATGTGGGACCTCGGCGAGGTGAAAGGCCGCGTGCCGCCGAGCTAACGCGGCCCGTCGCCGTCCGTGCGGCGCCGCGCCGCGTTGCGGGGCAGGCTATCGCGGACGCCGGCCGACGAGGTAGCGCACGCCCTCGGGACCAACGTCCTCGACGTGCGCGCAGCCGGCCGGCATCGAGAATTCATCGCCCGGTCGATAGGTGCGCGCCGCCCCCGCGACCGTCAGGGTGATCTTGCCCTGGAGGACGAGCGCGAGCACGTCGAACGGGTGGCTGTGCTCGGCGTTCCGGCAGTGCGGCGCGAGCTCGGCTTCCCGAATTTCCGGGTAACGTTCGGCTTTCAGTCTGGCTTCGAAGGTCTCGCGGTCCATGGGCTGCTCCGTCGACTGGGTTTGCTCGGGCCACGTGCTCATCATAGCCGACGGTACGGCACCATGAAGCTCGTCATCGCCAAGCCGAGCCCGTTCGCACGCAAGGTGCGGGTGGCGCTCCGCGAGAAGGCCCTCGCGTGCGACGAGATCGTCGAGAACCCGTGGGCGGCGGGCACCGCAGTGCCGGGAACGAACCCGCTGGGAAAGGTCCCCGCGTTGATCCTCGACGACGCCCGCGTCGTCTACGACTCGAAGGTGATCCTCGAGTATCTCGAGACGCTCGGCCGGCCGCCGCAACTCATCCCGGCCGATCCCGACCTGCGCATCGCGCACAAGCAGATCGAGGCGCTTGCCGACGGTGTGTCCGACGCGGTAGTGCTCGTTGTCCTCGAGCGCAGCCGGCCGGCGGATCTGCAGAGCGGCGACTGGATCGGCCGGCAGGTGCGGAAGATCGAAGCGGGCGCCGCCGAGCTCGCGCGGCTCCTCGGCGCGAGCGAGTGGCTCACCCAGTCCGGCTTCGGGCTCGCCGACATCGCCGCGGGTTGTGCGCTCGGCTACCTCGATCTGCGCTTCCCCGAGTTCGGCTGGCGGCGCCGTCATCCCACGCTCGCGTCCTACTTCGCGCGGGTCGACGCGCGGCCGTCGTTCACCGCGACGCGGCCCGAAGCGCAGCCGGTCGCAACCGGACGCTGAGCCTCACGCCCATTTGACCTAGAGCAAGCTTGGTACGCTGGGCCGCGTCCAAACTTTCTGTAATTGACTGCGCGCCTACGCTTTCGTGATCTGCTACCTGCTGACGAACTCGCGCATGGACCCTGCGGCGGCCGCAGCCTGCCATCTCCGACGAGATTCGAACCCATGACAAACCGGCTCCCACTCCGTGCGGCGCTCAGCGCGCTGCTCTTCGTCTTGGCGCCCACTGCACTTGCCCAGGAGGCCGCCAAGGCGCCAGCCAAGCCGCGTGCCCTGCCCACCGAAGTCCAGGCATTGAAGGGCGACTTCGACGAGATGGTCAAGCGGCGAGTCATCCGCGTGCTCGTGCCCTACAGCCGCACCCTCTACTACAACGACAAGGGCCGCGAGCGCGGCATCACCGCGGACCTCGTGCGCGACTTCGAGCAGTACATCAACAAGAAGTACGCGAAGGAGCTCGGCAAGCGGCCGATCACCGTCGTCATGATCCCGACGACGCGCGACAAGCTCCTGCAGGACGTCGTCGATGGCCGGGGCGAAATCGCTGCCGGGAACCTGACCGTCACCGACGAGCGCAAGAAGATCGTCGACTTCGTGGCACCGGCGGATCAGAAGCCGGTGTCGGAGCTGGTCGTGACCGGGCCCAAGTCGCCCGCGATCGCGACCGCGGAGGACCTCGCGGGCAAGACCGTCCACGTCCGCAAGGCGTCGAGCTATTACGAAAGCCTCGTCGCGCTCAACGAGCGCCTCAAGAAGGAGCGCAAGGCCCCGGCGAAGCTCGTCCTGGTCCCCGATTCCCTCGAGGACGAGGACATGCTGGAGATGCTGAATGCGGGGCTCCTCGAGGCGATCGTCGTCGACGACTGGAAGGCGCGGATCTGGGCGCAGGTGCTGCCCAAGGTCAAGGTGAACGAGCAGGCCACGGTACGGACCGGCGGCATGGTCGGCTGGGCGATCCGCAAGGACAGCCCGAAGCTGCAGGAGGTCATCAACGACTTCATCGCGAATTTCATAAAGAAGCAGAACCTGCTGGAGGCGCGCAAGAAGCAGTACTACGACCGGGCCAAGGCGCTCAAGGACCCGACCGGCTCGGCCGACTGGAAGCGCTTCGAGCAGACGCTGGCGCTCTTCCGCAAGTACGGCGAGAAGTACGGCTTCGACCCGCTGATGCTCGCCGCGCAGGGCTACCAGGAGTCGCAGCTCAACCAGGACGCCAAGAGCCACGTCGGCGCGATCGGCGTCATGCAGATCATGCCCGCGACGGGCGCGGAGCTGAAAGTCGGCGACATCAAGGTCACCGAACCGAACATCCATGGCGGCGCAAAGTACATGGATCAACTCATGACCCGCTACTTTGCCGATGCAAAATTCGACGAGACTAACCGCTCGCTCTTTGCCTTCGCGTCCTACAACGCGGGCCCCGGGAACATCGCGCGCATGCGCAGGGAAGCGGAGAAGCGCAGCCTCGATCCCGACCAGTGGTTCAACAACGTCGAGATCGTCGCCGCCGAGAAGATCGGCATCGAGACGACGACTTACGTGCGCAACATCTACAAGTACTACACGGCCTACAGGCTGATGCTCGACGTCCACCAGGAGCAGCAGAAAGCGCGCGAGCAGGTCGCGCCGGGGACGAAATGACCCCGACAAGCCGGATCGCGTTACGGGTCCGAGGTGCCACTCCCGCCGGTCAGTCCACCCGCGCGCCCGACGCCCGTACGATCTTTCCCCACTTCTCGTAGTCGGATTCGATCACCTTCTGGAACTCGGCGGGGGTCGAGGTCCGGACGTCGAAGAACTGGCCGCTGATCCGCTCGCGCATCGCCGTCGAGCGGAGCACGCGGATCAGCTCGCCGTTCAGCTTCTCGACCACCGGCTTCGGCACGCCCGCCGGCGCCACAATGCCGAACCACAGATCGGCGCCGGCCTCGGCGTAGCCCGGCACGCCCGATTCGCTCATGGTCGGGATGTCCGGGGCGAACGGGCTGCGCTTAGCGCTCGTGACCGCCAGTCCGCGCACGCGGCCGGCACGAATCTGCGGGACGGCGGTGACCAGGATGTCGAACATGAAAGTGAGCTGCCCGCTCACCACGTCGGTGAGCGCGGGCGCCGAGCCCTTGTACGGGACGTGCTGCATCGGCGCGCCGGTGAGCGACTTCAGGAGCTCGCCCGAAAGATGGTTCGAGGAGCCGTTGCCGGCGGAGCCGAAGTTGACCTTGCCCGGATTCGCCTTGGCATAGGCAACCAGCTCGGCGACCGACCTCGCCGGGACCGCCGGGTTCACGACCAGGACGTTCACGTAGGAGACGGCGAGCGTGAGCGGCGTGAAGTCCTTCAGCGCGTTGTAGGTGAGCTTCGCGCCGTAGAGGTGGGGGTTAATCGCGTGGCTGCCGGTCGTGGCGAGGCCGATCGTGTAGCCGTCGGGCGGCGACTTCGCGAGGCGATCCATGCCGATCGATGCGCCGGCGCCGGGGACGTTCTCGACGACCACCGGCTGGCCGAGTGCTTCGCCGAGCTGCGCGGTGAGGGCTCGGGAGAAGGTGTCGGTCGGCCCGCCCGGCGGGAAAGGCACGATGTAGCGGATCGGCTTGGAGGGAAAGGCCTGCGCCGCCGCGCCGGCGGCGAGTGCGAGACCGATGAACACGCCCAGCGCCTGCCTCATCGCGTGCGGCATCCCGCTCCTCCGGTTCGCTACCGCGATTCTAACCACGGTTGCGCGCACCGCTCCGCGCAAGTCTGAAATAATCGCGCTGGACAGATTCACGGGAGCCACTGCATGGTGCGCCGATCCGGCCTCGTCTTCGCCGCGCTTCTCGTCGTCCCGCTCGCCGCGCCGGCGGCCGGGCTCGGACGGCTGGCGGTCATGTCGCGGACCGGCGAGCCGCTGAACACCGAGATCGACATCGTTTCGGTCCAGGGCAACGAGGGGGAGTCGCTCACGGCGCGAGTGGCTCCGGCCGATGTCTATCGCTCCGCGCACGTCGCGCCGGTGCCGCCGGTCGAGGCGCTGCGCGCGGTGGTCGAGCGGAAGGCGGACGGCCGCCCGGTCGTCAAGGTCACCTCGACCGATCCGATCGACAAGCCGCTCGTGAACCTGCTCGTCGAGCTGTCGTGGGCGGGTGGCGCCCCGATCGTGCGCCAGTATAGTTTCCTGCTCGATACGCTGGACCGGAAGCCGCCTTCGGTCGCGTTCCCGCCCGCTGCGGGCGGAGCGGACGCAGCGGCGCCGAAGCCGGCCGAAGCGGCGCCACCGGCGCTGACCCCGCCCGCCGACGCCGCGCGCGCGGCCGCGGTCCCGCAGCCGGGCGGGACTTACACCGTGCAGCCCGGCGACTCGCTCCTCAAGATCGCCCAGGCCACCAAGTACGACGGCGTCACGTTCGCGCAGACGGTCGTTGCGATCCATCGCGCCAACGAGGACGCGTTCATCGGCGGCGACATGAGCCGTCTGAAGAGCGGCCGCACGTTGACGATCCCGGACCGCGACGCGGTGGCCGCGGTGAACGCGGAGGAGGCGCGGCAGACCTTGGCCGCGCTACGCGGCCAGCCCGAATCGGGGGGCAGCCGTCCGGCCGCGGTGGCGCGGGAGCCGGGGCCCGCGGGCGACGACCTCGTCGCGCGCGAGCGCGCGCTCGCGGAGTCGCGGGAACGGGCGACGGCGCTGGAACAAACCCGCGACGACCTGAAACGGCTCATCGAAGCACGGGATCGCGAGATCGCGGACCTCGAGCGGGAGGTCGGCGCGAAGGGTGCCGGGAAGAGACAGCCGATCAAGAAGCCGGCGCCGTAGCACCAAAAAAACCGCCTCTAGC
>CAWBNB010000056.1:0-14558 GCA_963789885.1 uncultured beta proteobacterium | reverse complement strand
CCACGCCCTGGCTCGCCGCCGCGCGCTCGCTGTCGCGGATCGCGGTCAGTGCGAGGCCGTGCCGCGACCGGAGCAACCAGTAGAGCGCCGCGACCGCGCCGAGAGCCACCGCGAGCGCGATCCAGAACGTGACCGACTCGCGCATGGTCTTCGGGAACTCGCGAATGGAGATCAGGCTGGTGCCGGTGCCGCCGCCGACCGCGGCCGTGTTCGAGGCGACGAGGCGGAGCGACTCTGCCACCACCCAGGTGCCGATCGCGAAGTAGCCGCCCTGCAGCCGGAAGACGATTTTCGAGGTCGGCACCGCGACCAGCGCCGCGACCACGCCCGCGAGCGGTACGCAGAGGAACGGGTTGAGGCCGCCGAGATCGGCGGCGACGACGAGCGCGTAGCCGCCGACGCCGAGATAGCCCTGCTGCCCCACCGAGACGAGGCCGCCGTAGCCGGCGAGCAGGTTCCACATCTGCGCCAGCGCGAGCAGGCAGGCGAACTCGACGAAGAGTCGCAGCGTGCTTGGATCGGCCCACCCGGGGAGCGACGCGAGCACCAGCACGAGGACGACCGCCACGACTCCGGCGACCCGGCTGGCGCGCGTGGCGCGATGGACGAGGACTGCGCCCGCCATCGTCAGTCCCGCGTGCGCGGAAAGAGTCCCCGCGGCCGCACGAGCAGCACCGCGAGGAACACGAGATGCCCGACCAGGATCCCCCAGCCGGGATCGAGGCGGAATCCGATCCCCTGCGCGACGCCGAGCACCAGCGCGCCGGCGAACGTGCCCCAGA
The DNA here is from genome assembly GCA_963789885.1 of uncultured beta proteobacterium. Taxonomy (GTDB): domain Bacteria; phylum Pseudomonadota; class Gammaproteobacteria; order Burkholderiales; family SG8-39; genus DATEDA01. The sequence continues at coordinate 13,776 of CAWBNB010000056.1, read as the reverse complement.
ACGAGCCGAGGCCGCCGATGATGACGGCCTCGAATGCGTAGAGGAGATATCCCGGCCCGTCGCTCGGTGAGACCGTGGTGCGCAGCGCGAGGAAGACGCCCGCGACGGTGACCACCGCGAACGCGATAGCGGTGGCGAGCGCATACACATGGCGATGGTCGATGCCCTGCAGCTCGGCCGCCTCCGGATCGTCGGAGGTGGCGCGGAACGCGCGGCCGAGGGTCGTGTGCCCGAAGAGCCACTCGAGCGCGAACGTCAGGCTGAGCGCCACGAGCAGTGTGATCAGGGGGAGCCAGCCGATCGCGAGGTCGCCGGCGATGCGCAGGCTTTGCGTCTCGAGGCCGCCGGCGCTCAGGCCGCGCGAGTCGGCGGAGAAGACCTCGAGCAGCACGTTCTGGATGATGATCGAGAGCCCGAACGTCACCAGCAGCGGCGGCAGGATGTCCTTGCCGAGCGTGCGGTTCAGCACGCCCCGCTGGAGGCCGTAGCCGGCCGCGATCATCACCGGCAGCGTCATGGCGAGGAGGAGCGCGGGGCCGGCGGGAACGCCAAGCGCGATGCCGATGGCGAGGAACGCCGCGAGCACGATGAAGTCGCCGTGGGCGATGTTCACCAGGCGCATCACGCCGAACATGAGCGACAGTCCGACCGCGAAGAGGGCGTAGAGGCCGCCGAGCAGCAGGCCCTGCAGGACGGTATCGATCCAGCCGATCACGCCGCGACGCCCGAGCCGAAGTACGCAGCGGAAATCGCGGCGCGCGCGAGCCCGCTCGATCGTCCCTGCAGCGACACGCGGCCCTCCTGGAAGCAGTACAGGCGACTCGTCGTGCGCTGCGCGATGCCGACGTCCTGTTCGACCACGATGATAGTGAGCCCTTCGCGCATCATCGCCGGGAGCGTGGCGTACAACGAGGTCACCACCAGGGGCGAGAGTCCGAGCGAGATCTCGTCGCAGATCAGCAGGCGCGGATTGGAGAGCAGCGCGCGCCCGATGGCGACCATCTGCTGCTGCCCGCCCGAGAGCGCATTGCCGGGGAGGGTGCGCAGCTCCCGCAGCGCGGGGAACAGCTCGTAGACGCGCGCGAGGCTCCACGGGCCCTTGCGCTTCGCGTAGCCGCCGATCAGCAGATTCTCCTCGGCGGAGAGGCTCGGAAAGAGCCGGCGGCCTTCGGGGACCATCGCAATGCCCTGCCGGACGATCGCCGCGGCGGGCATCCCGCCGATTCGCCGGCCGTCGAACACGATCCGGTCGGGCGCCGCGGGGAGCAGGCCGGTGACCGTCCTGAGGAACGTCGACTTGCCGGCGCCGTTTGCGCCGATGATCGCGACCGCTTCGCCGGCGTGGATCTCGAAGTCGATCCCGAACAGCGCCTGGAAGTCGCCGTAGAACGCGGTGAGCCCACGGGTGGCGAGCAGCGCGCTCACACTTCGATTCCCAGGTAGACGCGGCGGACCTCCGGGTCGGCCATCACCGCCTCGGGTGGCCCGTCGGCGAGCTTCGCGCCGAAGTTGATCGCGACGATCCGGTCCGCGACCGCCACGAGGGCGTGCATGACGTGCTCGATCCAGACCATCGTCGTGCCCGTCGCCTTGATCTCGCGGATCAGCGCGACGAGCTCGCGCGCCTCGCGCTCGGTCAGACCGCCGGCGATCTCGTCGAGCAGGAGGAGCCGCGGCTGCGTCGCGAGCGCGCGCGCGAGCTCGAGCCGCTTGCGGTCGAGAAGGGTGAGCCGGCCGGCGAGCGCGTTCGCGTGCCGCCGGAGCCCGGTGCGGTCGAGCACCTCGACGCACGCGCTGCTCGCCGCGTCCTCGGGCATCGCCGCGCCGAACGTGGCGGCGACGAGCAGATTCTCGAATACCGTCATGCCGCCGAACGGCTGCGGGATCTGGTAGGAGCGCCCGATGCCCCTGCGGCAGCGCTCGTGCGGCGGCGCCGGGCCGATCTCCTCGCCGCGGAATCGGATCGACCCCGCCTCGGCGCGCAGGTCGCCGCTCACCAGGTTGAGTAGCGTCGTCTTGCCGGCACCGTTCGGACCGATCACGCCGACGAGCTCGCCGCCCGCGACCGCGAGGCTCAGGTCGTCGATGACTCGCAGGGCGCCGAACGACTTTCGCACGCCCACGAGCGCGAGCACCTCACCCATCTGACGACGCGGCGCCGGCGTGGCGCGCCTCCGGCGCCGTGCTCGTGCGGGCGAACAGGGTCAGCCGATCAGCTTCAGCTTGCCCGCGACCGGGACGTTCGGCGCGGTTTGGTTGTCGACGACGATCAGCTCGTACTTGTACTTTTTGCCGGGCACCCACTGTCCGCCCGCGAGCGGCGTCTTGGTGACGTTCCTCACCGGTCCCTTGCCCCAGGATACGTTGCCGACGATCGTGTCGAGGTTGGTGGCCACCATCGCGTCGCGGATCGAGGCCTTGGCTCCGAGATCCTTGGTGCGCTTGAACGTGTCGATCGCGACCTCGAAGAGGGCGTGGACGAAGCCGATCGGCTGCGTCCACTGCTTCTTCGTCGACGCTTCGTATGCGTCGGCGAGCTGCTTCGCCGATTGCCCCGTGAGGGAGGACTTGTACGGGACGGTCGGTGTCCACCACACCTCGGTCGTCATGCCGTTGCCGAGGTCGCCGAGCGCCTCGACCGACGCGGGGAAGAGCAACGCCTTGCCGACCGTGACCACCTTCGGCCGGAAGCCCTGCTGGCGCGCCTGCGTGAGGAAGGTCTTGATGTCCGGCGGAATCAGGACGCCGGTGACGATCTCGGCGTTGTCCTTCTTGAACGCCGCGATCTGCGCGCTGAAGTCGGCGGTGAGGTTCTGGAAACGGCCGGGATCGACGAGCTTGAAGCCGTCTTTCGCGAGCACCGGTGGGAAGCCGCGCGCCGGGTCGCCCCAGGCGTTGCCGTCGGCGTCGTTCGGGAAGAGGCCGCCGACGATCTTGTTCGTCGGCACCGACTTCCACAGGTTGGTGAACACCGCGATCACGTCCTCGAGACCCCAGAAGAAGAGATAGGTCCAGTTGAAGCCCTTCGCCGGGTCACCCTTGCGCCCGAAGAACCACGGCTGCCACGGGCAGAGCGTGGCCACGCAGGGCACCTCGTTCAGCTCGCACTGGTCGGAGACCGGGTTCGCGGTCTCGGGTGTGTTGCCCGCGACCATGAGGTCGATCTTGTCCTTGAGGATCAGGTCCGCCGCCGTCTCGCCGGCGCGGTTGGCACTCGACTGGCTGTCCTTGGTGACGATCTCGACGTCGTACTTCCGCCCGCCGATCGTGAGCCCGCTCTTCAGCGTCTGCTGGATCGCGCCGATCACGAACTTGTTCGCCTCGCCGAACGGCGCGAGCGGGCCGGTGGCCGGGTACACGTAGCCGATCTTGAGCTTGCGCGGCGCTTGCGCGATCGCCGGGAAGCCGAGGCTGGCGGCGGCGCCCGCCGTGGCGAGCGCGGCACCGCGCTTGAGGGCAGTGCGGCGGCCCGGGTCGGCGTTGCGTTTCATGGTTCCCCCTTGTCTATTTGCGGAACAGGTTGATCTTGTCGGTGTTGACCAGGTCGGGCGCCGTCCAGCCGTTGAGGTCGTACTCGTTCAGGCACTTGTCGGCGAACGCCTTGAAGCGGTCGTACGCGCCGGAGGCGATCGCGCCGAAGAGCGCGTAGCGGCGGATCTCCTCGTGGCTGCCGCTGTAGTTGATCTCGTACAGCTCGTGGCGCCCGCCGAACTCGGTCCCGACCGCGTCCCAGAGCGCCTTCATCACCTTCACCCGGCCCACCGCGTCGACGCCGCCGGAGCCGCGCAGGTAGCGGTCGAGGTACGGGCGCAGCTCCGGATTCTCGAAGTCGTTCGCGTGCGAGTTGAGGAAGATGAGCCCGCTCGCCACCGTCTTCTCGATCAGGTTCTTCACCGTGACGTACGCCTCGGGGGCGAGCACCTGGTAGGCGGAGGCCGCCTCCATGCTGGGAAGGATGCACCCGCTCTCCCACGGGTCGGCCGAGTGCGCCATCGCCTCGGTGCACGCCCACAGCATGTTGCGCCAGGCGAGCGCCTCGCCGATGTTCGCCTCGACGCCGCGGAACTGGCGCGCGCCGGTGATCTCGGTCGCCTTGATCATCAGGCCGACGATGAAGTCGAGCTTCACCGCGAGCCGCGTGCAGCCCTGGAACATCGCGCGCGGCAGGAAGCCGGTGCGCGGGAAGAAGTTGTTCGCCTTCTCGACATCGGCGTAGACGAACACGTCCTCCCACGGCACGAACGCGTTGTCGAGCACGAAGATGGCGTCGTTCTCGTCGAGGCGACTCGACAGCGGGTAGTCGAACGGGCTGCCCATCGCCGCGGCGCGGTACTCGTTCGAGACCCGGCAGATGAGCTTCACCCCCTTGGCGTTCGTCGGGATCATGAACACCATCGAGAAGTTCTTGTCCTGCACCGGGATCAGGCCGTGGTGCGCGACGAACGTGTAGTGCGTGAGCGCGGACCCCGTCGCGACGACCTTGGCGCCGCTCACGTAGATGCCCGCGTCGGTCTCCTTGGTGACGTGGCAGTACACGTCGGTCGCGCCGCCCGGCGCGCCGGGCGCGATGTTGCGGTCGACCGGCGGGTGGATGATCGCGTGGTTCACGAACGGCACGCGCTCCTGGCTCGCGCGGTACCACTTGCGCGCGTTCGCCTGGTACGGCGCGTAGAACTCCGCATTCGCGCCGAGGGTGCCGAGGAACGCCGCCTTGTAGTCGGGCGAGCGGCCGAGCCAGCCGTAGGTGACGCGCGCCCACTCGGCGATCGCGTTGCGCGAGGCGACCTGCTCCTCGACCGTGCGCGGCGCGATGAAATAGCGATGCGTGAACCCGCCCCACTCGGTCGGGCAGGTGAGAACGTTCTTCCCGGACTTGTGGTCTTCGTGCAGCGCGTCGTAGAGCCGCGCGATCATCCGCGCGGTGTTCTGGAACGCGGGATGCTGGGTGATCTTCTTCACCCGCTCGCCGTAGATCCAGATCTCCCGCCCGTCGTCGAGGCTCTCGAGGAACTCCTGGCCGGTGTACGGGAGCGTGACCGTGCCGCTCGCGGATTTCGGCTTCGCTTCGGTCGCCATCGGGAATCCTCCTCTGCGGGGACGCGCCGAGGCCTGGCCAGGCGCGGATCGTTTGCAGCGACTCTACCCCGAACCTGCGCTTCGCTCCAAGCGCGGCACAGCGGTCAGCCGGCGCGTGCGAGCGGCGCGGGGGCGCGCGGGAAGAACCCGCCGCCCGAGCGTCGCACCAGCCACAGTGCGATCGTGAGGTTCACGAGGTTCCACCCGATCCCGTTCGCGAACGCCGCCTTGTACGAGCCGGTGAGGTCGAAGATCGCGCCGGTCATCCAGCCGCCGAGCGCCATGCCGAAGAGCGTCGCCGTGATGACCGCGGCGATGCGGGTGCCGGCCTCCCGCGGCGTGAAGTGCTCGCGGACGATGATCGCGTACGCCGGCACGATGCCCCCCTGGAAGAGGCCGAAGAGCCCGGAGATGACGTAGAGCGACACCAGCCCGTCGAACGGGAGGAACAGCATCAGCGCGAGCCCCTGCAGCAAGGACCCGAGCGCAAGGGTGCGCAAGCCCCCGATGTGATCGCAGATCCAGCCCGACGCGAGCCGGCTCACGACGCCCAGGCCGAGCATCACCGACAGCATCTCGGCGCCACGCGCCGGCCCGTAGCCCAGGTCGGTGCAGTACGCGACGATGTGGACCTGGGGCATCGACATCGCCATGCAGCAGGCGAGGCCGGCGACGATGAGGAGGCCCTGCAGCGTGCCCGGCGAGAAGCCGAGCGGTCGCGGGCTTCCCGACGCCACGCGCGCGCCCGCGGGCGAAAACTCGAACACCGGTGGCCGCCGTCGCATGACCACCGCGAGCGGCAGCATCACCGCCGCGCAGACGATGCCGATGCCGAAATGGGTCTGGCGCCAGCCCACGGTCTCGATGAAGTGCTGCACCACCGGCGGCCAGATCGTGCCGGCGAGGTAGTTGCCGCTCGCGCAGATCGCCACCGCCAGCCCGCGCCGGCGGACGAACCACAGCGAGATGTCGGCGATGAGCGGCGAGAACGTCGCCGAAGCGCCGAGGAGGCCGATGATCAGCCCCTGGACGAGTGCGAACTGCCACAGGCTCGCCGTTGCGCTCGCGGCGACGTAGCCGATGCCGAGGGCGAGCGCACCGATCACCACCGGGACGACCACGCCGAAGCGGTCGGCGAGCCGGCCCATGAGCAGGCCACCGACACACAGGCCGAGGAGCGTCAGCGTGTAAGGCAGCGAGGCGTCGCCGCGCGCGACGCCGAATTCCGCCTGAACCGTCGGCAGCACCACGACCACCGACCACAGGCCGACGCCGCCGACGGACGAGATCGCGAGCGCCGCGGCGAGGCGCACCCACGCGTAGGCGGAGTCCGCCTCGCTTTGCTGCTTGGTCATCCACTCCTCCCGGTCGCCCGGGAGCGAGCGACGCTCCGAAGGTACCCCAGTCCCGCGGCGGTGCGCCATGCACACCGCAGCGACCGGCGTTGCGTCCCGCCCTACTGTACCGGCAGGCGCCGCAGCACTGAGCCGGCTTCCTCGGCGAGCCGCGCGACCAGCTGTGCCGCGGAGCCCCGGCGCGCCATGCCCGCGCCCTGACCCGCCCAGAGCGAGAGGAACTCTGCACGACCCGCCTTGGCCGCGGCGGCGCGCAGCGGGCGCGTCAGCGAGTTCTGCAGCGGGAACGGCAGGATCGCTTCGACGCCTCCCGCACGCTCGACCTCGGTCATGAACCGGTTGACGATGCCGCGCGCCGACCGGCCGGAGAAGGCACGCGTGATGCGCGTGTCGCTCTCCCGCGCGGCGAGGATCGCCTGCTTGTAGGCCTCGGGGATTCCCGCCTCTTCGCACGTCAGGAACGCGGTCCCCATCTGCACGCCGCTCGCGCCGAGCGCGAGCGCGGCGGCGATGCCGCGCCCGTCCATGATGCCGCCCGAAGCGATGACCGGCACCCGCACTGCGTCGACGATCTGCGGCACGAGCGCGATGGTGCCGACCATGCCGGCGTCGGTCTCGCCCACGAACGTGCCGCGATGGCCGCCCGCCTCGCTCCCCTGCGCGACGACGGCGTTCGCACCCGCCCGCTCGAGCACCCGGGCTTCCTCGACGTTGGTCGCGGTGCCCATCAGGAACATGCCGCGGGCCTTGATCGCGTCGATCGCCGCGACGGGCAGGACGCCGAACGTGAAACTGAACGCCGAGGCGCCGCTCGCGAGCGCGGCCTCGAAGAGCGCCGGGAACGCGTCGGCGGGCGCGGCCGGCGCAGTGGGCGCGGGCAGCCCGAGCTCGGCGAAGTAGGGCGCCACGCGTGCGAGCGCGGCAGTCGCGTCCGCCGGCGGGGGCGCGGGCGAGGGCGCGAAGAGGTTGATCCCGAACGGCCGCTTCGTCAGGCCGCGCACCGCGCGCGCGGCCTCGGTGATCTGCGCCGGCGTCAGGTAGGACGCCCCGATGAACCCGAGCGCCCCCGCCTCGCCGACCGCGGCGACGAGCGCCGGCGTATCGCCGCCGCCGGCGAGCGGCGCCTGGATGATCGGGTGGGTGAGCTCGAGCGCTCGGGTGAGCTCGGTCTGGATCGCCATCGGTCGTCTCCGCCAGGCAGGGTGCGCACGACAGACGGTACCTTGACGGAGGCATCCCGGCAAATGAATAATCGTGAACATATCGTTCTCGAATAGAGAATCATGGACTTCGCCTCCCTGCAGGTGTTCAAGGCGGTCGCCGACGAGGGCGGCATCAGCCGGGCGGCGCGCCGGCTGCACCGCGTCCAGTCCAACGTCACGACGCGCATCCAGCAGCTCGAAGCGTCCCTCGGGACGCAGCTCTTCGTGCGCGAGAAGCGCGGGCTGCACCTGTCGCCGGCCGGGCAGGTTTTTCTGCAGTACGCCGAGCAAATGCTCCGTCTCGCGGGCGAGGCGCGGAACGCGCTCGCCGGCGACCCCCCGCGCGGCGTGCTCCGGATCGGGACGCTCGAGAGCACCGCGGCGAGCCGTCTGCCGCCGCTCCTCGCGCGCTACCACGCCGCGCACCCGGCGGTGACCGTCGAGTTGGTGGCCGGGACCACCGACGCGCTGGTCGAGGCGGTGCTCGGCCGGCGGCTGGAAGCGGCGTTCGTCGCCGACTGCCGGCCGTCCCTCCGGCTCGAGACGATGCCGGCGTTCCGGGAGGAGCTCGTGCTCGTCGCGCCGCGGTCCCATCCGGCGATCCGGCGCGGGCGCGACGTCCGCGCCGACACGCTGATCGCCTTTCCGAGCGGCTGCGCGTACCGCCGGCGGCTGCAGGGCTGGCTCGGCGAGGACGGGGTCGTGCCGGATCGCATCCTCGAGCTCGCCTCCTATCACGCGATCGTCGCGTGCGTGGCCTCCGGCACCGGCGTCGCGATCGTGCCGCGCTCGGTGCTGGAGACCATCCGGTGCGACGAGGCGGTGACCGTCTACTCGCTGCCGAAAGCCGCGGCCGCGACCACGACCGCGCTCGTTTGGCGCAAGGGCGAGCTGTCGCCGCCCTTGAAGGCGCTGCAGGCCGAGGTCGCCGCGGTCAGGAAGCCCGTGCGCCGACGCGGGTGAAGCGGCGCGCCAGGGCGAGCACGATGATCAGCGCGAGCCCCGCGGCGCCGGAGTAGACGATCTCGAACGGCCAGAGGTTGTGCGAGGTCGGATCGCGGCTGGTGTCGATGACGATCCGCACGACGACGAACGCCATGACGGCGAACGGCACCACCGCTGCGAGTCGCCACCAGCCGCGCCATTGCCACAGCGCCCAGACCGGCGCGCCGACGCAGGCGAGGACGGCGCCGAGGAAGAGCGGAACCACCAGCAATCCGAACGCCGTCTCGCCCGCGCTCTGCGGCTTCGCCGCCGCCGCGCGGCGTTCCGCCTCCCACGCCGCAGCGGTCGCGCGCTGGAGCTCGGGGACCCACGGCGCCGCCTCCGCGGCCGGGGGGCCGTCGCCCCAGCGCAGCTTGACCGGGTACGAGGCCACCTGCCACTCGCGATACGGTTTGCCGCCGCCGGCGAAGATGCGGATCTCGTCCACCTCCATCGGGACGTAGAACGAGACCCAGCCGAGCGCGTAGCCCGAGCCCGAGTACGTCGCCGACGCGTTCGATCGCCAGCCCTTCTCGATCCGCTTGCCGCCGGCATAGGCGCGGGCCCAGAGGCTGACCGGCTCGTCGGCGTCGAATTGGATGCGCACGTAGAACGACTGGTCGCGGCCGAGCGTCGCGTCGGCCGGCGGATCGGTCGCGGCGACGCGCGCGCGCACTTCGGCGTGTGCCGCGCACGCGGCGAGAGCGAGTAGCAGGAGCGCGAGGAGGCGCACGCATTAACCGTAGCACGGGCAACTCGGTGCGACAGTCGCCGCATGCGGGCGGGTGAGGCGTAGTTGACGCTGACTCGCCGCGCGCGCTGCGCGCGTCGGGGCTTAGTGCCGACCGGACCGATCTCACCGCCGTCGTGTACCCTCGGCCGGTGGGCGCCGCATCCCGGCGGTGCCGGCTTCGACGCCGCATGCACGACCTCTCGATCATCATCACGCTCGCCGGCGGCCTCGCCGTCGCCCTAGCCTTCGGCTGGGTGACGCAGCGCCTCGGACTGTCGACCCTCGTCGGGTACATGCTCGCGGGGATCGTCGTCGGGCCCTACACGCCGGGCTTCGTCGCCGATGCGGGCCTCGCCTCGCAGATGGCGGAGATCGGCGTGATCCTGCTCATGTTCGGCGTCGGGCTGCATTTCCATCCGCAGGAGCTCCTGCGCGTCTGGCGCATCGCGGTCCCGGGCGCGGTCGCGCAGAGCGCGGTCGCGGCGGTTGCCGGCTGGGCGATCGCCCGCGCGTTCGGCTGGAGCCACGCCGCGGGGATGCTGTTCGGCATGGCGCTCGCGGTCGCGAGCACCGTCGTGCTGATGCGCATGCTCGTGGCGCAGGACCGCTTGAGCACGCGCGACGGCCACGTCGCGGTCGGCTGGCTGATCGTCGAGGATCTCTTCACCGTGGTCGCGCTGGTGATGCTGCCCGCGCTTGCTGCCGATCGTACCGATCCGGCCGGGATGGCGAGCGCGCTCGGCCTCGCGCTCGGGAAGGCCGCGGTGTTCGCCGCGCTCGTCTGGGCGGTCGGGAGCCGCCTCGTCGCGCCGGCGATGGAGCGGATCGCCCGCACCCGCTCGACCGAGCTCTTCACGCTGACGGTGTTCGTCGTCGCGCTCGGCGTCGCGCTGCTCGCGGCGGAGGTCTTCAGCGTTTCGGTTGCGCTCGGCGCGTTCTTCGCCGGTCTCGTCGTCGGCCAGTCGCGGTTCGGGCCGCAGGCCGCCGCCGACATGGTGCCGTTCCGCGACGTCTTCTCGGCGCTCTTCTTCGTCTCCGTCGGAATGCTCTTCAACCCGGGCGTCGTGACGTCGCAGCCCCTGCTCCTCGCGGGCGCACTCGCGATCGTGCTCGTCGTCAAGCCGGCGGTCGCACTGGGGATCGTCAAGCTCCTGCGCGACACGCAGCGGACGGCGCTGACCGTCGCCGTGGGCCTCGCCCAGATCGGCGAGTTCTCGTTCATCCTCGGCGTGCTCGGCCAGCAGCTCGGCATCCTGCCGCCGGCGGGGATGGACATCCTGGTCGCGGTGGCGATCGTTTCGATCGCGCTGAACCCGCTGCTCTTCCGTGTGGTGGCGGCGCGCGAGGCGCGGCTCGCCGGCGGCCGCGCCGACGCTCCGACGCAAGAGGGCGCCGCGCCGGTACCCGAGAGCGCGCCCGCCGTGGCGCTCACCGGTCTGGGCGAGCTGGGGCGGAGGGTCGTTCAGCGCTGCGCGGCAGCGGGCGTGCCGGTGTCGGTCATTGACGCCGACCCCGACGCGCTCGCCGAACTGCGCGGGCGCGGGCTGGCCGTCGTGCGGGGCGATCCGGCCGACCCCGAGGTGCTGCGCGCCGCAGGTATGGCCGACGCCAGGATGATCCTCGTCACGAATCCGACGCTCGCGGACAAGATGCAGATCTGCATCGCGGCGCGCCAGGTGAATCCGCGCATCGCGATCGTCGCGACTTCGAGCAGCGCTGCGGAGCGCGCATGGCTGCACGAGTTCGGCGCCGCGTTCGTCTGCGACGCGATCGACGAGATGACCGAGTCGCTGGTACGGACGGTGCGGGACGCGCTCTAGCCGGCGAGCGCCTGCTCCAGCGCGCACGCGATCGCGAGCGTCCGCCGGTCGGTCATCGCAACCCCGCACACCATCAGTCCGACCGGTCCGCTGCCCGGCTCGTGACACGGCACGGTCACCGCGCAGCCGTCGAGAAAGTTGATCAGCCCGGCGTTGCGCAGCACCCGCGCGTTCCACTTGAAGTAGGCGTCGTCGGAAGCGTCGACCTCGGCGATCGTCGGCGCGACGCACGGCACGGTCGGCATCACGATCGCGTCGAACGGCGCCGCCGCGGTCTCGACCTCACGGAGGTACGCCGCGCGGACGAAGCCGAGCTCGACGAGATCGGGCGCCGGGATGTCGTTGCCCATCGCGACGCGCTTGCCGACCCGCGGGTCGTACTCGCCGATGCGGCTCGCCCACGGGCGATGGATCGCCGCGGCTTCGGCGCCGGCGTAGCCGCCGCCCTTGAAGTACCGGTCCTGGCGGTCGAATGCCGGCATCGCGACCTCGGTGACGACCGCGCCCGACCGCGAGAGCTTCCCGAGCGCTGCTTCGAAGGTCTTGCCGACCTGAGCGTCGAGGTCGTCGAGCGCGCTCGAGCGCGGCAGCATCAGCCGCAGCCCCCTGGCCGGCAGCGGGGCAAGCGTCGCGTCCGGCTCGCCGGCGAGGACCGCATCGTAGGCCGCGCAGCACGCCGCAGTCCGTGCGAGGGGTCCGATCGAGTCGAGCGTGTACGAGAGCGGAAACGCGCCCTCGCGCGGCACGCGCCGGGCGGTCGGCTTGAATCCGGCGACGCCGTTCAGCGCGGCCGGGATGCGCACCGACCCACGCGTGTCGCTCCCCAGCGCCATGACGCTCATCCCGTCGGCGGCGGCGACGCCGGCGCCCGACGACGAGCCGCCGGGGACGCGCCCGGTCCTGCGGTCCCACGGATTGCGCGGCGTGCCGTGGTGCGGGTTGAGCCCGAGACCGCCGAACGCGAACTCGACCATGTTGGTGCGGCCGACGAGGATCGCGCCGGCCGCCCGCAGCCGCGCGACCGCGGGCGCGTCGGCCTTCGCCGCCGGGGCGCCGGCGAGCACTTTCGACCCGGCGCGCGTCACGTCGCCGCCGACGTCGAACAGGTCCTTGACCGACACCGGCAGCCCGTCGACCGGTGAGCGGACGATGCCGCTCTTTCGCAACCGATCGGCGAGGTCGGCTTCGGCCCGCGCCGTATCGGCGTAGGTCTTGAGGAACGCGCGCGAACCCTCTCCCGCCGGATCGGCAATGCGCGCAAGCGCCTGCTCGAGCAGCTCGCGGCTGGTGGTTCGGCCCGCGGCGAGCGCCGCAGCGAGGGTGGCGACGGTGTTCATGGCAGGTCCTTCATATCCTTCGGCGAGGCCGCGGAGTTTACTTGGAAGGCCCGCAACCTGGACAATGCCGCCGTGACGCTCCTCTCGCACCGCGACTACGATCCGCTGCTCCTCGGCTCGCCGCTACGCCGGCGCGGGCCCTGCCTCGTGCTCTCGGCGGTGCTCGCGTGCCTGCTCGGCGTCGCCGCCCTCGTCCAGCTGGGCCTGTTCGTGGGGATGCGCGCCGACGTGTCGGCCGTGTTCTTCGGCGCGCTTTTCGCTTCCAGCCTGCTCGCGCTCGTCCCCCTGCGCATCCTCTGGTACCTCGACCGGCGCGAGCGCGAGCAGCCGTGGCTCTTCGCCGCCGCGTTCTTCTGGGGCGGCCTGATCGCGACCGGCCTCGCGCTGCCGTTCAACACCGCGTTCGCCGTCGCCGCCGATGCCTGGGTCATGCAGCACCCGATGGTCAAGGAGATCCTCGGTGCCGACGCGGCGCAGCTCATCTCGGCGCCGATCTCCGCGCCGCTCGTCGAGGAGCTGACCAAGGCGATCGGGGTGCTCGCGCTCTTCTGGCTGCTCCGCGCCGAGTTCGACAACATGCGCGACGGCATCGTCTACGGCGCGCTGGTCGGGCTCGGCTTCAACTGGTTCGAGGCGCCGATCTACGTCGCGCAGGGCTACGCCGAGACCGGCGTCGCGCCGTGGGGGCTGCAGCTCGGCTGGCGCTACGCGCTCTTCGGGCTCGGCGGGCACGCGCTCTTCACCGCGCTCTTCGGCGCCTCGCTCGGACTCGCGCTGCAGACGCGCCGCCGCTGGCTGCGGAAGATCGCGCCGATCGGCGGCCTGGTGCTCGCGATCGCTGCGCATGCGGTGAACAACGCGCTACCGCTGATCGTGACGCTCGCCGGCGCGGCCGCCGGCGACGCCCGCCGCGAGACCTCAACGCACCCGCGCCCGGATTCTTCGACGCGACCCTGTCGAGCATCCGGTCGAGCTCACGATCTTCCTGCCGTTCGTCGCATGGTCGCCGCGCGCTCTGGCGAAGCGACGTGTGGGAGCGCCGCGTGATCCGCGAGGAGCTGGCGGCCGAGGTAGGAGGAGCGGTGAGTGCGGGCGAGTACCGCGAGATCGCGACCGACCGCATGATGCGGACGCGCCGGATGGACCCGCTTGCCGGTGCGCGTCGGAAGGCTAGTGAACCCCAGAACGAGCTCGCGTTTCGGAAGCGGCGCGTGCGCGACCGCGGCGAGGACCCGGAGCTCGACCGCCTCGTCGCCCGCTGGCGCGACG
>CAWBNB010000055.1:0-23835 GCA_963789885.1 uncultured beta proteobacterium | reverse complement strand
ATCCGCGAGTCGTGACCTCTCTTGTCGACCCGGCGGTGCGGACGAAGTCCCTGCCGTCCCGCTGCGTCACCTCGCTCGTCGGAGGGCGGGGCACGCGGGCTGCACGCCTTCGAAGCCATGGAGCTCGCCCCTGGCTTTCCGTAAGGCGGCATCGAGTGCGGTGCTTCGATCGTCCTCAACCTGCTCGTGGGCAGTGAACCGCGACAGTGGTGCGACCGATTTGCCTCCGCGCTCCACGGCAGACCAGGACCCCCAACTGCTGGAGCCGGGACAGGCAAGCGAGAAGCAGTCGCGCAGATGACATGGCGTCCGAAAACTCAGTTCGCTGAACACGATCCATAAATTGGTCTCGAAAAGATGTACGGGTTGCGTATGAGCAGGAGCGGTCGCAGAACGCGCGACGTCTGGAGCTATTTTCATTTTCACTAAGTTAGCCTCGATCATGGGGTGTGTGCGAGCGCTCGATGGTGGCGAGAGGGTCGCCGCGGCCCTGTCGATATTTTGATTCGGCCGAACGACGCCCAGCCGAGTCGGAGTTGTCCACACACGCGTGAAAAATAGTCGGGCTCGCCGGTCGCAACGTCTTGTCGCACGCCGGCTTTTCCTGCGGTGTTCAGAGTCGGACGATGGGTTCCGCATTCGTATCGTCGCGCAACAATTCACCGCGCCCAATTCCGGTGCTTTTTTGCTCCTCGATCGTCGGCGGCGCCCGCCGCTGCTGCAACAGCGAGCCCGCGAGGCGCGCGAGGTCGACGGCGTTGATCTCCGACACCGCACAAACGCCACCCATTCCCAATGGAGACGAATAAAGGATCGTTCGGACCGGATCGGCGTCGCAGCAAATTCAACGAACTGTCGCATCGCGGCAAGATTCCCGCTTTAGTGTTCTCACGCCCATTTCTCGCAGGAACAGGGAGGACACTTCGCCATGCCGATCGAAATACCTCGGCGCCGTGAGCGCACGCTCTGCTAGCATCCCGCCTCGCTCGTTGTCGCCGGCACGCCCCGGTTGCCGCCGCCGCCGCGCACGCGACGCCGCCGAAGGTCGTGGTGATCTCGCTCGACGGCGCGACGCCGCAACTCGTGCAGGAGTTCATGCGCGACGGCACGATTGCGCACGACCGGGGCCTCGGAATGCTGCGGCGGCACGGCGTTGTCGCAGAACGCAACATCACCGTCGATCCGTCGCTGACGGCGCGTGGCGCACATCGCGATCGCGACGGGATCGACCGCTGCGAGGAACGACACCGCCGCCAACACATTCCATCTGGTGGCGAGCCCGTTCAAGTCTCGACCATCAGCGGTTTCGGCTGCGCCGATCGGCGGCTACTCGATTCACGGGCCGGCCGAGCCCGATGCGCCGACCGCGGAGCCGCTGTGGCTCGCGCTCCGCGAAGGCGCGAAGCGCAGTGTCGTCGCCACCGCAACCTTTCCCGGCGCAGACGGCGTCGACGTCGCGGTGCCGGGACTGCCGCGGGCAGCCCGATGGTGCAACCGTCCGCGGAGCGCACGGTCGAGCTACACGGTCCCGTTCGGTGCGTTTCGGCGGGCCGTCCGGCGGCTCGGGCGCACGGGTCTTCGATGCGGCCCCGCTTTGGCCCGGCGCCGGCAGACGACCCTCGACGAGCTCGCCAAGGCGGGGAAAGTCTCGTTCAGCCCCGTGTTGCAGACAGTTCAACGCCGATCGAGACCTTCACCGTCCCGGCGGGGGCGGACGTTCACCATTCTCGTTGCCGCGCTCGATACGACGAACGACGGCAGACGGTGAACTACGACACGCTGGTGTTCTTCGATGCAACGCTCGGCATCCAGCCCGGCCCGTTTGCGCTGCCGGCGACCGGACCGGCCTACGTGAAGGCGTCGGAGGCGAGAATCGGCGCTGTTCTATCTCGAAGGCAGCAGCAACAAGGTCGGGCACGGCGTACTTCGTGAGCGACCTGGCGGCCGATCTGTCCGACCGTGCGCCTCGCGCGCTACGCCGCCAACTTCATTCCGCGCAATGCTGCGGTGCTGGCCGACGTCGACGACATCAACAACGCACGTGGGCTTCTGGGCGCCGCAGGCGGACTTCCGCTTTCCGGAGCGGCATCAACCCCGGGCTTCGCCATCTTTCGCCGACATGGAGCTGGAGGCGATCTACGAGGACCAGGTGCAGACTCTTCGTCGACTACCAGACGCGTGTCGCGCTGCGTGCGATCGACGCACTCCGAAGCGGATCTCGTGATGATCTACATCGAGCAGCCCGACGGCTCGGAGCACCAGTTCCTGCTCACCGATCCGCGTCAGGCGCTCCGATCCGAGAACCCGACATCGATCGGCCGCAACCAGGATGCGGCGAAGGTGCGCGCTACCGCGTACCTCTGCAACGCCTACCGCGACGCGAACCACGCGGTGCAACGGATTCTCGAGGCGATCGGGATCGATCGACACGGACGTCCGCGCAGTGATGTCTTCGTGGTGTCCGATCACGGCTTTGCACCCTTCCACACCGCGGTGAACCTCACCGCCTACCTCGCCGCGAGCGGTTTCGACCCGAACAAGGTTCGTGCTGTGACATCGGGCCCGGCCGTCGAACATCTACATCAACCTGAAGGGGCGCGAGCCCGATCGGATCGTCGCGCCGGAGGAGTACGTCGGGCTGCAACGCGATCCTGGTACGGGCTCTGCGTAGTCTGCTCGACACCAACCCGAACTACGTCTCGCCAAGGCCCTTGCGTGTCTTCGATCGGTGCTGCCCGGCCGGTGCCGTCGGACTTCTCCGATCCGGAGTTCGGACTCGGCACAGACGCGGCATCGGCCAGGACTTCGGCGACGTGTATCGCGACGCTCGCGCTCGGCTACAACTTCGACGGCGTCCAAACGCCCGCCGTGCGCGACTCGCGATGCGCCGTCAACGCCGCGCCGATCGTGCTGTCGGTGCCCAACTTCTACGGGGCCCATGGCTACGACCCGAGCTTGCCGCGAGATGAGCGCGATCTTCTTTGCGGCGGGCCCGCAGTGTGCGGCCGCGACGACCTCGAGCGCGTTCACAACATCGATCTTGCGCCGACGATCCTCGCGCTACTCGACGTGCGCCGGCCGCGACCGTGCAGGGCCGCGCGATCGATCTCTGCCGGCGCGGGCACGGACACCGCGACCGCGACGACGGCTGATCCGGTCGCAACCGGCGTGCCGCGGGAGCGCGGCGGCCGATCCGGTCAGGCGAACGCCGACTAGCGACGGGGTCAGGTCCAATGCGTCAATCCGCGTCTGCAACGCGACCAACGAATCCATGTGTTAGGTCATTTCGTCACATTGCAGGCCGAGAATCCACGGCCATGAGAACTACCCACGGACGACCGACCTGTCGACCGCCCTGATCTGGTGGTCAGCGCTGTGCGCGGCGGCGGCGATCAACGTCGCCGCGTGGGGGGTATTGGTGTGGATGCTCGGCCACCGCAGGGCGCAGCTTCCCGCCGAGGTCTATGCCGCGCGCCGACGGCTGCTGTGGCTCTCCGCCCTCTACGTGCTCGGGTGCGGCTTCAGGTCGGTGCTGCCGATGATCGACGTGCCGCGCCTGTGCCTGCACGACACCTGGGTCTCGTACATCGCGGTCGGGCGCTCGGTCGCCACCGTCGCCGAGCTGGCGTTCGCGGCGCAATGGGCGCTGCTGCTGCGCGAAGCGGGGGCGACGCGTGCGTCCCGGGCCGTCGTGCCGCTCATCGTCGCCGCCGAGATTCTTTCATGGCTCGCGACACTGACGACCAACAACCTGTTCCACGCCGCCGAGAACTCGTTATGGACGCTGACGGCGGCGCTGGCGTTGACGTTCCTCGCTTCCCGCTGGCGGCTGGTCGGTGACCGCGGCAAGCGTGTCATCGCCGCCGCGATCGCGTGCGGCGCGGCCTACATCGCGTTCATGGTGACCGTCGACGTGCCGATGTACCTCGCGCGCTGGCGGCCGGGCCAGGAATACCTCTCTCTGGGTGAGGGGATGCGCGAGATCCTGCAACGCTGCATCGTCACCCGTGACTGGGCAAAGTGGCGCGAGGACGCGCTGTGGCTTACGCTTTATTTCACCGTCGCGGTGTGGATCAGCATCGCGCTACCTCATCTGCCGCGATTGAAAGGAAAGAGTCGATGAGTGTTCCATCGTGAGGCAAATCTCGGGGTTGCGCCGCCGCTAAGCGCGCTGCGCCGCGCTCAGGGCAGACGCAGCAGGGGCTGCCCCATCCGGATCACGCTTCGCTCGCGCACGCTCTCGCACGGCTCGAACCCCTCCGGCACCAGGACGATGATGGTAGATCCGTGCTCGAACCAGCCCATCTCCTCGCCCTTGCGGAGGGGAGCATCGCAGGAGATGGCGCCGGCGGCGCGGCGTCCGAGCTGCCGGAGGACATCGACGAAGCGCAGCCGGATCCCGGCGACGAGCACCGCCGCGACCGGCACCAGGGTGACGACGTGGCCCGGTCGCCGCGAGCCGGATCCCGAGGATCGCCCGCTCGTTCTTGCAATAGAGGCGCGGGACGCGCCGGAGCGTACTCGGGTTGACGTTCCAGGCGTCGCCTGGGACGTGGGTAACCTGCTCGACGCGGCAGTCGTGCGGGGCATGGAAGCGGTGATACATGCCTGCGGTGAGCCGGAGCGTCACGTAGCGACCGTCCCGGTACCGGTCGGCGAGCGCCGGATCGACAAGCAGCTCCTCGAGGGTGTAGGGGAAACCCTTCGCCTGGATCAGCGTGGTGCCATCGACCTGACCGGACGCGCCGACGATCCCGTCGCACGGGCTGACGAGCACGGCGGGGTCCGGGTCGATCGGCCGTGCGCCCGGCGCGAGCTCGCGGGTGAAGCAGTCGTGCAGGCTCCGGAACGAGGTTCGGCGCGCGTCGCTCAGGTCCACGTCCGCGAACAGGCGCCAGACCCCGATCGAGAGGTCTCGCACGAGCGGCTGCTCGATCCGGCTGAACCAGCCGACGAACCGGGTCGCGAGCCGTCGCGGGATGCGGTTGGTCAACAGGAAGTTGAGATCTTCCTGCTGGAACACCGCGGCGAGGCGCGAGCGGACGGTCATTGAACTGCAACGTTTCTCGGCTACATCTGCGGGCCGGGAGACTCATGAGCGCAACTTCGGCCATGTACGCGCTCGGCGCGGCGGCGCTGGCAGCGTCGGTAGGCCGGCTGACCAACCGGCTCGATCTGTCGCGGGCCAAGCACCGGTCGCTCGCCGGGCATTCCCGGCTCGCCCGGCGGATCGCCGCCCTGGTGCCGTTCTACGAGTACGACGAGGCGCGCTTCTTCTCGTCGGACGATGCGCCGGAGGAGATCGCGGGGCGCCGCCGGGCGGGCTTCATGCGGCTCGCGGCTCTCTACGCCGCGCGGTTCGCCGAGACGGCCCGGCGCACCGCCGAGGTCGAGGACGGCATCTCGGACCTTCAATTCACCGCCCGCTACCGCGTCCCGTTCCAGTACAGCCGCTTCGTCCGCCGCCACCTCCGGGCCGGGGCGTTCCTGCAGTCGTCCGAGGGCGTCACCGTCACTGACCTGGACGGGAACCGCTTCTACGATCTGACCGGCTCGTACGGCGTCAACGTGTTCGGATACGACTTCTACAGGACGTGCATCGAGCGCGCGGTCGAGTGCGCGCGCGAGCTCGGACCGGTCCTCGGCGCCTATCACCCGGCCGTCGCGTACAACGTCGAGCGGCTGCGCGCGATCTCCGGGCTGGACGAGGTGTCGTTCCACATGTCCGGCACCGAGGCGGTGATGCAGGCGGTGCGGCTCGCGCGCTACCACACCGGGCGCTCGCACCTGGTGCGCTTCTGCGGCGCCTACCACGGCTGGTGGGGCGACGTGCAGCCGGGCGTCGGCAACCCGGCCCCGGCGCGCGAGACCTACACACTGCGGGACATGAGCGACGCCGCGCTGCGGGTGCTGCGGAACCGGCGCGACATCGCCTGCGTGCTGGTGAATCCGCTGCAGGCGCTCCACCCGAACGCGACCGCGCCGGGCGATTCGGCGCTGGTCGACAGCGCGCGCCACGCCGGGTTCGACCGGGCAGGGTACGCGTCGTGGCTCGAGCGGCTGCGCGCCGTCTGCACCGAGCGGCGGATCCCGCTCGTCATCGACGAGGTCTTCACCGGCTTCCGGCTCGCTCCGGGCGGCGCCCAGGAGTACTTCGGCGTCCGTGCGGACCTGGTCACCTACGGCAAGACGCTCGGCGGCGGCCTGCCGGTCGGCGTAGTGTGCGGCCGCCGGGATCTGATGAAGCGCTTCCGGGACGATCGACCCACTGACATCTGCTTCGCCCGCGGTACCTTCAATTCGCACCCCTACGTCATGGCGGCGATGCACGAGTTCCTGCGGCGTCTCGATACCCCCGAGCTTCGCGACCGGTACCTGAGCCTCGACGAGGTCTGGAACGCGCGGGCGGCGCGCCTGAACCGGCGGCTCGCGGACGAGGACCTGCCGGTGCGCGTGGCCAACCTGTCCTCGGTCTTCACGACCCTGTACGTGCGGCCGTCGCGGTACAACTGGATGCTCCAGTATTACCTGCGCGCCGAGGGGCTGCACCTCAGCTGGGTGGGGACCGGCCGGTTCATCTTCGGCCTGGACTACACCGCGGCCGATTTCGAGGCGGTCGTCGAGCGGTTCGCGGCCGCCGCGCGCGCCATGCACGGGGATGGCTGGTGGTGGTGCGATCCGGCGGCGACCAACCGGTCGATCAGGCGTCGCATCCTGGGCGAGGTGCTCGCCCACCACTTCTGACCGGCGGCACGTGCCGTCTCGCGCCCGCCGTCGTCGCCCGCTGGCGCTCAGGCAGCCTGCCTGTCGGTCATCGGGTCGATCAGCTGCCCGCGGAGCAGGCACAGCGGCGCCCGGTGGTACAGCTTGATGTCGTGGAACGGGTCGGTGAGGATCTTGGTCATCCACACCAGCCCGGTCTGCACGTCCCGGACGAAGAAGAGCTGGACCGTCCGGAAGAGCAGGCCGGCGATGCCGAGCCCGAGCCAGACGAGCGCCACGTTCCGGACGAACCCGGCGGTATCGCCGTGCGCCTCGAGGCGGCCGAACAAAGTAGGGTCGAAGTAGAGCACGGCCGGCGACAGCGCCCAGATCGCGAGCAGCACGGCCTTCCGGCGCAGGTTATAGCCGACCTTGATCTCTTCCTTGTGCTCCTGGGTCGCCTGGTTCACCGCGTCGTAGCCCTTCGGCTCGAAGAAGAAGTGCCCGACCTGCCGGCTGACCATCGCGAGCAGCCAGCCGACGAGCGCAGCCGCGACCGGGCTGGTGAAGAGCAGGGCGTAGGCGCAGAGGAAGCTGACTGCGCTCACGAAATGCAGTGCCTGGTTGACGTAGCTGTGGTGGTAGTAGCGGTGGTCGTCCCACCGCTGCACTTCGAGCGCTTGCAGAAAGCCGTGCATCGGTTCCCTCCTCGGTGTAAGCGCACGCAGTTAAGGGCCGAAGGCCAAAGTACGAAGTAAATGTTTCGAATCTAAGGTGGTTTCGTGAATCAACGATGACACGGACGCGGGCGAGACAGCGCGACGTAGAGACACGTCTCAGACAGGACGAATCCCTTCCGCTGCACGCGCGCATATTTGCGCAGCCACGCCGCCGCGCGCGCGCGCTTCACCGCAATGTCATCTTCGGCGCTTAGGCTCGCGTACCCATGGGTTGGGCTACGGATCTCACGCAGTACGCGAGGATCGCGCCGCGGCGCGGTGCTGCGTTCGCCGACCTGGTTCACGGGCAGCTTTTCGAGGCGGTTCTCTCCCGGGCGCTCGTCTATAACGCCTGCTGGGAGGACCCCGCCGTGGACCGGCAGGCGCTTGCGCTCACCGCGGCCGACCGAATGCTCGTAATCACGAGTGCCGGTTGCAACGTTCTCGACTACGCCCTCGCGGGTCCGGCGGCGATTCACGCGGTGGACGCCAACCCGCGGCAGAACGCGCTCCTCGAGCTCAAGCTCGCCGGCATCCGCCGCCTGGACTTCGAGGACTTCTTCCGCCTGTTCGGCGAAGGCCGGCACCCCGCGTTCCGCGAGATCTACGCCGACCTGCTGCGCGACGAGCTCTCGGAGTTCGCGCGCGAGTATTGGGACCGCCAGGGCGGCTGGTTCTGCGCAAGCGACCGCCGCGAGTCGTTCTACTTCCGCGGGCTCTCGGGTATGGTCGCGCGCGCCTTTCGCGGCTATCTCGCGCTGCAGCCCGGGCTCCGCGACGCGCTGGAAGCGCTGTTCGATGCGCAGTCGCTCGACGAGCAGCGCACCATCTACGACGCGCGCGTCGAGCCGCGGCTCTGGACCCGGCCGGTGCGCTGGACGCTCTCCAGCCAGCTCACGATGACGCTCCTCGGCGTCCCTCACCCCCAGCGCCGGGAGGTCGAGCGCCAGCACCCGGGCGGTGTGGCCGGATTCGTGCGCGATGCGGTCCAATACGTCGCGCTCCACCTGCCGATGCGGATGAACTACTTCTGGTCGGTATATGTCCGCGGCGGCTACACGAGGAGCTGCTGCCCCGAGTATCTCCGGCGCGTAAATTTCCTCGCGCTGAAGCACGGTCTTGCCGACCGGATCTCGGTGAATACCTGCACGGTCACCGAGTTCCTGGAGCGTACGCGGGAGTCGATTTCCGCTTACGTGCTGCTCGACCACATGGACTGGCTCGGCGCGTACCGGCTGGACGCACTCGCCCGGGAATGGGATGCCATCCTGGAGCGCGCTGCGCCCGGTGCGCGCATCATCTTCCGCAGCGCTCACGCCGAGCCGGCCTATCTCGCCGCGGTCCGGGCGGGCGAGGGCGGCCACCGGCGGCCGCTTCTGGAGGCGCTCGAGTTCCGCCGCGACCTCGCGCGGCGCCTGCAGCGCGAAGACCGGGTGCAGACCTACGCCGGCTTCCATATCGCGCGCGCGAGCGCCTGATCGTGCCGCTCATCGCCGATGCCCGCGTGCTTGCCGCTCTTGCCCGCGGCATGCCTCGCGCCGGGTCGCATGTCGCGCGGCTGGAGCATTTCTATCGTCCGCAAGCGCGCGCCTACGATGCCTTCCGGGCGCGCCTGCTGCATGGCCGGGAGGAGCTGGTCCGGCTGCTCAACCCGCCGCCGGGGGCGAACGTCGTCGAGCTGGGCGGCGGCACCGGGTGCACGGCGGAGCTGCTGGTCCGCAGCGCCCCGGGCCTGGCGAGGCTCGAATTGATCGACCTCTGCCCGGCGTTGCTCGAGGTCGCCCGCGAGCGGCACGCGATGCGCCCGAACGTCCACTGCGTGGAAGCCGACGCGAGGACCTACCGCCCGCCGGCGCCGGCCGATCGCGTATACCTGTCCTATGCGCTCACGATGATTCCCGACTGGCGCGGGACGATCGACAATGCGATTGCGATGCTGGCCCCCGGCGGACTGCTTGGTGCCGTCGACTTCCACGTTTCGCCTTCGCACGGCGCGCTCGCTCGTGCGTTCTGGAGGCGATGGTTCGGGCACGCCGGCGTTCGCCTGTCCGCCGGTCACCTGTCCTGCCTGTGCGACCGTCTCGAGACGATCGCCTGCAGCGAGCGCAGCGGTCCGGTCCCTTATCTGCCGGGACTCCGTGCACCGTACTACGTGTTCGTCGGGCGCAAGCGCAGCACGCCCCGCGGCGGGTGACACCATGTCGCAGCACGTCCGGGCGATCTTCCTCTCCGACATCCACCTCGGCACCCGCGCCTGCCAGGCGGAGCAGCTGCTGGAGTTCCTGAAGGCCTACGAATCCGACTACCTGTTCCTCGTCGGCGACATCCTCGATTTCTGGGCGATGCGGTCCCGCGGCGTCTACTGGTCGGCGGCGCAGAACACGCTGCTGCAAAAGATCCTCAAGCGCGCGCGACACCACGTCAGGGTGATCTTCATCCCGGGCAACCACGACGAGGCGGCCCGCGAGCACGCAGGCACGTCCTTCGGCAACATTCGCGTCGCCATGGACTACGTGCACGTCGCCGCCGACGGCAAGCGATATCTGCTGGTCCACGGCGACGCGTTCGACCAGGTCACGCGATACCACCGCTGGATCGCGATACTCGGCGATCATACCTACGACGTCCTGGTGAGGCTGAACCTCGTACTGTCGTGGGTACGGCGCACGCTGGGGATACCGGGCTACTGGTCGCTTTCGGGCTATACAAAGCGCAAGGTGAAAACTGCGCTCGACTTCGTCTTCGGGTTCGAGGAGGCGGTCGTGCGCCATGCGCAGGAGCGCGGCGTGGACGGTGTGATCTGCGGCCACATTCATGTCGCCGCCATTCGCGACGTCCAGGGGATCTGCTACGTGAACTGCGGCGACTGGGTCGACAGCCGTACGGCGATCGTGGAGCACGCCGACGGGCGACTCGAGCTCGTGCGGTGGGGCGTCGCGCATCCGGCCGTGGCGCCGGCGCACGCACCCCGGTCGGAGCCCGCGCTGGGCCTCGCGAGGACGCTCGAACAGAACGGCGAGGAAACGGTCGAGAGCGCCGGGGCGTGAAAGAACCGTCGGGCATCCCGAGTACCGGCCAGGCGCACGGACAGTGAGCGACTACCGGCGTGGAGATCCCTGCCCCAATTGGGCCTCGACGACTGAAATGTTATGGATGCGCCGCGGCGCGTGCCTTGCCGCCCAAGGTCGTGCTGATCTCCCGGCGCGAGAGCACGGCGGCCGCGATCCGTTCGGACGAACGCCGACGAGCGAGAGCTGTCCGCGGTCAAAAGCCGGTCATGCCGGCATTCAATAGACCTCCGGCACGTACAGGTCGTCGGGCAGGGGCGCGCGGGAGTAGTCCGGATTGTGCACCCGCGCAGGAAGCGTGACGGGCTCGTGCGGGAGCTCCCGGTAGGGGATCTGGCTCAGCAGGTGGTGGATGCAGTTCAGGCGCGCCCGCTTCTTGTCGACCGCCTCGACCACCCACCAGCGCGCCTCCGGGATGTGGGTGCGCTCGATCATGATCTCCTTGGCCTTCGTGTACTGCTCCCAGCGGCGGCGCGACTCAAGGTCCATCGGGCTCAGCTTCCACTGCTTCAGGGGATCGAGGATGCGCATCTTGAAGCGCAGGTGCTGCTCGTCGTCGGTGATCGAGAACCAGTACTTGATGAGGACGATCCCGGAGCGCACCAGCATCTTCTCGAACTCCGGAACGGTGCGGAAGAACTCCTCGTACTCGTCGTCGGTGCAGAACCCCATCACCCGCTCGACGCCGGCGCGGTTGTACCAGCTGCGGTCGAAGAGGACGATCTCCCCGCCCGCGGGGAGGTGCGGCACGTAGCGCTGGAAATACCACTGGGTGCGCTCGCGCTCGCTCGGGGCGGGCAGCGCGACCGTCCGGCAGACCCGCGGGTTCAAGCGCTGCGTGATGCGTTTGATGATGCCGCCCTTGCCGGCGGCGTCCCGGCCCTCGAACAGGACGACGACCTTCAGCTTCTCGTGAACCACCCAGGTCTGCAGCTTGACGAGCTCGCCCTGCAGGCGGAAGAGCTCCCTGAAGTACGACGGCCGGCTGACCGCTTCGGGTTCCGGGTGTCCGGCCTCCTCGCCGAGGAGATTCGACAGGCGGTCGTCGTCGATCTCCATCTCGAGCTCCTCGTCGAAGCTGTCGAGCAGCTCGCCGTGCACCCGGCGGAACAGGGCGTCGGTGTCGGCAGTACGGTCGTCGATCATCCTGGTTGCCTTCGTCGCGGGGCTTCGATTGGACGCGTGAAATATCTCAGGGCTGTGACTTGAGGCGCGCTTCCATGCTCGCCCGTGCACCTTCAGGGCCCCGAGTAGCGGAGCGCGAGCACGGCAATGTCATCGGCTTGCGCGGCGCCCCCGACGAAGCCGTCCAGCGCCGCCATCGTGCCGTCGACGAGCTGCATCGCGCCGCGTCCCGCCGCCCCGTTGAGCGCATCGAGGAGCCGTTGCTCACCGAACAGCTCTCCGCTCGCCCTTCGAGCGTCGATCACGCCGTCGGTGTACAGCACGAGTGCGCTCCCCGGCGGGAGCTCGACCTCGCCGACGCTGTAGGTCAGCGCGCCGACGAAGCCGGCCACCGGGTTGCGCGGCCCGATCAGCAACTCGAACGATCCGTCGCCGAGCGCCAGCAGGGGCGGGTTGTGCCCTGCGTTCACGAACGTGAGCTTCCCGGTCGCCGTGTCGAGTAGCGCGCAGAACGTGGTGACGAAGAGCGATGCTTCGTTTCGCTCCGCGAGCTGCTGGTTCAGCCGCTCGGCCATGCGCTGCAGCTGGCCGCGCTTCGCGCCGGTGCGCCGGGTCGCCTCGCTCCGCAGCAGGGTCACGGCGCGCACCATGAGCAGCGCCGCCGGCATCCCCTTGCCGCACACGTCGCCGATCGTGACGAGGAGGCGCGTCTGATCGATGAAGAACGCGTCGTAGAAGTCGCCGCCGACCTGGCGCGCGACGCGGATCCGCGCCGCGCAGTCGACGTCCGCGCGGTCGGGGAAAAGCGGGGATTCCTGCGGCAGCATCCCGGCCTGGATTTCCTGGGCGAGGCCGAGCTCGCGCTGCAGCTGCTTGAGCTCCATCGCCGATCGCGTTTGTTCGAGGACCCGGTCGCTCGTCCTTCGCACGCGGTCGGTGAGCATCATCATGAACTTGCGGTTCACCTCGGGAATCGTCAGGAGCCGGTCGAACAGCGTCTCCGCGCCGACGAACAGGATCCGGCACCCGGCGTCCGCGACGACGTACGCGGAAGTCGGCCTGCCGTCGATCACGGAGAGCTCGCCGACGCAGTCGCCCGCCTCGATCGTGAAGAATTCCGCGGAGTCCGGCGCGTCGAGATGCACTCGCACCCGCCCGCTCAGTACGAAGAAGATCCCGGTGCTCTGCTCGCCCGGTCGCCGGAGCAGCGCGCCGTCGGCGAACCGCTGGATGCGGGAGGCGGCGAGCGTATCCTCGATGAGGGCGTAAGGCACCCCACGGAAGATTTCGAGCTGCGAGATGAAGCCGAGGACGCGCCGCTCTATCCCGGAGCGGGCATCCGCATGGACGACAGCGCCGTCCGGGCGATGCAAGGGGAATACTGCGGCCCCGCGAGTTCGGCGTCGCTCGATCCCGCGCGCCACGTACGGCCCGATGCGCCGGTGCAGGACGAGCGACACGACGTTTCTGTCTCCACGCCGCTCGTACCGGTATTCGTCGGCGAACTGCCGGACGAGGCGCAAGCCCCAGCCGCCCCAGCGCGCTTCGGAGAGCAGTTCGCGAGCCCGCACGAGGCGGTGCGCCACCGGATCGAAAGGGAGCCCGTCGTCCGCGATCTCGAGCCTCACCTCGCGATCGCTCATCGCCGCGCTGAGCTCGATCGAATGCGGCGCCCGGTCCTCGTAGGCGTATTCGACGATGTTCGTGAGCAGCTCGCCCGCGCAGAGGTCGAGGCGGTAGGTGTCTTCCGCGTCGAGCCCGGCACCCCCGGCGAGCTCCCGGAGCCACTCGCTCGCCTCGCCGACCGCGGCGAGGTCGTTCGCGAGGGTCAGCCGGTGCGCTGCGACAGGGCGCGCCTTGCGCTGCGAGCCGCTCGGCTCGCCGGGGCCGGTCTTAAGCGGCGCCGAGCGCGCTGCGGGCGGCATCGAGGTCGCCGACGATCGGAACGAGCGCGTCGACCCCGGCGGTCTCGAGGACCTTCCGACTCATCCCGGCGGGACTGATCAGGATCATCTTGCCGCCTCGCTGCGCCTGGGCGCGAGCGGCGGTGAGCAGCATGCGAATGCCGATGGAGGCGATGAACGTCACCCCGGACAGGTCGATCGCGAACCGGCCGGCGGCGGTCGTGGTGCGGTACGAGAACTGTTGCTCGACCTTTTGGGTGCCCTCAAGGTCCAGCCGGCCGTCGAGGGAGATCTTGGTCAGCTCACCATCTAGGCTTTCCTGAGTCATGTGCATTCGCATTCTCCCTTGTGTCTTGCGCGGAACCCGGCAGGCAGGCCCCTGCCGGGTTCCGGGTCACGTCCTAGGAATCGGGCCCTAGCCTTTGCCTCATTTGCTCAGAGTGCCGGGGAAAGATGACGAAGCGATGACAATCGGGTTACCGGGTGGACCATCCGGACATTGAGCGCGCCGGTCTTGCCGTCGATTTTCGCGAGACCGTAAAACTGCCCGCCCTCGGTGGGCGGTACGTTGTTGCGGCCGCCAGGTGCCTTCTGGAACACAACCTGCGGGCCGAACGTGTTGTCGAGCTTGTTTGGGCCGAAGCCGCCGGCGTGGATCGGGCCGGTGACGAACTCCCAGAACGGCGTGAAATTGGTCTCGTGAAACGAATTGTCGCGCGGTGGGCCGGTCCCGACTGAGCGCCCGTCATCTCCCCGTCACGAAACGATCGCATCCTCGCAGTCGAGACGGCCCCACTCGACATAGACTCGAACCGGATCGGCATCGATGACGCGCTCTATCGCGGTGGACTAAGGTCGGCGCGCATGTCGGCGGCGGAGCGGAGCGCGAGCGGACGGAAGGCTGGGACCGGGGCGCCATCGAGAAGCTGATCGGCGAACTCTGGGACCTGCGCGCCGACATGGTTGCGTACGAGGCGGCCGTGGTCCCGCGGCTCGATCCGATCGCGCCGCGTTTCGCCGCGAGCGCGCGCAACCTCGCGCATTACCTTGCCCTGCGCCGCACCGACATCCGCCCGCTCCAGGAGAGCCTCGCGCGGATCGGTGTGTCCTCCCTGGGACGCGCCGAGACGCACGTGCTCGCCAACCTCGACAAAGTGCTCGGGATCCTGCACCGACTCGCCGACCGGCCGTGGACGCCGCACATTGGAGACGAGCCGGTCGGTTTCAACCGGGGCCGTGCGCTACTGGAGCGACACGCCGAGGACCTGCTCGGGCCCACGCCGGCGGGGCGCACCGTTCGCATCATGGTCACGCTGCCGCCCGAGGCGGCGACCGACTTCGGTCTCGTGCGCCGACTGGTCGCTGCGGGGATGGACACCGCGCGCGTCAACTGCGCCCACGATGATGCGCCGGCGTGGAAGGCAATGGCGGAGCACGTGCGGCGGGCCGCAGGCGCCGTCGGGCGGCCGGTGCGGGTCCTGATGGACCTCGCCGGGCCGAAGCTGCGCACCGGTCCGATCGCGTCAGGCCCGCCGGTGCTCAAGCTCCGGCCGGTGCGCGACGAATACGGGCGGGTGATTGCGCCCGCGCGGCTCACGGTATATCCAACCGGCGCGGGCGAGGCGAGCGAGGAGAGCGAACCGCGGCTCGAGGTTTCGCCCAGATGGTTCGCACGTCTGAAGGAAGGCCAGCACGTCGATTGCACGGACGCGCGCGAGGCGGACCGCGCGTTCCGTGTCGCGCACATTGACGGCGCTACGGCGCACCTTGAGAGCTCCAAGACGGTGTATCTCACCCCCGGGACGCGACTGCGCCGGCGTCGCAAGGGCGCGGGGCCACGCGCGACCGTGCTGGCGGGGTTCCCGCAGGACTCCGGCAGCCTGCGCGTGCAGCGTGGCGACCTGCTCCACGTGACGCGCTCGGGTGTCGGGCGTGCAGCCACCGAGGGGCGCGGCCGCAAGCGGGCGCAACCGGCGTGCGTCGCGTGCACGCTTCCCGCGGTGCTCGCGCAGGTGCGCCGCGGCGAGCGCATCTGGTTCGACGACGGCCGCATCGGCGGCGTCGTACGACGCGCCTCGCGCGAGCGGCTCGAGGTCGAGATCACCCAGGCGCGAGCGGGAGGCGAACGCCTCGCTGCGGACAAGGGCATCAACCTGCCCGACACGGCGCTCGATCTGCCGGCGTTGTCCGACAAGGATCGCGCCGATCTCGCCGTCGTCGCGCGGCACGCCGACCTCGTGGGGCTGTCGTTCGCGCAACGCGCCGCCGACGTGGAAGCGCTGCTCGAGGCGCTGCGCGAGCACGGCGCGCCGGAGCTCGGCCTCGTCCTCAAGATCGAGACGCGGCAGGGCTTCGAGAACCTCCCGGAGCTTGTCTTCGCCGCGATGGCCGCGCGGGCGGCCGGGGTGATGATCGCCCGCGGCGACCTCGCGGTGGAGTGCGGCTACGAGCGCCTGGCGGAGGTACAGGAGGAGATCCTGTGGCTCGCCGAGGCGGCGCACCTGCCGGTGATCTGGGCCACGCAGGTGCTCGAGTCGCTCGCGAAGACCGGCCGCCCGTCGCGCGCCGAGATCACCGACGCGGCGATGGGCGAGCGGGCCGAGTGCGTGATGCTGAACAAGGGCGCGCACGTGCTCGAGGCGATCTGCATGCTCGACGACATCCTGCGGCGCATGCAGGCACATCAGGCGAAGAAGCGCCCGTTGCTCCGCGCGCTGCGGTCGTTCCGGTTGCCGGCGGCCCGGCCGACGGGCGCGGCTCCGGCAACCAAGCGCGCGGCGCGTCCGCCAGGTGAGCGCATCACCGGCGACGCGGCGCAAGGCGCTGATGAGCCCGACCCTCACGAACCGGAGCCGTTCGGTTCGTTGACGACTACTCCGTGAACGCCGGCGCTGCGGCGCGCCCCCCCTCAGGGAGCACTTCGGTGCGCAGATCGCTGATCTCACCGGAGACCGAAATCTCGCCCTGACGTGGGCTCTGGTCGAGGGGTGAAAAGCGCCTGTCCCGAATCGCGCCCGAATGTTCAGGACAAAAGTCCTAGCTCGTTGATTTCGCGCGATAGCGCGCCTACACAAAGTGTGCAGGTGCGCTACCTGAGGGCGATGTCGCCGCGCGAGCGCGGCCATTCGACGGTCGTCTGGTTCTTGGCGGCCGGTGGTTCCGGTGCGAGCTGACATGGATCCTATTCTAGAGGATCTTGCTGCGGGGTTAATAGAGCCGTCGGGGGGCGCCCTGGGTGGCACGCCTTCGCGTGCCAGGGTCCAACCGCCGCGTCGCTGTTGGATTCCCGCTGCGCTTCGCACACCAACATCCACTCCGCTACAGGAACGGCCGGTTTCAGGGGACGCGACCGGCTGGAAAGAGTCGTCTACGGCCGCTGAGACCTACACCCGGAAACGGTAATCCCGCGTCTGACCCCAAAGTTGGTCGAATCGGCTTGTCCGGTACGCTACTGCTCCCCGCACACCAGGTTCTCGATCGCTCCTACCTTTTCGATCTCGCAGCGCACGCGATCGCCGGGCTTCAGGAACCCGGGCGGATTCATGAAGAAGCCGACGCCTGCGGGCGAGCCGGTCACGATGATGTCCCCGGGGAAAAGCGTCATGCCCCGGCTGCAGTAGGAAACCAGCGCCTCGATACCGAAGTACAGGTCGGAGGTGTCGCTGTCCTGGCGGACATCGCCGTTCACTTCGGTCCGCATCTTCAGCGCCTTGCCCCATTCGATCTCGTCGGACGTGACGAGAGCCGGCCCCGTCGGGCAGAAGGTATCGAAGCTCTTGCCGATGAAGTGCACGCGGTAGAACGGATTGCTCTCGTGTTCGGCAAGCTGGATGTCCCGGGCGGACATCTCGTTGACGGTGAGGTATCCGGCGATGTGGTCCCGCACCTCGGACTCCTTGATGCGCCGGCAGCGCTTGCCGATGACCACGCCGAGCTCCACCTCGTAGTCGAGCTTCTTCGTCTCGGGTGGGTGGATGATGTCGTCGAACGGCCCGCACAGGCTGGAGGTCGCCTTGGCGAGAATCATGGGTTCCCGCGGAGGCGCGACGTCCTTCAACACCGGTTTCGCCTCGGCGAGGTGCGACTTGGTGTTGGCGCCCGCGATTAAGAGCTGACGCGGGACCGGGACCGGCGCGCCGAGACGCGCCGAGCGCGCTTCGACCGTCGTTGCCGAGCGGCGCGCGGCGAATGCTTTCTCGACCAGGCGCCGCCAGTCAGGTTGCTCGAGAAGGAGCCGTACATCGGTCGTCGGCACGCCTGCGCCCGCGGCGCGCATCGCGGATTCGAGGTCGACGATTACGCCGTCCGTCAGGATGCCGGCTCGCTCCTGCCATTTCTGCCCATAGCTCACCAACCGCATGTCGCTGCTCCGCTATTCCAGACTGATGTTGCTGTCGCGAATCACCTTCTCCCACTTCGCGATCTCGCTCTTCATGTATGCCGAGAACTGCTCCGGGCTGCTGGTCTGGGGCTCGAAGCCGCTCTCTGAAAGCTTCTGCTTCATCGCCGCATCGGCCATGACCTTGGCGAACTCGACGTTGAGCCGCGCAACGACGTCGCGCGGTGTGCCGGCCGGCGCCACGAAGCCCTGCCAGGCCCATGCCTCGAAGCCCGGGTAACCCGACTCTCCGATTGTCGGGAGATCTGGCAGTGCGGGCATCCGCTTTTCGCTCGCAACGGCGAGCGCCTTGACCTTGCCGCCGCGGATCTGCGGCAGACCGGAGGCGATGTCGAGGAACATCGCGCCGATGCGCCCGCCGACGAGGTCGTTCATCGCGTCGGCACCGCCCTTGTACGGAATCGGCGTCATGACGATTCCTGCGCGCTGCTTGAAAAGCTCCATCGCCAGATGGATCGGGCTGCCCGGTCCGGGCGCGCCATAGTCGATCTTGCCCGGCTGGCTCTTGGCCGCATCGACGAACGCCTTCAGCGAATCGGCCTTGA
The DNA here is from genome assembly GCA_963789885.1 of uncultured beta proteobacterium. Lineage (GTDB taxonomy): Bacteria > Pseudomonadota > Gammaproteobacteria > Burkholderiales > SG8-39 > DATEDA01. The sequence continues at coordinate 5,373 of CAWBNB010000055.1, read as the reverse complement.
GGGTCGTCGGATTGACGGTGAGGATCAGCGCGAACCGGCCCGTGAGGCTGACCGGCGCAAAATCCTTGACCGGGTCGTAGGGTAGCTTCTTGTACAGCGTCGGGTTGAAGGCGTAGGTGCCCGCATCGCCGAGCAGCAGCGTGTAGCCGTCCGGAGCGCTCCTTGCGACCTCGCTCGCGCCGATAGCGGTGCCGGCCCCGGGCCGGTTCTCGACCACCATCGACTGGCCGAGGCCCTCGCCCATTTTGGGGAACACCGTGCGGGCGAAGAAGTCGGTCGCGCCGCCCGCCGGGTACGGCACGATGACCCGGATCGGTTTCGCAGGGTAGGGCTGGGACGCAGCGGGCTGCGCGCCTGCGAGCATCGCTCCGGCAAATAGCGCGACGAGCGCGCGATGTCCGTTGTTCATGTCTCCTCCTTTCGATTGGGGTCAATCCAGCGCCAGCCGAGCGAGCTTCGCCTCGTCAATGTAAGCCGTACGAGCGACGCACCCGATAGCGCGGCCGTTCGTCGCAGGCCTAGAGAACAATCTCCCGAGCGACCCCGCGTACGTCCATCTCGTAGTCGAGGTCCTTGACCGGCGGTCGCGCGAAATGCCAGGTCAGCCCGGCGGGCGCGGCGCCGCGCCGGACGATCTCGTCCCCGAGGAACGGGTGGAGGTCGTACACCGTATAAACGTGGGTTCCCGTTGCTGCCGACCAGTCGAAGCCGAGCGCCGCGAGCCGACGCTCCATTTCTCCCAGCACCCAGCGCGCCTTTTCCCGCAGCCCTTCAGGTGACCGGTCGAGGAGCCGTATCGCGCGGTCGCGGTAGTTCCCGGGCCCCTCCGGCGCCTCGCCGCTGCCGGCGACAACGAATGTCCCCCGCCGATCGCGTGCCGCCGGAACCGTGTACGAGAACGCGTAGAAGCTCGGGGCAGGTGGCGCGCCGACCTCCGGGCACACGTTGCTTCGCGCGACGGGGTTGATCTCTTCGCGGTACAGGCCCCACTTCTCGAGCCCCTTCACGTACTCGCGGTTGAAGACGGTGAAGCCCGTCTCGCTGAACGGCTCGGGGGAGCGGAGCTCGCAAGCGCAGAACGCGGTCGTCGGCCGGCCGAGCCGGCGAAGACGCGCCTCGATCTGCGCGAACCCCTCGGCGAGCGGCACCGGGCGGGCGAAGCGGGCGCGCTCGATCTCGAACCCGGTCTCGGCGGCGACACCGCCCGAGTACTGGAATACCCCCTTGAGATAGCGGAATCCGCCGCCGGGAAAGGCGATCACTTCGGGCATCGTGTCTCTCCTCGCGATGTTTGCCTGGCGTCTGCCGCTCCGCAGCGGCGTCCCGGTAGCGGGGCACGCGCGCCTGCCATGGTGCCACGCTTGCCAAGATCCGCAAAATTTGATCAACTTTTGAAACTCGCGAGCTTTCAGCTCCGACGAGCCGCCCGCCAGGGCGCCCAACCCGGGCCAGGCGAGCCGCAAGCCCCCAAAACCGGGAAAGGAGCCTGACCATGAGGTACCTCGCCGCAATCGCCGCATCGCTTGCGCTCGCCGGCCCGGCGCTCGCGCAGGACAACGAGATTCGCATCGGGCTCTTGTACCCGACCTCCGGCAACGCCGCGAAGTCGGGCACGGAGACGCTGGAGGCGATCAAACTCGCCTACGACATCGTGAACGGCAGCTACGACATTCCGTTGCCGTACGCCAAGACGGCCGGGCTGCCGAACAAGGGCGGGATCAAGATCCGCCTGATCATCGAGGACCACGGCGGCCGACCCGAGCGCGGCCAGGCGATCGCCGAGCGGATGATCACGCAGGAGAAGGTGCACATCCTCCAAGGCGCATTCCAGAGCGCGGTCGCGGCGCCGGCCAGCCAGGTCGCGGAGAAGTACGGCATCCCGTTCGTAACGGGATCGTCCGAAGCACCGCCGCTGACCGAGCGCGGATTCAAGACCTTCTTCAGCGTAACGCCAACGACCGAGGACATCGCGCGCGATTTCTTCGCGTTCCTCGACGAGTTGCGCAAGGACAAGGGGGTTCCGCTCAAGAACCTCGGCGTCATCCACATCAACGACAACTGGGGCTCGAGCCTCGCCAAGGCGGCCGAAGGCGCCTACAAGCAGAACGGGTTCGACAAGCTGACGGCGATCAGCTACCCGACCCAGACCACCGACCTGCGGAGCGAGGTCCTGAAGCTCAAGAACGACGCCCCCGACATCCTGCTGCAGGCGTCCCTCGACTCGGATGCGATCCTCGCCATGCGCACCTACCAGGCACTCGGTTTCACCCCGAAGGGGATCCTCGCAATGGGCGCGAGCTTCGCCTCGCCCGACTTCATGAAGGCGCTCGGGAAGAACGCCGATTACGCCTTCAGCCACACCAAGTTCGACCCGTCGCTGATCGAGAAGCGGAAGGCGGCGGCGGCGGTCAACAAGCTCTACGAGGCGCGTTCGGGGCGAGCGATGTGGGATGCGCCGGCGCGCGAATTCACCGCTGCGCTCGTGATTGCCGACGCGCTGAACCGCGCGAAGTCGCTCGCGCCCGAGGACATCATCCAGGCGCTGCGCGAAACCAACATCGACGGCGCCGACACGATCGCCCCGTACAAGGGGATCAAGTTCAACGAGAAGGGCCAGAACGTGCTCGCGACCGGCCTGATCACCCAGATCCAGGACGGCAAGCACTACCCGGTCTGGCCAAAGGACCTGGCGACGAAGGCGGTGGTGTTCCCCGCCCCGGGCTGGGACAAGCGCTAGCGCACCCGCGGCCGGCGTGGCCGGGCGCCGAGCCCGGGCGCCGGCCGTTTTGCGTCCGGTGGCCGCGTCGCGCACACTGATCGCCGATGATCTACGGACAGGTTCTCGTCGACGGGCTGGTCGTCGGACTCATGTTCGCGCTGGTCGCGATGGGCCTGTCGCTGATCTATGGCGTGATGAACATCGTGAACTTCGCGCACGGCGAATTCATGATGCTCGCGATGTACTTCTGTTTCTTCATGTGGAGCGTGGCGGGCGTCGATCCGCTCGTTTCTACGCCGATCGCCGCGCTGCTCATGTATTTTGTCGGCGTCGCCGTCTACCGCCTGCTCATCCGGCACGTGCTGCAGGCGACGATGGTCGCGCAGATCTTCGCCACATTCGGGCTGCTGCTCTTCATGCAGGCGGCGGCGCACTTCCTGTGGAAGTCGGACGCGCGCACCATCCCGGAGAGCTGGGCGAGTGGCACCTTTCAGGTCGCCGGGCTCTTCTTTAGCGGCCCCGAGCTGGTCGCGGGAGCAGGCGCGCTCCTGACCGCGGGCGCGCTCTACTGGTTTATCAATCGCACGGAAACCGGGCTAGCCCTGCAGGCCGTCGCCGAGGATCCACAGGCGGCACGCCTGATGGGCATCGACTCCGACCGGATGTTCGCGATCGCCTGGGGCGTGTCGTGCGCCGCGGTGGCGATCGGCGGCGGACTGCTCTCGACGTACTACGCCATCACGCCGCTCTCGGGCGCGCGCTGGGCGCTGCCGGCGTTCGTCGCGGTCGCGATCGGCGGGTTCGGCTCGATCACCGGCGCGTTCTTCGGCGGGCTGATCATCGGCGTCGTGCAGACGGCCGGCGGTTTTTTCACCTCGCCGAACTACAAGCAGCTCTTCGTCTTCGCGCTGTACCTGATCGTGGTGTTCTGGCGGCCGTACGGCCTGCTCGGCCGTCGATGAGAGTCTGGCTCGCGCACCGCGTCGAGGGCTTGCCGGTGGTGGCCCTCGTCGCGCTTGCCACCGCACTCGTGGTGTATCCGCTGGCTGCCACGATGCCGTTCTGGCGGCACGTCGTGATCATGTCGATGCTCTATGGCGCGATGGGTGTCGCCTGGAACATTCTTGGCGGCCTTGCCGGCCAGGTGTCGTTCGGCCACGCGCTGTACTTCGGCATCGGCGCCTATACCGCCGCCTATTGCTACAAGTTCCTCGGGCTCGTCCCGCTCGTCTCGCTGCCGATCGCGCTTGCCGTCTCGACCGCAGCGGCGGTGCTCGTCGGTCTGCCCACGTTCCGCCTGCGCGGACACTACTTCGTCCTCGCTTCCGTGTTCATCATGGAAGGGATCTACGTCGTGGTGTCCAACTGGGACCGCTTCGGCGCCGCGATCGGGCTCGAGTATCCGGTCTACAAGGCGCAGGGCTTCGCCGACGCGCTGTGGCACGGGCAGTTCCCGGGCAAACTTCCCTATTACTACTTCGCGCTCGGGCTCCTCGTGCTCGCGCTCGTCGCGTTCAGGGTGATCCAGCGCTCGCCCCTCGGGATGTTCCTTGTCGCGATCCGCGAAGAGCAGGACGCCGCGCAGAGCCTCGGCGTGGACGTCGCGCGCTGCAAGCTCTACGCGCTCATCGCTTCGGCCGCGATCACCACGCTGTGCGGAACCTTCTACGCGCAGTACGTGCTCTACGTGGAGCCCGCATCGACGATGTCGCTCCTCGTCTCGCTCGAAATCTGCTTCGTCGCGATCCTCGGCGGCATCGGCACGCTCTGGGGGCCGGTGCTCGGCGCCTTTGTCATCATACCGCTCACCGAGCTCCTGCGCGCCTATCTCTCGGGACGGATGGTGCTCGACATGTCGGGGCTCGCCGGAGGCGGCATCGCCGCATGGGCCGAGTACTACGCACGCGGCGGGGGCGGCAACCTTGACATCCTCGCCTATGGGCTGGTGATTATCCTGATCGCGCGCTACCGGCCGGCCGGCGTGCTCGGTTTCTTCCGGCGGATCGACTGACGATGGCCGACACCCTCCTCACGGTGAAGGGCCTCACCAAGCGCTTCGGCGGCGTGAACGCGAATCGCGACGTGTCGTTCGAGGTCGGCCGCGGCGAGATCGTCGGCCTGATCGGGCCGAACGGCGCCGGCAAGACGACGCTCTTCAACCTCATCACCGGCTTCATTCGGCCGGACGCCGGAGCGGTGCGCCTCGCCGGGGCCGACGTGACCGGCTTGCGGCCGGATCGACTCTGCCATCTCGGCGTCGCCCGCACGTTCCAGATCCTGAAGCCGTTCCCGCGCCTCACGGTGGAAGAGAACGTGATGATCGGTGCGCTCGCCCGCGGCGGCGGGATCGCGCGGGCGCGGGACACTGCGCGCCGGTGCCTCGCACTCGTCGGCCTCGAGCACAAGGGCGACGTGCTCGCCCGCGGGCTCTCCACCGGGCAGCGCAAGCGGCTCGAGATGGCACGGGCGCTCGCCACCGGCCCGCAGCTGCTCCTGCTCGACGAGATCACCGGCGGCGTCGACCAGCCGAGCATTCCGGGCCTGATCGCCCTCGTCGGGCGGCTGCGCGAGGAGGGCGTCACGCTGCTCGTGATCGAGCACAACATGCGGGTGATCATGGGGCTCGCCGACCGGGTGGTGTTTCTGCATCTCGG
>CAWBNB010000054.1:0-21779 GCA_963789885.1 uncultured beta proteobacterium | reverse complement strand
CGCCCGCGGCATCCGCCGCACCCTCGACTGCACCAGGGCGCGCCCTCCACGCTCGCGCCAGAGGCTGGCGAGCGCGGAAGCCGCTCCAGGACCAGCGGCGAGAGTCGATCGACTCGCTCACCGTGGCGATGATGGGCCGAGCGCGGCAGTCCCGTCGATCTCGTCGATCGCCTTCAGGAGGAGCGCCCCACCGCGCGCCGGGGCGCGGTCGCGGCGCGAATGCTCGCGCTGGGTCGCACGCCCGGCATGCGCTGGAGCGTCGCGTCGCGCGGCACGAAGTGATGCCCAGAGAGCGCCGCGACACCGTGCACGCCCGCCAGAGCGATCGAGCGCGTTGCCGGGGGCGGCTCGTGGATTCTGTTCGAGCGTGCGTTTCTGCGCGTCCAGCCGCCGAAGAAGTCCGGCAGCGCCGAAGCCCAGGAGCGACACGGTATCACCCTGGGCCTTCAGCAGTCGCTGCGCGAGCACCAGCATTAGCAGCATCGACGGTAGACGCGAGCTTCGTGCCGCGGCGATCTTCCCGGTCCACGCGGAGGCGGGGGTCGAACGGGCGACCGGTGCGTCACGCGCCACGGATCCGTACAGCGAGGAGCACGGCCACCGCGAGGCCGACTGGACGTGCGGCGACGTCACGGCGCCTGCCGCTCGATCCCTTCGAAAGAGGCCCTTCGCCTCGATGACGACCAGCAGAGGACGACGCCCCCGCCGTGGGCCGTGGAGGACCCCGCGAACGGTCGTATCGCGCGGTCGGATGAAGAAACAGACCCACGGGCGTTACTGAGCCTTCGGTGCCGGCCCCGGCCCACCCGGTCCGCCCGGCCCCACGGACCGCGCCCGGTCGCGCAGCTCGGCAGCATGATGCCCTTCTCCTTCGCGCGTCCTGCGCCTGTGCATGAACTTCATCGCGGATCTTGGCACGTTCCTCGGCGTACTCGCTTCCTGCGTCAGCTCCGGATCATCATTCGCTGCCTGCTGCGTGAACAGCTCCTCGCCGTTCATCTCGCCACCGGACCACCACGCACCCGCCGCCCCAGCCACGCCAGGCCGCGCAGCAGCGGCGACATCATGCCCTTCTCCTTGGCGCGCGCTTCGGCCTGTGCGCCAGGCCTCAGCCACGATCTTGTCACACTCTTCCTGCGTCTTCGCCTCCTCCCTACGCTTGCGGTCGGCGTCACGCTCCTGCTGGCTGAACACTGCTCGCCGTACGTGCGCCCGCACCGGGCCGCCACGTCCACCCGGCCCGCGCGGCCGCGGGAGCGTGGTGCCTTCTCCTTGGCGCGCGCCTCGGCCTGTGCCGCGGCCTCGCCGCCGATCTTGTCGCTTCTTCCTTCGTCTTCGCCTCCTGCGTGCGCTTGCGGACGTCGTCACGCTCCTGCTGGCTGAGAGCTGCTCGCCGTACATCCGGCCGCGCCGGGACCGCCGGGACCGCGAGGCCACCGGCCCGCCCCGGCCGCCGGGCTCGGACAGCGTCACGCCCTTTTCCTTCGCGCGCTCTGCATCTCGGCGCGATGCTCGTCGCGGAGCTTCGTTCGCTGTTCGGCGTCTCGGCGGCGCGCATCTTGTCGATGTACGCCTGCCGTTCCTCCGCGTCGTCCGCGTCACCGTACGTCCGCGCGTACCAGCTTTGGCCGGGCGGCGTCGTGCCTTGCGCCAGGCCGGCGCCGTCGCCCCTCCGGGAGGGCGATCGTACGACGGCGATCAGTCTGTCTGAACATGCGTTGCTCCAATTCTCGTCGATGCTGCGTGGAGCATGCCGCGGCGGCCGGAAAGCCAATTGACGCTCCTCAAATCCGCCGCTGCACGCGGAAGCTCCTCGTGTCCTCGGAGTCTGACTGCCTCAACGCGCGAAGCGCATGGAAGAGCGCCGGCGTTTTGTGAGCGGATGTCCGGGCAGCGGGATGGTTACAGACCGAAACGAATGCGCCGTCCTGGTGCGCGGCGCGCCATCCTGGCGCGCCCGGGCCGGGTACGGCGGCGACGGGCATAATCCGGCTCCTTCGCGTGTTTTGCCGATGACGGCGCGCGACGCTGCCGCAGCCGGTTGGCACGTCGCTTGCGTAGTTACGACTCGTGATACGCGTTTCTTCCACAAGGAGGGGTCCATGTCCCAAAGACGCTCGTTTCTCAAGGTCGCGGCCGCCGTCGCACTCGGCGCGGCCGCGCTGCCCGCCGCGGCGCAGGAACCGATCAAGATCGGCCTGGTGACCGCGCTGTCCGGCCAGTCGGCGCAGGCCGGCGAGGCGATCACCCGCGGCCTCACCATCGCGATCGACGAGCTGAACGCGAAGGGTGGCGTGCTGAATGGTCGCAAGTTCGAGCTCGTCCGCCGCGACGACGAGGCGACCCCGGCGAAGGGCGTCATCGCCGCCCGCGAGCTCGTCTTCAAGGAGAAGGTCGCGGTGCTCTTCGGCGGGCTCGACACGCCGGTGTCGATCGCGATCGTGCCGATCATGAACGAGGCGAAGGTGCCGTTCATGGGGCCGTGGGCGGCCGGCACGCCGATCACGAAGAACGGGGCGAATCCGAACTTCGTGTTCCGGGTCTCGGCGGTGGACGAGATCGTCGACAAGGCGATGGTCCAGTACGCGCAGAAGACCTTCAACGCCAAGAACTGCGGGATGATCCTCGTCAACAACCCGTGGGGCGAGTCGAACCAGAAGGGGCTGCTCGCCGCGCTCGCGGCGAAGGGCCTCAAGCCTGCCGGTGTCGAGAAATTCGAGCAGAACGACGTCGACGTCGTGCCGCAGCTCACGCGGCTGAAGGCTGCCGGAGCGGATTGCCTCTACCTGGTGGGCAACGTCGGTCCGTCGGCGCAGGTGGTGAAGTCGCTCGACCGCATGGGCTGGAAGGTGCCGATCGTGTCGCACTGGGGCCCGGCCGGCGGCCGCTTCACCGAGCTCGCGGGGCCGAACGCGAAGGACGTGCACTTCATCCAGACCTACAGCTTCTTCGGCCCGCAGTCGCCGAACGGCCAGAAGGTCCTGAAGGCGCTGATGGCGAAGTACCCGGAGTACAAGGGTCCCGGCGACATCACGCCCGCCGTCGGGGTGGCGAACGCGTACGACGCGATGATGCTGGTCGCGCTGGCGATCCAGAACGCGGGCTCGACGAACGGCGAAGCCATCCGGCAGGGCTTCTACAAGATCGCAGCCTACGACGGGCTGATCAAGAAGTACTCGAACCCGTTCACCGCCGAGAACCACGACGCGATCAACGAGAACGACTACGTCTGGACGCAGTTCATCGACAACCAGATCATCCCGGTCGGAATGAAGAAGTAGCGCCGACGGTTAGAATTCCGTTGCCCATGACGGCCGCCCAGGGCGGCCGTCTTCTTTTGCGGGCCACTTTATGCTGATCGCTTCCGCGCTCGTCTCCGGCCTCGGCCTCGGCAGCATGTACGGGCTGCTCGCGCTCGGCTTCTACATCACCTACTCGGTGTCGAGCACGGTGAACTTCGCGCAGGGCAGCTCGATGATGCTCGGCGCAGTGTTCGCCTACGTCTGCACGGTGCGGCTCGGGCTTCCGCTGTGGGCGGCGGTGCTCGCGGCGCTCGCGCTCTGCGCCGTCTACGGCCTCGTCGTCGAGCTGGTCGCGGTCCGACCGTTCGCGCGACGCGGCTCGAATGCGTGGCTGATGGCCACGGTCGCGCTCGGCATCATCGCCGACAACGCCGTGCTCTTCACCTTCGGCAAGGAGCCGCGCGGCTTCCCGATGCCCGCGTCGCTCACCGGCGCCGAAGGCCTCGTCCAGGTCTTCGGCGTCGGCGTGTCGCCGCTGCAGCTCGCGATCCCGGTCGCCGGGCTCGCCGCGGCGGCGGGGCTGCACTTCTTCTCGCGCCGCACGCGGCTCGGGAAGGCGCTGCTCGCGGTGGTGCAGAACCGCGACGCGGCGCGCCTGATGGGGATCAACGTGACCGCCGCGGTGATGGCGGCGTACGCGGTCTCGACCGTGTTCGCCGGCGTGGCGGGAATCCTGATCGCGCCCCTCTTCAACGTCCACTCGGACATGGGGACGCTCTTCGGCCTGAAGGCGTTCGCAGTCGCGATCCTCGGCGGCATCACGAGCGCGTGGGGCGTGATGCTCGCCGGGCTGCTGTTCGGCGTGGTCGAGGCGCTGATCACCGCGCTCGCCGGGTCGGCGTACACGCAGATCGTGACGTTCACGCTGGTGATCGTCGCGCTCGCGGTGATGCCGAACGGGCTCTTCGGGCGCGCCGAGGTGAAGAAGGTATGAGGCTTCTCCCGTTCGCCGGGATCGCCGCCGTCTTCGCCGCCGCGTTCGCGTTCACTGCGGTCGCGAACAGCTACTACGTGTTCGTGATGGCGACGATGGCGCTGACCGCGATCGTCGGTATCGGTCTCAACGTCCTGCTCGGACTCACCGGGCAGGTCTCGTTCGGCCACGTCGGGTTCTACGCGATCGGCGCGTATGCCGTCGCGATCCTCACCACGGCGGCGAAGCTGAGCTTCTGGGTCGCGCTGCCGGTCGCCGTGGCGCTCGCCGGCCTGACCGGCGCGCTCCTCGCGCTGCCGGCGCTGCGCGTGCGCGGGCCGTACCTCGCGATGGTCACGATCGCGTTCGGCTTCATCGTCGAGCAGGTCGCGGTGGAGTGGAGCGGGCTCACCGGCGGTCAGAACGGGATCATGGGCATCCCGCATCCAGCGCCGTTCGGGTTCGCGTTCGGCGAGCGCGGGGTCGCGCTGATGGCGATCGCGATCGCGGCGCTGCTCGTCTACGGTTTCCGGCGGCTCGCGCGGAGCGACTGGGGCGCGGCGATGCGCGCGGTGAAGGACTCGGAAACCGCGGCCGAGTCGATCGGCCTGAACCCGGTCGCGGTGAAGACCTTCGCGTTCGCCGTGTCGGCCGCGTGCGCCGGGCTGGCGGGCGGCATGTTCGCCTCGCTCTCCGGTTTCGTCACGCCGTCGACGTTCGCGTTCTCGCAGTCCATCCTGTTCGTGCTGGTGGTGATCATCGGCGGCGCGGGGACGGTGACCGGGCCGCTCGCCGGCGCGGCAGCGGTCGTGCTGCTGCCCGAGGTGCTCGCCGGGCTCGCCGAGTACCGCCTGCTCTTCTTCGGCGCGCTGCTGCTCGTCGTGCTCCTGATCGCGCCCGAAGGGATCGTCGGCGAAGCCGCACGCTGGTTCGGGCGCCGTCGCGCGGCGCTTCCGGCGATCGGCGCCGCGGCCGCGGACGAACCCGCTCCGGCCAGCGCCGCGCTCGCGGTCGAGGGTCTCACGATCGCGTTCGGCGGCGTGCGGGCGGTGACCGGCTTCGCACTCGAGGCGCAGCCGCGCGCAATCACCAGCCTGATCGGGCCGAACGGCGCGGGCAAGACCACGGTGCTCAACATGCTGGGCGGCTTTTATCGCCCCGACGCCGGCGCCATTCGCCTCGGTGCCGACGAGCTCCAGGGCCGTCCGGCCCATGCGATCGCGCGGGCCGGCGTCGCACGCACCTACCAGACCTCGCAGCTCTTCGGGAGCATGTCGGTCCTCGAGAACCTGACGATCGCGCACGCGCGCGGACGGCTCGGGTCGCCGTTCGCCGCGCCGGGCGAAGCGGCGCTCGCGCGGGCCCGAGCGCTCGCGGCTTACGTCGGTTACCGCGGCGACCTCGCGCGCCGCGCTGCGGACCTGCCGCACGTCGACCGAAGGCTGGTCGAGATCGCGCGCGCGCTCGCGACCGGCCCGCGCGTGCTGCTGCTCGACGAGCCCGCGGCGGGCTTGTCGCGCGACGACAAGCGCACGCTCGCGGCGCTGCTGCGCCGCATCGCCGACCGGGGCATCGCGGTCGTGCTCGTCGAGCACGACATGTCGCTCGTCATGGGGATCTCGGACCACGTCGTCGTCATCGACGCCGGCGTGCGCATCGCGGCCGGGTTGCCGGAGGCGGTGCAGCAGGACCCCGCCGTCAAGAAGGCCTATCTCGGCGAGGAGGCGGGCCGGCCGTCGGCGCACCGTACCGCCGAAGCCGCGCTCGGCGACACGCTGCTCGAGGTCGGCGAAACTCTCCGCGGGCTACGGTGCGGAGCCGGTGCTGCGCGGCGTCGAGCTGCGGGTGCGCGACCGCGAGATGGTCGCCGTTCTCGGCGCGAACGGTGCCGGGAAATCCACCCTGATGCGCGCGCTCGCCGGCCTGCATCGGCCGGTCGAGGGCGGGATCAGCCTCGACGGCGAGGCGTTGCAGCGGCTGCCGGCGCACAAGGTCGTCGCGCGCGGCGTCGCGCTCGTTCCGGAAGGGCGGCAGGTGTTCCCTGAGCTCTCCGTGCTCGACAACATCCGCCTCGGCGCGTTCCTGCGGCGCGATGCGACCGACGCCGAGGTCGAGGCGATGCTCGAGCGGTTCCCGCGATTGCGCGAGCGCCTGCACCAGCGCGCCGGCCTCCTCTCCGGCGGCGAGCAGCAGATGCTCGCGCTCGCCCGCGGTCTGATGGCGAAGCCGCGCCTGCTGCTCCTCGACGAGCCTTCGCTCGGCCTCGCGCCGGCGGTCATCAACGACCTCTTCGCCGCGCTCGACCGGCTGCGGGGCGAGCGCGCGACCATCCTGCTCGTCGATCAGATGGCGGGGCTGGCGCTGACGCTCGCGGACCGCGCATACGTGATCGAGGGCGGGCAGATCGTCGCCTCGGGCGCTGCCGTCGAGATCGCGGCCGACGGCGCGCTCGAGCGGGCGTACCTCGGCGCCGGTGCCCAGGCGGCTTAGGATCCCCTCGCTCGGCCGCTGATCGACGACCTCGATCGACCTCAGCGGAAAGATCGGTTGGACTCGATCACCCGCACGGCCGACACTCCGCGAGGCCTCTGCGCTTTTGACCCTGGTTGGACATCGCGACGCTACTGCCATCGCTCGTGCACGGCCTTATTTTGAAGCCTGGCTCCGAGCTAGATCAAAGGGCGGTCTGGATCACGGTCGTTGAATGAGACTTTATTGGAGATAAACATGGACACAAAGGCTGACGACGAAAGCGCGGGCAAGTGCCCGTTCACTAACATCGCCGGCGTCGGGAGGACGAACCGTGACTGGTGGCCGAACCGGCTGCGGCTGGAGCTGCTCCACCAGCATTCCGCGAAGTCCGACCCGATGGGCCCGGGCTTCGACTATGCGAAGGAATTCAAGAGCCTCGACTACAAGGCGCTCAAGAAGGACCTGGTCAAGCTGATGACCGACTCGCAGGACTGGTGGCCGGCGGACTTCGGCCACTACGGCCCGTTCTTCATCCGCATGTCCTGGCACGCCGCCGGACACCTACCGCGTCACCGACGGCCGCGGCGGCGGCGGCCGCGGCCAGCAGCGCTTCGCGCCGCTCGGCAGCTGGCCCGACAACGTCAACCTCGACAAGGCGCGGCGCCTGCTCTGGCCGATCAAGCAGAAGTACGGCAAGCAAGATTTCCTGGGCCGACCTGATCATCCTCGCCGGCAACGTCGCGCTGGAGTCGATGGGCTTCAGGACCTTCGGCTTCGGCGGCGGCCGTGCCGACGTATGGGAGCCGGACGAGGACGTGAACTGGGGCGAGGAGATCGCCTGGCTGGGCACCGACAAGCGCTTCAGCGGCGATCGGGACCTGGGGACCGTTCGGCGCCACCCACATGGGCCTCATCTACGTCAACCCGGAAGGCCCGAACGCGAGCGGCGACTACATGGCCGCCGCCAAGGACATCCGCGCGACTTTCGGCCGCATGGCGATGAACGATGAGGAGACCGTCGCCCTGATTGCCGGCGGCCACACCTTCGGCAAGTCGCCACGGCGCCGCCCCGAATCGCACAAGGGCCCGGATCCGGAAGCCGCACCGCTGGAAGCGCAGGGCCTGGGCTGGAAGAGCGACTACGGCACGGGGCACGGCGCCGACACGATTTCGAGCGGCCTCGAAGTGACCTGGACCAAGACCCCGGCGATGTGGAGCAACAACTTCTTCGAGAACCTGTTCAGTACGAATGGGAGCAGGTCAAGTCGCCCGGCCGGTGCCAAGCAATGGGTGGCCAAGAACGCGCCGGCGATCATTCCCGACGCGCACATCCCGACAAGTTCAAGCAAGCCGACCATGCTGACCACCGACCTGACGCTGCGCTTCGATCCGGAGTTCGGCAAGATCTCGCGTCGGTTCTACGAGGACCCGCAGGCCTTCGCCGATGCCTTCGCGCGCGCCTGGTTCAAGCTGACGCACCGCGATATGGGCCCGCGCGCCCGCTACCTGGGACCGGAGGTGCCTGCCGGAAGAACTCATCTGGCAGGACCCCATCCCGGCCGTCGACCAGAAGCTGATCGATGAGAAGGACATCGCCGCGCTCAAGAGCAAGATGCTGGCTTCGGGGCTGTCGGTGTCGCAGCTGGTCTCGACCGCCTGGGCGTCGGCGTCGACCTTCCGCGGCTCCGACAAGCGCGGTGGCGCGAACGGCGCGCGCATCCGCCTCGCGCCGCAGAAGGATTGGGAGGTCAACCAGCCGGCCGAGCTGGCGAAGGTGCTGCCGACGCTCGAAGAGATCCGGGAGGGGTTCAACGCTTCGCAGTCCGGCGGGAAGAAAGTCTCCCTTGCCGACCTGATCGTGCTCGCGGGCTGCGCGGGTGTCGAGCAGGCCGCGAAGAACGCCGGCGTCGAGGTGAAGGTTCCCTTCGCGCCCGGACGAATGGACGCCGGGCAGGACCAGACGGACGTCGAGTCCTTCGCGGTGCTCGAGCCGGTCGCTGACGGTTTCCGCAACTATCGTCCGCGGCAAGCAGCGCCTGTCCGCCGAGGAGCCATGATGGTCGATCGGGCGCAGTTGCTGACGCTGACGGCGCCTGAGATGACGGTTCTCGTCGGCGGCCTGCGTGTCCTGGGCGCAAATGCCGGCGCCATCCAAGCACGGCGTCTTCACCAAGCGGCCCGAGACGCTGACGAACGACTTCTTCGTCAACCTCCTCGACATGCGCACGCAATGGCAACCGTCAGCCGGCGCCGAAGGCGTGTACGAGGGGCGCGACCGAAAGACGAACGAAGTCAAGTGGACCGGCACCCGTGTCGACCTCGATCTTCGGTTCGCACTCGCAGTTGCGCGCCCTCGCGGAAGTCTTTGCGTGCGCAGACTCGAAGGAGAAGTTTGTGAAGGACTTCGTGGCGGCATGGACCAAGGTGATGGACCTCGATCGCTTCGATCTCGCCTGATCTCTGCGGATCAGCCCGCGAGTGCAAACGGCCCCGGGGACGGCTCCCCGGGGTTTCTTTTTTTTGCCGTCCCTCTTGAAGCAAGGGGCTTGCGCACCTAGAATTAGCACTCACGTGGATTGAGTGCTAGCAGAGACTCATTCCCTGGAATCCCCGGCCACCCCCACGTCAGTGAGTGGTCGCAAACCGTAGTTGCAAATCGAGTGTAACTGGAGGAAAACATGATGAAAATCCGTCCCTTGCATGATCGCGTGATCGTCAAGCGGCTCGAAGAGGAACGCAAGAGCGCCGGTGGGATCGTCATCCCCGACAACGCCGCCGAGAAGCCCGACCAAGGCGAAGTGATCGCCGTCGGCCCCGGCAAGCGCAACGACGAAGGCAAGCGCGAGGCCCTCGACGTCAAGGTCGGCGACCGGATCCTGTTCGGCAAGTATTCCGGCACCACCGTGAAGATCGAAGGCACCGAGTACCTCGTGATGCGCGAGGAAGACATCATGGGCGTCGTCGCCTGACGCGCCCCCTGCAATCGCAATAGGAGCTCCAAGCAATGGCTTCCAAAGACGTACGGTTTCACGAGGACGCCCGGCACAAGATGCTGGAGGGCGTCAACATCCTCGCCAACGCAGTGAAGGCGACCCTCGGCCCGAAGGGCCGCAACGTTGTCCTCGAGCGCTCGTTCGGCGCCCCCACCGTCACCAAGGACGGCGTGTCGGTGGCGAAGGAAATCGAGCTGAAGGACAAGTTCCAGAACATGGGCGCGCAGATGGTCAAGGAAGTCGCGTCCAAGACCTCCGATGTCGCCGGCGACGGCACCACGACCGCGACCGTGCTCGCCCAGGCGATCGTCCGTGAGGGCATGAAGTTCGTGGCCGCCGGGATGAACCCGATGGACCTCAAGCGCGGCGTCGACCTGGCGGTCGAGGCGGTCGTCGAGGAGGTGAAGAAGCTCTCCAAGCCCACCACGACCTCCAAGGAGATCGCCCAGGTCGGCGCGATCTCCGCCAACGCCGACGAGAATATCGGCAAGATCATCTCTGACGCGATGGACAAGGTCGGCAAGGAAGGCGTGATCACGGTCGAGGACGGCAAGAGCCTGCAGAACGAGCTCGAGGTCGTCGAAGGGATGCAGTTCGACCGCGGCTATCTCTCGCCGTACTTCATCAACAATCCCGACAAGCAGCTCTCCATCCTCGAGGACACCTACATCCTCCTGCACGACAAGAAGATCTCGTCGATCCGCGATCTCCTGCCGCTGCTCGAGCAGGTGGCGAAGGCCGGCAAGCCGCTGCTGATCATCGCCGAGGACGTCGAGGGCGAGGCGCTCGCGACGCTGGTGGTGAACAACCTCCGTGGCATCCTGAAGACGAGCGCGGTGAAGGCGCCCGGCTTCGGCGATCGCCGCAAGGCGATGCTGGAAGACATCGCGATCCTCGCCGGCGGCACCGTGATCGCCGAGGAGCTCGGGCTCACGCTCGAGAAGGCGACGCTGAAGGATCTCGGCAAGGCGAAGCGCGTCGAGGTGGGCAAGGAAGAGACCACCCTCATCGACGGCGCTGGCGACGCCAAAGCGATCGAGGCGCGGGTGAAGCAGATCCGCCAGCAGATCGAGGAAGCCACGAGCGACTACGACAAGGAGAAGCTCCAGGAGCGCGTGGCGAAGCTCGCCGGCGGCGTGCGGTGATCAAGGTCGGCGCCGCAACCGAGATCGAGATGAAGGAGAAGAAGCCCGCGTCGAGACGCGCTGCACGCGACCCGCGCTGCGGTCGAGGAAGGATCGTCGCCGGCGGCGGTGTCGCGCTGCTCCGCGCGCGCAAGGCGCTCGACAACCTCAAGGCGCCACCACGACCAGACGCCGGCATCAAGATCGTTGCGCGCGCGCTGAGCCGCTCCGCGCGATCGTGCAGAACGCTGGCAGAGCCTTCGTCGTCCTCAACAAGTCGCCGAGGCAAGGCAATTTCGCTTCAACGCCCAGACCGAGAGTACGGACCTCGTCCAGATGGCGTTGTACACATACGCATCCTGCAAAACCCGTGTCACTCTCTCACTACACTCCGTCCACTTAAAGAAGACGGCTTCCGCAACTACGTCAAGGGCAAGATCGGCATCGGCGCGGAGCACATGCTGATCGACCGTGCGCAGCTCTTGACGCTCACGGCGCCGGAGATGACGGTCCTCGTCGGCGGCATGCGCATGCTGGGCACCAACGTCGGCGCCTCCAAGCACGGGGTCTTCACCACGAAGCCGGAGGCGCTCTCCAACGACTTCTTCGTCAACCTGTTCGACATGGGCACGGAGTGGAAGCCGGCCGGCGGCGCCGAGGGCGTGTACGAGGGGCGCGACCGCACGACGGGCAAGGTCAAGTGGACCGGCACCGGGGTCGATCTCGTCTTCGGCTCGAACTCGGAGCTCCGCGCCCTCGCGGAAGTCTATGCGTGCGCAGACTCGAAGGAGAAGTTCGTGAAGGACTTCGTGGCGGCATGGACCAAGGTGATGGACCTCGATCGCTTCGATCGCGCCTGATCTCTGCCGATCAGCCCGCGAGTGCAAACGGACCCCGGGGACGGCTCCCCGGGGTTTCTTTTTTTTGCCGTCCCTCTTGAAGCAAGGGGCTTGCGCACCTAAAATTAGCACTCACCTGGATTGAGTGCTAGCAGAGACTCATTCCCTGGAATCCCCGGCCACCCCCACGTCAGTGAGTGGTCGCAAACCGTAGTTGCAAATCGAGTGTAACTGGAGGAAAACATGATGAAAATCCGTCCCTTGCATGATCGCGTGATCGTCAAGCGGCTCGAAGAGGAACGCAAGAGCGCCGGTGGGATCGTCATCCCTGACAACGCCGCCGAGAAGCCCGACCAGGGCGAAGTGATCGCCGTCGGCCCCGGCAAGCGCAACGACGAAGGCAAGCGCGAGGCCCTCGACGTCAAGGTCGGCGACCGGATCCTGTTCGGCAAGTATTCCGGCACCACCGTGAAGATCGAAGGCACCGAGTACCTCGTGATGCGCGAGGAAGACATCATGGGCGTCGTCGCCTGACGCGCCCCCTGCAATCGCAATAGGAGCTCCAAGCAATGGCTTCCAAAGACGTACGGTTTCACGAGGACGCCCGGCACAAGATGCTGGAGGGCGTCAACATCCTCGCCAACGCAGTGAAGGCGACCCTCGGCCCGAAGGGCCGCAACGTTGTCCTCGAGCGCTCGTTCGGCGCCCCCACCGTCACCAAGGACGGCGTGTCGGTGGCGAAGGAAATCGAGCTGAAGGACAAGTTCCAGAACATGGGCGCGCAGATGGTCAAGGAAGTCGCGTCCAAGACCTCCGATGTCGCCGGCGACGGCACCACGACCGCGACCGTGCTCGCCCAGGCGATCGTCCGTGAGGGCATGAAGTTCGTGGCCGCCGGGATGAACCCGATGGACCTCAAGCGCGGCGTCGACCTGGCGGTCGAGGCGGTCGTCGAGGAGGTGAAGAAGCTCTCCAAGCCCACCACGACCTCCAAGGAGATCGCCCAGGTCGGCGCGATCTCCGCCAACGCCGACGAGAACATCGGCAAGATCATCTCTGACGCGATGGACAAGGTCGGCAAGGAAGGCGTGATCACGGTCGAGGACGGCAAGAGCCTGCAGAACGAGCTCGAGGTCGTCGAAGGGATGCAGTTCGACCGCGGCTATCTCTCGCCGTACTTCATCAACAATCCCGACAAGCAGCTCTCCATCCTCGAGGACACCTACATCCTCCTGCACGACAAGAAGATCTCGTCGATCCGCGATCTCCTGCCGCTGCTCGAGCAGGTGGCGAAGGCCGGCAAGCCGCTGCTGATCATCGCCGAGGACGTCGAGGGCGAGGCGCTCGCGACGCTGGTGGTGAACAACCTCCGTGGCATCCTGAAGACGAGCGCGGTGAAGGCGCCCGGCTTCGGCGATCGCCGCAAGGCGATGCTGGAAGACATCGCGATCCTCGCCGGCGGCACCGTGATCGCCGAGGAGCTCGGGCTCACGCTCGAGAAGGCGACGCTGAAGGATCTCGGCAAGGCGAAGCGCGTCGAGGTGGGCAAGGAAGAGACCACCCTCATCGACGGCGCTGGCGACGCCAAAGCGATCGAGGCGCGGGTGAAGCAGATCCGCCAGCAGATCGAGGAAGCCACGAGCGACTACGACAAGGAGAAGCTCCAGGAGCGCGTGGCGAAGCTCGCCGGCGGCGTGGCGGTGATCAAGGTCGGCGCCGCAACCGAGATCGAGATGAAGGAGAAGAAGGCCCGCGTCGAGGACGCGCTGCACGCGACCCGCGCTGCGGTCGAGGAAGGGATCGTCGCCGGCGGCGGTGTCGCGCTGCTCCGCGCGCGCAAGGCGCTCGACAACCTCAAGGGCGCCAACCACGACCAGGACGCCGGCATCAAGATCGTTGCGCGCGCGCTCGAGGAGCCGCTCCGCGCGATCGTGCAGAACGCCGGGCAGGAGCCTTCCGTCGTCCTCAACAAGGTCGCCGAGGGCAAGGGCAATTTCGGCTTCAACGCCCAGACCGAGGAGTACGGGGACCTCGTCCAGATGGGCGTTGTCGACCCGACCAAGGTGACCCGCATCGCCCTGCAAAACGCGGCGTCCGTTGCCGGACTTCTGCTCACTACCGACGTCGGCGTCGCCGAGCTGGTGGAAGAGAAGAAGAACGCCGGCGGCGGCCACAGCCACGGCGGCATGGGCGGCATGGGTGGGATGGACATGGACATGTAACTCGCACGCGCAGCGTGCGAGTTACGTCCATGTCCATGGGGTAGGACACGATCAGGAGGGAACCCAGGTTCCCTCCCGATACCCTCCCTCCCAGAGATTGGATGTACGAAGGCCCCGCGATGCGGGGCCTTTTCTTTGTGCGCCCAGCATGGGCGCGATCTTGGAGGTGCAAGTCCTCCCGCGAGCTGACCACAGCGAGCGAAGTGAAGCGCAACTGCGCGCGGGTGACCGAGCGTGGGGAGGAAGCGTGGAACGAAACGGCGAGCCGAGGTACACGAACCGGATCTGAGGCGACGCCGAGCAGGGCGAGCAGGCAAAGGACTGCGAAGCTCTTGTGGTCAAGGGCTCAGGCGGCGTAGATCCGGCGGCGGTGCGGGGCAGGATCGCGTTCTTCCCTGGGGAGATCTCGCCTTGTGCCCGAAAGGGTGACGGGGATAACCCGGAGCGAGAAGTCAGCAGAGGCCGTAGTAGTCGTAAGACGAAGGGCCGAAGGAATGGGAGGGGAGGCCCTCTGGTTCTCGGATTTGGACGGTCTCAGATGTTCGCGTCAGCGACGCTCGCCAACCCACCAGGCTGGGTGAAGCCCGAAGGGTTGTGGCAGCGAGAAACCGAATCGGGCGGATCAGCGACCAGCCACCCCAGGCGGCGTGCCGGGTCTCACTCCGGCGCTCTGACCTCAACTGTTCCAACCGCCCGGTGCGGACCCGCATGCCGGTGGTGTGGGAGGGGCCCGATCAGCGATGATCGGCCCCTATCCCGATTGGGTCTGCTCGGTTGCGGGCGTTGGTGCTAGCGGCGTTCTGCGAGGAGATCCGGGCAGTTCGCGCTCTTGACAACCGTTTGACGGGCCTCGAGCGTCGCGGCTGCGACGCGCTGGTAGTTCGCTTGCACCGCCGGGTCCTCGTCGGCGTATGTCCCGACGCCGCGTAGACCGCGATCGCGAGCCTGGTCGGCCTGCACCACGGCTTCGATTGCGTTCCCCGCCAGCGTTCCGGCCCGCGCCGCGGCCGTCCGGCACTGCGCGTCGGCATGCCGGCCACCGGCGCGCGACATCGCCACCAGCGCCCGGATCTGAACGAGCGTGAACTCGCGCGCCTGCGCGGCGTTCATCCGCTCGATGTTGTCCGCCGCGCCCGCGGCGGATTGCGCGCCGGCGCCGCCGGCGGTCGTCAATGCTGCCGCGCAGACGCCGGCGGTGACAATTCGTCTTGCTCGTGCAAAAACGGACACGACAGCCTCCCGGTTCATCGTTACCCGGGGCAGTGCACGCGACGTGCCAGCCTCGGCGCGATGCGCGGGCATGCGTGACCTTGTTTTCCAGAGCGCGCACCGCGCGCCCGGCCGGTGTGATGGACTGCTCGCGGGGATCGCAACGGCCAGGGTCCGGGTGCGAGTCAGGACCCGGGTCGAGGCCACCGGTCGGCCGACAGACGCGTCCCAACCGCGACATCCGGTCCTCTGCACCCCGTCCGGCAGCGGGGGCGAACGCCCGGTTTCCCCTTTGCTACACTGGGATTGCAGCCTGCCGCGGAGAGCGGGCCACGCCAGTAGGAGGGAACGGGGATGCGCATCCTCATCGCGGAAGACGACGCCGTCCTGGCGGACGGGCTCACGCGCAGCCTGCGCCAGTCGGGCTACTCGGTCGATTGCGTCAGGGACGGCGCGGCGGCCGACGCGGCGCTCACCACCGGCGAATTCGACCTCCTCATCCTCGACGTCGGCCTGCCGAAGCTCTCCGGGTTCGAGATCCTGAAGCGCCTGCGGGGACGCGACTCGAAGCTCCCGGTGCTGATCCTGACCGCGCTCGACGGCGTCGACGACCGCGTGCGGGGCCTCGACCTCGGCGCCGACGACTATCTCGCCAAGCCGTTCAAGCTCGCCGAGCTCGAGGCGCGGGTGCGTGCGCTCACCCGGCGCGGCAACGCTGCGAGCTCGACCGTGCTGAAGCACGGCGATCTCGTCTTCGACCAGGTCGGCAAGACCGCCGAGCTCCGCGGCCAGGCGCTCGAGCTGTCGGCCCGCGAGCTCGCCCTGCTCGAGATCTTCATGCAGCGGCCCGGCCGGATGGTCAACAAGGAGCAGATCGTCGACCTCCTCTGCCAGTGGGGCGAGGAGGTGAGCACCAACGCCGTGGAGGTGTACATCCACCGCCTCCGCCGGAAGCTCGAGGCGGGCGACGTGCGGATCGCCACCGTGCGCGGCCTCGGCTACTGTCTCGAACGTGCCAATGTCCGAAGCGCAACATAAGCACAAGTCGGTCTTCGGCGAGATCGTCGACTGGACGCTCGCGCCGCTCCTGATCCTCTGGCCGATCAGCATGGCGATCCAGTACTTCTTTGCCTACTCGATCGCCAACAATGCCTACGACCGCGAGCTCCGCGACAGCGTCGTCGCGATCTCGAAGCAGCTCGCGTACGACAACGGCCGGATCCGCGTCAACACCGCGGCCGCGGCGGCGGCGATCCTGCGCACCGACGAGGACGACCAGACCTTCTTCCAGGTCCGCGACCAGCGGAACGAGGTCGTGGGCGGCGAGCGCGCGATCCCGCTCGTCGAGTTCCAGCCCGAGCTCGTCGCCGCAGACGGTCTATTTCCGCGACGACCACATCCCCGGCTTCGAGGTGCGCGTTGCCTACATCTTCGCGCAGGTGCCCGGCATGCCGGGAGCGGTCCTCGTGCAGGTGGCCGAGACCGTCGGCAAGCGGAGCCGGCTCGCGAGCGAGATCATCGGCGACGTCCTCGCGGCGCAGTTCCTGATCGTGCCGATCGCGCTGCTGTTCGTATGGCTCGGGCTCACGCGCGGCATCGAGCCCCTCAGCCAGCTGACCGAGGCCATCCGCCGCCGCAAGCCTTCCGACCACTCCGCGCTCGACGAGAACGACGCGCCGGAGGAGGTGCGGCCGCTCATCCGATCCTTCAACGAACTCATGGGCCGGCTCGATGCGAGCCTGCGGGCGCAGGAACGCTTCGTCGCCGACGCCGCGCACCAGATGCGCACGCCGCTCGCCGGGCTCAAGATGCAGGCCGAGATCGCGATGCGGCAGCGTGATCCGCTGAGCATCCACCACGCGATGCGGCAGATCGTCACCAGCGCCGACCGCGCGTCGCACCTGATCAACCAGCTCCTCGCCCTCGCGCGCGCGGACGCCGACGCGCCGCCGCCGCTCGTCACCCTCGACCTCGACGCGCTCGCGCGCGAGGCGACACGGGACTGGGTGCCGCGCGCCCGCGCGAAGGACATCGACCTCGGCTTCGAGGCGGCGGGCGCCCCGACGTTGATCGAGGGCAATGCGCTCCTGCTGCGCGAGGCGCTCAACAACCTGCTCGACAACGCGATCGCCTACACCCGGGTCGGCGGGCGCGCGACCGTGCGCGTCATCGCCGGCGGGCAGCCGGCGCTCGAGGTCGAGGACAACGGCATCGGCATCGACGAGGCCGACCGCGAACGCGTCTTCGAGCGGTTCTTCCGCGTGCTCGGCACCGACGCCGACGGGTCGGGCCTCGGGCTGCCGATCGTGCGCGGGATCGCGCAGCTGCATCGGGCCGTGGTCGAGATCGTTCCGAACCCGCGCGAGCCCGGGACGATCGCCCGCATGGTCTTCCCGCCCTCCGCGGCCGGCCCGGCGACGCTCCGCTCCGCTGCCTAGGCCCCGGAGCCGCCGAGCGTGGACAGGAACGCGGTCCTGGCGAAGACGGTGAAGGGGGGCGAGGAGCTGAAGTCTCGCGCCCACGGGCTCGCGCAGAAACTGCGCTCGCTGCTCATCATGGTCGACGGTGCGTCGACCGCCGGCGAGCTCATCGCCAAGTTCGGCGGCATCCCCGAGATCGAGGCCGGGCTCCAGACGCTCGTCGATCAGGGGTTCGTGGAGATCAGGGGGGCACCCTCGGCGGCGGGCGTGGCATCGACCGTCGCGCCGCCCGCATCGGCCTCCGCGCCTGCGACGCAACCGCCTCAGACGCGCCAGCAGGCGATGTCGGCGCTGACCCGGATGCTGCACGACGCCATCGGTCCCGATGCCGACCTGCTCACCGGACCGCTCGAGCGCGCGAAGTCCCGCGCCGAGTTCCGCGCCGCCGTCGAGCGCTGCACCGAGACGCTGGAGGCGCTCGCGGGCAAGAAACGGGCGCAGGCATTCGGCGCCCGTGCCGCGGCGTTTGCCGATCAGCACTTCGGCGGCGCCTGACGCCGCCTCCGAACCCGGGCCGCCTCGCGTTGCTGCGCCGCGCCTTTCGCCTGCTCGTCTCCCCGCTGCGCGAATGGGCGGCGATCGCCGAAAGCCGCGAGTCGTGGTGCGCGGTCGCGGTGCGCTATGTGCTCCCGCTCTCGGCGCTCCCGGCGGCGGCGTGGATGGCCGGGCGGCTGCTCTTCCCCGCCGACCTCGCGACCTGGGAATCGACGCCGCTCGCGCGCGCCCCCGCAGCGATCGCGCGCGCCGGAGCGATCGCGTTGTGCGGCTCGGTGCTCTGGGTCGCCGTGCTCGCCGGCGTCTTCTGTGCGCTTGCGCCGATGTTCGGCGCGCGGCGCGAGTGGGCGTGGAGCTGGAAGGTCGCGGCCTACGGGACGACGCCGGTCTGGCTCGCCGGCGTGCTCCTGCTGAAACCGGTTCTGGTCGGCGTGCTGCTGATCCCCATGCTGCATTGCACCTATCTTTATTACACCGGACTGCAGGTCGTAGCCGGCGTGAAGCAGGGCGCCGCGGCCGAGTACGTCGGCGTCGTCGTCTTCCTGGCGCTCCTGTGCTCGACGCTCCTGGGGGCGGCGCTAGGAGGATTCGCCCCGTAAGGTTCGCGTAAGGTTGCGCTCCTAGAGTCCTCGCAGTGTTCCGGAAGAGCGGGCCGCGAGAAGTCCGCCGCCTCGGAACCATCTTCCATTGCTGACAAGGAGGGCTGCATGGAACTCACCGCTAAGCACCACGAGTACTGGCGGAAGAACATCAGGATCACGATGATCCTGCTCGCCATCTGGTTCGTCGTCACCTTCGTCGTCGGCTGGCTGGCACGCGACCTGGCGTTTCCCTTCTTCGGCTGGACGTTCTCGTTCTGGATGGGCGCGCAGGGCGCGCTCGTGATCTACGTGCTGATCATCTGGTACTACGCGCGCTACATGAACAAGCTCGACCAGGAGTACGGCGTCGCGGAAGGGGAGGACTGATCATGGCCACGATGTCGCAACTGCAGTTCAACTCGATGCTGAAGAAGGTGTACAGCTGGTACACCGGCGGCTTCATCCTCTTCATCATCATCCTCGCGATCCTCGAGCAGTTCGGGCTGTCGCGGCAATGGATCGGCTACATCTTCCTGTTCGCCACCGTCGGCCTCTACGCCGGCATCGGCATCATGAGCCGGACGGCCGACATCGCCGAGTACTACGTGGCGGGCAGGCGCGTCCCCGCGTTCTTCAACGGCATGGCGACCGGTGCCGACTGGATGAGCGCGGCGTCGTTCATCGGGATGGCCGGAACGCTGTACCTGACCGGGTACAACGGCCTCGCCTTCGTGATGGGCTGGACCGGCGGCTACTGCCTGGTGGCGCTCTTCCTCGCGCCCTACCTGCGCAAGTTCGGCCAGTTCACGATCCCCGACTTCCTCGGCGCCCGCTACGGCGGAAACGTTGCGCGGTTCGTCGGGGTCTGCTGCGCGATCCTGTGCTCGTTCACCTACGTGGTGGCGCAGATCTACGGCGTCGGCCTCGTCACGACCCGCCTCACCGGCGTCGCGTTCGAGCTGGGGATCTTCCTCGGCCTCGGCGGCATTCTGGTGTGCAGCTTCCTCGGTGGCATGCGCGCGGTGACGTGGACGCAGGTGGCGCAGTACATCGTGCTCATCGTCGCCTACATGATCCCGGTCGTATGGATTTCGGTGAAACACACCGGCTTCCCGATTCCGCAGCTCTCCTACGGCTACGTGCTGCAGAAGGTGACCGAGCGGGAGAAGCAGCTGGTCAAGGACCCGAAGGAGCTGGAGGTCCGTAAGATCTTTGCCGACCGAGCGGCCGCGGCGACCGCCAACCTAAAGGGCCTGCCGGCGTCGTACGAAGCGGAGAAGGCCAAGCTCGCGAAGGCGCTCGAGGACCTGCGCGCGCAGAACGCGCCGGCCGAGCAGGTCGCGGCGGCGCAGACCGCGCTCGAGAAGTTCCCGAAGAGCGTCGACGAGGCGAGGGCGGCGTGGACGAAGGAGGCGGGCCTCGCGGCCCGGGCGGGACCGCCGCTGTTCCATGCCGAAGCGTTTCCCGGCAAGGACGAAGCCGCACGCAACACCTCGCGGTGGAATTTCCTCGCGCTCATCTTCTGCCTGATGGTCGGCACTGCGGCGTTGCCACACATCCTGATGCGCTACTACACGACGCCGAGCGTGAAGGAAGCGCGCGAGTCGGTGACCTGGTCGCTGTTCTTCATCTTCCTCCTCTACTTCACCGCGCCGGCGCTCGGCGTGCTCGCGAAGTACGACGTGTACACCCTGGTCGTCGGTACCGAGTTCGCGAAGCTGCCGATGTGGGCGGCGGCGTGGAGCAAGGTCGACCCGGGGCTGCTGAGCATCACCGACGTCAACCGCGATGGCATCGTGCAGCTGGCGGAGATCGCGATCGGTGGCGACATCGTCGTGCTTGCCACGCCGGAGATCGCGGGACTGCCGTACGTGATCTCGGGCCTGGTCGCCGCCGGCGGCCTGGCGGCGGCGCTCTCGACCGCCGACGGCCTGCTGCTCACGATCGCGAACGCGCTGTCGCACGACCTCTACTACAAGATGATCGACCCGCATGCGTCCACGCAGCGCCGCGTGACGATGTCGAAGATCCTCCTGCTGGTGGTGGCGCTGGTGGCGGCGTACGTCGCGAGCCAGAAACCGGCCGACATCCTGTTCCTGGTGAGCGCGGCGTTCTCGTTCGCGGCCGCGGCCTTCTTCCCGGCGCTGGTGCTCGGCATCTTCTGGAAGCGCGCGACCAAGTGGGGCGGCATCCTGGGGATGATCGCGGGGATTTCGATCACCGTGTACTACATGATCACGACCCAACCGTGGATGCGCGGGATATTCGGCGTCACCTCGCCGATCAACGACCACATCTGGTTCGGGATCAGCCCGATCTCGGCGGGGATCTGGGGCGTGCCGCTCGGCTTCGCGGTGATCATCATCGTGAGCCTGCTGACCCCGGCACCGGACCGCGAGACGCAGGCGCTGGTCGAGCACGTGCGCTACCCGCACCTGCGCGGCGACATCGACACGACCGGAACCTGATCGAAGAGCCTGAGGAGGGTGGACCCGCGCAGGGCGCGTCCCTTGCGCGGGCCACGAAGCAACCTGGGCCCGCGCGAGCGGGCCCTGTTTTTTCTTCAGGTGTACCTTTCCCGGAGGGCGCTCGCCAGGCACGCGGCAGGGCGTATCGGCGCACGCTAGAACATGCCTACTGATCTGCTACTGGTCACCATCGCCAAGGCGCTCGTCGAGCTCGCGGGCCTATTCATCCTCGGCCAGAGCGCGCTGTACATGCTCGCCGGCCGCAACCGCGAGTCGAACCTGTTCTACCAGCTGCTGAAGACGCTCACGCGGCCGGTGTACCGGTTCGTGCGGTCAGTGACGCCGAAAGTGGTCGTCGACCGGCACATCCCGATGGTCGCGTTCATCCTGCTGTTCTGGCTGTGGGTGTTCCTCACGATCGCGAAGATCCAGATCTGCGTGGGTCGGGGCGATCTCTGCAAGCCGCAGGAGGCGCAGGCCGCGTCGCCGCGCGCCGAGCGGCTCGCCCGGCCTGGCGAGGGTGGCGGGCCGCGGCTATAATCCGCCGCTCTCCAAAGCGCCCGCGAGTCTTGCGCGCGGCGTCCCGGATCCGGCCAAGTAGCTCAGTTGGTAGAGCAGAGGACTGAAAATCCTTGTGTCGGCGGTTCAATTCCGTCCTTGGCCACCACTACTTCAACTACT
>CAWBNB010000053.1:0-24124 GCA_963789885.1 uncultured beta proteobacterium | reverse complement strand
CTGCTTGGCAACATTCTCGTGATTCAAGGGATCAGTGTCCGCTTGGTCGCGATTGGTTGCTCCGTGGCGGAAGACAATGACGTAACCGCCCTGCTTCAGGGTTTCGGCCAGCGCCTTCACATCGAACGTCTGCGCGTGTGAGCACGCCGATGCAAAAGCAAGAGAGCGAAATCCCGACAAGCTGTTGCGCGACTGCTCTCATGCCGAACTCCTTCTCTGGTTAAGGAGATGAACCGAGGACTGCATGGTGGACCCTTGGGTGTCTAACGTTCGCGGCCAGGGGTGCGGCGCTTCTGGCGCGCCCCTGCAAGCGCTCGTTAAACGGCCTATGCTTGCCATTGCTTCAACAGCTCCTGGCGTTCCAGAAGCACCGACGCAGCCAGTCCTGCAAGCAATGCCCAAAATGCGGAGCTAATGCCGAGAACGGCAAATGGAGTGACCGCAACCAGAAAAGCCGACCACCGCGCCAAAGCGAAGCGGCCCGGAAAAGCTCTTCTCCAACGAGTCCTGCAGGGCTCCGAGGATCGCTAGACCGGCAAGCGCAAAGATATAGGATTTGGGAAGCACGCCGACGAGTGCCGCAATGGATGTGCCGGCGAAAGCGATGAACAAGGTGAGCAGCGCAGACACGACAACTCCCCAATAGCGCGCTTGCGCTGGCCCAGCTTCTTTTGCAGCAAGCATCGCAACGCCCGTGCGCGCTACGATCGCGGGATGGCCGCCAAAGATCGCATTGAGCGTTGACGCGATTCCTACCAGCACCGACACGGGGGTCACGGCCACCTCTGCAGCCCTGAGCCTGGAGGAAGCCAAGACCCTGCAACGTACCTAGCCCCATCGACAGGACAATCATCGGCAGTGTGATGGCGGCAAACGCGGCTGGCCCAAAGGTCATTTGCGGGATAGCCAGTACTGGTGCAGACCAAGCGATGTCGATGGCGGCTGAATTGCCGTGCAGTGAAATCGCGATCGCTCCTCCACAGCGGCAAGACCGACGGTGGCAGCCGCGGACCATTCACCAAGCGCGCGGCGAGATAGCACAGCACGCAAGTACCGGCGACAAGGGCATCCTCGACTATTGCGGATACCAGGCGCGTCCCATACTCCGAGAATGCTCCCGGCGAACATTCCCATCACGATCGGAAAGGGAAGCCAAGTCATGATGCGCTTTCCGATTCCGAGCAGCACCCAGCGCGACCATCAGGACACCAGCGAGAAGATTGGCCCCAACGATCTCGGCGTAGCTGAAACGTCCGGCCGAAGCGCCAATAGATGATTCCCGGAATCGTCCAGGTGATTGGAATGGGAATTCGGTAGAGAAGCGAGGCACAAATGGAAGCTGCCGCGCTCGTTACCCAGACGATCAGATTGCCAGCTAGCCGTTTCGTCCGCCGAAAGCCTCAGCTGGGCGGCAACGGCAAGATGAAGGGGAATCCCCGCAAACGCGTACCAAGAGAACGCGGTGATGCCCATCCAGAAGGCGGACGGATTCAGATCACGGAGGTAGCTTCTTCCCGGCACGGCGAGGCCTCACTCGGTCGTCTGACGAGGCTGTAGAAGAACCCCTCCGGGAAGACGCGCGGAGGGGTGCGTCGTGGGGGACGGCGCGCGATCGGCGATCGCGATCTGTGCGGTGTCGGCGAGTACAGGCGAGCGATTCAAGGCTTCACCGGCTGAGCACCTGTCGTTTGAGGCGAGTCACGGAGGTTCGGTTCCTGAGGTACGACGCCAGATGGGCGCTCAAGTCGCGTGCGTCGTCACCGGCGCCGTCGATGAGGCTCGACTTTGCGCCGCCGGAGGAACGGCATGCCAGCAAGTACATCCCCGGGGCCTCGACCACCCCCGCCGTCGTGGCGGATGCGGCCCTTGCGGGTCGAGACCGGCACGTCGAGCCACGAGTAGTCGGGCGGTAGCCGGTCGCCCAGATGATGGTCCGGATCTCACCGCTCGTGAGATCGATGCCGAGCGGTGGTGATGCGTCGACGCGGTGGGTTCGAAGCGGTGCGGCGGGACCGACCTTGTCGTCGAGTCCGTTCTCGCTCGCCCACTGGTCGATCGTGTCGAGCAGCCTGTTCATCTTGAGGTCGGCGAGCGCGCACTGGTTTCGCAGCGATCCCGAGAACTGGGCCTTGCCGTCGCGGATACCGACAAGACGACCAACGAGCTGCACGCCGATGCCGGTCAGCGCGTTCAGATCGACGGTCCGGCGCTCGGCGGAGCCTGCAAGCTGCAACGACGGCACGCTTCGAGCTCGGATCGACATCGTCGACCTCGTCGTAGCGTTCGTCGAGCACCCCGGCGGCGTCCATCCACCACTGGATGTCCCTGTCCCGATAGACGCGCGGGCACGCGGACGTGCTCGCCGACCGCGAGGGTCACGGGTCGGCCCGAGCGGTGAATCTCGTCGGCGATCTGCGTGCCGGTGGCCGAGGCGCCGACGACGAGCACCCCACCGTCCCCGAGCTGACGGGGGTTGCGGTACTGCATCGGCGTTAGCGTGGCCATCGCCGGCGGTAGCGCCTCAGCGACCGCTGGGATCTGTGGGGTGTTGCACGCTCCGGTTGCGAGCACGACCGTCTGGCATTGCCATTCGCCCTGGCTGGTGGTCGACCTTGTAGCTCGTCGCCGCACCAGCGCACCGAAGTTACGCTGGTGTTGCTCCGTACGGGGGCCGCAATGACATCGGCGTAGCGCTCGATGAAGGCGATGGTTTCTGGCATCGTGCGGAAGCCGTCGGGATCGTCGCCCTTGTAACCGTAACCGGGCAGCCGGCTCTGCCAGTTCGGCGTGAGGAGCCGCAGCGAGTCCCACCGCTCGGTCCGCCACGAGTTGGCCACCTCACCGCGCTCGAGCACGACATGGTCGATCGAGCGCTGCGCGAGACACCAGCTCATGGCCAACCCGGCGTGGCCAGCTCCAATGACGACGGTCGTGGTCCGACGCGTACCTCCCGTCCCGATGCCCGGGGTCACTTGACCTCTACCGTGACGTTCGTCGGGTTCGTGATGATGTCGTAGACGGCCGAGCGCTTTTGCGACTGGGCGACGAGCGCCTTGATGTCGTTGGGGCTTGCATCGGCGTCGATGTTGTACGTCACCTTGATACCGTCGAAGCCGTTGCGCACGTCGCTGTCGATGCCGAGGATGCCCTGGATGTCCATTCCCCCTCGAGCGTCGCCGATACGGAGCGCAACTGGATCTTGCGCAGCTGGGCGACGGACGCGATGCCGGCGGTCAGGCAACTGGCCAGGCCGGCCAGCACCAGCTCGACCGGCGTGGCGCCCTTGTCCTCGGACGCGAAAACCTCCGGGTGGTCGGCGTCGAAGGTGAACTCAGTCTTGTGTTTCTGCTCCCCGCCAAGCCCGTAGAAGCCTTGCACGGTGGAACGACTGTGGGTGCCGTTCACCCAGTTGCACGTCGCTCGCCACGTGAACTTCGCGGCCTCCGGCGCCTTGGTCAGCGCCTCGCGTGCGCCGAGCAGCGCATCTACATTGACCCCGTTGTTGATTGGTTTGCTGGTCGTCGCCATGGTCTTCTCCTTGTGTCGTTGAGGATGGAAGGCGGGCCGGTCGAATCACTGTTCTGTCGCGTGCGCGCCTCGGTATCGAAGCGCCGCGAATCTACGTGCAGAGGACTTGCGGATGACTGACGGATGATGAGATTGCTGTACTACGGCCGAACGGCAGCGTTTGGCCGGTCAGCGACCGTCGAGCTCGGCGGTCGCGACCAAGCCGGTGAACCTGTACCTCCGTCTGTTCGGCGATCTCCCGAATAGCCGACCTTCGTTTCGGCCGCGCGAACCGACGGCTAACTGCCCGAGCCGCGGGACTTCATCGGTGCAAATCGTGCGTGCGCGTCGGGCACATCGCGTCACCTTGCGAGAACCGCGCAATTTCCTGCTACGTCCCAAAGGCTATTGACACGGCATTAACCGCGGCGTACCGTTATTCGCAACGGTGTTTTAAATAATGAAACAGCATGCCAGTTGCTCGAATCATGCATCGTGGTCCGCATGCTCGACGCGCCAGGCTTTCTGCTCCGGGTGACGCCGCATTGCCGGGCGCCACCGAGACAGTCGACTTGTCGCTCCGTCTGCTCGAGCGCCTCACCGCGTCGCGAGAGGCGCTCGGTGTTTCTGACCTTGCGCGCGAGTTTGGGACCTCGAAAACGAAGGTGTATCGGCACCTCCAGACGCTCGCTCGCCACGCGTTCGTGCGGCAGGACCGCGCGACCCGACGCTACGAGGCGGGGATCAAGCTGTTCATGCTGGGCGAGCGCTTGCGGGAGCGATTCGACGTCCTTACTGCGGCGCGCGACGACATGGCACAGCTACGAGATGAGACGGGACAGGCAGTCACGCTATCCACCCTCGTCGAGGACGAAGTCGTCGTGCTGGAGCTCTCGTATGGCCACACGATCGTTGAGTTCGGCACGCGGCCTGGGACGGTGCTTGACTTGCACGCGAGCGCGCACGGCAAGGTGGCACTAGCGTTCGGTCCTCCGGGGCTCTTTGAGCGCTGTGTCGCAAAACCGCTGAAGGCGTGGACGCCGCACACCATCTGCTCCCGGCCGGCGCTTGAGCGTGCTCTGGCGGAGGTTCGAAAGCGCGGTTGGGCGATGGCTCCGAACCAGGTGCTGATCGGAGTCAACGGGTTGGCCGCGCCCATTTTCAATCACCAGGGCTGTTACGCCGGGGCGATCGCGATCGCCGGTTCAGTCCAGTACATCACCGCGACGCCGTCGCCAGAGCAAATTCGCGCCGTAACGGCTGCTGCGCGCAACATCTCGAAGAAGATGGGTTGGGCTGGGCGATGAGTAAGAACGGGCAATGGCAACTCGACGGCAGCGCCGCCGAGCTCTACGAGCGTTACGTCGCCCGGCACATTCTGGGACCGTGGGTACCCGGTCTGCTCGACCGCGCGGGCGTACGGTCAGGCGAGCGGGTGCTCGACGTGGCGTGCGGCACGGGGGCCGTTGCCAGGGTCGCTGCAGAACGGGTCGGCGCATCGGGCCGTGTGACCGGTCTCGATCTGAACGCGGGCATGCTCGCAGTAGCGCGATCTCTGCCGGCGCCGCCGGGGGCGGCAATCACGTGGATCGAACGGAGCGCGCTCGACACCAGGCTTCCGGCCGGAAGCTTCGATGTCGTGGTCTGTCAGCAGGGACTGCAGTTCTTCCCCGACAAGATAGCTGCGCTGAGCGAAATGCATCGCCTGCTCGCGCCAGGCGGACGGCTAGCGATAAGCGTTTGGCGAACGACCGGTGTGTACAACTCCGCTGTCGGGAAGGCGCTGAGGCAGCACATCGGTATGGATGCGGCCTCGCGCTTTTGCGCATCGCGTGATGTGCCGGCTGATGAAGAGCTCCTCCGCCTGGCCGTCGCCGCCGGCTTCCAACACGTGATGCTGGATGTGCAGAGAATGATCGTGCGCTTGCCGTCGCTAGAGCAGTTCGTGCTCGGCCATCTCGCTGCAACGCCGATCGCGTCCGAAGTAAAGGCCATGAGTAATGCGGCGCGTGTAGCGCTGGGCCACGACGTCGCTCGGCAGCTTTCCGCCTACGGCGAAGCCGCTGGTGTCGCATTCCCCGAAGAGGTGAATGTCGTGACCGTTAACGCCTAACAAGCGATCGACCGGCCACGCCCCCTCGAATCGACCACCTCAACCCAGGAGGTACATATGGGCTCGCTTAATCGTTTCGGTACGCTCACCAACAAATTCGTCCTGCGACGGAGCCGGCGCACGCTACTCGCTGCGTGCGTCTTGCTTGGGTGCTTAGCTTCGCCTCAGGCGCCAGCGCAAACGCCGTCGCCAACTCTCGCGAATGCCTACCCGACCAAACCGGTACGCATCGTCATTCCACTCGGTCCAGGAAACGCCGTCGAGGTCGTCACGCGGCTTGTGGCGGAAAAGCTGTCTGTGGCAATGGGGCACCCCTTTGTCATCGAAGCCCAGCCCGGAGCAGCGGGAGCGATAGGAACCGAACGCGTCGCGCGCGCTCCGGCGGACGGCTACACGCTCCTTGCGGCAAACGATGGGGTCATGGCCGTTTTGCCGAGCTTTCAAGCGAAAGTGCCCTTCGATCCCATCCGGGACTTCGTACCGATCGCCGAGATGGCTGGAATCCCGTTCGCGTTAATCGCGCACCCCTCCGTTCGGGCCAGCTCCGTCAATCAGCTGATCGACATGGCGAAGACCGAACCCGGAAAGATCAATTACTCCACCGGCGGGAACGGCAGTGCGCAGCACCTGGTGATGGAAATGTTCATGACTCTCACCGCGACCAAGCTCACCCATGTCCCATACAAGGGCGCCCCGCAGGCCGCGATGGACGTCGTTTCCGGACAGATTCCGGTCGCGTTCGCAGGCGTTCCGATCGTCGCGGAATACATCAAGGACGGTCGGCTGCGGGGATTGGGAATCGCAAGCGACCAACGCTTGGCTTCGCTGCCGCATGTCCCGACGCTCAAAGAACAAGGCATTCCCCTGCACTTTGCGACATGGGCTGGGTTGTTCGCTCCATCCGGTACACCGCGTGAGATCGTTGCACGACTAAGTGAAGAGGTGGTCAAGGCGCTTCGGGATCCGGACGTAACCGACAAGCTCGCGGCGCTTGGGTTTGAGATCTATGGGATTCCGACGGAGCAGTTCACGCAGATCGTCAAGGCCGACGTTGCACGAATGGCTGAGGTCATAAGGAAATCGGGCATGAAGCCCGACTGAGCAGCGGTTTGTCGCTTGGGGCACGGCGCGCAAGCAGCTCGCATTCACGGAGGCGAAAATGGCCAGCACCGAAGGGAAAACGGAAAGATCTCTTTCAACCGACCAAGTTCACGCTGGAAGGAATCGCCGGCGGCCGCGTCCAACGCTAACCGGCTTTTGCGCGCTCTTGCTCTTGGGTCTTGGCCAGGCGACGGCGACCCCCCTGGATCCCGCAAATATTTCCGGCACCATCCTCTTCAACATCCCGCCGCCCGCGCGCCTCGATTTCAACACCTTCGGAACGTTCCCGCAAACGGGCCCCGGTGGCTTTCTGCAGTTTACAGCGTCAGGCACCCCCGGTCCGTTTCTATCGGGTGAGGCGACGATATCGGAAAACTTCACGGGACGCGCCACCGGAATCCTCGTCTATGGAATCGAGATCCTCGGACCCGCCGGCAACGTTCCGGTCTTGGTCGACGTGTCCGGCGGGGCGTCCGGCTCCTCGGTGGCGAACGACCCGTTTGCAGCGTTCGCGATGAAATCCCTGTGGAGTCTCGAGGGTCCCAACCTTGGTCCTCAAGGGATATTCAGCGAGGGTATCGATACAGGGCAGTTAAGCGGGATCTTCAACCAGAACTTCGGCCACACGGTCAACCTCACGCTGAGCGCGAATCACGTCTACAAGGTGACGATGGTCGCCGATGCTTTCGCTGCCGCGGGTTCGTCTGGAACCTTGGCGTTCGCCACGGCATTCATTGACCCGATATTCTCGTTTGGACCTGGCGTTGGTCCGGAATATTCGTTACTCCTGAGCGACGGGATTGGGAATTCCGCCCCTGTCCCTGTTCCGGAGCCAGGCTCTCTCGTCCTATTGATCGTGGGCATGTTCGCCCTAGGTCTCCTCCGAATACGTGCGGGATGAGACGGGGCGAGCTCAGCCTTCTCACACGGAAACTCGACGCGGGAAACTCGACGGGGGGAACTCGGGGCTCCAAACGGCAGCTTTTGGGCCTTAAGTTCCAGCTATTGAATGTCGCAACGTGGCCGCGAGACGAAATCCGCGAACGTCCGCTTGCTTGAAGTGCGACCGGCTGCAAGGGGGTCGATAGCGCCGTTCAACGACCGCTCTGGCAACGCCGTGGTCGGGCCGCTGTTGGCCACTTCGCGGCGCGCGATTAGGATTTCGCCCTATCGGCCTTTCGCCACTCCCAAGGCGGCACCGGCTTCGCATCCTTCCACAGCCCGACCTGACCAGCCTTCGCGGCTTCTTCTTCGTCTCGATAAACGAGCCGATCCTGCGTCGTCTGCTCGTGCTGATATTCCTTATAGTGCCACGCCATTCCTGCGCGGATCTGGTCCAGACCAACGTCGCGCAGGTTGACGAGCACCGCGCAGACCTCGCGGCGTACCGGTCCTTCTTGTGGCAGTAGGCTTCGATTCGCTTCTGGAATACGAGCGCCGATAGGTTCTGCTTCGAGCGTTCGCTGAGCGCCTGACCTTTCTCCAGGCATCAATCCCGGCGGGGCGGATCTTGTGCTGGGTCTTGGCGTCGTCCAGAAGCGTGATGGTGTCTCCGTCCGAGACGCCGACAACGCGTCCCTCAATCGCCCACGGTGCGCCAAACGCGGCGACGGAGATCACCGCACCCGCGGCGAGCGTCGTGAGCCAGTGACCGAAGCGGCGGCGGGTCATGTCTGCGTCACCCCGGTACGGGGACTCGTGACAGCACCGAGGGTCTGACCGTGGTTGCGGGCTTGCAGATCTACTTCCCGCCGCTCGAGCGAGTACGGAACGGGCGCTACAGGTCGACATTCGCGCGCGGATTGGCGCGTCAGGCCAAGAAAATGGCGCGCAAAGAAAGGATCTGCTTAATCCATAGGCAACTCTGCCCAATTTAGAGGCAAACGGGGGGTCCCCCAAACGAGAGGGGGGTCGGATCAGGGCTTCGCCGATACTGCCTGCATCGCAACCGAACACACATCACACATGGCGTTGAAGATGGATACTGGAACGATGCTCGTACTTGCACTGTGGGCGCTTGGGTACGCCTCCTCAATCTTGGTGATCGCGCGGGGGCGCGATCAGGCCGCGTAAACCCTCCACTTCGCCGAGCACCGATGTACGTGTGTGTCTGCAACGCCGTGACCGACCGCGAGATCCGTCAATGCGTGGCCCTGGGGGCGCAGACCTTCGCGCAGGTACGCGAGTGCCTGGGCGTGTCGAACTCCTGCGGGCGCTGCGAGCCTGTCGCCCGCCAGATCGTCATCGAGCGCGACCATCGCGCTGGCACGACGGCCCCCGTCTGACAGCGGCGTGAGGAGCGACTGACGGGCTGGTCCTCGGCATGGGGGAAGCGACGATGCAACTGGAGGGCGTAGGCGACGCAGCCCCTAAATCACGGCGTGGCGGAGGTGCGGGGGACGCGGCTGAAGTCGCAAAGAGGCTCCGCGAGCTCGCCGCTCAGGTCGAAGGCACGCCAGCAAATAGATGTGCGGTCGATACGGACGGTGGAGTAGACAACAACGGATCGAGGAGTTGCTCGGGATTGACCCGTCGGGTCTCGATGACTTCCCGGATCTCTACAACATCACACCCGGCGTTGAGACCTGGATCGTTCGCACCCAGCCCGCTGCAGCCGCCCCAGAAACGCCGCGCATTCTCGCTCGGCGATCCACCGTTCGCGCTGTTCGACGCGCTTGAAGGCTGACAGCAGGAGCCTGCGGCCCTCGGCGATGACGTTGTTCTGTGCCGACGGGTCACGCTCCCAAAGCGCCTCCAAGGCGACGAGCAAGTCGCCGGAGCACGGGACCGAGGCTCCATAGAGCCACGCGATTATGCTCGACGGCATGCCGCTGACGCGGCGGAAGACGTTTGCGATGTGCGGACGCATGACGCTTGTCGGCTGATGAGGTGCTGCGGCCTCGCCTAACCGCGGTTCCAGATAATGATCGGCCCGTCCACGCCGCTATTCCAGATCGCTGGGACGTTGGCACCCGCCGGCCCGCCTTGATCGGTGGGAGGGGGCGTCAGTCGATCCAGGTTGATCATTCCGCCCTGGACGGCGGCCATCTGCGCGGGGGCCAGCAGTTTGGACACCGATAGATCTTTGATCAGCAGCGTTGTCATCTGAGTTCTCTCCTTTAACGGTTGCACTGGGTTCGAGGCGAGCGCCATGCTCTGCTCGGTGCAGAGCTGAGCACGAGGCGTGCCAATGTGCGAGGGGGCGTCGCAACGCGCCAACAAGTTCTCGGAATCGGTCGAACCCGCGGGGTTGGCGGAGCGTGCGGAGCGCGTGTCGCGCCGGAGCGGCGGGGCCGGATCCAACACACTGTTGGTTCGGATCCGACACGCGAAACTCGCCCCGGCACGGCGGAAAACGAAAACGGCCTAGCGCGTCGCTAAGCCGTTGTGTTTGCTGGCTCCCCGAGTCTGCGGATTAACAGCGCACTCTTCCCCGTACATGAATTCCCTACGAAAGCCCCTCAAACCTCTTCGTACTGCGGGTCGAATACCTCACGGTAGTCTGAATCTGCTTTATGCCCCAGGTACGCGGCGACTGGATCGCATGCCCGAGGCGTCACGACTGCGAAGGCAGACGGTCGAGCACGCCTTCGGAACGTTGAAATCCTGGATGGGATCGGCTCACTTCCTGACCAAGACCTTGCCGAGGGTCCGAACCGAGATGAGTCTGCACGTCTTGGCTTACAACTTGAAGCGGGCGTTAAACATCTTCGGAACGCAAACGCGGATCGGGTTCATGAAAGCCTAGGCCGAAACAGGTCAAGTCCAATCCAAAGCCATCGCAAAACGGCCTCGAGATCGCTTACCGGGTACGTCTAAGACCGGTTACGTACGCGTTTCCACACAGCCTCGGCCGAACTGGAACGTTCGCGAACGGCAACCCTCGACCCAAAGCGCCGGTTGGCCCGGGACTAAAGCAGACGTCCGCCACGACGCCGCGTCGAGGCGAGCCGCACTGTCATTTCACCCGCTAAGATGAGCCGCGCCGGACAGGCGGCAGCAGCCTCGGCTCGGCCAGCATGCGGACAGCTCAGGCAGAGGGTGACGCCGTACCGGCTGGGATGTCCCAAGCGTACGTCTTGGCCGCACCGAGCTTGCCGGTCTTGTTGTCCTGCGGCCGGTACTCGATTTTCACTGTTTTGAACACCATCTCGACCTTCTGCATCACGTTGCCCTCTTCCGTCCCGGCGTTCTGGATCTTTGTGATGAAGGCCCCTTCCATAGTCATCGTGAAATAGGGTTGGGGGATGCCGCTGCCAGTGGATTTCATCATCTGCAGCTCGACCTTCGGGAAAGCCTTGCCGGTGCAGATGTAACCCATGATCACCGTCGACGAAGTATCGAAATAGTGTTCCC
This sequence comes from uncultured beta proteobacterium, assembly GCA_963789885.1. GTDB lineage: Bacteria > Pseudomonadota > Gammaproteobacteria > Burkholderiales > SG8-39 > DATEDA01. Next base: position 13,047 of record CAWBNB010000053.1, on the reverse strand, counting down.
AGTTCATCTTACCCGGGTTGGGTTTGCCCACCGAGGCACCCCCACCTTTGGTCCAGCTGGTCTCGGCCTCGATTTCCCAATCCCAGCCTTGGATCTCGATCCACTTCTCCTTGCCTTTCTGAATGGACTCGCCGTCGGCTTTGTCGAAGAAACTGATGAATGCGTTGACAGCCATGATCTACTCTCCTGGTGGACGGGCAGCGTTGGGCGTGAACCGGACCAGCCGACGCGATTTTCCGACGGCAGCTTGGAGACCTGCAGAGACATCGTTGTACAGCGATGATCTGCCCACAATAGTAGTACGGGCCAAGAGCGGCTTTGGGAATGACCGCTTTAGCCTGAAATTAGCATCGGCGACTAGCGGCAGGTTCTCGGCCGGGAGCGGCCCATGTGGCTCACATCAGCCGCCCGCGATGGCAGGGGACGGGGGCCGAGCGGATGATAGCGCCTCGGCAAAACCGCGAGGCGTCCCCGGCAAGTTATCGGGGCGCGCCGTCCCCACCATCTCCGTCGTGCAAGCAACGTTGCTTGTTCAACGGAGAGTGAGATGGAAACAGAAAGGACCTACGAAGGAACGTGCTTCTGCGGCGCGGTGCAGATCGCCGTGACGGGCGCCCCGGTGAACATGGGGTATTGCCATTGCGACTCGTGCCGTATCTGGTCGGCATCGCCGGTCAACGCGTTCACGCTGTGGAAACCGGAGTCGGTGCGCGTCACGAAGGGTGCGGACAACGTCGGCGTGTATCACAAGACGCCGCGGAGCTACCGCAAGTACTGCAAGACGTGCGGCGGGCATCTTCTCAACGAGCATCCGCACTGGGGCCTCATCGACGTGTACGCCGCGATCATCCGCACGTTCCCGTTCAAGGCGAACCTGCACGTGAACTACCGGGAGACCGTGCTGCCGATGCACGACGGCCTTCCCAAGTTCCGGGACGTGCCGAAGGAGATGGGCGGAACGGGCGAGATGGTAGCCGACGTTATCTAGGCAACAGCCGCCTGCCGCCGTCACGCGGCGGGCGGCACGCCGAACTCGCGCTTGAACGCGCGGTTGAACGCGGCCTCCGATTCGTACCCGACGTCGGCCGCGATGCGGATGACCGGCGCGCGGCTTTCGCGCAGATGCCGGGCCGCGAGCAGGATGCGCCAGCGCATGAGGTACTCCATGGGCGGCGTGCCGATCAGCCCGACGAAGCGCTGCGCGAGCGCGGAGCGCGACAACCCGACCTTGCCGGCGAGCTCGTCGACGGTCCACGGATGCGCGGGCCTGTCGTGCAGGAACGCGAGCGTGCGCCCGACGTAGCGGTCGCGCAGCGCGGCGAGCCATCCCGTCTCCTCGGGCGGCAGTGTCTCCATGTGCTGCCGGATCGACTCGGCGAAGAGCACTTCGGACAGTCGCGCGAGGACCATTCCCGAGCCCGGCCGCTGCGAGGCGCTCTGCGCGACCGAGTACTGGATCGAGCTGCGCACCCACGCTGCCGTGCTGCCGTCGTGCAGGCTCACCTTGAGCAGGCGCGGGAGGCTGCGGATGATCGGCTCCGCGAGGCGCCGGTCGCAGGCGAGGTAGCCGCAAACGATGCGGGTCACGTCGCCCGACTCGCCCGCCTTGAACGGCACGATCTCGTTGCGCCTGAGGAGGCTCAAGCTCTCGCCCGTGATCTCGGTCGGCTCGAGCTGTCGCGACACGTCGCTCGCGGTGGCGAGCACGTGGCGGTCGCCGGCCGGGAACATCACGACGTCGCCGGCGGCGAGCTCGACGAACTCGCCGTCTAGGACGCGCGCGAAGCACGTCCCTTCCATCAGGAGGTGGTAGGGGATCACGTGGTCCGCGTCCGGCATCAGCACGTGGGCGATCTTGCGGGCGGGCGCGGTCAGGTACGACCACTGCGCGCGCAGCTCCATCTCGAGGAACACGGCGCCGGTCAGGCGGACGACGGAGAGCACGTCGGAAAGCGCGTCCATGGGGGATCAACCGCGTGCTCTTTCTTGAAGAGCTCGACGGTGGCGCGTTCCGCCTCGGTCTTCGGCAATTTGGCGAATGCCGCATAGATATCGATGCCGGCGTTGATCAAGGCCGGAACAACGACGAGAACGCCCGTTAGTCCGGCAATCCAGGCCCGCGCGCGGTCGAAATCTGTCGGACGCGCAGTACTGGTTGCCATGGTCGCCTCGCGCAAAGATGCTGCCGAGTGATGCGAGCAGCATAGTTCGCTTCGCGGAGGATCGGCATCCCATGATCATGGGATGCTTGTCGGTGATGGCGATATCGATGGCTCCCGCCTATGCCACGGCCCGCAACTCGCGCACGCCGCGCCCGAGGCGCCGTCTCAGCAGCGTGCGCAACGTCACGCCGTCGGCATACCCGACCATCGAGGCGATCCGCTCGACGTTGTGGTCGGTGGTCTTGAGCAGATGCACCGCGCGTTCCACGCGCAAATCCTGGAAGTAAGACAGCGGCGTCTTGCCGAGCGTGTCTTTCAGGCGTCGCGCCAGGGTGCGCTTGCTGGTGGCGAGCGCATCGGCCGCCTCCTCGAGAGAAAATCCGCGATCGAGCCGTCCGCGCGCCCAGCGCTCGAAGCGTTCGACCAGGGGATCGGCATGGATCAGATGGTCGGAGATCGCATAGGCCGATTGCGACGGACGGGCGTCGACCACCAGGTACTTCGCGACCAGCCCCGCCAGTTCCGGACTGGCCTGTCGTATCAGCGACAGCGCCAAGTCGATATGGCTGAGCGCGGCGCCGGCCGTGACGACTGTGCCAGAACGGACCACCATGCGCGATTCGTCGAGCTTCACTTCCGGATAGCGCTGGCGGAACATCGGCGCGAGCCACCAGGTCGTGGTCGCTTGCTCGCCGTCGAGCAAGCCTGCTTCGGCCAGCACGAAAGTGCCGACGCAGGCGGCGGCCATCGATGCGCCGTTACCCGCCCAGGCGCGCAGCATCGCCAATGCATCGCGCACATCGGCGCGCGTCAGCGCATGCTCCAGCGGCGCGGGCATCTTGCAGCCGATGGCCGGCACCACCACCCAATCCGGCGTTTTCTTGCGTTCCGCCGCCGCTGCCGGCACACCCAGGCCTTGCGCGGTGCGGATCCGGCGCCGCATGCCGGTTACCGTCACGTCGAAGCGCGGCGATTCCAATCCGCTCATCGCGGCCAACTCATTGGCAATGGCAAACGCATCGAGCACCGTGGCCAGCCCGGTATCGAATACCCCGTCGAGGGCGAGTACATTGATCTTCATGGCAAGAATAATACCAAAGATGTCGATTTTGCCAATAGCTGGATGGTGCCGCGAAACCTATAGTTCGCCCCTCGCCTGCCGCGCGATTGCGCATCCGGGGGCGAATTCAACCAGGAGAAACACGATGATTAAGCTCGCATTGTTCGCCCGCCTCGAAGCCAAGCCCGGCAAGGAAGCCGCGGTCGCCGATTTACTCGAAACCGGCCTCGCGCTGGCGCGCCAGGAAGCCACCACGCCGATCTGGTTCGCCTTGCGCCTGTCGCCCACGACCTTCGGCGTATTCGACGCTTTCCATGACGAGGCCGGCCGCCAGGCGCATCTCTCCGGCCCGATCGCGCAAGCCTTGATTGCAAAGGCCCCGGAATTGTTCGCCAGCCCGCCAGCGATCGAACCGATCGAGGTGCTCGGCTTGAAAAATACGGCTGGCTCGATGTAAGGCGACCGGCCCCGGCGCTTGGCCTGCGGCACACGCAGGTCAAGCACCGCCTGCCCGCCTCGATTGCAAATGAGAGCGCATACGCGATTTCCAAGCCGGGGCTCCCGATGGATACAAACCGATAACAATCCGTGCGGATCGCGAAATTCCGCCGATACGCGCGGCTTCTAGCATCTCGTCCAGCTGCACGGCGCTCCGAACGTAAGCGCGTTCGCCAACTGAGCGGCGCATCCCGGGGCAACTGATTCGATTCATTACGGAGAACTCATCATGATCGCCGACCGCACCGAGCAATTCGAAGGTCGCGCGACAACGCGCCTGCGTCCTTTCGCGCAGATCGAGCCGGAGTGGCCCCGTGGCTAGTCCCGCACCGCCGAGGATGGGCAGGGTCGCACTGGGGGCGCTGATCGCGGCCTACGCACTCGGGCCCATGGCGACGCAGATCCTTACCCCCGCGGTACCGTTCGTGCACCGGGATTTCGGGATCCCCATGGCGGCCGCGCAGACGCTGATCAGTCTCGCGTTCGCGACGATCGCGTTGATGACGCTCGTCTACGGACCCCTCTCGGATCGCTTTGGCCGCAGGCCCGTGATCCTGGTCGGCACCGGGCTCTTCTGCGTGGGAAGCCTCGTCGCTGCCGCTGCCCCCACCCCGGAGCTCCTGATCCTCGGCCGTATCGTGCAGGCGGCGGGCAGCTCAGCGGGGCTCGTGCTCGCGCGCACCATCGTCCACGACGTCTACGGCCGGGACCGCAGCGGCCAGGTGCTGGCGCGCGTAACCGTGGTGATGATCTTCGTGCCGATGCTGTCCCCTGCAGTCGGCGGAGTGCTGCTCGACCACGTGGGCTGGCGTGCGGTATTCGGGTTGTGCGCGCTGATCGGGGTGCTCGCGCTGTCGTTGCTTGCATTGCGCCTGCCCGAAACGCACGGCAAGCGCCGGGCTGACCTCGGCATTCGCGACGCGGTGCAGGACTTCAACGCCCTGCTCCGGGACCGCCGCTACCTCGCGCCGGCACTGTTCTTCTCGTTCGTGATGGCGACGTTCTTCGCCACACAGGCGGCGATCCCGTACCTCATCGTCGAGGTGCGGGGCGGCTCGGCGACCGAGTACGGCGTGTGGTTCGCGGTGCTCTGCGTCTTCTACGTCGCCGGCAACTACCTGACTAGCCGCTGGGGTGACCGATTCACACGCCCGCAGCTCATGCTGATATCTGGGATTGGCTGCCTTGCGTCGGCGATCGCGGGTTGGATCGCGGCGAGCACGCTCGAGTGGGGCACCCCGACGGTTTTCGTACCGGCAATCGCGCTGTCCTTCTTCGGCGCGATCGCCATTGCCCCTGTACAGGCAGACGCCGTGGCTGCCCAGCCCGAGCGCTCGGGCGCCGCCTCGGGACTGATGAGCGGGATGCAGATGGCGATCGGCGCCTGCGTGGTGCAGCTCGTCGGGTTCAGCCACGATGGCTCGCCGCACCCGATGTTCGCCATCCTGGTCGCGTGCGCCGTCCTGGCGCTCGTCGCGTTCGCGCTGGGGTACGCCCGACCGCGGCCAGCGGCGGCACAACCCCGTGGATTGTCTGGCGCGCCCGGTGGGACGAATCTGGGCACTGGGTTGAGCCAATAGCGTTCGCTTAACTTTCCCAGTAACCGGCGTGCGCGGCCGTGCCTTCGCAAAGCACCACGCTTGCGCGCGCGTCCCTGTTGACTGGACTGCGACGCCGCCGCAGCTGACGCCGGCATGTCTCAGCGGCGTGCCCCCTGCGGCACTGCCGTCGAGCCGCGCGGCACCAGCTCGAGCGGCAGCTCGAGGCATGCGGGCGGCGTCTCGCCCCGCAGGCGTGCCAGCAGGTAGCGCGCGGCCTGCAGCCCGATCTCGGCGATCGGGAGATGCACCGTGGTCAGCGCCGGCGACACCACCGTCGCGATCTCCATGTCGTCGAACCCGGTGATCGAGAGCTCCGCGGGCACGCCGATGCCGAGGGACTGGGCCTCCTGGATCGCCCCGATCCCGAGGATGTCATTGCCGCAGATGACCGCCGTCGGCCGCGCGGCCGCGACCACCTGCGCCAGCGCCTCGCGCCCGGCGCGCAACGTGTACGGCGCCTCGACGAGGTACTCGAGCGCGAGCCCGGCGTGCTTCAGGGCGGCCTGCACCCCGGCCAGACGATCGCGCGCGCGATCGTTCCCGGCAGTGACGCCGGCGATCATCGCGATTCGCCGGTGGCCGAGGCGGAGCAGGTGATCCGCGATCGTGCGGCCGGCCGCACGGTTGTCGAAGCCGACGCTCGGATGCGCGCCAGACCGATCGAGCGACCAGGTGAGCACGTAGGGGATCGACAGCGCGCCGAGGAGACGCCGCATCGCGCGGTTGTGCGCCGTGCCGACGAGCACCAGCGCGTCCACGCCCTTCTCCACGAACGCGCGCGCCATCCGGGCTTCGGCCTCGGGATCGAACTCGTGGCACGCGAGCAGCAGCGCGTACCCCGCATCTTCGAGCGCCTTCTGCAACGTGTGGGTCGACCCCGCGTAGATCGCGTTGTCGAGGGTCGGAATCACCGCGCCGACCGAGTCGGTGCGGCGTGTCGAGAGCGCGCGCGCCACGCCGTGCGGGACGTAGTTCAGCCTCTCCACCGCGCGGGCGATGCGGGCCCGCGTCCCGGGCCGCACGACGTCGGGGAAGCGCAGCGCGCGCGACACGGTCGCAGTGGAAACCCGCGCCGCCCGCGCCACGTCGCGGACCGTGGCGTTCGTAGCGTTGCGGCCGCGGGACATCGCTCGGGTCAGCCGAGCGCGAGGTTGCGGCCCGACGCCGGCTCGAACAGATGTAGCCGGGCGGGGTCGAAGCCGACCCAGACGCGGTGACCGACCTCGATGGACTCGTCGGCCTTGACCTGAGCGGTGAGCTTTCCCGCCGCGCCGAACGCGAGGTCCACGAGCTTCTCGGAGCCGACCAGCTGGATCAGCGTCGCGGTCGCCGGCACGGCCCCCGCACGGCGCGCGTCGAGGAGCACCAGGTCCTGCGGCCGCGCCCCGAGCAGCACCGCGCCCGAGAACCCGCTCGCGAGCGGTGAGGCGGCGATGGGAATCCGGCCCTCGGGTCCGCAGTCGAGCACGAGCTCGCCTCCGCTCAGGCCTGCGCCGTCGACGAAGTTCATCGGCGGGCTCCCGATGAAGCCGGCGACAAAGGCGTTCGCCGGACGGTTGTACACCTCGCCCGGCGTTGCGTATTGCTGCACGGCGCCCTGGTCCATGACCGCGATCTTGTCCGACATCGTCATTGCCTCAAGCTGATCATGGGTGACGTATACGGTCGTGGTCTCGAGCCGCATGTGCAGCCGCTTGAGTTCGCCGCGCATCGTCACCCGCAGCTTCGCGTCGAGGTTGGAGAGCGGCTCGTCCATCAGGAAGAGCCACGGCTTCCTCACCATGGCGCGCCCCAGCGCGACGCGCTGGCGCTGCCCGCCGGAGAGCTCCCGCGGTTTGCGGCCGAGGAGGCTCTCGATCTCGAGCACCCTCGCGACCTCGAGCACGCGCGAGGCGATCTCCTCCTTCGGCGTGCCCCGGACTTTGAGCCCGTAGGCCATGTTGCCGCGCACGTTCATGTGCGGGTAGAGCGCGTAGCTCTGGAACACCATCGCGATGTCGCGTTTTCCCGGCGCGAGGTCCGACACCCGCGTCGCGCCGTGCCAGATCGCACCGCTCGTGGCCGACTCGAGCCCCGCCAGGATCCTGAGGAGCGTCGTCTTGCCGCAGCCGCTCGGCCCGACGAGGGTGATGAACTCCCCTTCGGGCAGTTCCAGATCGATGTCCTTCAGCGCCGCGACCGACCCGAAGGACTTCCAGATGTGCTCGAGCCGGATCGTCATCGAATGCGGATCATGGAGCGCGTCCCGGCTCGGGCGCCCGGCGGGTCAGCCTTTCACCGCGCCGGCCCCGAAGCCGGCCACCAGGTGACGCTGCATCAGCATGAAGAGGCACGCCATCGGGACGGTCATCAGCACGGCCGAGGCCATCATCAGGCCCCAGTCGACGTGCGTGCCCTCGAAGAAGTGCATCACGCCCACGGTGAGCGGGAGGTTCTCGATCGAATTGATGAACACCCGGGCGAACAGGAAATCGTTCCAGGAGACGATGAGCGAGAAGATCGCCGCGGCGATGATGCCCGGCGCCGCGGAGGGCAGCACGATGTCGACGAACACGCGCAGGCGGCTCGCGCCGTCGATCATCGCCGCCTCCTCCAGTTCGATCGGGATGCCCCGGAAGAACGCCCATAGCAGCCACATACAGAACGGCAGCGTGATCGACACGTAGCCAAAGGTGAGGCTCCACAGGCTGTTGGTGAGCCGCAGCTCGGTCATCACGAGGAACAGCGGGAAGACGAGGATGATCGACGGCACCATGTAGCCGAGCAGGCTGAAGTAGGGAATGAACCGCCGGCCCCAATAGCGGAATCGCGTGACGCTGTAGGCCGCGAGCGTGCTGATGAGGATGCTGATCGCGGTGCTCCCGAGGCTCACCACCACGCTGTTCGCGAACCAGGAGGTGAAGTGTTGCGGCGCAGCCGTGGTCGGTACGTAGGACTGGTCGGCGCGGTAGTACTGCTGCTTGCCGGTGACGAGGTTGTGGTAGTTCTCGAGCGTCACCTGCGGCGGCAGGAGCCTCGGCGGCGTCGCCATGACGTCCTTCGGCGCCTTGAGCGAAGTCGAGAGCGCCCAGATGAGCGGGAAGCAGATGAGGAACGTGACGACGAGCAGCACGAGGTAGGCAATCGTCTGCCGCACCGCGCTCAACTTCGTCACTGTGCTGGCTCCTCGTCGAAGCGGAAGACGCGCATGTACACCAGACTGCCGACGAAGAGGATCGCCATCATCACGACGCCGGTCGCCGCGCCCACCCCCATCTTCAGGTTCGCGACCGACTGCTCGAAGGAGTAGATCGCGAGGTTGAAGGTCGAGGTGCCCGGACCGCCGCGGGTGAGGAGGTAGATCTCCTCGAACTTGTTGAACGTCCAGATCGTCCGGAAGATCACCACCACCGTCAGCACCTCGGCGAGCTGCGGCAGGGTGATGTCGACGAAGCGCCGCAGGACCCCGGCGCCGTCCACCTTCGCCGCGTCGTACAGCTCGAGCGGGATCGTCTGCAGACGCGCCAGGACACAGATCGTGACGAACGGGGTGTATTTCCACACGTTCAGCGCGATGGTGGAGAGCATCGCGAGGCCCGGCGTGGCGAGCCAGTAGATGTTGTCGTCGATGAGACCCGCGCCCCGCAGCGACCAGTTCACCACGCCGATCTCCGGGTTCAGCATCCACTGCAGGATGAGCGCAATCACCACCGTCGGGACGATGTAGGGAAAGAGCAAGAGCCCGCGGAATACCGAGATGCCCGCGAGCGGGAGGTGCAGCAGCAAGGCGAGCGCAACCCCGATCACGGTCTGCAGCACGATCGAGGAAACGGTCCACACCGCGGCCTGGCGGAACGCCTGCCAGAACAGCGGATCCGCGGCGAGCGTGCGGAAGTTCTCCAGGCCGGCAAAGCTCGCCGCCTCCGGGTTGAGCGGGTTGTAGTCGTAGAAGGCGAGCCGCACCGCCTCGGCGACCGGATACACCATGAAGACGAGCGCCGCGATCGCGAACGGCACGATAAAGAGGACGCCGACCCGGCTGTCGGCCCTCCTCCAGTCCACGGGGGTCAACATGCCGGTGCGGAGGGAGTATTCAGGCGAACGGGGCACCGCGACTGCCCCGCTCCGGCTCGCGGTCTTTGTCGCTCAGACGGCGCCGCCAAGCAGGCGCAGGTTGTCCTTGCGCACCTGCTCGAGTTCCTTCGCGCCCCACTTCGCGGCGTCGGCGGCGCTCCAGTTGTCGACCACGACCTTCTGCACGGTCTGGGCGAGGATCGAGCGGCCGTGGACCACGCCGGCGAGCGGGTTGACCCCCTGCAGCAGCTCATTGCCGGTCGACGAGGAGTACGGCAGGGAGTTCACGTAGTAGTTCATGATCGTCTGCCGCTTCGTCTGGAAGAAGGGGTGGGTCGCGAGCGTCGGGTCGTTCAGCACGTCCTTGTAGGTCGGGGAGACGTTCGGCATCAGCGAGTGGCAGTAGCGCACCAACCACTGCGGGCTCGTCTGGTAATAGACGAGCGCCGCCTTGACCTCGTTCACGTACTGGTTGTTCGGGCGCGGGATGCACCAGCCCTGGAAATCGTTCCAGTTCGAGCGCCGGCCGGTTTTCGGATGGCGCGCATGGTTGAACGACTGGAGGCTCGCGAACACCGCCTTGTTCTCTTCCGCAGCCCGCCCGTACGGGCGTCCCCAGTAGAAGGCGATGGCGGTGCGCCCCGTGACGATAGAGTCCACTACTTCCAGAAAGCTGTAGCTCACCGCGCCCTTCGGCATGTAGGGTTGCAGCGACTTCACGTACTCGAGCGCCTCCACCGTCGCGGGCGAGTCGAACACGACCTGGAACTTGTTCGCCGGGTCGAACATCCGGCCGCCCGCCGAGTGCAGCAGTGCGGCGAAGTGGTAGTCGGTGCAGAGGTTGCGCCCGAGGGCGAGCGTGATCCCCGCCATGTCCTTCTTCTTCTCGCTCACTGTTCTTGCGGCGTTCCGCAGATCGTTCCAGTCCCACTTGTCCGGATCGCCGAGGCCGAGCTCGTTGATCACGTCCATGCGCACGACCAGGAGGTGCGGCTGGTGATGCGCCGGCAGCACGTACTGCCGCCCCTTCCACGCCCCCCAGTACTCCCACTTCACCCCTTCGATCAGGCGGTTCCTGCCGACCTTCTGCACCACGTCATCCAGCGGCTCGAGGAGAAGGTCGGCCATCAGCTGGTAGGCGATCGGCGATTCGACCGAGATGCAGTGGGCGGGGTTGCGGGCGGCGAGATCGGTCATCAGCTTCACGTAGACCGAATCCCAGGACAGCGTCTCGAGCTTGAACGTGAGACCAGGCGCGAACTTCTTCGCCCATTCGTTCATCGCGTCGACGGCGACGCCCGCATAGGGCCCCGGCTCCCCCCACACCCGGACGGTACCGGTCTTGTCGGACCTCTGCTGCGCCCACGCGGGCAGACCCACGGTGCCGGCCGCGACCGCGCCGGTCGAGACGGCCGCCAGGTCGGACAGGAACTTGCGCCGTGTCGTCGGGTGCGGCGGATTCGCGGGTGTCTTCTTCGCCATGACGGCCTCCTCGGGTGGACTCGACTAGCGTGCGTAGCGCTTCTCGCGTACGTCCGCGGTGATCTTGTGCGCGAGCATCCCCTCGACCTCGCAGATGCGGCTCATGACCGGGGCGATGCGCCGGCTCGCCTCCGGCGTGAGGTACTGATAGGTGACGGTCTTGATGAACTTCCCGACCCAGAGCCCGCCCGTATAACGCGCCGCACGGGAGGTCGGGAGCGTATGGTTGGTACCCACGCCCTTGTCGCCGTAGGCGACCGTGCTCTCCTCGCCGAGGAACAGGCTGCCATAGTTCTTCAGGCGCTCGAGGTAGTAACGGTTCTTGGACGTCATCACCTCCAGGTGCTCGGGGGCGTACGCGTCGGCCACCGCGATCGCTTCGTCGTCGGAGTCCACCACCACGATCTCGCCGTGATCGCGCCAAGCAGGCTCCGCGGTCTTCCGCGTGGGCAGGACCGCGAGCTGGCGCTCGACCTCCTTGAGCGCGGCCTCGCCGAGGGCGCGCGAGGTCGTCACGAGCCAGGCCGGGCTGTCGGGGCCGTGCTCCGCCTGGCCGAGTAGATCGGTGGCGACCAGTGCCGGGTCGGCCGAGTCGTCGGCAATCACCAGGATCTCGGTCGGGCCGGCGAGGAGATCGATGCCGACGGTGCCGAAGAGCTGACGTTTCGCTTCGGCCACGAACGGATTGCCGGCGCCGGTGATCATGTCGACCGGCTCGATGCCGACGCGGCCGTAGGCCATCGCCGCCATCGCCTGGGCGCCGCCGAGGTTGTAGATCTCGTCGGCGCCTGCGCGGTGCAGAGCGTAGAGCGTGTACGGATACATGCCGCGCGCGTCGCGCGGCGGTGCACACGCGACGACGTACGAGGCCCCCGCGGCCTTCGCGGTGCCGACGCTCATGATGGCGGACGCGACCAGCGGGAACTTGCCCCCGGGCACGTAGCAGCCCACCCGCTCGACCGGGATCATCTTTTGGCCAAGCACGATCCCGGGCTCGAGCTCGGTCTCGAAGCCGGTCAAGGTCTCGAGCTGACGGCGCGCGAACCCGACGACCTGCTTGAGCGAATACTCGAAATCGGCCTTGAACGACTCAGGCAGCTCGCGCCCGACCTTCGCGATCTCGTCCGCCGAGACCCTGAACGCCCCGCTTTCCCAACGGTCGAACTCGCGGGCGTAGCGCCGCACGGCTTCGTCGCCGTTGGCGCTGATGTCGGCGAGCATCTTGCGCACGGTCTCCTCGAGACGGGTGCGATCCTGCGGCGCGGGTGGCGGAGCCTGCTTGATGTAGGTCTTCATCGAGATCTCCGATGGGGTCGAGGGCGCAGCCGGAAACGCGGCAATGCGTGTAACCGATTACATCGCGCGCCATCTTCGGTGTCGCGTCTGGCCGTGTCAATGTGCGGTGCGCAAACTGCTATCGGCGCCAGTGTTTCCGTGGCCGAGAGATCGAGTCGAGCCCGCGAGCCCCGTTTCACGCACTGCACGTGGTAGTCCGGCGCCGGCAACCCGATGGACCAGCGAGGCCTCGAGTCAAACGATCTCCCGGTGCGCGCCGTCGCCTGCGCGGCGATCGCTCTCGAGCCTCTTTCCTCTTCCTTCCGCGCTAGACTTGGCGGGGTCAACCACTCCAGCAGGAGTCTCGCGCATGCCGGTCGACGTCCAGAAGTTGAAAGCGATGGCGCCGCCCGCCGGGCTGCCGTTCGGTTTCCGGAAACTCGGGCACGTCGTGCTCAACGTCCAGGACCTCGAACGCTCGACGCGCTTCTACACCGAGGTGCTCGGGTTCCGGGTCTCGGACGTCTACGACGAGAGCCAGACCGCCGGCGGCATGGTGTTCCTGCGCTGCAGCTCGGATCACCACTCGCTCGCGCTGGTCGGCACCGGGCGTGCGCCGTCCAACCGAGTGGACCTCAACCACGTCGCGTTCGAGGCCGCGACGCTCGACGAGCTGTTCCGCTTCCGCGAGCACCTGCGCAAGCACGGCGTGAAAATCATCGTGCACGGCCGGCGCCGCGCCGGCTGCCAGATCGCGGTCGAGTTCTTCGACCCGGACAACCATCACGTCGAGCTGTACTGGGGGCTCGACCAGGTCGGCACCGAGGGGCGCGTGCGGCCGCGCGAGGAATGGCGCGAGTTCCACTCGCTCGAGGAGGCCGTCGACAACCCGCCGCCCGGCCAGGACACGACGCTG
>CAWBNB010000052.1:0-20797 GCA_963789885.1 uncultured beta proteobacterium | reverse complement strand
GCTCTACGTCGCCGAGCGCCACCGCATCACGCGCTACGACGGCATCGAGGACGGCTCGACAATCCGCCCGAGGCGCAAGGTCGTGATCGACAACCTCGATCCCGACGAACCAGCCCGGCCACTTCTGGAAGTTCCTCGCGCTGGGTCCCGACGGCAAGCTCTACTTCAACATCGGCGCGCCGGGCAACATCGTCATGCCGACCTACATCGCAGGCGACGATCATCGCGCGTCGATCCCGAAGACCGGCGTGCTGGAGAACTACGCGCAGGGCGTGCGCAACTCGGTCGGCTTCGACTGGCACCCGAAGACGAAGGAGCTCTGGTTCACCAAGCACGCCCGCGACTGGCTCGGCGACGATCTGCCCACGACACGCTGCACCGCGTCGCGCGACGAAGGGCATGCACTTCGGCTATCCGTTCTGCCACCAGGGCGACACGCTCGACCCCGAGTACGGCAAGGGCCGCTCGTGCAGGAGTTCGACGCGCCGGCGCGCGAAGCTCGGCGCGCACATCGCGCCCGCTCGGCATGCGCTTCTACACCGGCAAGATGTTCCCGGCCGAGTACCGGAACAACATCTTCATCGCCATGCACGGCTCGTGGAACCGCACGCACCAAGCAGGGCTACAACGTGATGCGCGTCGACGCGTCGACGCCAAGCGGCAAGGCCGAAGATGAAGCCCTTCCTCGACGGCTTCCTCACCGACGAGAAGGCCGATCCGCCGATGTGGGGCCGGCCGGTCGACGTGCTCGTATGCGCGACGGCTCGCTGCTCGTCTCGGACGACTACAACGGCATCATCTACCGGGTCAGCTACGCGGAAGTGAGCGTCGCACGTCGCGGCGCGCAAGGCGCGGCGGCGCGCTGGCCGCCGCGCTTGTCTTTTCTGGCCGGCGCTGCGCTCGCCGGCAGCGCGAGCCCGCAAGGCGCTGCGTGCGGCCTGCCACGGCCCGAGGCGGCAACTCGACCAATCCCGCCATGCCGTCGCTCGCCGGCCAGCCGGCGCAGTTCATCGCGACGCAGCTCTTCATGTTCCGCGAGGGCAACCGCAAGGACCCGCAGATGACCCCGATGGCCGCGCCGCTGAGCAACGCGGAGATGAACGAGCTCGCGCGTACTTCTCGGCGCAGAAACCGCTGCGCCGGCCGGCCACAGACGCCGCGCGGACAACGCCGCGGCCGGCCGGGCCTCGCCGAGAAGTTCAACTGCACGCAGTGCCACGGCGCCGCGCTGCGCGGCCAGCAGCACATCCCGCGCCTCGCCGGGCAGCAGCCCGAGTACCTGCGCACGCAGCTGCGCGGCTTCAAGGCGCGGACCCGCTTCGACATGGACGGCAACATGACCGCCGCGGCGCAGCCGCTGTCCGACAAGGATATCGAGATTCTCGTCGACTACCTCGCCGGCCTGGGCCCGCAATAGCCGCGGATTCAATCCGTGTCGCCGTCCGCGGGGCCGCCCGGTGCGGAGCTGCCGCCCCCCGCGGTATCTACGGGTGCCTTGCTCTCGGTCTTCGCGCCCTCATCCTTGAGGGAGCGGTCTCTCTCGGCACCAGGTCGCCGCTCGACCAGGCGGAGACTTGGGCGCCGCAGTCGGGAACGAACTCGACCAGGCCTTCGGCCGCGAGGATCCGCAGCGTCTCGCGTATCGGCGTGCGGCTCACACGGCCGCCGAGTGGCTGCTTCGCAGAGACGTGACTTTCCGAGGTGGGTCGACTTGAGCCCTTCGGCTGACGGTCGCTGCCCGGCCACAAGGCATCGTTCAAGCTCCCGTTGCGACTCGGCGGAATTGTTCCCGGCACGTATGATTCCGATACTTGGTAGTTCGACCACGGAAACGCAAATCCATGCATACCATTCAAAGCACCACGGAGATATTCCTGATCGCCATCGGGATCATCTTCACCGTCCCGTATCTCATCTGGCGCCTGGGCCGAACCGACTACTACGCCCCTCTGGTAGTCGTGCAGATCATCACCGGAATCCTGTTGGGGCCCGGCATTTTGGGAAGGGTCTTCCCCGACTACTACGCCTTCGTCTTTACGCCAGCCGGTCGTGCAGTCGTTGAACGGCATCGCATGGTGGGCAGTGATGATCTTCGTGTGGATCGCCGGCATCGAACTGGACTTGAAGAAGGCATGGGCGTATCGGCGCGAGAGTGCCATCACAGCCGGGCTCGCCCTCGCCACGCCGCTGCTGTTGGGCAGCATCGTGGCGGCGGGCATGGTGATGCACGACGGCTGGATCGGTCCCAAGGCGATGACCTGGCAATTCGTCCTCGGAGTCGGCATGGCCTGTGCCGTCACTGCGCTTCCCATCCTGATTCTGCTCATGGAGAAGCTCGAGATCCTGCGCCAACCCATCGGGCAGCGCATCCTGCGCTATGCGAGCCTGGATGACATCGCCATCTGGGGCGTGCTGGCGCTGATCCTGATGGACTGGCAGCGCGTGGGCATGCAGGGCGCGTTTCTATTGGCCTTCGCCGTCTGCAGTTACGGATTCCGCAAGCTGATGGTGCGGCTGCCGGAGAGGGACCGCTGGTACGTGGGTCTGATCTGGCTCGCGGTGTGCGCCTTCGGCGCCGACTGGTCCGGGCTGCATTTCATGGTCGGAGCGTTCCTCGCGGGCGCCGTCATGGATGGCGATTGGTTCGACCAGAAACAGATGGACCTGCTGCGTCACCACGTGCTGCTGGTCGTGATGCCGGTGTTTTTCCTGAGCACGGGCTTGAGAACCAACTGGAGCGTGGGCGGCGAAGCGGTGTTCCTCGCCGCGGCCGCGTTGCTCTTCGCGTCGATCGCGGGCAAGTTGCTCGGCGTTCAAATCGCCGGGAAGATTCTCAAATGGCAGCCGGGCGAGGCGTCGATCATCGGCTGGCTGCTGCAGACGAAGGCGCTGATCATGATCATCTTCGCCAATATCCTCCTGGACAAGGGCGTCATCACCAGCGAGACGTTCACGGCGCTGCTGCTGATGGCCGTTGCGAGCACCATGCTCACGGTGCCCGTGGTATCTCCGAAACTGGAACGCATGAAGAGCATCGTTACCCAGGCAGCCTGATGGCGCGGCTTCAGAACCTCAGAGCTGCGCCTCGGAGACAAACTATCGAGTTCGATCGCAGCCTGTCCTTTGCGAACGACCGCGAACGTCTCCTTCGGGTCGGTTCCGGTCGATCGTCCCCCATTACCTTGTAGAAGAGTCCGAGCGGGCCGAGAATCGGCACGAGCGGCGCTGCGAAACGGGTAAGGCCCCGCGGGGCACGGGGGAGGGTGGTGGGCGCGGGAAAGGTCAGAGCGTGAGACGGTCGGGACTGTGGCAGGATGGGAAGCTGGTGCCGTCGTGACCCACCTGCCCGCTCCTTCTGCAATTGCCTGGACACTTTGCGTGGCCATGCTTTCGAGGCTTCCGAAAGACATCATGCCCAAACGACTGCTACCGGATCAAAGCTCTCAGCTGGCGAAGACCATCGGTCCGTTGCTGTGAACCGAACCTCACCTAAGTCCGCGGCGGGCGGTGCTCAGAAAAAGTCGAAGTACTCGTTTTGCTCCCACGCCGTCGTCTCGTCCGGTCGGTCCTCCATGCGCTGCTCTTCGCGCCAGCGCAGGAACCGCCCGGCTTCGTTGCGCTTCAGCTTCAGGAAATAGTCGATGAAGATCCCGCCCAGCTCGCGGCGGAAGAGGGCGCTCTTCTCGAGCGCGTCGAGCGCATCCATCAGGCTCGTCGGCAGCGGGACGCGATCGGCCTGGTAGGGCTCGTCGTCCTGGGGTCCGGGGTCGCGGTTCGCTTCGATGCCATCGCGCCCCGAGACGAGCTGTGAGGCCATGTACAGGTAAGGGTTCGCGGCGGGTTCGCCGCCGCGGTTTTCCATTCGCGTCGCCGGATCGCCTGGGCCACCTAGCACTCGGATCATCGCGCCCCGGTGATCGTAGCCCCAGCCCGCGCGGTCGGGCGCGAGCGAGTTCGGTTTGAAGCGCCGGTATCCGTTTACCGTCGGCGTCGCGAACGCGGTCGCCGCCGCCGCGTGTGCGAGGAGCCCGCCGAGGAAGGCACTGCCCAGCGGCGAGAGCCGCTCGGACGCGCTCGCGGGCATGAACCGGTTCGCGCCGGTCTTCGCGTCGACGAGCGACTGGTGGAGGTGCCAGCCGCTCGAGTAATGGCCCTTGAGGCTAGGGCGGCACATGAAGGTGGCGAAGTAACCCATTCGCCGGCACACCTGCCGCGTCGCGGTCCGGAACAGCACGAGATCGTCGGCCGCCTTCAGCGCACCCTCCGCCGAGAACGTGCACTCGACCTGTCCCGGCCCCCATTCGTTCTCGACCGACCGCAGCGGCAGGCCGAGCGCCTCGTAGGCGTCTGCGAGCGCCGACAGCATCGGCTGCATGAGGTCGAAGTTCGACTCGGAGTGGTACGAGTAGCCGGGCTCCGCCGGCCAAGTCGCGATCGGGCGGCCGCGGATGCCCGGAACGCCGATGTGCTCGTCGGTGAGATGGTCTTCCGCGACGCGGGCGAGATACCACTCGACCTCGAGCCCGACGACGTAGTCGAGACCCGCCGCCTGAAGGCGCTCGAGCTGCTGGCGCAGGAGGTGGCGCGCGGAGAAGTGATACCGCGCGCCGTCGTTGAAATACTCGTCGCAGAGCACCCACCCGACGCCGGGGGCCCAGGGCAGGACCCGGAACGTCCCCGGGTCGGGGACGATCGTGATGTTCGGCGAGCCGGTCATCTCGTCGAGGCCCATGCCGCCGCCGCGCGTGAACGAGCTGAACGTGCGGGCGTTCGCCGAATCGAGCGTCGTGGTCGCGACGTTGATGTTGTAGCCGCCGGCGAGCGACTCCAGAAACGCCGGCACCGTAACCGCCTTCGCGCGCGAGTAGCCGTGCGCGTCCGTCCACACCACCCGAATCAGGCGGAGACCCTCGGTCCGCACGCGGTCCTTGAGCGCCTCGGCCTGTCGGCGCTGGTCGTCGGTCCAGAGCGCGTGCCGTTGGATGAAGGCCTGGCGGTCCATCGCGCTCATATACCACAGGCGTCAGCGCGTGAAGATGCGTGCCTCAGTCGCGCATGAACGCGTTCAGTTCCGGCGTCGCCAGCGAACGCTCCAGATAGCCGAAAGTCCCCTGGTCCTTGATCTCGCGCGCGGCGGCGAGCAGACCGCTCATCGCCGCGCGATAGAGCGAGGTCGCGACGCTGATCCGCCGCACGCCGGCCGCTTCGAGCTCGGCGACGGTGAACGACTTGCCCTTGATGCCGGCCATGAAGTTGAACGGCTTTGACACCGCGGCGCAGACCGCGCGGACCGACGCGAGATTCGGCAGGCCGGGCGCGAACAGCACGTCCGCGCCGGCCCGCTCGAACGCCTGCAGGCGCCTGATCGTGTCGTCGAGATCCGGGTTGCCGCGCAGGAAGTTTTCCGCCCGGGCGGTCAGCGTGAACGGGAAGGGGAGCGCCCGTGCGGCCTGCGCCGCCGCGGCCACGCGCTCGGTCGCGTGGCCGATGTCGTAGAGCGGCTTCGCCTTGTCGCCGGTCGCGTCCTCGATCGAGCCGCCGACGAGCCCGACCCCGGCGGCGAGGCGGATCGTCTCCGCTGCGGTCGCCGGGGCGTCGCCGAAACCCTTCTCGAGGTCGGCCGACACCGGGAGGTCGGTCGCTTCGACGATGGCGCGCGCGTGCGCGAGCGCCTCGTCGCGGGTGACCCGGCCGTCGCGGCGGCCGAGGACGCCGGCCGAGGCGCCGCTCGAAGTCGCCAGCGCCTGGAAGCCGAGCGCGGCGAGGATGCGCGCCGAGCCCGCATCCCAGGGGTTCGCGACGACGAACGCGCCGGGCCCTTCGTGCAGCGCCCGGAAGCGCGCGGCCTTCTCGCTCTGCGTGGCGGTCATACGTCAGCGGAGCAGCTGCCAGGCGATCGCCGCCTGCGCGAAGAACCCGACCGCGAAGGCGAGCGTGCGGACCCAGGGCACGGCGAACGTGTAAGCCGCGAGGTGAACGACACGCGCCCAGAAGTACACGATGCAGGCGGTCGCGGTCACGTCGTTGGTGATGTTCGCCGCCTGGGCGGCGAGGACGAGCGTAGCGAAGACGACCAGGTTCTCGATCGCGTTCAGGTGCGCCTTCATCATGCGCCGCGCCCACGGCGACTGCGGCTTCGGATTTTCCGGGTAGCCGACCGTGTCCGCTAGCCCCCGCACCGCGATGCGGTCGAGGATGTAGGGCACCCAGAGCAGGCCGGTCAGCGCGGTTACCCACGCCAGGTACAGCAGCTCGGTTTTCATCGTCTCCTCCTAACGAGTTGTCGAATCACCGCTCCAACTGCGACTGCCAGCTTCAACCGATCGCGAACTTCGCGACCGCTTTCTCGTCCCATGCGATGCCCAGACCGGGCCGGTCCGGCACGATGATCCGGCCGTCCTTCACCGCGAAGGGCTCGGCGAGGATCGGGTTGCCCCAGTCCTGCCACTCGAGCCAGTGCGCGGTGTCGGTGACGCGCATGAGGTGCGCGGCCACCTCCGGGTAGAGGTGCGTCGACATCGGGATGCCGGCCGCGCCCGCGATCGCCGCCGCGCGCAGCCATCCGCTCACTCCGCCGATGCGCATCAGGTCGGGCATGACGTAGTCGCCCGCGCCGGCGAGGATCGCCTGGTACAGCAGGCGCGGACCGTAGAAGTTCTCGCCGAGCTGGACCGGGGTCTTCAGCTCGCGCGCGAGCTGCGCGTACCCGGGGATGTTGTCGTACGTCGTGGGCTCCTCGAACCAGTAGAGACCCTGGTCGTCGAGCGCGTGGCAGCGGGCGAGCGCGTCGCCGAGCGACAGGCCTTGGTTGAAGTCGCACATGAGCTTCACCTCGGCGCCGGCGCCCTTCCGCGCGGCGGTGATGGCCGCCAGATCGTCGGCGAGGCGGTCCCGTCCCAGTCGGAGCTTCAGGCCGGCGAACCCGCCCTCGGCGACGAGCGCCGCCGCCTCGTCCGCGAGCGCCTCCAGCGGCGTCAGCCACAGCCCGTTGCTGTTGTAGGCCGGCACCGGACCGATCGTCCCGCCGAGGTACGCGGCGAGCGGCAGGTCGGCGGCCTTCGCCGCGGCATCCCACGCCGCCATGTCGAGCCCCGACACCGCGATCAGGGACACGCCTTCGCGGCCGACGAGGTGCAGGGAGCCGATTCCCCGGCGATAGCCGTCGAACGGCGCCACCGGCTGGCCCTTCGCCGCCTCGGCGAGGTCCTGGATCGCCGGGATGATGTAGCGGACCGACTGCCTGAGATAGGGCTCGAGGTAGCTGTGACCGACGATGCCCTCGTTGGTGTAGAGGTCGATCAGGATCATCGGCCAGTCCCGGAACAGGCCGACCTTCGAGACGACCGGCCGTTTCAGCGGCACGACCACCGGCCGCGCGCGAACGCTCTTCAGGGTGAGTGAGACCCGCGCCATCGACGAACCTCCCGGCGAAACGTCGGCCGCGAGGCGGCGCCTCGCCGTCACCGCGGAACTGGAGTGCTAGCGTTTGCGCTTGCGGGCCGCGCGCTTGGCGGTCGCGCGCTTGGCCTTGCTGCGTCCCTTGGCCGGGCGCTTCTTCGCGGCCTTCGTTGCCGCGAGCTTCACGACGACCTCCCCCGACACCGGGTCGGTGACGCCGAGCCCGCCGCCCTGGTCCTCCAGCAGCTCGCGCAGCCGGTCCAGGATCGCGATCATCTCGGGGCGCGCGGCCGCCAGGCTCTGGAAGCTTCGCCACTCGCCGATCATGCAGAAGGTCTGGTCGCCGGTCCGCACCAGGTTGCCCCCGAGGAAGCCCTTGAATCCGGGGCCTACCGCGCGATGCTCGTCGATGAACCGCTGCTCGTTCCCGGGTTTCACCCGGAAGCGCACGATGTTGAACGCCGTCATGTCAGTCCTCCGTTTCTCCCGAGCCGGTTTGGGCGCGCCCGGCTCCCTCGCGGAACCCGGCGCGATGATACTCCCGTAGGCTGCGGCAATCCCCGGCGCGTCACGCCGCTGAAACCGGTTCGGCGCCGTGCGAGCTCGGGATCAGGCCGATCTCGCAGGCCTTGATCTGCAAGGCGAGGTACCTGGAGTAGATGCGGCACTGGGCCAGGCTGCCGGCGATGAACCAGAGGCCCGGCTGCGCGGTGCGAGTGAACATGTTGCGCAACTCCTGCTCGTCGCCGAATCCCCAGATCGGGCCGACGCGTCCGGCGACCTCATCGCCGAACAGCCTGCGGACCAGGTATTCCTGGCCCTTGTAGCCGGTCGCCAGCACGATCAGGTCGGCCGCGAGCGTATCGCCGTTGCGCAACCGCGCGCCCTCCGCGACGAACCCGGCGATGTCCGAAAACTGCACCAGGCCGATCTCGCCCTCCGCGACGAGATCGGAGCAGCCGACGTTGAAGTAGTAGCCGCCGCCGCGGGTGAGGTACTTGAACTGCCAGCCCGTCCCGTCCTCCCCGAAGTCGAGCTTGAACCCGACGCGCTCGAGCCCGTCGAGGAGCTCCCGGTCCAGGTCCCGCGCCCGTTCGGTCAGGAGGATGTGGCTCTTCCGCGCCAGGGCAAGCGGGATCGACGCCGTGATGAGGTCGCAGTCCTCCAGCGGGGGTCCTTCGTCGTACAGCGCGTAGGCGAGCTGCGCGCTCGGCTCGATGTTGACGATCAGGGTCGAGCTGCGCTGCACGAGGGTGACTTCCGCCCCGCTCGAGTACAGATCCTGCGCGATGTCGTGGCCGCTGTTGCCGGTGCCGACGACGAGCGCCTTCTTGCCCTGCCACGCCTCGCCGTCATCGTACTGGCTGGAGTGCAGCACCTCGCCGCCGAAGTTCCGCAACGTCGGGATATCGGGAAGGTTCGGAATGCCGCTGACTCCGGTGGCCATGACGACGTGCCGCGGGCGCATCTCCCGCTTCGTGCCGTCCGGCCGCCGCAGCACGACGGACCACCGGCCCGCCCGCTCGTCATACGTCCCGGCCTCGAATTCCGTCCCCGTCCAGTAGTTCAGCTCCATGCTTTCCACGTAGACCTCGAACCAGCCGGCGAGCTTGTCCTTGGGAATGTAGACCGGCCAGTTCGGTGGAAAGGGCATGTAGGGAAGGTGGTTGACCTGCACCTGGTTATGCAGGGTGAGCGCGTGATAGCGCTTGCGCCAGTTGTCGCCGATGCGCTCGCCGCGGTCGACGATCAGCGTGTCGACCTGCAGTTGCGTGAGGCGCGCGGCGATCGAAAGCCCGGCCTGGCCGCCGCCGACCACCAGCACGACCGGATCCCGGCCGGCGTACTCCGCGGCGGATGTCCTCAGATCGAGCCAGTTGGGGCCCCGGAAATCGCGCGAGTAGGACTCGCCTTTGGGCCGCGATTCTCCGACCTGCTCCTCGAACCCCGTGATCTCGTCGAGCGTCGTGAGCAGGGTCCACGCCTTCAGCGTGTCGCTATCTTGGGCGGTGGGGGTCAGCCGCAGTACGCCGCTGCCACGGCCCTCGGCGGTCTGAAACCTGAAGATCGCTTCGATCGCGGTGGTGCCCGCGCGCGTGACGCGGCGGGGTGGCGTCCGATCGGGGTCCGTCGCGAACCTGGCCGGCCTGGCCCGGGCGGCGTGGGCCTTCAGACTCCCTGAGGATGGCGTCCCGGCCGTCGACCGTCCGGATGTGCCAGGTGAGCGCTAGAACGTCGCGCCAATGGCTGTCCGCGTGGAACAGGCCCCTGAGCAGGGCGTCGTCGCGCCCCGCGAGCGCCCGCTCGAACTCGGCAAGCCAATGGTCCACAGCCGCTGCGATGGCTGGACCGCTCATTGCCCCAGGCTCTCCCCTATCCGCGCGCTCACCCGCGCAAGTATCTTCTCGAACGCGATTCGACGGTTGCGGAACGCTTCGCTCCCGTTCGCGAAGACCTGCTTCGGGTCCCGGACGTCGAGTGCGACCGGCCCCGCTCGGTGGCGATGATATAGAGCTTCACGAGGTTTAGTCCTCCGGGGAGGTTGGCACGGTGCGGTGCAACCGACGACCAGATGCTCTGCATTGCTCAGAGTCTGACGAAGTAGGGAAGAGCAATCAGCGCGACTCCGATGGCGACAAGAAGAACGGTGCTGGAAACGAAATACGGAAAGATCATGAGGGCCAGTCCGCAGATCATTGGGACGATCGCCTTCTGCTTCCTGCCGTACACGAAGAAACCGAGCCCGAACGACCCGAACAGCAGACCCCAAAGGAGCCACGACTCGCTCAATGTAGCCTCACACGTCGCCTAACGCTCTCGTTCCCTGCGCTTCGCGGCTGGCGCTCTAACCGACCGCAAGAGGAATTCGCCATTTGATCATCGCGACCTTCACCGCGTCGTTCACGACGAGGCACAAGAGCATCGCATAAGCGAATATCGCGAGCGTCTGCCACCAGGGCAATGGGGCGAAGCCCGGGAGGCCGACGAGAGTGAGCACAGTGCCGACGACCAGCTCCGCGGCAAGGGCAGCCATGAGAGTCTTGCTGGGCATGGTCGTCCAAAACCACCTGCGCTCTCGCACGGACACGATGGAGAATGCCGCGAAGTAGAGCAAAGTCAGAAAGCTGAACGTAAAGAGCACAGGGTCATTGGTCGCCAGACCGAAGCGCGACCAGCAGATGTACAAGGCGAGAAGAGCCTCCACCACCATCGCCACACCCAGCACTACGGACACCACGATGAAGCCGCCGATATTCCACGTCTCCGGCTTTCTGGAGGGTTGAACGACGTCCGTCGCCAGGGAGATCTTCGCGAAGTCCGTCATGAAGACCAGCAGCAGCATGGCAAAAGCGGAAACAACGAACTTGCCGGTCATTACAAAGGCGATGGCCACAAAAGCCGCCTTCAGGATCGTCCGGCTGATCTTGTTGATGATCCACGTCAGCACCCGCTGATAGATCGTCCGCCCCTGCTCGACCAACGCCACGATGTTCGTCAGGCCCGGCTCGGTCAGGACGACGCTCGCAGCGCCCTTGGCGACGTCGGTCGCACTGCTGACGGCGATGCCGACCTCGGCCTGGCGCAGGGCGGGCGCGTCGTTGACCCCGTCGCCCGTCATGCCGGTCACGTGCCCCGCGGCCTGAAGGTGCTGCACCACGACGTATTTGTCCTCCGGGTATACCTCTGCGAAACCGTCTACTCCCGCCAACAGATCAACTGCCTCGTTGCCGGCCTGAGCGCTCGCGGTTTTCAGATCCGCCACGCGCCGGATGTTCGCCAAGCCGACCCCCTGCGCGACTTCACTCGCCACCGCCAGCGCATCGCCAGTGAGCATCTTCACGGAAACGCCAAGATCGCGGAGGGCGCCGATCAGGCGCTTGGCGTCCGGCCGGGGTGGATCGTACAGGGTCACCAGCCCGACGAGTTCGGGGGCCCCGTGCTCGAGGCCGCGGGCTACGGCCAGTGTCCGGTAACCCTTCTGCGCGGATTCGCTGACCCGCGCCTCCAACGCCTCGATGGCGGGGGGCTCGAGTGCGCAGGCCGCAGCTACGGTTCGTACGGCACCTTTCATCACCCGCAGCCGCCGCCCGCTTTGCTCGATCACGGCTTCCGTCCGCCGCGTTGTTGCATCAAATGGCGCGAAGGAGACTGGTGTAATTGCGGGCACGCCGTCGAAGACATGCCGTTCTTTCGCTGCACGCAGAAACGCCAGGTCTATCGGATCCTGATTGGCCTCCTGCGACGCGAGGGCTCCTGCAGACAGGACGTCGACTTGCGTCGCCTGGGCCAGCGGGATGACGCCCGTGACGGCAAGCTGGTTCATCGTGATGGTGCCCGTTTTGTCCACGCACAGCACATCCATCGTCGCCGCATCCTCCGCGGCGCTGAGGCGCGTGACCAGCACCCCGCGTCGCGCCAGTTCCCTGGCCCCGACGGCCATGCTGACGGTGAACATCACGGGAAGGGCGACCGGCACCGCGCTCATCAACAGAACGAGCGCGAGCGGAACCGTCTCGAGAAGCGGTATGCCGCGGATCAGCGACAACGCGACGAGCGCGGCGAGCAACGAGGCGACGATCGCGAAGAGCCAGCGAACCACCTTGGCCACCACGGCTTCGATGTGAAGCTTCGGACGCGCCTGCTGCACCAGTTCGGTGGTGCGGCCGAAATAAGTCTGCGCCCCTGTCAGCACGACCACGCCGTTGCCTTCGCCTCGACGGACGATGGACCCGGACGAGACAATCTCGCCTGGCCCCTTGGCGGCATCCCTCGATTCGCCGGTCAGAGCCGACTGGTCGACACTCAATGAGCCGGTCAGGAGCTGGACGTCCGCCGGAACGACGTCGCCCGCGCGGACGCGAACGATGTCGCCAGGGACCAACTCCCGGGCGGGGACGGAGCTGCCAGGCAGCCTCGCGCAGGACGCGCGCGGAGACCTGCAAGCGCCGCTTCAACGTCTGGACGACGCCGGCAGCGCGACGTTCCTGCATGAAGCTCAGCACCGCATTGATGACCAGCAGCGCGCCGACCACCGCGAGGTCCGAGTATTTCCGGAGGACTGCGGACAGGATCATGATCAGCTCGAGCATCCCTGCCGACACGCCCCAGAACTTTCCGAGGAATTCGAGAACCGGGTGCCCCTTCTGCTCGGCCACTTCGTTGTAGCCGTGCTCCTTCCGACGGGCATCCACGTCGGTGCGCGTGAGCCCGGTATCGGGATTGACGTGGAGCGCGAGGAGCGCATCCGGAACTGATCCGGATGCGATGTCGGGTGCCTTACCGGCCGATGGAATCGCCATGGATCGCGCCCGGCTGGCGCTGCATGAGCGGGCTGGGCGTCATCGCGGCCGATCGCGCCGTTCCATCCTGCCTCAGAGATCGAGCACGGAGTCCAGACCACGATGGACGCCAACGAGGGTCGGGACCTTCCGAATGGCGAGCAGGGCCCCGTCCACGTACGGACGCGCGCTGTTCCCCGAGTCGTGACGGATCGTCAGCTTCTGGTCCGGCATTCCGAAGATGATCTCGGCGCTGATTACGTAGCCCGGTAGGCGGATGGAGTGCACCTGGGAACCGGAAACGGTGGCGCCTCGTGTCTCTCTCGGGCCGACCGTGCTCGCGAGAGGAACCGTGGGCTCGGGGTTGCGCACCTTGGACAAGCGAAACGCGAGTTCGCGAGCAGTACCGCTCGGTGCGTCGACCTTGTCGTCGTGCGCATAGTCAATGATTTCCCATTGCGGGATGAGCCTGGCTGCGGATTCGGCGAACTTCTGGAGCAGCACGACCGTCAAGGCGAAGTTGCCGCAGGCAAGCACGCCACGATGCCGTTTGCGCGCGAGGACGTCGATCTGCGCGAAATCACTGTCCGTAAGACCGGAAGTTCCCACCACGACGTGCGCACTGTGCTCGAGCGCGGTCAGGACGTTCGCCTTGGCGGTGTCCGGCTTCGTGTACTCGACGAAGACGTCGCAGGGGGTGGCAAGCGCCTCTGCGGCCGAGGCGTATATGCGACCGGCAAGGAGCGGCTCGCCCACCACCTCGCCCAGGACCCGGCCGGCATGCTTTCGCGCAACCGCAGCGACCAGGTCGAGGTCCGCGTTTCTCGCGATCCCGCGCGCAAGCTCCGAACCCGCCCAACCGGTTGCGCCCGCCAGACATACTTTCAGTACCATGGTGTTCGCTTCCAGGTCACGTTAACGGTTTGACGCCCAATGCTCTCGCTCAGTGGCGCGTCGCTTGCGGTGCGTGCGTTAAAGCACGGGCGGACGCACGCGGCGAAGTCGTCCGCTGCGGCGCGCGGTTCGGCGTCAATCTGTCTTGGAGCGAGCCGCTCCAATTCATTCGACTTTCACGTTCGCATCGCGTACGACCTGCCGCCAGACGTCGATCTCCTTCTTGATCGCGAACCGAGGGATGCACGACCACGACGTACGGGCCCTGCGATATCTGGATCACCGCGGTCATGTCTGCGATCGGGTCGAACCTCAGCTTGTAAATGCTGGGATTGACGGTGTAGCTGTTCGAGATCAACGTCAACGTGTAGCCATCCGGGGGTGACTTGATCCCCGCCTCGAAGCCGACGGTGCCGCCAGCGCCCGGTTTGTTCTCGACGATAAATTGCTGGCCGAGCGCGGTCGTGAGCCTTTGCGCCATGAAGCGCGCGATGAAGTCATTACCGCCTCCTGGCGCGAAGGCGACGATAATTTTCACGGGCTTGGTCGGGTACGGCTGGCCCGATATGGGCGGGGATGCGACGATGGAAGCCACCGCGACGAGCGCTGCGCTCGAGAGAGATGCATCGAGTCTGAGCATGGGGTCCTCCGAACCGCAGGGTAGGGGACAAATCTGTGCGCGCAGTTAGGGACCCGCTTTACGGGCGGCTGCAATGTCGACCGACTTCTCACTTCACGCGAAGAGCTCGCGATCGCGGATCTTTCGGGCGTTCGTGTAGTCCTCGGCCCACCAGGCCTTCTCTCCCGGCTTGCGGGGAGGCTTGGCCAACTGCAGCTTCTTCCGCGCTTTCTTCGATTCCATTTGAGCCACCCGGAAATGGTAGTGGTCGAAGATCCGCAGCGCTTCGATGACATACGACACCGCGATCCGGCGGTCGCGGATCAAAAGCAGGTTCTCTCCGTTCTTGGTGTCCGCCGGGATGGAGAAATTGTACGAGCCGAGGTAGACGCGGGCGGTCGGCTTGTCGAAGTCCACGACGAGGAACTTGTGGTGCATTCGGTTGCCGCCGCCCCCCGTCGGCTCCGACTTGAACGGCTCGGGGACGTTGTCCTTGGTCAGGGCCGACGGGAAGACGGGCGAGACATTGCCGTCCGGCTTCTGCAGGTCGAGGCCGCCGACCTTGCGGTCGGAGATGCCGTAGACGAAGATCTTCTTCGACTTCGAGACCTTCTTGATGGCGTCCTGCATGACGCCGGGCGTCTGATAGAGAAACGCGAGCGAATAGAACAGGCTCGAGGTGGTCTTGGTGCCGATATCGTCGGCCACGGACTCCAGGAGCGCGTTCTCCTTCGCATGCGGGGAGAAGGCCACCTTCGCTTTGATGCCCGCGAGGCCCAGACTGAGCCACTTCGCGGAGGTAGTTGCGCCGAAGCCCACCGGCGAATCGTTGTTCCAGTAGTTCTCGAACGCCGACATGAAGGGCGTCGTCGCCTTCTTGCCCCGCAACACGATCGCGTTGTTGGACTGCACGAAGAATCCGCGCCACGTGAAATTCGTCGAACCGCACACGACCGCCTTCACCTTCGGGCCGTCCACGACGATCGTCTTGTTGTGCTGAAGCTTGCCCATGTGCTGGCGCTTGACGTTGGCCGCTCCGGCCGTGGCGGACAGGCGTTTCGCGGCCGTGGTCTCGCCGGAGCTGGCTTCGCCGTGAGCGTCGTCGTCGTCGATGATGATCTTGCAGCCGCGAGCCGAGCTGCTCGAGCCGCGATACGACGTCGGGCTCGCTCAGGTCATAGGCCACCACGCGGACCTTGGCCTTCTTGTCCGCTATTGCCTGGTCGAGCACCTCGAGGATGGCATGCCTCGCCTCGAAGCCCATCCACGCCAGCGCCTCCTTCGCCTTCGGATGGGTGGGGACGAACGACAGCCCCTCGTCCGCGTTTTTCGGCAGCAGCTTCGATATCGGCGCCACGGATTCGTAGCGGTCGACGAAGGCCTGCGACGACACGAAGCCGCGGGTGAAGGTCACGTTGAGCTTCCCGGGATAGGTCTCGCGGCGCAGCTCGATGGCGACCTCCTGCGCCTCGCCGTAGCTCAACTCGTCCACGGCGTTCATGAAGACCGGGACGACCCGGTACACGAACTCGCCGGGCAGCTCCGCGTTGCGGGGGAAATGGACCCAGCGGAACTTCTGGATCGGCGAGAACCGGGTGGAAAGCTGGTTCGGATTGACCTCGCCGGCGATCCCGGGAAAGGCAAGCCGATTCTTCAAGGCGAAAAACTTGTCGCCGCCGGGTTCCTTGTACTCGATCGCGAAACCGACGAAGTCGGGGGGCGGCTTTCCCTCCTTCCAGTTCATCGCGATGAGGGCCATGCCGTCGCCCCGGTGGAGTTTCAGCGTGAATGGCGCAGCCGCGTTTGTTCCGGTCAGTTGAAAGTCGCCCGCCATGGCCCTCCTCCATCGCGTCACGTCACGGTCAAGCCCGACCCTTTTCAAGCGTATTCATGTTGAATCGCCCGCCGCAATAGGCCATTCGGATGCCGCCCCACTCGAGCGCGTGGTTGGGCACCTTATTTGCCGTGAGCACCGGGCTCGACGCGCAATAGCGTCACGTAGAACTCCAAGACCGCTCTTTCGGGGACGATTCCCGGGATGCCTTGATCTCGATAGGCGAGGTGAGGGGCCACGCGAAGACGTCGCTCCCCTCCGACGCGCATGCCCTCGACGCCGTATTCCAAACCGGGAATCGAGCGTCGCTTGCCGACGCGGAAGGAATAGTGTTGGTTCTCCTGAATCTGCTGACCGCGATTGAGGAAGAGGTTGTATCGAACTTCGACTTTCGCACCTCGATCAGCGCTCGCACCCTCACCGACCTTGACGTCTTCGTACTCGACGCCGCCGCGGCCGCGCTTCATTGCCAGGGTGCCCACGCTAGAGATCGCCGAGGTAGACCAAGGCACTGCTCATAGAATCGCGTTGCCGTCTCTAGATCGGCCACACCCAGGGTGATCAGGCTAACGCGCGGCTCCATATGCCCCTCTGTCATGCCCAAGCTTGAAATCAGCGGCCGCCGGAGGCGGTCCGCTGGATCGATGGGTGAGGCATCACAGCCATCGCCTCACGCGGGCAGCGTAGATTGCGAACTCCTCTCCAAAGATTACCTTGAGCGCGCGCTCTTCTGGTTGGATTTGGAAGCGAGTGATGTACAGGATAAAGACGACTGGACCAGCGAAGGACAAGAGCGCCGACAGGTAGACCGCCCAAGCTAGCAGGAGAAGGGCCATGCCGACATACATGGGATTCCGGGTGACCTGATACACGCCACCTGTGACCAGAACCGAGGTACGCTCCGGCTTAAGTGGATTGATGGTCGTGCGAGAGGCTCGAAAGGCCAGGAGACCGAGTACGTCGAAGGCGACGCCGGCGGTGACAAGAAGTGCAACTGCTGCGTGGCGAAGTCCAGTGGCGACGGTAGGCAGGGATCCCAGCGAAGAGACCCACCACATTGCCCCTGCGACGAGCGCGCCAACAACGGGCGGAGGAATCTTATGCTCGAGCGAAGGCATGGCGGTTATTGCCGGATCACCAACGAGGGGACGGGCCCAGGTTTCGTGGCAACCGCGGCAATGTCCCGCCCGATCGCAGCAGCCAATTCATCCCGTGTGCACTCGACCGCTGTTCGGCCGAGGAGCCGAATTCCCTTCACATACCATTCCCTCGGCGGCAAACCGTAGATCGAGACGTAATCTGAATCGCCGTAGCTCTCCGTGCCATAGCGCTCCATCTCCCAGAGTTCAAGGACCGAATTGCGCTTCGCGCCGTGCAGCAAAAGCTGCCGATCATAGACGACAGACTCACCGCGACGTTGGGCGCCCTGAGCCGTAGTTGGCACCTGGGTCAGCTTTCCCTTAGCCAATCCAGGCGTGCTAGGACGGGCTCGTCCGTCACGCGGAGCAGGTAGCTTGACGCCTTGGCTCGCAGACGATGATGTCGCCACGCAGGCACAACAAACACGTCGCCGCGTCGCCACTCGAACACACTGTCCTCGACGTTCACGACGCCGGCTCCGTCGATGACGGCAAATATGGAGCTTCCCGTCGTTCGCCCGCGCGCCAGTTCGGCGCCCTCGTCCAGGCGGGCGACGTACAACGCCATGCTCCGCAGCTCAGGAGGGCCAAGAAGGATCTCACTGTGCCCGGCCGACAAGCTCGGCTGGGACGCCAGCCGGCTAAGCGTGTCCGCCCACGCGAAACGCATCGGCGAGCGTTCGTCGACCTCGTCTGCCGCTTCGACGCCATCCGGAAACGGCTCGAAAAACATGGGCTCGAGCAGCTGAACGAGCGGGGCATCGAGAAAGTCGATCCAGTACGCACGGGCCCTGCCTTCGTTTCGATGGCCGTGCCATGACCAGCTTGGGGTCAGCACCACATCCCCGGGAAGCATCGGGATCTTCTTACCGTTGACGACAGTGAACATGTCCGGTGCAGCGTCCACGACCAATCGCAGTGCATTCGGCGTGTGTCGATGACTCCGGGCTACCTCCCCGGGCTCGACCATCTGATACGCGGCCACCAGCGTCCGCGTCGTCGCGTAGCTATTGCCAGGCACCGGATTGCTCAGGATAAGGTTTCGGCGCTCCGCGAGCTCGGTGCTCACGAATTTCCCCGCTGCGTCCAGCGCCGGCTTCGCGAGCCCGTACGACCAGTGCGCGGGCAGAAAGCTCTTCTTGGGCGTAGGCCAGAGCGAAGGCTCCGGCTTATTCCAGCCCGGGCCGATGCCAGCCGCCGCGAGGAGGCTGTGCAGCTCCTCAATGCTTTTGGACGCCGCGAACTCCCTAGGGTCTATCGAATTCATCTCGTAGTCCAGGCCCAGGGCCTTGAACGGACAGCACGGCGCGAACGGAAAGCAAGGCGCATGAGAGCGACTGTACTGCCGAGGAACGGTCGCCTACAAGGCAGGACCCGCGGCGGAAGAGCGCCTGGTTCAAAGCGTCGCGTTTTCACGCGTGAACTGCTCTAGGAATGGAACGGTTTACGCCCTCGCGCCCCTGAAGGCTGCGCAGGGCGAAATGTTGCGGTGCCGGGCTGAGCCCTAACCAAGCCTCTCCCCCGGTGGGGGAGGGAGATAGGACCCCGCCCGACTCTCTCCCCGCCGGGGGGAGAGGGTGTGGCTACGCGAGCACCGCCTGCCGCTCGGCGAGCCGCTCCGCCAGCGCGCGCAGCAGCGCCGCGCCATCGCCGCGGAACGCGCTGCCGTGCATGCAGGCGAGCGTCGTGGGTCGCTCGCGCGCGATGCGCTCGAGGATCTTCGCCGTGTCCGGCGCGTGCGCGTAGTAGTCCATCGGCCCGCGGAACTCCTCGCTCGGTCCGAGGATGTCCGATTCGGTGAGCGGGGTCTCGCCGGCGCCACCCTGCGTGAAGAGGTCGCCGCAGAGGAACGTGCGTGTCGACGTCTCCATCATGAGCCCGCAGTCCCAGCCGTGCGGCATGTGCGGCGTGTCGAACCAGCGTACGGTGTGGCGGCCCAGAGCGAGCACCTCCCCGTCGGCGAGCGCGCGGGCCGGGCGGTCCGCCACGTCGTTCGCGGAGACCATGGCCGCGATCCGACCGCACACCGGCTCGGCCCGGGGCGCCGCCGCAAGCCACTCGTTGAGCGCGCCGCATTCGTCGGCCTCGAAGTGCGAGAAGCCGACGTAGCGCAGACGCGCGACCGGGATCACCCGGCCCACCGCCTCGCGCACGAGCGGGAACATCCGCCGCGGGCCGGTGTGGAAGAGCAGCGGCGCCTCGTCGTCGATCAGGTACTGGTTGAAGTTGAAGCGGAAGCCGTCCGGCATCTGGACCGGCGTGTTGATGCGGTAGATGCCGGCCGCGATCTCGTGGACGTTGGTGCCCGACTGGGGGTTGGTGATCATGGGTGCCTCCTGGGTGGTGGTTGGACCCGGGATGTGTAACGAGGAGGCGGGTCGTTACACCTCCTCTCCGTGGCCGCCGCGGCCTTATCCTATGGGGGTGAACGATGCCTCCGACCACGAGGGGCTCGACGACGTCGCCCTTGTGCGCCGCATCGCGGCGGCGCCGGGCGGGGGCGATGTCGCGGCCGAAACCGAGCTCTACCGCCGCCTGGCGCCGCGGGTGCGCCTCTACGGCCTCAAGCACCTGCGCGACGGTCAGGCGGCGTCTGACCTCGTGCAGCAGGTGCTGATGCTCACCCTCGAGCGCCTGCGCGCCGGCAAGCTCCGCGACGCGGAGCGGCTCGTCTCGTTCGTGTTCGGGACCTGCCGGATGATGGTGCTCGAGCTGCGGCGCACCGGCGCACGGCGCGAGCGGTTGCTCGACCGCTACGCGGGCGACGTGCCGATGGCCGATCCCGCCGCATCGCCGCGTCTCGACCAGGCGCGGCTCGTCGGCTGCCTCGAACGCCTGTCCGAGCGCGAGCGCTCGGTCCTGGTGATGACCTTCTACGACGACCAGCCGGCCAAGGAAGTCGCCGCCGCGCTCGGGCTGAGCGAGGGGAACGTGCGCGTCATCCGCCACCGCGGGCTCGAGCGGCTGCGCGACTGCGTGACAGGACGAGGAGCGCCCTCATGACCCAGCCGAGCTGCGCCAGCCCGATCCCGCTTGCGACCCTTCTCGAGTACTGGCTCGGCGAGCTCGACGAGGCGCGGGAAGGCCGGCTCGACGAGCACCTGCTCGGCTGCGGCCACTGCAGCGCGAATCTGCAGAGCCTGGTCGACATCGCCGGCGAGGTCCGCGCGGCGGTGCGTGCGGGCGCCGTACACGCCGTCCTGACCGACGCCTTCGTGAAGCGGCTCGCCGCGCAGGGGCTGCGCCTGCGGGAGTATCGCGTGCCGCACAACGGCAGCGTCTATTGCACGGTCGCCCCGGACGACGATCTGCTGATCGCCCGCCTCGACGCGCCGCTGGCGGGGGTCGAGCGGCTCGACGTCGAGCGCTTGGGCGTCGAGGGCGCAGGCCTCGAGCGCCTGCGCGATGTGCCGTTCGACGCGGCGGCCGGGGAAGTGGTCCTCACATCGCGGATGGAACGCATCCGTGCGCTGCCCGCATCGACGGTGCGGATCCGGCTCCTTGCCATGGCGTCGTCGGGCGAGCGTCTCGTCGGCGAGTACACCTTTCACCACACGCCCTATCGACCGGGCGACAGCCGCTGAGCCCCGGGCCGTCACCGACCCAGGTTGTTACGACGCTCCTGACCCAAGCG
>CAWBNB010000051.1:0-23126 GCA_963789885.1 uncultured beta proteobacterium | reverse complement strand
TCGCGAGCTCGCCATTGTCGTGGAGGCAAACGTCACCGAGCGGACGCCGCATCGCCCGATCACCGAGCTCCCCTTCGAACTGCCCTTCCGCGACGCGCCGCTTCGCGTGCAGGTGAACTCCTTCGATCTGCACGAAATGCTCGGCACCAAGCTGCGTGCGCTCTTCCAGCGCAGCCGTGGGCGAGACCTGTTCGACCTCTTTTGGGCGATGCGCGGCGCCTCCGGCATTTCCGTGCGGCCCGAGGCCGTCATCGACTCCTTCCAGCATTACATGCGCGCGGAGGGCGCCGTCGCCTCGCGTCATGAGTTTCTCGACCGCCTCGATGAGCGTCTGGCCGATGCGGCGTTCCGCCGCGACATGGAGCCGCTTTTGCGCGCCGGGCTCGACTACGATCCGCTGGCCGCCGGCGCGTTCGTGCGCGAGCGCCTGCTCAGGCTTCTTCCCGCTTGACGTGCGCGGCGCCTCGGCGACGCGACGATGAACCTCGGTCCCACGCGGCAGGCGGTTTGACTTGGGAGACAAATGTCTATACATCATGAATGATCGAGCACTTCCGCCGGATCGTCGAGCAGTCCGGTGGCGGGAACTATCAAACGCTGATCAACGACGCCCTCGTCGCGCGCATCCAGCAGGAGGCGGTCCTCGCTGCCGTTCGTCGCGTGGTGCGGGAAGAAATTTCGGGCGGGAAGCCGAAGCGCGCGCCCGCGCGACGACTGGCCGGCGCCGCGGCAGGCCGGTGAGCGGTTCGACATGATGAGAGAGACATCGCATGAAGGCGAGCGTGATCCGTAGCGATCCTGAGATTCAGGGTGGAGCGCCGGTTTTCGTCGGTACTCGCGTACCGGTCAAGAACCTTTTCGACTACCTGGAGGCAGGCGACTCGCTCGGCGGCTTCCTGAAGTCGTTCCCATCCGTGACGCGGGAGCAGGCAGTGGCGGCGCTGGAGTTTGCCCGCGAGGCGCTTACCGAGGCCGGCACCGAAGCGCGATTCCGGGTCCGCGCCGCACGCGGCGCAGGCAAAACGCGGCGCGCGCTCGGGTTGCTCGAGAAGGCGCGCGGTCGCAAGGCGGGATAGCCAGGCCGAGATGCGGTCGCGGCCTAGCCGGCTCGGCTCGCGCCTGCGCGTGCTCCCGCGCGCGGCGTGGCACCGCGCGGCGACGCTTGGCAGGCGCTCGCGGCCGACCTCACCGTCGCGAATCCTGGTCGCGCACCACCTTCTGCTCGGCGACACCTTGATGCTGACCCCGCTGCTCGCGAAGCTCCGCGAGCGGCATCCCGGCGCCGAGATCGTGATGACCACGCCGCGCGCGATCGCGCCGCTCTACGCCCGCGCGCCCTATGGCGTACGTGCACTTCCCTACGATCCGCGCGACGCGCGCACGCTCGAGCGCTTCGATGCGGCGCGAGGCTACGACCTCGCGCTCGTCCCCGGCGACAACCGCTTCAGCTGGCTCGCCCTCGCCCTCGGCGCGCGGTGGATCGTCGCCTTCGGCGGCGACCGGCCGGCGCACAAGAGCTGGCCCGTGGACGAGCGCCGCGCATATCCCGACGCGCCCGCGGCCTGGGGCGACATGGTGGCGGGGCTCGTCGACGGCCCGCCGCCGCGACCGTATCGGCCCGAGGACTGGCCGGACCCGGAGCACGCGGCGTTCGGCGCGCCAGCCGGTCCGTACGCGGTGCTCCACGTGGGCGCGAGCACGCCGCTCAAGCAATGGGATCGCAACAGGTGGGAAGCCCTCGCGGCGAGCCTTGAACGGCGCGGACTTTCAGTCGTATGGAGCGGCGGCAGGGGAGAGGAAGCGGAGGTCACCGCGATCGATCCCGGAGGCCGCTACATATCGGTCGCCGGAGCGCTCGATCTTCCGCAGATGTGGCACCTGGTGAAGCGTGCGCGGCTGCTCGTCTGCCCCGACACCGGCATTGCCCACCTCGGGCGGATCGTGAATACGCCGACGGTGACGTTGTTCGGCCCCGGCTCGGCCGTCATCTGCGGCGCGGGCGAGTTCTGGCGCGCGAGCCCGTACCGCGCCGTGACCGTCGACCCGTTTCTTTGCCGCGACCAGCGGGTGCTGTTCAAACGCGAGATCGCGTGGGTGCGGCGGTGCGGCCGGAGCACTGCGGAGTGTCCGGCGCCCCGATGCATGCACGCGATCGGACTCGATGCGGTCACGGCCGCGATCGACGAGCTCCTGGGGGCGCGATGATCCGGTCGCTCGTGCGCAAGCTCCGCGGCAACGAGCTCGATCGCATCCTCGAGCGCGCCGCCCGCGGCGACGCGCGGCGGTTCCTCGTGTTCTGGAATCGGGGGCTCGGCGACATCGCGCTCGGGCTCTATACGCTGTTTGCGCGCATTCGCGAGGCGGTTCCGGCGGCCGACATCGCAGTGCTCACGCGGCCGGACCTCGCCGAGGCGTTCGCGCTGTTCGACGTCCAGCGGGTCATCGTCGACCCGCGGCTCGAACGCGGCGAGCGCGACGGCTACGCCAACGCGGTTGCGCGGCTCGGCGTGAAGGCGGCCGACTTCGACGTCGTGCTCGACCGCCCCGATCCGACCGGCTGGCTCGCGTCCCAGCACGGCACCGTCGTCCCGCGGCTCGCGTGGAAGCCGGAGCACGACGAGCTCGCCTCGCGCTTCCCGCTCGGCGAAGGGCGGCTGCTCGTCGGCGCGCACGTGAGCGCCGAGACGGCGCGCTTCTACGGCTACGTGAAGGATTGGCCCGCGGAGTCGTGGCGCGCGCTCTTCGACAGCCTCGGCGGGGAGCGCTGCGTGCTGTTCGGCCACGCGCCGGAGCCCCGATTCGACCGCGCGGGACTCGTCGACCTCCGCGGGCGGACGACGCTCCTCGAGATGCTCGCGATCGTGAAGAACCGCTGCCGCGTGCTCGTCGCCCCCGACAGCGGCGTGCTGACGATGGCCTACTACCTCGACTGCGCGTTTCCGCTGACCCTCGTCTCGCTCTGGTCCGATCCGCGGCAGGGCGTGCTCAAGCAGGGCGTCGCCTCGCCCAACCCGCTGCTGCGACACGTGCCGATCATTGGCGAGGGCGAAGACGTGCGGCGGATCCCGGTCGCCGAGGTGCTGGCGCGCGTGCGCGAGGCGCTGACATGACCGGCTCGGGTCGGACAGAGCGGCTCGCAGCGGTGTTCGGGTGCGTCTTCCTGTTCGTGCTCCCGATCACGCACACGGTGGCGATCCGGACCATCTCGCTCGGTCTGCTCGTCCCGTGCGCGGGCTACGTCTGGTGGCGCGAGCGTCCGCCGCTGCCGCCGCGGAGCCTGCTCCTCGCGATGGCGGCGTGGGCGGGCGCTGCGATCGCCTCGCTCCTCTGGAGCATTGAGTTCGAGTACTCGCAAGGCGAGGTGCGGAACGAGGTGGTTTACCCGCTGGTTGCGTTCTTCTCGTTCTACGTGCTGACTCCGGACGAAGCGCGGTGGCGCCTGTGGGCACGTGTGCTGGCGGTGAGCGCCGCGTTGATCGCGGTCTACGCGTTCGCCAACTTCGTCCGTTACGCCGACTGGTACACGAAAGCCTATGTCGGCGACCGGAATGCGTACAGCACCTACGCCACTCTCGTCGCGCCGGTGCTGCTCGCGGCCGCGCTCGACCGCGAGCTCGGCGCGCGATGGCGTGTCGCCGCGGGCACCGCGCTCGTGCTCACGCTCGGCGCGGGCGCGCTCACGCAGAACCGGGTGATGTGGGTGGCGCTGCTCGTCGCGGGGCTGGTGCTGCTTGCGACGCGTTTCCGCTGGAGTACGGCGACCCGCGCGGCGCGGACGGCGGCGGTCGCCGCCGTGCTTGCGTTTACGGCGGCCGGGGGGGCGTACATCGCGACGGTGAGCCTGCAGAAGACTTTCGTGCCGGGTGCGAGCTTGAGCGCGCAGTTCGAAGCCGATCCGCGCCTGAAGATCTGGGCGTATGCGGCGGAGCGGATCGGCGAGCGGCCGTGGGTCGGTTACGGCTACGGCCGCGGCATCCTGCGCAAGGACTTCCGCGTCAAGTTCGAGGGCAACCTGTACAACTGGCACGGCCACAACCTCTTCCTCAACGCCGCGATGGGCGGCGGGATCGTCCTTGTCGGCGCTTTGGTGGCACTGCTGGCATCGCTCGCATACGCGTTGGGGCGCAACGCTCGCGCGAGCCCTCCCTGTGCGGTCGTTCTCGCGGTGCTGGCCGCGGCGCTCGTCAAGAGCCTGACCGACGACGTGCTGATCCGGGAAAACTCGTTGCTGCTGTGGTCGCTCGCGGGAATGGCGCTCGGGGTCGTAGCGGGGCGCCGTCGTCCCGCCCCGGCAACAGCGGTCAGGCGAACAGGCCGCTGAGGTCGACCTCGATCGCCGGTGCGGCGGCAAGGCGGAGCGCGGCGGGGTGCCCCGTCTTCTCCGCCCGCGCATAGCCGTCCGGCCGGGGTTCGCGGTAGATCCAGAGCAGCTTCTCGCCGACATCCACGACCCACAGCTCGGGGATGGCGTGCGCCGCGTAAAGAGGCGCCTTGAGCTCGCGATCGTATTTCAGCGACGTCTCCGCGATCTCCACCAGGAGGAGGACTTCGTCC
The DNA here is from genome assembly GCA_963789885.1 of uncultured beta proteobacterium. Taxonomy (GTDB): domain Bacteria; phylum Pseudomonadota; class Gammaproteobacteria; order Burkholderiales; family SG8-39; genus DATEDA01. Next base: position 18,572 of record CAWBNB010000051.1, on the reverse strand, counting down.
GGACCGGGTATCGCGGACTGATAGTCGTCGGCGCGCGGCGTGAGCACGGCGAAGTCGGGCTGCGGCTCGCTCGTCCGGCTCAGCCGGACGGGGCTCTGCACGAACACGAGCGCGCGATGCCCCGCGGCCTGAACCAGCAGGCGGTTGAGGCGACCGATCATCCCCGCGTGTCTGCTGCCGATCGGCGCCATTTCGACCACCGCCCCCTCGATCAGCTCGACGCGCTCGTCCGGCGCGAGGATGCCGACTTCGCCCATGCGGTGATAGGCCTCGACGGTGAGCGATCGCCGCTTGACGCCGAGATCAGCGGGTAGATTCATTGCGGTCCTCCGAACAACGCCCGAATCATAGTCCCGATGACGAGGCGGCGGGCCCCCCCGGGGACGCCGGATGGGGAACCTGCCTCGCGCACGACGCGGGATTTTTCTCGGCGGGGCCGGCCGCGCCCGCCCGCCGCGCCGACGCGCTGCGGCTGAGCGTTTCGGCGCCGCAGCGCAGCTCGAGGCAGAGCGGTTGCGTCCAGCCGAGCGCGGGTCACCCCGCGCTGAGCCGCGGTTTCGGCGTCGGCGCCGCCACCGCGCCGCTCGGCGCGTACTCCGGGATGCGGGCGAGGAGACCCGCTCGCACCTCGTCGTCGGCGAGCAGGCGGTCGGATTCCAGCCAGCGCACCACGTCCGCCACCCACGCGCGCGACTGCGGCGCCTGCGGCTTCATGATGCGCAGCTTCGGGATGCGGCGTGACGAGCGTACGCTCGTTGTCGGCGAGCAGCTCCTCGTAGAGCTTCTCGCCGGGCCGCAGTCCGGTGAACTCGATCCGCACGTCGCTCTCCGAGAGCCCCGAAAGGCGGATCAGCTCGCGCGCGAGATCGGCGATCTTCACCGGCTCGCCCATGTCGAGCACGAAGATCTCCCCGCCGCGACCCATCAGGCCGGCCTGCAGCACGAGCTGCGCCGCTTCCGGGATCGACATGAAGTAGCGCCGCATCTCGGGATGGGTCACCGTGACCGGCCCGCCGGCCGCAATCTGCCGGCGGAACTTCGGAATGACGCTGCCGGTGGAGCCGAGCACGTTGCCGAAGCGCACCGAGACGAACCGCGTCCGCTCGTCGGAGAGCGGCTGGCAGAGCAGCTCCGCGAGCCGCTTGGACGCACCCATCACGTTGGTCGGATTCACCGCCTTGTCGGTGGAGACGAGCACCAGCTTCTCGACGCCGTGCCGAGCCGCGGCCTCGGCGACCCGCCAGGTGCCGAGCGCGTTGTTCTGCACCGCCTCCCAGGCGTTCTCGTCCTCCATCAGCGGCACGTGCTTGTACGCCGCGGCGTGGAAGATCACCGAGGGCCGATAGGCGGCGAGCACCTGGTCGACGCGCGCCCGGGACTTCACGTCGCCGATCACGTATGCGAGTCGCGTCGAGCCGCTCCCATCGCCGAACTCCTGTTCGATCGTGTAGAGCGCGAGCTCGCTCTGCTCCAGCGCGACGAGGCGCGCCGGCTCGAATCGCAGGATCTGACGGCAGAGCTCGGCGCCGATCGAACCGCCCGCGCCGGTGACGAGCACGGTGCGCCCGGAGAGCCACTCGCGGAGGCCGGCGGTGTCGAGCTCCACCGGGTCGCGGCCGAGCAGGTCGTCGAGCTCGACGCGCCGCAGCTGCGACACCGTCACCTTCCCGCCGACCAGGTCCTCGTATGACGGCACCGTCATCGCCTGGAGCCCGGCGCTGCGCGAGAGCTCCACCGCGCGGCGGCGGACGCGATGCGACTGGTCCGGCATCGCGATCACCGCCACCTCGGCGCCTTCGCGCGCCGCGATCTCGGGCAGCTGCGCGAGCGTCCCGAGCACCTTCACGCCCTGGATCTCGCGCTTCTGCTTGCCCGGGTCATCGTCGAGGAGCCCGATGAAGTGCCACTCCGGGCTGCGTCCGAGGTTCTTCAGCAGGTTTGCGGCGGCGCTGCCGGCCCCGAGCACGATCACGCGCTTGCCTTCGCTCGTGACCCGGCTGAAATGACCTTCCTTCCACGCGCGGTACGCGACGCGGCTCCCGCCCATGATCGCCGCGAGCAACAGCGGATAGAGGAAGAGCGCCGACCGCGGGACGTACGGCCGCTGGGTGAGCACCACGCCTACGGCGATGGCCATCGCGCCGAGCACCACCGCGGTCAGGATCCGCCGCAGGTCGGGCAGGCTCGCGTAGCGCCACAGCCCGCGGTACATCCCGAGCCACACGAAGAGTCCGGCCTGCATGGGGACGACCCACGCGAGGTTTGAAATCATTGCGCCAGTGAACGGCTCGTACACTTCGAGGTTGAAGCGCAAGAGGTAAGCAAGGATCCACGCGGCCGCGGCTGCGGCCACGTCGTGCAGGAAGGCGAGGACGTTGCGCCAGTTAAAGCGCGCGGGCATCGCCCTGCCTGCCTTGCGAATGCCGCCGCCATGCGGCGTCGACCAGCGCGGCGACCACGAGCGTAGACGACCGCGGCGCCGCCCAGCGCCGTCCACTGCATCGCCGGCAGCTGGCCGAGTGCCCAGAGCGCGAGCGCCCCGCACGCCGCCATCAGCGCGTACTCGGCGAGCGCGGTGTTGCGGTGGCCCCAGCCGAGCTGCACCAGCCGCTGGTAGTAGTGCGAGCGGTGCGCCTGCCAGACGCGCTCGCCGCGCAGCAGCCGGCGCGCGAGCGTGACGCTGGCATCGACGATGAACGGCGAGAAGACGAGCACCGGGAACCAGAGCGGCCAGTGACCGGCGCGCCAGCCGAGGATCCCCAGCGCCGCCGACAGGAACCCGAGCGGGATCGAGCCGGCGTCGCCCATGAATACCTTCGCCGGCGGGAAGTTGAAGACGAGGAACGCGGCCGCCGCCGCGGCGATGCTCGCGGCCACGACGACGAACACGGGATCGCCGGCAAGCCAGGCGGCGAGCGCGTAGGCGCCGAATCCGAACAGGGCCATGCCGCCCGCGAGGCCGTCCGAGCCGTCCATGAAGTTGTAGAGATTCGTCAGCCACATCGCGGCGAGCGCGAGCGCCGCCTGCAAGACCGGGTGCGCGTCGGGCGCTGCCGCGAGGACGAACAGTATTGCCGCGACCGCGTGGGCGCCGAAGCGCAGCAGGATCGGCAGATGCGCGCGGTCGTCGAGATACGACACCACTGCGAGCACGGCGACCAGCGCGGCAAGCAGCGGTTCGGCGCGTACGAGCGCGAAGGCGAGCAGCACGCCGGCGACGATCCCGATTCCACCAACGCGCGGGACGGGCTCCTCGTGCAGCGAGCGCTCGTTCGGATGGTCGAGGGGGAGCCGGTCGCCGCGCTTCAGCAGCAGCAGGATCGCGCTCGTGCAGGCGAGCGCAGCGGCGGCGGGGACCAGGGCGAGCGCGGGCGTCATCGCGATCCAGTCTCACCAGATCGCACGCACGTGCTCATAACGTCGGATCTTCTCGTCCTTCGTCACTACCGCTGCGCCGTGGCTGAGCGCCGTCGCGATGATGATCCGATCCGCCGGGTCGTCGTGGAGGCGGCCGGGCAGCTGCACCGAGCGCAGGGCGATCGGGTTGGTCACCGGCGCGAAGCGAAGCCCCTGGATGCGTTCTGCCTGCACGACCCACTCGTCGATCGGCATCGAGAGCCGGAGCCTGTCCCGCGCCGCGAGCATCGCCACCTCCCAGACGCTGATCGACGAGACGAGGGCGCGATCCTCGGCGACCGCGTCGTCGATCGCCTTGCGCGCCGGTTTCGAGAGCTCGCCCGAATCGCTCGCCCACCACACCCAGCTGTGGGTGTCGAGGACGATCACTTGAGCGCTTCCCACTCGGTCGTGCCGACCGGCTCCGTCGGTCGCACGTAGCGAAGCACCGAGCCGCGGAGGCGCGCCCGCGGGTTGGCCTTCGCTTCGCGGTAAGGGCACGATCTTCAGCACCGGCCGGCCCTTGTCGGTGATCACGATCGCCTCGCCGGTCTCCTCGACGCGGCGAAAATACTCGAGCGCCTTCGGTTTGAACTTCGACTTCGACACCGTGCTGTCCATGTCGCATGGTCCTCCATGACCGTGGTCATGGTATCATGGTCACGAAGCTCGGTCGAGCGCGTGGTCGAGGGTGAAAGGCGGGACCGCTATCGATAGACCTCGCGCCGATGGCCGACCTTCACGATTGTAACGAGGCGCGCCTTGTCGTCGATCGTGAAGACAGCGCGATAGTCGCCCTGCCGAATGCGATAGGCGTCGGAAACGCCGGCCAGCCTCTCGCAGCCCGCCGGACGCGGGTCGAGGGCAAGTCGCTCCAGCGCGGCGACGAGGCGCTGCCGCAGTTTCTTGGGCTCGACCTGCTCGAGCTCCTTTCTCGCGCTCGCCTTTATGACCAGCCTATAGCCGGCCACGCCGTTTCATGCCCTTGACGACGACCGCAAAGTCGGCTTCCGGCTCGGCAACGCGGCGCTCGATCGCCGCGAGATCGATCGCATCTTCGGCGAGGCTGCGGCGTACGGCCTCGTTCACGATCTCCGAGATCGACCGGTCGGTTGCGGCCGCCTTCAAGCGCAGGGCACGGTGGAGGTCCGAGTCCAGGTAAACGGTAGCGCGCTTCTGAGCATCCATACCGCGATCATAGCGTCATGACGTTAAAACGTCAAAACGATCGACGTTCGCCGCTCGAACGGCCGCCGTTCGAGCCACCCGCAACGGTCCGGTACCAGGCAGCAGTCTGGGCCAGGCCTTCGTCCAGCGTAAAGACCGGCGACCAGCCGAGAAACGCGCGGATCTTCGAGCTGTCGACGACGAGATCGTCGAGGAGCCGCGCGACGTCGTCCGAGCGGCCGGCGAGCGTACCGGCGAGGCGGAGCAGGGCCGGCGGGACCGGCAACGAGTCGCGCGGGCTTGCCCGAGCGCCCGGCGCGATGCGTCGTACGAGCTCCGGCGTCGACACGTCCTCGCCGTCGCTCACCATGAAGGTCTGGCCGGCCGCGGCCGGGTGATCCAGCGCGCGGACGATCGCGTCCACGAGATTGCCGACGTACACGAGGCTGCGGCGGTTCCGCACCGCGCCGAGGGGCAGCGGCACGCCGCGCGCGACGAGCGCGACGAGCCGGGCGAAATTGCCGCGCGCTTCGGGACCGTAGACGAGCGGGGGGCGGAGAATCACCGGCTCGAGCTGGCCCGCGCGAGCGAGCGACGCGAGACCGCGCTCGGCATCGGCCTTGGACCGGCCATAGGGATCGTACGCGACGAGCGGGCTCGACTCGGTGAAGGGTGCGCCGGTCGACCGCTCGCCGTGCACGCGCGCGGAGCTGAGGAAGACGAAGCGCCGCACGCCGGCGGCCGCGGCCGCTTCGGCGAGCCGCAGCGTGCCGCGCGTGTTGACTGCGCTGTAGAGCGCGTACGCGTCGGCCGACGACTCGCGCACCACGTGCGCGCGCGCGGCGAGATGGACGATCGGCGTCGACACCCGGCGAGCGCAGCGCGTCCAATCGGTCGCCGGGCCGATCTCGTCCACGGCCACCCTCTCGACCTGCGCCGGGAGCGCGCTCGGACGAGGGCCGAACCACGGCGCGCACGCACCCGCCGTCGGCGAGGAGCCGGCGGACGAGGGCGCGCCCGACGAATCCGGTCGCGCCGGTGACGAGGATTCGGCTTGCGCTCAAGGGGCCGGTCGCCGGTCAGCGGAGCGCGCGCGATTCTAGGCGGAAGCCGGGACACGCGGATAAACTCGCCATGGCCGCACGCCGGTTGTGGCAGAATGCCTGTCAACTAGCGGCATTTGCCGGAGCACCATGAGCTATCTATTGCGTGAAGCCTCGCCCCGCTACGAGCGGCGCAGCGACTTCTGGCGGAAGCTGTCATCGTTGCTCGAACTGAAGAAGCCGGTCTACCGATCGATCGACCTTGCGCATGCGCTTGGCGAAGGCCTCGCGCTCGCCGCGCTCGACGCGCTGGTGCGAGAGGGCTATCTGCGGCCAGCCGAGGTTTCGCTCGTCGCGCCGCCGCGGACGTTGACGCACAGGCGCGCACGGGGCGAGCGGCTCCGGCCTGACGAATCTGAGCGTGTGGCCCGCATCGGCAAGGCGGTGCTGTACGCGGAGCAGGTCTTCGGCGACAAGAAGCGTGCGCTCAAGTGGCTGCACGCACCGAAGCGCCGCCTCGGCGGCAAGACACCGTTTCAGCTCCTGAGCACCGCGGAAGGCGCTCAGGTCGTCGAAGAGGAGTTGATCGCGATCGACGAAGGCTACGTTGCCTAGGCGGCCGCGGTCACTCTGGCGCATCAGCAACCACGCGGACCTGACCGGATGGGGCGGCCTGCGCGCCGGCGCGCGGTGGCACAGCAAAGGACGGGAGGTCGTCTACTGCGCCGAAGCGCCGACCGGCGCGCTGCTCGAGGCGCTGGTCCACCTGGAGGTGGAGTCGCTCGACGAGCTGCCGCGAAGCTACCAGTTGCTCCGCATCGCATTCCCGGCGAAAGCGGCGGTCGAGGAAGTCGCACTTGCCGCTCTTCCCTCCGACTGGAAGCAACGGACATTGCTGACGCGTAGCATCGGCGACACGTGGCTCGCCGCGAGTCGAAGCGTCGCCCTTCGCGTACCGAGCGCGGTCTCGCCCCACGCCTTCAACGTCCTGCTCAATCCGAGGCTGCTCGCCGGAACGGGAATTCGCATCGTCGCGAAGAGCCGCCATCCGTTCGACACGCGGCTCTTCAAGACCGTGCGAGCGGTTCCCGGGAGGCGGCGCCGGTGACCGGTAGGGCGCGCTCAAGTGCGTCCTGCCTCTGCGAGCACGTAATGCGAGCTGCGGCGGAGGAACGGCTTCTCGACGAAGTGCCAGGACAGGGCGGCGAGCGCGAGTACGCCGAGCGTTGCCGCGCCGAGGCCGAGCCAGGGGTTGACCCGGAACAGGCCGAAGCTCACCAGCACCTGGAGCAGCGGGAAGTGAACGACGTAGATCCCGTAGGAGAAATCGCCGAATCGTCCGAAGTTCCCGAGGTAGCGCAGGCCGACTGCCGCGTACACGACCAGCGCGGCAAGAACCGCCGGATACAGCAAGGCATCGAGCAGGGCGCTGCGCGCGAGCCCCAATGTCGCATAGCCTGCGACCGCCAGCACGGCGAGCAGCCACCATCGCTTTGCGAGGACGTGGTCAAAGTAGAACCCCGCCGCGCCGGCGACGAAGTACGCGAGCTGACCCGGAAGCTGAAGCTGGAATTGAGCGTAGAGGCGGCTCCCGCGCGCCTCCGCGACGTGGCCGAGCGCGAGATAGTAGGCCACGGACGCGAGATAGAGCGCCGCGAGCACGCGCGCAGTCCCCAGCCGCCGGCAGAGCCACGCGATCAGCGGGACGATGGCGTAGAACATCACCTCCACCTTGAGCGTCCAGAGCGCCCCGTTCACCTCGGTGAACGGGTTTGCCTCGAAGACGCCCGGCAGATTCGGCGCGAGAAAGTTCAGGAACACCAGATTCGCCGCGAGATACGCTGGCCACCCCGCCCGACAGGTACTCCGCCGGCGGGAGAGCTCGTGATGATCGCGCCGAGCACCGCGCAGCCGACGACGATCGCGAAGTAGGCCGGGTACACGCGACGGATCCGCTTGCCGGCGTAGTCGCCGAGCGAACGCGCCCTCTCGTAACTCATCAGGACCAGATAGCCGCTCACGACGAAGAAGGACTTGACGGCCAGATCCGCGGAGAAGTAGCGCGACAGCGGCGCGAGCGCCGGCTCGCCGGAGAGCGCGTGCGCGTGGAAGAGGAACGCCGTGAAGGCGAACGCGAACCGCAGCAGGTCGAAGTTGTTGCGATGGCTCACTGGGCCCGGCTCGCGATCGAGGGCGCGTATTGTAAGGTCCGTCACGAGCCGGGACGCGAGGGACGCGGAGGGGCGATCCGTTTGTGGCAGACTCGCGATCATTCCCCTTCGACCGGCGTCATGGCACCTGCGATCCATCCCGTTATCCTGTGTGGCGGCAGCGGCAGCCGGCTCTGGCCGATGTCGCGCCAGCTGCTGCCCAAGCAGTTCCTGCCGCTCGTGTCCGAGCGGACCATGCTGCAGGAGACCGTCGAGCGGCTGCGTGGCCTCGCCGGCGCCGAGCCGCCGACGGTCGTCAGCAACAGCGAGCACCGCTTTCTCGTCGCCGAGCAGCTGCGCGCGATCGACGCGCCGCCGCGCGTGCAGATCCTCGAGCCGGTCGGACGCAATACCGCGCCGGCGGTTGCGGTCGCTGCGCTCGCGCTGGAGCGCGCCGATCCCGATGCGGTGATGCTCGTGCTGCCGGCCGATCACCTGATCCGCGATGTGGAGACATTCCATGTCGCGGTGCTGAAGGCGGCAGCCAGCGCGCGCTCGGGTTTCCTCACGACGTTCGGCATCCGGCCCGATCACGCCGCGACGGGCTACGGCTACATCGAGGGCGGCGAGCCTATCGAGGGTCACGATGGCGTGTTTCGCGTCGCGCGGTTTGTCGAGAAGCCCGACACCGCGACTGCGCGCAGGTTCCTGCAGCAAGGGCACCTTCGCCTGGAACAGCGGCATGTTCGTCTTCAGCGCGCGACGCTATCTCGAGGAGCTGGGTCGTCACGCGCCGGCGATGCTCGCCGCCTGCCGCACAGCGTGGGAGAAAGCCGCGACCGACCTCGATTTCGTGCGGCTCGACGCGGCGGCGTTCGCGGCCTGTCCCGCCGATTCGATCGACTACGCGGTGATGGAGAAGACCGGACGCGCGGCCGTCGTCCCGGTGGATATCGGCTGGAGCGATGTCGGCTCGTGGGCGACGCTCTGGGAGGTCGGCGAGAAGGATGCGGGCGGGAATGTCCTGCGCGGCGACGTGCACGTGGAAGCGTCGGAGAACTGCTATGTCCGCGCCGAGACGCGCTTCGTCTCGGTCCTCGGCCTGAGCGACGCGGTCGTGGTCGAAACCGACGACGCGGTGCTCGTCACCTCCAAGGACGAGGCGCAGAAGGTGAAGGACATCGTCGGCAAGCTCGACGCCGCGAAGCGCACCGAGCACGTGTCCCACCGGCGCGTCTACCGTCCGTGGGGTTACTACGAGTCGATCGATACGGGCGACCGGTTCCAGGTCAAGCGGTTGATGGTGAAGCCCGGTGCCGCGCTCAGCCTCCAGATGCACCATCACCGCGCCGAGCACTGGGTCGTCGTCTCCGGCACCGCGAAGGTCACGCGCGGCGAGGAGGTGAAGCTCGTGGCCGAGAACGAGTCGACCTACATCCCGATCGGCACCAAGCACCGGCTCGAGAACCCGGGCAAGGTGCCCCTCCACCTGATCGAGGTGCAGTCGGGCGGCTACCTCGGCGAGGACGACATCGTCCGCTTCGAGGATCTCTACAAGCGGAGCTGAGCCCCTGAGCCCCGCGGCGAGCGCGTCCCCGGATGCCTCTGGCGCGACCGCGCCGACGATCACCGTGTCCGTGGTGAGCCACGCTCAACGCGACCTCGTCCAGGATCTCCTGGCCGATCTCGCGCGGCTGGATCGGCGCGGCCTGGATGTCATTGTCACGCTGAACGTCGCCGAGGAGCCGCCCGCAATCCCGCCCCGTCTCGCGGTCGAGATCGTCCGCAATCCCTCGCGGAAAGGCTTCGGCGCCAACCACAACGCGGCGTTTCGCCGCGCGACCGGGGCGATCTTCTGCGTGCTGAACCCGGACATCCGCTTCGTCGGCCGATCCGTTCGCTGCGCTCGTCGCGGAGCTCGCGGACCGGCGCGTGGGTGTTGCGGCGCCGCTCGTCGTCGACGCGGCGGGCGAGCCGGAAGACAGCGCGCGGCGCTTTCCGTCCGCGTGGAGGTTGGCAGCGAAGCTGCTCGGCCTGGCGCCGCGGCTCGACTACGCGATCGGCTCCGAGCCGTTCTCGCCCGACTGGGTCGCCGGCATGTTCCTCGCGTTCCGGCGCGAGGCGTTCGCCGCGGTCGACGGCTTCGACGAGCGGTACTTTCTCTACTACGAAGACGTCGATCTCTGTCGCCGGCTGCGGGCCTCGGGGTTCGACGTCCGGCTCGTTCCCGGCGGCGTGCGTGACGCATCTCGCGCGCCGCGAGAGCCGTCGCAGCTTTCGCCATTTGCGCTGGCACGTAGCGAGCGTCACGCGCTATCTGCTCTCGCGCTAGCTGCGAGTCGAGGGGGCAGCTGTCAGCGCGCGGTCTGCGCGGCGCCGAGCTCCCTCAACTTGGCGGCGATTGCCCGGGCAGCAACTTCGTTGCCGAAGGCGTTCCAATGCGTATCCAGCGGCGTGTAGGTTGCGCTCGTCGGGTAGCGGGATAGCGCTGGCCATAAATCGAGGTAAGGAAGGCCTTGCTTCTCGAGCTGTTCGCCCAAGAGGCGCTGCGGCTGCAAGAAATCGTAGCGCGTGCCACGCTTGCCCAGGCAGCGCAACACGCTGTCGCGCAGGTTCTGGTCGAGCTGGATCTCGCTCGGCGCGAGCACGAACAGGACGCGGGCGCCCGAGGCAGCTGCACTGGCCGCCATCTGGCCGACGAGATCCCTCATCCCGGCGAGGGCCTCTTTCACCCTGGTGACGCCGGCGACGTCATAGATCTCGAGCTCGCGATCGTAGACGTTCAGCAGAAAGGGGTTCAGACGCGCCGCCGCTGCCGGGCTCGTGGCGCAAGCCGCGATGGATTCGTTGGTGGGCGCTCCTGGCAGGTACCTCTGCGCCAGCGTGTGCAAGACCCGCGCAAGATAGTACTCGCTCCACTCCGTTCCGAACCGGAGCGGATGGTACATCGACCTCGCACCGCCGAGGTAGATCAGCGTGCGGTAGTCCGGATGCGCCTGACGAATGTCATTCCCGACGAAGAGGTTGACGACTACCCATTCGGGTCGCATCGATAGCGCCCGGCGGCGGATCATCGCCAGGTATTCCTGCGGGCCCGTGGCGGGGACGCCCAGGTTCACCACTCGGAAGGTATCGGCCCCGCCCATCAGGTCCTCGACGCGATGGGCGAATGACTCGGCGAACGGTGTCACGCCAAAGGTGAAGGAGTCGCCAACGAATACCGCCTTCGGGGGCAGTGCGGCGGCCGCGAACTCCCGGTCGTTGAAACCCTGAGCGTTTGTCACCAGGGCACCATTCGCGACGTGTGGCATGCCGATGATGCCCACGTCCGGGTCCGAGGCGAGGCCGGTTGCTTGCCCCGGCAGAAAGGCGAGGGCGCGCAGTCCGAGCTCGAGCAGAAGCGCGGTGATCGCAATCACGACGGCGAGCGACAGCAGCGAACGCAGAAGAAGCTTCACGGCATCAAGTTAGCGATGGGGTAGATGGGGTAACGAGTGATGGGGAACCCCCCGAAACAGGGAAGTCCCCAGGCAGCTCATCCAATCAGGCGCGCGCGAAGCCGATGCGAAAGATCGACCGTCGGCTTCTCGATGAGCCGGTATGCGATCCAGCCATAGACGATGACTGCGGTGAACATGACCGTGCACGCAACCACGTTGTCCACTAGGCCGCTCACCGGTCCGATTGCCAGCCAGATCTTGCCGATCACCGACAGGACGAGGACATGAGAGAGGTAGACGGTGTAGGACATGTCTCCGTTAAGCCGCAGGAAAGCCGGTATGCGCAGCGCGCGCCGGCCTTCCAGGACGACGCAAGAACCAAGCAGCGCGCCGTACAAACCGCCGATCACCAGGGCGCGCGTTAGGCGGCTGCCCGCCAGCACACCCGCTGCATCGGCTTGGACCACGCCGACGGCGACGACGATCAACATTCCCCAGAAGAGTCCCGTGGGCAGCTTGCGCGTGAATTCGGCGCGTACAAAGAGCGCGACCAGGCTGCCGATGATGAACTCGCACGTCAAGGGATGGCTCATGATGAGCGCCGTCGGTGTAAAGGCGCTCGTGTCCAGGAACAAGTTGATCCCCAGGATCGCAGCCGCCCAGACGCACAACGACGGCAGCAGCGCCTTCTCTGGAAAGAACAGCAAGATGGCAAACACGAGGTAAAACCACAGCTCGTTGACGAGCGACCACGCGACCATGACGAGCGGCAAGGTATCGCTCGGCAGCAGCAGGAACGAGGCCCACAGATCCGCCTCTTTGTGGAGCGAGGAGTTCACCCACGCCGGTTGCCACAGAAACACCCCGAGTGTCACGAAGAAGTAGAACCAGTAGGTCGGATAGATCCGCGTGACGCGGCTCCACGCGAAGCGCAGCACTTCGTGGAGCCTGCCGAAGCGCCCGCGGGTGACGGTCACCATCACGAAGCCGCTGATGACGAAGAAGAGGTCGACGCCCGATTCGCCGAAGCGAAACCAGTCGGGCAGCAGCACGTCCCCGCCGGAATACTTTCGCTCGATCGCCATCGCGTGGAGCGCAACGACGGCCATTGCGGCCACGCCACGCAGGGCCTGGATCGATTCTATCTTCTGGCTTTCCACCCTTTGAGCCGGGTAACTGCCGGTCGAGGCAAGCAAGGGTGACGTCTTTGCTGTTTGGGCTGTTGACATCGAGAAACGCGGTGATCCAAATTGCCGATCAGCGCCGCAGGGCCGCTCGCGCGGCTGCGAGCGCCGTGCCCGGCCACGGCAGATAGAGCGCGGAGCCCACTGTCGCGGGCTCGGTCTCGAAGCCCGTGCGCCGCCACCACCGAAGCAGCCGCAAGTCCCAGATCAGGCGCTCGAACCAGTTCAAGTGCAGGAACGTCCGGGCCGAGTAGTCGCGAAACAGTTGGACTCGCTCGTCGAGTATGCGCGTCGAGCGCGTGTTTGCATAGGTGAGCTGACGAGCATGCGTTCGGATCTTGCATAGGGGTTCCGCCACGAAAGCGAGATCGCCGTGCGCGAGGATGCGAAACCACATGTCCAGATCCAGCAGCTGCGTGTAATAGTCGGAAACTCCGTTAGCGAGCGCACTGCGCCGGAAGAGCGCGGCAGTCGGCTCGCCGATCACGTTCCCGAATACATAAGCCCGCCGGATCGCCTTTTCTCCTGACACGGTCAAGCTCCGGTGCGCATAGCCCCTGACCGCGCGTTCGTGCAGCTGCTCGTTCGCGATCCGCCGCGCTGAGACGACCAGCGCTACCGAGGGGTGCGCGTCGAGCACGTCAGCGAGCCTCGCAACGCACTCCTGCTCGAGCACGTCATCGGCCGGCAGGAACTTGATATATTCGCCCGCGGCGAGTTCGAGGCATCGTCCGAAGTTCCGCTGCATGCCGAGGTTCTGAGCGTTGCGGTGAATGCGAATGCGGGGGTCAGCGCGCGCGGCCGCTTCGGCCAGCTCGAATGAGCCGTCCTGCGAGCAGTTGTCGACGACGATGATCTCGACATTCTGGTAGGTTTGCCCGCGAGCGCTGTCGATCGCGTCCACGATGAACCGGCCCGCCTCGAACATCGGGATGCAGATGGAGACGAGATGCCGCTCACCGGGCGGGGTCGGCATTAGGGCGTCAAGCGAGGAGCGCGTACAACCGACGTAGAGGATGTACTAGCTCGGCGATGGCGAGCAGCACGCTGCAAGCGCGATCGAATCCTCGTGGCGTTACAGCTCGAGGATGTCGGGGTGGGAAACCTCGCGGATCCAACGAGGTGTTGGTATTCGATTCCGGAAGAGAGACCAGCTTCACGCACTTTGTCAGCTTCTCATAGGCGTCTCAACGGATTCACGGCGTCGCGGATACAATCGCGACCGCTCTTCGATGAAACCCACTTCAAAGCTCCGGCTCGCGATTGCCGATGTCGTCGATGGCTTGCGAAGCGTCCGCATTTGGCCGATGCTCGGTTGGCTGGACGTCCGACAACGCTACCGGCGCTCCGTGTTGGGTCCGTTCTGGCTGACGATCAGCACCGGAGTGATGTTGGTCGTGATGGGCCCGCTTTACGGCAAGCTGTTCAATCAGGATCTCGGCACGCTACTTTGCCTTTCTGGCGACTGGCCTCGTGTTCTGGCAGTTGGTGGCTCAAGCGATCGGCGATTCGTGTACTGCATTTGTTGCGGCGGAGGGTTTCATTAAGCAGGTCAAGCTCCCATTATCCGTGCACGTCCTGCGGGTTGTGTGGAAAAACCTGATCATCCTTTTCCACAACATGCTCGTCGTTGTCGCAGTGATGATCTACAGTCGGCCGCCGATCTCGGCGGAGCTTCTGCTCTTTCCGGCTGCAGTGCTCGCGTTTGCGGTGAACGCTTTTCTGTTCGGAACGGTATTGGCCGTCGTCTGCGCCCGATTCCGGGATATTCCATTGATTGTGGCGAACATCGTCCAGGCGGCTTTTTTCTTGACACCCGTGCTCTGGCAACCGGAAATGCTCGGCCGCCATTTGTGGACGGTGAACCTGAACCCGTTCTATCACTTCTTGGAGATCATGCGAGCGCCGCTGCTGGGTGCTCCTGTCAACCCGCTGTCCTGGCCGGCGGTCGGAGCGATCACTCTCGTAGGATGCGCAATGGCGGTTGCCTTTCTCAGTCGGTATCGCGCCCGGGTCGCTTATTGGGTTTGACGATGCTCGTCAGCGCTCGCGATGTCGTGGTCGATTTCCCAATATACGGCGGCAAGAGCCGGTCGCTCAAGAGCACTGTGCTGCGAGCGGCCACGGGAGGCGCGATCGCGGCAGACGCAGCCGACCGCGTGGTCGTTCGCGCGCTCGATCACGTAAGCTTCGACCTGAACGAGGGCGAGCGAGTCGGGCTGGTAGGACATAACGGCTCCGGGAAGACCACCCTGCTGCGAGTCCTGGCTGGCGTCTATGAGCCGGTCGCCGGTTCCATCGACGTGCGAGGGCGCATCGCCTCGATGCTGAGCATCACTCTCGGCATGGATGCCGATGCAACCGGCTACGAGAACATCTTCCTGCGTGGAACGATCCTCGGCCTGCGCAAGAGAGAGATCCTGAATATGGTGGATGAGGTGTGCGCTTTCGCCGAGCTGGGCGACTTTATCGACATGCCGATGAGGACCTACTCTTCCGGCATGGTCATGCGCCTGATGTTCGCGATCTCGACCAGCGTGCAAGCCGATATAGTTCTCATGGATGAGTGGCTCGGCGTCGGCGACGCGGAGTTCACGGAAAAGGCCGAGAAGCGGTTGACCGAACTGGTGGGCAACGCGAAGCTGCTCGTGATCGCGTCCCACAACGAGGACGTGATCAAGAAGACCTGCACGCGGGTATTCCATCTCGAACACGGCAGGGTCGTCGACCGGACCTAGGCCGGCATGAAGCGCACAGAGAAGCTTCGGCCGACCGCAGCGTTCTCCATCGACGGCACGCGATCTATGCAATCCAGGGATCGACCGGAAGCGCGCAAACGGCCAACTTTCAGCGCGCCATCGTGAATTTGCCCCTCGAACGCCCCCGCACGAGCACATTGGTTCGTGCAGGCCTCGCGGCACGCCCGATCCCGCTTCCCATAAGGCCGATCGTCGGTATCGAGCCGGTCGCAGACACCCCTGACAGTTGGCACGTCATCGGCGATAGTCCTCAATTCGAACTCGGACTACTCGATCGCTTCGCGGGCAGATGGGTCCGGCTTTCTGTGGACGTTGATCCCGATGCAGTCTGCGTCCTCCACTTCGACCGTGGCAGCGGCTCCTTTGAAGGGGGCGCCATGCGGTTACCGCGACCTGTGCCAGGCAGAAACCGTATCGAGTTCATCTTCCCGGTACCCCGGGACCTTAGGCGGGTCCGCCTTGCTCCCTTGACGCGAGGCGACCGCCTCAGACTCGGAGAACCGACAGTCCAGTGCCTTGCCAGATCACATGCTGCGCTTGCCATGGCGCGCGAGCTCGCAGGCAAACGGGGTTGGCGCAGCGTGCTTGGCGACGCAGCGGACGCCTTGGTACCCGTGCCCTCGGCAGCGCGTGTCCGAGGCTATGCGGATCGGCTCGTCTTGGGTTATCAGCGAACCAAGCGCAACGAAGGGTATACCTATGCGGCATGGATCCGCAGCTTTGAACCCCCGGCATCGAATTATGCGACGCTCGCTGCGCAGCATGCGCAATGGGCATATCGGCCGCTCGTCTCGATCGTCATGCCGGTCTACGACACGCCGGAAGACCTATTGCGCGAGGCGATCGAGTCGGTGCAAGCGCAGATCTACCCGCACTGGGAACTCTGCATCGCCGACGACGGGTCGACCGAACCGCACGTCAGGCGATCGTTGCAGCGGTTCGCGCAGCGCGACGCCCGCATTAATCTAGCATATCGCGAAAAGAACGGCGATATCGCTGCGGCGAGCAACATGGCGCTCGAGCTCGCGACCGGCGATTTTGTCGCTCGGCTCGACCACGACGACCTGCTGCATCCGCTTGCCCTTCATTTCGTGGCCGAAGCCATCGTGCGTAAACCGGACGCGGGGCTGATCTACACGGACGAAGACAAGATCGACGAGCGCGGCCAGCGCTTCGACCCGTATTTCAAGTGTGAGCTGAACTACGAGCTATTGCTCAGCCAGGACATGATCTCTCACCTCGGCGTATACCGGCGAACGCTGCTGTCCGAAATCGGCGGGTTCCGCGAGGGCTTCCAGGGATCTCAAGATTATGATCTCGCGCTCCGCGCGGTCGAGAAGCTCGGGCCCGAGCAAGTAGTGCATATCCCGCGGGTGCTCTACCACCGGCGCGCGGTCGCCGATAGCACCGCACCGACTGTCCACGAAAAGCCCCATGCGGTCGAGGCAGCACGTAAGACAGTTGTAGAGCATCTCGCGCGCCGCGGCGTCTCGGCCGAGGTCATGCCAGCACCCGAGCTACCGGGGATGACCCGCGTACGGTTCGCGGTACCGAACCCGGCGCCTCTGGTCTCGATCATCATTCCGACCCGCGACCGCGCCGACCTTCTGGGCCAATGCATCGACTCCCTTCTTGCGCAGACGCGCTACGCCAACTATGAAGTCATCATCGTCGACAACGGCAGCGTAGAACCCGCGACTTTCTCGCTGTTTGCGAGGTTGCCGAAGGACAGGATACGCATCCTCCGCGACGATTCGCCGTTCAACTATTCCGCGCTCAACAATCGGGCCGTGAAGGAGGCGAAGGGCAGCCTAGTGTGCCTCATGAACAACGACATCGAGATCACTGATGGCGAGTGGCTTGGCGAGATGGTGTCCTTTGCCGTCCAACCGGAGATTGGCGCGGTTGGCGCGCGGCTATGGTATCCGGACGGCCGCCTGCAGCACGGTGGCATCATCATTGGTATGGGTGGCGTCGCGGATCATGCCCACAAGTTTCTGGCAAAGGGTCAATCCGGGTACTTCGGGCGCGCCGTGCTGCACCAGTCGTTCAGCGCCGTAACGGGCGCCTGCCTGGTCATACGAAAGGAAATCTACGAAGAAGTCAACGGCCTGGACGAACAACTATCGGTGGCATTCAACGACGTCGATTTCTGTCTGCGCGTGCGCGAGGCTGGATACCGGAACGTCTGGACGCCGTTCGCGGAGCTTGTGCACCATGAATCCGCAACCCGCGGGTACGTAACCACGCCAGAAAGGTGGCAGCACCTTCTTAAAGAACGTGAGTTCATGCGGGCGCGCTGGCAGCAGGCCTTGTTCCACGACCCGGCGTATTCGCCTAACCTGTCATTGAATTCGGAGAGCTTTGACCTGGCCTGGCCGGCTCGCATCAATTAGTGGACAGTCTAACCGCGCCGCCGATGCTGATCATCCTCTCGCACGTCGAGCAGGGGTCGGGCCGCGTGCAATAGCACCGGCAGCTGCGCAGCGGCGAGCGCACTGGTGGCTGGAGTGCGGCACCCAACGCGACGAGCCGCAGGATTA
Organism: uncultured beta proteobacterium; assembly: GCA_963789885.1. Taxonomy (GTDB): domain Bacteria; phylum Pseudomonadota; class Gammaproteobacteria; order Burkholderiales; family SG8-39; genus DATEDA01. The sequence continues at coordinate 890 of CAWBNB010000051.1, read as the reverse complement.
GCTCCGGCGGTGGCATCAGGGGTTGTGCCGTCGTCCTGGGAGGACGAGGCGCTAGCTCAAACATCTTCTAAGCCCGCCCTGCCTCAGATCCCGCCGGAGCTAGCGAACGGGTCTCCTCGCAGCTTCAAGGCGCGCACGGTGTGATTGCGGCGACGGTCGCCGAGCAACGGCTCGGTCCGCCTCACCTTCAGGGTCGGACGCAGTTCTCACCGGCAGGATTACGGGCTGGACGCCCGCGACAAAGCACTGCCACGACGAGCGCACTTAGCGCGTTCAGGACAAGGCGCGAGTTTCTGCGAAAATGTCCGCACGTGCCGATAATGGGAAAGCTGACCACATGAAGTGCGTAATATTGGCTGGGGGCCTCGGAACGCGGATCAGCGAGGAATCCGTCCTCAAGCCCAAGCCCATGATCGAGATCGGCGGCAAGCCGATCATCTGGCACATCATGAAGATCTACTCGACGCAGGGCGTGGAAGAGTTCGTCGTCTGCCTCGGGCTACAAGGGCTACGTGATCAAGGAGTACTTCGCCAACTACTTCCTGCACATGTCGGACGTGACCTTCGACATGCACGACAACTCGATGCAGGTGCACCAGAAGAGCGCGGAGCCCTGGAAAGTGACGCTGGTGGAGACTGGCGAGGCGACTCAGACCGGCGGGCGCCTGAAGCGCGTAGCGCCTTACCTTGGGAACGAGGATTTCTGCTTCACCTACGGCGACGGCGTCGCCGACGTGGACCTCAAGGCGCTGATCGCGCATCACAAAGCCGAGAAGGCCAAGGCAACGCTGACCGCAGTGCAGCCGCCCGGGCGCTTCGGCTCGCTGGTGCTCGATGGCAGCCGCATCACGAGCTTCCAGGAAAAGCCCAAGGGCGACGGCGGTTGGATT
>CAWBNB010000050.1:0-506505 GCA_963789885.1 uncultured beta proteobacterium | reverse complement strand
ATGAAAGGTGCCGTACGAACCGTAGCTGCGGCCTGCGGACTCCAGCCCCCTGCCATCGAGGCGTTGGAGGCGCGGGTCAGCGAATCCGCGCAGAAGGGTTACCGGACACTGGCAGTAGCCCGCGGCCTCGAGCACGGGGCCCCCGAACTCGTCGGGCTGGTGACCCTGTACGATCCACCCCGGCCGGACGCCAAGCGCCTGATCGGCGCCCTCCGCGATCTCGGCGTTTCCGTGAAGATGCTCACTGGCGATGCGCTGGCGGTGGCGAGTGAAGTCGCGCAGGGGGTCGGCTTGGCCAACATCCGGCGCGTCGCGGATCTGAAAACCGCGAGCGCTCAGGCCGGCAACGAGGCAGTTGATCTGTTGGCGGGAGTAGACGGTTTCGCAGAGGTATACCCGGAGGACAAATACGTCGTGGTGCAGCACCTTCAGGCCGCGGGGCACGTGACCGGCATGACGGGCGACGGGGTCAACGACGCGCCCGCCCTGCGCCAGGCCGAGGTCGGCATCGCCGTCAGCAGTGCGACCGATGTCGCCAAGGGTGCTGCGAGCGTCGTCCTGACCGAGCCGGGCCTGACGAACATCGTGGCGTTGGTCGAGCAGGGGCGGACGATCTATCAGCGGGTGCTGACGTGGATCATCAACAAGATCAGCCGGACGATCCTGAAGGCGGCTTTTGTGGCCATCGCCTTTGTAATGACCGGCAAGTTCGTTGTTTCCGCTTTTGCCATGCTGCTGTTGGTCTTCATGACGGACTTCGCGAAGATCTCCCTGGCGACGGACGTCGTTCAACCCTCCAGAAAGCCGGAGACGTGGAATATCGGCGGCTTCATCGTGGTGTCCGTCGTGCTGGGCGTGGCGATGGTGGTGGAGGCTCTTCTCGCCTTGTACATCTGCTGGTCGCGCTTCGGTCTGGCGACCAATGACCCTGTGCTCTTTACGTTCAGCTTTCTGACTTTGCTCTACTTCGCGGCATTCTCCATCGTGTCCGTGCGAGAGCGCAGGTGGTTTTGGACGACCATGCCCAGCAAGACTCTCATGGCTGCCCTTGCCGCGGAGTTGGTCGTCGGCACTGTGCTCACTCTCGTCGGCCTCCCGGGCTTCGCCCCATTGCCCTGGTGGCAGATGCTCGCGATATTCGCTTATGCGATGCTCTTGTGCCTCGTCGTGAACGACGCGGTGAAGGTCGCGATGATCAAATGGCGAATTCCTCTTGCGGTCGGTTAGAACGCGAGCCGCGAAGCGCAGGGGAACGAAAGCGTCAGGCGACGTGTGAGGCTACATTGAGCGAGTCGTGGCTCCTTTGGGGTCTGCTGTTCGGGTCGTTCGGGCTCGGTTTCTTCGTGTACGGCAGGAAGCAGAAGGCGATCGTCCCGATGATCTGCGGACTGGCCCTCATGATCTTTCCGTATTTCATTTCCAGCACCGTTCTTCTTGTCGCCATCGGGGTCGCGCTGATTGCTCTTCCCTACTTCGTCAGACTCTGAGCAATGCAGAGCATCTGGTCGTCGGTTGCACCGCACCGTGCCGACCCTCCCGGAGGACTACACCTCGTGAAGCTCTATATCATTGCCACCGAGCGGGGCCGGTCGCACTCGACGCCCGGGACCCGAAGCAGGTCCTCGCGAACGGGAGCGAAGCGTTCCGCAACCGTCGAATCGCGTTCGAGAAGATACTTGCGCGGGTGAGCGCGCGGATAGGGGAGAACCTGGGGCAATGAGCGGTCCAGCCATCGCAGCGGCTGTGGACCATTGGCTTGCCGAGTTCGAGCGGGCGCTCGCGGGACGCGACGACGCCTTGCTGAGGGGCCTGTTCCACGCCGACAGCTATTGGCGCGACGTCCTTGCGCTGACCTGGCACATCAGGACGGTCGGCGGCCGGGATGCCATCCTCAGGGAGATCGAAGCGCACGCCGCCCGGGCCAGGCCGACCGGCTTCGCGACGGATCCCGATCGGACGGCACCCCGCCGCGTCACGCGCGCCGGCACCGCCGCAATCGAAGCGATCTTCAGGTTTGAGACCGCCGAGGGCCGTGGCAGCGGCGTGCTGCGGCTGACCCCCACCGCCCGGGATGGCGACACGCTGAAGGCGTGGACCCTGCTCACGGCGCTCGACGAGATCACGGGGTTCGAGGAGCAGGTCGGAGAATCGCGGCCCAAAGGCGAGTCCTACTCGCGCGATTTCCGGGGCCCCAACTGGCTCGATCTCAGGACATCCGCCGCAGAGTACGCCGGCCGGGATCCGGTCGTGCTGGTGGTCGGCGGCGGCCAGGCCGGGCTTTCGATCGCCGCGCGCCTCACGCAACTGCAGGTCGACACGCTGATCGTCGACCGCGGCGAGCGCATCGGCGACAACTGGCGAAAGCGCTATCACGCGCTCACCCTGCACAACCAGGTGCAGGTCAACCACCTTCCCTACATGCCCTTTCCACCGAACTGGCCGGTCTACATTCCCAAGGACAAGCTCGCCGGCTGGTTCGAGGTCTACGTGGAAAGCATGGAGCTGAACTACTGGACGGGGACGGAATTCGAGGGCGGGATGTATGACGAGCGGGCGGGCCGGTGGTCCGTCGTGCTGCGCCGGCCGGACGGCACGAAGCGGGAGATGCGCCCGCGGCACGTCGTCATGGCCACCGGAGTCAGCGGGATCCCGAACCTTCCCGATATCCCGACGTTGCGGAACTTCGGCGGCGAGGTGCTGCACTCCAGCCAGTACGATGACGGCGAGGCGTGGCAGGGCAAGAAGGCGCTCGTCGTCGGCACCGGCAACAGCGGCCACGACATCGCGCAGGATCTGTACTCGAGCGGGGCGGAAGTCACCCTCGTGCAGCGCAGCTCGACCCTGATCGTCAACATCGAGCCGAGCGCGCAGCTCGCCTACGCGCTGTACGACGAAGGACCCCCGCTGGAGGACTGCGACCTCATTACGGCGTCGATCCCGCTTGCCCTGGCGCGGAAGAGCCACATCCTCCTGACCGAACGGGCGCGGGACCTGGACCGGGAGCTCCTCGACGGGCTCGAGCGCGTCGGGTTCAAGCTCGACTTCGGGGAGGACGGGACGGGCTGGCAGTTCAAGTACCTCACCCGCGGCGGCGGCTACTACTTCAACGTCGGCTGCTCCGATCTCGTCGCGGAGGGCGAGATCGGCCTGGTGCAGTTTTCGGACATCGCCGGGTTCGTCGCGGAGGGCGCGCGGCTGCGCAACGGCGATACGCTCGCGGCCGACCTGATCGTGCTGGCGACCGGCTACAAGGGCCAGGAATACCTGGTCCGCAGGCTGTTCGGCGACGAGGTCGCCGGACGCGTCGGCCCGATCTGGGGATTCGGCGACGAGCAGGAGTTGCGCAACATGTTCACTCGCACCGCGCAGCCGGGCCTCTGGTTCATCGCCGGCAGCCTGGCCCAGTGCCGCATCTACTCCAGGTACCTCGCCTTGCAGATCAAGGCCTGCGAGATCGGCCTGATCCCCAGCTCGCACAGCGCCGAACCGGTTTCAGCGGCGTGACGCGCCGGGGATTGCCGCAGCCTCCGGGAGTATCATCGCGCCGGGTTCCGCGAGGGAGCCGGGCGCGCCCAAACCGGCTCGGGAGAAACGGAGAACTGACATGACGGCGTTCAACATCGTGCGCTTCCGGGTGAAACCCGGGAACGAGCAGCGGTTCATCGACGAGCATCGCGCGGTAGGCCCCGGATTCAAGGGCTTCCTCGGGGGCAACCTGGTGCGGACCGGCGACCAGACCTTCTGCATGATCGGCGAGTGGCGGAGTTTCCAGAGCCTGGCGGCCGCGCGCCCCGAGATGATCGCGATCCTGGACCGGCTGCGCGAGCTGCTAGAGGACCAGGGCGGCGGGCTCGGCGTCACCGACCCGGTATCTGGGGAGGTCGTCGTGAAGCTCGCGGCAACGAAGGCCGCGAAGAAGCGCCCGGCCAAGGGACGCAGCAAGGCCAAGCGCGCGACCGCCAAGCGCGCGGCCCGCAAGCGCAAACGCTAGCACTCCAGTTCCGCGGTGACGGCGAGGCGCCGCCTCGCGGCCGACGTTTCGCCGGGAGGTTCGTCGATGGCGCGGGTCTCACTCACCCTGAAGAGCGTTCGCGCGCGGCCGGTGGTCGTGCCGCTGAAACGGCCGGTCGTCTCGAAGGTCGGCCTGTTCCGGGACTGGCCGATGATCCTGATCGACCTCTACACCAACGAGGGCATCGTCGGTCACAGCTACCTCGAGCCCTATCTCAGGCAGTCGGTCCGCTACATCATCCCGGCGATCGAGGACCTCGCCGAGGCGGCGAAGGGCCAGCCGGTGGCGCCGTTCGACAGCTATCGCCGGGGAATCGGCTCCCTGCACCTCGTCGGCCGCGAAGGCGTGTCCCTGATCGCGGTGTCGGGCCTCGACATGGCGGCGTGGGATGCCGCGGCGAAGGCCGCCGACCTGCCGCTCGCCGCGTACCTCGGCGGGACGATCGGTCCGGTGCCGGCCTACAACAGCAACGGGCTGTGGCTGACGCCGCTGGAGGCGCTCGCGGACGAGGCGGCGGCGCTCGTCGCCGAGGGCGGGTTCGCCGGCCTGAAGCTCCGACTGGGACGGGACCGGCTCGCCGACGATCTGGCGGCCATCACCGCCGCGCGCAAGGGCGGCGGCGCCGAGGTGAAGCTCATGTGCGACTTCAACCAAGGCCTGTCGCTCGGCGACGCGCTCGCCCGTTGCCACGCGCTCGACGACCAGGGTCTCTACTGGTTCGAGGAGCCCACGACGTACGACAACATCCCCGGGTACGCGCAGCTCGCGCGCGAGCTGAAGACCCCGGTCCAGCTCGGCGAGAACTTCTACGGTCCGCGCCTGCTGTACCAGGCGATCCTCGCCGGCGCGGGCGACTACGTCATGCCCGACCTGATGCGCATCGGCGGAGTGAGCGGATGGCTGCGCGCGGCGGCGATCGCGGGCGCGGCCGGCATCCCGATGTCGACGCACCTCTACCCGGAGGTGGCCGCGCACCTCATGCGCGTCACCGACACCGCGCACTGGCTCGAGTGGCAGGACTGGGGCAACCCGATCCTCGCCGAGCCCTTCGCGGTAAAGGACGGCCGGATCATCGTGCCGGACCGGCCCGGTCAGGGCATCGCATGGGACGAGAAAGCGGTCGCGAAGTTCGCGATCGGTTGAAGCTGGCAGTCGCAGTTGGAGCGGTGATTCGACAACTCGTTAGGAGGAGACGATGAAAACCGAGCTGCTGTACCTGGCGTGGGTAACCGTGCTGACCGGCCTGCTCTGGGTGCCCTACATCCTCGACCGCATCGCGGTGTGGGGGCTAGCGGACACGGTCGGCTACCCGGAAAATCCGAAGCCGCAGTCGCCGTGGGCGCGGCGCATGATGAAGGCGCACCTGAACGCGATCGAGAACCTGGTCGTCTTCGCTACGCTCGTCCTCGCCGCCCAGGCGGCGAACATCACCAACGACGTCACCGCGACCGCCTGCATCGTGTACTTCTGGGCGCGTGTCGTTCACCTCGCGGCTTACACGTTCGCCGTGCCCTGGGTCCGCACGCTCGCCTTCGCGGTCGGGTTCTTCGCGCAGGCGGCGATCGCCTGGCAGCTGCTCCGCTGACGTATGACCGCCACGCAGAGCGAGAAGGCCGCGCGCTTCCGGGCGCTGCACGAAGGGCCCGGCGCGTTCGTCGTCGCGAACCCCTGGGATGCGGGCTCGGCGCGCATCCTCGCCGCGCTCGGCTTCCAGGCGCTGGCGACTTCGAGCGGCGCCTCGGCCGGCGTCCTCGGCCGCCGCGACGGCCGGGTCACCCGCGACGAGGCGCTCGCGCACGCGCGCGCCATCGTCGAAGCGACCGACCTCCCGGTGTCGGCCGACCTCGAGAAGGGTTTCGGCGACGCCCCGGCGACCGCAGCGGAGACGATCCGCCTCGCCGCCGGGGTCGGGCTCGTCGGCGGCTCGATCGAGGACGCGACCGGCGACAAGGCGAAGCCGCTGTACGACGTCGGCCACGCGACCGAGCGCGTGGCCGCGGCGGTTGCGGCCGCGCGGGCGCTCCCCTTCCCCTTCACGTTGACCGCGCGCGCGGAGAACTTCCTGCGCGGCAACCCGGATCTCGACGACACGATCAGGCGGCTGCAGGCGTTCGAGCGGGCCGGCGCGGACGTGCTGTTTGCGCCCGGCCTGCCGGATCTCGCGTCGGTCCGCACGGTCTGCGCCGCGGTGTCGAAGCCGTTCAACTTCATGGCCGGCATCAAGGGCAAGTCGTTCACCGTCGCCGAGCTCGACGCGGCCGGCGTGCGGCGGATCAGCGTCGCGACCTCGCTCTATCGCGCGGCGATGAGCGGTCTGCTCGCCGCCGCGCGCGAGATCAAGGACCAGGGGACCTTCGGCTATCTGGAGCGCTCGCTGGCGACGCCGGAGCTGAACGCATTCATGCGCGACTGAGGCACGCATCTTCACGCGCTGACGCCTGTGGTATATGAGCGCGATGGACCGCCAGGCCTTCATCCAACGGCACGCGCTCTGGACCGACGACCAGCGCCGACAAGCCGAGGCGCTCAAGGACCGCGTGCGGACCGAGGGCCTCCGCCTGATTCGGGTGGTGTGGACGGACGCGCACGGTTACTCGCGCGCGAAGGCACTCACCGTCCCCGCGTTCCTCGAGTCCCTCGCCGCCGGCTACAACATCAACGTCGCGACCACGACGCTCGACTCGGCGAACGCCCGCACGTTCAGCTCGTTCACGCGCGGCGGCGGCATGGGCCTCGACGAGATGACCGGCTCGCCGAACATCACGATCGTCCCCGACCCGGGGACGTTCCGAGTCCTGCCCTGGGCCCCCGGCGTCGGGTGGGTGCTCTGCGACGAGTATTTCAACGACGGCGCGCGGTATCACTTCTCCGCGCGCCACCTCCTGCGCCAGCAGCTCGAGCGCCTTCAGGCGGCGGGTCTCGACTACGTCGTCGGGCTCGAGGTCGAGTGGTATCTCGCCCGCGTCGCGGAAGACCATCTCACCGACGAGCACATCGGCGTTCCGGGCATCCGCGGCCGCCCGATCGCGACCTGGCCGGCGGAGCCCGGCTACTCGTACCACTCCGAGTCGAACTTCGACCTCATGCAGCCGATGCTGTCGGCGCTCGCAGACGCCTACGAGGCGCTCGGCCTGCCGCTGCGGTCGGTCGAGAACGAATGGGGGCCGGGACAGGTCGAGTGCACGTTCTCGGCGCAGGGTGCGCTGAGGGCGGCCGACGATCTCGTGCTGTTCCGGACCGCGACGCGGCAGGTGTGCCGGCGAATGGGTTACTTCGCCACCTTCATGTGCCGCCCTGGCCTCAAAGGCTATTACTCGAGCGGCTGGCACCTCCACCAGTCGCTCGTCGACGCGAAGACCGGCGCGAACCGGTTCATGCCCGCGAGCGCGTCCGGGCGGCTCTCGCCGCTGGGGAGCGCCTTCCTCGGCGGGCTCCTCGCACACGCGGCGGCGGCGACCGCGTTCGCGACGCCGACGGTAAACGGGTACCGGCGGTTCAAGCCGAACTCGCTCGCGCCCGACCGCGCGGGCTGGGGCTACGATCACCGGGGCGCGATGATCCGAGTGCTCGGTGGCCCAGGCGATCCGGCGACGCGAATGGAAAACCGTGGCGGCGAGCCCGCCGCGAACCCTTACCTGTACATGGCCTCACAGCTCGTCTCGGGGCGCGATGGCATCGCAGCGAACCGCGACCCCGGACCCCAGGACGACGAGCCCTACCAGGTCGATCGCGTCCCGCTGCCGACGAGCCTGATGGATGCGCTCGACGCGCTCGACAAGAGCGCCCTCTTCCGCCGCGAGCTGGGCGGGATCTTCATCGACTATTTCCTGAAGCTGAAGCGCAACGAAGCCGGGCGGTTCCTGCGCTGGCTCGAAGAGCAGCGCATCGAGGACCGACCGGACGAGACGACGGCGTGGGAGCAAAACGAGTACTTCGACTTTTTCTGAGCGCCGCCCGCCGCGGACTTAGGTGAGGCTCGGTTCACAGCAACGGACCGATGGTCTTCGCCAGCTGAGAGCTTTGATCCGGTAGCAGTCGTTTGGGCATGATGTCTTTCGGAAGCCTCGAAAGCATGGCCACGCAAAGCGTCCAGGCAATTGCAGAAGGAGCGGGCAGGTGGGTCACGACGGCACCAGCTTCCCATCCTGCCACAGTCCCGACCGTCTCACGCTCTGACCTTTCCCGCGCTCACCACCTTCCCGCGTGCCCCGCGGGGCCATACCCGTTTCGCAGCGCCGCTCGTGCCGATTCTCGGGCCCGCTCGGACTCTTCTACAAGGTAATGGGGACGATCGACCAGAACCGGACCCGAAGGAGACGTTCGCGGTCGTTCGCAAAGGACAGGCTGCGATCGAACTCCAAGTTCGTCGTCCGAGGTGCCTCTGGCGTCCCGAAGCGCGCCATCAGGCGGCCTGGGTAACGATGCCCTTCATGCGCTCCAGCTTCGGAGACACCACGGGCACCGTAAGCATCGTGCTCGCAACGGCCATCAGCAGCAGTGCCGTGAACGTCTCGCTGGTGATGACGCCCTTGTCCAGGAGGATGTTGGCGAAGATGATCATGATCAGCGCCTTCGTCTGCAGCAGCCACCCGATGATCGAAGCCTCGCCCGGCTCCCATTTGAGGATCTTCCCTGCCATCTGAACGCCGAGCAACTTGCCCGCTACCGAAGCGAAGAGCAACACGGCCGCGGCGATGAACACCGCCTCGCCGCCCACGCTCCAATTGGTCCTCAAACCCGTGCTGAGGAAGAAAACCGGCATCACGACCAACAGCACGTGGTGACGCAGCAGGTCCATCTGCTTCTGGTCGAACCAATCGCCATCCATGACGGCTCCCGCGAGGAACGCCCCGACCATGAAATGCAGCCCGGACCAATCTGCGCCGAAGGCGCACACAGCGAGCCAGATCAGACCCACATACCAGCGGTCCCTCTCCGGCAGTTGCACCATCAGTTTGCGGAATCCGTAACTGCAAACTGCGAAGGCGAGCAGAAACGCGCCCTGCATGCTCACCCGCTGCCAGTCCATCAGGATCAGGGCCACCACGCCCCAGATGGCGATGTCATCCAGGCTCGCATAGCGCAGGATGCGCTGCCCGATGGCTTGCCGCAGGATCGCCAGCTTCTCCATGAGCAGAATCAGGATGGGAAGCGCGGTGACGGCACAGGCCATGCCCACGCCGAGGACGAATTGCCAGACCATCGCCTTGGGACCGACCCAGCCGTCGTGCATCAACATGCCCGCCGCCGCGATGCTGCCCAACACCAGCGGCGTGGCGAGGGCGAGCCCGGCGGTGATGGTGCTCTCCCGGCGATGTGCCCAGGCCTTCTTCAGGTCCAGCTCGATGCCGGCGATCCAGACGAAAATCATCACCGCCCACCACGCGATGCCGTTCAACGATTGGACCACTGGCTGGGTAAAGACGAAGGCGTAGTAGTCCGGAAAGATTCTTCCCAGGATGCCGGGGCCCAGCAAGATTCCGGTAATGATTTGCACGACTACGAGGGGAGCGTAGTAGTCGGTCTTGCCCAAGCGCCAGATCAGATACGGGACGGTGAAGATGATCCCGATCGCGATCAGGAATGTCTCCGTAGTGCTGAATATGGTATGCATGGATTCCCATTTCCGTGGCCGAATTGCCGGCCGGCGGAATCATACGTGTCGGGAACGGTTCCGCCGAGTCTAGGCCGGCTTGCACGACTCCTTGTGGCCGGGCAGCGACCGTCAGCCGAAGGGCTCAAGTCGACCCACCTCGGAAAGTCACGTCTCTGCGAAGCAGCCACTCGGCGGCCGTGTGAGCCGCACGCCGATACGCGAGACGCTGCGGATCCTCGCGGCCGAAGGCCTGGTCGAGTTCGTTCCCGACTGCGGCGCCCAAGTCTCCGCCTGGTCGAGCGGCGACCTGGTGCCGAGAGAGACCGCTCCCTCAAGGATGAGGGCGCGAAGACCGAGAGCAAGGCACCCGTAGATACCGCGGGGGGCGGCAGCTCCGCACCGGGCGGCCCCGCGGACGGCGACACGGATTGAATCCGCGCGCTATTGCGTGCCGAGACCAGCGAGGTAATCGACGAGGATTTCGATGTCCTTGTCGGAAAGAACCTGCGCCGATTCGGACATCTTGGCGTCGAGATCGATGCGCGTGCCGGCCTTGAAGCCGCGTAACTGCGCGCGCAGATATTCGAACTGCTGGCCTGCGAGCCGCGGAATGTGCTGCTGCCCGAGCATCCTGGCACCGTGGCATTGCGTGCATTTGAACTTCTGAGCCAGACCCGGTCCTGCCTGAGCATTGTCCGCGCTGGCGCGGTGGCCCGACGGCGCAGGCTTTTGTGCCGAGAAGTACGCTGCGAGGTCGTTCATCTCCGTATTGGAAAGATTCGCCGCTATCGGCGACATCTGCGAGTCCTTGCGGTTGCCCTCGCGGAACATGTAGAGCGACGTCGAGATGAACTGCGCGGGCTGCCCGGCGATCGACGGCACGGCGGGATTGGTCGAGTTACCGCCTTGGCCGTGGCATGCGAAACACACCGCCGCCTTGGACTCGCCTGCCTTGGGATCGGCGGCCGAAACGGCGCTCGCCAGAGCGAGCGCCGCCGCCATGAGCGCCCGACGGGCGCTCACTTCGCGTAGCTGATCCGGTAAATGATTCCGTTCTGATCGTCCGAGACGAGCATGGAGCCGTCACGCATGACCATGACGTCGTTCGGCCGGCCCCACATCGGCGGATCGGCCTTCTCGTCGACGAGGAAGCCGGTCAGGAACGGCTCGTACTTGACGACCTTGCCGCCTTCGTCGAGCACCACCCGCATCACGTTGTAGCCCTGCTTCACGGTGCGGTTCCAGGAGCCGCGCATGGCAATGAAGATGTTGTTCCGATATTCGGCGGGGAACATCTTTCCCGTGTAGAAGCGCATCCCGATGGGCCCGATGTGCGCTCCGAGCTTGAGCGCCGGCTTGTCGAACTCCTTGCACGAGCGGTGTTTGCCGTACTCTGGGTCGGGTGTGTCGCCCTGGTGGCAGAACGGATAGCCGAAATTCATGCCTTTGCGGGAGACCCGATGCAGCGTGTCGTTCGGCAAGTCGTCGCTCAGCCAGTCGCGGGCGTGGTTGGTGAACCAAAGCTCCCTGGTTTTCGGATTGAAGTCGAAGCCCACCGAGTTGCGCACGCCCTGGGCGACGGTCTCGATGACGCCGGTCTTGGGATCGACTCGCGAAATCGTCGCCTGGAAGTAACCGGGCATGACGATGTTTCCGGGCGCGCCAACGTTGTAATAGAGCTTGCCGTCGGGCCCCATGGCGAGAAATTTCCAGAAGTGGCCGGGCTGGTTGTCCGGGTCGAGGCCGTCGACGACGATCTTGGCTTCGGGCGGATTGTCGAGTTGGCTCTCGACGCCGTCGTAACGCGTGATGCGGTGATGCTCGGCAATGTAGAGCGTGCCTTTATTGAATACGACTCCGTTGGGGGACTCGAGGCCTTTGAACAAGGTCTTCACCTCGCGCTTGCCGCCGTTGTCGACGACCGCGTACACCTCCTTGAGCTGTCGTGTGCCAACGAACACGGTCCCTTTGTCGCCCAGCGCGAGCGAACGCGCTCCCGGGAGACCCTCCGCCCACACTTGCACTTTGAAGCCGGCCGGCACCTTGAGCTTGTCGACCGGGAGATCCTTCGCGGCTTTTCCGGTCACTTCGATTGCGAACGGATGCAGCGTGGATTCGCTCTGTTCCGGTTTCATCCCCTGCTTCCACGAAGGCGGCGGTGCGGCCGCAGGCTTGTCTTGGGCGTGCGCAGCGGTGAATGCGAGAAGAACGACAGCAGCAAGGACCTTGATCATGAGCTTCTCCTCCTTGGAATTGCTATTAGAACTGAAGAGACGCCTGCCAGCCAATGCTCATGTTTGTTGCGCCGCGGCGCGGGCTCGAAGTAGCGGAAATTCGCCTCGTTCATCGGATGAGGTGATTCCGAGATGTGGTGGAATGTCCGATCTTGGCCCGATCAGCGACCTTTGCTCGACCGTCGCATAGCGGGACCCAAAGCGGTCACTGGCGCCGGCCCGAGCCTATGCACAGGTCGGGAAATATCAAACCGGGCCGATGCGCTACCTTCCACCCCATGCGCTGGATCAAGAGCCCGGCCTGGGACCTCGTTTGGGTCCTGAATGCGCTGTGGTTGGCCCCCCTGGTCCTTCTGCTGGCGCGGGGTCATGACGACGTGCGCGCCAGCCCAGTGGACGGGCTGTTCTTCGCCCTCACGGTGCCGCTGTGGTTCGGCCACCGCGTCTCGTCGGCCTGGCTGGCCTACGCGACCCCGGCCTACCGCCCGCTGCTCGCCACGCAGCGGCTGCGCTTCGTAGTGGCCCCGTTGGCCATCGCCGTGGCCTGCTTCGCCCTGCTGCTGGCTCCCGAGAGCGTGCTGCCGATGCCGCTGACCGAGCGCGTGCTCTGGTTCGCCGTCCTGGACTACCTGCTGGTGAGTCACCATTTTGCCGCGCAGCACTTCGGGCTGCTCAGCCTCTACCGCGCGCGCGCGGGACGAGCGTCGGACGCGGTCGCGCGACGGCTCGATCGGTGGTTCGCGCTCGTCGTGGGCGGCGGTTTCGTCGTGCTGGCAGAGGCCCTGGCTGGATCGATCGCCTTCCAGGACCGCTGGATCGACCCGCTGCTGGGCGCGGGCTGGTCGGACGTGTTCGCGCGCACGCTGCGCGATGGCGGCATCGTCTTCGTCGTGATCCTGACCGCCCTGATGCTGCGCGTCGAACTGCGCTCGCAGCGCCGATCGCTGCCGCGCGTAGCCTACGTCCTCGGCGTCTCGGCCATGGTGCTCTTCGCCTTCCTCGCGCGCGACCCCTTCCTGTTCATCGTGCTGTGGAGCGTGCAGCATTGGAGCGCCGCGATGGGACTCGCCTCGCTCGCGGCTTCCGGTGGAGCCCAAGCGACTGGTGCGCACTGGCAGCGGCTGCTCGCGCCCATCAATCGGCGCGGCTGGGCAGTGCTGCTCGTGCTCGCCGTCGTCTCCACACTGCTGCTGCCGGTGATGGAGGTGGAGGCCGTCACCGACGAATATGCCTACGCCGACCGCATCTTCGGCGATGCGGCGCGGTGGCTGCGCTTCTCGCCCTTCGTGCCGGCGCTGGCGGCGCTGGGCTTCGCGACCGGCTTCATCCACTACCTGCTGGATCGCGCTGCCTTCCGCTTCTCCTCGCCCGACGTGCGGCAGGCTGCCCGCGGGCTGCTGCAGTCATGATTTTTTCGCCAATAGCGGCCCTCGCCGCGCATAAGCGCCAAGTGTGCGCCGTCGCGCCTGGGCTGATCGCGCAGGCGCTACTGCTTCGCGCTGGCCGAGTGATCGAATAGCGGTTCCGCGAACGACCGCCCCTGGCCGGTCCGCGACGTGCCCCGGCTCCGCATCACGGCGTTCACGCCGATGCCGCACACCCTGGTTCTTACCTCCGGCTCCGCCCGCGGCCGTAAGTCCTTGTTCCGCTACACTGCACGGACGCAACGCAATTCAATTAGATGGCCCTCGCACAACGAGCACTTCGACTTCTTCCAGGAAACGCGTATGTCGCAGCACGATCTGGACGAGCTGGTGCAGGAAGACCGGGTGCACCGCCTCCTTTACACCGATCCCGGGATCTTCGCGGACGAGATGACGCGGGTGTTCGGCGGCACATGGGCGTATCTCGCCCACGAGAGCCAGATCCCGAAGAACGACGACTTCGTCACCGTCCGCCTGGGTCTCCGCCCGCTCATCGTGCTCCGCGACAGCCGGAGCACGATCCGCGCGCTCTACAACCGCTGCACCCACCGCGGTACGACGCTCTGCCGGGCGGACCGCGGATCGGCGAAGGCCTTCCAGTGCCCCTACCACGGCTGGACGTACCTCAACAGCGGGAAGCTGAGCGGCGTGCCGTGGCCGGACGGCTATGCCTGCGACTTCAAGGACGCAAAGTTCAACCTGGCGCAGGTCCCGCGGGTCGAGAGCTACCGCGGGTTCGTGTTCGGCACGCTGAACCCCGGCGCGCCCCCGCTCCTCGAGCACCTCGGGCCGGTCACGAAGCCGATCGACGAGTGGCTCGACCGGCACCCCGGCGGGAAGGTCGTCTTCTGCGAGGCGAACCGGATCAAGTACCGGGGCAACTGGAAGCTCGCCTACGACAACTCCGCCGACGGCTACCACGTGGTGTTCTCGCACCGGTCCCTGCTCGACATGGAGAACCGGCTCGAGGAGGATCCCGGCAAGGGCATGTCCTTCTACCGCTCGAAACCGGACGACGCGCCGATGTACGTCCAGTACTTCGGTCACGGCCACCACTTCAAGGACAAGCGCCCGAACGTGCCGAAGGAGCCGGGCGCGCTGTGGGCGATCGAGGGCGCACACCCCGGGATGGAGTACTTCGAGGAGAAGCTGCGGCGCACGCTCGGACCGCGGGCGAACGCGGCGCTCGACCTCGCCTCCTCCGAGCCGGTCAACATCAACGTTTTCCCGAACCTGCTGATCCTCGGCAACCACGTGCAGGTGATCGAGCCGGTCGCCGTCGACGAAACCAACCTCACCTGGTACGCGACCGCGGTGGTGGACGAGGACGGCGCGCTCGGCGGCGTGGTCGACGACGTGAACGCGATCCGGATGCGCACCCAGGAGGCCTTCCCGAACTTCGGCGAGGTGGACGACGCCGCCAACTTCGAGGAGATCCAGCGCGGCCTGCGGGCCGAGGAGGACGAGTGGGTCTACATGCACCGCGGGCTCGGCATCCCCGGCCGGGTCAAGGTAGGCGCGGACGGCGTGATCACGGCGCCCGCGACCGACGAGGTCTTCATGCGCGAGTACATCAAGGAATGGAAGCGCCTGATGCAGGCGCGCCCGAATCTCACGGTGCGGCGCGAGCCATGAGCGGCGGACGCGACCCGGCCCGCGAGTCCTGGTACGTCGGGGACGCCTTCTATCGCGACCTCGCCGCGGCGTTCACCGACTGGGCACGCGAGGACAAGGCGGTCGGCGACCCCGGCGTGCGCGACCGTTGCCGCCAGCTGCTCGCGCGCGAGGCGCGCCTGCTCGACGAGCGGACGGTTCGAGGACTGGCTCGCGCTCTTCGCGCCCGAATGCCTGTACTGGGTGCCGGCCACCCCGAACGCGGGCGACCCGCGGAAGCAGGTGTCGGTGTCCTTCGACGACCGTCGGCAGCTCGAGGGCCGGATCTATCGCCTCCGCACGGGCTATGCGTGGTCGCAGGTGCCCGCGTCCCGCACCGCGCGCCTTGTCTCCAACGTCGAGGTCTTCCGGACTCCGGAGGCGTCAACGCTGATGGTGCGCTCGACGTTCCTCGTCAACGAGTACCGCGCCGGCGAGACACGGGTCCTCGCGGGCTGGTGCGGTCACCGGCTCGCCGAGCACGCCGGCGGCTGGCGGATCCTCGTGAAGCAGGTGAACCTGATCGACTGCGACCAGGCGTTGCGCAACCCGAGCGTGATCCTCTGATCAGATCAGCCGGAAACGCACCGGCAGCAGGATCGCCTTGCCGCCGAGCGCCGGTCCGAGCGCGCCGAGCTGGCGCGCGGCGCGCACCGCCGCTTCGTCGAGGATCGCATGGCCCGAGCCGCTCGCGACCGAGGCGGCGACGATGCGCCCGTCCGCGTCGAGCTCGAGCATCACCACGACCTCCCCCTCCAGTCCCCTCCGCACCGCCTCCGGCGGGTAGAGCAGCGTCTGCGAGAGCTGGCCCAGCGTCCGGTCGAGCACCTCGCCGGAGAGGCGTTCCGGCGGTGGACGCGGCTTGGGCGGCGAGACCGCGGGCGACGCGGCGCGCGGCGGACGCGGCTCGGCGCGCGGCCGCGCCGGCTTCGGCGCTTTGATGGTGTTCTTGAGCACCTCCGGCGGCGGCGCGATCTCGGCCGGGGCACGCGGCTCGAGGCGCGCGGTGAGGAACGTTACAGCCGCATCATGGACGCGCAGCGCGCGCGGCAGCGCGAGCGCCGGCAGCAGCAGCGCCGCGGCGTGCAGCGCCAGCGACGCCGCGAGCGCCCACAGGAGCGCCGGGCTGAGTGCACGTTTTAGCAACAAGGGCTTTGACAATCGCGCACGACTTGGCGACTATGAGGGCCTTTCATGCCACTGGCAAGCCGATGAATTCGCAAGCCCTTTCACGCTGCCTGGCCGTGGCGCTCGCCGCGGCCGGCCTGGTCGCGACCGCGCGCGCCGAGCTGCCCGATCCGGTCCGGTTCGGCGCGACGATCGAGGCGGGCAACATCTTCGCGGCGCGCGCGTGGCTCGAGGAAGGGCTCGACCCGAATTTCGTCGGCGACCGCATCGGTACCGGGCTGATGATCGCCGCGTGGGACGGCAACATCGAGATGATGGAGCTCTTCGCGAGCCGCGGCGCGGACGTGAACCGGACCAACGGGGCGCACGAGCAGGCGCTCATGTTCGCTGCCTGGCGGGGCCGTCTCGAGGCGGTGCGCTGGCTCCTCGACCGCGGCGCGCAGATCAACCGCCGGGGGCTGGAGTGGTCCGCGCTCCACTACGCGGCGTTCGCCGGGCACGAGGAGGTGGTGCAGGCGCTCCTCGAGCGCGGCGCCGACGTCAACGCGCGCTCGACCAACGGCTCCTCGCCGCTGATGATGGCGGCGCGCGAAGGGCGCGAGAGCGTGGCGCAGGTCCTCCTCGACCGCGGCGCCGATCCGAAGATCCTGAACGACCACGGGGACGACGCGTTCGTCTGGGCGATGCGCTACAACAACCCGCGCATCGCCCGGATGGTCGGGACGCCGGAGCGCTTCGCCGACGCCGCGCGGAGCGGGAAGGAAGCGTTCGGGCCGGCGGTGCGCTCGGTACCGGTGCCGGAGCGGATCGATACCCTGTTCCGCGAGATGCGTGCGGCCGAAGCGGAAGGCCGGCTCTCCGACGAGCTCCGCGATGCCTACTACGCCGCGGTGTCCGAACTGCGACGGCCCGTGCCCGCGGCGGCCGTGCCCCCGGCGGCGCCCAAGTCGCTCGAGATCACCGCGCGCCGCGCGGCGCCGGGCGAGGAGAGCGCGGTGCTCACGTACGAGCGCGGGCCGAACGAGCCGGTCACGCGGCGCGTACCCGAGACCACCGCGGCGAAGGTCGCCAAGCCGGCGAAGCCGAAGGTGAAGAAACCGGCCGCCGCGCAGCCGACGGCGGCTCAGCCGCCGGTCATCCAGCCGACGGCGGCCGCGCAGTAGGCCGCCCGCGCGCGGCGATCCCCGCGCGCTCCGGATGAGACCCGCGTACGTCCTCTTCCTCGCGGCGCTGGCGGCGACCGCGGTGTTCATCCTCGCGACGACGTCCGCCCTGCCCGACCGGGTCGGCACGCACTTCGGGCCCGGCGGCGGCGCCGACGGCTGGATGACCCGCGACGGTTACCGGCGCTACATGCTCGCCTTCGTGCTGCTCTTCGTCCCGTTCATCGTGGCGATGGTCGGCGTCTTGCCGCGCGTCTTCCCGCGCGCCGTCAATCTTCCCAACCGCGAGTACTCGCTCGCGCCCGAGCGGCGCGAGACGACGCTTGCGTTCCTCGCCGGCCACGCCTGCGGGTTCGGCGTGCTGACGCTCGGCCTCCTCGCCGGCGTCCACTGGCTGCTGCTCGACGCGAACCGCGCTTCCCCGCCGCACCTCGCGACCGCGCCCTTCGTCGCGCTGCTCGCGACGTTCCTCGTCCTGCTCGCGGTCTGGATGACTGCGCTCTTCCGCCGCTTCCGCACGCCGCGGTGAGCCGCGGTGCGCGCGCTAGTGCTTGCCCGAGCGCCAGATGCCGAAGAGGATCCAGAGGCTGTTGAAGAACGCGACGACGTAGCCGGCGAGCCCGAGCATCGTCAGCACCGGGACGCCGAGCACCGAGGGACCCTCCTTCACCGTCATCACGATCGCCGACCCGATCACCAGCGAGGCGGTCATGATGCCCATCGTCGCGCGGTCGATGGTGCGGTCGAGCTGCCGGCCAAACGAGTCGAGCCGCTTGAGATCGAGGTCGATGCGCGTCTTGCCACGGCGCGCATCGCGCAGGAGCCGCGCGAGGTCGCGCGGGACGCTGGTGAGGAGGTTGAACGCCTGCGCCGCCGCGGTGCGTCCGCGGCGCATGACGCCGGCCGGACGGTAGCGCTCGGCGACCGCCGCGCGGACGAGCGGCGCCAGGTGGTCGAGCACGTGGAAGTCCGGGTCGTACTGGCGACCGAGCCCCTCCATCGTGATCAGCGCCTTGAACATCAGCGTGAGGTCGGAGGGCATCACGATCGAGTGCTCGCGGATGATCGCGGCGAACGCCTTGAGCAGCGCGCCGATCCGGATGTCCTTCAGCGGCACGCCCTCGTAGTCGAACACGAGCTCGTTCACGTCGGCGGAGAGCTTCGCTTCGTCGACCACCGCGTCGCCCGCCCAGTCGAGCAGCACGTCGAGCATCGCGTCCTCGTCCATCCGCGCGAGCCCGGCGAGGAGGTCGACGACCTGGTTCCGCCGCAGCGGGCTCAGGCGCCCGACCATGCCCCAGTCGATGATCACGATCCGGTTGCCCGGCAGGTAGAAGACGTTGCCCGGGTGCGGGTCGGCGTGGAAGAAGCCGTCCACGAGGATCATCTTCAGGATCGCCTCGGCGCCGCGCGCGGCGAGGAGCTTCGGATCGAGCCCGGCCGCCTTCACCGCCGCGAGGTCGGTGCCGGGAATCCCGGCGACGTACGCCTGGACGTTCAAGGTCTCGCTGGTCCACTCGGGGTAGACCTTCGGGATGACGATGTAGGGATCGCCCTCGAAGTGCTTGGCGAGCCGCTCGACGTTGCGCGCCTCGCCGGCGAGGTCGAGCTCGCGCTCGAGCGACCGCGCGAAGTGCGCCCGCGATCTCGACTGGCAGATAGCGGCGCGCCTCGGGGATCTCCGACTCGATCAGCCCGGCGATGTGGAAGAGGATCCGGAGGTCGGCGTCGATCTTGGCGCGGATACCCGGCCGGCGGATCTTGAGCACCACCGGCGTCCCGTCCTGGAGCTGCGCGCGGTGCACCTGCGCGATCGACGCCGAGCCGAACGGCCGCGGGTCGAGCTCGCGGAACACCTCGAACGGCGAGCGCCCGAGCGCGCGTTCGAGCTCGGGCAGGAGGTCGTTGAACGGCACCGGCGGGACTTCGCTCTGCAGCTTCTCGAACTCGGCGATCCAGGACGGCGGGAAGAGGTCGACGCGCGTCGCCATCACCTGGCCGAGCTTGACGAACGTCGGGCCGAGCTCCTCGAGCGCGCGGCGCACGCGCTGCGCCGGCTCGAGGCGGACCGTCTCGATCTTCGCGCCCCAGTTGAGGATCTGGCCGGCGCGCTCGAGGACGTTGGCGACGCCGATCCGACGGACGATGTCGCCGAGGCCGTGCCGGATGAAGACCGAGGTGATCTCGTGCAGCCGCGGGAGGTCCCGCATCACCCCGACGGTTTCGCGGAGCATCTACCCGGCCTTGTCGGGCTTGTCCTTCTTTTCGGCCGAGGCGCGCAGCGCGTCGGCGAGCCCGCCGAGAACCCCGCTCGCGACCGCGGCGAAGCGCGCGCCGAACTGGCCGGCCGCTTCGATCCCGGCGATCGCCGCATCGGCCGAGGCGGCCGAGAACTTCTGGGCGAAGTCGCCCATCGTCAGCGCAACCTGCTTGCCGGTCTCGGTGCCGGTCTTCCGCGCGCCGCGCAGCGCCTCGCGCAGCTCCGGCTGCACCTGCGTGCTCGCCGCGTCGGCGACCTGGCCGACGGTGTTCAGAAAATCGTCCTCGAGCTTGCGCAAGGATGCGAGCGCCGTCTTGAACTCGGAATCGGAGAACGTCTTGCCGGTGGCGGCGAGCGTCTTCAGCGCCATGTGCCCGGCCTCGGCGGAGGTGCGGAGCGCCTGGTCCATGCCCCGCAGCGCCTCGGACATGGCGAGGCGCATGTCGACGGTCGTCTTCTCCGCGCCGGTCGCCGCACCCTCGGTGACCGCCCGGATCACCTCGCGCATGCCGTGACGGTCGAAGCGCTGCGAGTTGAGCGCGAGGAGGGTCAGCTCGTGCACCTTCGCCCGGATGTCGGTGCCCTCGCGCACCGTCTCGCTCGCAGCCGCCCTGAGGCCTTCGCCCGACAGGTCCTGGGGAGTCCCGTTCGCCATCTCGCCCTCCGGGTTCCGATTCGACGACGCCTATCTTAGCCTCGACCGCGCGCGCCGGCCGCGGGAGGTGAAAAACGCCATGACCGGGCACGGCCCTCGTGCCTCGCGCGGCGCACGGTGTGGCATCCTCGGTGCATGTTCAAGCTCCTCGGGGTCGTGGTCCTCGGCTACGTCGGCTACTCGCTGTATGCCGGCCGGACGTTCGCGAAGGCGGGCGTCGGAGGGCGGTGGCTCCGCCGCGGCGAGCAGCCGTTCGGCTACTGGAGCACGCTCGCGGTCTACTCGCTCCTCGCCGCCGCGCTGCTCACCGTGTTCTGACCGCGGCGCGCCCTGCTTTCGGTCAGTCTCCGGTCAGCCGCTTCAGCATCCGCCGGTCGCGCTTCGTGGGTCGGCCGCGCAACCCGAACGCGGGTTCCGGCAGCGCCTTCCGCGCGTCGATCGCCGCCTGCCGCCGCACCCTGCTCGCCTCGCGCTCCTCGTAGAGCCGCCGGGCCTCCTCCGCGGGGCCGCGGCGGGAGGAGATCGCACGGACCTCGATCACCCATTCGAGCTCGCCGATGTGCACGGCGAGCTCGTCGCCGGGCTTCACCTCCTTCGACGGCTTGATGCGTGCGCCGCCCAGCTGCACGCGGCCGCCGTCCACCGCTTGCGCGGCGAGGCTCCGCGTCTTGAAGAAGCGCGCGGCCCAGAGCCACTTGTCGATGCGGAGGCGGTCTTCGGACATGAACGAGCCGGGCGGCGGCACTATCGTAGCGCCGCGGGGCCCCCGGCCAGCGCCTCAGGGCGCCTCGCCGTACTTCTTCAGGTGCTCCCGGCGCGCGCCGGCGATCCAGTCGTCGCGCTGGAGCCGCGCGGGGGAGTCGCCGAGCTTCTCGGTGATCGCCGCCAGGTCCTCGGCACGCCAGTTGGCGATCTGCCGGAACGTGTAGACGCCAGCGTCGTGCAGCACCCGTTCGGTCGCCGGGCCGATCCCGGGGATCCGCTTCAGATCGTCGCGCTGGCTGCCATTGACCGCACGCCTGCGCCGCCCGGGCGCCGGCACCTCGGGCAGGCGGGTCACGGGCGAGGCAGGTGCCATCGCCGCCGGGGCCGGCGGCGCGGGCAGCGCCGCCTCGAGCTCCCGGATCCGCGCCTCGCGCTCGGCAAGCGCCGCCTCCAGCGGCTCGAGCGCAGCGATCCGCGCGCGCAGCCCGGCGGTCTGGCTCTCGCGCATCCCGAGCTCCCCTTCGAGGCGCCCGATCTCGCGCTGCCGTTCCGCCGCTGCGCGGTCGAGCGCAGCCAGCCGGGACGCGGCCTCCGCCAGCGCCGCCTCGCTCCGGTGGAGCCCATCGAGCATCGGCTCGAGCTCGGCGACGCGCGCGGACAGGGCGAGGAATTCCTGCTCCGCGCTCTCGAGCCGCGCACGCCAGCCGTCGATCTCGGCGCGGGCGGCCTGGGCGGCCGCCGTGCCCGCCGCGCGCTCGGCGACCAGCTCTCCTACCCGCGAGGCGAGCCGTGCGCGCTCGTGCTCGAGCGCCGCGAACTCGCGCTCCCGTGCCGCGGCGGCGCGCTCGCTCGCTTCGGCCCGTTCGTTCGCGGCGTCGAGCGCGCCGGACCGGCCCGCGAGCTGGTCCTGCGCGCGCGCGAGGCGCGCCTCCACCACTTGCAATCGCTGGGTGCGGGCATAGAGATCGTCGGCGAGAGACAACGTGCCGGTGGTCGCGTCGTCGCGGGCCGCGGCGACCGCGCGGTCGCGGCCGCGCCGGCCGAGCAGCCAGCCGACGGCAGCGCCCGCCACGGCGGCCAGCAGGACAATCACGATCTCTCCGGCGATCGCGAGCATTGACTCCTCCCTCCCCGGTCGAAGCCTGGAGGAGAGGGTAGCGCCAAACCTGGGGGGTGTGCTACTGGCTGCCGCGGGGCGCCGGCGCGGCGCCCGGCGCAGCGGCGATTCCGCGCCGCCGCATCTGCATGACCGTCGGGATCGCGGCGACCAGGAAGATCGCCGCGCCGACGAAGACGAGGTCCGGCCGGCCCCGGTCGAGCGCCCAGCCGAAGACGAGCGGTGCGAACAGCCCGGCGAGGTCGAGCCCGGAGTAGACGAACCCGTACACCTTGCCGCGCGCCTCGGGCGGCGCGATGCCGCGGACGATGATGTCCCGCGACGGCCCGATCGAGCCGAGCGCGAAGCCGGTCAGCGCCATGATCGCGACGAGCGCCGGGCCGCCGAACTCCCCCACGGCGATGACGAGCGAGAGCACGGCCGGCACGCTGACGCCAATTGCGGCGACGAGATTGTGCCGGGGCGTGCGCGCCGCGAGCACCCCGCCCGCCAGAATGCCCGCCGCGCCGCCGATCAGGAACGCCGTCAGCGCGGTCGACGCCGCGACGAGCGTGACGTGGTGGAGACTGGTGAGCGATGCGGTGGCGAAAGTCTGGAACGCGACGAGCGCCACCGCGTAGAGGAAGAAGAAGAGGAACGTGAGCAGCACCGGCCGCGCGAGGAGCGGCGCGATCCCCGCGCTGGCGCGCGACGCCGCCCCCGGATGCTGGCGCAGCTCGCCGCCGAGCACCCGTTGGGTAGCGATCACGGCGCAGAACACGAGCCCGATCGCCCCGGCCGCGACGAGCGCCCCGCGCCAGCCGTGCAGCTGCGCGACCGGGACCACGAAGAGCGGCGCGAGCACCCAGCCGAAGTTGCCGGTGACTCCGTGCACGCTGAATGCGTACCCGAGCCGCTTTGGCGCGACCTTGCCGTTCAGCAGCGCGAGGTCGGCCGGGTGGAACACGCTGTTGCCGAGCCCGGCGATCGCCGCGGTGACGAACAACCACTCGAACGAGGGGACGAGGCCCGCCGCGAGCGTTCCGCCGGCGGTGAGCGCGAGGCCGGCGAGGAGGATGGTGCGCGCGCCGAGGCGATCGACCAGGAAACCCGCCACCGTCTGCATGACGCCCGACACGGCGTAGAACACCGCCAGCACCGCCCCGAGCGCGGCGTAGCTCGTGCCGAACTCCTCCCGGATCAGGGGAAAAAGCGGCGGAATGCAGAGCTGGAAGAAGTGCGAGAGCCCGTGCGCGATCCCGACGAGCCCGATGACGCGGACGTCGGTGCGGAGCGAAGCGGCCGCGGCAGTCACTGGGGCTTCGACGCCGCCTCCGCGCGCCGCATGCAGTCGCGGATGACGCCGGAGCTCGGCGCCCGCGGCGCCTCCATCGTCTCCTGCAGGAGGTCCATCAGCATCTTCTTGTCCTGCATCGACGCGTTCCGCCACTCGGGGCGGTTGATCGCGTCCTCGACGATCCGCTGCGCGGGCCAGCCTTCCGACATGAGACGGATCGCGGTCTGGCGCGCGCCGAAGAGGTCGCCGCACACGGCTTCCTGCTTCCGGTCCTGGGCGCAGGCGAAATCGGGAAGGAAAGCAACAGCGAAGGCGACAGCGGAGGCGAATTTCATGTCGATCGAGGAGCGTGGGAGCGGCGGATTTTAGCTTGTTGACGCGATGCGAGGGGCGCAAGCCGCCGCGGGCCCGTTCCCGCATAATCCGCGCCCACGATGACCCGCTATCCCGGCCTCTTCGCACCGCTCCCGCTCGGCCCGCTCACGCTGAAGAACCGCATCGTCATGGGCTCGATGCACACGCGGCTCGAGTGCGTCGACCGTCCGGCCGAGCGCCTCGCCGCGTTCTACGCCGAGCGGGCGCGCGGCGGCGTCTCGCTCGTGATCACCGGCGGCGTATCGCCCGACGGCCCGGGCCGGATGGAGGCCGATTCGCTGGTGTTCGACCGGCGCGACCAGATCCCCTTCCATCGGACGATCGTGGACGCGGTGCACGCCGCGGGCGCGCCGATCTGCCTCCAGATCCTGCACGCCGGGCGCTACGCGAAGCTCGACGACCTCGTCGGCGCGTCGGCCATCCCGTCGCCGATCAACCGCCGCAAGCCGCGCGTCCTCGCCGACGGCGACGTCGAGCAGACGATCGAGGCCTTTGCCGAGTGCGCCGCGCTCGCACAGGAGGCGGGCTACGACGGCGTCGAGATCATGGCCTCGGAAGGCTATCTCGTCACCCAGTTCACCTCCCGGCGGACGAACGACCGCGCCGACCGCTGGGGCGGATCGCTCGAAAACCGGTTGCGCTTCCCGGTCGAGATCGTCCGGCGGACGCGCGCACGGACCGGGAAGGACTTCCTCATCGTCTACCGGATCTCGGCGCTCGATCTCGTGGATGGCGGGCTCGACGCGGACGAGACGGCCGCCCAGGCCCGGGCGGTCGCCGCCGCCGGCGCCGACGTCCTCGACACCGGCATCGGCTGGCACGAGGCGCGCGTGCCCACGATCGGCTACATGGTGCCGAGAGCGGGGTTCGCGTTCGCGGTGAAGCGGCTAAAGGAGGCCGCCCCGATCCCGGTCATGGCCACCAACCGGATCAACACGCCGGAGGTTGCCGAAGCGCTCGTCCGCGACGGCTACGCCGACGCCGTGTCGCTCGCCCGTCCGCTGCTGGCGGATGCCGAGTTCGCGCGGAAGGCGGCCGAAGGCCGGGGCGACGAGATCAACACCTGCATCGCGTGCAACCAGGCCTGCCTCGACTTCATCTTCCGCGACGAGCCCGCGACGTGTCTGGTCAACCCGCGCGCCGGGCGGGAGCTCGATCTGCCAACCGGGGCCGCGCCGCGCGCGAAGCGGGTTGCCGTCGTCGGCGCCGGTGCCGCGGGATTGTCGTGCGCCGTGACAGCGGCCGAGCGCGGCCACGCGGTGACCCTCTACGAGGCAGCGCCGGCGATCGGCGGTCAGATGAACCTCGCCGCCGCGATCCCCGGAAAGGAGTTCGCGGAGACGATCCGCTATTTCGAGCGGCGGCTCGCGCGGCTCGGCGTCCAGGTGCGGCTCGCCTCGCGCCCAGGGGCCGCCGCGCTCGCCGCTGCCGGGTTCGACGAGGTCGTGATCGCGACCGGCGTGACGCCACGGATACCGCCGATTCCCGGGATCGACCATCCGAAGGCGCTCCGCTACGACGAGGTGCTCAGCGGCGCGAAAGTTCCCGGCCGGTGCGTCGCGATCATCGGCGCCGGCGGGATCGGCTTCGACACCGCGGTGTTCCTCACCCGACCCGCGGCCGGCCGATCCGACCGCGCACTTTCCGCGCGCCTGGGGCGTCGACGCGACCGGACGCTCGCACGGCGGCCTGAACGGCGATCCGCGCGAGACGCCGCCGCGCGAGATCTTCCTGCTGCAGCGCAAGACCACTCCCGCGGGCAAGACGCTCGGCATGACGCACCGGCTGGGCGATCCGCGCGGAGCTCGCGCGGCGCGGCGTGAAGATCCTCGTCGGCGTGGACTACCTGAAGATCGACGACGCCGGGCTGCACATCCGGCACGAAGACGCAGCGCGGATCCTCGACGTCGACCACGTCGTCCTCTGCGCCGGGCAGGAGCCGGTCGCGCGCCCTGCACGACGAGCTCGCCGCGCTCGGGCGTCGTGCGCACCTCATCGGCGGCGCCGACGTCGCCGCCGAGCTCGACGCGCTGCGCGCGATCGACCAGGGGATGCGGGTGGCGTTGTCGCTCTAGCAAGAACGGCGCGGCGGGCGCGCCAGTGCCTCCCCGACGGCTGTTTGCCCCAAAGCGGACACGCACGTCCGGCGAAAACAAACTTCTGAGGAAGCTGCACGGCGTGCGTACCTGCGCAAATCCGCGGCTCCGTTGAGTCCGCACGCGGTGCGCTCTCGGCCCGCACGGCGTCACCACTGACGTCCAGGTCGGGGGAGCCGCTTGATCGGACGCTGAGCGCGTGGTGGCTGGGGCGAGCCAGAACGCGCGAGCGCTCTTCGAAGAGCATCGCAATCCACGGTGAGGCGGCGAGATACGACCACAACCGGCTGTGCCTCGCTATCCATCCGATGGCTTAGGTCAAATCCTTGAATGACGCAGCTGACGCACGCGCCTATCATGCTTCGTCATTGGAATCGGAGCAGCGGGAGGGAACATGGGCGTCAATCTCGTCACACGCGTGCGCAACTTTGCGATCAGCACGCAGAACTTCACCGCAAACGATCACGATGTCCAGGACGGCTGCGTGACGCCTGGGACGCACCGGATCATGCGGTTCGATTTTCTCTCCTACAACGCCGGCAGCTCCGATCTGGTGATCGGCAGTCCGGCGTCGCGTCCCGACCTGTTCGTCTGGTCGGCCGGGCATGGACACTACCACCTGCGCGACTTCAACGAGTTCCTGCTTTTCAATACACAAGGCGGGCTCGCCACCATCGGCTACAAGCAGGCCTTTTGCGCCATCGATATCGAACGAATCGGTCCGAACGCGAGCGCATCCGGACGCTTCCACGACTGCAACAACGATCAGGGCATTTCATCGGGATGGGCCGATGTGTACAGCTCGGGTCTGCCGTGTCAGTACATCGTGATCGACAATGTGCCCAACGGTGACTACACGCTGCAATCCACGACCAACGCCAAGCACGTGGTCGGCGAAGACTGCTTCGGCGACAACACGGAGTGGACCGGACTGCGTATCCAGGGCAACGCCGTTACGGAAGTCGCACCGCCCTGGATTCCCGAGGATCGCATTGCGTTCAACCGGGCAAACCTGGCGGTCGCCCAGTTCGGCGGGCGATGGAAGGTCGTCGAAGGCAACCACTGGATGATCGACACCGGCAGCAGCAAGGCCGAGGCCGATCGCATCCTGCAAATCATCAAGCACTACAAGCTCGCCTCGATGTGCTTCGTTGGCCGACCTGGCTGCGGCGATGTACGACCGATGATGTACTGGCTTACCGACTCGGGCGCAGCGCCGAGTGGCAATCTGGCTGGAGAAGATCGCATCCCGTTCGATCCCGACCACCTGGCCGTGATCGAAGTGGGTGGGCGCTGGAAAGTCGCCGAGGGCGCGCACTGGCTGCTCGACTTCGGTGCGGGCCACGGCAACGCGGTGGCGGCGCTGCACTTCATTCGCAAGCATCGGTTCAACGAGATGTGCTTCGTCGGCCGACCCGATCCGTCGATGACCTACTTCAAGCGCCGCCGCGGCACACTCGATCGCTTCGAGTTCATGGACCCGCGCGTGCTCGAGGCGACGATCGATCCGCCGCTCTGGCGGAGCCATCAACGCGACCTGATCGCTCGCGTCGAGACGATCGTCGATCTGTCTGCCCACCCGGTCGGGGATTGCGACGACCCGCTCGAGAAGGCGGGCATCCGCGTCGAAGCGCTGGGCAAGGATCCCTATCGCCCCGCGCATCGTCGAGCAATCGGGCATACGCGGACTCGCGCTCCGCGGCAAGTACGAGATGCAGCTGCCGGCGGCCGTCGAACAGGTCGATATCCTGATTGCGCACTTCGGCCGCCCGCCGACGCTGACTGCCAGGGGCAAGGGCCAGGAGGCGGTGACGGCGGTTGCCGACGACCGCCCGCGGCAGGTCGAATTGCTCCGGTTGCTGGGCAGCGGCCTGAATCGGATCAGCGTGGCGGCGCCGGACGAAGCGGTGCTGGTCCAGATCGGTTTTCCAGGGCACACGCGTGACGGTAAGGCCGGTCCGGCGACGGCGAAGTCCACACGCAAGAAAGGATAGTCGCTACGATCGGGTGGGGCGCGACGACAGGCGCGGGCGCAGAGCCGCTCGCTGGCAACCCTTCACCGGGCCCCGTTCAGACGTGTGCGGGGCAGACGCATGTTAAGGAGCGCTCGTCACGATGTTAAGGTGGGTGGCGATATCGGTGCCCAGGTCGACTTTCACGCCGCCGTTGCCCCGGCAAGTCTTCGCGCTCGTCGCGCCGGCGGCGTCGTGGTGGATGAAGCAAAATTTGTCCACGGCAGTGAGCTGCAGCAGATAGCCATCCGCAGTCGCGTCCTGCGCCGGCATGCTTCCCAACCAATGGAAATGCGCGAAGGCGCCGGGCTGGGGAATGTCCGCACGCTTCACGAGAAATACCGGGTGATCGTGGTCGACTTGATAAAGAAATGTCGCGCGAGCCGGTCTGCCGTTCAGTGTCCAGCCGACGGTGCAGTCCGTTGTGTTGCAGTCGACATGTGTCGCCACGCGGTAAAGATCCCTCGTGATGACGCCGGTGAACTGTATATAGAAGAACCCGAACAGATTCCGGTCCTGCGTCTGTCGGGTCTGTTGATGGGTGTCGATCTCATTCCCGAACAGGAAATTGAACGGCGCGGCGTGATTCCGCCATGGATAGAGATCCGTGGCGGCGGCCACACCGGAGCCGGACAGCAAAAGGGTCGCAGTCGCCAAAAGCGCGGTAAGCTTTGTCATGACAGCCTCCTTTTGTGCGTTACTGCCACCACAGCTTAAGCACCGAACGTTCGTAGATCAACTGGCTGCACTGGTTCGTCCGATTTCGCGGCGTGGGCGGTGTGAGTCCTGGACGAACCTCTCTGCGCACACCGCGCACGAGTTCTGCCAAGATACTCGGATGGCCGCGCCGATGAAAGCCCGCTTTACGGCACGCCTCTCAATTTAGGCCTCTCCACCGCGCGCCCCAGGGAGGCGCGACCGATCGCCTACCACGCGAACTCGATCGCGCACCTCCTGCCCGACTCAGCCGTGCATCGTCAGGCCGCCGGACACGCTGATCGTCTGCCCGGTGATGTACGCGGCGTCGTCGCTCGCGAGAAACGCGACGATCCCCGGGTAGTCCTCCGGCGCACCGAGACGCCGCATCGGGATCGCACGCTTGAGGCCTTCGAGGATCTTCGCGCCGTCGGGGCCCTCGGTGAAGCTCCGGAGGATCGCGGTGTCCGTGGGACCGGGGCAGACCGTGTTCAGCCGGATGCCCTTCCCCACCAGCTCGCGGGCGAGCGTCTTCGTGAATGCGATGACCCCGCCCTTGCACGCCGAGTAGACCGCCTCCCCTGAGGAGCCGACCCGCCCGGCGTCGGAAGCGATGTTCACGACGGCGCCGCCGCGCCCGCGCGCGGCCATCCGCTTCAGCACCGCGTGGTGCATGTTGAGCGGGCCGTAGAGGTTGATGCGGATCACCTGCTCCCAGAAGGGCGGCGCGGTGTCGAGGAAGTTCGCGGCGCGGTCCCAGCCGGCGTTGTTGACGAGGATCTCCACCGGACCGCGCGCTGCCTCGAGCGACTCGACCGCGCGCTCGACCGCGCGATAGTCGCCGATGTCGACGATCTCGACGTGCGAGTGCCCGCCCCGCGTCTGGATCTCGCCCGCGCACCCGAGCGCGCCGGTCTCGTCCAGGTCGAAGATGCCGGCGACGCAACCCTCCTCGGCGAGCCGCAGCGCGATCGCGCGGCCGATGCCGTTCGCGGCGCCGGTCACCAGCGCCACCTTGCCTGCGAGTCCTTTCATGCGGATCCTCCGTTCAGAGCGTCGCCACGAACCGTTCGATCGCCGCGAGCGTGAGCTCGGGCTGGTCCCGGTGCGGACTGTGACCGCACGCTGCCAGCTTGACGACCTCGCACCGGCCGGCGACCTGTCGCTCGATCGCCTCGACCTGGGCCATCGTGCCGTACTCGTCGTCCGCGCCCTGGATCGCGAGCACCGGGCAGCGGATCGCAGGCAGGAAGGCCTCGATGTTCCACCGCCGGAAGTCCGGGTGCAGCCAGATGTCGTTCCAGCCGTAGAAGGTCCGGCGCGCGTCCGCGTGGTGGCGCGCGAGCCTCTGCGGGAGGTCCGTCGTCTCGAAGGCGGTCTTCGCTTCCGCGATGCTCTTCACCGAAATGTCCTCGACGAAGACGTGCGGGGCGAGCGCCACGAGCCCGGTCAGGCCGTCGCGCGAGCCGGCGTGGATGAGCGCGATCGACGCGCCGTCGGAGTGCCCGACGAGCACCGGCCGCTGGACGCCGAGCGCAGCGAGGAGTTCGGGTAGCGTCTCGAGCGCCTCGCGATGCATGTAGTCGACGGCGAACGGCGCCTCGAGCAGGTCGGACTGCCCGTAGCCGTGGCGTGAGTAGACGACCGCCGGGCAACCGGTCGCGGTCGCGACGCGGGCCGGGAAGTCCCGCCACATCGAGTTCGAGCCGAGGCCTTCGTGCAGGAAAACGAGTGCGGGCCGGCCCGGATCGCCGGCGAGCTGCTCGACCTCGAGGCGGCGGCCACGCACCTCGACGAAGGACTGCTCGGATCGCTGCGGACTGGACACGGGGAAATCGTACCGCAGGCCCCGGCGCTAGAGCCGCACCGGCTTGCCGTACCCGGTCAGCTCCAGGTACCCGCGCCCTGCGATCCCGTCGCCTTCCCGCGCGGTGACGGCGCCCTCCCAATAGATCGTGCCGGTGCTCGCGCGCGAGTCGAGCTCCTGGTCGTCCATCAGCGGGTCCAGGGTCAGCTCCCGTCCCGGCACGCGCACCCGCATCGCCACCGGGTAGTCGACCTCGGTGCGCGGGGAGCGCCAGCGTCGCAGCGGCTCGAACCCGACCTCGCCGGGCGCGAAGACGCGCACTCGCCCGCCGGTGTCGCGCCAGCTGCCGCCTGCCCACAGGACGCCACCCGCTTTCGCCCGGATGCGGAATGCCATCAGCGCGCCGCCCTGATCGAGATTGAGCCCGATCCAGTCCCAGCCGGCCGCCTCCGGCGCCAGATACTCGCTCGACCACTCGTGATCGAGCCACGCCGCCCCCTCGACCTTCTCGCGCTTCCCGCTCCGCTCCACCGTTCCGGCTACCGTCAGATGCGGGCGGCTGTAGTAGTAGCTCGCCTGGCCCTGTGCGGGACCCTTGCGGCTACAGCCCGCCTCGCCCTGGAGCAGGACAGGCTGCGATGGCGCGAACTCGAGATCGAGCGCGAAGTCCCGCGCTGCGATGTGCGTGCGATAGACGGCGCCGGCGAGAGCCATCGACCAGTCGTCGATGCGGACGTCGATCGTCCCCTCGCGCGCCTCGGCCAGGCCGAAACCGGCCCGCGCGGCGCGCTGATCGTGCATCAGCCGCCCTACCGCCGGATCCGCGATCGCAGCGTGCGCGAACAGGAGCTGCCGCGGCGCGAACGCGCTCGGACTGTCCTCGCCGATGCGCGGCCGGCTGCGGAAGAACGTCACCTGGAAGCCGATGTCCCGTGCGTCCAGACGCAGCCAGCCGGTGACGTACCACCACTCGGTCCGGAAGCCGGGATGCGCGCCGTCGTCGCGCGGAAACTCGAGCGCGTAGCCGGGCACGACGGCCGGATACCCATCCGCCGTCCGCGCGGTCCGAGCGAGCAGCGCAAGCGGCGCGGCGAGAAACGCGCGCCGGCGCACTACCAGTCTTCCTTCACCGCCCGCACCGCATCTCCCGCCATCGCGGCACGCGCGCTCGCCGTCGCGGTCCCCGCCGCCGCGGCGAGCATCACCGCGCAGAAGGCGGCGAGCGGCAGCCACGGGACCGCGAAATCCATGCTCCAGTGGAACGACTGCCGGTTCACGACGTGGATCAGGATCAGGCTGATGACCGCTCCGAGTCCCAAGCCGACCGCGAGCCCGAGCGCGCTGACCGCGAGACCTTCGGCGGCAAGCATGACGCCGATCTGCCGCCGGGTGAGCCCGAGGTGGCGCAGCATCCCGAACTCGCTCCGGCGCGCGAGCACCAGCGCCCCGAAGCTCGACGACAGCCCGGTGAGCCCGATCACCAGTGCGACGAGCTCGAGCACGTAGGTGATCGCGAACGTGCGGTCGAAGGCCTGCATCGAGCGCGCCCGGATCTCGCCCGGCGCGGCGATCTCGAGCGAGTCGCCGCCCGGCAGCGCCGCGCGAATCGCGCGCTCGGACTGCGCCGGCGTCGGCACCTGCGGCGAGCCAGAGTGCGGCATCGCTCGCGTTGCGGTCCCCGGTAAGCCGGACATAACGGCCGCGCTCGATGACGACCGCGCCGTGCTGCCGGATGTAGTCGCGCCACACGCCGGCGACCGTGAACGGCACGCGCTGTCCGGCGATCGGCAGCTCGATGACGTTCCCGACGGCGAAACCGTAGAGGTCGACCATCGCCTCCGACACCCAGGCGGGCGGTGGCGCATCCGCCGGCGGCGCGACGGACCCGCCGATCAGCGGCAGGAGCCGGCCGGGATCCTGCGGATCGATCGGGCGCGCGAGCAGCGTCACCGGCGGCTTCTCGGGCGCGAGCAGGATGCTCTGGATTCGCGCGAAGTCGGCGCGCCGCACGCCCGGAACGCTCGCGAGCGCCTCCTGGTCCCGCGGTGCGAGAAACGCCGTGTCGGCCGAGGCGCTGGTGCGGACGTACAGGTCGGCGGGCAGAACGTGATCGAGCCACCCCGCGAGCGAACTGCGGAACGACGCGACCATGATGGCCATCGAGACGAGCAGGCTCACCGCCGCAACGATGGTCGCGAGCGAGAGCATCGACTGCCCGGGCGAGCCGTGGAGCTGCAGCGCGGCGAGCCGGAGGGGCACCGCGCGGTGCAACGGCAGGCGCGCGAAGACCGCGACGGCGAACCGCGGCATCAGCACGATCGTCCCGATGAGCAGCAGCGCGATCGCCAGGTAGCCGAAAATCGGCAGGCCGTCGATCGGCGGCGCGGCGGTGAGCGCCGCCCCGCCGGCGATCACGACGAGGCCCGGCCAGGCCGGCCGGAGCCGCTCGAACAACCGTTGCTCGTCGCCCGCCTTCAGCGCGGCAGCGGGCTGCGCGCGCGCCGCTTCGAGCGCAGGTGCGAGGCTTGCCAGGAGCGCGACGAGGACGCCGAGCGCGAAAAACGCCGCCGCCCAGCCGGGCTCGAACCGCAGCGCCGGCCGCATGCCGCGGAAGCTCCCCGCCCCGAGATCGGCGCCGACCACGTCGAGGATCGCCCCGGCGACCAGGAAACCGAGCGCGAGCCCTGCAGCCGCGCCGATCGCCCCGAGAAGCAGCGCTTCGCCGAGCAGCGTCCGCACGAGCTGGCCGCGCTTCATCCCGAGCACCCGGAGGAGCGCGAGCTGCGGGCGCCGGCGCACCACCGCGAGCGCCTGGGTCGAGAACACGAGCACCCCGCCGGTGAAGAGCGCGACGAGGGCGAGCACGTTCAGGTTCACCCGATAGGAGCGCGAGACGTTCGCCGCGCGCTTGAGCCCGGCCGCCGGACGCTCGACGAGGACGCCGGGAGGCAGCTCGGCCGCAAGCCGGACGCGGAACGCCTCGACGTCGACGCCAGCCCGCAGCCGCAGGTCGAGGCGGTTGATGCGGCCGATGCGATCGAGCGCGGCCTGCACGCCGGCGATGTCGGCGATCCCGAAGCGCGTGCCGTCCGCCCGGGTGAAGCCGGCGACCCGGAAGCGCGCCGCACCGAGCCCGACCTGCAGCGCGACCGTGTCGCCCTCCTTCACGCCAAGCCACTCTGCCGCCGCAGGGCTCAGGAAGATCGCGTCGGGGCGCAGGGTATCGAGGGAGTCGGCCGCGGCCGCGAAGAGATCGGGTTGCACGAGCCCCGCCCGGAAAACGTCGAGCCCGATGAGGCGGAGCGCGGCCTCCCGGCCGGCAACCCGCACGTCGGCCTCGATCGCCGGGCTCGCGACCGCGACCTCCGGCATCCGCGCGAGGCGCGGATAGAGCGACTCGTCGAAACCGAATCGCGGCCCGCGCAGCTCGAGATCGGCGCTGCCGGAGAGCGTCTGCACCGCGTGCGCGAACTCGCCGATCGCCGACTGGTTGACGAGCTGCACCGCGTAGCCGAGCGCGACGCCGAGCGCGATCGCGGCGAGCGCGAGCGCAAGACGGCCCCTGCCCTGCCGCAGCGGGCCGAGGAAGAGCGTGCGGCGCAGCGCCCGCTCGTTCACGGCCGGAGCCCGGTCGCGGTAAGCGTGCAGACGCGGTCCGCCGTCGCGGCGGCGACCGGCGAATGCGTGACCAGGATCCCCGCCGCACCCTCGCGCTTCACGCTCGCGCGCAGAAGCTCGAGCACCTGCGCGGCGCTCTCCGGATCGAGGTTGCCGGTCGGCTCGTCGGCGAGCACCAGCCGGGGCCGATGCACGAGCGCGCGGGCGATCGCGACGCGTTGCAGCTCGCCGCCCGACAGCTCGCTCGGCCGGCTCGTCGCGCGTTCGCTCAAGCCCACGGCGCGCAGCATGTCGCCGACTCGCACCTCGCCCGCGCCGTCGAGCACGCCGTTCAGGGCAAGCGGCAGCGCGACGTTCTGTGCGACGTCGAGGTACGGCAGGATGTGAAATGCCTGGAAGACGAACCCCATCCGGCTGCGGCGGAGCTCGGTGAGCGAGTCGTCGTCGAGGCGCGCGAGCTCGACGCCGTCGAGCGCGATCGAGCCCGCATCGGGACGGTCGAGGCCGGCGACGAGGTTGAGGAGCGTCGACTTGCCGATCCCCGATTCGCCGCGCACCGCGACGTACTCTCCGGCGGCGAGCTCGAGGTCGACGCCCGCGAAGACGGCGCGGGCGCGCGGGCCGGGGAAGGACTTGGCGAGACCGCGGATGGACAGCACGCGTCGAGGGTAAAAGAAAACGGCCGCGAGGCTTCTGCCTGCGGCCGCTGAAATGCCTGTTTGGCTTCGTTCGTACTGAGGCGAGGAGCGGGGGAGCATGCCCCCTTCTGGACTCCTCAAGTCAGCGCGATTTGCGCTTTCTTGTCTCGTACGTCGGTCGCGCGGGAGTCCGCGCTGGCCGGCGAATCGAAACCGGTCGATCGGGCTGGTTATCCCCCTCGGGTGGAGCTGGAGGTGGTCTTCGCCTGCGAGTCGTCCGTCTTCGTGTTCGCGCCGGGGCATGCCGACGCCGCGCTGCTCGCGAAGATGAATGCGATCACGGCAGCGATCCTCAAGTAGCGACTAGACACCGGATCACCTCCTTTCTCCAGAAACCGGCACATGCCGTGGCGAAAGGATAGCAGAGGGGGGGCCGCCTGTGCCACCCCCCCGGGGGCCCCGGGGTGGCCGCCGCCCGCGGGGCTACACCGGTACTACTTGGAGTTCCGGCGCAACGGACTGCACGAGCCCCTCGATCCCGGTCAGCGTCGCTGACAGCGAGCTCGGGCAGCTGCCACAGGCACCCTGATAGTGCACCTTGAGCAGGTTGTCCTCGAGCTGGACGACGTAGAGATCGCCGCCGTCGCCCTGGAGATAGGGCCGCACGCGCTCGTCGATCAGGTCGGTGATCAGCGACAGCTTGTGGCGCTGCTCGTCCGAGAGCGTCTCGTCGTCGAGCGCCGGATGGCCGCCGCCGAACGCGGCGTAGGACTGCGACTGCGCCTCGGCGGCAGGCGCCTCGCGGATCGGGACCGCGAGCTGCTTGAGGAGGTCGTTCCACTCCGCACCGCCGTCCTGCGTCACCGTGATCCACTGGTCGACGTAGAAGACGTTGGTGACGTGCGGGATCTCGAACAGCGCTTTCGCGAGCGGATCGCCGGTCGCGAGGTCCTTCGAGTCGAACGACCGCGAGGCGCCGTAGGTGAGCGGCTCCTTCAGCACGAACTTCATCGCGTTCGGGTTCGGCGTGCGCTCGATTTCGGCGATCTTAGGCATTGCCCGGGAACCCCTGTGCGTCCAGCGCCACCGGGTCGGCCGCGCCTTCGGTGGTCGTCGTCCCTTGTTTCGAGAACGCCGCGTGCAGCGTGTGCCACGGCAGGATCGCGCACTTCACCCGCGACGGCAGGTCATGCACACCCGCGAACACGGTCAACCGCCCGAGGTAGCGACCGCTCGTTTCCAGGTCCTCCTTGCCGACGGCCATCGCGCGGAAATGCTCCACCAGCGTCTCGGCGTCGCCTGTGGTCTTGCCCTTGACCGCCATCGTCATCATCGACGCCGAAGCCTTGCAGATCGCGCACGACTCGCCCTCGAAGGCGATCTTCTCGATCCGGTCCCCGTCCACTTTGATCGCGACCCAGATGTGATCGCCGCAGAGCGGGTTCACGCCCTCGGAGCGATGGGTCGCGTCCTCGAGCTTGCCCCAGTTCCTCGGCTTCTTGTTGTGGTCGAGGATGACTTCCTGATAGAGCTGCTTGCTGTCCATCACGAGAACATCTTCTGCACTTTGCGCACCGCCGCGGCCAGCACCTCGACTTCGCCGAAGGTGTTGTAGAACGCGAACGACGCCCGCGCGGTGGCGGGAACGCCGAAACGCTGCATCAGCGGCTGCGCGCAGTGATGGCCGGTGCGAACCGCGACCCCTTCCTGGTTCAGGATCGTGCCGACGTCGTGCGGATGAACGTCGCCGACGTAGAAGGAGAGCACCGAAGCCTTCTCCTTCGCCGTCCCGATCAGCCGCACGCCGGGGATGGCGCCGAGCAGTTCGGTCGCGTACTCGAGGAGCGCGTGCTCGTGGGCGCCGATGCCGTCGTGGCCGATGCCCGTCATGTACTCCATCGCCGCGCCGAGGCCGATCGCCTCGGCGATCGGCGGCGTCCCGGCCTCGAACTTGTGCGGGATGTGGTTGTACGTCGTCTTCTCGAACGTCACCGACAGGATCATGTCGCCGCCGCCCTTGAACGGCTGCATGTTCTCCAGCAGCTTCGCCTTCCCGTAGAGCACGCCGATGCCGGTCGGTCCGAAGATCTTGTGGCCGGTGATGGCGTAGAAATCGCAATCGAGATCGCGGACGTCGAGCTTGAGGTGCGGCGCCGCCTGCGCACCGTCGATCAGCACCGGCACGCCGTGCCGGTGGGCGGCTGCGATCATCGTCTTCACCGGGTTGATCGTGCCGAGCGCATTCGAGACGTGCGTGATCGCCACGAACTTGGTCCGCGGGTTGAAGAGCCGCTCGTACTCGTCGAGGACGAGCTCGCCCGCATCGCTCACCGGGACGATCCGGAGCCGGGCACCCTTCTCCTCGCACAGCATCTGCCACGGCACGATGTTCGCGTGGTGCTCGAGGTGGGTGAGGATGATCTCGTCGCCCGCGCCGATGAACTTGCGGCCGTAGCCGTGCGCGACCAGGTTGATCCCGTCGGTGCAATTCGAGGTGAAGATCACCTCGCGGTCCTCGCCCGCATTGAGGAAGCCGCGTGCGATGCCCCGTGCGTGCTCGTATGCCGCGGTCGCGGTCTCGGAGAGGTAGTGCACCCCGCGATGGATGTTGGCGTGCTCCCAGGTGCGGTAGCGGACGAGCCGATCTATCACCGGCTGCGGCATCTGGGCCGAGGCCGCGTTGTCGAGGAAGACGAGCGGCTTCCCGTCGACCTTGACGTTGGCGAGGATCGGGAAGTCGGCACGGATCCGCTCGACGTCGAGCGGCGTGGCGAGTCGCCGCTCGTCACCACCGGAGGCGCGCAGGGCTGTTGCGGTCATAGTGTCGCCTGGGTTTCCTTGAGCACCGTCCGGTGCAGCGCGTCGACGACGGAAGCGATCGGGATCCGGTCGACGACCTCGGCCGCGAAGCCGTAGGTGAGCAGCGCGCGCGCGGCCGGCTCGCTCATGCCGCGGCTCTGCAGGTAGAACAGCTCCTCGGCCTCGAGCTGGCCCACGGTCGCACCGTGCGCGCACTTCACGTCGTCGGCGAAGATCTCGAGCTGCGGCTTGGTGTCGACGTGCGCCCGCCGGGAGACGAGGAGATTCCGGCTGCTCTGGGACGAGTCGGTTCGCTGCGCGCCGGGCCGCACGAGGATCCGGCCGTTGAAGACCGCGTGCGCGTGCCCGCCGGCCACGCACTTGTGCAGCTGGCGGCTAGTGCCGTGCGGATGCGCGTGATCGATGAAGCTGTGCGTGTCGCCGAGCTGACGCTCGTTCAGGAGCGCGAGCCCGTCGATCTGGCAGTGGGTCCCCTCGCCCGCCTGGAGAACGTTCAGGTTATAGCGCGAGAGCCGCGCGCCGACCGCCACCGAGACCGCCTGGTAGGACGCATCGCGCTCGAGGCGCACCGCGCACGTGGCAATGTGGAACGCGGCCGGGCTCTCCTGCTGCCGGCGGATGTGTCGGACATGCGCGTTCCGGCCGACCGCGATCTCGGTCACGGCATTGACGCAGTAGACGCCTTCGTGGAGGCCGACGTAGTCCTCGAGGACGGTGACCTCGCTCCCCGCCTCGGCGACGATCAGGCAGCGCGGGTGAACCGCGACGCCGGCCTGCGTGGTCGCGAACACGAGCTGGATCGGGGTCGACCCGGCGGCGTTACCCGGCGCGACCACCAGGGCGCCGTCGGCGAGATGCGCGGTGTTGATCGCGCGCAACGCATCGTCGCGGAAGGCCGCGTGTTGCGCGAGGTGCGACTCGACGAGTTGTCCGTGCGTATCGAGCGCGGCGCCGAGCGTCGTTACGGTCACCCCCTCCTGCCGCGTCGACGACAGGGCCGGGACGAATTGCCCGTCGACGAATACGAGGCGCGCCGGCGCCTCCGGCGCGATCACCGGCTCGAGCCCCATCCCGACAGGGGCCCCCGCCGGCGCGGCCGGCTTGAACGCGAGCGCGTACAGCGGCGCGAGGTCGGTGAAGCGCCAGTCCTCGTCGCGCAGCGTGGGCAGCGTGAGCGAGTTGGCGCGTTCCAGAGCGTTGGCGCGGAGGCGGCTCAGCCATGCCTGCGGCTGCGCCGGCAGCTCCGGGCGGCCCGCGAGCAGGTTCTCGAGCCAGGGATGGGTCGCTGCCGCGCTCATGCCGCGACGGCCTCCTTCGCCACCCAGTCGTAGCCTCGGCTCTCGAGCTGGAGCGCGAGGTCCTTGCCGCCGGTCTTGATGATCCGGCCGCCTTCCATGACGTGCACGTAGTCCGGAACGATGTAGTTCAGCATCCGCTGGTAGTGCGTCACCAGCACGACGGCGTTGTCCGGTCCGATCAGCCGGTTCACGCCGTTCGCTACGATCCGCAGCGCGTCGATGTCGAGGCCCGAGTCGGTCTCGTCCAGGAACGCGAGCTTCGGCTCGAGCAGGGCCATCTGCAGGATCTCGTTCCGCTTCTTCTCGCCGCCGGAGAAGCCTTCGTTCACGCTGCGGTCGAGGAATGCCGGATCCATGTCGAGCAGCTTCATCTTCTCGCGCACGAAGTCGTCGAACTCGAGCGGATCGAGCTCGTCCTTCCCGCGCGCGCCCTGGACGGTGTTGTAGGCGAGCCGCAGGAACTGCGCGTTCGCCACGCCGGGGATCTCGACCGGGTACTGGAAGCCGAGGAAGAGGCCGGCGCGCGCGCGCTCCTCGGCCGGCAGTGCGAGGAGGTCCCTGCCGTCGAACGACGCCTCGCCGCCGGTGATCTCGTACGCGGGATGGCCCGCCAGCGCCTTGGCGAACGTGCTCTTGCCGGAGCCGTTCGGGCCCATGATCGCGTGCACCTCGCCCGCGCGGACGGTCAGACCGACGCCCTTCAGAATCTCGACCCCGGCGACCTTCGCGGACAGCTTCCGGACGTCGAGCAGTACCCGCGCGCCGCTGGTGATCATCCGACGCTGCCTTCCAGCTTGAGCCCGAGCAGCTTCGACGCCTCGACCGCGAACTCCATCGGGAGCTGCGTGAACACGTCCTTCACGAAGCCGTTGATGATCATCGACACCGCCGCCTCGCCGTCGACGCCGCGGCTCTGGAAGTAGAAGAGCTGGTCCTCGCCGATCTTCGAGGTCGTCGCCTCGTGCTCGACCTTGGCGGAGTTGTTCTGGACGCGGATGTACGGGAAGGTGTTCGCCCCGCACCCGTCGCCTATGAGCATGGAGTCGCACTGCGAGAAATTGCGCGCGTTCTCGGCCTTCGGTCCGATCTGCACCAGGCCGCGGTACGAATTGTTCGACGTGCCCGCCGAGATACCCTTGGAGATGATCCGGCTGCGGGTGTTCGCGCCGATGTGGATCATCTTGGTACCGGTGTCGGCCTGCTGCCGGTGGTTCGTGAGCGCCACCGAGTAGAACTCGCCGACCGAGCCTTCGCCCTGCAAGATACAGGAGGGATACTTCCAGGTGATCGCCGAGCCGGTCTCGACCTGAGTCCACGAGATCTTCGAGCCCGCACCCTTGCACAGGCCGCGCTTGGTGACGAAATTGTAGATCCCACCGACGCCGTTCTCGTCGCCCGCGTACCAGTTCTGCACCGTGGAGTACTTGATCTCGGCGCGGTCGAGCGTGACGAGCTCCACCACCGCGGCGTGCAGCTGGTTGGTGTCGAACTTCGGCGCCGTACAGCCCTCGAGGTACGAGACGTAGGCGCCCTCCTCGGCGACGATCAGCGTGCGCTCGAACTGCCCCGAATCCTGGGTGTTGATGCGGAAGTAGGTCGACAGTTCCATCGGGCACTTCACGCCCTTGGGGATGTAGCAGAACGACCCGTCGGTGAAGACCGCGGAGTTGAGCGCCGCGTAGAAGTTGTCGCCCGGGGGAACGACCGTGCCGAGGTACTTGCGGACGAGGTCCGGGTGGTCGCGCACCGCCTCCGACATCGAGCAGAAGATCACGCCCACGTCGGCGAGCTTCTTCTTGTAGGTGGTCGTCACCGACACCGAGTCGAAGATCACGTCGACCGCGACGCCGGCGAGCGCCTTCTGCTCGTGCAGCGGCACGCCGAGCTTCTCGAACGTCCGGATGAGCTCCGGATCGACCTCGTCCATCGACGCGAGCTTCGGCTTCGCCTTCGGCGCCGAGTAGTAGCTGATGTTCTGGAAGTCGATCCGCGGGTACTTCACGTTCGGCCACTTCGGCTCGGTCATCGTGAGCCAGTGGCGGTACGCCTTCAACCGGAACTCGAGCAGCCACTCCGGCTCGTTCTTCTTGCGCGAGATGAGCCGGATGACGTCCTCCGACAGGCCCTTTGGCGTGGTGTCGGCGTCGATCTCGGTGACGAAGCCGTGCTCGTACGGCTTGTCGATCAGGTTCTGGAGCACCGCGCTCATATCAGGCGCCTGCGCTGGCCTTGACGCTGAAGCTCTCGCCGCAGCCGCAGGTGTCCTCGACATTCGGGTTCTTGACCGTGAACAGCTGCTTGAAGCCGTCGCGGACGAAGTCGAGCTCGGACCCGTCGAGATAGGCGAGCGCCTTGCGGTCCACGACGAGCTTCGCCGACTCGTCCTCGAACACCTGGTCCTCCGGGCCGACCTCTTTCGCCATGTCGAAGGTGTACGCGAGGCCCGAGCAGCCGACGGGCCTCACGCCGAGGCGCAGGCCGATGCCGCCGAACTTCTCGACCGAGGCCACGATCTGCCGGGCCGCGCTTGGGGTGAGCGTGATCGCCATCCGGATTCCCCTCAGGCCGGCACGACGTCGGTCGGCGTGGAGCGCTTCTCGCGCATGTCGACCATCAGCACCGTGCCGCCCTGCCGGCTCTTTCCCTGCGCGACGAGCTGGGCAAGCGTCACGGAGCTGAGGTATTCGAAGATCCGCTCGTTCAGCCCCGCCCACAGGTCGTGGGTGATGCACTTCTGGTCGTCGTGGCAGTTCTCCCGGCCGTGGCACTGGGTCGTGTCCATCGGCTCGTCCACGGCGCGGATGATGTCCGCGACCGAGACGTCCTCCAGGGTCTTGGCGAGCAGATAGCCGCCGCCCGGCCCGCGCACGCTCGTGACCAGCGCGTTCCGGCGCAGCTTCCCGAAGAGCTGCTCCAGATAGGAAAGCGAAATCCCCTGGCGTTCGCTGATCCCGGCGAGCGAGACCGGCCCGCCCTTCTGGGACATCGCGAGATCGAGGATTGCCGTGACGGCGAAGCGTCCTTTCGTGGTCAGTCGCATGGGGGCCTCCGTATCCTGGTGCGGAATCCTGGTGCTGAGAGCGCCCCGGCCTGAAAAGCCGAGGAATTTGGTCAAGTTTACCGAAACCCGACTAACCCAGTCAACCTTTTGAGTAAGTCAGGGCGGACAGCGGGTTTCCAAGGCCGTTCGGCCCGGGCGGGCGCCTTCGCCCGCGCCTCACTGCGCGCCTCACCCGGCGTCGCGCTGGCGGAGCTTGAAGCGCTGGATCTTCCCGGTCGCAGTCTTGGGCAGTTCGGAGACGAACTCGACCCAGCGCGGGTACTTGTAGGGCGCGAGCCGATCCTTGACGTGCTGCTTCAGCGCGTCCGCGAGCGCCGGGCTGCCCTGGACGCCCGGCTTGGTGACAATGAAGGCCTTCGGCTTGATCAGCTGGGTGTCGTCGGGGATCCCGACGACCGCCGCTTCGAGCACGTCGGAGTGCGTCAGCAGGGCCGCCTCGACCTCGAACGGCGAGACGAAGATCCCGCCGACCTTGAGCATGTCGTCGGACCGGCCGCCGTAGGTGTAGTAGCCGTCCGCGTCGAAGGTGTACTTGTCGCCGGTGCGCGTCCAGACGCCGGCGAAGGTGGAGCGGCTCCGCTCGCGGTTGTTCCAGTAGCCCGCCGCGGCGGACGGACCCGCCACGAGCAGGTCGCCGATGGCGCCCGGGCCGCAGTCCTTGCCCGCGTCGTCGACGACTCGCAGCTGATAGCCGGGTACGGGCTTGCCGCTGGTGCCGTAGCGGACCGCGCCGGGCCGGTTCGAGAGGAAGATGTGGAGCATCTCGGTCGAGCCGATCCCGTCGAGGATCTCGACGCCGAAATGCTCGGTCCAGCGCCGACCGAGGTCGGCCGGCAGCGCCTCGCCGGCGGAAACGCACACGCGCGTCGCGACGTCAGCGCGCTCCGGCAGCTGCGGCGCCGCCAGCATCGCCGCGTAGAGCGTCGGGACGCCGTAGAAGATCGTCGGACGGTGCTTCTTGAGGCGCTCGAACACCGACGTCGGTGACGGTCGCTCGGCCATCAGCACGGCGGTCGCCCCCACGGCGAGCGGAAAGCTGAGCGAGTTGCCGAGCCCATAGGCGAAGAAGAGCTTCGCCGCCGAGAAGACGACATCGTCTTCGCGGATGCCGAGCACGGGCCGCCCGTAGAGCTCAGCGGTGGCGATCATGCTCGAGTGCACGTGCACCGTGCCCTTCGGCGTGCCGGTGGAGCCGGACGAATAGAGCCAGAAGCACGCGTCGTCGCAGGTGGTCGGCGCCGGGTCGAACGACGTGGAAGCCCGCGCGGCCAGGTCCTGCAGGCGGGCATGCCCGCGCGCGTCGGCGCCCGACACGATCACGTGCTTTACGTGCGGGCACCGTGCGAGGATGCCCGCGAACTGCGGCCACAGCGCCTCGGACACGACGAGCGCCCTCGCGCGGCTGTCGTTGAGCATGAACTCGTAGTCGGCCGACGTCAGGAGCGTGTTGACCGCGATCGGGACGATGCCGGCCTTGATCGCGCCGAGGAACGTCGCCGGCCAATCGATCGCGTCGAGGTGGCACAACATCACCCGGTCCTCCATCGCGAGGCCGAGCCCGGTGAGCGCGTTCGCTGCGCGGTTCACCCGCTCGGCGAGGTCGGCGTACGTGTAGCGGCCGGCATCATCCACGAAGGCGAGCTTGCCGCCGCGCCCCGCGGCGAGGTTGCGCTCGACGAGATCGTGCGCTGCGTTGTAGTCGCGTGGAATGTCGAGCTCGGGCGGGCTCGAGCGATGGTCCGCGTGGCTCAGTCGCGCCATGGTCCTTCCTCCTCTTCGCCGGCGGATGCTACTTCAGGCGGCGATGCCCGCCTGCTCCCGCGCCTTGGCGATCCACTGGCCGATCCATTCGCTCGCCGCTTCCTCGGCGAGCGTGCCGCTCGACGCGTCGTGAAACAGGATGTCGCCGATCCGGCGTGCGCCCAGCTCGGTGAGGATCGCGTCGAACCGCCGTCCGCCGTTACAGAACGTGTCGCCGTAGGTGCGGTCGCCCAGCGCGATCACCCCGTATTGAATGGCCGCGAGATCGGGCCGGCTCGCGATCAGCGACTCGTACAGCTGCTTGGCGTTGTCGGGGACGTCGCCTTGGCCGTAGGTCGAAGTACAGACGAGGAAGAGCCCGCCCGGCGTGAAGGCGCCGGCGTCGAGCCCGTCCATCACGCGGACCTGAACGCGGGTCTCGCCGTCGTCGAGCATGAGCTCGAGCTCCTGCGCGACGAGCTGGGCGTTGCCGGTCATCGTCCCCACGAGGATGGTCAGTTCGAGCGCCATCGGATCTCCTGGTCGGTTACGCGCCGCTTGTTTTTCGGCT
Organism: uncultured beta proteobacterium; assembly: GCA_963789885.1. Lineage (GTDB taxonomy): Bacteria > Pseudomonadota > Gammaproteobacteria > Burkholderiales > SG8-39 > DATEDA01. Next base: position 462,550 of record CAWBNB010000050.1, on the reverse strand, counting down.
CGAATGCATTATAATGCATCTTTTAGCCCTCGCAAGAATTATATTTCATGGGCGCCCGCGAGCCGAGCCGCAAGCCTCCCCGCAAAGAGGAAGGGACCGTCGTCCAACTGGACGCGGCGTTCCTCGACCGGCTCGGGGAGCGCGTCCGCGAAGCACGTGCCCGGCGGGGGATGACGCGGAAGATCCTCGCGCGCGATTCGGGCGTGTCGGAGCGCTATCTCGCCCAGCTCGAAACGGGGCGCGGCAACGTCTCGGTGCTGCTGCTGCGCCAGATCGCCCAGGCGCTGAACCTCCCCCTCGATGAGCTCGTTCGCGCCGACAACGGACAGTCGGTCGAGCTCACGTTGATTCTGCAGCTCCTCAAGCGCCTGCCGGCGGCGAAGCTCGCCCGGATCCGGACCCAGCTTGTCCGCGAACACGGCAGCGCGTACGGTGCGCGCGAGAACCGAATCGCGCTCGTCGGTCTGCGCGGCGGCGGCAAATCCACGCTCGGGACCGGGCTCGCCCGCCAGCTCGGCGTCCCTTTCGTCGAGCTCGACCACGAGGTCGAGGCGGAAGCCGGTACGAGCCTGCACGAGATCTTCCTGCTCCACGGGCAGGCGGGCTTCCGGCGCTACGAACGCCGGGCGCTCGAGCGCATTCTCGACAAGAACGAGCGGTGCGTGATCGCCACCGGCGGCAGCATCGTGTCGGAGCCGGCCACCTACGACCTCGTGCTCTCCGCCTGCTTCACCGTCTGGCTGAAGGCCGCACCCGAGGAGCACATGGCGCGCGTCGCCGCGCAGGGCGACTATCGCCCGATGGCGGGCAACCGCGAAGCGATGGACGACCTGCGGCGCATCCTCGCCGGCCGCGAGCCGCTGTACGCGCAGGCCGACGTCACGATCGACACCGAGGGCAAGACCGTGGAAGCGAGCCTCGCCGAGCTCGCTCGCGCAGTCGCGCCCCGCGACTAGGACCAAACCAGGAGACACCATGAGCGCAGTTCCGCAAGCGACAAGCGAGCCCCAGGCTCTCATCACGTACGAGCGCAACCCGGAGACCTACGCGCACTGGCGGCTGAAGGTCGAAGGGGAAGTCGCCACCCTCTCGATGCACGTCGACGAGGAGCGCGGCCTCAAACCGGGTTACCGGCTGAAGCTGAACTCGTACGACCTCGGCGTCGACATCGAGCTCTACGACGCGCTCCAGCGCATCCGGTTCGAGCATCCCGAAGTGAAAGTGGTGGTGATCACGAGCGCGCGGGAGCGGATGTTCTGCTCGGGCGCGAACATCTACATGCTCGGGCTTTCGACCCACGCCTGGAAGGTGAACTTCTGCAAGTTCACCAACGAGACCCGGAACGGCATGGAGGACTCGAGCCGCCACGAGGGGCTGCGGTTCCTCGCGGCGGTCAACGGCACCGTCGCCGGCGGCGGCTACGAGCTCGCCCTCGCCTGCGACGAGATCCTGATGATCGACGACCGCTCGTCCACGGTCAGCCTTCCCGAGGTCCCCCTGCTCGGTGTGCTGCCCGGCACGGGCGGCCTGACGCGCGTCACCGACAAGCGCAAGGTGCGCCGCGACCTTGCCGACGTCTTCTCCACGACGAGCGAGGGCGTGCGCGCCGACCGCGCCCGCGAGTGGAAGCTCGTCGACCACGTCGCCAAACCGCAAGGTTTTGCCCAGGCGGTCAAGGACCGCGTCGCGGCGCTCGCGGCCACGAGTGGCCGAGCGGGGGCGGGGCCGGGGATCAAGCTAACGCCCCTTGCGCGCAGGATCGACGACACCGGCTATCACTATGAATACGTCGACGTGACGGTCGACCGCAAGGCACGCACGGCAACGATCACCGTGGCTGCCCCCAGGTCGGCGCAACCGGCCGATCCCGCCGCGATCCTGCAGGCGGGCGCGAGCTGGTGGCCGCTCGCGATGGCGCGGGAGCTCGACGATGCGATCCTTTGCCTCCGCACCAACGACCTCGAGATCGGCACCTGGATCCTTAAGACTCGCGGCGACGCGGACGCGGTGCTCGCGGTCGACGCCGTGCTCGACGCCCAGCGCGGCCACTGGCTGGTGAAGGAGACGATCGGCCTCCTCCGCCGGACCTTCGCGCGGCTCGACGTCTCGTCGCGCACGCTGTTCGCGATCGTCGACCAGGGGTCGTGCTTCGCGGGCACCCTCGCCGAGCTCCTGCTCGCGGCCGACCGGAGCTACATGCTGCAGCTGCCCGACGACGAGGCCGGCGCGCCGCGCATCGCCCTGTCGGCGCTGAACTTCGGTGCGTATCCCATGGTGAACGATCTGCCGCGGCTCTCTGCGCGTTTCTGCGATGAGAGTGCCCCGGTCGAAGCGGCGCGGGCGCAAGTCGGCAGGAAGCTCGACGCGGAAGCGGCGATCGGGCTGGGCCTGGTCACCTTCGCGCCGGACGACCTCGACTGGGACGAGGAAGTGCGCATCGCGATCGAGGAGCGGGCGAGCCTCTCGCCGGACGCGCTCACCGGCATGGAAGCGAACCTGCGCTTCGGCGGCCGGGAGACGATGGAAACGCGGATCTTCGGCCGCCTGACCGCGTGGCAGAACTGGATCTTCAACCGGCCGAACGCCGTCGGCGAGCAAGGTGCGCTGAAGGTGTTCGGAACCGGGAGCAAAGCGAAATTCAACTGGGAGCGGGTCTGACCCGATCGGAGCCATTTCATGACCGCCATCAACTACAGCGAGCGCATCCCCAACAACGTCAACCTGGCGAACGACCGCACGCTGCAGCGCGCGCTCGAGCACTGGCAGCCGCATTTTCTCGACTGGTGGCGCGACATGGGCCCGCACGACTTCGCCGGGAACGACGTGTATCTCCGCACCGCGGTCGGCGTCGACGCGCAGGGCTGGGCGAGCTACGGCTACGTGAAGATGCCCGAGTACCGCTGGGGCATCTTCCTCGCCGACCCGATCCCCGACCGCACCATCGGCTTCGGCGACGTCTACGGGCAGCCCGCATGGCAGCAGGTGCCGGGCGAGTACCGCTCGCAGTTCCGGCGGCTGATCGTGACCCAGGGCGACACCGAGCCGGCCTCGGTCGAGCAGCAGCATCTGCTCGGCCACACCTGCCCGTCGCTCTACGATCTCCGGAACCTGTTCCAGGTGAACGTCGAGGAAGGCCGGCACCTGTGGGCGATGGTGTACCTGCTCCACGCCTATTTCGGGCGCGACGGACGCGAGGAGGCCGAGGAGCTCCTCGCCCGCCACTCCGGCGACGCCGACAAGCCGCGCATCCTCGGCACGTTCAACGAGCCGATCTCGGACTGGCTGTCGTTCTACTGCTTCACCTACTTCACCGACCGCGACGGGAAGTTCCAGCTGAAGAGCCTCGCCGAATCGGGGTTCGACCCGCTCGCCCGCACCTGCCGCTTCATGCTCACCGAGGAAGCCCATCACATGTTCGTGGGCGAGACCGGGCTCGGCCGCGTCGTGAAGCGGACGCTCGAGCTGATGAAGGAGCTCGGGACCGACGATCCGGAGGCGATCCGGCGCGCGGGCGGCATCGACCTGCCACTCCTGCAGCGCTACCTGAACTTCTGGTTCTCGTCCTCGCTCGACCTCTTCGGATCGGAGAACTCCTCCAACGCGGCCACGACGTTCGCGAACGGCATCAAGGGGCGGCCCGATGAAGCGCAGTACGAGGACCACGTCGCCCTCGGCTCGACGACCCCGATCGAGGTGCCCGACGGCGCCGGCGGGGTGAAGACCGAGATGGTGGCGACGCGCAACGCGATGAACGAGATCGTCCGCGGCGCCTACGTGAAGGACTGCGAGCTCGGCCTGCGGCGCTGGAACATGCAGATCCAGCGCGCCGGGCATGACCTCAGGCTCACGCTCCCGTCGACGCGCTTCCGCCGGCAGATCGGCGCGTGGGCGGACACCCCGACCTCGCCCGACGGGACACCGGTCTCGCGCGAGGCCTACGCCGCCGGCGTGCGCGACTGGCTGCCGAGCGACGCCGATCGCGCTCACGTGCGGAGCCTCATGCGGCGCGTGATCGAGCCCGGGAAGATGGCGGCGTGGATCGCACCGCCCGATCGCGGGATCAACAACCTCGCTGTCGACTACGAGTACGTCCGTCTGAGCTAGTTCTTCGGCAGACGGTCCATGCCGCCCGCGGGCCGGGAATAGTTGGCACGCGCCCGTCGCGCGTCAACCGCGCGGCCTTGGCACGCGTTCTGCTCACGTACGGGGACGAGCGATTTGCTCGCGCCTCGCATGGGCGGGAAGCGTGTCTGCATGACGGCATATCGTTACTTTTACGACGTTGCGGCGCAAGCCGCAGCCGCGTTCGTCCTGGCGATCGCCGCGGGGTGTGCCTTCGCGCAGGCGCCGGCGAGCGAGATCGCGACGCCCGATGCGCGGATCACGTCGACTGCGCGGCTCCTCGCCGGCGTGAGCTCGACCTACGAGCCGCACGCGCACGTCGCAACCCTCGACGCCTGGCAGAAGCACCGGGCGACGCTTGCCCCGCAATGGGAACGGCTCCGGCGCGAGCGCCTGAGCGTGATCGAGGGCTGGCGCGACGAGGTGCTCGGCGTCGAGCTCGACCGCTGCCGCACCCTGCTCTACCCGTTCAGCGGCCCGGACTTCCTCAACGCCTATCTGCTGTTCCCCCGGTGCGACACCTACGTGTTCTTCGGGCTGGAGCGGCCGGGCGAAGTGCCGCCGCTCGAGGCGATGAGCCGCGAGGATGCGACCGCGCTGCTCCGCGACGTTCGCGTCGCGCTCGGCGACATCCTCGTGCGCAACTACTTTATCACCCAGCACATGGCGCGCGAGCTCCAGACACCGCGGCTCAAGGGGATGCTCCCCCTGATGCTGGCGTCGATGGGTCTCCTCGACGTCCGGATCGCCGCGGTCGAGCCGTTCGACCTCGGACGGGCCGCCGGGCCGCTGCCGAACACCGGCACCCGGGCGTCGCGCCGGGCGCAGGGCGTGAAGGTCACCTTCGTCCAGCCGCTCATCGGCAAGCCGCAGACGCTCTACTATCTGTCGCTCGACGCGACCGATGCGGCGCTGCGCGCGAACCCGGAGTTCCTGCCGTTCCTGGCGAAGCAAAATCCGAGCATCACGTTCCTGAAGTCGGCCTCGTACCTGCTGCACGGGAACGAGTTCGCGGGCACGCGCAGGACGCTGCTCGAGGTGAGCGAGCTCGTGGTCCAGGACGACACCGGCATCCCGTACCGGTTCCTGCGGGAGCGCGGGTTCGACGTGCGGCTCTTCGGGCGCTACGCGCGTCCGATCCGGGACTTCAACTACGGCTACCAGAAGGATCTCGCCGCGGCGTACCGGCAGGTCGGGAACGTCTCGATGCCTGCCCTTCCCGTTCGGCTATCACTGGCAGGAAGGCCGCTCCGGCCTGATGGTCGCCCGCAGCACCGCCCGGCGTTCCTGATTCGTGTCCTGGCCCGCAGCGCGCTCTGCGCGCTGTGTATGCTCTGCGGCCTGCGCATCGCCGCGGCGTCCGAGGTCCGGGTGGAAAGCACTTTCTTCGTCGCGTCCGACGGTGTCCGCCTGCACATCCTCGAGGCCGGCCCAGCCGACCGCTTGCCGGTAATTGCGTTCGTGCCCGGGTGGTCGATGCCGGCGGAGATCTGGCGCGGGCAGATCCAGTCGCTGGGGACGCGCTATCGCGTCGCGGCGCTCGACCCACGCGGCCAGGGGCGCTCCGAGATCGCGCGGACGGGCTACACCGCCGATCGCCGCGCCGCCGACATCGCCGAGTTCGTCGCCCGATACCCGCGCGTCGTGCTCGTCGGCTGGTCGCTCGGTGCGCTCGAGTCGCTCCACTACGTGCGCGCCCACGGCGAATCGAAGCTCGCCGGCCTGGTGCTCGTCGACAGCTCGGTGGGCGAGCCGCCGGCGCCGCGGGGCGGCAACTTCCGGACCGACCTCAAGCGGGATCGCGCGGCCGCGCTCGACCGCTTCGTGCGCGCGATGTTCCGGACGCCGCAACCTGAAGCCGAGCTCGGGGCGCTCGTCCGGAGCGCCTCGCAGCTCCCGCTCGATGCGAGCCTCGCGCTGCTCGCCTACCCCTATCCGCGGGAGCATTGGCGCGCCGCAGCGCACGCGGTGACGGTTCCGCTCCTCTACGTCGTGACGCCGCAGTTCGCCGAGCAGGCGCAGAACCTCAAGCGGAACCGTCCGGCGACCGAGATCGCCGTCTTCGAGAATGCCGGGCACGCGCTCTTCGTCGACGAGCCGGCGCGGTTCGACGCGCTCCTCGCCGATTTCGTGTCCCGGCTCTAGACGGCCCCGCCCGGCCGGGCGACCATTCGCCCGTGAAGATCACCCGCGTCAAGGCGACGCCGCTCAACGTCCCGGTCCGCATCGGGGTGCTCGGGCTCGCCAAGGAGGCGTCGCTCTCGGTCTGCCTCGCCGAGGTCGAGACCGACACCGGGCTCGTCGGTCACGGCTTCACGGCGATCACCGAGGAAGAGGTGGTCGCGGCGGCGATCGACGAGATCGCCGCGCCCGCGCTCCTCGGCGAGGATCCGCTCGCGCACGAGCGCCTCTGGGACAAGCTCTACTGGCTGCTGTCGCCCCGCGGCCAGACCGGCTACGCGAGCCACGCCATCGCCGCCATCGACGTCGCGCTCTGGGACCTGAAGGGCAAGCACTTCGGCGCGCCCGTGTGGCGGCTCCTCGGCGGCGCGCGCGATCGCGTACCCGTCTATGCGACGTTCGGCTTCGGTTTCTTCGATCGCGACCAGCTCGCCGCGGCGGCGAAACTCTGGGTGGCCGAAGGCCACACCCGCCTCAAGATGGTCGTCGGGCATCACGCGCTCCAGCGGCGCGACGAGCCGCGCCCGCTCGCGGCCGTGATCGCGGAAGACGCCGCGCGCGTGCGAGCGGTTCGCGACGCGGTCGGCCCGGGCGTGCAGATCTACGTCGATGCCAACTGCAGCCTCGACGGCTACCACGCGCACGAGCTCGCGCGCCGCATCGAGCCGTACGACGTGGCGCTGTTCGAGGAGCCGATCACGCAGAACGACGTGCGGGTAATGGCCGATCTCCGGCGCAGGACGCGCATTCCGCTCGGCGCCGGCCAGAACGAAGGGCTCGCGTACCGCTTCCGCGACCTCGTGCTCGCCGATGCCGTCGATCTCCTCCAGCCCAACGTCGTAATCAGCGGCGGGTTCACGCAGGTCGCGCGGATCGCGGGCATGGCGGCAGCGTTCAACGTCGGCATCGCGAACGGCGGCGCATGGACGCATCACAACATGCACCTCCACGCCGGGCTGGCGAACGGCGGGCTGGTGGAGTACCACTACGTCGCGCTGCTCGTGTGCGAGCAGATTTTCGAGGGGCTCGCGCGCGCGCAGGACGGCTGGCTCGCCCTGCCCGAGGCACCCGGCCTCGGTTTCGCGCCGCAGGGCGACGCGATCCGCGAGCTGGCGAAGCGGCCGACCTCGCGCGGCCGGGGCAAGGCCTGAAGAAGGGAGGAGGTGCCATGGAAGTGTCCGAGCTGCTCTTCATGGGGATCGGCGGGTCGGTGGTCGCAGCGCCGCCTGGCTCATCGGCCTGCTCGTCGAGGACGGACGGCTCTACGCCCACGGCGCGGGCAAGCTCTTCTGCTTCGACGCCCTGACGGGCGAGGTGTCCCCGGGGCTGCGCGCCGCCGCGGGGGAATCAGTCCTCCGAGGTGAACCCCGACGCCTTGATCACCGGCCCCCAGCGGTCGTAGTCGGCCTTGAGGATCGCGGCGAGCTCAGCGGGGGTCGTTCCGGTCGCCTCCATCCCGCCCCTCTGGATGAACGCCCGGACTTCGGGCGTCTGGGTCGCAGCGGCGATCTGCCGGCTCAACCGGTCCACCGTCTCCTTCGGCGTCGAGGCCGGGGCGAACACCGCGTACCAGCCGCTGCCCTCGAGGTCGTAGCCCTGCTCCTTGAACGTCGGCACCTCCGGCAACGCCTCCGAACGCTGCGCGCCCGCGACCGCGAGCGCGCGGAGCTTGCCTGCCTTGTGCAGCGGAACGATGTCGGGCACGGTCATCACGGCCGCGGCGATCTGCCCACCCACGAGATCGGTGAGGGCCGGCGCGGTGCCCTTGTACGGGACGTGCGTCAGCTCGATGCCCGCGGTACGGGCGAACATCACGCCGAGGAAGTGCGGGATGCTGCCCGCGGCCGCCGAGGCATAGCTGCCTGCGCTCGGGTCCTTCTTCACCAGCGCCACGTAGTCGCGCAGCGTCTGCGACGGCACGGCCGGGCCGACCGCGAACGTGATCTGGAAGCTCGCGACGTGCGACACCGGCGCGAAATCGCGGAACGGGTCGTAGCGCAGCCCCTTGTGCGAGTGCGGCATGGTCGCCATGTTCGCGAGCGGCGTCATGAGAAGCGTCGCGCCGTCGCCCGGCTGGCTTTTCACGTACTCTGCCGCGAGCCGGCCGGCGGCACCGGTGCGGTTCTCCACGATCACCGGCTGGCCGAGGCCGGCACGCAGCTTGTCGGCGATCTGGCGCGCCAGCGAGTCGAGCGTGGCGCCGGCGGGGAAGCCGACGATGATGCGCACCGGCCGTTCGGTCTGCGCCTGGGCCGTGGCCGCGAGCGCAATGCCGAGCGCGAGCGACCACCAGCGGAACCGACGATGCATGAGCCTTCCTCCTCGATCCGGCACGAGCCTAGCACGCCGCGAAGTCGCGCCGCCCCCACCGCCCCTTATGCTAGCTTCCTCTCATGCGCACGCTTCGCTGGGTCGCCTTCGTCGCATTGGCCGTGCTCGGGGCGGCGGCCGCGAACGATCTCCTCGCGCCGCCCGCGGCGGTCGACGCCCTGCGCCGGGGCGGCTACGTCCTCTATTTCCGTCATGCGGCCACCGACATGACGAAGAACGACGCCGGGATGAAGAGCTTCGACGACTGCCCGACCCAGCGCAATCTCGTCGACCGCGGACGGGACGACGCGCGCGCGGTCGGCGCCGCGATCAAGGCGCTCGGGATCCCGATCGGGAGGGTGCGGGCGAGCCCGTACTGCCGCACCGTCGAGACGGCCGAGCTCATGTTCGGGCGCGCGGAGAAGACCGCGGAGGTGCGCGGCGGACCGGTGCGGGCCGACGACCCGGCGCGCTACGCCGCGCTACGCAAGCTCCTGTCGGCACGCCCGGCACCCGGGGCCAACGACGTGATCGTGAGCCACGGCAACCCCTTCCATGCGGTTGCCGGGCCGCCTTACCTCGCCGAGGGCGAGGCCGCGGTGGTCCTGCCGACGGGCGACGGGTTCCGGGTGATCGCGCGGATCAGGGTCGAGGACTGGCCAGCCGCGCGCTAGCGGCGGCGATCCAGCTCGCTCGCGTCACACCCGCCCGAGCTGCCGCATCGCCTCGACGTAGGCGTTCTGATCGAGGGCAACGCGATCGCGCGTGCGCGTGTACAGGTTCGCGTAGAGGCGGCCGACCGGCGCGTAATCGGCGCTGACGCGCAGCGTCTGCGGATCGACGATCCCGTCGCGGACGTGCAGCCAGACGATTTCGCCGATCAGGAGGTCGCGCCTCTCGAACGGCACGCGCGTGTGCAGCCGGCATTCCATCGACACCGGCGACTCGGCGATCCGTGGCGCGCCGACCTTGTGCCCCGGCACCGCGGTGAGACCGGCCTCCGCGAACTCGCTCACCTCGGACGGGAACTCGACCGAGCACAGGTGCATCCGCTCGAGCAGCGCCTCGTCCACCATGTTGACGACGAACTCGCCCGTCTCGAGGATGTTCCGGCCCGAGTCCTTGGGCCGGCCGTCGCGCCTGCGCTCGATGCTCACGATGACCACCGGCGGGTCTTCCGCCAGCACGTTGAAGAAGCTGAACGGCGCGGCGTTGTCGACGCCGTCCCGCCCGCGCGTGGACACGAACGCGATCGGGCGCGGCGTCACGAGCCCCACAAGCAGCTTATAGCGCCCCGGCGCGCCGAGCGCGGCGAAATCCCACTCCATCGACCGCGGGCTACTTCGGCACGAACTGCGGGTCGACCGGGATCCGCCAGCCGTCGGCGAAGCGGTTGGTCTGGTTCGCGAGGCCGACGACCGCCATGAGCTCGGCGAGCTGCGCGTCGGTCATCCCCTTCGCGCGCGCCGCGGCGGTGTGCGAGTGGATGCAGTACTCGCAGCCGTTGGTGACGCTGACCGCGATGTAGAGCATCTCCTTCACCAGGGGATCGAGGGCGCCGGGCGCCATCACCTGCTTGACGCTCTCCCAGGTCCGGCGCAGGGTGGGCGGATCGACCGCGAGCATCTTCCAGAAATTGTTGACCCAGTCGGTCTTGCGGGTCGCCATGATGTCGTCGAACACCGCGCGCACCTCGGGCGGGGCGTCCCGGTATTCGACCATTTTCGCCAGCGGCATGAGGGTTTCCTTCCTGGAATGCGTTCGAGTATTCTAAACGCAGCCTGTAAGGTCCCCGCCCCGCGGGGCGACCGAGGACCGCACCCCCAGGAGATCCGATGACCGAGAAGACCGACGAGAAAATCCGCAAGTCCGAGGAAGCGTGGCGGAAGCAGCTGACCGACCACCAGTTCAAGGTGACGCGCAAGCACGGCACCGAGCGTGCGTTCTCGGGCATTTACTGGGACCACCACGACAAGGGGACCTACGCTTGCGTCTGCTGCGGGCAGCCGCTCTTCAGCTCCGAGCACAAGTTCGACTCGGGCACCGGTTGGCCCTCGTACTGGCAGCCGGAGACCCCGGCCGCGGTCGAAACGCAGGAGGACTCGAGCTTCTTCATGAAGCGGACCGAGGTCCACTGCGCGCGCTGCGATGCCCATCTCGGGCACGTGTTCGACGACGGCCCCGAGCCCACCGGGTTGCGCTACTGCATCAATTCGGCGTCCCTTAAGTTCGACAAGAAATAGGCCTCGCCGGCAGGCATACCGGCCGCCCTGGCGGTGGCGGCCGGGGGGGCGTTCTGGGATAATGCCGGCCGCATGAAGTTCCTGTTCGACCTCTTCCCGGTCATCCTCTTCTTCGTCGCGTTCAAGCTCTCCGACATCTACGTCGCGACCGGCGTGGCGATTGCGGCGACGTTCGCGCAGGTCGCGTGGCTCAAGCTGCGCGGCCGCAAGGTGGAGACGATGCTGTGGGCGAGCCTCGCCATCATCGTGGTGTTCGGCGGTGCCACGCTCGCGCTGCAGGACGAGACCTTCATCAAGTGGAAGCCGACGGTGCTGTACTGGCTGTTCGCCGCCGTGCTCGGCGGCGGCGAGCTCTTCTTCCGCCGCAACCTGATGCGGACGCTCCTCGGCGAGCAGCTCGTCCTGCCCGACCACGCCTGGCGCAAGCTCAACTGGAGCTGGGCGGCGTTCTTCGCGTTCATGGGCGCGGCCAACCTGTACGTCGCTTTCAACTTCTCCACCGACACCTGGGTCAACTTCAAGCTCTTCGGCGGCATGGGCCTGATGCTGCTGTTCGTGCTGGCGCAAGGGCTCTTCCTCGCCAAGTACGTGGAAGAGAAGCAGTGAGCGACGTCGCGCGGGCGATCCGCGAGCGACTCGCCGCGCTCGACCCCGAGGCGCTCGACCTCGTCGACGAGAGCGCGCTGCATGCCGGCCACGCCGGCGCCGCGGGCGGCGGCGGGCATTACCGGCTCCTGATCGTGTCCCCGCGCTTTCGCGGGCAGGGCACGGTCGAGCGGCATCGAATGGTGTACGGCGCGCTCGGACCGATGATGCGCCGGGAGATCCACGCTTTGAGCATCCAGGCGCTCGCCCCCGAGGAACGGGCGGCGCCGGCCCGATAACGCAAGTCACCGAAAGGAACGACAGATGACACTCAATCGCCTGTCCCTCGCAGCCGCGACGCTGCTCGGGCTCGGCCTCCCCCTCGCCACCGCCTTCGCGCAGGGGCAGGCCCCGGCGCAGGCGCCGGTCGCTGCAACGAAAGGCGCCACGGTCAACGGCGTCGCGATTCCGCCGTCGCGGATCGACACGATCGTCAAGGCGCAGGCGGCACGCGGGGTCCCCGACACGCCGCAGCTGCGCGACGAGGTGCGCGAACAGCTGATCGTGCGGGAGATCATCGCCCAGGAGGCAACGCGCAAGGGGCTGCCGAAGAACGCCGACGTGCAGGTCCAGCTCGACCTCGCGCGGCAGCAGGTCCTGTGGAACGCGTACGTCGCCGATTTCGTCAGGACCCATCCGGTCGCCGACCCGCAGGTGCGCGCGGAGTACGACAAGCTGAAGGCCTCGCGCGGCGACAAGGAGTACAAGACGCGCCACATCCTGCTCGAGAAGGAGGATGAAGCGAAAGCGGTGATCGCCGACCTCAAGAAGGGCCGCAAGTTCGAGGAGCTCGCGAAGCAGTCGAAGGACACGGGCTCGAGGGACCGCGGCGGCGACCTCGACTGGAACTCGCCCGCCGGCTACGTGAAGCCGTTCGGCGACGCGCTGGTGAAACTCGACAAGGGCAAGTACACCGAGACGCCGGTGCAGACGCAGTTCGGCTGGCACGTCATCCTGGTCGAGGACATCCGGCCGGCGAAGTTCCCGTCGTACGACGAGGTCAAGCAGCAGATCACCGAGGGGCTGCAGAAGCAGGCCTTCGAGCGCAGCGTCGGCGATCTGCGCGCGAAGGCGAAGGTCGAGTAGCAGTTCCCGGCGTCGGCGTGAGGAAAAACGGGGGCCTCGGCCCCCGTTTTGTTTCCCGCGATCAGTCCGCGGCGCGAGCGCTCAACCGACCCAGGCTCGCGCGTTGCGGAACAGCCGCAGCCACGGGCTCTCGTCACCGGGCGCCTCCGGATGCCATGAGCACTGCACGGCGCGGAACACCCGCTCGGGATGGGGCATCAGGATGGTGAACCGGCCGTCGGGGGTAGTCAGCCCCGTAATCCCGCCCGGCGATCCATTGGGATTGAGCGGGTACGCTTCGGCCGGGGCGCCCCGATTGTCGACGAACCGGAGACACGTCAGCGCCCGCGCCTGCGTTGCCGGGCTGTCGAATGCCGCCAGCCCCTCGCCGTGCGCGGTGGCGATCGGCATCCGGCTGCCCGCCATCCCGCGGAAGAGGATCGACGGGCTCTCGGTCACCTCGACCATCACGTAGCGCGCTTCGAACTGCTCCGAGCGGTTCCGGCGGAACGTCGGCCACGCGCCGGCGCCGGGGACGAGCTCGCGCAGGCCGGCCATCATCTGGCAGCCGTTGCAGACGCCGAGCGCGAAGGTGTCGGCGCGGCCGAAGAACGACTCGAACTCGTGTCGCGCACGGGGATTGAAGAGGATCGACTTGGCCCAGCCCTCGCCCGCGCCGAGCACGTCTCCGTACGAGAATCCGCCGCACGCCGCAATGCCCTTGAACCCCGCCAGCCGGACCCGCGCCGCGAGGATGTCGCTCATGTGCACGTCGGCCGCCTCGAAGCCGGCGCGGTCGAATGCCGCTGCCATCTCGATCTGGCCGTTCACGCCCTGCTCGCGCAGGATCGCGACCTGCGGCCGCGCGCCGCGTCCGACGAACGGCGCCGCGACGTCCTCGTGCGGATCGAAGCGCAGCGCGACGCTCAGACCCGGATCCCCGGCGTCGAGCGCACGGTCGAACTCCTGCTGCGCGCACTCCGGGTTGTCGCGCAGGCGCTGCATCCGGTAGCTGACCTCCGACCACGCGCGCTGCAGGTCGACGCGCGGCTCGGCGAGCACCGGTCTTGCGTTCCGGACCAGCCGGATCTCGTCGCGCGCGTTCGGCGCGCCCACGACCGTCGCGTACAGGCCGGCACCGGCGAGCCGGCTCATGACGGCCGCCCGGTCGTCGGCGCGGACCTGGACGAGCGCGCCGAGCTCCTCGGCGAAGAGGCCGGCGAGCACGCGCTCGAGGTCGCGCCCCCGCATCAGCTCGGGCCGGCGCTCGTTGCCGTCGACGTCGTGCGCGAGCGGGTCGTAGCCGAGGAGATCGAGGTTCAGCGTCACGCCGCAGTGACCGGCGAAGGCCATCTCGCAGGCGCAGGCGAAGAGGCCGCCGTCGGAGCGGTCGTGGTAGGCGAGAAGCAGCCCGTCCCGGTTGAGCGACTGGATCTCCGCGAAGAACGCCTTCAGCGCCGCGGGATCGTCGAGGTCGGGAACGGTGTCGCCGAGCTGCCCGTACACCTGCGCGAGCTGCGAGCCACCGAGCCGGTTCCGGCCGCGCCCGAGGTCGACGAGGACGAGCTCGGTCGCGCCGGCGTCGGTGCGCAGCTGCGGCGTCAGGGCGCGCCGCGCGTCCTCGCTCGGCGCGAACGCCGACACCACGAGGGAGAGCGGCGCGACCACTTCCTTCGTCCGCCCCGCCTCCTGCCAGGTCGTGCGCATTGACAGCGAATCCTTGCCGACCGGGATGGCGAGCCCGAGCTGCGGGCAGAGCTCGAGCGCCACCGCGCGCACCGTGTCGTAGAGGGCTGCGTCTTCGCCGGGGAAGCCGGCGGCGGCCATCCAGTTCGCCGAGAGCTTGACGCGCGCGAGATCAGGGACCGCCGCGGCGGCGAGGTTGGTGAGCGCCTCGCCGACCGCCATGCGGCCCGAGGCGGGCGCGTCGAGCACGGCGAGCGGCGCGCGCTCGCCGATCGCGAACGCCTCGCCCGCGTAGCCGGCGAAATCCGCGAGCGTCACCGCGCAGTCGGCGACCGGCACCTGCCACGGTCCGACCATCTGGTCGCGCGCGCAGAGCCCCCCGACGGTGCGGTCGCCGATCGTGACGAGGAAGCTCTTGTTGGCGACGGTCGGGGCACGCAGCACGCGGTAGCAGGCCTCCTTCAGCTCGACGGCCCGCAGATCGAGGGGCGGCAGCCGCCGCTCGACGTGCCGCACGTCGCGGACCATCTTCGGCGGCAGCCCGAGGATCACCGCGAGGTCGACGTCGACCGGCTTGTTGCCGAACTGCGGGTCGTCGACGACCAGGCGGCCGTCCGCCGTCGCCGTGCCGACCACGGCGAACGGGCACCGCTCGCGCTCGCAGATCGCGCGGAACTCCGCCAGCCGCTCGGGCGCAACCGCGAGCACATAGCGCTCCTGCGCCTCGTTGCACCACACCTCGCGCGGGGTCATGCCGGGCTCCTCGTTCGGCGCCGCGCGGAGGTCGATCACCGCCCCGCGCCCGGCGCCGTGGGCGAGTTCGGGCAGCGCATTCGAGAGCCCGCCGGCCCCGACGTCGTGGATCGAGAGCACCGGGCTCGACGCCCCGAGCGCCGAGCAGGCGTCGATGACCTCCTGCGCGCGGCGCTGGATCTCGGCGTTCCCGCGCTGGACCGAATCGAAGTCGAGGTCGGCGACGTTCGCTCCCGCCTCGAGCGAGGACGCGGCGCCGCCGCCCATGCCGATCAGCATCCCGGGGCCGCCGAGCTGCACGAGCGCAGCACCCGGGGGAATCGCGCTCTTGAGGGCGAGCGGCGCGCGGATGTTGCCGACCCCGCCGGCGACCATGATCGGCTTGTGGTAGCCCCGGACGATGCCGCCCGCCGGAATCTCGAACGTGCGGAAGTAGCCGGCGAGGTGCGGACGCCCGAACTCGTTGTTGAACGAGGCGGCGCCGATCGGTCCCTCGAGCATAATCTCGAGCGCCGAGGCGATCCGGTCGGGCTTGCCCGCGTCGTGCTCCCAGGGCTGGACGAACCCCGGGATGCGCAGGTTCGACACGCTGAACCCGCTCAGGCCGGCCTTCGGCTTCGCGCCGCGCCCGGTGGCGCCTTCGTCGCGGAGCTCGCCCCCGGATCCGGTTGCCGCGCCCGGGAACGGCGAGATCGCCGTCGGGTGGTTGTGCGTCTCGACCTTCGCCAGGTAGTGGGTCAACTCTTCGTGCGCGCGGTACCTGCCGTCGGCGTCGGCGAAGAAGCGGCGCGCGAGGCGCCCCTCGAGCACCGCCGCGTTGTCGGCGTAGGCGAGGACCGTGCCCTGCGGATTGGCCGCGTGCGTCGTGCGGATCATCCCGAACAGCGTGTGCTCGCGCGGAACGCCGTCGACGATCCACGACGCGTTGAAGATCTTGTGCCGGCAGTGCTCCGAGTTCGCCTGCGCGAACATCGTCAGCTCGACGTCGGTCGGGTCGCGCCCGAGCCCAGTAAAGACGTCGACGAGATAGTCGATCTCGTCGTCGGAGAGCGCGAGCCCCAGCGCGGCGTTCGCGCGCTCGATCGCGCCGCGCCCGCCTGCGAGCACCGGCACCTGCTCGAGCGGGCGCGGCGCCGAATGGCGGAACAGCGCGTCGGCGGCCTCGACCCCCTCGAGCACCGTCTCGGTCATCCGGTCGTGCAGGAGCGCCGCGATCCGGTCGCGGCCGGCGCCGCCGCCCGCCACGTGATGCGCAATGCCGCGCTCCACTCGGCGCACGAAGCCGAGCCCGCAGTTGCGAGCGATGTCGGTGGCCTTCGAGGACCAGGGCGAGATCGTCCCGAGGCGCGGCGTTACGAGGTAGAGCGTGGTATCGCGGGGCGCCTCGGCGGCGGCGGCGCCATAGCGGAGGAGCCGGTCGAGGAGCGCGCGCTCGGGCGCGTCCGGGGCGCGCTCGACCTCGACGAAGTGCCAGAACTCGCTCGCCGCGACGGCGAGACTCGGATCGAGGGCGTGGAGGGCGGTATCGAGCTTCGCCCGGCGGAACGCGGAGAGCGCCGTGCTCCCGCGCAAACGGAGAATCGGCATCAGGACGCGGCGGTTAGCGCGGATTATACCGGCGCGCGCCGGGTACGCCTATGGGCAGGCGACGTGCGCGCCTGCGCGCCGGCCCCGCGGCGGCCGGTCAGCGCTTGATCGCGAGCTGGCTCGGGGTGCCGGAGACCTGCAGCGTCGCGCGCACCACGCCGCCCGGCGTCTTCAGATCGGCCGCGAAACGCCCGGAGAGCGACTTGCCGCCCTCCACGTCGATCGCCCCGTTCGCGGAGAGCGCGCCGGCGTCGATCCTCACGCCGCGGAGCGCGAGCTGGCCCTTGTCGAGCTGCGCCTGCGCGGTCATCTCGTTGAACGGCGTGATGCCGCCGACGCTCTTGCCCGATTGCAGCGTGCGCGCGAGGTCGACGCCGGTGATCTGCCCCTTGGACACCGTGAAGTTGCCGTCGACGCGCGCCCCCGTGCCGAGCTTGTCAAGCGATTCGCCGTGGGCCGCAAGCACGCCGGTGCCGTGGAGGCGCCCGACGAGGATCGGCGTGATGCGCTTCGCGTCCACCTGCCGCAGCTCGAAATTGCCGTCGAACCCGAGCGGACCCGGCCACCGGAGCGTTCCCTTGCCGCGGGTGCTGCCGTCGAGGAGGCGCGCGTCGAACTCCGAGGCCGCGAATTCGGTCGCCGTCGCGACGCCCTTGGCGGTCAGGGTCTCGACCTCGAACGGCAGGCCGAGCAGCGCATCCGGGTTGGCGACCGTCAGTTCGACCAACGCCTTGCCGCTCTGCGGCAGGATCTCCGCCGTGATCGTCTTGTTCGGGTTGTTGACCACGATCTTCTGCACGCTCCCGTCGGGCAGCAGGATCGCCGTCGCTTCGAGCTCCGGCAGCGTCACCCCGGGCACGGCGATCTTCACCCCGGTCGCCTGCACGCGCTCGAGCCCGAGCGCCGTGCTCGTGCCCCGGCCGAAGAGCACGCCCGCGAGGCCGGCGGCATCGAGCGTCACGCCCTCCAGGTCGAGCGACTTGAGCTGCGGGTTCCCGCCGATCACCGAGGCGAAGTCCGGATGGGCGCTCGCCACCGCGATCTTCACGTTGCCGTTGCCGCCGACCGTGACGTTCTCGAGCCGGATCGAGGGCGACGGCAGGATCGAGATGCGCCCGCTGCGGATCTTCACCGGCTGGCCGAGCTGGGCGGACGCGAGCCGCTCGTACTGCGCGATGTCGAGCGGCATGAAGAACTGCAGATAGACGAGCCCCGCGACCACCAGCACCGCGAGCCCGATCCCGAGGAACTTGCCGATGCCGCCGCCGGTCTTGCCGGCGCGGATCTTCTCCAGGCGCGCGGCGACCTGCGCCGCGTCCTTTTCCTGCTCCTTGCGCTTCTCGCGCGCGCGATCCTCGGCGTCTGCCTTCTCGCGTGCGCGCTCGTCGCGCCGCGCGCGCGCCGCCGCCTCGGCGTCGGCCTTGGCGCGCGCCTTGTCCTCCTCCCGCGCCTGCTTCTCGGTCTCGCGCCGCGCGCGGGCCTCCTCGTCCTTGCGCCGCGCGGCCTCCTCGGCCTCGCGCTGCGACTGTTCCGCGGCTTCGCGCCGCGCCCGCTCGTCCGCCTCGCGCCGCGACCGTTCCTCCGCCTCGCGCGCCGCGCGCTCCTCGGCCTCGCGACGCTCGCGCTCCGCCGCATCGCGCTTCGCCCGCTCCGCCGCATCGCGCTTCGCCCGCTCCTCGGCCTCGCGCCGCGCCTGGTCCTCGGCCTGGCGCACGCGGTCCTCGAGCTCGCGGCGGATCCGCTCCTCCTGCTCCCGCTGCGCCCGCTCCTCGCTCTCGCGCCGCGCCCGCTCCTCCGACTCCCGCCGCGCGCGCTCCTCGGCTTCGCGGCGGCCGCGCTCGTCGGCCTCGCGCTTCGCCTTCTCCTCGACGTCGCGCCGCGCCTTCTCCTCGGCTTCGCGCTTCGCGCGCGTCTCGGCGTCGGCCTTGGCCCGCGCGTCGGCTTCCCTGCGCGACCGTTCCTCGGCTTCGCGCTTCGCTTTCTCGTCGGCTTCGCGCTTCGCGCGCGCTTCGGCGTCGGCCTTCGCCCGCGCGTCGGCCTCCTTGCGCGACCGCTCCTCGGCTTCGCGCTTCGCTTTCTCGTCGGCCTCGCGCTTCGCTTTCTCGTCGGCTTCGCGCTTCGCGCGCGCTTCGGCGTCGGCCTTCGCCCGCGCCTCGGCCTCCTTGCGCGACCGCTCCTCGGCCTCGCGCTTCGCTTTCTCGTCGGCTTCGCGCTTCGCGCGCGCTTCGGCGTCGGCCTTCGCCTGCGCCTCGGCTTCCTTGCGGGCGCGCTCCTCTGTTTCGCGCTTCGCCCGCTCCTCGGCCTCGCGGCGCGCCTTCTCGGCGGCCTCCTTCGCCGCGCGCTCCGCCGCCTCGCGCTTCGCCCGCTCTTCAGCTTCGCGCTTCGCGCGCGCCTCGGCCTCCGCACGCGCCCTCGCCTCGGCTTCCGCCTTCCCCCGCGCGTCGGCATCCGCCCGCGCCTTCGCGTCGGCCTCCTGCCGCGCGCGCGCCTGCGCGACCTGGCGAGCGACGTCCTCGAACTCGGCCTTGGTCTGCGCGCTCACCTCCGCCTTGTTCGGCGGCTTGCTCATCAGCGCGGTGAAGTCGAGGTCCATGTCCTCCTGGACGATCGGCACCTGCGACGGCGGCGAGATGCTCGCCGGCGCCGACACGAACTCGCGCACGAATCCGTCCTTCGACAGCTTGGCGAGCGTGTCGAGGAGCTTGGTTTCGGTGTACTTGTCGAGCTTCTGGTGCAGGTCGCCGACGGTGGCCTTGCCGTCGACCTGCGAGAGGACGTTGCGGAGATCGCGCGGCAGCAGGCTCGTCTTGCCGGTGACTTCCATTAGACCCTTGGCGGTCTTGGTGAGAACCGTTCTTCTATCCATGCGGTAGCGGAGGAATCGATGTCGGGTGTGTCTCTGGGGGCCCGCAATCGTAGCATCGCGGCCCTGCCCGGGGTCGTGCAAAAGTGCCCCGGCTCGGCAGTTTATGCCTTTCCGCGCCGGGAGTTGCAGCGCTATTTTGACGCGCCGTAGCCGCCTCCGCCCGGCGTCTCGATGACGAAGACGTCGCCCGGCTCGACGTCGGTCCGGTCGGCACCCGCGAGCTCGAGCCGCGTCCCGTCCGTACGCTCCACCCAGTTCCGTCCGGGCGCGCCCGGCGATCCGCCGGCCATGCCGTGCGGCGGCAGGCGCCGGTGGCCGGAGAGGATCGACGCGGTCATGCGTTCGAGAAAGCGGATCCTGCGTGTTCCACCGTTCCCGCCCCGCCATCGGCCGGCACCGCCCGAGCCCGCGCGGATCTCGTAGCTTTCCAGGACGACCGGCAGGCGCCACTCGAGCACCTCCGGGTCGGTCAGCCGCGAGTTCGTCATGTGAGTCTGCACCACGTCGGTCCCGTCGAAACCTGCCGTCGGCGTGCCGTCGGCCGCGAACCCCGCGACGCCGGCGCCCGAGCCGCCGGAGATCGTCTCGTAGTACTGGTGGCGGTCATTGCCGAACGTGAAATTGTTCATTGTTCCCTGCGCCGAGGCCATCACGCCGAGCGCGCCGTAGAGCGCATCGGTGATGCACTGGGAGGTCTCGACGTTGCCCGCGACCACCGCCGCCGGATACCGGGGCTGGAGCATCGAGCCCTCGGGGATGATCACCTCGAGCGGCTTGAGGCAGCCGGCATTCAGCGGAATCTCCTCGTCCACGAGCGTGCGAAACACGTACAGGACCGCCGCCATGCAGACCGCGGCCGGTGCATTGAAGTTGTCCGGGAGCTGCGGCGAGGTGCCGGTGAAATCGATCCGCGCCGAGCGCGCCGTCCGGTCGATCGCGATCCGCACCCTGATCACGCCGCCGTTGTCCATCTCGTACGTGAAGTCGCCATCGCGCAACACGTCGATCACGCGCCGCACGGCCTCCTCCGCGTTGTCCTGGACGTGCCGCATATAGGCGTGGACGACGTCGAGCCCGAAGTGCACCACCATCTTGCGCAGCTCCTGCACGCCCTTCTCGTTGGCGGCGACCATCGCGGCGAGGTCGGCCATGTTCTGCCCGACGTTGCGCACCGGATACCGTCCCGACGTCAGGAGCCGGACCGTCTCCGCCTCGCGCAGCTTCCCCGCCTCGACCAGCAGGAAGTTGTCGATCAGCACTCCCTCCTCGTCCACGGTCCGGGAGTCGGGCGGCATCGAGCCGGGCGTGATCCCGCCGACGTCCGCATGGTGACCGCGGGAACCGACATAGAAGCGGATCGCCCCGCCGCCCTCGTCGAACACCGGCGTGATCACCGTGATGTCCGGCAGATGGGTGCCCCCGTTGTAGGGCGCATTGAGCATGTACACGTCGCCCGGGCGCATGCGGTCCCTGTTTTCCCGGATGACGGTCTTGATGGATTCTCCCATCGAGCCGAGATGCACCGGCATGTGCGGTGCGTTGGCGATGAGGTTGCCCTCCGCGTCGAACAGCGCGCACGAAAAGTCGAGCCGCTCCTTGATGTTCACCGAGTAGGCGGTGTTCGCCAGCGCGAATCCCATCTGCTCGGCGATCGACATGAAGAGATTGTTGAAGATCTCGAGCATCACCGGATCGACGCTGGTGCCGATCGCGGCGCGTCCGGGGCGCGGGGCGGTGCGCTCGAGGACGAGATGGTCGAGCGCAGTCACCTCCGCCCGCCACCCGGGGTCGACGACGGTCGTCGCGTTCGCTTCGGCGATGATCGCCGGGCCGTCGATCCGGTCGCCCGCGCGCAGGCTCTCGCGGCGGAACACCGGCGTGGGGTGGCGCGCGCCGCCAGCGAACACTGCGACGACGTCCGCCGGGACGGGCACGCCGGAGCGCGGGGCGCGCGCGGGCGGCGTCTCGTCGGGCGCGTCCGCCGCACCGATCGCTTCGACCGAGACCGCTTCGGCGATCAGCCGGCGGCCGGGCATCAGGAAGGAGTAGCGCGTGCGATAGGCCGTCTCGAACGCGCGCGTCATCGCCTCGCTGCCGGCGAAGTCGACGACGAGCGCCGAGTCGGTGCCCTCGTAGCGCAGGTGGACGCGTCGCGCGACCCGGATGCGTGCCGCCGGCACGCCCTGCGCGAGCACTTCGCCGAGCGCGGTCTCGCCGAGCCGATCGAGCACGGCGGCGAGCTCGGCAACGCTCGCGTCCTCGAGCACGAGCTCGGTCGACTGCTCGCGCATCGCGGTAATGTCGGCGAGCCCCATCCCGTACGCCGACAAGACACCAGCGAGCGGGTGGATGAACACGCGCTTCATCCCGAGCGCATCCGCGACCTGGCAGGCGTGCTGCCCGCCGGCGCCGCCGAACGTGGCGAGCGTGTACTCGGTGACGTCGTAGCCGCGCTGGACGGAGATCTTCTTGATCGCGTTCGCCATGTTGCCGACGGCGATCGCGACGAAGCCTTCCGCCACCGCCTCCGGCGAGCGCGCATCGCCGGTGGCGCGCCGGATCTCGTCCGCGAGCTCGCCGAACCTCCGTCCGACGACGTCGACGTCGAGCGGGAGATTTCCCTTCGGTCCGAACACGGCCGGGAAGAACCCCGGCTGGATGCGGCCGAGCATGGCGTTCGCGTCGGTCACCGCGAGCGGCCCCCCACGCCGATAGCAGGCCGGCCCGGGATTCGCGCCCGCGGAG
The DNA here is from genome assembly GCA_963789885.1 of uncultured beta proteobacterium. GTDB lineage: Bacteria > Pseudomonadota > Gammaproteobacteria > Burkholderiales > SG8-39 > DATEDA01. The sequence goes on along the minus strand of CAWBNB010000050.1, from coordinate 440,347 downwards.
TCGGGCCCGACGCGGTAGCGGGCGCCGTCGAAGTGGAGGATCGACCCGCCGCCCGCGGCGACCGTGTGGATGCTCATCATCGGTGCGCGCATGCGCACCCCGGCGACCTGCGTCTCGAACGCGCGCTCGAACTCGCCCGCGAAATGCGAGACGTCGGTGGAGGTGCCGCCCATGTCGAAGCCGATGATGCGGTCGAACCCCGCCCGCTGCGCGGTGCGTACGACCCCGACGATGCCCCCCGCGGGGCCCGACAGGATCGAGTCCTTGCCCTGGAACCGGCGGGCGTCGGTCAGACCGCCGCTCGACTGCATGAACATCAGCCGGACGCCCCCCAGCTCGGCCGCCACCTGGTCGACGTAACGGCGCAGGATCGGCGACAGATAGGCGTCGACGACCGTCGTGTCGCCGCGCGAGACGAGCTTCATCAGCGGGCTCGTCACGTGCGAGACCGATACCTGCGCGAACCCGGCCTCGCGCGCGAGCTCGCCGACCCGGCGCTCGTGCGCGGTGTACCGGTAGCCGTGCATCAGCACGATCGCGACCGAGCGGAAGCCGGCGTCGTAGGCGCACTGCAGGTCGTGCCGCGCCCGCGACTCGTCGAGCGGCCGCAGCAGTCGCCCGCGCGCGTCGACGCGCTCGTCGATCTCGATCACGCTCGAGTACAGGAGCTCGGGCAGCACGATGTGCCGGTCGAAGAGCCGCGGGCGGTTCTGGTAGGCGATGCGGAGCGCATCGCGGAAACCGCGCGTGATCGCGAGCACGGTGCGCTCGCCCTTGCGCTCGAGGAGCGCGTTGGTCGCGACCGTCGTGCCCATCTTCACCGCCTCGATCCGCTCCCCGGGGATCGCCTCCCCGGCGGCGAGGCCGAGCAGCTGCCGGATCCCGGCGAGGCTCGCGTCCTGGTAGGCCTCGGGATTGTCGGAGAGCAGCTTGTGCGCGACGAGCGTGCCGTCGGGCCGGCGCGCGACGACGTCGGTGAACGTGCCGCCGCGATCGATCCAGAATTCCCAGCGTGCGCTCACCGGCTCCCCTGCATCGCGACCCGCGGCAGCCACAGCGCGATCTCAGGGAGGACCATCAGCACATGGTCATCCTCATCCTCCCGTGAGCGCTAAAGAACCGCGAGCTCGGCGTTCCGGAGGTCGGTAACGAGCATCGACCCCGGGAAGTGCGTGATGCAGAACGGCACGTTCGCCGCCTGCACGACCGCCTGCGGCGTCACGCCGCAGGCCCAGAAGACCGGCAGCTCGTCTGGCTTCACCTCGATCGCGTCGCCCCAATCGGGCTGCGCGAGATCGCGGATCCCGATCGCCTCCGGCACGCCGATGTGGACCGGGGCGCCGTGGACGCTGGGAAACCGCGACGTGATCTGGATCGCGCGGATCGCGTCGGCCGGCCTGAACGGCCGCATCGACACCACCAGCGGGCCGTGGAAGCGGCCCGCCGGCGTGGTCGGGATGCTGGTTCGCCACATCGCGACGTTCTTGCCCTGCTGGATGTGCCGCAGCGGCACGCCCGCCTCGAGCAGCGCCTGCTCGAACGAGAACGAGCAGCCCAGCACGAACGCGACGAGGTCGTCACGCCACCAGCGCTGGACGTCGTGCGGCTCGTCGACGCACTTGCCGTTCTCGAACACGCGGTAGCGCGGGCAGTCGGTGCGGATGTCGACGTCGGTACCGAGCGTGGGCAAGCGCGGATCGCCGGGATCGCCGATCGCGAGCACCGGGCACGGCTTGGGGTTGCGCTGGCAGAAGCGCTCGAACTCGCCGGCCCAGTCGCGCGGCAGGATCGCGACGTTGCCCTGGACGAAGCCGTAGGCGACGCCGGCGGTGGTGCCCTTGAGCTCGCCCGACCGCGCGGCGCCGCGCGCCGCTTGCGGGGACGAGAGGAGATCGCTGGCGTTCATTGAGGAGTGCGCGAGCGCAGAGTGGAGCGGGTGATTATAGCGGCGCGGCTACAATCCAAGCATGGAACATCTGGACGCGGTCGTGATCGGCGCCGGCGTCGTCGGCCTCGCGGTGGCGCGCGTGCTCGCGCTCGCCGGGCGCGAGGTGGTGGTGCTCGAAGCGGCCGACTCGATCGGCACCGAAACGAGCTCGCGCAACTCCGAGGTCATCCACGCCGGCATCTACTATCCGCCCGGCTCGCTCAAGGCGCGATTCTGCGTCGCGGGCAAGCACGCGCTCTATCGCTACTGCGACGAGCGCGGCATTCCCTACCGGCGCTGCGGCAAGCTGCTCGTCGCAACCGCGGAAAACCAGCTCCCGAAGCTGCACGCGATCCGGCAACAGGCCGAGGCGAACGGCGTGACCGACCTGCGGCCGCTCACCGCCGCCGAAGCGCGCGCGCTCGAGCCGGAGCTGCGTTGCGTCGCGGCGTACCTCTCGCCCTCGACCGGGGTCGTCGACAGCCACGCCTTCATGCTCGCGCTCCAGGGCGATGCGGAGTCCCGCGGCGCGATGGTCGCCTTCAAGAGCCCGGTCGCCGGCGGCGCGGTGCGCGACGACGGTATAGAGATCGCGACCGGCGGCGACGAACCGCTGCGCGTGCTGGCCCGGACGGTGGTGAACTCCGGCGGGCTCCACGCGCAGCACGTCGCCGCCTCGCTCGAGGGCTTCCCGCGCGCGCACGTGCCGCCGACCTATTACGCCAAGGGCAACTACTACTCGCTCGTCGGCAAGTCGCCGTTCTCGCGGCTCGTCTACCCGATGCCGAACGAAGCCGGCCTCGGGGTGCACATCACGATCGACCTCGGCGGGCAGGCGCGCTTCGGCCCCGACGTGGAGTGGATCGACGAGATCGGTTACGACGTCGATCCGCGCCGCGCCGACAGCTTCTACGCCGCCATCCGCGAGTACTGGCCCGGGCTCCAGGACGGGCGGCTCGCACCCGGGTATTCGGGCATCCGCCCGAAGATCGTGGGTCCGAAGGACAAGGCGGCGGACTTCGTCGTGCAGGGCCCGCGCGAGCACGGCGTGCCGGGCCTGGCGAACCTCTTCGGGATCGAGTCGCCCGGACTCACCTGCGCGCTCGCGATCGCCGAGCGCGTCCGCGAGGTGCTCTCGAGCTAGTCGTCAGTCGCGAGCGAACGCGGCCGGGTGCAGGCCAGAGTAGAACCAGCGCCCGAAGCTCACCATGTCGTGCACCGGCAGGCCGAGACGCGCAGACAGGGCGCGCGCGTAGGGCGGCATATTGGCGCACTCGAGGACGATCGCACCCACTTCGGGGTGGATCGCGAGGAGCCGCTCGCCTGCCGCCAAAACCTCCTGCTCGACGGCCTCGACATTGAGGGTTGCGCGGTCGCCGAGGATCGCCTGAGCGAATTCGCCCGCCGGGTCGACGCCGACCACCGGCGTGTCCGGGTCCGCGCCTGCAGCGAGCAGGTGCGCGCGGGTGAGCGAAGCGGCGGCTATCGTGATCACACCGGGCCGCTTGCCCGAGGGGAGCGCGCGCTCGAGCACGGGGAGCTGCAGCAAGCTGGAAGCGGCGAACGGAACCGGCAGCCGGGCGGCGAGCTCGCGCTGCTGCAGGACGAGGAAGCCGCAGGTCGTGATCAGCGCCGTCGCGCCGGCGGCGGCGAGGTCGCGACCGCTCGCCACGAACGCGTCCGTCAACCCCGCGGCGCGGCCCGCCACGACGCGCTGCGGCGAGGCGCCCTGCACCACCGCGATGCGGGTGGGGAACGGCCAGGTGGAGGGGTTCCCGGCGTCGCCGGCGATCCGCGGGAAGCGCGTGTCGAGCATCAGGATGCCGAGGACGGGCGTGCCGTCGGCGTTCGCGATCACGTTGCACACCGTATCGGCGCGAGGAACGCCGCGATGTTACAGCGTTGTGCCGGCTGGGGATTTTCGCTAACCTACCACGCACTTTCGAGGAGGCCCAAGTGACGAAACCCAACCAGCTGCTCGTCGCCACCGCGCTCGCCGTCGTTCTCGGCGCCGCGCAGGCACAGACGAAGTGGGACCTGCCCACCGCGTATCCCGCGACGAACTTCCACACCGAGAACATCCAGCAGTTCGCGAACGACGTCGCCAAAGCCTCCGGGGGAAAGCTCGCGATCACCGTTCACGCGAACGCTTCGCTCTTCAAGGCGCCCGAGATCAAGCGCGCGGTCCAGGGCGGCCAGGCGCAGGCCGGCGAGATCCTGCTCGTCAACTTCTCCAACGAGGACCCGCTCTACGGCCTCGACGGTGTGCCGTTCCTCGCCACCAGCTACGGCGACGCGATGAAGCTGTACAAGGCGTCGCGCAAGGCCCTCGAAGCGAAGCTCGGTGCGCAGGGCATGATGCTCCTCTTCACCGTGCCATGGCCGCCGCAGGGCGTCTACTCGAAGAAGGCACTCGCGAGCATGGCCGATATGAAGGGCCTCAAGTGGCGCTCGTACAGCCCCCAGACCGCCCGCATCGGCGAGCTCGTCGGCGCGCAGCCGGTGACCATCCAGGCCGCCGAGGTTGCGCAGGCGCTCGCGACCGGTGCGATGGACTCGATGATCTCCTCCGGCGCGACCGGCTACGACACCAAGATCTTCGAGCACGTGAAGAACTTCTACGATACCCAGGCGTGGCTCCCGAAGAACGCGGTGATCGCGAACCGGAAGGCGTTCGAGGCGCTCGACAAGGCGACCCAGGACGCGGTGCTCAAGGCCGCAGCCGACGCCGAGACGCGCGGCTGGAAGCTCTCCGAGGAGAAGACCGGCTGGTACCTGGACCAGCTCAAGAAGAACGGGATGAACGTCGCGCCGCCCTCCCCGCAGCTGAAAACCGATCTCGGCAAGGTCGGCGACACGATGCTGAAGGAGTGGCTCGACAAGGCCGGCAACGACGGCAAAGCCGTGGTCGACGCTTACCGCAAGATGTGAGTCGGGCGCACGGCGCCTGACTCGACCCCGGGGCCGCGCCGGCGCGGCCCCGGGGCGACGCGACCCGCCGGCGCGCGCCCTCGTGGCTCGGGGAGGAGGAAGCGGGGTGATGCGCACCTGGCTCGACCGCCTGTATGAGGCCGCGGGCTGGCTCGCCGCGGTGTTCATGATCGGCACGCTCGTGTTCGTGCTGCTCGGGATCCTCGGCCGCCTGTTCGATTTCCACGTGCGCGGCACGGACGCGTACGCCGGGTACTGCATGGCGGCGTCCGGCTTCCTCGCGCTCGCCTACACGCTGCGCCGGAACGAGCACATCCGCGTGACGCTGCTGCTCAGCCACGTACCGCGGGCCGCGCACAAGGCGCTCGAGATCTGGTGCCACGCGATCGCGGCAGCGCTCGCCGCGATCCTCGCTTTCTACAGCGTCCGGCTCGCCTGGCAGTCGAAGGCGTTCAACGACATCTCGACCGCGAACGACGCCACGCCGCTCTGGATGCCGCAGCTCGCGATGGCGGCCGGAACCGTGATCCTGTTCATCGCATTCGTCGACGCGCTGGTCGCGGTCCTGCGCGGCCGTGCGGTGCCGGCAGCGGCGGGTGAGGAGCCCGCGCACGTCGAATGAGCGACTTTGCGATCACCGGGCTGCTCATCGCGGCGCTCTTCCTCCTGCTCGGAACCGGCGTCTGGATCGGTCTCGCGCTCGTCGGCGTCGCGTTCGTCGGCATGGAGCTCTTCACCACCCGTCCGGTCGGCGACGCGATGGCGGTGACGATCTGGGGCTCGTCGTCGAGCTGGACCCTCACCGCGCTGCCGCTCTTCATCTGGATGGGCGAGATCCTGTTCCGCACGCGGCTCTCGGAGGACATGTTCCGCGGGCTCGCGCCCTGGATGGAGCGCCTGCCCGGCCGGCTGCTCCACACGAACATCATCGGCTGCGCGATCTTCGCCGCCGTGTCCGGCTCGTCGGCGGCCACCTGCGCCACGATCGGCAAGATGACGCTGCCGGAGCTCGCGGCGCGCGGCTATCCCGACACCAAGGTGATCGGGACGCTCGCCGGCGCGGGGACGCTCGGCCTCCTCATCCCGCCTTCGATCATCATGATCGTCTACGGTGTCTCGGCCGAGGTGTCGATCGCCCGCCTCTTCATCGCCGGCGTCGTGCCGGGCATCGTGCTGGCGGCGCTGTTCATGGGCTACGTGATGGTCTGGGCGCTCCTCAACCCCGGTCAGGTCCCGGCTCCTACCGAGCGGACGACCTTCGCGCAGAAGCTCTACGCCTCGCGCAACCTGATCCCGGTCGTGATCCTCATCCTGCTCGTGCTCGGATCGATCTACACCGGGATCGCGACCGCGACCGAGGCGGCCGCGTTCGGCGTCGTAGGCTCGCTCGCCGTGTCCGCCGTGCAGCGTTCCCTGACCTGGGACACCTTCCGCACGAGCCTGCTCGGCGCCACGCGGCTGTACTGCATGATCGCGTTCATCCTCGCCGGCGCCTCCTTCCTGACGCTCGCGATGGGCTACATCGGCCTGCCGCGGCACCTCGCCGAATGGATCACCTCGCTCGGCCTCTCGCAGTTCTGGCTGCTGATGGCGCTGATGGTGTTCTTCATCATCCTCGGCTGCTTCCTCGACGGCATCTCGATGGTCGTGCTGACGATGGGCGTGCTCCTCCCGACCGTCCAGAAGGCCGGCATCGACCTCATCTGGTTCGGGATCTTCGTCGTGCTGGTGGTCGAGATGGCCCAGATCACCCCGCCGGTCGGTTTCAACCTCTTCGTCCTCCAGGGGATGACCGGGAAGCAGATCACCTGGATCGCCAAACACACGCTGCCGATGTTCTACCTGATGATCGTCGCGGTGCTGCTCACCTACTTCGTCCCGGGTCTCGTGACCTGGCTGCCGCAGCAGATGATGTCGAAGTAGCGGCGTGAAAGTCCTCGTGCTCGGCGCCGGCGTGATCGGCGTCACCACCGCGCACTACCTCGCCGAGGACGGCCACGAGGTGACGGTCGTCGACCGGCAGATCGGTCCGGGCCTCGAGACGAGCTTCGGCAACGCCGGCAACGTGTGCCCGAGCTACGCCACGCCCTGGGCGGCGCCCGGGATGCGCTGGAAAGCGCTGAAGTGGCTGCTCCAGAACGACGCGCCGCTCAGGGTGCGGTGGCGTTTCGACGCCGGTCTCTATGGTTGGATGGCGTCGTGGTTCGCGAACTGCTCGCGTGCGAGCTTCGAGCGCAACAAGCCGCGCATGCAGCGCCTCTCGCGCTACAGCCTCGGCTGCCTGCAGAAGCTGCGCGACGCAACCGGGATCCGCTACGACGAGACCCGGTCGGGCATCCTCCAGCTCCTGCGCACCGAGCCCGAGCTCGCGGCGATCGCGGACCACACCCGGATCCTGGAGGCGTCGGGCATTCCGCACCGGATCCTCGCGCCGAAAGGCTGCATCGAAGTCGAGCCCGCGCTCGCGCACGCGCAGGTGGCGTTCGCCGGCGGGCTGCATCTGCCCGCGGACGAGACGGGCGACTGCCAGATGTTCACCCAGGCGCTCGCCGAGCATGCGAGCAGGCGCGGCGTGCGGTTCCGGTTCGAGACGACGGTCGAAGCCCTGGAGGTCGACGACGACCGCATGACCGGGGTCGCGACGAGCGCCGGGCCGCTGAGCGCCGATCGCTACGTGGTGGCGCTCGCCGGCGGCGCAGTCCCGCTGCTTGCCCCGCACGGGATCCACCTGCCGATCCAGCCGGTGAAGGGCTACTCGGTCACGCTCCCGGTGGCGCGCTTCGACCGCGCGCCGCTCGCGTCGGTGATGGACGAGCACAGCAAGGTCGCGATCACGCGCCTCGGCAACCGCGTGCGCGCCGCCGGCACCGCCGAGCTCGGCGCGACCGACACCGAAGCCCCGCCCGAGCGGTTCGGGAAGCTCCTGCGCACCCTGCGCGAGCTCTTTCCCGACGCCGGCGAGTTCGACCGGCCACAGTACTGGGCGGGCCTGCGGCCGATGACGCCCGACGGGCCGCCGATCCTCGGCCGCGCGCCGATCCGGGGCCTCTTCCTGAACGTCGGACACGGCTCCCAGGGCTGGTCGATGGCCTGCGGGTCGGGACGCATCCTCGCCCATCTCGTCGACGACCGCGCGTCGGACATCAACCTCGAGGGGCTGACGCTCTCGCGCTACGACTGACGCGCGCAGCAGGGCGGAGGATCGCGGTTAAACTCTTGCCCGCCATGCACGCGAGCTTCCCGCCGCTCTACACCGTCGACGGCACCCGCGCGCTCGAAGCCGCCGCGCTGAAGCGCGATCCGCAGGCGAACCTGATGGAGCGCGCCGGCCGCGCCGCCGCCGAGTTCGCGCTCGAGCTTGCGGGCGACGCCGGCCGCGCGGTGCTCGTGGTCGCCGGGCCGGGCAACAACGGCGGCGACGCCTTCGAGGTCGCGACGCATCTCAAGCGCGGGTTCCATCGCGTGGACGTCGTGTTCGCCGGCGATGCGGCCAAGCTCCCGCACGACGCGGGCGCCGCGCTCGCGAAGTGGAACGCCGCGGACGGACGGCTGCTGAAGGCGATCCCGGCGGAAACGCGCTACGACCTGGTCATCGACGGACTCTTCGGCATCGGTCTCGTGCGGCCGCTCGCCGGGGCGATGGCCGAGCTGGTGCGCGCAGCGAGCGCCGCACCCTGCGCCAAGCTCGCGCTCGACATCCCGAGCGGCATCAACGCCGACACCGGCGCGGTGATGGGCGCGGCCTTCCGCGCGACGCACACCGTCACGTTCATCGCCCGCAAGCCCGGCCTCTACACGCTCGACGGGCCCGACCACTGCGGCGAGATCCGCCTGGCGACGCTCGACGTCGAGGCCGAGTCGTTCGTCTCATCGGCCGGGCATCTCGTCACCCGCGCGCTCGTCGCCGCGCCCCTTCTCGCGCGGCGGCGCAATTTCCATAAAGGGCTCGCGGGCAGCCTCGGGATCCTCGGCGGCGCGCCCGGGATGGTCGGCGCCGCGATCCTCGCCGGCCGTGCGGCGATCAGGCTCGGCGCCGGCAAGGTCTTCCTCGGGCTGGTGACCGACCATCCGCCGTACGTCGACTACGCCCAGCCGGAGCTGATGCTGCGCAAGCCCGAGCAGCTGCTCGCGGACACCCCGCTCACCGCGATCGCCGCCGGTCCCGGCCTCGGCACCGACAGCGCCGCGCAGCGGTTGCTCGCGCAGGCGCTGCGCCTCGAGCTGCCGCTGGTGCTCGACGCCGACGCGCTGAACCTCGTCGCCGCCTACGGCGTGCTGCAGTCGGCGGTGCAGGCGCGGAAATCGCCGACCCTGATGACGCCGCATCCCGCCGAAGCGGCGCGGCTTGCCGGATCGACGACGGCGGAGATCCAGAGCGATCGCATCGCGGCAGCGCGGCGTCTCGCCGCGAAGCTCAAGGCGTTCGTCGCGCTGAAGGGCAACGGCACCGTGAGCGCCGCGCCCGACGGCCGGTGGTGGGTCAACGACTCCGGCAATCCCGGCATGGCGAGCGCCGGCATGGGCGACGTGCTGACCGGCATCGTCGGGTCGCTCGCGGCGCAGGGCCTGCCGGCCGAGGAGGCGCTGATCGCCGGCGTCTATCTGCACGGCGCCGCCGCCGACGTGCTCGTCGCGCGCGGCGTCGGGCCGGTGGGACTGACCGCGGGCGAGCTCGTCGACGAGGCGCGTCGCCTCGCGAACGCGCGAATGACCAGCTGACCGTGGCCGGCCGCCGGCCGGCCACGCAAAGAAAAGCCCTTTCCCCGAGGTGAGACCCCGATGGCCAACGGCTTGCTGATCGACGCGAGGACGTTCCTCGGCAACGTGTGGAAGCTCGCCGCGCCGTACTGGCGCTCGGAGGAGAGGTGGCGCGCGTGGGGCCTGCTCGGGTCGATCCTCGCCCTTTCGCTCGGTACGGTCTACATGCTGGTGGTGTTCAACGACTGGAACCGGATGTTCTTCAACGCCATCCAGGACAAGAACGAGCAGGACTTCTTCGCCCTGCTCCTCTACTTCTCCTTTCTCGCCGCCGTCTACATCGCGCTCTACGTCTATCGCAACTATCTCCAGCAGATGCTCCAGATGCGCTGGCGCATCTGGCTGACACGACAGTACCTGGGCGACTGGCTCGGGGAGCAGGTGTACTACCGGCTCGAGCTCGAGCATCGCGGAACCGACAACCCCGACCAGCGGATCCAGGAGGACCTCCGGTTGTTCACCGACGGCACGCTCACGTTTGCGCTCGGTCTCCTCCGGGAGACGGTCACCGTCGCCTCGTTCATCGTCATCCTCTGGAACGTGTCCAGCACGCTGCCGCTGACGATCCGCGGCATCGACTACTCGGTGCCCGGATATCTCGTCTGGGCCGCCCTGCTCTATGCGGTCCTCGGCAGCGCGCTGACCTACTACGTCGGCCGGCCGCTCATCAGGCTCAACTTCCAGCAGGAGAGCCGCGAGGCCGATTTTCGCTATGCGCTCGTCCGGCTGCGCGAGAACGCGGAGGGCGTCGCGCTCTACCGCGGCGAGGCGGCCGAGAACCGGGGCTTCATGAGCCGGATCGAGCGGGTGCGCGAGAACTGGTGGGGCATCATGCAGTACACGAAGCGGCTCAACACGCTGACCATCGGCTACAACCAGGTGGCGATCGTGTTCCCCTACTTCATGGCCGGCCACCGCTACTTCACCGGTGCGCTCACCCTCGGCAACCTCACCCAGATCGCCGACGCGTTCGGCCAGGTGCAGACCTCGCTTTCCTGGTTCGTGAACAACTACGCCGGCCTCGCCAACTGGAAGGCGAGCGTGGATCGGCTGCTGACTTTCCATCGCGCGCTCGAGGAGGCGCGAGCCGAACAGGCGCGCCGCGACGGGCTCGACGTGCAGCGCGACGGGGAGCGCACGGTCCGCGCGGAGCATCTCGACCTCGTCCTGCCCAACGGGCGCACGATCCTCGCGGACGCCGCGTTCGCGATCGAGCCCGGCGAGCGCGTCGTCCTCACCGGACCCTCCGGCTCGGGCAAGAGCACGCTCTTTCGCGCGCTCGCGGGAATCTGGCCGTTCGGGCGCGGCCGCGTGCGCTTCCCCGGCAACGCACGCGTGCTGTTCCTCCCGCAGAAACCCTACATCCCGATCGGTTCCCTGCGCGAAGCGGTCGCTTACCCGGGCGCGGCGGCGGACTTCGGTGACGACGCCATCCGGACGACGCTCGCCGAGGTCGATCTGCCGCAACTCGCCGGGAACCTGGAGGACGTGCAGAACTGGAGCCTCCAGCTCTCCGGCGGCGAGCAGCAGCGGCTCGCGATCGCGCGCGCGCTGCTGCACAAACCGGACTGGCTGTTCATGGACGAGGCGACGTCGGCCCTCGACGAGGCGAGCGAGAAGCGGCTCTACGAGCTCCTCGTGCGCCACCTGCCGGATGCGACCCTCGTGAGCATCGCGCACCGGCCAACCGTGGCGGCGTATCACCGGAGGCGGTTCAGCCTCGTCCCGGCCGGCGCGGGGATGCGGCTCGCCGTCGCGCCGGCTTGACGCGGTCAGGAGTCGGCGACGCGGAAGCGGACGGCGCCGGGATCGTCCGCGTGCCCCGCCTCGATCTCGTCCGCCGTCGCGCCGCGCACCTCCCGGACCGTGGCGCGGAACTCGATCGCGATCCCGGCGAGCGGATGGTTCCCGTCGAGCACCACCTTGTCGCCGGCGATGTCGGTGACGGTGTAGATCACGCCGTCCTGCTCGGCGCCGGGCACGCCCTCGAACTGCATCCCGGTATCGAGCGCCTCGGGGAACCTGCTCCGCGGCTCGACGCGCAGGAGCGCATCGTCGTACTCGCCGAACGCGTCCTCGGGTTCGAGGCGGAGCGTAAGCTTCTCGCCCGCCGCCTTGCCCGCGAGCGCGCGCTCGAGGGCCGGGAGGATCTCGTCGTGGCCGTGGAGGTACCGGATCCGCTCGTCTGCCTGCAGCGGATTGCCCCAGAGATCGGCGAGCTCGAGGTCGAGCGCTACTACCGTATCGCGGCCGACCCGCATTCGGCCATCAGGACAGGGACTTGAGCAGCCCCAGGATCTCGGCAGCGTGGCCCTTCGGGGTGACCCCGTAGAGCGCGTGCTGGACCTTGCCGCGCTTGTCGATGATGAACGTCGACCGGACGATGCAGCTGCGGCGCGCCTCGGTCGGGTCGCGCCATACGCCGTACGCGCGGCAGACGTCGCCGTCGGGGTCGGCGAGGAGGCGGATCGAAAGGCCGTTCTCGTCGCGGAACTCGGCGTGAGTGATGCAGTCGTCGCAGGACACGCCGAGGACGACCGAGTCGAACTTCTCGAAATCCTGCTCGTGATCGGAGAACTCGATCGCCTGCATCGTACAGCCCGGCGTGCGGTCCTTCGGGTAGAAGTACAGCACGACGTTCTTGCGGCCGCGGAAATCGGCAAGCGCCACGGTCTCCATGTCGGCGTCCGGCAGGGAGAATTGCGGCGCGGCTTGACCGGTCTGCAGCATCGACGATTTCATCGTCAGGGTCGCGGCGATTCTAAACCATCTCCCTCGACCCGTTGTCAAGCGCGCCGCCATCCGTTCAAATAATCCGATGCCCCACGACGCGCCCACGCAACGCACGCTGCTCGGCGGACGCTCGCCGCGCGAGTTCCTCGCCGACTACTGGCAGAAGCGGCCGCTCGTCGTCCGCGGCGCGTGGCCGCGCCTCGCCGATCCGGCGTCGGTGAGTGATCTCTTCCGTCTCGCGGCCCGCGCGGACTGCGAGTCGCGGCTCGTCATCCGCGACCGCGCGTACTGGCGGCTCGAGCACGGGCCGCTCGGCCCGGCTCGCGCCCGCCGGTTGCCGGCGCGCCGCTGGACCCTGCTCGTCCAGGGGCTCAACCACTTCGTGCCCGCGGCCGACCGGATGCTCCGCGCGTTCCGGTTCCTGCCTTATGCTCGGCTCGACGACGTGATGGCGAGCTACGCCGCGCCCGGGGGCGGCGTCGGGCCGCACGTCGACTCCTACGACGTGTTCCTGCTGCAGGGCCGCGGCCGGCGCCGCTGGCGGATCGCGCGGACCCGCGACCTGGCGCTCGACGAGCGCGCGCCGCTGCAAGTGCTCAAGCGCTTCCGCCCCGACCGCGAGTGGGTGCTCGAGCCCGGCGACATGCTCTACCTGCCCCCGGGCATCGCGCACGAGGGCACCGCGCTGGAGCCCTGCCTCACCTACTCGATCGGATTCCGCGCCCCCTCCGCGCACGAACTCGCGGCCGCGTTCCTCGCCTTTCTCGAGGATCGTCTCGAGCCGGGCCGGCGCCGCTATGCCGACCGCGGCCTGCGCCCGGTGCGCCGGCCCGCGGCACTCGGCGACGCCTTCGTCGAGGGCTGTGCGGCGATGCTCGCCGGCGTCGAATGGACGCGCGGCGACGTGGAAGCGTTTCTCGGCGCCTACCTCTCCGAACCGAAGCCGCACGTGCGCTTCTTCCCGCCGGCGCGGCCGCTCGCGCAGCGCGCCTTCGAGCGGGTGGCTCGCCGCCGCGGCATCCGTCTGGCCGGTGCGAGCGGGATGCTCTTCCGGCGCGGACAGCTCTACCTGAACGGCGGGCCGGTCGCGGTCGCTGGGGCAACGCGCCGGATTCTCGAGCGCCTCGCCGACGAGCGCGCGCTGCCGCCCGGGACTTCGGTCACGCCGGCAGCGGCCGCCCTGCTCTACACTTGGTATCGGGCCGGGTGGATCGTCCCGGCGGACGAAGCGACGGGGGACGGGTATGGATGACCTCGCGAAAATACTGCCGCAACCCGAACGGGAGCTGATCGGCTCGCACCGCGAGTACCTCGCCGCGTTCGACGTCCTGGTCGGCGGCCTGCGGCGCGAGCTGCGGGTGTTCGACCCCAACTGTGCGCAGCTCGAGCTGAACGCGCCGGGACGGATCGCGGCGCTCCGCACTTTCCTGCTCGCGAGCCGCGACAACCGGCTGCTCATCGCCGTCCACGATCCCGAGCACCTGCGCAAGCACACACCGCGATTCCTGGAGCTGCTCGCGCAGTTCAGTGCATCGATCGCCATCCAGCAGACCGAGGGCGAGGCCTTGCGCGCCCAGGACTGCTTCGTGCTCGCGGACATCGAGCACTACGTGCGCCGGCCGGTCGCAGCCGCGGCGCGCGGCGTCTACGCGCGGAACGAGTTCCAGGAAGCGCGCCTCTTCCGCGAGCGCTTCGAGGAGATCTGGCACAGCTCGGTGCCCGCGATCTCCGCGACCTCTCTCGGCCTCTAACAGCTGCCGTCACGACGCTGCCCCGCAGCGCCGCTATAATTTCGTGCGCATTCGGGCAGGACGCCCCATCGAGGGGCGCCGCCGGGCGCACTCCTCCTCAACGAACCCGCTAATAGGACACTCCATAATGAAACCCACTGTTGCCCTGATCGCCGCACTGGCCGCGTTCGCGCTCGCCAGCTGCGGGAAGGAAGAACCGAAGCCAGCCGCCCCGGCGCCGAAACCTGCCGCCGAAGCACCGGCGCCGGCTGCCGCACCCGCACCGGCGCCCGCCGCCGATGCACCGAAGGCCGACGCGGGAGCGCCCGCGACCGCCGGCGCGCCGGCCGCGGGCGACGCGGCGAAGGCCGCGGGCGACGCGGCGAAGGCCGCGGGCGAGCCCCCGAGGGCCGCCGGAGGCGACATAAACGACATGTCCAAGCAAGCCGAGGACAAATCGAAGAAGTGAGCTTGTGCAAGGGCATGTCCCGGCGCAGACCGGGAGTCGGGAAGGGCCGGCCGGACGCCGGCCTTTGTCTTTCTTTAGGTCGTTCCTCCTGCTTTCTGGCGCCTCCAGGCGAGCCCGAGCCAGCCGAACCCGTCGGCCTGATCGGCCACGACGATCTCGGCCGGCCCGCAGCCGAGGACGCGCGCGAGCGCGGCGGTCGCGAGCTCGGGACGGTTGTTCGTCTCGGAGAGATGCGCCGCGACGACGTGCCGCAGCCGCGAGCGGTCGAGCGCGGCGAGCAGCGCTGCCGCCGCGTCGTTCGCGAGATGCCCGAACGGGCCGCCGATCCGCGTCTTCAGCCAGCCGGGATACGGGCCGCCCGCGAGCATCGCGGGATCGTGATTGCACTCGAGCACCAGGGCGTCGCATCCGGAGAGCATCGCCTCGACGTGACGCGTCGGCGAGCCGGTGTCGGTGAGCACGCCGAGCCGCGACGCGCCGTCGGTCAGCACCAGCTGCGCCGGCTCGCGCGCGTCGTGCGGCACCGGGAACGGGCACACCTCGAGGCCGTCGATCGCGAACGGCGAATGGCTGTCGAAGACGCGCACCTCCGGCGCCGCCCCTGGCACTGCCCGGGCGGTCCCGTGCGTCATCCAGACCTGCACGCCGTGGCGGCGCGCGAACGGGAGCACGCCGTCGGCGTGATCGCCATGCTCGTGCGTGACCACGATCGCGGTGATGTCGGCGGGTGCGAGGCCGATGCGCGCGAGCCGCCGCTCGGTCCCTTCGACCGGGAAGCCGCAATCGACGAGCAGGCGCGTCGCGCCGGCCTCGACCACGAGGCCGTTGCCGGCGCTGCCGCTGCCGAGCGATGCGAAGCGCACGCCCGGGCCGCGGCTACTTCAACTGATCGTAGAGCAGCGAGAGAATGCGCTTGGACGTGCTGCCCGAGTCGGTCGCGCCGTCCTTGTTGAGCACCTGCACCTGGCTCGCGCTTGCGCCCTGCTGGACCACCACGCGGTACTGCTCGGCCTTCGCCGGCTCGCTCGAGCGCCAGAACGCGAGCTTCGCGAAGAATCCGCCGCCCGACTTCGTGCCGCCGTCATTGGCCGGATCGACGTAGCGCACGAAGTAGATGCCCTTCGTACGATCGCGGTCCTCGACCGTGAAGCCGACGCGGTCGAGCGCGAGGCCGACCCGGCGCCAGGCGCGATCGAACGGTTCGTTGACGTCGAGCGCCGACGCACCGCCCGTCGTCGTCACCAGCTTCGCGCGCTCCTCGCGCGCGCCCCCGCGCGCGCCGAGCTGGGCGCGCGCGCTCTGCTCCTGGGTCCCGAGCTTCACCATCAGCTTGCTGAGAAACTCCGCTTCAAGCTCGGGATCCGGCGGACGCGGCTGCCACAGGGAGCTGTCGTACACGCCGTTGCGACCCGTCAGCTGCTCGACCATGCCGCGGTGGCTGATGAAGATCTCGGTGCTCTTCCCGTCCTGGCTGCGCTCGAGACGGGTGCGGAACTTGTCGCGCTCCCCGGTCGAGTAGACCTGGTCGAGCAGCTTCCCGAGCGCGTTGCGAATCCCGTCCTGGGGCAGCTTCGCGCGGTTCTCCGCCCAGTCGGTTTCCATCACGCCCGCGTCGGGCATGTCGACGACCAGCAGGAAGCCGTTCTCCTGCCAGAAATCGCGCACGACCGGCCACAGCTTGTCCGGCGCCTCGCCGACGACGAGGTAGCGTTGGGTGCCGTCGCGCACCACGCGGATCTTGTCCGAGGTCGGCAGGACCGCGCTCGTCGCAGAACTCTGCACGCCCTGGCGCTCGGCGTTGTACTGGGAGAACGTCGCGGTTCCGCTCGGGTTCGAATCCGGCATCGCGTAGCGGTCGTCGCGGCCCGGCCGCGTGAGATCGGGCGGCACCTCGAGCGTCGGGAGCTTGCCGGCGCTTTTGTAGTCCACCTTCTTGCTCTCGAACAGCTCGCCGAAGGAGCAGCCGGCGACGAGTGCCGGCACCGCGAGCACGACCACGAGGGTGCGCGTCCGTTCCTTCATGCCGCGCCCCCCTCCACCAGGCGGAGGCCGTTCGCTGGCAGCACCCCGGCCTCGCGCATCGCCTCCCTGACGGTCTCGTGATGCTCGGCCGAAAGCGGCGTGAGCGGCAGCCGGATCCCGCCGGCGATCAGGCCGAGCTCCGCGACCGCCCACTTCACCGGAATCGGGTTCGCCTCGACGAACAGTCTGCGGTGCAGCCCGAGCAGCCGGAAGTTGAGCGCGCGGGCGCGGACGAGGTCGCCGCCGAGCGCCGCCGCGCACATGTCGTGCATGAGGCGCGGCGCGACGTTCGCGGTGACCGAGATCACCCCCTGCCCGCCGAGCAGCATCAGCGCGAGGCAGGTGGCGTCGTCGCCGCTGTAGAGCGCGAAGCCCTTCGGGACCCGCTTGAGGAGATCGGAGCCCCGCTCGATGTTCGCGGTCGCGTCCTTCAGACCGACGATGTTCCGGACCTGGGCGAGCCGCAGCACGGTCTCGTTCGACATGTCGGCGACGGTCCGACCCGGCACGTTGTAGAGGATGTTCGGGATGTCCACGCTCTCCGCGATCGTGCGGAAATGGCGGTACAGCCCCTCCTGCGTCGGCCGGTTGTAATAGGGGACGACCGACAGGCAGGCCGCGGCGCCCGCGCGCTTCGCCGACTCGGTCAACTCGATCGCCTCCGCGGTCGAGTTCGCGCCGGTGCCGGCGATCACCGGCACCCGGCCGGCGGCGTGCGCGACGGCGACGTGGATCAGTTCCTTGTGCTCGTCAAAGTCGACGGTCGGCGACTCGCCCGAGGTCCCGACGACGACGATGCCGTCGGTGCCTTCGGCGACGTGCCAGTCGATCAGGGATTTGAAGCGGGCGATGTCGAGGCGCCCATCCTCGAGCATCGGGGTGACTATGGCGACCAGGCTGCCGGTGATCATGGTCTCACGCCCTTGATGGAATGGCGGATTTTATCCGGATTTCGGCGCTTTTCGCACCCTTGCTTACACAATCGTCAGGTCGGCAAGCGGGCCACGCAGCGCACAAATCCGCTGGACGACGGCCGGCTTGGGCCGCTCCACCCGGCCCTGCTCGAACGCCGCCACCTCCAGGCGCCCGCGCCACGCATCGGCGAGCTCGTACGGGCGCAGCAGGAAATCCGGATTCGACGGCTTTCCGTACCGTTCGTTCCCCTGCATGAAGGTCTCGTAGATCAACACTCCGCCGGCGGCGAGGCTCCCCGCGAGCGCGTCGAACAGCGGGCGGTGAAGATAGTTGGTCACTACGACGCCGTCGAAGGTCCCGGCCTCGAACGGCCACGGCGCGCCCTCCAGGTCCGCGTGGACGGCCCGGACTCGGTCGAGTCCCGCGAGCGCCCCGAGCGCGGCGGCGTCCCGATCGACCGCGGTGACGCGACACCCAAGTGCCGCAAGATGGCGGGCGTGCCGCCCGTGGCCGCAGGCGACGTCGAGCGCCGTGCCGCCGGGCCGGATCAGCGCCGCCCAGCGCACGACCCACGGCGACGGCGTCGGGAACTCGTGCGGGCCCTGCATGCGCGAAGATTACAGGTTCCGACCTCGCGCAAGGAGGCGCCATGGCACCGAACACCGAGAAGGTCGAGTTCCCGGGCTCATCCGGGGAACCCCTGAGCGCGCGCCTGGATTCCCCGATCGCGCCGCCGATCGCATACGCCCTCTTCGCGCACTGCTTCACCTGCTCGAAGGACACGCGCGCGGCGTCCTACGTCGCTGCGGCGCTCGCGGAGCGCGGCATCGCGTGCCTGCGCTTCGATTTCACCGGGCTCGGCGGCAGCGGAGGGGACTTCGCCAACACGAATTTCTCGTCCAACCGGGCCGACCTGGTCGCGGCCGTCGAGTTCTTGCGCCGCAGTTATCGCGCGCCGGAGATCCTGATCGGACACAGCCTCGGCGGCGCCGCCGTGCTGGCCGCGGCGCACGAGATCCCGGAGGCGGTCGGCGTCGCCACCATCGCCGCGCCGTCCGATCCCGCCCACGTGCTCGCGCTCATCCCGAAGCGCGACGAGATCGAGCGGACCGGCGAGGCCGAGGTCGTGCTCGGCGGGCGGACGTTCCGCATCCGCCGGCAGCTGCTCGACGATCTCGCGGGCGAGCGGCCGGCCGAGACGCTCCGCAACCTCGGCAAGGCACTCCTCGTCATGCACTCGCCGCGCGACGAAACGGTCGCGATCGACAATGCGAGCCGCATCTTCCAGGCGGCACGGCACCCGAAGAGCTTCGTCTCGCTCGAGCCCGCGGATCATCTGCTCACGCGCCGCGAGGACGCAGCCTATGCCGGCCACGTGATCGCGGCGTGGGCGGAACGCTATCTCCGCAGCACCGGACCCGCGGCGCCGGCGCCGGTCGCGGAGAAGGTCATCGTGCGCGAGACGCGGGAAGGCAAGTTCACGCAGCTCGTCGCGGCCGGGCGCCACGTGCTGCGCCTCGACGAGCCCGTCTCGGCCGGCGGGCTCGATTCCGGACCGTCGCCCTACGACCTCCTGCTCGCGGCGCTCGGGGGCTGCACGTCGATGACCGTGCGGCTCTACGCGGAACTGAAGGGTCTGCCGCTCGAGCGCGTGGAGGTCGAGCTGAGGCACGACAAGATCCACGCCGCGGATTGCGCCGATTGCGAGACACGCGAGGGCAAGATCGACCGGATCGAGCGGGTGATCCGCCTCGAGGGCGCGCTCGACGCGGCGCAGCGGGCGAAGCTCCTCGAGATCGCGAACCGGTGCCCGGTGCACCGGACGCTCCACTCGGAGGTCACGGTGCCGACGCGGCTCGAGGAGCCGGGCGAACGTTAAAAGGACGAGCCCGGCGTCGCGAGGAACGCGAGCTCCTCGGGCGTCGAGGCGCGTCCGACGATGGCGTTCCGGTGCGGGAACCGTCCGAAGCGCTCGATCACCGCGTAGTGGCGCATCGCGTACCCGAGCGTGCCGGCGCTTGCGGGATCACCGCGCAGTCCGCTCGAAGAGCGCGAGCGACTCGGCTTGCGCGGCAAGGTCCTCGGCGTGCTCGAACGGCAGGTAAGCGAACCAGCGCTGGACCGGCACGTAGGCCGCGTCGAAGCCGCGCGACACGATGCCGCGCGCGACCGCGAGCGCCTGCGCATCGGTCGCGAACGCCCGCGGCGTGCCGCGGAACATGTTCCGCGGAAACTGGTCGAGCGTCACGACGAGCGCCAGCGCGGCGAGCGGGCGGTCCGCCCAGCCGTCGAGCCGGCCGGCGGCGGCCGCTTCGTGGGTCGCGAGGAACCGCTCGCGGATCAGTCCGTCGAAGGTGTCCGACTTCTCGAACCACTGTCTGCGATTGCGGCTGAGCTCGGGCGAGCCGGGCGCACCGAACCAGAACTCGAGGACGTCCGACCAGCCGGCCGTCACGCTTCCGGCTCGACGACCAGCTTGCCAGCGACCTTGCGGCTCGCGAGCGCGGCGAGCGCCTCCCCGGCCCGCGCGAGCGGGTAGCGTCCGGAGAGATGCGGCTTGAGCTTGCCGGCCGCGAGCCAGCCGAGGAGCTCCGCCATCGCGGCGGCGGCGGCCTCGGGCTCGCGCCGCGTCCAGTCGCCCCAGTAGACCCCGACGAGCGAGCTGCCCTTGAGCAGCATGAGGTTCAGCGGAATCCGCGGGATCTCGCCTTGCGCGAAGCCGATGATGAGATACCGACCGCGCCAGCCGGTGGACCGGATCGCCGGCTCGGCGTACGGCCCGCCGACCGGGTCGTAGACGACGTCGACGCCCTTGTCGCCGGTGACCGCCTTGAGGCGCGCGCGCAGGTCCTCGGTCGCGTAGTCGATCGTCTCGTCCGCACCGTGCGCGCGGCACACCGCGAGCTTCTCCGCGCTCGAAGCGGCGGCGATCACGCGCGCGCCGAGCGCCTTGCCGATCTCGATCGCCGCGATCCCGACCCCGCCCGCGGCACCGAGCACGAGCAGCGTCTCGCCGGAGCGCAGCTGGCCGCGATCTTTCAGCGCGTGCCAAGACGTGCCATACGTGAGCGTGAACGCCGCCGCGGTGGCAAAGTCCAGCCCGGTCGGCATGCGGATGAGCTGCTCGGCGCGCGCGACGCACTCCTCGGCGAACGCACCCCAGGTCGTCATCGCGATCACGCGGTCGCCGGGCGTGAACCCGGTGACGCCCGCGCCGACTTCCTTGATCACGCCCGCGAGCTCGGCACCGGGGGCGAACGGCAACGGCGGCTTCACCTGGTACTTGTTCTGGATGATCAGGACGTCGGGGAAGTTGACGCCCGCCGCCTTGACGTCGATCACGACCTCGCCGGCCGCGGGCCGCGGCGACGGCAGTTCTTCGATGACGAGCGTCTCGGGCCCGCCATAGGCCTTGCAGAGGAGCGCTTTCATCGCGGCTTTGGACTCCCGTTATCCGGGCAAGGAGCCTAGCACGCGTGCGGCGAGCGGCATTGCACGCATTACTGCAGCGTGTCCGCCGTCCAGCCGATCAGGCGATCGATCGCCGCGTCGGCCGCGAGCGCCAGCGCGCCTGCGCCGCCCGCGGCGTCGGGGCTCGGCGCCGGGCGGTCGACGGCGAAGCTCGTCTGCCCGAGGAGACGGCCGCCCGAGACGAGCACCGCGCGCACCCGGACGACCGCACGGCTTCGATCGGGGGCGTCGAACACCTGGCTGAACTCCAGCAGCTCGACGCGCAGCGTGGCCGCGGTGCGGACGCCGTCGCTCGGCGCGAGCACGCCGCTCCGCGTCGTCGCGACGAGCCGCTGCCGGAGCTGCACGGTGAAGAGCGCGGCCGGCGGCGCCACCCAGCGGCTTTCGACGTAGGCGCGCGGCTGCGCGGCATCGCGAAACGCGAGCCGATAGACCAGCGCGGGCGAGTCGAGCCACGCGGGCGCGGTCGTGTCGGCGACCGCGATCTCGCGCTTCAGGCGCGGCGGCTCCTCGAGCGTCGCGCCGCCGATGCCGAAGTCGTACTCGGCCGGCGGCGTCGTCGAGTTGCCGGCGCAGGCGGACAGGGCGAGCGCAGCGAGAAGCAGGCGGCCGCGCATCATCAGCGCCCGGCCGCGAATCCGGCCTCGCCCGGCCCCGGCCGCCGCGGCGGCGGACCGAAGACGACGCTCTGCGGCTGATCGGCCAGCCCGGTGAGCACGCGGTCGAGCACCCGCGCCTCCCGGCGTAGCTCCTCGGCAAGCGCGTTGAGGCGCGGCAGCGTTTCGTCGTTGAGCGCGCGCGCGGTCGCGCCGACGTCGGCCGCGTTCTCGCCGACCTGCCCGAGCGCGGCCGAGCGCTCCTCGAGCTTCGCCGCGAGGGCGGTCATCGCGGTGACCATCTGGCTCGCGTTCCTGACCGTCTCGCGCGCATCGTTCACGGCGGCGCGCGTGTCGGCAAGGAGCGGCGCGATCGCCTTGGCGCTGGGCTCGAGGCTGGCAGCGAGCTTCGCCGCGTTCGCCGACGCGGTGTCGAGACGGGCGAGCGTGCCCATCAGCACCTTCTGGTTGTCGTCGGCGAGCAGCCGGTTGATCCGCTCGGCGACTTCGCCGAACGCGTTCACCAGGCCTTCGCCGGAGTCGAAGAGCGAGGGCCGCAGCGGGATGCTCCCCGGCATCTCGGGGTTGGTCGCGAGGGCCTCGCGCTTGCTGCCGTCGTCGTCGAGCGCGATGAACGACAGCCCGGTGACGCCCTGGAAGCCGAGCTGCGCGTAGGTGCCGCGGGTGATCGGCGCACCCTCGGCGACGGTGATGCCGATCACCACGCGACCCGGCTCGGCCGGATCGAACCGGATCGACTCGACCTTGCCGACGTCCACGCCGCGAAAGCGCACCGGCGCCTCGACCTTGAGGCCCGAGACCGCGCGCGTGGTCGCCACGACGTACGGCACGCCGCCCACCCGCTCATCGCGGTTGAGCCACAGCACCCCGGCGACGAGCGCCACACCGAGCAGGAGCACGAACAAGCCGGCCGCCAACGCATACGCCCTGTTTTCCATTTCGTCCTCCCGATGGCCCTCAGCTGTCGGCGAGCACGGCCGGCCCGAGCACGCTCAGCGCGCGCCGGCCCCGATCACCGAGGAAGAAGTTGCGAATGAACGGATGATCGACGCGCACCACCTCCGGCACCGTCCCGAGCGCGACCAGCTCGCCCATGTACAGGACCGCGACGCGATCGGCAAGCGAGACCAGCGTGTCGAGGTCGTGCGTCACCATGACCACCGTCAGCTCGAGCCGCTCGCGCAGCGATCCAATTAGCCGCACGAAGCTCTCGCTGCGATCCGGGTCGAGCCCCGCGGTCGGCTCGTCGAGGAACAGGAGCTCGGGCTCGAGCACGAGCGCGCGCGCGAGCGCGACGCGCTTCACCATTCCGCCGGAGAGCTCCGAGGGCATCCGCGCGGCGTGGCGCCGGTCGATGTCGACCATGTCGAGCTTGAGCAGCGCGAGCTCCCGGATGAAGTCCTCGTCGAACGCGCGCAGCTCGCGCAGCGGGAGCGCGAGGTTGTCGAAGACCGGCAACGCGCTGTAGAGCGCGCCTTCCTGGAACAGGACGCCCCAGCGCTTGCGGATCTTCGCCCGGATCGCCGCCGCGGCGGTCGCGAGGTCGAACCCGAACACCTCCACCCTGCCCCGACTCGGCCGCTCGAGGCCGACCATCTGGCGCAGCAGCGTCGTCTTGCCGCTCCCGGAGCCGCCGACGAGCGCGAGGATCTCCCCCGGGTGGACCTCGAGATCGATGCCGCGATGGACCACGTTGCCGTCGAACTCGGTCCACAGGCCGCGCACGCCGATGACCGGTCGCTCGGGGGTCCGCGGAATCCGTTCAGCCACGGAGCTCGAGCCCGATGTGGGAGAACGCGACAGCGAACATCGAGTCGACGATCAGAACGATGGTGATCGCCGTGACCACCGACTGGGTGGTGCCGGCGCCGAGGCTTTCGGTGTTCGGCCGGATGCGCAGCCCGTAGTGGCAGGCGGTAAGCGCGATGAGCGCGCCGAACACCGCGCCCTTTGCTAGCCCGAGCCAGAAGTTCGCGGTGGGCACCGCCACCGGCAGCGTCTGAATGAACAGGTTGAAGCTGATGTCGAGCTCGAGGCGCGCCGCGAGCATCGCGCCGACGAGCGCAACCGCGCTGGTCCAGACGACCAGCAGCGGCACCGCGATCGCCAGGCCGAGGACCTTCGGCAGGATCAGCCGGACGCCGGCGGGAATCCCCATCACGTTGAGCGCGTCGAGCTCCTCGGTCACCCGCATCACGCCGAGCTGCGCCGTGATCGCGGAGCCCGAGCGCCCGGCGACGAGGATCGCGGCGAGCACCGGTCCGAGCTCGCGGATGATGCCGATGCCGACGATGTTGATCACGTAGATGCCGGCACCGAAGGTGCGCAGCTGCTCCGACGAGAGGTAGCTGAGCACGATCCCGATCAGGAAGCCGACGAGCGCGGTGATGGCGAGCGCCTGTGCGCCCGCCTTGTACAACGTCGCCGACATTTCGCGCCACGGCCCGCGCGAGGGGTTGGCGACCACCCAGGCGGCATCGAGCACGACCTGGCCGGCGAGGCGGACGATGCCGACGAGATGGCTCCCGACGTTGATCGCCCCACGGCCGAGCGCGATCAGCGGATCGACGAGCGAGCGGCGCAGCACGCCGCGCGCAACGCCGTCGGCATGATCGAGGCGCTCGAAAAAGAGCTCGTGGGCCGGCGCGAGCTGCAGCCGCTCGGGCCGCTTGCGCGCCCACGCGCGCCAGAGGAGCAACGCGCCGACGTGATCGAGGCGCTGCACGTTGGTCAGGTCCCAGCGGTCGCGCACGGCGAATCGCGCGAGGTCGCGTCCGAGCTCGCGCGCGCGGGTCTCGAGCGCGCGGATGTCCCAGGCGCCGCCGAGCCGGACGGTGCGCGTACCGTCCGCGCCGCTCACGGCGTCGATCTCGGGCTCGCGGATCCGCGCTGGCGCGGGTGCAGACATCGACCGTCGCCGGCGGCGGCGCACCGCGCGCCGCCGGCTCCCTCCCCTTTCCCTGCCGGATACGAGGCTAGCAAATTAATCCGGCGCCGGCCATCGCGTAAAATCCACGCGACCCCTCGCCGTAGTTCAATGGATAGAACGAGCGCCTCCTAAGCGCTAGATCCCGGTTCGATTCCGGGCGGCGGGACCACGCCGCCGAATATCCAGCAGCGTCCAAACTCCGGCTGGACCGCTTGTCCGTCGAGCTCGCAGCGGGTCTGCTCGAACTACCAGCAGCCGCCTCGTCCGCGCTTCGACTGCGGCGATCGGCCGTTGGGCGTTTCGCGTTGTTCGAACGAACCGGGACGAAAGGACTTATCCTGACGTTCTTCTCAACCGGTAGGTAACCCGCAGGGGATCGAGCGTGGCCAAGGCCAACTATGCGTTCGCGAGGCGCCAGAGAGACCTCGCCAAGAAGCAGAAGAAAGAGGAGAAACGGCGGCGAAAGCTCGCCGACCAGCAGGAACGGCCCGCTGAGCCGCCCGCTCCGCCAACTGACAGCGGGACGACCGGCGGCGGGACGACGGACGGCTGACCTGCGGCGTGCAGCGGCAAGCAGGCCGTCGGCGAACGCGTATAGTCCCGAGCCTATGGAGGCGCTAGAACTTCCCCACCTCCCTGCGTCCCTCGATTAGCGACCCCGGGCCGTTGTCCCCATTCTGTGGGTGCTCGCCATGCGCGTGGTCGAGAGGATCACCGGCACCGCCGGATGCTACGTGCTCACCGGCGCATTGTGTCGCGACGATAGCGGCCGCTACGTCGCTCACGCCACCGCTTATCTCCTGACCGCAACCAGCAGCGGCAGGCCCCTTCGCTCCGTGGCGACGGCGAGCGGGACAGGCGCCGCGCTCGAAGCCGTCGGTGCCACGGCTTCGGAAGCAAGGGCACGGCTCTGCGTTGCGGCCAAGGAACAGCTCGCCGCAGGCGTGACGAGCCTGGTCTGGCACCCGGCGGTCTTCCTGGCGTCAGCGCGGTGAGCGCTGCGTGACGCGAATGCACCAGGCCGCGAAACGCCTTCGCAGCAGGCGCAACACCCTTCCACGGCGGGCAAGCTGAAGCGGAGATCGCGATGTCGATCGGAATTTGGATCGTCACCGGATTGCTGGTCGGTTTCGTCACCAGCAAGCTGGTCATCCGATCGGGTTACGGACTTACCAGGGATCTGGGTCTCGGCGTCGCCGGCGCAATCCTCGCCGGCGTGATCTTCGGCGCCGTCGCCACGCCGGAAGCGAATGGGATAGACGTGTTCGCGCTCGTCGTCACGCTCGCGGGCGCGACCGCGGCCCTGATCACGTACTACACGCTATTTCCGCACGCGCGCGCACGGTGAACCGGCCGCACCGGCGGAAGCGCGCTACGTCGTCGGCTTCGGTTTTCGACCGGGCGCCGCCGGCGGGATGTACCCCGACGCGCGGCACTGCAACGCTTCAACCGGGTTACCACTCTCGAAGCGGGTCAGGGTGCAGGTGATGATCTGCCCGGTGGCGGCAAGCCGCGCCAGACCCTGGCGAACCGTCGCAAGGGGCATGCCTATCTCTTCGGCGATTTCCGAATCAAGCCGCTCGCCGTGTTTCCTAAGGCACTGCAAGATGTCGCTCAAAGCGAATAACCTCTTGAAGGGGGAAGGTTATTTTAGCATGGCGTCGGCTGAAATTGCCGGCTAATTTGTCCGCGGCGACTGCCGCCCCAGACTTCGCATCCGGCTGCCCTCTGCACACCCATGATCGACGGATCCTCGGGTTCAAACCGGGTTGACCAGCAGGGCAAGCACGCCGAGCAGCACAAATATCGCCGCGGCCACCGCCCGCACGAGTCGAAGCGGGATTCTCCTGGTCAAGCGGTCGCCGAGGAACACCACCGGCGCGTTCGCGATCAGCATGCCGAGCGTCGTACCGGCAACCACTGCCGCGAGCGCGGGAAACTTCGCCGCAAGCGCAACGGTCGCGATCTGGGTCTTGTCGCCCATCTCCACGAGGAAGAAGCTCACGCAGGTGGTGACGAAGACTCCGGTATGGCCCGCGCGAACGTCCTGTTCCTCGAGCCGGTCTGGGATGAGTGCCCAGGCGCCCATCACGGCGAAGGACAGGGCCAGCGCCCAACGCAGCGTCGTCGGTCCGACGAGGCCGGCGATCCAGGCGCCCGCCGCCCCGGCGAGCGCGTGGTTGAGGAGCGTCGCGACGAGGATGCCGAGGACGATCGCCCACGGCTTGCGAAACCGCGCGGCGAGGACGAGTGACAGCAGCTGGGTCTTGTCGCCGATCTCGGCCAGCGCGACGACGCCGGTCGAGACGAGAAAAGCTTCCAACGCCAATTCAGGCACCGCGGATGCGGCCGCGGGCGCCGCACGCGCGGACACTCAGACCCGCAGTCCGGGCAGTTCCCCGTCGATCAGCCGGCGCGCCTGCCGCACGCCGAAGGCCAGGGCATCGTCGGCCGAGAAGAACGTTGCCGGCTGGTCGGTGATCGCCTGCTCCCGCGCGAGCTTCGCGTTCTCCCGCAGGCGCATGATCACGAGGTGCGGCCGCCACCGCTTCGGTCCGGACAGGAACAGCGCGCTCACCGTGACCGCGCAGTCCTTGTGCTGGAATTTGCTCAATGCCATTGCCGCGCACGCTCCCGGTCCCCTTTATGCCGTTGTCATAGCACGTCCGGCAAGCCCGCGGCAAGCGGCGATGAGGATTTCGTCACGGCGGCGCGGTATCCGCAACGGAAAGTCCCGCCGTTTCATGAGGTTGCAGGGGGCCCTCGCCCCGGTCCGTTACGCTGCGTCAGGCTGCCTCGACGGCTGGGTCGACGCGAACGCGTCGAGCTTCATGCATTCGCCGAAGATCCGGACGATCGTCGGATACGGTCCGAGATCGCACTCGTAGCGCTGGGCGTTGAACACCTGCGGCACCAGGCAGCAGTCGGCCATCGTCACAATGTCGCCGAAGGAGAAGCGCCCCGCGCGCCGCTCGCGCACGAGATAGCCCTCGAGCATCGCGAACCCTTCGGCGATCCAGTGGCGGTACCAGCTATTCACGCCCTCGTCGTCGAGCTTGTAGCTCCGCTTCACGTACTTGAGCGTCCGCAGGTTGTTGAGCGGATGGATCTCGCACGCGGTGATCTGCGCGGCCGCCCGAACATATGCCCGGTCGAGCGCGACCTTCGGCAGCAGCGGCGGCTCGGGGTGGGTCTCGTCCAGGTACTCCATGATCGCGAGCGACTGGATCATGATCCGCCCGCCATCCTCGAGCGCCGGCACGAGCGCCTGCGCGTTGACGGCCCGGAATGCGTCGGCCTGGTGTTCGCCCTTCGGCAGATTGACGTACGCGGCGTCGTGCGCGAGGCCCTTGTACGCGAGCGCGATGCGGACCCGATACGACGCCGACGAGCGAAAGTAGGTGTAGAGCTTCATCGGTACACTCCGTCGAAATGCGCGTCGAAATGCGCGTCGAAATGCGCGTCGAAACGCGCGCCAGAACGCGAGGCGCGGACGAGTCTACTCCGGGGAGCACGGATGTTTCCGGGCAAGCACTACGACGAGGTCGCAATCGGCGAGAGCTTCGGCTCGTCGCTCACCGTCACCGAGGCGCATCTTGTCCTCGCGGCCGGACTCTTCGGCGACTTCAACCCGCTGCACGTCGACGAGCGTTTCGCGCGCGCCTCGCGGTTCGGCGGACGCATCCTCCATGGGCCGTTCACCAGCGCGCTCGTCTCGGCACCGGTGGGGATGTACTTCCACAGCACCGCGATCGCGTACCTCGAGCACACGTGCCGCTTCAAGGCGCCGGTGCGCCCGGGAGACACGCTGAGGACGACCTGGAAGATCGTCGACAAGCTGGACAAGCCGAAGCACGCCGGCGGCATCGTCGTCCTGACCGGCGAAGCCCACAACCAGGACGGCTCGCTCGTCGTCGAGGCCGAAGGCAGGATCCTCGTGGCGAACCGGGCGTGACCGATCGCGCCGCGCGGCGCGCCTCAGCCTTCCCCCTTCCCCCTCGCCCCTTCCTTCCCCTTCCGTTCCGCCTCGCGCAAGCGCAGCACCCGCCGCTGCACCTTGCCGGTCGTGGTCATCGGAAGCTGGTCGATGAACTCGATCTCCTTCGGGTACTCGTAGGGTGCGAGCCGCCCGCGGACGTGTGCCTTGATCTCCTCCTCGAGCGCGGCCGACGCCTGCGAGCCGGGCGTAAGCACGATGAACGCCTTGACGACGTTTCCTCGCTCCGGATCGGGGCTCGGCACCACCGCGGCGTTTGCGACCGCCGGATGCTTCACCAGGCAGTTCTCGATCTCCGAGGGGCCGATGCGATAGCCCGCCGCCTTGAACATGTCGTCGGCGCGCCCCTGGTACCAGAAGTAGCCCTCCTCGTCGCGCTTCGCGAGGTCGCCGGTGCGGCACCAGTCGCCGGTGAACTTGCTGCGGGTCGCTTCCTCGTTCTTCCAGTAGCCGAGGAAGAACACCGCGTCGCGATCGCCGTGGATGTCGGTCCGGTTGACCGCGACCTCGCCGATCTCCCCCGCCGGTACTTCCTTGCCGTCGTCGTCGATCAGCGCCACCCGGTGCCCCGGGTACGGACGTCCGATCGACCCCGGTTTCGCCGGCCAGAACGTGTGCGAGTTGCCGACCAGGTAGTTGATCTCGGTCTGGCCGAACATCTCGTTGATCGTGACGCCGAGCCCGCCGCGGCTCCACGCGAACACGGTTTCGCCCGCCGCTTCGCCCGCGCTCATGATCGAGCGCAGCGCGAGGTCGTAGCGCTGCCGCGGCTCGGGCACTGCCTTCATCATCATCTTCAGCGCGGTCGGGAACAGGAACGAGTTGCGGACCTGGTACTTCTCGCAGAGGTGGAACGCCTTCTCGGGGTCGAAGCGCCCGCGGTAGCCGAGGATCGGATAGCCGTGGTACATCGTCGGCAGCAGCGCGTCCATCAGCCCGCCGGTCCAGGCCCAGTCGGCCGGCGACCAGAAGAGATCGCCGGGCTGGGGGAAGCCGTTGTGGGAGTACTCGAATCCGGGCAGGTTGCCGAGCATCACCCGCTGCGGCTTGAGCGCCCCCTTCGGCGGCCCGGTCGTGCCGCTCGTGTAGATCAGGAGCGCCGGATCCTCGGCGGAGGTTTCGACCGGATCGAAGCGCCATGACGCCTGCTCGAGGAGCCGCTCCCACGCGATCACCCCCGCCTCGACGGCGCCCGCCACGCCGATCACGTGCTCCAGGTCGGGCAGCCGGTCGCGGATCGGTGCCAAGTTGGGGAGCGAAGCCGGATCGACGAACGCGACGACCGTCTCGCTGTTCGCGAGCCGGTACTCGAGCGCATCGGGCCCAAACAGGATCGAAAGCGGCATCGCCACCGCGCCCATCTGGTAGCACGCGACGTGGGCGACGACCGTCTCGGGCCGCTGCGGCAGAATGATCCCGACCCGGTCCCCGCGCTTCACGCCGAGCGCGGTCAGCGCATTGGACAGCCGGTTCGCCTGGACCTGGATGTCCCAGTAGGTCCAGGCGGACGTCGCCCCCGATTCGTCCTCCCAGTAGAGGCAAAGACGGCCGCGGTCGGCGGCATGGCGCCGGCAGCACGCCTCGGCCATGTTGAACCGCGGCGGAACCTGCCAGCGGTAGGCGCGATAGAGCTCGTCGTAGCGGTCGAGCACCCCTCCCCCAATCTCCCTTGGCACTTACCCCGGCAGAGTGCTAATCAGGCCATGTCGCCGCTAGGAGACGGGGCAGGATATCCCCCGCCTGACCGAGCAGGCTGAAGGTCGCGACCCCCGTTAGCGGGGTCCGATCCTTGTTGATCTCCACGACCATCGCTCCCGACTGGAGCGCGGTGACCGGAAGCTGCGCAGCCGGGAAAACCGCCGCGGAGGTGCCGATCGAGAGCAGCAGATCGCACGCCCCGGCCGCCGCCTCCGCTGCTGCAAGTGCTTGCGGCGGCAGCGTTTCGCCGAACCAGACGACGTCGGGCCGGAGTGGCCCGCCGCACCTCGGACACCGCGGCGGCCCCTCGGGCGTCGCGACTCCCCGCTCGACCACTACGTCCTCCTCGAAGCACTTGCTGCGATGGATGTTGCCGTGGAGCTCGATCACCCGCCGGGAGCCGGCCCGGGCATGCAGCCCATCCACGTTCTGGGTGACAAGTGTTAGCTCGGGCACAACACTTTCTAGGCGGGCGAGCGCCCGATGGCCGGCGTTCGGCGCGGCTTGCGCAACCAGACCGCGCCGCCACTCGTACCAATCCCACACGAGCTTCGGGTCGCGCCGGAACGCGGCGGCCGTGGCTAGCTCTTCCGGCCTAAACCGGGCCCAGAGCCCGGTTTGTGCATCACGGAAGGTGGGGATTCCGCTCTCGGCGGAGATCCCCGCGCCGGTCAGGACGACCACGCGGCGCGCGCCGCGAAACTTCTGCACCAGTCGCGGGTCGAAGTCGCCGCTCATGACGGCTCGAAGAGGGTGAGCGTCCCACGCGTCAGCGCAAACGTCGCGCGACGCGTTGATGTACTCTGAGAGCGTCGCAACTTTGCCACACGCGCCTTGTCTTAGAGGCGGGTCTGGCCCGAAAATCGCTATAAGTTCCTACATGAGCGACGAGCGCAAAGCCGATACTGAACGCACGTTCCTCGCAGCGGAGGTTCGCATGGAAGGAAAGCCCACGCAAGTTTTCTCCGCGTTCGGCGAAGCCGCGCCGATCGTTGCACCGAGGCACGGCGCCGCGGCACACGAGACGCGCGGCGTGCTCTCGCGCTTCCAGGCGCGCTACGAGAGCCGCATGGAGGAGGAGTACACCCTCACCGAGTACCTCGAGCTCTGCAAGTCGAACCCCGCCGCCTACGCCATCGCCGCCGAGCGGATGCTGATGGCGATTGGCGAGCCGGAGATGATCGACACGCGCAACGACCCGCGCCTGTCCCGCATCTTCTCGAACAAAGTCATCAAGCTCTATCCCGCGTTCAAGGACTTCTACGGGATGGAGGAGACGATCGAGCAGATCGTCGCTTACTTCAAGCACGCGGCCCAGGCGCTGGAGGAGCGCAAACAGATCCTCTACCTGCTTGGCCCGCCCGGAGGCGGCAAGAGCTCGCTCGCCGAGGAGCTCAAGCACCTCATGGAGCAGATGCCCTTCTACGCGCTGAAGGGCTCGCCGGTGAACGAGTCGCCGCTCGGCCTCTTCACGAAGGACGATGACGGCGCGACGCTCGAGGACGAGTACGGCATCCCGCGCCGCTATCTCAACCAGATCCCCTCGCCGTGGGCGGTGAAGCGGCTCGCCGAGTACGGCGGCGACCTCACGAAGTTCCGCGTCGTGAAGCTGAGCCCGTCGACGCTCGCCCAGATCGCCATTTGCAAGACCGAGCCGGGCGACGAGAACAACCAGGACATCAGCTCGCTCACCGGCAAGCTCGACATCCGCAAGCTCGAGCAATACTCGCAGGACGACCCGGACGCGTACAGCTACTCCGGCGGCCTGTGCCGCGCCAACCAGGGCCTGCTCGAATTCGTCGAGATGTTCAAGGCGCCGATCAAGGTGCTGCACCCGCTGCTCACCGCCACCCAGGAAGGCAACTACAAGGGCACCGAGGGCTTCGGCGCGATCCCGTTCGACGGCATCGTGCTCGCGCACTCGAACGAGGCCGAGTGGCAGTCGTTCAAGAACAACAAGAACAACGAGGCCTTCATCGACCGGATCTACATCGTCAAGGTGCCCTACTGCCTGCGGGTCAGCGAAGAGATCAAGATCTACGACAAGCTGCTCGCAAACTCCTCGCTCGCCCACGCGCCGTGCGCGCCCGGGACGCTCAAGATGATGGCGCAGTTCGCCGTGCTCACGCGGATCAAGGAGCCGGAGAACTCCTCGATCTTCTCCAAGATGCGGGTGTACGACGGCGAGAACCTGAAGGACGTCGACCCGAAGGCGAAGTCGATGCAGGAGTACCGCGACTTCGCCGGCGTGGACGAGGGCATGAACGGGCTGTCGACCCGGTTCGCGTACAAGGTGCTGTCGAAGGTCTTCAACTTCGACCACACCGAGATCGCGGCGAACCCGGTGCACCTGCTCTACGTGCTCGAGCAGCAGATCGAGCGCGAGCAGTTCCCGGCCGAGACCGAGAAGCGCTATCTCTCCGCGGTCAAGGAATACCTCTCCGCGCCGTACGTCGAGTTCATCGGCAAGGAGATCCAGACCGCGTATCTCGAGTCGTACTCCGAGTACGGCCAGAACATCTTCGACCGCTACGTCACCTTCGCCGACCTGTGGATCCAGGACCAGGAGTACCGCGATCCGAACACCGGCGAGATCCTCGACCGCGCAGCGCTGAACGACGAGCTCGAGAAGATCGAGAAGCCGGCCGGAATCTCGAACCCGAAGGACTTCCGGCACGAGATCGTGAACTTCGTGCTGCGCGCGCGCGCCGCGAACCAGGGTAAGAACCCGTCGTGGACGAGCTACGAGAAGCTGCGCACGGTCATCGAGAAGAAGATGTTCTCGACCACCGAGGACCTGCTGCCGGTGATCTCGTTCAACGCCAAGGCGTCGGAGGACGAGAGGAAGAAACATCAGAACTTCGTCGACCGGATGGTCGCGAAGGGCTACACGCCGAAGCAGGTGCGCCTGCTCGTGGAGTGGTATCTCCGCGTGCGGAAATCGTCGTAGACCCGTAACGGACGCGCATTAGCGCTCACGGCAGAGCCGGTCCGGAACCGGCGAAAGGAGACTGAACAGCGGGCCGCAAGGGTGCTTGCGCGGCCCGCGGTCCTTCCGATGTCCGACATCATCGACCGGCGCGAGAACCCACGCCACAAGAGCGCCGTCAACTCGCAGCGCTTCCTGAAGCGCTACCGCGCGCAGGTGCGCGAGGCGGTGGCGCGCGCGATCGCCGGCCGCAAGATCGCCGAGGCCGACCGCGACGCCAGTATCTCGATCCCCTCGCGCGATCTGAACGAGCCGAACTTCCAGCACGGCGCCGGCGGCCGCCGCGAGGGCGTGCTCCCCGGCAACAAGGAGTACGTGACCGGCGACGAGATCCAGCGGCCGCAGGGCGGCGGCAAGGGGATGGGCAGCGGCGCCTCCGACGACGGCGAAGGCGAGGACGCGTTCCGGTTCCGCCTCTCGCGCGAGGAGTTCCTCGACTTCTTCTTCGAGGACATGGCGCTGCCCGATCTCATCAAGACGCAGCTCACTGCGATCACCCATCACAAGCGCGTCCGCGCCGGCTACCGGACCGACGGGACGCCGTCCAATCTCGCGATCGTGCGCACGATGCGCGAATCGCTCGCCCGCCGCATCGCCTTCCAGGGACCGTACGCGGTGCGCCTCCGCGAGCTGGAGGCCGAGCTGGAATCACTCGGCGGCGACGACGCCGACCGCGACGACCCGCGCGTCGTCCGCCTGCTCGAGGACCTCGAGACCGTCCGGCGCAAGATCGGCGCGGTGCCGTTCATCGACACCTTCGACCTGCGCTTCCGCAACCGCGTCACCCAGCCGCTGCCGATCGCCCAGGCGGTGATGTTCTGCATCATGGACGTCTCGGGCTCGATGGACGAGACGCGCAAGGACCTCGCCAAGCGCTTCTTCATCCTGCTGCACCTCTTCCTGAAGCGGCACTACGAGCGGATCGAGATCGTGTTCATCCGCCACCACACCACCGCCAAGGAGGTCGACGAGGAGGAGTTCTTCCACTCGACCGAGACCGGCGGGACGGTCGTGTCGAGCGCACTGACGATGGCGAGCGAGGTGATGACCGACCGCTATCCGCTCGACCAGTGGAACATCTACGTCGCGCAGGCCTCCGACGGCGACAACTGGGAAGGCGATTCGCCCCGCTGCCTCGAGCTGCTGGTGAACGACATCCTGCCGAAGGCGCAGTACTACACCTACGTCGAGATCACCACCGGCGAACCGCAGAACCTGTGGGTGCACTACGAGCAGGCACGGGCGAGCCGCCCGAACCTCGCGCTCGGCCGGATCCGCGACCGCACCGACATCTACCCGGTGCTGCGCGAGCTGTTCGCCAAGAAAGACAAGGCCGCGGCATGAGCTACTCCGAACCGCTACCCACCCTCCCCCGCCGGCGCCGCCCGGGCGAACCCCTGCCCTCCGGCTCGGAGTGGCGCTTCGACCTGATCGAGCGCTACGACCGCGAGATCGCGCGCGTCGCCGAAGGCTACAAGCTCGACACCTATCCGAACCAGATCGAGATCATCAGTGCCGAGCAGATGATGGACGCCTACGCGTCCAACGGCATGCCGATCGGCTACCACCACTGGTCGTTCGGAAAACGGTTCCTCGCGACCGAGCAGGTCTACAAGCGCGGCGCGATGGGGCTCGCCTACGAGATCGTCATCAACTCCAACCCCTGCATCGCCTATCTCCTCGAGGAGAACACGATGCCGATGCAGGCGCTCGTGGTGGCGCACGCGAGCTACGGCCACAACTCGTTCTTCAAGGGCAACTACCTCTTCCGCACCTGGACGCAGGCCGACGCGATCATCGACTACCTGCTGTTCTCGAAGCAGTACATCATCGAGTGCGAGCAGCGCTACGGCGAAGAGGAGGTCGAGCGGGTGCTCGACGCGTGTCACGCGCTCGGGAACTTCGGCGTCGACCGCTACAAGCGGCCGCCGAAGCGCACCCTCGCCCAGGAGCGGCTGCGGCTCAAGGAGCGCGAGGAGCACCTGCAGCAGCTGGTGAACGATCTGTGGCGGACGCTTCCGCGCCGCAACGAGGAGGACGCCGAGAAGGCCGAGGTCGTCTTCCCCGGCGAGCCGCAGGAGAACCTGCTCTACTTCCTCGAGAAGCACGCGCCGCTCCTCGAGCCCTGGCAGCGCGAGATCGCGCGCATCGTGCGCAAGCTCCAGCAGTACTTCTACCCGCAGCGCCAGACGCAGGTGATGAACGAGGGCTGGGCGACGTTCTGGCACTACACGATCATGCAGACGCTCTACGACGAGGGCCTGCTCGCCGACAGCTTCCTGCTCGAGGTGCTGCACTCGCACACCAACGTCCTGACGCAGCCCGGCTTCGACAGCCCGTACTTCAGCGGCATCAACCCGTACGCGCTCGGCTTCGCGATGTACCGCGACATCCGCCGGATCTGCGAGGAGCCGACCGACGAGGACCGCGCCTGGTTCCCGGACATCGCCGGCTCCGACTGGCTGAAGACGCTCGACTTCGCGATGCGCAACTTCAAGGACGAGAGCTTCATCCAGCAGTTCCTCTCACCGAAGGTGATCCGCGACTTTCACCTCTTCTGCCTGATCGACGACGATGAGTCGCCGGCCTGGAAGGTCGGCGCGATCCACAACGACGAGGGCTACCGCGCGGTGCGCGAGACGCTCGCGTCGCAGTACGCCCTCTCCGAGCGCGAGCCGAACATCCAGATCGTGTCGGTCGACGTCGGCGGCGACCGTTCGATGACGCTCCGCCACTTCCGCGCCGACCGCCGGCCGCTCGCGCCGATGTACAAGGACGTCATGAAGCACTTCGCCTACCTGTGGGGCTTCACCGTCCGGCTCGAGACCGCCAACGAGGACGGCACGATCGAGCCGACGCACGAGATCAAGGTCGACAAGCGGCGGCGTCCCGACCTCGCGCTCGCCGCCGCGCTCCGCACCCTGCCCTGACCGGGTGACATAATCCTCCGGGCCGCCGTCTCTTCCCGGCGGCCCCCGGAGGAGCTCATGACCACCCGCCCCGCCGCCCTCGTCTTCGACGCCTACGGCACGCTGTTCGACGTGCACTCCGTCGCCGCGCTCTGCGACGAGCTCTGGCCGGGCAAGGGCGCGCAGGTCTCGCAGCTCTGGCGCACGAAGCAGCTCGAGTACACCTGGCTGCGGAGCCTGATGGGCCGGTACGAGGATTTCGCGCACGTGACCGAGGCGGGAATCCGCTACGCGTGCGCGGCGCTCGCGCTGCCGTTCGACGACGCGAAGCGCGCCAGGCTCATGCGGGCCTATCTCCATCTCGCAACGTTTCCGGAGGTGAAGGACGTCCTCGGCCGGCTGCGCGGCATCGAGCTCGCGATCCTCTCGAACGGTGCGCCGGCGATGCTCCAGGACCTCGTCACGAACGCCGGTCTGTCCGGCGCGATCCCGCACGTGCTGAGCGTCGACGAGGTGCACATCTACAAGCCCTCGCCCAGGGTCTACCAGCTGGCCGTCGACCGGCTCGGCGTACCGCTCAAGGCGATCGGCTTCGTCTCGTCGAACGGCTGGGACGCGGCGGGCGCAAAAGCGTTCGGCTTTCGCACGTACTGGGTCAACCGGGCCGGGGCGCCGGTCGATCCGCTCGGCGTCGCGCCCGATCACGTGATCGGCTCGCTCGCCGAGCTCCCGGCGCTCGTCTCGTCCGGCGCGTGATCGTCCGACCGGCGCGGCCCGACGAGGTCGAGGCGCTGGCGCGGCTCGCGGCCGTCACGCTGCGCGCGGCGTTCGAGCGGGACATCCCCGCCGTCCATCTCGAGCCCTACCTTGCGAGCTCGTTCACGCCCGCGAAGACTGCCGCCGAGCTGTCCGACCCGCTCGTCCGGCTCCTGGTGGCCGCGGAGGCGGGCGAGCTTGGCGGCTACGCCAAGCTGCAGCTCGGGCCTTGCCCCGGCTCGGTGCGGGCGGCACGGCCGATCGAGCTCGTGCGCATGTACCTGCTACCCGAGTGGTACGGGCGCGGCGCCGGCGACGCGCTCCTGACGCACACCCTCGGCGAAGCGCGCTCGCTCGCGTGCGACGTCCTCTGGCTCAAGGTCTGGGACCGGAACGACCGTGCGCGCAGGTTCTACGCGCGCTGGGGCTTCCGCGACGTCGGTGAAACCTCGCTTGCCCTCGTGCCCGGCGTTGCGGAGAGCGTGCTCGGCATGCGCATCATGTCGCGCGCGCCCGGCTAGGGCACGCCCAGCCAGGCGGCGACGTCCTCGCGGTACTTGAACCCGACGTCCTCGCGGCCTTCCTCGACGTACGCGAGGAAGCGCCGGCAGAAGGCGTCGCGCTCCGACTCGGGACGCGCGGCGAACCCGGCACGCAGCCCGGTCGCGATCCGCTCGAGCTCCGCATCCAGCCACTGCTGGTCGGGCCCCGAATCGAGCGAGGCGAGAAAGCGTTCGCGCACCTCCTCCACCACCGCGTCGTTCCGCAGGCGCCAGTGCTGCAGCGCCGTCGCGAGCTGCGGCTCGAGCACCGGATAGGCGGCGGCGCAGGCCGCGCCGTATTCGAGCACGCCGATGCGCGCACCGACCACGCGCCCAGCGCTGCGCGGCGTCGCCTCCGGCCGCTCGTCGTGCGTCGGCACCCGGGCCGGGGCGCAGGCGGCGAGCGCGGCGGCCGTCGCGAGCGCCGCGATCGCACGCGTTGATCGGGCAATCGGGCGGTAGCGTTGCATGGCCGGGTTATGATAACGGTCTAGTGCACTGCCTCCGATGAAGTACTGCTCCAACTGCGGCGCGCCGGTCGCGATGAAGGTTCCGCCCGGCGACAATCTCCCGCGCCACGTCTGCGACGCCTGCAGCACGGTCCACTATTCCAACCCGAAGATGGTGATCGGGTGCATTCCGGAGTGGCGCGACCAGGTGCTGCTCTGCCGGCGCGCGATCGAGCCGCGCTACGGGCTGTGGACCCTGCCCGCGGGCTTCATGGAGAACGGCGAAACCGTCGCGCAGGC
Source organism: uncultured beta proteobacterium (assembly GCA_963789885.1). Classification (GTDB taxonomy): domain Bacteria; phylum Pseudomonadota; class Gammaproteobacteria; order Burkholderiales; family SG8-39; genus DATEDA01. The sequence goes on along the minus strand of CAWBNB010000050.1, from coordinate 402,205 downwards.
CGCGCTCCGCGAGACGCTCGAGGAGGCGCAGGCGCGGGTCGAGCTGACCGAGATCTTCTCGGTGCTGTCGGTGCCGCACGTGAACCAGGTGCACATCTTCTACCGCGCCCGGCTGATCGACCTCGACTTCGGTCCGGGTACGGAGAGCCTCGACGTGCAGCTCTTTCCCGAGGCCGCGATCCCGTGGCACGAGATCGCGTTTCGGACCGTCTCCACGACCCTCAAGCACTACTACAGCGACCGCACGGGCGGGGCCTTCGCCTTCCACTCCGGCGAAATCCTTCCAGTCAGCCGCTGAGCGGCTCCCCGAAGCCGGTGCACGGCGGCGCAGCATGCGCTGCGCTTTTGTGTTTTCGGCCCTGTCACGGTAGATTGGCGCGCCGATGCACCGCCAAGGGGCATCCGCGCGCCGGCCAAGCGCCCGATCGTGGTGCGAAGAGCCGGACTCGATACACAAAACGAGACCGGAGGAGACCCATCCATGACCACCCAGATCCGCAAGACGTGGCTGCTCGCCCTGCTCCTGCTGCACGCGCCGCTCGCGCTGGCTGCCGAGCCGCCAAAGCTCGACGCGGCTAACACGGCCTGGATGATCACCGCCTCGCTGCTCGTCCTGTTCATGACGCTTCCCGGGCTCGCGTTGTTCTACGCCGGGCTGGTGCGAACGAAGAACGTGCTGTCCGTCCTGATGCAGTGCTTCGCGATCACCTGCGTCGTCACCCTGGCGTGGGTGATCGTCGCCTACAGCGTCGCGTTCGGCGACGGCGGCGGCGCCAACGCGTGGTGGGGCGGGCTCGACAAGACGTTCCTCTCGGGCATCGAAGTCAAGACGGTCAAGGGCACCATCCCGGAAACCGTGTTCGCGATGTTCGAGCTCACCTTCGCGATCATCACGCCGGCGCTCGTCATCGGCGGCTACGCCGAGCGGGTGAAGTTCTCCGGGATGCTGCTCTTTTCGACGCTGTGGCTGCTCCTCGTCTACGCGCCGGTCGCGCACTGGGTGTGGGGCGACGGCTGGCTCGCCAAGCTGGGGCTCATGGACTTCGCCGGCGGTACCGTCGTGCACCTGAACGCGGGCATGGCGGCACTCGTGGCGGCGGTCATCCTCGGCCGGCGGCGGGGCTTCCCCGACACCCCCATGCCGCCGCACAACCTGACCATGACCGTCGCCGGCGCCTCGATGCTGTGGGTCGGCTGGTTCGGGTTCAACGCCGGCAGCGCGCTCGCCGCGGACGGCGCCGCGGGAATGGCGATGCTCGTGACCCACATCGGCGCCGCCACCGGCGCGTTCGCCTGGATGGTGTGCGAGTGGACGCGCTACGGCAAACCTTCCGTGCTCGGGATCGTGACCGGCATGGTCGCCGGGCTCGGCACGATCACGCCGGCCTCGGGATTCGTCGGGCCGATCGGCGCGCTCGCGATCGGTGCCGCTGCGGGCGTGCTGTGCTTCTTCGCCACCAACTTCATGAAGCGCTCGCTCGGGGTGGACGATTCGCTCGACGTCTTTCCGGTGCACGGGGTGGGCGGCATCCTCGGTACGACGCTGACCGGCGTGTTCGCCGCGACCGCGCTTGGCGGCGTTGGCTATCCCGAGGGTCAGACCATGGGCGGCCAGGTCCTCGTGCAGCTCGCCGGCATCGCCGCCGTCGGGCTGTGGTCGGGAGTGATCACCTATGTGCTGCTCAAGCTGAGCGACGCCGTGGTCGGCATGCGTGTCGCGTCGGAGGACGAGACCCAAGGACTCGATACGGTCCTGCACAACGAGACGGGCTACAACCTCTGATGCGGGCGTCCATCGCCCCTGCCCGCTCCGCGGCGGCGCGAGCATTGACAGCGGCGGAGCCCGTCGCTAGCTTCGGGCCGACGGAGGAGCCATGCATCGAAGGGAGTTCGTCCGCGCCTGCAGCCTCGTCGGGGCGGCAGCGTCGCTGCCGGAGCTGGTGTCGCAGGCGCTGGCGCAGGGCGACGCGCGGCCGCGCCTCTACGGTCGCGCACGCCTCGTCGACGGCGGGGGCCGGCCGGTCAAGTCGAAGAGCCTGCCGATCGGACAGAACCTGATTTTCCACTACCCCTACGCCGGTACGCCCTGTTTCCTGCTCAACCTCGGCAAGCCGACACGGACGGTGGCGCACCTCGCCACTGCCGACAAGCGGACCTACGACTGGGCCGGCGGCACCGGCGCGAACGCCGCCGTCGTCGCCTACTCGGCGATCTGCGCGCACCGGCTGACCTACCCGACGCGCGATATCAGCTTCATCAGCTACCGCTCGGACAAGACCCCCGGCAACCGCCACGCCCAAGTGATCCACTGCTGCTCCGAGCACAGCCAATACGACCCGTCGGACGGCGGCCGCGTCGTCGCCGGTCCCGCGCCGCAGCCGCTCGCAGCGATCCTGCTCGATTACGACCGCGCCACCGACGAGCTGTACGCGGTCGGCACCGTGGGCGGCGAGGTCTTCGACGAGTTCTTCGCCAAGTACGAGTTCCGCCTCGGGCTCGAGTACGGCGGCAAGGCGAGGGCGGCAGTCGAGGGGACGTGCGTGGTGAGCGAGCTCGAGCGCTACTGCCGGCAGCAGGTGAAGTGCTGAGGCCGTGATCGCCTGGCTGGGCGCCGACACTCCGTTCCCGCCGCTCGCCGCAGCGCAGAAGGAACCGAACGGCCTCCTCGCCGTCGGCGGCGATCTCTCGCCGCCACGCCTCCTCGACGCCTATCGCCGCGGGATCTTCCCCTGGTACTCGGAGGGCGACCCGATCCTGTGGTGGAGCCCCGACCCGCGGATGGTGCTGTTCCCGGACGAGTTGCGGGTGACCCGCTCGCTCGCCAAGACGCTCCGGAACAAGCCGCACGAGGTCCGCTTCGACACCGCGTTCGCGGCGGTGATGCGCGGCTGCGCTGCCCCGCGGCCCGGCCAGGGCGGCACCTGGATCGGTCCCGAGATGCGCACCGCCTACCGCAAGCTCCACGACCTCGGGTACGCGCACTCGGCGGAAACCTGGATCGACGGCGAGCTCGTCGGCGGTCTCTACGGCGTCGCGATCGGGGGCGCGTTCTTCGGCGAGTCGATGTTCGCCCGCGCCCGGGACGCGTCCAAGATGGCCCTGGTCGGCCTCGTCCGCCGGCTCGCCGCCGAGGGCTTCGGCCTGATCGACTGCCAGATGCACACGGCGCACTTGGAGTCGCTCGGGGCCCGGCAAATTCCCCGGACGGAGTTTGCCCGACGAGTCAAGGACTTGGTAGACTACCCCCGGTCGCCAGGACGCTGGCTCGCGGCGCGGCCGGACTAGCAAGGACTCGATGTCGCAGCTCAACGATCTGCCGCATGCGGTACTGCAGTTCTACGTGACTGCGCCGTACCCATGCAGCTACCTGCCGGGCAAGATGGCCCGCTCGCAGGTCGCCACGCCCTCGCATCTCATCGGCAACGATCTCTATGCCGAGCTGGTGCGGCTCGGCTTTCGCCGCAGCGGGATCTTCACCTACCGGCCCTACTGCGATGCCTGTCGCGCGTGCGTGCCGGTGCGGATCCCGGTGCGCGAGTTCGAGAGCTCGCGCTATCAGCGGCGCGCGGGCCGCAAGCACGAGGACCTCGCCGCGACGGCGCTCGGGCTGCGCTTCCGCGTCGAGCACTACGCGCTCTACCTGCGCTATCAGGCCGCGCGGCACGCCGGCGGCGGCATGGACCAGGACAGCCGCGACCAGTACTCCCACTTCCTGCTGCAGAGCCGGGTCAACACGCGCCTGGTGGAGTTCCGCGACGAGTCGAAGCTCGTGATGGTGAGCATCGTCGATTTCCTGTCCGACGGGCTCTCGTCGGTCTACACGTTCTTCGACCCGGAGCTCGAGGGTGCGAGCCTCGGCACGTTCAACATCCTGTGGCAGATCGAGCAGTGCCGCGCGCTCGGCCTGCCCTACCTCTACCTCGGCTACTGGATCCGCGACAGTCGCAAGATGGCCTACAAGGCGCGCTTCCGGCCGATCGAGGGGCTCGTCGACGGGCTGTGGCGCCGCCTCGCGGATAGCGAGATCGACGGCTGACGCGACGGCCTATCCTGTAGCAAAACGACACGGCGTTTGCTAAGGTCGGCGGTAGCCACCGAGGAGGGCCCGCCAATGTCCAGCTGCGCTTCGCTGTCGGCTGTGCTTTTTCTGCTGGCGGTCGCGATCTCGGGCTCGGCCCGGGCCGCGGATCCGGTCAAGATAAGGTTCGTGCTCGACTGGAAGTACCAAGGGCTGCACGCGTGGTACTTCCTCGCGCAGGACAAGGGCTACTACAAGGCCGAGGGCCTCGACGTCGTCATCGATCAAGGCGAGGGCTCGGCGGCAACCATCACCAAGATCGCGGGTGGCGCCTACAACGCCGGTTTCGGCGACATGAACGCCATCATCCAGCTTGCGGCCGCGAAGCCGCAGGACGCGCCGGTGATGGTGTACATGTTCTACAACAAGGCGCCCTTCGTCATCATCACGAAGAAGGGCAGCGGCATCACGAAGCCGCAGGACCTCGAAGGCAAGACGGTCGGATCGCCTCCGGGCGCCGCGGCGCTCAAGCTGTTCCCGGCTCTGGCGAAGAACGCAGGCGTCGACAGCAGGAAGATCCAGTGGATCAACATGTCTCCCCAGCTCCAGGAGCAGATGCTGCTGCGAGGCGACGTGCAGGCGAGCCTCGCCTTCATCAATACTTCGTGGTTCAACTTCAAGCGCGTCAACGTCGACCCGGAGAAGGACCTGACCTGGTTGTTCTACTCCGATTTCGGGCTCGATCTGTATTCGAACGGCGTGATGGTCTCGAAGAAGCTGGCGCGGGAGCAGCCTGATGCCGTGAAGGGCCTCCTCAAAGCGGTCAATCGCGCGGTACACGACGCGATCGCGGACCCGGATGCAGCGGTGGATGCGATGGTCAAGCGCGAGCCGCTCCTTGACCGCGCCACAGAGCGGGAGCGGCTGCTGCTCACGGTGAAGTGGCTGATTGCGACCCCCGAGGCGCACGAGATCGGCGTCGGCGACGTGCGCGACGAGCGCCTGGCAGCGGCGATCAAGCAGGTGGCCGAGTCGTATGAGCTGCCGCGTGCACCCGCCGCAGGCGAGGTCTACAGCCGCGCATTCCTGCCGCCGCGCGCAGACCGTATCCTCAAGTAGTCGACCAGGGGGGCTAAATCATGCTCGTTCGGAGGATTTTCAGCGCATGCCTGCTCGTGGCGTGCGGCCTGGCGGCGAGCCAGACGTTCGCGCAGACGCCGACGAAGATCAAGTTCATCCTGAACTGGAAGTACTACGGCCCGCAAGCCTGGTTCTTCCTCGCTCAGGACAAGGGCTACTTCAAGGCCGAAGGGCTCGAGGTCGAGTTCGACCAGGGCGACGGCTCGCCCGGCGCACCGACCAAGGTCGCGGCCGGCGCCTACGACGCCGGCTTCGGCGATCTCCCGACCGTGATCCAGCTCGCGGCGCAGCGGCCGGCGGAGGCGCCGATCGGTGTCTACATGATGTACAGCAACCCGCCATATGTGATCGCGGTCAAGAAGTCGAGCGGCATCGTCAAGCCCAAGGATCTCGAGGGCAAGACCATCGGCGGCCCGGCGAACGATGGCGCGCTGCGGCTGTGGCCGGCTTTCGCCAAGACCGCGGGCATAGATGCTTCCAAGGTCAAGATCGAGAACATGACCGCGAACCTGCGCGAGCAGATGCTGCAGCGCGGGCAGATCGACGCGGCCTTCGGCTTCCTCCAGACGATTTGGTTCTCGGCCAAGGCGATCGGCATCGATCCGGCCAAGGACCTGCACTTCATCTTCTACGCCGAGTACGGCCTGCCGCTCTATTCGAACTCGGTGGTGGTGTCGAAGAAGCTGGCGAAAGAGAAGCCGGAGGCGGTGAAGGGGCTGGTGCGCGCGATCAACAAGGCCTTTCACGAGGTGCGCGCCAATCCCGAGGCCGGCATGGACTCGGTGATGAAGCGCGAGCCGTTGCTCAAGCGTGAGGTCGAGAAGGAGCGGCTGCTGCAGACCATCGAGTACGAGGTGATGTCGTCGGAGATGAAGCAGATCGGTATCGGCGACGTCGACGAGGCGCGGCTGCAGAAAGGCATCGCACTGCTCGTGGAGAACCTCAAGCTGCCGCGCACCCCTGCGAACGACGAGGTGTTCTCCCGGGCGTTCCTGCCCCCGCGCGCCGAGCGCGAGCTGAGATGACGGCGAGCTTCGTCCTGCTCGATGCGGTCGACCTCACGTATCGGGCAGGCGAAGGCCAGGACACGCTGGCGCTCAAGGGAGCAACTCTCGCCATCGGCAAGGGCGAGTTCGCGGCGATCGTCGGCCCCTCGGGCTGCGGCAAGTCGACGGTCCTGAAGCTCGTCTCGGGCCTGCTCAGGGCTAACCGCGGGCGCGTCGAAGTCGGCGCTCGCGCGGTCGAGGGGCCGGTGAAGATCGTGGGGATGGCATTCCAGAATCCCACCATGCTGCCGTGGCTGACGGCGATCGATAATGTGCTGGTACCGCTCAAGATCGTCCAGCCGTACCGCAGCCGCTTCAAGAAACAGCGCGCGGAGTATGAGGAGCGCGCCCGCGCCCTCTTCAAGACGGTGGGGCTCGCCGGATTCGAGAAGCGCCATCCGTGGCAGCTCTCGGGCGGCATGCAGCAGCGCGCATCGTTGTGCCGCGCACTCATCCACGAGCCCGAGCTGCTGCTCCTCGACGAGCCTTTCGGCGCGCTCGATGCGTTCACGCGGGAGGACCTCTGGGCAACGCTCCAGACGCTGTGCATGACGCGCCGCCCGACGGTCATCCTCGTCACGCACGATCTGCGCGAGGCGGCCTACCTGGCCGATCGCATCTTCGTGATGAGCGCACGCCCCGGGCGGGTGCTCGCCACGCACGAAGTGCATTTCCCGCGGCCACGGACGCTCGACATGACCTTCAGCGAGGAGTTCGTCGCCCTGAACCACGCGCTGCGCAACGAGATCAGCGACGCGCGCGAGGAGGTTGCCGCTTGATGCGCAAGTCGGCGCTCCGGCGCGCGCTGCCGTGGCTCGTGATCGCCGGCATGTTCCTGGTGTGGGAGGCGCTGTGCCGCCTGTTCAGCGTTCCCGAGTTCGTGCTGCCGCTGCCGACGCAGATTTTCCGCGTGCTGTTCAACCGCTGGGACGCGCTCCTGCCGCACGCCACGCAGACGCTGATGACCACCGTGGTCGGCTTCGTCGGCGGGGTCATTCTCGGGACACTGATCGGCATCGCGATCGGCTCGTCGCGTCTCGTCTACGACGCCATGTACCCGCTGCTGGTCGGGTTCTATTCGATTCCCAAGGTGGCCGTGGTACCGATCCTGGTGGTGTGGTTCGGCTCGGGCACGGTGCCGGCGGTGATCACCTCGCTCGTGATCTGCATTTTCCCGGTGGTGGTAAACGTCGCCACCGGCCTTGCCACCACCGAGCCGGAGCTGGAGGACGTCCTGCGTGCGCTCGGCGCTTCGAAACGCGACATCCTGTGGGGCGTAGGCATTCCACGCTCGATGCCCTACCTCTTCGCCTCGCTCAAGATCGCGATCACCCTCGCCTTCGTCGGCACCGTGATTTCGGAGACCGTCGCTGCCAACCGCGGCATCGGCAACATGATGATCATCGCGTCGTCCAACATCGATGTCCCGCTCGTCTTCGCCGGGCTGTTCATCCTGGCGTTCATGGGGATCGCGCTGTACGCGGCGTTCGCCCTGCTCGAGGAGCGGCTGACCGGTTGGGCGATGCGCAAGAACGAGTTCGTCACCTGAGGGACACCATGGAACTCAAGGACAAGGCGGCGTTTGTCACCGGCCCGGCCAAGGGCATGGGCGCGGACGTCACGCGCGCGCTGGCACGCGAGGGGGCCGACCTCGTGCTCGTCGGACGCGATACCGCGGCGATCGAGCCGGTCGCCGCCGAGGTCCGCGCGCTCGGCCGGCGGACCGTGGTCGCACGCTGTGACGTGACCGATCCGGCGGAGGTCGAGGCCGCAGTGAAGGCCGGCCTCGGCGCACTCGGCCGGATCGACATCCTGGTCAATATCGCCGGCGGCACCGGGCCGGTGGAGAAGCGCGGGTGGGAAACGACGCCCGAAGAGTTCGACGAGATCGTCGACCTCAACCTGAAGGGCTGCTTCCTCACCATGCGCGCGGTGCTCTCCGGCATGATGGCGCAGCGCTACGGCAAGATCTGCAACGTCGGCGGGACATTCGGCATGCGCGCAGCGCCCGGACGCATGGCCTACAGCGCCTCGAAGTGGGGCCTGCGCGGAATGACGAAGACCTTCGCGCTCGAGGCCGGCCCGTATAACATCAACGTCAACTGCGTCGCTCCCGGCATGGTCGAGGGGCCGCGCTTCTTCGAGAAGGTGTTGCCGGCGCGGGCCAAGAAATTCGGCCTGAGCATCGAAGATGCGCGCAGGCAGTACGAAGAGAACTACGCCCTGCGCCGGATCTCGACCGGCGAGGACGTCGCGAACGCCGTCGTCTTCCTCGTGAGCGACCGGTCGCGGCAGATCACCGGCGTGGACCTGCCGGTCGATGGAGGATGGGCCAGCCTATGACCGACGTCGACATCCTGATCACGGGTGGGAGGGTCGCCACCCCCGACGGCACGTTCGAAGCGTCCATCGCCGTCGCCGGCGGGACGATCGTCGCGATCGGCCCCCGCGACGCGCTCCCCGCGGCCCGCGAGACCATCGACGCCGCGGGCAAATACGTCCTCCCCGGCGCGATCGATTCCCACGTCCACTTCCGGGCCCCCGGCTACGACTACAAGGAAGACTGGCAGACCGGCACCGGCGCGGCCGCGCGCGGTGGCGTGACGACCGTCTTCGAAATGCCGAACACGAAGCCGCCGACCGGGACGGTCGAGGCGCTGCGGCAGAAGCAGGCGATCGCCAGCGCGCAGGCCTATGTCGACTACGGCATCTACGGGCTGCTCGACGAGCACAACCTCGGCGAGCTCGAGCCCCTGATGGACGCCGGCGTGTCGAGCTTCAAGTGCTTCATGGGCAACACCTTCGGCGATCTGCCGGCGCCGTCCGACGGCGCGATGCTCGAGGGCTTCGAGATCCTCGCGCGCCGCGGGTACCGCTGCACCGTGCATGCCGAGAACGCGTCCATCATGGCGCGCCGGCAGGCCAAGCTCGAAGCCGCCGGGCGAACCGATCCGCTCGCCCATCTCGCCGCGCGCCCCGAGGTGTGCGCGATGGAGGCCGTCGGGCGGGCGATCATCTTCGCGGAATGGACGGGCGCGCGGCTCCACATCGCGCACAAGAGCTCGAAGGACGCCCTCTACCTGATCCGCGACGCCAAGCGCCGCGGCGTGGACGTGACGGTCGAGACCTGCCCGCAATACCTCCTCCTCTCGACCGAGGACATGAAGGTCCAGGGCAGCGTGATGCGCGTGAACCCGCCGATTCGCGAGCCCGGACACCAGGAACCGCTGTGGCAGGCGCTGCGGGAAGGCGTCGTGGACATGATCGCCACCGACCACGCCCCGCACACGCCCGAGGAGAAGACGCGGGCGAGCATCTGGCAATGCGACTGCGGGTTCCCCGGCGTCGAAACCCAGATGCCGCTTATGCTGACGGAGGTCAACAGCGGGCGGATCACGATCGAGGAGTACGTCCGCTGGTCGAGCTTCAACCCGGCGAAGGCGTGGGGGCTCTATCCCCGCAAGGGAGCGATCCAGCCGGGCGCCGACGCCGATCTCGTGATCGTCGACCTCGCCGCCGCAAAGGCAATCGACCAGGGGTCGCTCTTCTCCAAGAGCAAGATCTCGCCCTGGCACGGCCGGCGCGTGAAGGGGCTCCCGGTGCTCACGATGGTGCGCGGCAAGGTCGTCATGCGGGACGGCAAGCTCGTCGCCGATCCCGGCTGGGGCAAGCCCGTGCGCCAGTCGATGCCGCCGCCGCAGCCCCGGAACGTCGACAAGACGACCGCCGCGATCACCGCGCCGGACGCGGCCGAGCGCGCGTACGGCCGGACGGCGGTGCCGAGGCAGAAGCGGGCGTGACCGATCGGCGCGCGCTGGGCGGGCGCCTCTTCGAGCTCCTCCGCGACCTGGTCGCGATCCCCTCGCCGTTCCCGCCGGGCGACACGGCCGCCATTGCAGGGTTCGCCGCCGACGCCCTCAAGCGACTCGGCTATCGCGTCGACCTCCTCTCGCGCGCGCCGGCCATCGTCAACGTCGTCGCGCGCCTCGGCGCCGGCCGGCCCTCGGTCGCGTTCAACGCCCACGCCGACACGGTGGGCATCGGGGAGCGCGCTGCGTGGGCGACAGACCCGCTCGCCGCCACGCTCAGGGACGGCCGGGTGTACGGGCTCGGTGCCTGCAACTGCAAGAGCTCGATGGCCGTCCACCTGTGGCTCGCCGAGGAGATCGCCCGGCGCGGCGGGCCGCAGACCGGCGAGGTGGTGTTCACCTTCGTCGGCGACGAGGAGAACCTCGGCCCGGAGGGGCTGGCGTACCTGCGCCAGGCGGGCGCGGTGCGCCCGACGACGCTGATCGTCGCGGCGCAGACGCGCAACCGGCTGGTGACCGAGGAGCGCGGGGTAATGTGGGTGCGGGTGAGCGCGCGCGGCAAGGCCGCCCACGCGGGTGCACCCGACACCGGCGATTCCGCGATCCTGCGCATGCACCGCGTCATCGCCGCGATCGAGCGCGAGCTCGGGCCGCGGCTCCGTGGCCGGCGGTCGGCAAACGGGCAGCAGTCGACGCTGAGCATCGGACGGATCCACGGCGGCGAGAACACCAACGTCGTCCCCGACCACTGCGCGATCGAGATCGATCGTCGCATCCTGCCCGACGAGGACTTCGACGCCGCGCTCGACGAGCTGCGCCGGATCGTGGATGCGGCCGGCGAGCCTCCGGGCACGCTGTCCGTGGAGCTTCTCACCGGCACGCCGGGGTTCAGCGCGCCGCAGGACGGCGCCGGCGTGCGCGCCTTCCGCGAGTCGGTCGCCGCGGTCACCGGACGCCCGCCCGAGCGGCTGAACGTCGTCGGCGCGAGCGACGGCCGCTACTTCGCCCGCGATCCCGTCGAGATCGTCGTGTTCGGGCCCGGGGACGGTGCGGACAGCCACAAGCCGGACGAGTCCGTAGCGCTCGACGAGCTGGTCGACGCGGCGCTCATCCAGGCGGGCGTCGTCGCGCGACTGCTCGGAATCCGGATGGAGAGCACGTAAAATCGCAGGATGCTCTACGGCCTCGCGCGCCCGCTGCTCTTCCTGCTGGATCCCGAAACCGCCCACGAGCTGACGCTCCCGTCGGTCAAGCTGCTGCAGCGATTCGGTTGCGCCGGCCTCCCCGGCAGGGCGCTCCCCGGCACGCCGGTGAAGGCAATGGGGCTCGACTTTCCGAACCCGCTCGGCCTCGCGGCCGGCCTCGACAAGCACGGCGAGTTCGTCGACGCCGTCGCGGCGTTCGGCTTCGGCTTCCTCGAGATCGGCGGCGTCACCCCGCGGCCGCAGCCGGGCAATCCGCGGCCGCGAGTGTTCCGCATCCCCGAGCGCGAGGCGATCATCAACCGGCTCGGCTTCAACTCGGTCGGCGTCGACCGGTTCGTCGAGAACGTCCGACGCGCCCGCTACGACGGCATCCTCGGCGTCAATCTCGGCAAGAACAAGGACACCCCGCTCGAGCGCACCGCCGACGACTACATCGCGTGCCTGGAGAAGGTGTACCCGATCGCAACCTACGCGACGGTGAACGTCTCCTCGCCGAACACGAAGAATCTGCGCGCGCTGCAGCAGGCCGGCGAGCTCGGGGCGATCCTCGCACAGGTGACGAAGGCGCGCGACCGCCTTGCGCGCCTGCACAAGCGGCGCCTTCCGCTCGCGGTCAAGATCGCGCCCGACCTCGACGACGAGCAGATCGCCGGGATCGCGCAGGCGCTCATCGAGTTCGGCGTCGACGCGGTCATCGCCACCAACACGACGATTTCGCGTGCCGGGGTGAAGGGGCTGCCGCATGGCGACGAGGAAGGCGGGCTCTCCGGCGCGCCCCTCCGCGCCCTCTCGACGGCGGTGATCCGCAAGCTCGCGGCGACGCTCAAGGGACGCATCCCGATCATCGGGTCGGGCGGGATCATGAGCGCCGCCGACGCGCGCGAGAAGCTCGACGCGGGGGCGAGCCTGCTCCAGCTCTACACCGGCCTCGTGTATCGCGGCCCCGGGCTCGTGCGCGAGATCGTCGAAGGCCTCGCCGCGCCGGCCGCCCGCGCCGCCTGACCGATGATCACCTCTACGCTCGAGGACGCGATCGACCGCGCCCTGCCCCAGACGCAGTGTACGAAGTGCGGCTATCCGGCGTGCCGGCCCTACGCGCGCGCGATCGCGGCCGGCGAGGCCGCGATCAACCGCTGCCCGCCCGGCGGCGACGCCGGGATCCGCGCGCTCGCCGCGCTCACCGGCCGTGCCTACGCGCCACTCGATCCGGCGCGCGGCGTCGAAGCGCCGCGCCGTATAGCGCGCGTCGACGAGGCGCGGTGCATCGGTTGCACGCTCTGCATCGCCGCCTGCCCGGTGGACGCCATCGTCGGCGCGCGAAAGCAGATGCACACCGTGATCGAGGCGCTATGCACCGGCTGTGATCTCTGCCTGCCGCCCTGCCCGGTCGACTGCATCGACATGGTGCCGGCGACCGGCCCCGCGTGGGATGACGCGCATGCCGACACCGCCCGGCGCCGCTACGAGCGCAGGCTCGTCCGCCTTGAGCGCGACAAGGCCGCGCGCGCCGCGGCCCGCGCGCAGCGTGGTCCGGCGTCCCGGCACGGTCCCGAGGCGAGACGGGCCGCGATCGAGGCTGCACTCGAGCGGGCGCGCGCGCGCCGCGCCGCGTGCGGCAAGCGATGAACCCGCAGAAACGCGCCGAGATCTTCGCCCGCCTCTCGGCCGCAAACCCGGACCCGACCACCGAGCTCGCGTACCGGACGCCCTACGAGCTGCTGGTGTCGGTGATCCTGTCCGCGCAGGCGACCGACAAGAGCGTCAATCTGGCCACCGCCGAGCTCTTCAAGATCGCGGACACCCCGGAGAAAATGGTCGCGCTCGGCGTCGACGGGCTGATTCCCTACATCAAGACGATCGGGCTCTTCCGCACCAAGGCAAAGAACGTCGTGGAGATGAGCCGCCTGCTGCTCGAGCGGCACGGTGGCGAAGTCCCGCCAACGCGCGAGGCGCTCGAGCAGCTGCCCGGCGTCGGCCGGAAGACCGCGAACGTCGTCCTCAATACCGCGTTCGGCCAGGACACGATGGCGGTGGATACGCACATCTTCCGGGTCGCCAACCGGACCGGGATCGCGCCGGGCAAGAACCCGCTCGAAGTGGAGGAACGGCTGGTGAAGTTCGTGCCCGAGCCGTACCGCCGCAACGCCCACCACTGGCTGATCCTGCACGGCCGGTACGTCTGCACGGCGCGCAAGCCCGCCTGCCCCCGCTGCCTGATCCGCGACCTGTGCGAGTTCCGGCAGAAGACGAAAGATGTTTAACCCATCCCGCGAGCAGGTCCGCCAGTTCTTTTTCGACGCGTGGCGCAAGTACCGCGAGGGGCGCCCGCTCGAAGGGCTGGAGACCGTCGCGCTCGAGGTGATGCTCCTCCATCCCGAATACCACCACGCGCTCGACGATCCGGACCGGTTCCTCGACCGCGACTACACGCCCGAAGACGGGCAGGCGAATCCGTTCCTGCACATGAGCCTGCACGTCGCGATCGAGGAGCAGCTCGCGATCGACCAGCCGCCGGGGATCCGCGCGGAGTTCGACCGCATCCTCGCCGATCGCGGCGACCGGCACGACGCGTTGCACGTCGTGCTCGAGTGCCTGGGTGAAGTCGTCTGGGCGGCGCAGCGGACGCGCACCACGCCGGATGGCGCCGCTTACCTGGAGTGCGTGCGCCGGCGCTAGAAGCCGGCGCTAGAATACAAAAGTGTGAAATTCGGAGCGCCGCCGGGGGCCTGGCCTAGCGGGCTTCGCCGGCGAGGCGGTGCAGCGGGACGATGTGCAGCGTGCTGTGCTGCTTGGAGTAGTAGTCGGCCAGCGCTTCCATTTCCTTCGTCGTCAGGTCCTTCGCCTGACCGGCCATGATCGGGTTCTTGCGGCCCCCCGACTTGTAGGCCTTGAGCGCATGGACGAGATAGTCGAAATGCTGGCCGCCCAGCTTAGGGAACTCCGGCGCGAGCGGTTTGTTGCCGTCGTCGCCGTGGCAGGTGGCGCACGTCTTGAGGTGTTCTTCGAGCGGTTTGGGCTGGGCCTGCGCGACCACCGGCAACGCAAACGCCGCCGCGACCGCAACTGCGAGGATCGTCCTCATCGCGGGCCTCATTTCGCCACCGTGCCGTAGTACACGGCGAGATCGGCCATGTCCTGGCCGGAGAGCGTCGCGGCGATCGCGCGCATGCTCGGATGGTTCCGCTCGCCGGACTTATACGCCTCGAGTGCCTTGACGATGTAGCCGGGGTTCTGCCCGGCGATCATCGGCACGGAGAAGACCTCGGGAAAGGCGGTGCGGTAGTCCGGGATGCCGTGGCAGCCGGCGCACATCGAGATCTTCTGCTTCGCCCGCTCCGGGTCGCCCTTGAGCTCCCCCTGCGCCTGCGCCGTCATCGCCAGCGCCGCGAGCGCCGCCCCCAGAATCATTCTCATCGTTGTCGCCCCCAAAAGCCCGCGCGATTCTACCCGACGGCGTCGCGCGGGGTCAAAGTCGCCCGCCCGCAACGAGGCAGGCTCTGACGCCGTCGGCGACCGCCTCGGCGATCCGCCCGTGCGTGCCCGGGGCGCGCAGCACGAGCTCCTCGGCGCGATTGACGATCACCCCCGCCTCGAAGAGGACCGCGGGCTGCGTCGCGCTGTGCAGCACCACGAGATTGTCGTAGTAGTGGACCCCGTTCGCCCGGTCGGCGAACGGCTTCGACTCGCCGCGGATCGGTTCGGCGTGATAGAGGGACGGCGCGAAGCCCGCGCCTCGCATCGCGGCGCCGATGGCGGACGCGCAGGCGAGGCTCGCTCCCACGTCCGGATTGCGGCGCGACACGAAAAGCGAGAAGCCGGCGAAGCGGTCGCTGAAGAGGCGCGTCTCGCCCTCGTAGGTCCATTCCTCGAGATAGTGCGGCTGCACCGAATCGTGGTGCACGGACAGGAACAGCGCCGCGCCGCGCGCCGCCGCGGTCCGGCGGGAGAGCACCGCCATGTCGCCGTCGGCGCCGATGACGAGCACGCGCGCACCCCGCGCCTGCAGCGCGTCGCGGACGAGCGCGGCGAGCTCGCGGTTGAATTCGAGCTCCGCCCGCCCGCGCGCGCTCGTCGCGCCCGGCTCGGCGGCGAAGTGCCCGACGTCGACCGCGACGAGCGGCGGCTCGCGCCCCGTCGCCGACGCGGCAAGGAGCAGAACCAAGAGTCCAGCGCGCATCGCGCGATTGTCGCGCACTGGGCCGCGCGCATTGGAGCACGGAGACGCACGGTTATAATCCCTGCAACCTCTCTTCGGGACATTCCATGCGCTTCAAGGGCTCGTCCACCTACGTCGCCACCGACGATCTCAAGCTCGCGGTGAACGCTGCGATCACCCTCCAGCGCCCGCTGCTGGTGAAGGGGGAGCCCGGCACCGGGAAGACGCGACTCGCGATCGAAGTCGCCGAGTCGCTCGGCGTGCCGCTCCTCGAGTGGCACATCAAGTCGACGACCAAGGCGCAGCAGGGTCTCTACGAGTACGACGCCGTCAGCCGGTTGCGCGACTCGCAGCTCGGCGACCCGCGGGTGCACGACATCGCCAACTACATCGTGAAGGGGATGCTCTGGCAGGCGTTCACCTCCGATTCGCCGGTCGTGCTGCTGATCGACGAGGTCGACAAGGCGGACATCGAGTTCCCGAACGACCTGCTGCGCGAGCTCGACCGGATGGAGTTCTACGTGTACGAGACGAAGGAGCTGGTGCAGGCGCGGCACCGGCCGATCGTCTTCATCACCTCCAACAACGAGAAGGAGCTGCCGGACGCGTTCCTGCGCCGCTGCTTCTTCCACTACATCCGGTTCCCCGACAAGGAGACGATGGAGCGGATCGTCGACGTGCACTTCCCCGGGCTGAAGAAGAACCTGCTGCGCGAGGCACTCGAGGTGTTCTTCGAGCTGCGCGAGGTGCCCGGGCTCAAGAAGAAGCCGTCGACCTCCGAGCTCCTCGACTGGCTGAAGCTCCTGCTCGCCGAGGACATTCCGCCGGAGGCGCTCCGCGCGAAGGACCGCAAGACGGTCATCCCGCCGCTGCACGGCGCGCTGCTCAAGAACGAGCAGGACGTCCACCTTTTCGAGCGCCTCGTCTTCATGGCGCGCCAGAACCGGTAGCGCGAGCAGCTTAGGCCGGGAGTGTCGAGATCCCTGCGCTATCCGGGCTCCCGCGCCGATCTGATCGCGGTCCTCGAGCGTGCGTCGACCCGAGCCCGCGGCGAGCGGCTCGCCGCGTCCGCTGCGGATGTCGCGTCAATGCCAGCGTCGACCGGCGTGGCCGTTCCCGCGATAGCCGTGACCCCGTGGACGGGCGCACCGTAGAACCCGCCCGCCCGGAACACCACTGTCGGCGGCGCGACGTAGAACGGCCGCGGGAAGACCGCCACCGGGGCCGGGAACACCGCGACGGACGGCGGATAGTAGGCAACCGGGGGCGGGGGGTAGTAGACGACGGGTGGCGGCGGGAAGAAGCCGACCGGCGGACCGCCGATCCCGATCGACACGCCGACGCTGGTGCCGGCGAAGCTCGCGGCCGGCAGTGCTGTCGCCGCGACCGCCAAGCCGACGATGGTGAGGACTTTCGCTCTCATGGTCACCTCGCTCCGGGGGCGCTGTTGCCCCCTGTTCCGTTTAACGCGACACTACCGCATCGGTTATCGGCGCTGCTGTAACCCTTTGTATCGATTCGTTACGCGGACCGGGCTTGTTACATGCTGACCGGATTCTTTCTCAAGCTGAAGACGGCCAAAGTCCCCGTTTCCATCAAGGAGTGGCTGACCTTGATGGAAGCGATGCACAAGGGCGTCATCGAGCCGTCGATCGAGGACTTCTACTACCTCGCCCGGACCGCGCTGGTGAAGGACGAGTCCCACTACGACAAGTTCGACCGCGCCTTCGGCGAGTACTTCAAGGGCGTCGAGCACCTGATGGGCGCCGAGGCCGACATTCCCCTGGAGTGGCTGCTCAAGCAAGCGGAGCTCAATCTGTCGCCGGAGGAAAAGGCGCT
Source organism: uncultured beta proteobacterium (assembly GCA_963789885.1). Taxonomy (GTDB): domain Bacteria; phylum Pseudomonadota; class Gammaproteobacteria; order Burkholderiales; family SG8-39; genus DATEDA01. The sequence goes on along the minus strand of CAWBNB010000050.1, from coordinate 384,992 downwards.
GATCGAGTCCCTCGGCGGCTGGGACAAACTGATGGAGGAGCTCCGCAAGCGGCTCGAGGAGCAGAAGGGCCGCCACCAGGGCGGGAGCAAGATGATCGGGACCGCGGGCACCTCGCCGTTCGGCGCCTACGGCTACAACCCCGAGGGCATCCGCATCGGCCAGGACAAGTCGCGCAACCGCAGCGCGGTCAAGGTCTGGGACCAGCGCGAGTACGCGAACTACGATTCCGAGGTCGAGCTCGGCACGCGCAACATCAAGGTCGCCCTGCGGCGGCTACGCAAGTTCGCGCGCGACGGCGCGCCCGAGGAGCTCGACCTCGACACCACGATCGACAAGACGGCGCGGAACGCCGGGTTGCTCGACATCCACATGCGCCCGGAGCGGCACAACGCGGTGAAGGTGCTGATGTTCCTCGACGTCGGCGGGTCGATGGACGATCACATCAAGCTCGCCCAGGAGCTCTTCAGCGCCTCGAAGACCGAGTTCAAGCACCTCGAGTACTTCTACTTCCACAACTGCCTGTACGACTTCGTGTGGAAGGACAACCGGCGCCGCCACGCCGAGCGCACGCGCACCGCCGACCTCATGCACAAGTACGGCCACGACTACAAGGTGATCTTCGTGGGCGACGCGACGATGAGCCCGTACGAGATCCTGCAGCCGGGCGGCTCGATCGAGTATCACAACGAGGAAGCCGGCGCGGTCTGGCTGCGCCGGATGCTGGACGTCTACCCGAAGACGGTCTGGCTCAACCCCGAGCCCGAGCAGCTCTGGCCGTACCGGCAGTCGATCGCGGTGATCCGCGAGATCTTCGGCGGGCGCATGTACCCGACGACGATCGAGGGGCTGGAGCGGGCGATGCGGTACCTGTCGAAGTGACCCCGGAGAACGCCGGCGCCGCCGCCGGCGGCTAGCGCCGCGGACGCAGCGCGAGCACGTTCCCCGGCCGCAGCCACCGCCGCTCGAACTCGCTCGGCGTGCCCGGTTCGGCGAGGAGGTGGCCCGAGTACTCCTCGCAGCCCATGTTGCGCAGGAGGTCGAGCTCGGCCGGCGTTTCCACGCCTTCGGCGATCGTGTTGATCCGGAGGCTGCGCGCCATGTCGATCATCGCCTTGACGACGATGCGATCGTCGGGGTTGGTCGTCATGCCGCGCACGAAGGAGCGGTCGATCTTGATGCCGTCGATCGCGAACCGGCGGAGCTGGCTCATCGACGAGTAGCCGGTCCCGAAGTCGTCGAGGACCACCCGCACGCCGAGGTTGCGCAGGCCCCCGAGCACCGCCCGCGCCTCGTCCGGGTTGCGCTGGAGCGCCCCTTCGACGAGCTCGAGCTCGAGCATCTTCGGGTCGAGCCCGCTCGCATCGAGCGCGCTCCGCACCCGGCCGAGCAGCGCGCGGTTGAACTGCTTCGGCGAGATGTTCACCGAGATCGCGAACGCCGGGCCGTGCAGCGCGTGCCACCCCTGCGCCTGGTCGGCGGCGCTCTGCAGCACCCACTCGCCGATCGAGTGGATGAGGCCGGTCTCCTCGACGAGCGGCATGAACCGGCCGGCGACCAGCAGGCCGTGCTCGGGGTGCTGCCAGCGCAGCAGCGCTTCGGCGCCGGTCAGCGTGTCGCCGGCGACGTCCGCGCGCGGCTGGTAGTAGACGCGCAGCTCGCCCCGCTCGACCGAGCCGCGCAGGGCCGCCTCCAGGCGCAGCCGCTCGGTCGCACGGATGTTCATCTCCGCGGAGAAGAACTGGTAGTTCTTGCGCCCGCTCGACTTCGCCACGTACATCGCGGTGTCGGCGTGGCGCATCAGCGTCGTCGCATCGGTGCCGTCGGTCGGGTAGATCGCGATCCCGGCGCTCGCCGCGGTGTTCAGCGTGTGCCCCTCGATGTCGTAGGGCTGCGACAGCGCGTCGATGAGCTTCCGCGCGACCTGCCCCGCGTCCTCGGCCGCCTTCAGGCCCTCGAGCACGACCACGAACTCGTCGCCGCCGAGCCGCGACAGCGTGTCACCCTTCCGCAGCACGCTGCCGATCCGCTTCGCCACCTCGCGCAGCAGCTGATCGCCGATGTCGTGGCCAAGGGTGTCGTTGATGCGCTTGAAGTGATCCAGGTCGACGAACATCACCGCGAGCAGGCCGCCTTCCCGGTGCGCACTCGTGATCCCCCGCGCGAGGCGGTCGGAAAGCAGCAGCCGGTTCGGCAGCCCCGTGAGCGGATCGCGCGTGGCGAGCTCCGCGATGCGCGATTCCGCCTGCTTGCGCTCGGTGATGTCGAGCGCCGTGCCGCGATAGCCGACGAACCGGCCCTCGCCGTCCACGATCGGCACGCCGCTCACGATCTGCCACACCTGGCTCCCGGAGCGGCTCATCAGGCGGTGCTCGAGATTGCGGAACGGCTCCCGCGACCGCATGACCTGGGCGAACCAGTCGCGCACGCGCTCCGCCTCGCCCGGCGGCATCAGCTCCATCGGCCGGCGGCCGAGCAGCTCGTCGGGCGCATAGCCGAGCACCTGCTCCACGCGTCGCGACACGTAGGTGTAGCGCCCGTCGACGTCGAGCTCCCAGACGTACTCGCCGGCCGCTTCGGCGAAGTCGCGGAAGCGCCGCTCCGACTCGCGCAGCTGCCGCTCGGCCTGCTTGCGGTCGGTGATGTCCATCACCGACGAGACGGTGCACACCTCGCCGCCCAGCTCGAGCATGTCCGCCGAGGCGAGCACGTCGGCGAGCTCGCCGGAGCGCTTGCGGAGCCGCATCTCCATGTTGCGCACGCCCATCCCCGCCTGGAGCATCCGCACGAACTCGTCGCGGTCGCTGCGGTGGGTCCAGATCCCGAGCTCGAGCGAGGTCTTGCCGACCACCTCTTCGCGCGACCAGCCGAACCATTTCGCCCAGGCGTCGTTCACCTCGAGGATGGCACCGTCGGCGAGGCGGCTGATCACCACCGGCACCGGGCTCGAATGGAAGATCTTGGAAAACCGCGCCTCCGACTCGCGGAGGCGCCGCTCCGCGCTGTTCCGCTCGGTGACGTCGAGCGCGGCCGAGAGCATCACCGGCGCGCCGTCGAGCTCGATCACGTCGCCGGACAGCAGCACCTCGGCGGGCTCGCCGGAGCTCTTGCGCCAGCGGGCCTCGAAGTTGCGCACCGCCCCGCCCGCGAGCAGCTGGTCGCGCATCCGGCGGCGGGCGTCGGCGTCGATCCACAGCCCGAGCTCGACGAAGTTGCGACCGAGGATCGCCTCGCGCGCGTAGCCGTAGGTCCGCGACCACGCGTCGTTCACGTCGACCACCGCGCCGTCCTCGATGCCCGAGATCGCGATCGGCAGCGGACTGCCGCGGAACATCCGCTCGAGCCGCTCCCGCGAGGCGCGCAGCTCGACCAGGGCCCGATTGCGGTCGGTGACGTCGGTGAGCGTCGAGATCACGCAGCGCTCGCCGGCGAGCTCCACGAGCTCGGCGGCGAACAGCACCTCGCGCACCTCGCCGGCGCGCGCGCGGACTTTCAGCTCGAAGTTGCGGGTCGCCCCGCGTGCCTGCAGGAGCGTGTTGATGCGGACGCGCTCGGCCGGCTCGACGAGGACGTCGACGTCCTCCAGCGTCCGGCCGACGATCGTGTCGCGCTCGCGGCCGAAGAACGCGCACCACGCGTCGTTGACCTCGAGCACGCGGTTGTCGCCGATGCGGTTGATCAGCATCGGATTCGGGCTCGAGCTGAAGATGCGGGCGAAGAGCTCGCGCGACTCGCGGACCGCGCGGTCGGCTTCCATCTGTGCGGTGATGTCGCGCCCCACGCCGCGGTAGCCCTGGAACCGGCCGGAGTCGTCGAAGATCGGCTCGCCGCTCGTCAGCGCGTAGCGCAGGCGGCCGTCGGCGCCGCGCCGGGCGCGCAGGAAGTCGCGGAACGGCTCGTGCGCCTCGAGCCGCCGGCGGTGGTCGACCCACTCGGCCGAGTCGCGGCTCTCGAACGGCAGCTCCCAGCGGCGCTTGCCGAGCGACTCCGACGGCTCGAACGAGGTCGTGGCCTGGAACGCCGGCGAGATCTCGGTGAACCGCAACTCGCGGTCCTGCTCCCAGTACCAGTCGGCCGAGAGCTTGGTGAGGCTGCGGAAGCGCTCCTCGCTCCGCCGCATGCGCTCGGCCGCCGCCCGGCGTTCGGTGCTCAGCGCGCAGAGCAGGAGCGTCGTCAGCGTGACCGAGGCGAGGAGACCGACGATCGCGACGAGATCGGCCGAATCGGCGCCGCTGGTGAACGGGCCCCGCCCGAACCACGCCGCGGCCATCACGAGCATCGCGAGCGCGACGTTGAACGTGGCCACCTCGCGCATCGGGAAGCGCACCGCCGGCCACACGGCGAGCGGGAACAGCACGAACGCGGCGAGGATCTCGGTGCGCTCCCGCGGCAGATGGCTCGCGAGCACGACCGCGCCGGCGAAGAGCACCGCGGCGATGAGCACCGCGTGCGCGAGCGCCTCGGCCACCGCGATGCGGGGGCGGAGATCGCGCGCCCAGGCGAGGACGAGCGGCGTGAAGAGCAGCACGCCGAGCGCGTCCCCCGCCCACCACGCGACCCCGGCCCGGATGACGCGCTCGGACTCGATCAGCTGCGCCTGCGCGAGCGCGGCGACGCCGATCGCCGCCGCGATCACCGGCGTGCCGAGCGCCGCCGGGAAGATCAGGCGCAGGACGTCGCGCACCCGCGGCACGTCGGGATCGAACCGGTCGCCGTCCTCGCCGCTCGAGCGCGCGAGGAGCCAGGCGGCCGCGACCGCCGCGAGCGTCGAGCCGAGCGCGATCACCGTCGCGGTCGGCGGCGGCGAGCCGAGCGAGAGATTGGCGAGGAGCGCCCCGACCGCGACCCCGGGGAAGAGTCTCAGTCCCGAGAGGACCAGCGCGGCGACCGCGATCCCGGACGCCGGCCAAATGAGCGAGACGTTGGCGCCGAAGAGCGCGAACACGAGCCCGAGCTTCGCGGCGGCGAAGTACGCGGCGGCGAGCGCCAGATTGGCTGCGATGTCGCGCAGTACGCGGGGCATGGCGCGCGGCGTCAGGCGCCTTCGTGCTGATGCGGCGGCGCGACCTTGAGCACCTCCTCGAGGGTCGTCGTGCCCGCCGCCACTTTCATCGCGCCGCTGATCCGCAGCGACTTCATGCCGTCCTTGTAGGCCTGCTCGCGGATCTTGCCGAGCTCGGGCGTACTGCTGATCAGCCGCTTGACCGCCGGCGTGAGCAGCATCACCTCGTAGATGCCGCTGCGGCCGCGGTAGCCGGTCATCCGGCACTCGAGGCAGCCGACCGGCTTGTAGACGCGAGTCGGGCGCCGCGCCTTCCACGGCCGCACGAGCTCCTCCCATGCGACGTCGTCGGCGCGATCCTCGCCGTAGGGCACCTTGTGCTTGCAGTGCGGGCAGAGCGTGCGGACGAGCCGCTGCGCCATGACGCCGAGCACCGTCGCGTTCATGAGATACGGCGGCACGCCGAGGTCGAGCATCCGCGTCACCGCGCTGGCGGCGTCGTTCGTGTGCAGCGTCGAGAGCACCAGGTGGCCGGTCAGCGCGGCCTGGATCGCCATCTCCGCGGTCTGCAGGTCGCGGATCTCGCCGATCATGATGATGTCCGGGTCCTGCCGCATCAGCGCGCGCACGCCCTCGGCGAAGTTGAGGTCGATCGCGGCGTGCACCTGCATCTGGTTGAACGACGGCTCGATCATCTCGATCGGGTCCTCGATCGTGCAGACGTTCACCTCGGGGGTCGCGAGCGTCTTCAGCGTCGAGTACAGCGTCGTCGTCTTGCCCGAGCCGGTGGGACCGGTGACGAGGATGATGCCGTGGGGCTTGCCGGTCATCTCGCCCCAGCGTGCCTGGTCCTCCTCGGAGAAGCCGAGGTCGGCGAAGTCCTTGACCAGCACCTCCGGGTCGAAGATCCGCATCACCAGCTTCTCGCCGAACGCCGTCGGCAGGGTCGACAGGCGCAGCTCGACCTCCTGGCCGTCGGCGGTGCGCGTCTTGATGCGGCCGTCCTGCGGGCGGCGCTTCTCCACGACGTCCATGCGGCCGAGGATCTTGATCCGGCTCGTCATCGCGGCGATGACCGGCGACGGGAGCTGGTAGACGTCGTGCAGCACGCCATCGATACGGAAGCGCACCTTGCCGACGTCGCGGCGCGGCTCGATGTGGATGTCGCTCGCACGCTGGTCGAACGCGTACTGCCACAACCAGTCGACGATGTTGACGATGTGCTGGTCGTTCGCGTCGAGCTGGCGGTTCGACTTGCCGAGCTCGACCAGCTGCTCGAAGTTCGAGATCCCCGAGCGCGCTTCGGCGGTGCCCTTGGCGCCCTTGACCGACTTCGCCAGGTTGTAGAACTCCACGATGTAGCGCTGGATGTCGAGCGGGTTCGCGAACACGCGCTCGATCTCGACGCGGTGGACGCGCCGGAGCTCGGCCTCCCACTCGCGCACGTACGGCTCGGCGGTTGCGATCACCGCGCGCTTCTGGTTCAGGTTCACCTCGACCGGCAGGATCTTGAAGCGCTCGGCGTACGCGCTCGACATGATCTCGGTCACCGCGGCGAAGTTGATCTTGAGCGGATCGACGTGGAAGTACGGCAGCTCGGCCTTCCCCGCGTACCACTCGGTCAGCGCCTCGAGCGTGAGGAGGCGATGCGGCGGCTCGGCCGAGCGCCACTTCTGCTCGGCGAGGACCACGAGCGGGTGCAGCGTGCCGGCCCGGTGCGCGCGCCGGTCGGCGGCGAGCCGCTCCGCCTCCTCGCGCGGGACCAGCCCGTCCGCGATCAGCGCGTTCACCACCTCGGCCAGCGTCAGGCGGCGTTCTTCGTTCGATACGGCAGCAACCGGCATGCGGGCTCGGGTCTCCTGGGAACGTCCCACTATAGCCACAAAGCCCTTGTGCCTCAATGGTTTCACGGCGCTTTCGCCCCTTTCGCGTGACGTTTTGACTTCCCCGGAAAGTTCGGCGATGCTCCGCCCACCCCCCACCGCCAGGAGACCAACATGACCATCAAAATCGGCGATCGCCTGCCCGAAGGGCGCCTGTCCGAGACCGTCGAGTTCGATCCGTCCGGCTGCCCGATCAACCCCAAGGACCTGAACGTTCAGGACCTCGTCAAGGGCAGGAAGATCGCCATTTTCGGGCTGCCCGGGGCGTTCACCCCGACCTGCTCGGCGAAGCACGTCCCCAGCTACGTCGCCAACTACGACGCGCTGAAAAAGAAGGGGATCGACGAGATCTGGTGCATCTCGGTCAACGACGCGTTCGTGATGGCCGCGTGGATGCGCGACCAGAAGGCGGGCGGCAAGGTCCGCATGATGGCCGACGGCAGCGCCGAGTACACGAAGAAGCTCGGGCTCGAGCTCGACCTCACCGCGCGCAACATGGGCGTGCGGTCGACGCGCTACTCGATGCTGGTCGACGACGGCATCGTGAAGCAGCTGAACGTCGAGGCGCCCGGCAAGTTCGAAGTGTCCGGCGCCGAGGCGATGCTCGCCAAGCTCTGAGCGCGCCGGCCGGATGCCGTCATTCGCGGCGGTGTCCGCCGGCGGCGCGAAGTGCTACATTGGCCGCACCGGCCTCGCGTGTGAGGCCTTCATCCGGGAGCGGCCATGTCCCGAATCCTCGTTCTCGCCGTCGCGGCGGTGCTTGCCTGCCGCTACTCGCCCAGAGCATCTACCAGTACGTCGGTCCCGACGGCAAGGTTACGTACTCGGACCAGCCGCCGGCCGGCGGGCACGACACCATCGTGCCGCAGCCGAGCACCGGGCACTACGTCAACATCCAGCCGGGCGGTGTCCAGGCCCCGGGCACGATCCAGCAAGGGCGCCGTGCCGACCGCGCCCAACCAGCCGCTGCCGACCGGGATCACGCCGAGCGGGAGCGGGCCGAGCACGATCCCCTCGAGCACGGTGCCGGGACCCGGCTCCGACTCGACCGCCGGGCGCGTCGTGCCGGGAACAGTCGGCCCGAACTCGTCGGACCGGCGCTTCGACGTGTCGGCGAACGAGCAGCGCGTCGACCGGGACGCGGCTCAGCGCAACATCATGCAGGGCGAGCGCGCGCGGGACGCCGAAGCCGTGCGCCTGAACATCGAGCAGGGCGAGGCGGCGCGGGAGCGGCGCGACGTGCAGCTCAACGTGCCGAGCGGTGAAGCGGCGCGCGACCAGCGCGACATGCAGATCGACGTGCCGGCCGACGAGCAGGCCCGCGAGCGCCGGGCGGTCGATCTCAACAAGTAGCGAACCACATCGCGGTCTCCACGGTGTTGCAGTGGATCTCGACGGTGTCGTCGATGTCCTGCGCGTAGCCGCCCGCCATCGTCACCGCGACCGGCACGCCGGCGCGTGCGCACAGCCCCAGCACCATCCGGTCGCGCTCGAGCAATCCCTGCTTCGTGAGCGCGAGCCGCCCCAGGCGATCGTCGTAGTACGGATCGGCGCCGGCGAGATAGATCGCGACGTCCGGACGGGAGCGTTCGAGGGTCGCTCGCACGCCCCGCTCCAGCGCCTCCAGGTACGCCCGGTCGCCGGTTCCGTCGGCGAGCTCGACATCGAGATCGCTCGGCTCCTTCGCGAACGGAAAATTGTTCGCCCCGTGGATCGAGAACGTGAACACGGTCGCGTCGTCGCGGAAGATCGACGCGGTCCCGTTGCCCTGGTGCACGTCGCAGTCGATCACCGCGACCCGCTCCGCGAGACCTTCCGCCTGCAGCGTACGCGCCGCGATCGCGCTGTCGTTCAGCACGCAGAAGCCCTCGCCCCGGTCGCGGAAAGCGTGGTGCGTGCCGCCCGCGAGGTTCACCGCGACGCCGTCTTCGATCGCGGCGCGCGCCGCCGCTACCGTCGCACCGCTCGTCCGGCGCGAGCGCTCGACCATCTGCGGCGTCCACGGAAACCCGATCGCGCGCTGCTCGGCCGGGCTGAGGCGGCCGTCGACGACCCGTCCGAGGTAGCCGGGACAGTGCGCAAGCAGGATCTGCTCGTCGCGCGCAGCCGGTGCGACATGTGCGACGGCCGCAAGGTCGCTCTCGAGCACGCGCGCCCGCAGGCGCGCGTACTTGCTCATCGGGAAGCGGTGCCCCGGCGGTAGCGGGAGGACGTAGTGGTCGGAGTAGAAGATCCGCACCGGCGGATTCTAAGCGCCGGCGTTCAACCCGGCGTCCAGATCCGCCCGCCGCCGCCGGCGAGGTCGAGCATGAGCTCGTTCAGCCGCCGCACGAACCCGGCCGGATCGTCGAGGGTCCCGCCTTCGGCGAGCAGCGCCTGGTCGAAGAGGAGCTCCGCCCACTCCTTGAAACGCTTGTCCTCGCGCTGCAGCCGCTCGACCATCGGGTGCCCGGGGTTGATCTCCAGGATCGGCGGGAATTTCGGCACGTCCTGACCGGCGGCGCGCAGGATCCGTTGGAGATTCGCGCCCGGGTCGTGCTCGTCCGCCACGAGGCAGGCGGGGGAGGAGGTCAGGCGCAGGGTAGTGCGCACCTCTTTCACCCGCTCGCCGAGCGCCTCCTTGATCCGTCCCACGAGCTCGCGCGCGGCATCGGCCTGCTTCCGCTCGGCCTCGCGCTCGGCGTCGGTCTCGAGCTTGCCGAGCTCGAGCCCCCCGCGGGTGACCGACACGAGCGGCTTGCCGTCGAACTCGTGCAAGTGCGCGACAACCCACTCGTCGACCCGGTCGGAGAGGAGGAGCACCTCGATTCCCTTCTTGCGGAACACCTCGAGATGCGGGCTCGACCTGGCGGCGAGGAAGGTGTCCGCCGTAACGTAGTAGATGCGGTCCTGCCCTTCCTTCAACCGCGCGACATAATCGGCGAGCGACACCGACTGCTCCTCGGCGTCGGCGTGCGTGGAGGCGAAGCGCAGGAGCTTCGCGACGCGCTCGCGATTCGTCGTGTCCTCGCCCACACCCTCCTTCAGCACCTGGCCGAACGCCTTCCAGAACGCCGCGTATTTCTCCCGCTGGTTCTCGGCGAGGTCCTCGAGCAGCGCAAGCGCGCGCCGGGTGCAGCCGGAACGGATCGCCTCGACGTCGCGGCTCTCCTGCAGGATCTCGCGCGAGACGTTGAGCGGCAGGTCGTTCGAGTCCACCACGCCGCGGACGAACCGGAGGTACGCCGGCAGCAGGTGCTCGGCGTCGTCCATGATGAAGACGCGCCGGACGTAGAGCTTCAGGCCCCGGCGCTGATGCCGGTCCCACAGGTCGAACGGCGCGCGCGAGGGAACGTAGAGGAGCTGCGTGTACTCCTGCCGCCCCTCGACGCGGTTGTGGGTCCAGGCGAGCGGCGGGTCGAAGTCGTGGGCGACGTGGTGGTAGAACTCCTGGTACTGCTCGTCGGTGATCTCGCTCTTCGGCCGCGCCCAGAGCGCGCTCGCCTGGTTGACCGTCTCCTCGAGGCCGGTCGCGACCGTCGCCTTCTTCTCCTCCGACCACTCGAGCTTCTGCATCACGATCGGGATCGCAATGTGATCGGAGTACTTCCGGAGCGTCGTCTTGAGGCGGGCGTCGGCGAGGAACTCGTCTTCGGCCTCGCGGAGGTGCAGCACGACGTCGGTGCCGCGGCTCGTTTTCTCCACCGCCTCGATGGTGTACTCGCCGGTACCGTCGGACTCCCAGCGCACCGCCTCGCCCGGCGGGCGGCCCGCACGCCGCGTCAGGAGCGTGACCCGGTCCGCGACGATGAACGAGGAATAGAACCCGACGCCGAACTGGCCGATAAGGCGCGCGTCCTTCGCCTGATCGCCGGTCAGCGCGGCGAGGAATTCGCGCGTGCCCGACTTCGCGATCGTCCCGATGTTGGCGATCACCTCGTCGCGCGACATGCCGACGCCGTTGTCCGACACGGTGACCGTCCGGGCGGCCGGGTCGAACGCGACGCGGATCTTCAGCTCGCTGTCCCCCTCGTACAGGGCCGGGTCGGCGATCGCCTCGAACCGGAGCTTGTCGGCGGCGTCGGAGGCGTTCGACACCAGCTCGCGGAGGAAGACCTCCTTGTTGCCGTACAGCGAGTGCACCATCAGGTGCAGGAGCTGCTTCACCTCCGCCTGGAAGCCGAGGGTTTCCTTTACCGGGGTCGTCGTCATGGGGCTCTGATCGAAGGTCGGAACTTGGCGCAGATCGGGGCGCAAGTATCGCGGATCAAGGCCCGCCAAGTACAATCCGCGCGCCCGGGAACCCCTCCTCTTGCGCCTCTCCAAAGACTTCCTCGCCGGCGCGCGCGCCTGCCTGCCGGTCGCGCCCGGCATCGCCGCGTTCGGAGTGATCACCGGGGTCGCGATGGTCGGCGCCGGCCTCTCGCCCTGGCTGGCGGTCGCGATGACGGTGATCGTGTACGCCGGGACCGCCCAGCTCGCCGCGCTCCAGCTCTTCGTGGCGGGGGCGCCGATGCCGGTCATCCTGTTCGCCGGCCTCGTCCTCAACCTGCGCCTCGTGCTCTACAGCCTCGCGCTGGCGCCGCACGTCGGCTCGCTCTCCTGGCGGCGCAAGCTCGCGCTGTCCTACCTCGTCTCGGACAACGGGTACGCCCACTACGCCGCGCACCACACGGGCCCCCCCGACACGCGCAGCAAGATCGACTACCTGCTCGGCGCCTGCAGCGCCGTCTGGGTGGCCTGGCACGTCGGCTCGATCGCGGGCATCGCGGCTGGCGCCCGCGTGCCGGAGGGCTGGCACCTCGAGTTCGTGGTCACGCTGACGTTCCTCGCGCTCGCGATCGCGGTGATCAGGGACCGGGCGCTCGCGGCCGCCGCCGCGGCGGCCGGCATCACCGCCGTCCTCGCCTACCCGCTGCCGTTCCGCCTCGGGCTGATCGTGGCTGCCGTGGTCGGCATCGCGGCCGGCGTCGTGTGGGAGCGATGGACGCGCTGACGGCCTGGGTGCTGATCCTCGGCCTCGCGGCGACGAGCCTCGGGGCGCGCGGCTCGTTCATCCTGTTCCTGACGCGCTTCGAGGTGCCGCGACCGGTGCAGCGTGCGCTGCGGTTCGTGCCGGCGGCCGTCTTCACCGCCCTCCTCGTTCCGGAGCTCGTGTTCGCGGGCGGGACGCTCCGCCTCGGGCTCGACAACCCGAAGCTCCTCGCTGCGCTAGTGGCGGCGCCGGTGGCCTGGCGGACGCGGAGCACCACTGCCACGATCCTCGTGGGGATGGCCGCGCTGCTCCTCGCCGAGCGCTATATCCGCTGAGCTAAAGGCTGGGCCGCGGATCTAGGATAATCGTGGCACGCGACCCATCCCGCACGGACAGACGATGAGACTGCGCAGCGTCGAGCTTGAAGTACCCGATCCTCCGGCGGCGGTCGCGTTCATGCGTGACGTCTGGGGACTCGCGCCTGCCGGCACCCGCTCGCGCACGACCTACCTGCGCGGCACCGGCGATCACCCGTATCTCCTCGCGTTCACCGCGAGCTCCGCGCCGGCAATTGCATCGATCACGTTTGCCGGGTCGGCAGGCGAGCTCGACGCGCTCCACGCGCGGGCGGTCGCCGTGGGCGTGCCCGCTCCGGCGCGGGTCGCGGAGTTCGACGACCCCGGCGGCGGCGGCGGCTTCATCGTCGGCGGCGCCGAGGGTCAGCGGTTCCGGTTCGTCGCGGAGGGCACGCGCGCCGCGCCGATCGCCGACCGGGACAAGCCGATCCAGCTCACGCACGTCGTGCTCAACGCGCTCGACCGCGACGCCTGCGCGAAATTCGCGATCGACGCCTTCGGCTTCAAGCTCGCCGACCGGACGAAGATCATGACGTTCGTCCGCTGCAACAGCTCGCATCACGCGCTCGCGTTCGTCCACGCGGAGCTCGCGTCGCTGAACCACATCGCGTTCGAGATGAGCGACATCGACGCGGTGATGAAGAACATCGGCCGGCTCCGCGACCTCGGCCTCCAGCCCGCGTGGGGACCCGGACGGCACGGTCCGGGCAACAACGTCTTCGCCTACTTCATCACGCCGTTCGGCGCGAGCGTGGAGTACACGGCGGAGGTCCAGCAGGTCGACGACTCGTACCGGGTCGGCACCCCCGACGACTGGACGTGGCCGCCGAACCGGATCGACCACTGGGGGGTCTCGAACCGGGACCACGCGCAGCTCGGCGAGGCGGAGCGCACGTTCCGCTTCCGCGCGTGATGCGCCGCGCGCGCGCCATCGCGCTTTGCCTCGCGCTCGCGGCGGCGACCGCGAGCGCACAGGACTACCCGACGCACCCGATCCGGCTGATCATGCCGAACGCGCCGGGCAGCTCGATCGACACCCTCGGGCGTCTCCTCGGTGTGCGCCTCGGCGAGGCGCTCGGACAGACGATCGTGATCGAGAATCGCGCCGGCGCCGCGGGTGCGATCGGGATCGAGACCGCCAAGACCGCGGTTCCCGACGGCTATACCCTGCTCTTCGCCTCGGCGAGCGGCATGTCGATCGCCCCGCTCCTGCAGAAGAAGATCCCGTACGACCCGCTGAACGACTTCGCGTTCGTGTCGCTCGTCGCGGTCATGCCGAACGTGCTGGTGGTCAACCCGGCACTTCCGATCGGCAGCGTCAGGGAGCTCATCGAGTACTCGCGCGCCAACAAGGGCAAGGTCAACATGGCCTCCGCCGGCCCGGGCGCGGCGAGCCATCTCGGCGGCGTGCTGCTGATGGTCATGGGCGACTTCGAGTCGGTGCACGTGCCGTACAAGGGCGGCGGGCCGTCGGTCGCCTCGGTCGTCGCGGGCGAATCGCACTGGACCATCGCCCCGGCGCCGGCGACGATGTCGCTCGTGAAGTCCGGGCGCCTGCGGGCGATCGCGCACAGCCTGCCGCAACGCGCGCCGCTCTTCGGCGACATTCCCACGGTGGCCGAGACGGTGCCCGGTTACGACTACAGCGGGTGGGCGGGGCTGCTCGCGCCGAGGGCGACGCCGAAGCCCATCGTGGACCGGCTGCAGGCCGCGCTGGTCAAGGCGGCGGCGAACCCCGCGCTGAAGGAAGGTTTCGCCGCCCAGGGCGCCGAAGCGGTCGTCACCTCCCCGGAAGAATTCCGCAAGTTCCTCGAGCAGGACATCGCGAGCACGGCGCGCGTCGTCAAAGCGGCGGGACTCCGGCCGGAGTGAGCCGGCGCGAGGCTCAGGCCGCAGCCCGCTGCACGATCCCCATCAGCTTGTAGACGAGGGCCGCAGCGGCGAAGTCGAAGGCGTGGAAGCCGCGGATCGGCGCGAACTCGAGGAGATCGAAGCCGATGATCCGCCGCTGCCGCGCGACCGACTCGAACAACCCGAGCGTCTGATACCAGCCCAGGCCCCCGGGCACGGGCGTGCCCGTCGCGGGCAGCACCGACGGATCGATGCCGTCGACGTCGAGGGTGAAGAACACTTGCGGAGGGAAGTCGTCCGGGAGCGCGATCGAATCGATGCGCGCCGGGACGAGCTGGTCGGCGTCGAGGTAACGGACGTTGTAGCGCAGGCGCGCTTCCCGCTCCTCTTCCGAGTAGGCGCGGTTTCCGAGCTGGAAGAGCGGGATGCCCGCTTCGACGACCCGGCGCATCACCGAGGCATGACTGAGCGGGTCGCCCCCGTAGCGGTCGCGCAGATCCGCATGCGCGTCGATCTGCACCACGCCGAAGTCGCGGACCCCGGCGTCGAGGTAGCCGCGAATGACGCCGCCGGTGACGGTGTGCTCGCCGCCGAGCACCACCGGCATCTTGCCGAGCGCGAGGATCCGCGCGACCGAGGCCGCGATCGTCGCGATCACCTTTTCGGCTTTCGGCCGGCAATCGATCGCGGGCCAGGTGTAGATGCCTTCGGCGCCCGGATCGCTGCGCCCGTCCCAGCGCTCGAGCTGGCCCGACGCGGCGAGGATGGCGGCCGGACCTCTCGCGGTCCCGGTGCCGTAGGACACCGTCTTCTCGTACGGCACCGGCAGGACATGGAAGCGCGCCGCTTCCGGCGCCACGTCGTCCGCCTCGGTGCCGAGGAAGCGCAGGCGTGCCGGCCGGGCCCGAGCGCGCCCGCGCTTCACGACAGCCGTCCCTTGAAGTCCTCGTACCCGAACTCGCGCACGATCTCGAGCGCGTCGGTCTCCGAGTTCCATAGCGCGATGCTCGGCAGGCGGATACCGTTGAAGGTCGTGGTCTTGACCATCGAATAGATCGCCATGTCCTCGAACACCAGGCGGGTGCCTACCCGCAGCGGCGCCGCGAACGAGTAGTCGCCGATCACGTCCCCGGCGAGACAGGTCTGGCCGCCGAGGCGATAGGTGTGCGCCAGCGCGCCCGGCTCGCCCGTGTCGATGATCCGCGGCCGGTACGGCGCCTCGATCACGTCGGGCATGTGGCAGGTGGCGGAGGTGTCGAGGATGGCGAGCGGCACGCCGTTCCAGGGCAGGTCCAGCACCTCGGCGACGAGGACGCCCGCGTCGAGGGCGATCGCCTCGCCCGGCTCGAGGTAGAGCTCGACGCCGTGCCGCGCGCGGAAATCGCGAAGCAGGCGCACGAGCTCGTCCACCTGGTAGTCGGAGCGCGTGATGTGGTGCCCGCCGCCGAAGTTGATCCATTCCAGCCCGGGCAGGAACTCGCCGAACTTCTCCTCGAACGCGGCGACGGTCCGCGCGAGCGGCGGGAAGTCCTGCTCGCAGAGGGTATGGAAGTGCAGGCCGCTGACACCCGCGAGGTCGCCGCGGAACTGCGACCGCGGAATGCCGAGCCGCGAGTACGGGGCGCTCGGATCGTAGAGCGGGTTCTCGCCCTCGGATTGCTCCGGGTTCACGCGCAGCCCGAAGCGGAGCTGCGGCCGGCGCGCGCGCGCCGCCCGCACGAGCGGCTGGAACCGCTCCCACTGCGCGCAGGAGTTGAATACCACGTGGTCGGAGATCTCCAGGATCTCCGCGAGATCGCGTTCGGTGTAGGCGGCCGAGAAGGTGTGCACCTCGCCGCCGAATTCCTCCCGCCCGAGGCGCGCCTCGTGGAGTCCGCTCGCGCAGGTGCCCGCGAGATACTTTGCGACGAGCGGCCCGAGACGCCACATCGAGAACGCCTTGAGCGCGAGGAGGATCTTCGCCCCGCTCGCGCGCTCGACGCCGTCGAGCACGCGCAGGTTCTGCTCGATCGCCCACTCGTCGACGACGAAGCAGGGCGACGGCACGCGGCGCGTATCGAGCCGCCGGAACCGCTCGGTGCGCACCCTAGCGCGCACCCCCGGGCGACCGCTGGGCTTCAGCCCATCGGCGCATCGAGTTCGATCACCGTCCAGGGCAGCCCGTGGCGGTTCATGGCGTCCATGAACGGGTCGGGGTCGAACTGCTCGAGGTTGAACACGCCCTTCCCCCGCCACTTGCCGGTGACCATGAGCTTCGCGCCGATCATCGCCGGCACGCCGGTGGTGTAGGAGATCGCCTGCGCCTGCACCTCGCGGTAGGTCTCCTCGTGATCGCAGATGTTGTAGACGAACGCGACCTTCTCCTTGCCGCCCTTGCGACCGCGCACCAGGCAGCCGATGCAGGTCTTGCCCTTGGTGAGCGGGCCGAGGCTCGCCGGATCGGGCAGCAGCGCCTTCAGGAACTGCAGCGGAATGATCTCCTGCCCCTGGAAGGCGACCGGCTTGATCGAGGTCATGCCGACGTTCCCGAGCACGCGGAGGTGGGTCAGGTAGTTCTCCGAGAAGGTCATCCAGAACCGCGCGCGGCGCAGGGTCGGGAAGTGCCTGACGATCGACTCCAGCTCCTCGTGGTAGAGGAGGAAGATCTTCTTCGGGCCGATGCCCTCGGGAAAGTCGTGCATCCGGCTCACCGCGAGCGGCTCGGTCGTCCGCCACGCGCCGTCTTCCCAGTACCGCCCGGGCGAGGTGATCTCGCGGATGTTGATCTCGGGGTTGAAGTTGGTCGCGAACGGCTGGCCGTGGTCGCCGGCGTTGCAGTCGATGATGTCGAGCTCTTCGATCGTGTCGAAGTGGTGCTTCGCGCAGGTACGCGGTGAACACGTTGGTCGCGCCCGGATCGAAGCCGCTGCCGAGGAGCGCCATGATCCCGCGGCTGCGGTAGCGGTCCTGGTAGGCCCACTGCCAGCTGTACTCGAACTTCGCCGTGTCGCGCGGCTCGTAGTTGGCGGTGTCGAGGTAATCCACGCCGGTCGCCAGGCACGCGTCCATGATCGGCAGATCCTGGTACGGCAGCGCGACGTTGATCACGATTGCCGGTTTCTCGCGCTCGATCAGCGCGCTCATCTGCCGGACGTCGTCGGCGTCCACCTGCGCGGTTCTGATCGGCCGCTTGATCTGCGCGGCGATGCGCCGGCACTTCTCCTCGGTGCGGCTCGCGAGCACGATCTCGCCGAACACCTCGGGGACCTGCGCGCACTTGTGCGTCACGACCTGGCCGACGCCGCCGGCGCCGACGATCAGTACCTTCGCCATCGCGCCCGGCCCTCGCTCAGTCTTCGTAGTAGGTGTAGCCGCGCAGGCTCGCCGCGAACGCCTCCAGGACCGCCTGCCGCTCGGCGACCGTGATGCGGCCCTTCCGCACCGCCTGCTCGGCGGTCCGGCGGAACTGCTCGAGCAGCTGCTGCGGCTGGTACTCGACGTAGCTCAGCACGTCGGCGATGCTGTCGCCGCTCATCTCGCGCACGAAGTCGAACGTGCTGTCCTCGTTGATGCGCACGCTCACCACGTTCGTGTCGCCCATCAGGTTGTGCAGGTCGCCGAGCGTCTCCTGGTAGGCGCCGACCAGGAACACGCCGAGGTAGTAGGGCTGGCCGTCGAGCAGCGGGTGGACCGGCAGGGTCTTGCGGATGCCCCGCGTGTCGATGAACTGGTCGATCTTGCCGTCGGAGTCGCAGGTGATGTCGGCGAGGATCGCCTGGCGCGTCGGCTGCCTCGTCCAGGCGGTGGATCGGCATGACCGGGAAGATCTGGTCGATCGCCCACACGTCGGGCAGCGACTGGAACACCGAGAAGTTGCCGTAGTAGATGTCCGACAGCGACTGCTCGAGGCCGTCGAGCCCGGGCGGCGATGCGCTTCACGTCCTGGAGCTCGTGCGCACGATCGCGCCGCACGATCTCCAGGAAGATGTTCTCGGCCAGCGACAGCTCGCGCAGGCGGATCTGGCCGCGCTTGAAGAGCTCGCTGCATCTCCTCGCGGTAGTACACCGCGTCGTTGTAGCACTCCTGGAGGTTGCGCGGGATTGATGCTCTTCAGCGAGTCGCGCAGGTTGCCGATCAGCTCGTGCTCGCCGTCGCTCGCCGCCCGCGATCGGGCACCGCGGCCGGCTCGAAGCGCGTCACGTCGAGGATGTTGAAGAGCAGCACCGACGAGTAGGCGACGGTCGCGCGGCCCGACTCGGTGATGATCACCGGGTGCGCGATGCCCTGCGGGTCGAGCACGCTCATGATCGCCTCGACGACGTCGAGGCAGTACTCGTCGAGCGAGTAGTTCTTGCTGTAGTCGTAGTTGGTCTGCGAGCCGTCGTAGTCGACCGCCAGGCCGCCGCCGAGGTCGAGGAAGCCGAGCGGCGCGCCCTCCTGCTTCAGGTCGGCGTAGTACCGGCCCGCCTCGAGCACGCCGCTGCGGATGTCGCGGATGTTCGGGATCTGCGAGCCGAGGTGGTAGTGCAGCAGCTGCAGGCAGTCGAGCATGTCGCGGCGCCTTGAGCGCGTCGATCAGCTCGACGATCTGCGAGGTGGTGAGGCCGAAGATGCTGCGGTCGCCGCTCGACTCGTTCCACGCCCCGCTCGACGCGCGCCGAGAGCTTCACGCGCACGCCGAGCATCGGCCGGATGCCGAGCGCCCGGCTCGTCTCGAGCACGATCGGCAGCTCGGTCGGCGTCTCGAGCACGAAGAAGCACTTGTAGCCGAGCTTCAGCGCCTGCAGGCCGAGGGTGATGAACTCGGTGTCCTTGTAGCCGTTGCAGATGATGTAGCCGGATCCGGGCTCCATGGTGGCGAGCGCGATGAGGAGCTCGGCCTTGCTGCCGGCTTCCAGCCCGTGGCCGTAGCGCGCTGCCGAAGCGCGCGATCTCCTCGATCACCTGGCACTGCTGGTTGACCTTGATCGGAAACACGCCGCGGTAGCCGCCGGCGTAGCCGAGCTGACTGCATCGCGCGTGCGAAAGCTCTCGTTCAGGAGCGAGACCTGCGCGTCGAGGATGTTCTCGATGCGGAGCAGGACGGGCATCTTCACGCCGCGCTCGCTGCATGCCCGGCGATGATGTCGAGCACGCTGACGCGGGCGCGCTTGCCGTTGAACGGCACGCTCACCGCCACCGTGCCGTCGTCGGAGAGATCGAAGTACCCGGCCCCCCAGCTACGGATCCCGTAGAGCTCGGCCGACTCGGCAACGCTCCAGGGCAAGCCGGCGACCGGTCTTGGACCGGCCTCGCTCCGCGGCGCGGCGATCGCTTTCGGCCCGGCCTCGGCCCTTCGTACGGTGTTCGCTTTCAGTTCGGTCCGCTCCCCGGTTCGCGGCTGGACGTCGCGTCCATCGCGTGGCCCGGATCTTGCCTACCGATGCACCAAAGATCAAGCGCGGAGCCCGATGTTTTTTCAGGGGAAAGCTCGACCGCACGGGGGACCGGACGATGCGGCCGGCCCGGCGACCCGCCGCGAACGGCGACGATACGCCCCCGATGTGACGGCCGCGCGCCGGGGCTGGCGGCTTTGGTCGAGGGCGCAGCGAACGACGACCCCGCGCGGCCGACGCCCTCAGTCGATCTTCGCGCCCGAGCGCTTCACCACGTCCGCCCACTTGGCCGAGTCGCGCCGGATCAGCTCCGCGAAGTCCTCGGGCGTGCCGCCCGCCGGCTCGTCGCCGATCGACGCGAAGCGCTCCACGAAGAGCGGCGAGCGGATCGCCGCGTTGACGGCCGCGTTCAGCTTGTCGAGCACCGGCCGCGGCAGCCCGGCGGGGGCGATGACGCCGGTCCAGGTGCCCGCCTCGTAGCCGGGAACGATCTCGCCGATCGTCGGCAGCTCCGGGAAGCCCGGCGAGCGCCGCGCGCCGCTCACCGCGAGCGCCTTCACCTTCCCCGAGCGCGCGTGCGGCGAGATCGAGTTCAGGCTCTCCCACATCACCTGGACGTGTCCCGCGATCAGGTCGTTGATCGCCATCGCCCCGCCCTTGTAGGGCACGTGCACGATCTCGGTCGCGGTCATGTACTTGAAGAGCTCGCCGCCGACGTGCCCGGGCGAGCCGTTGCTCGACGACGCGTTGAGGAGCTTGCCGGGGTTCTGCTTCGCGTACGCGATCAGCTCCTGCACCGAGCCGACCGGCAGCGACGGCGAGACCGCGAGCAGCAGGTGCCCGCGCGAGACCAGCGCCACCGGCTGCAGGTCGCGTTCGATGTCGTACGGCAGCTTCGCCACCATGTGGCGCGTGATCGCCAGCGCGCCGATCGGACCCATGCCGATCGTGTAGCCGTCCGGCGACGCCTTCGCCACGAGGTCGATGCCGATCGTGAGGGCACCGCCCGGGCGGTTGTCGACGACCACCTGCTGACCGAGGAACTTCGACATCTCGGGCGCGAGGATGCGCGAAACGGTGTCGGTGGCGCTCCCCGGCGCCTGCGGGACGATGAACCGGATCGGCTTGTCGGGGTACTCGGCGAATGCACTGCCGCCGGCGCAGAGCGCCGCGGCGAGCGCGACCGCAAGGAGGCGAGCCATCGTCAACCCCAGCCGATGAGCGAAGCGAGGTCGACGTGCTGCGGCGAGTCCAGGCCGGCGCCGAGCCCGTGATAGCGACTGCCGTGGAAGAGGAGCGGCGACCGTTCCCCACGATGCTCGAACCGGAGCACCCGGCCGAGGACGATGACGTGATCCCCCGCGTCGAACCGCGCCTCGACCGCGCACTCGAACGCCGCCACCGCGTCCTCGAGCACCGGCACGCCGCCCTCGCCCAGGCGGTGCTTGACGCCACCCCACTTGTGCTCGCCGCTCGTGCGCGCGAAGCGGTCCGAGATCCCGCGGTGCTCCTCGCCCAGCACGCTCACCGAGAAGTGCTGCATTGCCGCGTACACCGGGAACGCGAAGCTCGACCGCCCGGGGCAGAACGACACGAGCGGGGGTGAGATCGAGACCGAGCTGAACGAGTTGACCGTCATCCCGACCGGCATGCCGTCCGCGCCGCGCGCGCCGATCACGACCACCCCCGTGGCGTAGGTGCCGAACGCCTTGCGCAGGGCCGCGGGGTCGACGGGAGGAGCGTCCATCGCCGGCACTCTACCGTGAACGCCGACGCGGGCGCGAGCGGTGCCCCGGCCGGTCCAAATGCCCGGCTAGGTGCGGCCCTCGGGTCCGGAACGGGAACCTTTCCTCGCCTCGGGGCTCTGAAAGCCCTTATAGAATAGTGGCTGCGGCCGGCGTGCCCGGCCGCCTTCCCGGGGGTAACCGATGCAGGCTGTCCGTTCCGCGATCCTTGCGGCGCTCGCGCTGACACTATTCGTCCCGTTCGCCCCGGGGGCGCAGACGCTCCCGGCGGGGGTGACCCGCGGGCCCGCCATGGGCGGAATCAGCGAGTACAACCTCGCCAACGGGATGAAGGTGCTCCTGCTCCCCGACCAGTCGCAGGACACGGTCACGGTCAACGTCACCTACCTCGTCGGCTCGCGGCACGAGAGCTACGGCGAGCGCGGCATGGCGCATCTGCTCGAGCACCTGCTCTTCAAGGGCACCCCGCATATCGCCAATCCGAAGAACGAGCTCCTCAAGCGCGGCGCGCGCTACAACGGCACCACCTCGTTCGACCGCACCAACTACTTCGAGACCTTCCCGGCGAGCGAGGACACCCTGGCGTTCGTCCTCGGGATGGAGGCCGACCGCATGGTCAACGCCAGCGTCTCGAAGCAGGACCTCGACAGCGAGATGACCGTGGTCCGCAACGAGTTCGAGGCCGGGCAGAACAGCCCCTTTGGCCTGCTGCGCGAGCGCACCAGCGCCGCGGCCTACCTCTGGCACAACTACGGCCGCTCCGTCATCGGCACCCTGTCGGACATCGAGAACGTGCCGATCGAGCGGCTGCAGGCGTTCTACCGCCACTACTACCAGCCGGACAACGCGGTGCTGATCATCGCCGGCAAGTTCGACTCCGACCGGGCGCTCGCCACGATCGCGCAGACCTTCGGCGCGCTCCCGAAGCCGGCACGGGTGCTGCGGTCCACCTACACCGTCGAGCCGCCCCAGGACGGCGAGCGCAGCGTCATCCTGCGCCGCGTCGGCGACGTGCAGCTCGCCCACGCGATGTATCACATGCCGCCCGGCTCGCACCCCGACTTCGCCGCGGTCGACATCCTCGGACAGATCCTCGTCGCCCAGCCGTCCGGCCGGCTGCACAAGGCGCTCGTCGAGACCGGCAAGGCGGCCGCGATCTTCGGCGCCGAGCGCCAGACGCGCGAGCCCGGCTCCGCGTACTTCGGGGCGGCGGTGCGCAAGGACGCGCCGATGGAGCCGGCGCGCGACGCGCTGCTCGCCGAGCTCGAGGGCTTCGCCGCGAAGCCGGTGACCGACGAGGAGGTCGAGCGCGCGCGCACCAAGCTGAAGGGCGACGTCGAGCAGCTCCTCACGAACTCGCGGTCGGTCGCGCTCACGCTCTCCGAGTTCGCCGCGATCGGCGACTGGCGGCTCCTGTACCTGTATCGCGATCAGCTCGACAAGGTGAAGCGCGAGGACGTGCAGCGCGTCGCGACCACGTACCTGAAACCGGCGAACCGCACGCTCGGACTGTTCTACCCGGCCGACAAGCCCGAGCGGGTCGCCGTGCCGGCTGCGCCCGACGTCACGGCGCTGCTCAAGGGCTTCGCCGGGCCGTCCGAAGTGACCGCGGGCGAAGTGTTCGACCCGACGCCGCAGAACATCGAGGCGCGCATCATCCGGCGCACCCTGCCCTCGGGCATGAAGCTCACGCTGCTGCCGAAGAAGACGCGCGGCGGGACGGTCGTCGCGCAGCTCGGGCTGCGCTGGGGCAACGAGGCGGTGAAGACGAATCGCAGCAGCGCGTGCTCGGTCGCGAGCGCGATGCTGTCGCGCGGCACCCTGAAGCACACGCGCGGCGAGCTGAAGGATGCCCTCGACCGCCTGCGCGCGGCGACGGCGGTCAGCACCGAGGGTGCGTCGATCGAGACGGTGAGCGCGAACCTGCCCGAGGCGCTCGCGATCGTCGCCGAGATGCTGCGCGAGCCGTCGTTCCCCGAGGCCGAATTCGAGCAGGTGCGGCAGCAGGCGCTGACCAGCATCGACACGCAGCGCACCGACCCGCAGTCGCTCGCCAGCCTCACGATCGCCCGCCATCTGAACCCCTACCCGCCCGAGCACTGGAACTACACCCCCACGCTCGACGAGCGCGCCGCGCGGCTGAAGTCGGTGACGCTGGAGGACGCGCGGCGTTGCCACCGCGAGCTCGTCGGCGCCTCGCACAGCGATCTCGTGGTGGTGGGCGACTTCGATCCCGACGAGGTGACGAAGCTCGCCGAGCGGCTCTTCGGCGACTGGAAGAACCCCACGCCCTATAAGCGGATCCCGTGGAAACACTTCGACGTGCAGGCCACCGACCGGACGATCGAGACGCCCGACAAGGCGAACGCGGTGTTCCGCGCCGGGCTCAACCTGAAGCTTCGCGACGACCATCCCGACTTCGCGGCGCTCGTGCTCGGCAACTACCTGCTCGGCGGGTCGTCGGATGCGCGGCTCGCGCGCCGGGTCCGGGAGAAGGAAGGCCTCTCGTACAGCGTCGGCTCGTGGCTCAACGTCGGCGCGCAGGACGAGGCCGGCGACTTCGGGGTCTACGCGATCTACGCGCCGCAAAACCGGGCGCGCGTCGAGGCGGCGATCCGGGACGAGCTCGGGCGCACGCTGCAGGAGGGGTTCACCGAGGCCGAGTTCGAGGACGGCCGCCGTGCGCTCCTCCAGGCGCGCAAGGTGGCGCGGAATTCCGACGGCGCCCTCGCGGGACGGCTGGCGGGCTACAGCGTGATCGACCGGACCATGGCGTGGGACGAGGCGTTCGAGAAGCAGCTCGCCGCGCTCACTCCCGCCCAGGTCCGCGACGCGCTGCGGCGGCACATCGATCCGTCCAAGCTCACCCTGGTGAAGGCGGGCGATTTCACCCGCGTCGCGGGCAAGTCCGACTGACGCCGGGACTCCGGCGCGCGTCGGGCCGACGATCGGCAGCGGTCGCCGCCGCCGGCGGGCCGACCATCAGCCGAGGTCGTCGTACCGGACCTCGAGGACCTCGATCTCCTCGGCGCCCGCGGGCGTCCGCAGCACCACCACGTCGCCCTCGCGGGCCTTGAGCAGCGCCTTGGCGATCGGCGAGATCCACGACACGCGCCCGCGCGCCGGGTCGACCTCGTCGATGCCGACGATGGTGACCGTGCGCTCGACCCCGCCCCGATCGCGGTAGGCGACGGTCGCGCCGAAGAACGCGCGATCGTCGTCGCGCCCGGCGTTGTCCACCACTTCGGCGGCGTCGATCCGCTTCGAGAGGAAGCGGATGCGACGGTCGACTTCGCGCAGCCGGCGCTTGCCGTAGATGTAGTCGGCGTTCTCCGACCGGTCGCCGTTCGACGCCGCCCAGGCGATCGTCTCGACGAGCTTCGGCCGCTCGACGTCCCAGAGCGCGGCGAGCTCCTCGCGAAGGCGCCGGTACCCGACCGGGGTGATGTAGTTCTTCTCGACCTGCGGCTGGCTCTCGACTGCGTCCAGGTCGAGATCCTCGTCCTCGTCGGACTCTTTGGTGAACGCTTTGCTCATGGCTCGCGATGATACGCCGCACGTTGCACGCCGCCGTCAAAGCCGCGGCGTCCGCGGCCCCACCTCGCGCAGCGTGAGCAGCGGCCCGAGCCCGGCGAGCTGGATCGCGGTGCACACCCAGAACGCCGCGGAATAGGCCGCGGCCGGATAGTGGCCGCCCTCCTCCGGGGTCCAGAGGCTGACGATCGCGCCGATCCCCCACTGCATCGCGAACGCACCGAGGAACGCGAGGAGATTCAGCGCGGTGTTGGCCCGTCCCGTCAGCGTCCGCTCGTAGCGCCGGGTGAGGATCGTGTACGAGAGCGTGGTGACCGGCCCCACGAACGCGAACAGGCACCACGCCGGCACGGCGACCGCGGTCACGCCGAGCGCGAAGAAGAGCGTGAGGGCCGTGCTCGCGACCGCGCCAAACTTGTACGGCGTGAGCGGTGGGATGCCGCGCCGGGCGAGCCGGTCGGCGACGAATCCGGACGAGGCAAACCCGGTGGTGGTCGCGATCGCCATCGCGAACAGGACGCCCGCCACCTCGGCGCGATCGAAGCGCGCGACATCGCGCAGCCAGGGCGCCGCCCACAGCCCCTGGGTGGCGAGGAACACCGCCTGCACGGTCATGCTGATCAGGCCGATGCGCCAGAACACCGGGTCGCCGTAGACCGTCCGGAACCCGCCGGCGAGCTCGCCGAGGCCCGCGCGGGGCGCGCTTTCCGCGCGCTCGGGCACGACGAAGAAGACGAGCATCGCGGCGATGAACGTCGCGGCCGCGAGCCCGTCGAAGACGTGCCGCCAGTCGGTCAACCGGAGCAGCGCCTCGACCGGCGCCGACGCCGACAGGGCGCCGAGCCCTCCGATCGCGAGCAGCCAGCCGTTGAGGGTCGCGAACCGGTTCATCGGGAACCAGAGCGAGAAGACCTTGAGGCTCGACATCAGGCAGCCCGACACGCCGAGGCCGATCAGCGCCCGCCCGGCGGCGAGGCCGCCCAGGCTCGAGCTCGCGCTGAAGACGAGCGCCCCGGCCGCCGCGACGACGAGGAGCGAGGCGTTCACCCGCCGCGGGCCGAACCGGTCGAGCGCGATCCCGAGCGGGAGCTGCGCCGCGGCGAAGGCGAGGAAGTAGGCGCTCGTGAGGAGGCCCAGCCGGTTCGCATCCACGCCGACGTCCCGCACCAGGTCGGGGGAGATCACCGCGTTGACGACGCGGAAGAAGTACGAGAAGAAATAGCCGCAGGCGAACGGCACGAAGACGCGCGCGAACAGCCGGAGCGGCAGGTCCGGATTTCTTGTCATCGGGGGCCGTCCCATCTTACCGGACCCCCGATTTGTAACGAGTTGTTGCGCATGTAACCGGCGGTTAGCTGCCGGAACCTCCCCACGACGGACCTGCCCAAGTCCCCGTACCGACAACCAAAACGCACAGGAGATCGCATGCTCAGGAAGAGGACTGCAGCGCTCGCCGTCGCCGCGGCGCTCGGCGCCGTCACGCTCGGCTACGCCGGTGCGGAGTACTACCCGATCCGGAACGCGGGCGCCGCCCCCGCCACCGCGGCCGCGCCGGCTCCAGTCGCCGTACCGGCTCCAGTTGCCGCGCCGGCCGCGTCGCTGCCCGACTTCACCGCGCTCGTCGAGAGCCAGGGCCCAGCGGTCGTCAACATCACCGTGACGCAGCGCGCGCAGGCTGCGGCGGCGAACCGGGGCCTGCCGTTCAGTCAGGACGACCCGATGTACGAGTTCTTCCGCCGCTTCCAGATCCCGATGCCCGACGCGCAGCCGATACCGCGCCAGGGGCAGGGCTCGGGCTTCGTCATCACGCCCGACGGCTACATCCTGACGAACGCGCACGTCGTGGCCGACGCCGCGGAGCTCACCGTGAAGCTAAGCGACCGGCGCGAGTTCAAGGGCAAGGTCGTGGGCACCGACCGGCGCACCGACATCGCGGTGGTGAAGATCGACGCGAAGGGGCTGCCGACGGTCAAGCTCGGCGACCCGACGAAGCTCAAGGTGGGCGAATGGGTCGCGGCGATCGGCTCGCCGTTCGGCCTCGAGAACACCGTCACCGCCGGCATCGTCAGCGCCAAGTCGCGCGCGCTGCCCGACGAGGGCTACGTGCCGTTCATCCAGACCGACGTCGCGATCAACCCCGGCAACTCCGGCGGGCCCCTGTTCAACATGGCCGGCGAGGTCGTGGGCATCAACTCGCAGATCTACAGCCGCAGTGGCGGGTACATGGGGCTCTCGTTCTCGATCCCGATCGACGTCGCGGTGAAGGTCAAGGACGACCTGATCAAGTACGGCAAGGCGAGCCACGGCCGGATCGGCGTCGCGATCCAGGGCGTGAACAAGGACCTCGCCGACTCGTTCGGCCTCGACCGCCCGCGCGGCGCGCTCGTGAGCACCGTCGAGCCGGGCAGCCCCGCCGAGAAGGCCGGGATCAAGTCGGGCGACGTCATCGTCGCGGTCGACGGCAAGCCGATCGACCAGTCGGTCGACCTGCCCCGCGTCATCGGCGAGACCCGACCCGGGACCACCGTCGCCCTCCAGGTGTGGCGGAAAGGCGCGACGCAGACCCTGAGCGTGACCGTCGGCGAGATGCCGGCCGAGAAGGTGGCCGCCGCGGCGACCGGCGAATCGGCGAAGCCGGCGAAGCTCGGCGTCGCGGTCCGGCCGCTGTCGGCGGACGAGCGCAAGACGCTCGGGGTGGACGCCGGCGTGGTCGTCGAGCAGGTGGAGGGCCCGGCGGCGAAGGCCGGCATCCGCCAGGGCGACGTGATCCTCGCGTTCGGCGCCACGAAGGTCGAGAACCCCGAGCAGCTCAAGAAGCTCGTGGACCGGGCGAGCGGTAACGTCCCGGTGCTCGTGCGCCGCGACGAAGCGACGCTCTACGTGCCGGTGCGCATCGGCTAGCGCAAGCTCCTCTAGGCTCGGCCTCCCCTCCCCTTGCGGCCGGGTCTACCTCCGCGCCCGCCCTCGTGGCGGGCGCTTTTTTTTCTACCGCGTGAATAGTTCACACGCGCCCCGGGACTTGTGACGGATATCACGGCCCGCTTCCGCCTAGGCTGCAGTCATGTCGATCCAGGCGATCGAAGGCAGAAACCGGAGGCGAGGATGAAACCGATGCTGAGCGTGTTACCCGGACCGAACCGCGGAGCGGCGGGCGCGTTGGCGGCGTCCACGGCGACGATCCTGATCGTCAACGACCATCCCCTAATCCGCCAGGCAGTGGCGGAGATCCTCGGCGGGATCGCCGGCGGCATGCACGTGCTGCAGGCCGCGACGGTTGCCGAGGCGCTCGCCGGGCTCGCCGCGCATCCCGAGACGGCGCTCGTGCTACTCGATCCCGCGCTCAGCGACGGCGACGGAGTGAGCGGGTTTGAGCGCCTCCGCGCGGAGCACCCCGGGGTGCGCGTCGCCGCCCTATGCGCTTCGTCCGGGCGCGCCGCGGTCCTCGCGGTGCTTGCGCGCGGCGCGATGGGCTTCATCCCCGATCGCTCGCCGCCCGGCGTGCTGCTGAACGCCGTCCGCCTCGTCCTCGCCGGCCAGGTCTACCTGCCGCCGGAAGTGCTCCGCGCGGGCGACGCGCCCGCGCCGGTCGCCGCGCCCCCGCGGCGCGACGGCCCGAGCCTCACGCCGCGGCAACTCCAGGTCCTGTCGCTTCTCGTGCAGGGCATTCCGAACAAGCTGATCTGCCGCTCCCTCGTCATGGCGGAAGGCACGCTGAAGACCCACGTGGCGACGATCTACCGCGAGCTCGGCGTGTCGAACCGGGCCCAGGCCGGCTTCGCGGCGCGGCGGATCGGCCTGCGCCTGCCGGGCGCCGGCGCGGAGGCGATGGAGCTCGCGCAGTAGTTTTCACGCGGCGGGCGGCACGGCCCTGCCGGGGCGCGGCGGTAGAATCGGGCGACCCTGCCCGCTGGAAACCGCCCCATGTCGACACCGAAGTACCTGCGCTTCGACACGTTGAGCCTGCACGCCGGACAGGCTCCCGACCCGCAGTTCGGCGCGCGCGCGACGCCGATCTACCAGACCGCTTCCTACGTCTTCAAGGACTCCGACCACGCCGCGTCGCTCTTCAACATGGAGCGCGGCGGGCACGTCTACTCGCGCATCTCGAACCCGACCAACGCGGTCCTGGAGGAGCGCATCGCCGCGCTCGAGGGCGGCGTCGGCGCGATCGCGGCGGCGAGCGGCCAGGCGGCGATGCACCTCGCGGTGTGCACGCTGCTCGGCGCGGGCGCGCACGTCGTCGCGAGCCACTCGCTCTACGGCGGCTCGCACAATCTCCTCGCCTACACCCTGCCCCGCTTCGGCGTCGAGACGACGTTCGTCAACCCACGCGACCTCGACGCCTGGCGCGCGGCCATCCGGCCGAGCACGCGCCTCGTCTTCGGCGAAACCCTCGGCAACCCGGGCCTCGACGTGCTCGACGTGCCCGCGGTCGCCGAGATCGCGCACGCTGCAAAGCTCCCGCTCCTCGTCGACGCGACGTTCACGACGCCGTACCTGATGCGCCCGTTCGACCTCGGGGCGGACCTCCTCTTCCATTCCGCGACGAAGTTCCTGAGCGGGCACGGCATCGTCATCGGCGGGCTGCTCGTCGATTCGGGGCGGTTCGACTGGGACGCCTCCGGCAAATTTCCGACGCTCACCGAACCCTACGCGGGGTTCCACGGCATGGACTTCACGGAGGAATCGACGGTCGCCGCGTTCCTGCTGCGCGCGCGGCGCGAGGGGCTGCGCGACTTCGGCGCCTGCATGGCCCCGACCACGGCGTTCCACATCCTGCAGGGCATCGAGACGCTCCCGCTGCGGATGCAGCGCCACGTCGAGAACACGCGCAAGGTCGTGGCGTTCCTGACGGAGCAGGCCGCGGTCGAATCGATCGGCTACCCGGAGCTCGAGTCGCATCCGGACCACGCGCTCGCCAAGCGGCTGCTGCCGAAGGGCTGCGGCGCGGTGTTCGGCTTCTCGATCAAGGGCGGCCGGCCGGCGGGGCGGAAGTTCATCGAAACGCTGCGCGTGTTCTCGCACCTCGCGAACGTCGGCGACGCGAAGTCGCTCGTGATCCACCCGGCGACCACGACTCATTTCCGGATGGACGACGCCGCGCTCGCCGCCGCCGGCATCGGTCCGGGCACGATCCGCCTGTCGATCGGGCTCGAAGACCCGGACGACCTGATCGAGGATCTCGGGCGCGCGCTCGCAGCCTCGCAGAAGGGCTGACGCCATGGACCTCGTGGTCGACGGGAAGCGCGCCTACGCGTACACCGCCGGGCGCAAGCTCGATGCGAAGCTGCCGAGCGTCGTCTTCGTGCACGGTGCCGCGAACGATCACAGCGCATCGCTGCTCCAGACGCGCTACTTCGCTTACCACGGCTGCAACGCGCTCGCGTTCGACCTGCCGGGGCACGGACGCTCCGAGGGTCCGCCACTCGCTTCGATCGGCGCCATAGCCGACTGGATCGTAGCCGCGCTCGACGCGGCCGGGATCGCGCAGGCGGCGCTCGTCGGGCACAGCATGGGCTCGCTCGCTGCGCTCGAGTGCGCGGCGCGCCACCCGGAGCGCGTTCGCGCGCTGGCGCTCGTGGGAACGTCGGCGCCAATGCTGGTCGGGGAAGCGCTGATGGTCGCGGCGCGCGACGACCGTCACGACGCACTGGACATGCTCAATATCTGGGGTCACTCCGCGACCGCGCAGATCGGCGGCAACACCGCGCCCGGAATGTGGATGACCGGTGCGTACCTGCGCCTCCTCGAACGCGCGAAGCCGCAGGTGCTGCACGTCGATCTCAAGGCCTGCGCCGAGTACGCCGACGGCGCTGCTTCTGCCGCGAAGGTGAAATGCCCCACGCTCTTCATCCTCGGCAGCCGCGACATCATGACGCCGCCACGCAACGCCAAGGACCTGCGGAGCGCGATCCCGGTCAGCCGTACGGTGATGCTGGAAGGCGCCGGGCACGCGTTGACGGCCGAGCGGCCGGACGCGGTGCTCGACGCGCTGATCGGATTCGTCGCGTAGCCGGCCCCGATACTCAAAGCTCTCGCCGATGTCTCGAGTCCAACTGCTTGCCAGGTCGCGCTGGACTGCAGGAGCTCCGAGGAGTAACGCATGAGTGAGAAACCTGAAGGATTGCTGTCTCCGTTTAGCAGACAGGCCGCTCAGTTCACTTGGTTAATTGTCGACGTCTTTCTCTTGTTTGCGCTTCTGCTGTTCTTTACGTTCTACAAGGAATTGGCCAATGACGATCTCACGAGTCAGCTTTTTCGCCTGTTCCTCCTCTATTCAATTGGGCACTTCCTTATCTCAGGCCTGCACCTGCTTGCCTATCATAGGCACGACGATTCGCAAGTCATCGCCAAGAGCACGGACCCGAATGCCCGATATCAGCAGTTCCCTGCGTGGCGCTCATACACAATCTATGTACTGAAGTTTGTGTGGTTTGCTGCCTTCTTTGGGCTAGCTGTCCAACGAAACATTGTTCCCTGGTTCCAGTGACGCCGAGGCCTAACCTGCATTTCGAGCGGACAGAGCACCTCAAATGCGGCGTTGGGCGGCTCCGCATTACGGCGCGGGCGTAACGGTGCATATCTGGAGAGCACGATGAGAATCAGCGCTCAAATTCAGAGTAGCCGTGGTCAGAACTGCATCACGCTGGCGACCAACGCTCAGGCGCATTCGATTCGGATTCCGCCAAAGGCCACCGGGTTCGGCTCAACCGCCAATGGTGGCGAACTGTTGTTCCTCGCTCTGGCTACCTGCTACTGCAACGACATCTACCGAGAGGCAGCGAAGCGCGGACTCGATGTCGAACGGGTTGAGGTCGAGGTTGCTGGTGAGTTTGGTGCCGAGGGTGAATCGGCCCGCGACATCACCTATGGCGCGAAGGTCTGGGCGCACGCGCCTGACGAAACCATCCGCGAGTTGATGTCACACACTGATCGGGTTGCAGAGATACAGAATACCCTGCGTACTGGTGCTCCAGTGACACTTAGTCGAATGGAAACGGTCACCGTGTAGCGTCAAGGGAAGCCGAAACTATCGTGAGGCAGCCGCCCAGCCCCGCCATGGAGCCGACTGGCCAACAGCCACGCTGTTGGCTACCCTCGCCGCTCCGCCCCTCGGCGGCCGCTCATGGCGAACGTTGGGCGCCTTGGCAATGAAACGCGGCCGCGGCGGCGTCGAGTACGAAGACGTCAAGGTCGGTGAGGGTGCGAGCGCTGATCGAGGTGCGAAAGTCGAGGTTCGATACAACCTCTTCCTCGATCGCGGTCAGCAGATTCGGGAGAACCAACACTACTCCTTCCGCGTCGGCAAGCGACGCTCGATTCCCGGTTTGGGATACGGCGTCGAGGGCATGCGCGTCGGAGGGGAGCGACGTCCTCGCGTGGCCCCTCACCTCGCCTATCGAGATCAAGGCATCCCGGGAATCGTCCCCGAAAGAGCGGTCTTGGAGTTCTACGTGACGCTATTGCGCGTCGAGCCCCGTGCTCATGGCAAATAAGGTGCCCAACCGCGCGTTCGAATGGACCGGCCAACTTCGCCGGTCGGCGGTCCCTTAGCGCCGAACTATATGGACTCCCTCGTTTCTTCGTTGGGCGTCACGACTCAACTTACCCATTGCTCGCGACACGGGTATCCGCGATGAGCGTTGAACTCGACCACGCGATAGTTCCATCGCGCGACAGGAAGGCCGCGGCGGAATTGCTTGCCACCCTCCTCGGCGTCCCTTGGGCGGAGTCGGGAGCGGGTCCATTCTGCCCTGTCTATGTGAACGCCGGCTTGACCCTCGACTTCGACCAAGCCGATGGCCCCTTTCCCGTACAACACTATTGCTTTCGAGTGAGCGAGGCCGAGTTCGACGCCATCGTGACAAGAATCAGGGCCCGCGGCATCGAGTACAGAAGTACCCCGCACGGTCCGGTAGACATGCAGGTCAACACGCAGCACGGCGGCCGCATCGTGTACTGGAACGAGCCTGACGGACACGTATGGGAAGCCTTGACGGTGAGCTACGCCCGCCGGCCCTAGAATGGGGCTTCACGCGAGTTGCTGGAGCTGGCGCGGATTCGGGCCGAGTTCCAAGTCAGCTCTTTCCGACTATGACTTCGCTGATTTGGATCACTGGCGAGAGATCCGTGTATTTCGGAATGTCGGCCATGATTTCCTTGGCGTGCGGACCAAAGCCAGCCTGAAACGCCTCGACGGAATCGCAGAAGATGTGGCACATGGCGACGTAGGTCGCGGGCGCGCCCGGAGCTCCACCAGCAAGGCCTTTGTCAACTGTGTAGTACTTGCAGTTGTCGCCCATACGACTCTTCACCAGAGGCATGTGCTTGTCGCGGTAGTACTCATGGTTGAATCGAGCACCAGGCGTATTCGGGTACATCACGCTGACTTTGATCATGATCTGTCTCCGTGTATTTTCGTACCGTTGGTCGGCGAACAAATGGTGCGCCTTGAGCTAGCTTGGCGCAACATGGCGCTTTCAAGCCAAGCATCGTGCGAACATCCGGTAGTCGGTCGCTGCGGAAATCTTCGCTGCTGGTCCCGGCTTCTCCCTGGAGGCTTTGCTTGGATGTGATTGGTGGTCGGGGAAATGGGCGATGCAACA
Organism: uncultured beta proteobacterium; assembly: GCA_963789885.1. Classification (GTDB taxonomy): domain Bacteria; phylum Pseudomonadota; class Gammaproteobacteria; order Burkholderiales; family SG8-39; genus DATEDA01. The sequence goes on along the minus strand of CAWBNB010000050.1, from coordinate 351,708 downwards.
CGCCGTCGTCCGCTGAGCTTCGGGTCGGCGCGATCGCCAACCGTCGGCCACCGGCGGGCCTCGTCTTTCACAGCGATCGAGGTGTGGAGTACGCTACCTACGAGTTCCGGGATTCGCCCGGCGGCACTCGGAAGGTCTGGCACGACGGGAGGAGGTTCCATGGCCACAGATCCGAAGCTTGCACGCCACCAGCCGATGGAAGTGCGTCACCGCGACGAGCTCGAATGGGAAACGATCCGATGGCCGGGGGAGACGGGGAAGATGCTGTTTCATCCCCGGAAGGAACGTCCGACCGAGCCCAACGCGGGCATCCTGCGCCTGGAGCCGGGCGCGCACCATCCGCTCCACCACCATGACTTCGCGCAGGTCTGGTACGTCCTCGAAGGAACGTTCCAAATCGGCGGGCGGGAATGCGGCCCCGGGACGATGATCTTCCACCCGGATCCGCACTACGAAGACGAATTCCACACGCAGACCGGCGGCGAGATCCTCATCGTGCAATACCCGGGGCCGACCACGGGAGGCCGGCCGATCTACGAGGATCGGTTCAACCTGCAGGAACGGCGACCCATCTCGGCGGAGCGCACCGATCGCTGAGGGAAACCCTACTTGGCCATGACCCTCGACCAGTGGCGCGAGGTCGATCGCTACCTCGTCGACCTGTTCGTCCCGCGCGATCCGGCCCTTGACGCGGCGCTCGAATCGGGCGCCGCCGCCGGACTCCCTCCCCACGACGTTTCGCCCAACCAGGGCAAGCTGCTCCATCTCCTGGCGCGAATCCGCGGCGCCCGCAACATCCTCGAAATCGGCACGCTGGCCGGCTACAGCACGATCTGGCTGGCCCGCGCGCTGCCGCCCGGCGGACGACTCGTCACGCTCGAAGCCGATCCGAAGCACGCCGAGGTCGCGCGCGCCAACCTGGCCCGCGCCGGCCTCTCCGGCGCGGTCGAGCTGCGCCTGGGCCCCGCGCTCGAGACCCTGCCCCGGCTCGCCGCCGAAGGTCTAGGGCCCTTCGACCTGATCTTCATCGACGCCGACAAGCCGAACAACCCCGAGTACCTCGCCTGGGCGTTGAAGCTCTCCCGCCGCGAGACCGTCATCGTCGGCGACAACACAGTGCGCGACGGCGCGGTCGTCGATCGCGCGAGCACCGACCCGAGCGTGCAAGGCATCCGTCGCTTTCACGAGCTCCTGGCTGCCGAGCCGCGGGTGAATGCCACGGCGATCCAGACCGTCGGCAGCAAGGGTTACGACGGCTTCACGCTCGCGCTCGTGATCGCCGACTGAAGCCGCCGTTTCGGCGTAGGCTGCCCCGCGCACGGACGAACCAAGAAGCAACGAACGAACGGAGGAGAACCGACATGAAACCCGTCAGACTCGCCGCCCGGGCAGCAGCATTGGGCTTGGCGTATGCACTCGCTGCCCTGCCGACCCTCGCCGCCGACTATCCTGCGCCGAAGGAGGGCGACTGGGTGGTGCGCGACTTCCGCTTTCACACCGGCGAGGTCCTGCCCGAGCTCCGCCTCCACTACACGACCGTCGGGGCGCCCAGCGGCGAGCCGGTGGTGATCCTGCACGGCACGACCGGCTCGGGCACCGGCATGCTCGGCCCCGCATTCGGCGGCGAGCTCTTCGGCCCCGGGCAGCCGCTCGACGCGAGCCGCTACTACATCATCCTGCCGGACGCGATCGGCACCGGCAAATCGTCCAGGCCGTCGGACGGCATGCGCGCCAAGTTCCCGAGGTACAACTACGACGACATGGTCGTGGCGCAATACCGGCTGGTCACCGAGCATCTGGGCGTCAAGCACCTGCGGCTGGTGCTCGGGAACTCGATGGGCGGCATGCAGGTCTGGATGTGGGCCCAGAAATATCCGGGCTTCATGGACGTCGCGGTGCCGATGGCCTCGCTCCCCACCGAGATGTCCGGCCGCAACTGGCTGATGCGCCGCCTCATCATCGATTCGATCCGCAACGACCCGGAGTGGATGGGCGGCAACTACACGAAGCAGCCGCGCAGCCTCCAGTTCGCCTCCGTCTTCTACGCGATCGGCACCAACGGCGGGAACTGGGGGCACTACAAGGCGGCGCCGACGCGCGAGAAGGCCGACCAGGTCCTCGACCAGCGGCTGAAGGCGCCCTTCCCCGGCGACGCGAACGACCACCTGTACCAGTGGGACGCCTCGCGCGACTACAACCCCGCGCCGGGCCTCGACCGGATCCAGGCGGTGGTGCTCGCGATCAACTCCGCCGACGACGAGCGCAACCCACCCGAGCTGGGCTTGCTCGACCGCGAGATCAAGCGAGTGAAGAACGGCCGCGTGCTGCTGATCCCGGTGAGCGAGCAGACCGTCGGCCACGGCACTACCGGCCAGGCGAAGTTCTGGAAGCAGGAACTGGCGGAAGTGCTGCGCACGGCCCCGCGCAAGGGAGATTAGCAATCGCCATCGGGGGCGAAAATGAAACAGGACGAGAGTGCGACCACCCTCACCGGGAGGACCAAAACTCGTCCTCGCCCTGCTGGTCACCCGCGTACTCGCGGAAGACCGTGGCCTTGCCGTCCTTGATGGTCCAGACATGGACCTGCGGCGACGACCAGCTGCGGTCGCCCCGCCGGGCGCTCTCGGTGCAGAGCACGACGACGCGGTCGCCCTTGGCCAGCACGTCGTCGACCTGCAGCCGGAACGTGCCGCCGGAAAGCTCCATGAAGTGCCCGAAGAAGCCGAGCACCTCTGCGCGTCCTCGATAGTCGCGCGAGAGCGGCCCGCGCCCGGGAACGTGCCACAAGATGTCTTCGGCAAAGGCGGCGACCGCGCCCTGCACGTCGCCACGGGAAAATGCGTCGTAGGCGGACTTGATCAGCGCGCCATTCGCATCGGCCGCCGCTCTCTCGGTCGTGGTGAGGTCTGACATTCCCGGACTCCTCTCGTTAGTGCCCAGGCGTTCGGCCATTCGACGCCGGGCAATCCAGCAACCCTACGGAACGTTGAGCTGACTACTTTGACGCCCGAACGCGAGATCGTCGATTACGATCTCGTAAAGGACCCGCAGGAACTCTGCATCGGAGGGGGAGCGGCTGAACCCGCGTTCGGCGCTATGATTACCGCACCGACGTCATTGTTCACCGAAGGGTTCTCATGTTTCCATGGTTCTGGTTTTTCGCGCCGCGCATCCAGCTTCCCTACAGCGGCCCGCTATCGCAGACGGTCGAGCCGAACACGAGCTGGTTCTTCGGCGCGATCCCGCCGAACGCCGGCGACGGCGAGATGGAGAGCAAGGCCTTCAACGTCGCCTCCTACGGGCGGCAGCTGGGTCTGATCACCGAGGTCCTGCTCGGGTCGATCGGCAACGACACGGTGGCGCCCGAGCAGGCACGCGAGTCGCTCGCGCGACTGAAGGAGATCTACCTCGAGATCGAGGCCCTGAAGGCCGACCGGCACCTGTCGCTCGTCGATCAGGCAACCGCGGTGCTCGAGAAGCTGCACGCCGCCGATCCCGTCCGGCTGGCGCAGGTCCTCGAGCGGTTTGCGCCGCCGCGGCTCCCCAGCCCTACGTGACCGCCGCCGCGCGCTGACGCGTGGAGTTCGCAGCGGCCGCCGTGTCGATCGAGGAGGACGCCGACCTCTGGCGCGTCGCGTTCGCCGACGCCGAGTTCAACCCGCGGCGCTACCTCCTCCTCCAGCGCGAGAAGTCCCCCGACCCGCAGGACGTCGAGCTCGGTCTCGACGGCTACCAGGTCGAGGTGAACGACCAGGCGAACGCCTGCTACGGCGGCATCGAGAGCTTCGAGCTGTTCGAGGATCACGCGGTGGTCACGTTCGAGGACGACGCGATACCCGGCCTCGACGCCGACGACGTCGTCGTCCGCTTCGCGCTCCGTCCTCGGCAGCGCGATCAGCTCCGCAGTCGCTCGCACGAAGATCTTCGACGGCTCCGGGTGCTTCCTCGACGCCACGCCGCATAATCGGCCCGCGTCCGCTGCGGATCCCGGCAAGCATCGCGAGGGTCGCCCATGAGGCCGCCGAAGTCGACGCGCGCGAAGCGAACCGCCGCTTCTACGACCCGATGTGGACCGACGCACGGCTCGTCGGACCCGAGCGCTTCAACACCTGGCCGCTGGTCAGCGCGCTCGCCGCCGCCGGCGGTGCGCGGCTCGAGGTCGGGCCGGGGCTGCGCCCCCGGCTGCCGATCGACGGCACCTACTTCGTGGACATGAGCCCGCCGGCGGTGGGCAAGCTCCGCGCACGCGGCGCGCACGCGGTGCTCGGACTCGTGTCCGCGCTGCCCTTCCCGAGCCGCGCATTCCACCTCGTCTGCGCGCTCGACATCGTCGAGCATGTCGACGACGAGGACGGCGCGCTCGCCGAGCTCGCGCGCGTCGCCGCGCCGGGGGCCGCGCTCCTGCTCTCGGTCCCGCTCCACCCGTCGCAGTGGACCGCGTTCGACGACTTCGTGGGCCACCGCCGCCGCTACGAGCCGGAGCGGCTCGTCGCGAAGCTCGCCGAGCACGGCTTCACGATCGAGCGGAGCGCGGTCTACGGCATGAAGCCCGAATCCTCGCGCCTCCTCGACCTCGGGATGTGGTGGCTGACGCACCGGCGCGAACAGGCGATGTGGTGGTACGGAAACGTCTTCATGCCGCTCGCGGTGCGATTCCAGAAGAAGCTCCAGCTCGCGCCGGGCGTGATCGCCACCGACAAGGTGGACGAGATCCTGGCGGTGTGCCGCCGCGCCTCCGGCTGAACGACGTCCCTTCGACAGGGGGACCGGGAGGGGTGCATTGACAGCCCTTCCCGCGCGTGCCTAGAGTCGCGAGCCAACCCGCGAACAAACCGCCCGAACCATGACCCAGCCGGAACGACTCGGCAAATACGACATCGTCGAGGTGCTCGGCAAGGGCGCCATGGGCGTGGTGTTCAAGGGCTTCGACCCCGACATCGACCGCACGGTCGCGATCAAGACCGTCCGGAAGGAGCTGATCGAGGAGGAGGACCGCGCCGGCATGGCGCTCGCGCGCTTCAAGAACGAGGCGCGCGCCGCCGGCCGCCTGTCGCACCCGGGCATCGTCGCCGTGTACGACTACGGCGAGTCGGGCTCGATCGCCTACATCGCGATGGAGTTCGTGCAGGGGAACAGCCTGCGCGAGTACTTCAACCGCGGCACGCGCTTCGCCGAGCGCGACGCGATCAGCGTCATGGTGCAGCTGCTCGACGCCCTCCAGCACGCGCACGACCAGGGCGTCTGGCACCGCGACATCAAGCCGGCGAACATGATCATCATGACCAACGGCAAGGTGAAGATCGCGGACTTCGGCATCGCGCGGATCGACACCTCCACCCTCACCCAGACCGGCGTGGTGATGGGCTCGCCGGGCTACATGGCGCCCGAGCAGTACTCCGGCGGCAAGGTCGACCGGCGCGCCGACCTCTTCGCCGCGGGCGTCGTGATGTACCAGCTCCTCACTGGCGCGCGGCCGTTCGCCGGGTCGGTCGAGAGCATCCCGTACAAGATCTGCCACGTCGAGCCGCCGCTGCCGTCGGAGGCCGAGCCGGATCGCGGCTGGGAGCGCTACAACGCGGTGATCACGCGCGCGCTCGCGAAGAAGCCGGAGGACCGCTTCCAGACCGCCGACGAGTTCCGCGCCGCGATCCTCGAGGCCTACGCGAAGCCGGTGGCCGCGACGGTTTCGGAGGAAACGATCATCGCCGAGCCGACGACCGGCGTCGGCATGCTGTTCGAGCCGAGCAACCCGTCGGCGCGCACACACCCGGACGTGACCGGCGGGCTGCTCGGATCAACCACCGGCGGCGGGACGAGCGGGCCGACCGACACGCGTGGGATGCGAACCTCCGGGACCCGGGCCGGGACGCAGGCGAACACGCAGAACATCGCCCCGCCTCCTTCGCACCGGACGCTCTGGCTGGTCGGCGCCGGTGCCGCGGCCGTCGCGCTGCTCGGCGTGGGCGTCGGCATGATGTTGCGGCCCACACCCGGGTCCGCGCCCGCCGCGCAGGCGGCCGTCGCGCCGTCGGCGGCCAAACCTGCGAGCGCACCCGCCCTGGCGGTCGCGCCCACCCCGGCGGCCACGCCCGCTCAGTCCGAGGCGAAGCCTGAGCCGGCGGTCACCCGCGAGCCGGAGCGCGAGCCCGTGGCAAAACCGGCTTCCCAGCCCGCCGCGGTGAAACCGGCTTCCCCGTCGCCGGAACGCAAGATTGCCACTGCGCCGCCGCCTGCGCCGGCGCCGAAGCCCGAGCCGGTGAAGCCGACAGCCGTCGCGCGCACGGAGGTCGCGGCTGCGCCGCCCCCTGCCAAGCCGGAGGCCCGGGGCGGCTTCTGGCGCGACCAGCTGCTGACGACCAAGGTCCAGGCCAAGCTGCAGTTCAACCGCCGCCTCTGGGACGCGAGCGGCGGGATCCAGGTCGCCGTCCGCAGCGGCGTGGCCACGCTCACCGGCGTCGTGCCGTCGCGCGAGGACATCGCCGAGGCGGAGAAGATCGCCGCCGCGGTCGACGGCATCACGAGCGTCCGCAACGAGCTGCGCGTCGGCGCGCCGAACTACCAGCAGTCCGGCTCGACGAACTGAAGCGCCCCGGCGCTCGCTCGACTCACTCCCCGAGCTTCAGCAGCACCGGCTGGTGGTCGGACGCCTTCGTCGCGCCGTCGACCACCACCTCCTCCACCCGCGCCGCGAGATCCTCGGTCACGAAAATGAAGTCGCAGGCGAACGGTTCGCCCGGCCACTGCACCTTGTCGTAGAGGCCGAGCGTCGGCGCGTGCGGCGTGGCGCCGTGGCGGAGGCGCCAGGCGTCGCGATACGCGGGGCTGCCCTCGATCGGCGCCTGCAGCCGAGCGTACAGCGGATCCTCGGGCTTCAGGTTGAAGTCCGCGGTGAGGATGCCCGACCGCGGCCGGGGACGCGTCTCGAAGGGGCCGCCCGCTTTCACCGGGAACTGCGGGTCGTCCGCGTGCGATGCCGCCTCGGCCTGCAGGTCGCGCAGCCGCTCGACCTGGGCGGCGCGCTGCCGCGCCGAGTAGTACTCCAGGTGTGTGGTCGTCACCCGCAGCGGGCCGCGAGCACCGGCGATCACGACCTCGAGTGCAACGCGCTGCATCGTCGGCACCTTCGGGTCGGCCGGCCACGGCAGGAGATGGCGGAACGCCTGGAGCACCGTCCGCCGGGTGAGGATCAGCTCGCCGAACTGCCGGCGCGTTCCTCCCGGCCCGGCCGTGTCCACCGCGATGCCTTCGACCGCCGTCCAGCCGGGGAGCTCCGCGGAAAGCGCCGCGAACGAGTCGCCGCCCCCGCTCCCGGCGAGCCCGGGGAAGCCGCGCCCCACCTCCTGGAAGCACAGCACGTCCGCGTCCCCTAGCTCGCGGCAGACGCGGATGATCCGCCCCGGGTCGACGACGCTGTCGGCACCGCGGGCCCACTGGATGTTCCAGGTGATGAGCTGCATCGCTTGTCTCCGGTACGGCGCCCTGCGCTCAGCGGATGCCCGCCCGCATGAACGACTGGACGAACTGCCGCTGGAACAGCAGGAACGCGACGAGGAGCGGCGCCGAGGTCATCAGGGTCGCGGCGGTGATGATCGACCAGTCGATCCCCTGGTCGGTTGACGAGAACACCTGCAGCCCGACGGTCAGCGGCCGCGAGCCGACGGTGTTGGTGACGATGATCGGCCACAGGAAATTGTTCCAGTGGTAGCTCACCGACACCAGGCCGTAGGCGACGTACACCGGCCGCGCGAGCGGCACGTACACCTTCCACAGCACCTCCAGGGCGCCCGCCCCCTCGACCCGCGCCGCCTCGTCGAGCTCGCGCGGGATGGTCTTGAACGTCTGCCGCAGCAGGAAGATTCCGAACGCCGAGGCCATGTATGGCAGTCCGATCGCCGGGATCGAGTCGAGGATCCCGAGCGCGCTCATCGTGCGGTAGTTCTCCACGATCAGCACGTCGGGCATGATCATCAGCTGCACCAGCACCAGGATGAAGACCACGTCACGCCCGAAGAACGCGTAACGGGCGAAAGCGTACGCGGCCAGAGTGCCGATCACCAGCTGGGCGGCGAGGATCATGGTCACGAGCGCCACCGTGTTCACGAAGTAGCGCGCGAACGGCGCCGCCTGCCACGCGTTCGCGAAGTTCTGCAAGGTCAGCGGCGCGTCGAGGATGAACCGCACCGAGAACTCGGCCGGGTGGAACGCCGTCCAGACCGCGTAGGCGAGGGGCGAGATCCACAGGATCGCGAGCAGCCACGCGGCGGCGGTCTCGAGGGCGTGCGCCAGGTCGCGGCGCTCGTGCGGCCCGTTCACTGGTAGTGCACCCGCCGCTCGAGGAACACGAACTGCCCGATCGCCAGTGCCCCGAGTATCACGAGCAGCACCATCGTCAGCGCGGCGGCGTACGCGAGATCCCAGAACTTGAACCCGACCTCGTAGATGTAGAAGAGGAGCAGCGAGGTGACGTTGTCCGGTCCGCCGCGCGTCATCACGATGATGTGGTCGACGAGCCGGAACGAGTTGATCACCGCGTTCACCAGCACGAACAGCGTCGTCGGCGCGAGCAGCGGCCAGGTCACCCGGCGGAAGAAATACCAGCGGCTCGCGCCCTCGATCGCGGCCGCCTCGGCGAGGCTGGGCGGCACCTGCTGCAGCGCCGCCAGGTAGAAGATCATGAAGAACCCAGCCTCCTTCCAGATCGTCACGACGATCACGCACGCGAGCGCCGTGTCGCGGCTGCCGAGCCAGTTGTGGCTGGGCAGCCCGAGGAGGCCGGTCAGCTGCTCGAGCAGGCCGTACTGCGGCGTGTAGAAGAAGAGCCAGATGTTCGCGACCGCGATCATCGGCAGGATCGTGGGCGTGAAGTACGCGAGCCGCAGGAAGCCCCGGCCGGCGAGTTTCTGGTTCACCAGCACCGCCATCAGGATCGCGAGCGCGATCGACGCCGGGATCGTCCCGAGCGCGAACCAGACGTTGTTCGCGAGCGACTGCCAGAACACCGGGTCGTCGAACATCGCCCGGTAGTTGTCGAGCCCGACGTAGACCGCCGACCGCCCCGGCTTCGGCGTCGAGAAAAAGCTGTGGAAGAACGTCGCCGCGGCCGGGTAGTGGGTGAACGCGACGAGCAGCACCGCGGCGGGCGCGAGCAGCAGCCAGCCGTGAATGTGGACGTTGAGGCGGTTCACTTGGGAACGAGGGCGGACGCGGGGGACGCGGGGATCGCTCCCCGCCCCTCGCGCCCGCCCGGCCGGTTGCGCTAGCGCCGGTGCGGCTTGAGGATCCGCTCCGCCTCGCGCTGCGCGTCCTGCATCGCCTGCGCCGGCGTCTTGGCGCCGGTGAGCGCAGCCTGCAGACCGTCGTTAAGCGCCTTCGTCACGCGCTGGTTCTCGTGCGTGGAGAGCTCGGCGACCGCGTACTGCAGCTGGTCGCGCGCGACCGCGGCGGCGGGGAAGCCCGCGACGTACTTCTTCATCACCGGCGTCTCCCACGCGTCGCCGCGAACCGCGACGTAGCCGGTGTCGATACCCCACTGCGCGGCGCGCTCGGGGCTCGTGATCCAGCGGATGAAGCGCAGCGACGCCTGCTGCTGTTGCGGCGTGCTCTTCTTGAAGATGTAGAAGTTGCCGCCGCCGGTCGGCGAGCCGCGCCGCTTGCCCGCCGGCAGCATCGCCACGCCGAAGTCGAACTTGGCGTTGTTCTTGACGTTGGTGAGGTTGCCGGTAGTGGTCCACATCATCGCGATCTTCCGCTCGAAGAAGTCGCGCGGCGTGGTGCCCCACTCGACCACGCCCTGCGGCATGACCCGGTGCTTGCGGCCGAGGTCGACCCAGAACTGCAGCGCCTCGATCACCTCCGGCTTGTCGTAGTAGGTGGTGTCGCCGGCCGTGTTCATGAGCTCGACGCCGTTCTGCGTGGTGAAGCCCTGGAAGAGCCAGTACGGGAAGCCCGAGGACGGGACCTGGATGCCCCATTGGGTCGTGTTGCCGGCGCCGTCGCGCTTGGTGAGCTTCTGCGCGTACGCGAGCATCTCGCTCCAGGTCGCCGGCGGCTTGTTCGGATCGAGGCCCGCCTCCTTGAAGAGCTCCTTGTTCCAGTACAGGACCACGGTCGAGCGCTGGAACGGCACGCCCCAGATCTTGCCGCCGGTCTGGCTGTTCATCATGAACGCCGGGAAGAAGCTCTTCAGCCACGCCCGGTCCTCGGCCGAGGTCGCGACCGAGTCGATCGGGACGATCGCATCCTCGTCGATCAGCGTGAACATGTCGGTCGACAGCAGCACCGAGGTGACCGGCGGGTCCCCCGCCTTGTGGGCGGTGAGCGCCTTGACGATCGTCTCCTGGTAGGTGCCGGCGTAGATCGGCTGCACCTTGATGCCGGGGTTCTCCTTCTCGAAATCGGCGGCGAGCCCGTCGATGATCTTGGTGATCGGCCCGCCCACCGCCACCGGGTAGTAGAACGAGATCTCGGTCTGCGCCTGCGCGGCGGTCACCAGGCCGGCCACAGCAAACGCGGCGAGTGCCTGCGTGATACGTCTCATCGACAACATCGCTTCCTCCTCTTCGATTACGCCGCGACTGCGGAATCCTGGATCGTATCCACGCGGCGGCCGTCGGCCGCGCGGAAGAAATGCTGCGCCTCGCGCGGCCAGGCGAGCCCGATCCGGGCGCCGACGGGGAGATCGAGCTTGCCCGGCGCGCGGACGGTGAACGGCTCTCCGCCTACCGTGCAGGCGACGATCGAGTCGGCGCCGAGATATTCCATCGAGACGACCGTCGCGGGCGCGCCGGCAGGATCGATCGCCGCCGCCTCGGGACGGACGCCGAGCAGCAGGCCCTCGCCCTTCCCCGGCGCCACCGCCGGTGCCTCGGTACCGCGGATCACCGCCCCGCGCGCGCCGTCGGCGAGCCGCAGGAGGTTCATCGGCGGCGTGCCGATGAACCGCGCGGCGAACGCCGTGGCCGGCCGCGCGTAGAGCGCCGCCGGCGCGTCGTCCTGCTCGACCCTGCCCTCGCGGAGGAGCACGACCTGGTCGGCCATGCTCATCGCCTCGGTCTGGTCGTGCGTCACGTAGACCATCGTGATGCCGAGCTTCTGCTGCAGCCCGCGGATCTCCCGGCGCATGTCGTGCCTGAGCTGCGCGTCGAGGTTGGAGAGCGGCTCGTCCATCAGGCAGACCGGGTGCTCGGCGATGATCGCCCGCCCGAGCGCGACGCGCTGCTGCTGTCCCCCCGAGAGCTGCGAGGGCTTGCGCGCGAGGAGCTTGTCGAGGCCGAGGAGCTCCGCGACGCGCTTCAGGCGGCGCTCGCGGTCCGCGGCCGGGACTTTGCGCACCCTCAGGCCGAACAGGATGTTCTCGGCCACCGAGAGATGCGGGAAGAGCGCGTACGACTGGAACACCATCGCGATGTTGCGCTTCGACGGCGGGGCCTCCGTGACGTCCGCCCCCGCGATGCGGACCCGGCCGGCGGTGACCGTCTCGAGCCCCGCGATCAGCCGCAGCGTCGTGGACTTTCCGCAGCCGGAGGGCCCGAGCAGCACTGCGAACGTACCGGCCGCGACGTCGAAGCTCACGTCGTCGACCGCCCGGGTCGCGCCCCAGTGCTTCGCTACGTGCTCAAGGGCGATCGCCGCCACTCTTCTCCCCCGGTGCGGCCCTTGTCGGACGACATGGTGCGATGCCGCGTTTGCGGAATTGTGACAACTCTCGCCCCCTCGAGAAAGGGGGCCCACGCGTCAGGCGAAGAACGCCCGGAATGCGGCGATGGCGCGATCGATCCCGTCGGCGGACACGTCGAGATGCGTCGCGAGACGTGTCCGCGGGCCGATCAGGGCGAGCACGCCCGACTGCTCGAGGTGCGCCTTGAGTGCTGCAGTGCGATCGGACGGGATGCGGACGAACACCATGTTCGTCTGCGGCGGCTCGACCTCCAGGCCGCGGATGCCAGCGAGCCCGGCGGCGAGGCGCGCGGCGTTCGCGTGATCCTCGGCGAGGCGCTCGACGTGATGCTCGAGCGCGTAGAGGCCCGCGGCCGCGACGATCCCCGCCTGGCGCATCGCGCCGCCGAGGATCTTGCGCGCCCGCTTCGCACGCTCGATGACCGGCCGCGTGCCGACGAGCACCGTGCCGGCCGGTGCGCCGAGCCCCTTCGAGAGGCACACCGATACCGAGTCGAAGCCGCGGCAGAGCTCCGCGACCGGCGTCCCGAGCTTCACTGCGGCGTTGAAGACGCGCGCGCCGTCGAGATGCGTCGCGAGCCCGCGGCGCCGTGCCAGCGCGACCGCGGACTCGAGGTACGGCCGGCCGAGCACGCGCCCGCCGATCGTGTTCTCGAGGGCGAGGAGGCGCGTGCGCGCGAAGTGCGGATCGTCGGGCTTGATCGCGGCTTCGACCTCCGCGAGGTCGAGGGAGCCGTCCGCACGGTTCGGGAGCGGCTGCGGCTGGATGCTGCCGAGCACCGCGCCCCCGCCCGCCTCGTAGCGGTAGGTGTGCGCTTCCTGTCCGACGATGTATTCCTCGCCGCGCTGGCAGTGGCTCATGAGCGCCGCGAGGTTCGACTGCGTGCCGCTCGGGAAGAAGAGCGCCGCTTCCACACCGAACAGCACGGCCATGCGCTCCTGCAGTCGGAGCACGGTCGGATCGTCGCCGAAGACGTCGTCGCCGACCTCGGCCGCGGCCATGCGCGGCGCGCATCGCCGGACCCGGCCGGGTGACCGTGTCGCTGCGCAGGTCGATCGGCGCGCTCAACGCAGCGCCTGCAGCAGGTTGTTGAAGTCGTCCGTCCACACCGACACCTTGGACGGCACCTCGATCGGCTCGGCGATGCCGGCGAGCTCGGGCCGGTCGAAGAGGGTCGGGTCGGCGGTCACCAGCACGAAGTCGGTCACCGAATAGATGTTGTACTCGGCCTCGTCGGGGCTGTTGCTGACGAGCCGCGCGTGCAGCCCGAGCGCATCGGCGAGCCGCTTCACCACCGGCGCGAGATCGAGGTAGCGGTTGGTCACGTTGAAGACGACCACGCCACCGGGCCGCACGTGGCGCATGTACAGCTGGAGCGCTTCCTTGGTCATCAGGTGCATCGGCACCGAGTCGCTCGAGAACGCGTCGGCCGCGAGGAGGTCGAAGCGCTCCGGCGGCTCGGATTCGAGCGTGAGCCGTCCGTCGCCGAGCACCACCTCGATCTTCGCGTCGCTGTCCTTGAGGTACGAGAACTCGGTCCGGGCGAGCTCGATCACCTGCGAATTGATCTCGTAGAAGCGGATGACGTCGCCGCGCCGGCCGTACGCCGCCATCGTGCCGGCGCCCAGGCCGAGGATGCCGACGCGCATGTCGGGATGGCGGAGCGCCTCGAGCGCGCGCACGATGCCCGCTTTCGGTCCGAAGTACGCGATCGCCTGCCGGCGCTTGTCCGCGTCGACGAACTGCTCGCCGTGGTTGATCGTGCCGTGGATGAGCTTGCGCACCGTGCCCTCGTCGCGCACCTCGTCGCGGGTGCGCAGGCTCGAGTAGAAGTTGCGCTTGAGGACGCGGGTGTCGGAGATCACGTTGGTGACGTACGTGACCACGCCGTAGCCGGTGAACGCGGCCGCCGCGAGCGCGCCGGTGAGCGCGATCCGGCCGGCCGGGACGACCTTCCACGCGAGCACGATCGCCGCCAGCGCGAGCCCGGCCGCGACCTCGAAGTCCCCCGGCAGCACGTGCGGCGCGATCACCGACACCACCATCGAGCCGAGCGCCCCGCCGAGCGCGATCAGCATGTAGAACTCGGTCAGGCGCGCGGGGACGGGCCGGATCATCACCAGCTCGCCGTGGCAGAGCATGCAGAGCACGAAGAGGCCGGCGGCGAAGAGCGGGATCGACAGCTTCAGGTTGTGGATCAGGTTCGAATCGGTGAGCACCCACGCCATCGCCACCACCGCGAGGCCCGCCAGCGGGAAGAACACCGCGCGCCGGTACCACCCGCGCCCGTCGAAGCACAGGATGAACGTGAGGAGGTAGAGCGAGAGCGGCAGCACCCACAGGAACGGGATCGACGCGACGTTCTGCGTGAGGTGGTTGGTAATCGCGAGGAGCAGCAGCGACGCGAGCGCCGGGAGCGCCACCCATTGCAGCCTCAGGCGCAGGCTCGGCGCAGGTCCGGGCTCGAGCGCGATTTTCGCGTGCACCGTCCCGACCGCACCGCGCAGGCTGTAGACCGCGGTGCCGACGCACAGCGCGGCGAAGAGCGCATAGCCCCACGACCAGGAGAGCGCCTGCGCCCGCGTCGGGATCAGCGGCTCGACCGCGATCGGATAGAGGAGCAGCGCCGCGAGCGAGGCGAGGTTCGAGAGCGCGAAGAGGCGATACGGCGAGTCGAAGCGCCGCGCGTACCACGCCTGCACGAGCGGGCTCGTCGTCGAGAGCAGGAAGTACGGAAGGCCGACCGTGGCCACCAGCAGGCCGAGGATCCGCAGCCCGGGATCCTCCGCGCCCGAGGGCTTCCAGCCTACCGCCGCGACGATCGGCAGGCTCGCCAGGCTGACCGCGAGCAGGAGCAGGTGGAGGACGAGCTGCAGTCGGGGCGGCACCCACCGCACGATCGCGTGCGCGTACGCATAGCCCGCGAGCAGGAGGAACTGGAAGAAGAACACGCACGTCGTCCACACGGCCGCCGACCCCCCGAACCACGGCAGGATCTGCTTGGCGACGATCGGCTGGACGAGGAACAGCAGGAACGCGCTGGCGAAAATCGTGGCAGCGTAAAGCAGCATGGCTTCTCCATCACCCCCGGTATGCCGGGGCGCCCTTCCCGGGCGCCTCTCGATCCAGCCTTAACGCGTGGCCCCGGATTCCGCCGACGTTCCGGATGTCTTCTCTCTTCGTGTCGTTTCTTAAGGGGCCGCACCGGGAGGCCAGGCCCCGGCGGCGAGCTTCTCGGCCCAGAACACGCCGACGATCGTCTTGGCGTCGCTGATCCGCCCCGTCCGCACCCATTCCAGCGCCGTCCCGAGCGCCACCGGGAACGTCTCGAGGAACTCGCCCTCGTCGAGCGTCCGGCCGTGGTGCGTCAGACCGCGCGCGACCCACAGCTCGATCCGCTCATCCGAGTAGCCGACCACCGGGTGGAAGGTCGTGAGGTACCGCCAGTCCCGCGCCGCGTAGCCCGTTTCCTCGCGGAGCTCGCGCTTCGCCGTCTCCACCGTCGCCTCGCCCGGATCGATCTTGCCGGCCGGCAGCTCGTAGAGCTCGCGGCCGAGCGGATACCGGTACTGCCGCTCCATCAGGAGCTCGCCCGAGTCGAGGATTGGCAGGATCGTCACCGCGCCGGGATGCTCGATGTACTCGCGGACGGCGGAGCGCCCGTCGGGAAGGCGGACCGTGTCGCGCCTGACGTGCAGCAGCACGCCGTCGTACACCGATTCGCCCGCCACCCGCGTCTCGGTGAGCGCGGCGTGGCCACTCGCGTGGAATTCGTCGGCCATCGGCGAGGCGCCCGGACGCGCTTCAGCGCCCGAGCGGGTAGACGCCCTGGATCGCCGCAAGGCAGAGCGCCATCAGCGGTCCCGGCATCACCCCGAGCACCAGCACCGCGAGCCCGTTCGCCGACAGGAGCATCCGCATCTCGAACCCGGCCTCGATCGGCGCGTCGGTCTCGGGCTCGTCGAAGTACATGAGCTTGACGACGCGCAGGTAGTAGAACGAGCCGATCAACGACATCAGCACCGCGAACACCGCGAGCCACACCTGCCCCGCCTTGATCACCGCGTCGAGCACCGCGAGCTTGGCGTAGAAGCCGACCGTCGGCGGGATGCCGGCGAGCGAGAACATGAGGAGCAGCATCAGGAACGCGTACCACGGGTGGCGCTGGTTGAGCCCCCGGTAGTCGGTGACCTGGTCCGCCTCGAAGCCGGCGCGCGACATCAGCAGCACCATCCCGAAGGCGCCGAGGCTCATCAGCACGTAGATGATCGAGTAGAACATCGCCGCGCTGTAGGCATCGGGCGCCGAAAGCAGGTTGCCGGCGACCCTGCCCGCGAGCAGCCCGAGCAGCACGAAGCCCATGTGCGAGATCGTCGAGTACGCGAGCATCCGCTTGATGCTCGTCTGCGCGATCGCGGCGAAGTTGCCGATCGCCATCGACAGCACCGACATGATCACCAGCATCTGCTGCCAGTCGCCGGCGAGATCGACCAGTCCGTTCACCAGCATCCGCATCATCATCGCGAACGCCGCGAGCTTCGGCGCTGCGCCGATGAAGAGGGTCATCGCGTTCGGCGCGCCGTCGTACACGTCGGGGATCCACATGTGGAACGGCACCACGCCGAGCTTGAACGCGAGGCCGGCGACGACGAAGACGAGGCCGAACACGAGCACGACCTTGTTCGCCTTGCCGGCGGCGATCGTCTGCGCGATCTGCACGATGTTGAGCGTGCCGGTCGCGCCATAGAGCATCGACATCCCGTAGAGGAGGACGCCGGAGGCGAGCGCGCCGAGGATGAAGTACTTCATCGCCGCCTCGGTCGAGAGCGCCGAATCGCGGTTCAGCGCCACCATCGAGTAGAGGCAGAGCGACATCAGCTCGAGCCCGAGGTAGAGCACGAGCATGTGGCCCGCCGAGATCATCACCATCATCCCCAGCAGGGCGAACAATGCCAGCACGAAGTACTCGCCGCGCAGCATGTCGCGGTCCGCCAGGTAGCGCCGCGAATAGACGAAGCACGCCGCGACCGCCACGTAGCTGACCAGCTTCAGCGTGTGCGCCATCAGGTCGGCGACGAACATTTCGCCGAAGGTGTAGGCCGGCTGGCCCCCGGTCGCCTGCGCTGCGGCGATCGTCAGCAGCGCGCAGCCGGCGAGCGTCGCGAGCGAGAGCCAGTAGACGGCGGCCCGCCGGCTGTCCTCGGGCAGGAAGAGATCGACGACCAGGACGATCGACGCCATGGCGAGCAGCCACACCTCGGGGTAGGCCGGGAGCAGGATCGGCAGGTCGAACTCGGTCATAGCTGGAACAAGGGGGCACCCCCTTGTTGATCCCCGAAGTTTGCGCGATGCGCCATGACTAGAGTTTCCCCGCCATCACGTGCTTGAGGAGGTCGTTCACCGAAGCGTGCATCACCTCGGTGAACGGCGCCGGGAAGACCCCCATTGCGAGCACCGCGATCGCGAGCAGCCCGAGCACGGCGAACTCGCGGTGATTGATGTCCTCGAGCGCGGCCACGTGGTCGTTGGCCACCGGCCCGAAGATGACGCGTTTGTACATCCACAGCGTGTACGCGGCGCCGAAGACGAGCGTCGTCGCGGCGACGAAGGCGATCCAGAAATTGAACTTCATCGCCCCCATGATGACCAGGAACTCGCCGACGAATCCGCTGGTCGCCGGCAGGCCGCAGTTCGCCATCGCGAACAGCATCATCAGCGCCGCGAACTTCGGCATCGTGTTCACCACCCCGCCGTAGTCGGTGATCAGCCGCGAGTGCATCCGGTCGTACATCACGCCGACGCAAAGGAACAAGGCGGCCGAGACGAACCCGTGCGAGATCATCTGGACGAGCGCACCCTCGACGCCGTAGGCGTTGAAGATGAAGAAGCCGAGCGTCACGAACCCCATGTGCGAGATCGAGGAGTACGCGATCAGCTTCTTCATGTCCGCCTGCACCAGCGCCACCAGGCCGATGTACGCGACCGCGATCAGCGACAGCACGATCATGAAGCCGGAGAGGATGTGGCTCGCGTCCGGGAGGATCGGGAGCGAGAACCGCACGAAGCCGTACGCCCCGAGCTTCAGCATGATCGCCGCCAGCACGGCCGAGCCGCCGGTCGGCGCCTCGACGTGGGCGTCCGGGAGCCACGTGTGCACCGGCCACATCGGCACCTTCACCGAGAACGCCGCGAAGAAGGCGAGGAACAGCGCGACCTGAGCGCCACGCGAGAGCGGCACGCCGTGCCAGTCGAGGATCGAGAAGCTCCCGCCCGACTCGTTGTAGAGGTAGATGAACCCGACCAGCAGCAGCAGCGACCCGAGCAGCGTGAAGAGGAAGAACTTGAGCGCCGCGTAGACCCGGTTCGGGCCGCCCCAGACGCCGATCACGAGGTACATCGGGATCAGCGTCGCCTCGAAGAACACGTAGAAGAGCGCGCCGTCGAGCGCCGCGAACACGCCGTTCAGCAGCCCCGACATGATGAGGAAAGCCGCCATGTACTGCGAGACCCGCGACTGGATCACCTCCCAGCCCGCCAGGACGACCAGCAGCGTGACGAAGCTGTTCAGCAGGATGAACAGCACCGAGATCCCGTCGACGCCGAGGTGGTAATGGACGTTGAAGCGCGGGATCCACTCGGTTCTCTCGACGAACTGCATGGCGCTCGTCGTGACGTCGAAGCCGGTGTAGAGCGGGATCGTCACCGCAAAGCCGATCGCGGCGCCGAGGAGCGCGACCGCCCGGGCGACTCGCGCGTTGTCGTCGCGGCCGGTCGCCATGACGGCGAACCCCGCGAGGATCGGGATCCAGATCGAGAGGCTGAGCCAGGGAGCGGTGACTTGCATCGGGTCAGCCCGCGGCGAACACGATGTCGCGCAGGAACCAGGTGAGCAGCAGGAACAGCCCGGCGATCATGACGAAGGTGTAGCGGTTGATGAGACCGGACTGGAACGTCCGCACGATCTGCGCCAACACGCCGACCGTCCGCGCCGAGCCGTTCACGAGCACGCCGTCGATGACGGCGACGTCCCCGCCCTTCCACAGGCCGGTGCCCACCTTGACGGCGCCGTCGCCGAAGAGCTTCTGGTAGAGCTCGTCGAAGCCGTACTTGTTTTCGAGGATGCGGGTCACCACGCCGAACTTCGCGCGCAGCACGCCGGGCAGGTCCGGCCGGAGGATGTAGAGATAGAACGCCGTCGCGATGCCGGCGCTCACCAGCCAGAACGGGGTCGTAAAGAGCCCGTGCGTGATCATCCCGAGGGCGCCGTGGAAGTCCCTGGAGAGCTCTGCGAGTCCGGGGTGCTGCGGCAGGATCGCGATCGAATCGCCGAAGTAGCCGCCGAAGACGATCCTCCCGACCGGGAAGCCGGCGAAGATCGAGGGGATGGCGAGCAGGATCAGCGGGACCGTCACGACCCAGGGCGACTCGTGCGGCTCGTGGCCGTGCCCGTGGTCATCGTGGCCGTGATCATGCCCGTGATCGTCGTGCCCATGCGGCGCCGGCTGCCGGAAGCGCTCCTCGCCGTGGAACGCGTAGAAGACCAGCCGGAAGCTGTACAACGCGGTCACGAACGCGCACGCGAGCACGCACAGGTACGCAAACGTCCCGCCCGGCACCGTGGCCAGGTGCGCCGCCTCGATGATCAGGTCCTTGGAGAAGAAGCCGGCGAACGGCGGGAACGCCGCGTTCGCGAACGCGCCGATCAGCGTCACCGCGTAGGTGATCGGCATGTACTTCCGCAGGCCGCCCATCCGGCGCATGTCCTGCTCGTGATGCAGCGCGATGATCACCGAGCCGGCGGCGAGGAAGAGGGCCGCCTTGAAGAACGCGTGGGTGTAGAGGTGGAAGATCGCCGCCGAATAGGCCGAGGAGCCGAGCGCGACCGTCATGTAGCCGAGCTGCGACAGCGTCGAGTAGGCGACCACGCGCTTGATGTCGTAGACCACCAGCGCGATCAGCGCCATGAAGAACGCGGTGATCGCGCCGATGACGATCACGAACGACAGCGCCGCGTCGGACAGCTCGAAGAGCGGCGACATCCGCGCCACCATGAAGATCCCGGCGGTCACCATCGTCGCGGCGTGGATCAGCGCCGAGATCGGCGTCGGGCCTTCCATCGAGTCGGGGAGCCAGACGTGGAGCGGGAACTGCGCGCTCTTCCCCATCGCGCCGATGAAGAGGCAGATGCAGATGACCGAGAGGATCAGCCACTCCGTGCCGGGGAAGAGCTGGATCGTCTGCCCGGCCATCTTCGGCGCCGCGGCGAAGACCGCCGCGTAGTCGAGGGTCCCGAAGTAGCTGAGGACCAGCCCCACTCCCAGCAGGAAGCCGAAGTCGCCCACCCGGTTCACCAGGAACGCCTTCAGGTTGGCGTAGATCGCCGTCTCGCGCCGGTAGTAGTAGCCGATCAGGAGGTACGAGACGAGGCCCACCGCCTCCCAGCCGAAGAAGAGCTGGAGGAAGTTGTTCGACATCACCAGCATCAGCATCGAGAAGGTGAAGAGCGAGATGTAGCTGAAGAACCGCTGGTAGCCCCCGGGCGAGGTGTCGTCGTCCGCCATGTAGCCGACGGTGTAGATGTGCACCATCCACGAGACGAACGTGACCACCACCATCATCAGCGCGGTGAGCCGGTCGATCAGGAAGCCGATCTCGAACCGCGTCTCGCCGGCGGTGAGCCAGGTGTAGACCGGGCCGTTGAAGGTGTTCCCGTCGAGCACGTCCATGAACACCGCGCACGACGCGAAGAACGAGATGCCGACGCCGATGATCGTGACCCAGTGCGCCCCGGCGCGCCCGATGGCCTTGCCGAAGAGCCCCGCGACGATCGCGGCGGCGAGCGGCACGAGCGGGATGACGAGATAGAGAAGCTGCATGCGCGGCATCGCCCTACCCCTTCAGCTGGTCGAGGTCCTGCACGTTGATCGTGCGCAGGTTCCGGAACAGCACCACCAGGATCGCCAGCCCGATCGCCGACTCCGCGGCGGCGACGGTCAGGATGAAGAACACGAATACCTGGCCCGATATGTCGCCGAGGTAGTGCGAGAAGGCGATGAAGTTCATGTTGACGGCGAGCAGCATCAGCTCGATCGCCATCAGCAGGATGATGACGTTCTTGCGGTTGAGGAAGATGCCGACGACGCTGATCGCGAAGAGCAGCGCGCCGAGCACCAGGAAATGCGACAACGTAAGCAAGAGTACGACTCTCCCCTTTGTTCTCCGGGACCTGCGGGCGGGGAGTCGTCCCCGCCCGCAGGTCCCGTCCGTCAATCCTGCTTTTCGATCGGTATCGACACGATGCGGATGCGCTCTTCGCGTTTCACTTCGACCTGCCGCGCGGGGTTCTGATACTTCGTGTCCTTGCGTTTGCGCATCGTCAGCGCGATGGCGGCGATGATCGCCACCAGCAGGATGACCGCGGCCAGCTCGAACGGATAGACGTAGTCGGTGTAGAGCACCTCGCCGAGTGCCTTCGTGTTGCTGAAGCCCGCACCCGGATCGGCCGGTGCCGGGCGGTCGCCGAAGCCCGCCTTGGCACCGGCGAGCACCAGCACCATCTCGACCACCATCAGGACGCCGACGGTCGCGGCGAGCGGCAACGCGCGCCAGAACCCCTCGCGCAGAGCGTCGAGGTTGATGTCGAGCATCATCACCACGAACAGGAACAGCACCATCACCGCGCCGACGTAGACGAGCACCAGTGCGATCGCCAGGAACTCGGCGCGCAGCAGGAGCCAGATCCCGGCCGCGGTGAAGAACGCGAGCACGAGGTGCAGCGCCGCGTGCACCGGATTTCGGCAGGTGATCGTCCGGATCCCCGCGTACAGCAGGATCGCGGCGCAAATGTAGAAGACTGCGGCTTCGAAGTTCATCGGTCGATCGTGGGGCTGGTCACCGCGCCGGTTACCTGTACGCCGAGTCCGTCGCCCGGGCGCGCGCGATCTCGGCCTCGTAACGGTCGCCCACGGCGAGCAGCATTTCCTTCGTGTAGTAGAGGTCGCCGCGCTTCTCGCCGTGGTACTCGAGGAGATGCGTTTCGACGATCGAGTCGACCGGGCAGGACTCCTCGCAGAGCCCGCAGAAGATGCACTTGGTGAGGTCGATGTCGTACCGGGTGGTACGGCGGGTGTTGTCCGCGCGCTCGGCGGTCTCGATCGTGATCGCGAGCGCCGGGCACACCGCCTCGCACAGCTTGCAGCCGATGCAGCGCTCCTCGCCGTTCGGGTAGCGCCGCAGCGCGTGCAGGCCGCGGAAGCGCGGGCTGACCGGCGTCTTCTCCTCGGGGAACTGGATCGTGATCTTGCGGGCGAAGAGATGCCGCCCGGTGATCGCCAGCCCCTTGGCGAGCTCCACCAGCAGGAAGGTCTTGAAGAAGTCGCGGACGCGCTCGAGCATGGCCGCCCCCTAGTCTTCCACGATACGAGGGGGCCAGAGGAAGGGGCGGGGGCCCCTTCCGCCCCGCCCGGCCGCTGCCGCGGCGCCCCCGCGTGCTGCCCGAAACCAGGAAAGCGATGCCTGCAGCATCGGTCTCACCTCAGACCCAAGGGTTCCATGGCGTCTGCATCCACGCCGCGACGACCACCAGCCACACGATCGTCAGCGGGATGAACACCTTCCACCCGAGCCGCATGATCTGGTCGTAGCGGTAGCGCGGGAACGTGGCGCGGAACCAGAGGAAGCAGAACAGCAGGAAAAACACCTTCGCCACCAGCCAGACGATGCCGGGGATGGCGTTGAACAGCGCCGAGTCGAGCGGCGGCAGCCAGCCGCCGAGGAACATGATCGTCGCAAGCGTCGACACGAGGATCATGTTCATGTACTCGCCGAGGAAGAAGCAGGCGAACGCGGTGCCCGAGTACTCGACGTGGAAGCCAGCGACGATCTCCGACTCGCCCTCGGCGACGTCGAACGGCGCGCGGTTCGTCTCCGCGACCGCCGAAATGAAGTAGACGAGGAACATGGGGAAGAGCGGCAGCCAGTTCCACGAGAGGAAGTTGAGCCCCGCGTCGGCGAAGTAGCCGCGCGCCTGCACCTTCACGATGTCGCCGAGATTGAGGCTCTGCGAGACGAGCAGCACGCACACCAGCGCGAACCCCATCGCGATCTCGTAGGCGACGATCTGCGCCGCCGAGCGCATCGCGCCGAGGAACGCGTACTTCGAGTTCGACGCCCAGCCGGCGATGATCACGCCGTACACGCCCATCGACGTGATCGCCATGACGTACAGCAGGCCCGCGTTCACGTCCGCCAGCACCACGCCGGGGCTGAACGGGATCACCGCCCACGCCGCCATCGCCGGCATCAGCACCATCATCGGGCCGAGCAGGAACAGGAACTTGTTCGCGCCGGTCGGGATGATCACTTCCTTGAACACCAGCTTGAAGACATCGGCGAACGGCTGCAGCAGCCCGAGCGGCCCGACCCGGTTCGGGCCGATGCGCACCTGCATGTAGCCGATCACCTTGCGCTCGGCCAGCGTGAGGTAGGCGACGCCGAGGATCAGCGGGATCGCGATCAAGATGATGGACACCAGCGTCTTCACCAAGGTCCAGAGCGGCGGACCCCAGGTCGATCCGAAGACCTGGGTCGAGTAGCCGGCGAGGGTCTCGAGGATTTCCATCAGGCGCGCTCGATCGAAATCTCGCCGAACATCGCACCGAGCGCGGCGGTCGCGGGATGCGCCGCCGCGACGCGGAGCACGCCCTCCGCCAGGCCGTCGTCGAGCGCGACCTCGAGCAACGCCTCGCCGCCGTCCTGCCTGACGCGAACGCGGTCGCCGGCCTTCAGGCCGAGGCGCGCGAGCATCGCGCCGTTCGCGCACGCGCGCGGGGGCGCCGCGTCGGCGGTTTCCTGCAGCGACAGTGCCCGCCGCACGATCGGGTCGGCGAAGTAGATCGGCACGTCCGCGACGCGCTCGAGCGCGGCGCCGCCGCCCACCGGCAGGATCGGCAGCCCGTCGACCGCGTTCGAGAGCCGCCCGGCCACGGCATCGGCCCTGCACGCCTCGTCGCGGATTTGCTCGCTCCGCTCGTAGTCGAAGCCGGCAAGACCGAGCTGGTTCGCGAGGACGCGCAGCACCTTCCACGCCGGTCGCGCATCGCCGCGCGGCTTCACCACCGGGTTGAAGCCCTGCAGGTCGCCGGCGGTGTTGACGAAGCTGCCCGAGGTCTCGGTGAACGGGGTGATCGGCAGCAGCACGTCGGCGTAGTCCGGCGCGCGGCCCTTGTAGGGGGCGAGCGCGACCACGAAATCCGCCGCGTCCATCGCGCGCGCCGCCTGGCCCGGGTTGCCGGTATCGAGCTCGGGCTCGACGCCGACGAGCAGGTAGGCCTTCCGCGAGGCCGCGAGCATCGCCCCGGCGTTCAGTCCGCCCGTGCCGGGCACGCAGCGCGCGAGATAACCGCCGACGCTGTTCGCGGCCTCGCCGAGGAAGCCGAACCGCGCGCCGAGCGCGCCCGCGAGGCCTTGCGCAAGGACATGCAGCTGGCTCGCGCGCGGGTGCTGCTGCGCGCTGTTGCCGAGGAAGATCCCGACGCTCTTGCCGGAGGCCAGGCTCTTCGCGATCGCGCGTGCCGCTTCGCCGACCGCGACCGGGGCGAGCGCCGGCGGCACCGCCGCGCCCTTCTCCTCCGCGACGGCCTTCGCGACCTGCGCGAGCGCCGGAACGAGCTCGGCCGGTCGCACGACGAGCTCGCGCGCCAGTCTGATTGCAAGATCGTCGCCGGCCACGTGGATCACGCTCACCTGCTGACCGCGCTTGGCGGCCTGCCGGAACCGGTGCGCGATCAGCGGCTGGTCCTTGCGCAGGAACGAGCCGACGACGAGGACGCGATCGAGCGTTCCCAGCTCCGCGACCTTCATGCCGAGCCAGGGCGCGCCTTTCAGCTTGCCGTCCGTGGCGAAGTCGGACTGGCGCAGCCGGAAATCGACGTTCTCGGCGCCGAGACCCCGGACGAGCTTCTGTGCGAGGTGCATCTCCTCGAGCGTCGCGTGCGGCGACACCAGCGCGCCGATGGATGCCGCCCCATGCGCGGACTTCGCCTTGCGCAGGCCTTCGGCGGCGAACGCGAGCGCCTTCTCCCAGTCCACCTCGCGCCACTCCCCGCCCTGCCGGAGCATCGGCTTCGTCAGGCGGTCCGTCGAGTTGAGCCCTTCGTACGAGAACCGGTCCTTGTCGGAGAGCCAGCACTCGTTCAGCTCCGGCCGCTCGTACGGCACCACCCGCATCACCTGATCGTGCTTCACCTGCACGACAAGGTTCGAGCCGAGCCCGTCGTGCGGGCTCACCGACCGGCGGCGCCCGAGCTCCCACGTCCGCGCCGTGTAGCGGAACGGCTTCGAGGTAAGCGCACCGACCGGACAGATGTCGATCATGTTGCCCGAGAGCTCCGAGTCGACCGCCTTGCCGACGAACGACACGATCTCGGCGTGCTCGCCGCGTCCGATCATGCCGAGCTCCATGACCCCGGCGATCTCCTGCCCGAAGCGCACGCACCGGGTGCAGTGGATGCACCGCGTCATCTCCTCGGCCGAGATGAGCGGGCCCATCGGCTTCGCGAGCACAACGCGCTTCGGTTCGGTGTAGCGCGAGCTCGATCCGCCGTACCCGACGGCGAGGTCCTGCAGCTGGCACTCGCCGCCCTGGTCGCAGATCGGGCAGTCGAGCGGATGGTTGATGAGCAGAAACTCCATCACCCCGCGCTGCGCCTGCTTGGCGTACTCGGAGCGGGTGGAGATCTTCATGCCCTCCGCGACCGGCGTCGCGCAGGCGGGCATCGGCTTCGGCGCCTTTTCGACCTGCACCAGGCACATGCGGCAGTTCGCCGCGATCGAGAGCTTCGGATGCCAGCAGAAGTGCGGCACGTAGATGCCGAGGCGGTTCGCGGCCTCCATCAGCATCGAGCCGGCCGGCACCTCGACCGGGCGGCCGTCGACCTCGACCTTGACCATCGCGGCCACTAGCCGTGCCTCCGTGCGACGAACCCAGCCTCGAGATTCGGGGTCACGCGGCCGCCCGCTCCGCGACGGCGCCCGGCCCCACCAGGCAGCGCTTGTGGCGGATGTGATGCTCGAACTCGGGGCGGAAGTGCTGGATGAAGCTCTTCACCGGCAGCGCCGCGGCGTCGCCGAGCGCGCAGATCGTCCGGCCGGCGATGTTGTCGGCGGCGTTGACGAGGACGTCGAGGTCCTCCATGCGGCCACGCCCGGTCTCGATCCGGTTGACCATGCGGTACAGCCAGCCGGTGCCCTCGCGGCACGGCGTGCACTGGCCGCACGACTCCTCGAAGTAGAAATACGACAGCCGCTCGAGGCAGCGAACCATGCAGCGCGTGTCGTCCATCACGATGACCGCGCCCGACCCGAGCATCGAGCCGGCCTTGGCGATCGAGTCGTAGTCCATGTCGGTCTGCATCATGATCTCGCCCGGCAGCACCGGCATCGACGATCCGCCGGGGATGCACGCCTTGAGCTTGCGGCCGGCGCGCATCCCGCCCGCCATCTCCAGCAGCTTGGCGAAGGGCAGCCCGAGGCGCACCTCGTAGTTGCCCGGGTGCTCGACGTCGCCCGACACCGAGAAGAGCTTCGTGCCGCCGTTGTTGGGACGCCCGAGCTCGAGGTACTTGTCGCCGCCGTTCAGGATGATCCAGGGCACTGCGGCGAACGTCTCGGTGTTGTTGATCGTGGTCGGCTTGCCGTAGACGCCGTAGCTCGCCGGGAACGGCGGCTTGAACCGCGGCAGGCCCTTCTTCCCCTCGAGCGATTCGAGGAGCGCCGTCTCCTCGCCGCAGATGTACGCACCCCAGCCGTGGTGCGCATAGAGGTCGAAGTCGACGCCCGAGCCGAGGATGTTCTTCCCCAGGAGGCCCGCGTCGTACGCCTCCTTGAGGGCCTCTTCGAACTGCTCGTACGCGTCCCAGATCTCGCCGTGGATGTAGTTGTAGCCGACGGTGGAGCCGGTCGCGTAGCCGGCGATCGCCATGCCCTCGATGACGATGTGCGGGTTGTAGCGGAGGATGTCGCGGTCCTTGAAGGTGCCCGGCTCGCCCTCGTCGGAGTTGCAGACCATGTACTTCTGCCCGGGGTAGTTCTTGGGCATGAAGCTCCACTTGAGGCCGGTCGGGAAACCCGCGCCGCCGCGGCCGCGGAGCGCCGACTTCTTGAGATCCCCGATCACCTGGTCGGGCGTGATCCTCTCGGCGAGGATCTTCTTCAGCGCGTCGTAGCCGCCGCGCGCCAGGTAGTCCTGCAGCCGCCAGTTCAGCCCGTTGATGCCCTTCATGATGATCGCGTCGGGGCCGTACACGGCCGGGTCGAAGGGCGGAAACGCGGATTTCACTCGAGCTCCTTCAGCAGCTTGTCGATCGCCTCGGGCGTCATGAAGCTCGCCATGCGCTTGTTGTTGACGAGCATCACCGGCGCGTCGCCGCAGGCGCCGAAGCACTCGCCTTCCTTGAGCGTGAACCGGCCGTCCCCCGAGGTTTCGTTCCAGCCGACGCCGAGGCGCCGCTTCAGGTGGTCAGCGGCCTCGTTCGCGCCGCGGAGCGCGCACGGGAGATTGGTGCAGATCACGAGCTTGTACTTCCCGACCGGCGCGGTGTCGTACATCGTGTAGAAGGAGGCCACCTCCTCCACCGCGATCGGCGGCATGCCGAGGTACTCGGCGACGAACGCCATCACCTCGGGCGAAAGATAGCCCTTCTCGTGCTGCGCGATCGCGAGCGCCGACATCACCGCCGACTGCCGCTGGTCGGACGGGTACTTGGTGAGCTCGCGGTCGATGAGTTTGAGCGCCGCGGCGGAGAGCATGCTCATCGATCCACTTCGCCGAACACGATGTCGAGCGTCCCGATGATCGCGACGGCGTCGGCGATCATGTGCCCGCGCGCGATCTCGTCCATCGCCGAGAGGTGCGCGAACCCGGGTGCGCGGATCTTCAGCCGGTAAGGCTTGTTCGCGCCGTCCGAGACGAGGTAGATCCCGAACTCGCCCTTCGGGTGCTCGACCGCGGCGTACGCCTCGCCGGCCGGCACGTGCATCCCCTCGGTGTAGAGCTTGAAGTGGTGGATCAACTCCTCCATGCTGCTCTTCATCTCGACGCGCGAGGGGGGCGCGATCTTGTGGTTGTCGGTGATCACCGGGCCGGGGTTCGCCCGCAGCCACTCGATGCACTGGCGGATGATCCGGTTCGACTGCCGCATCTCCTCGACGCGCACGAGGTAACGGTCGTAGCAGTCGCCGTTCCGCCCGATCGGGATGTCGAAGTCGACGCGGTCGTAGACCTCGTAGGGCTGCTTCCGGCGCAGGTCCCACTCGATCCCCGAGCCGCGCACCATCGGACCGCTGAAGCCGAGGGCGAGCGCGCGCTCCGGCGTCACCACGCCGATGCCGACCGTGCGCTGTTTCCAGATCCGGTTGTCGGTGAGCAGCGTCTCGTAGTCGTCGACGTAACCCGGGAAGCGGCTGGTGAAGTCTTCGAGGAAATCGAGCAGCGACCCCTGGCGGTTCGCGTTCAGCTCGGCGACGTCCTTCTCGCTCTTGAACGAGGACGTCCGGTAGCGCGGCATCGTGTCGGGGAGGTCGCGGTACACCCCGCCCGGGCGGTAGTACGCCGCGTGCAGCCGGGCGCCGGAGACCGCCTCGTAGCAGTCCATCAGGTCCTCGCGCTCGCGGAAGCAGTACAGGAACATCGTCATCGCGCCGACGTCGAGCGCGTGCGCGCCGAGCCACAGCAGGTGGTTCAGGATGCGCGTGATCTCGTCGAACATCACCCGGATGTACTGGGCGCGCAGCGGCACCTCGACGCCGAGGAGCTTCTCGATCGCCATGCAGTACGCGTGCTCGTTCACCATCATCGAGACGTAGTCCAGGCGGTCCATGTACGGCAGCGCCTGGAGGAACGTCTTGTGCTCGGCGAGCTTCTCGGTCGCGCGGTGCAGCAGGCCGATGTGCGGGTCGGCCCGCATGATCACTTCGCCGTCGAGCTCGAGCACGAGGCGCAGCACGCCGTGCGCAGCCGGGTGCTGCGGTCCGAAGTTCAGCGTGTAGTTGCGAATCTCAGCCATCTAGTCGGCCATCGCTCAGTGCTTGGTGCCAAGGTCGCCGTACTCTTCCTCGCGGATGATCCGCGGCACGATTTCGCGCGGCTCGATCGTCACCGCCTGGTAGATCACGCGCTTCTGGTCCGGGTCGTAGCGCATCTCGACGTGGCCCGACAGCGGGAAGTCCTTGCGGAACGGATGGCCGATGAAGCCGTAGTCGGTGAGGATGCGGCGCAGATCGGCGTGCCCGGAGAACATGATGCCGAAGAGGTCGAACGCCTCGCGCTCGAACCAGTTCACGCCCGGCCAGAGGCCGGTGAGCGAATCGACCACCGGAAAGGTGTCGTCCGGCGCAAAGGTGCGCAGGCGCACGCGCCAGTTGTGCGTCACCGAGAGGAGGTGCACGACGACCGCGTACCGCGGTCCTTCCCAGGCGCCGTCGCCGTAGGCGGAGTAGTCGAGGCCGCACAGGTCCATCGCCTCCTCGAACCGCAGCTCCGGGTGGTCGCGCAGCGTCTGCGCGACCCCGAGCCAGTCGGCGGCCTTCACGACGATCGTCGTCTCGCCGAGCGCGACGGTAAGGCTGGAGAGCCGGCCGGCGAGCGCCGATTCGAGCGCGGACTTGAGGCGTTCGGTCCGCGTCGACATCAGCGCGCGATGGTGCTCGTGCGGCGGATCTTGTTCTGCAGCTGCACCAACCCGTAGAGCAGCGCCTCGGCGGTGGGCGGACAGCCC
The DNA here is from genome assembly GCA_963789885.1 of uncultured beta proteobacterium. GTDB lineage: Bacteria > Pseudomonadota > Gammaproteobacteria > Burkholderiales > SG8-39 > DATEDA01. The sequence goes on along the minus strand of CAWBNB010000050.1, from coordinate 322,257 downwards.
GGCACGTAGATGTCGACCGGCACGATCCGGTCGCAGCCGCGCACGACCGAGTAGGAGTAGTGATAGTAGCCGCCGCCGTTCGCGCACGAACCCATCGATACCACCCAGCGCGGCTCGGGCATCTGGTCGTACACCTTGCGCAGCGCCGGCGCCATCTTGTTGCACAGCGTGCCGGCGACGATCATCACGTCGGACTGCCGCGGGCTCGGCCGGAACACGATCCCGAACCGGTCGAGGTCGTAGCGGGCCGCGCCGGCGTGCATCATCTCGACCGCACAGCACGCGAGACCGAAGGTCATCGGCCACATCGAGCCGGTCCGCGCCCAGTTGAACAGCTTGTCGAGCTGGGTGGTGACGAAGCCTTCCTGCATCAGGCCTTCAATGCCCATCGCCTACTCCCACTCGAGCGCGCCCTTCTTCCACTCGTAGATGAACCCGATCACCAGGATCGCGAGGAACACCATCATCGACCAGAAGCCGAACGCGCCGATGTCGTTGAGCGACACCGCCCACGGGAAGAGGAACGCGATCTCGAGATCGAACAGGATGAAGAGGATCGCCACCAGGTAGTAGCGCACGTCGAACTTCATGCGCGCATCCTCGAATGCCTCGAACCCGCACTCGTACGGGGAGAGCTTCTCGCTGTCGGGCTTGCGCGGCCCGAGGAACCAGCCCACGCCGAGCAGCACGCCGCCGAAGACGATGCCGACGACGATGAAGAGGAGGACCGGGAAGTACTCGGCGAGCACGGGCTCAATCCTTCGCAACGCCGCGGCCGCGATTCGCGGCTCGCCCGAGGCCTGCTCGCACTGGAAAGACCCTTCTCAAAGCGCTCCGGGCCGCGGACCCCTGCGGTCCGCGCGCCCGCTTACCTTACGGTTGTTTGGTGCCGACGGGGAGACTCGAACTCCCACAGCCTTGCGGCCACCAGCCCCTCAAGCTGGCGTGTCTACCAATTTCACCACGTCGGCCCGCGGGAACCGCGCCTGAGCCAGCTTGCCGCCCCGGCGCGAACTCCCATTTTACTTCGTTACTTCGGAACGTCGCTCCCCTTCGGGGCCGGTGCCTCCGGCGCCTGCGGCTTCGACGGCTCCGCACCCGGCGACTTCGCCGCGCCCGCTGCCGGCGGACTGCCCGCGTCCATCACGCTCCCGCCCGTCCTCGGCTTGACGTTCGCGAGGTACGCGAGCCCGAGGCTGGAGAGGAAGAACACCGCGGCGAGGATCGCCGTCGTCCGCGAGAGGAAGTTCGCCGAGCCGGTCGCCCCGAAGAGGCTGCCCGACGCGCCCGAGCCGAACGCCGCGCCGACGTCGGCGCCCTTGCCGTGCTGGAGCAGGACGAGCCCGATCACGCCGATCGCCGCCATCACGTGCACCACCAGAACCAGAGTCAGCCAGATGTCCACTTCACCTATCCTATTCCTGCCTTGTGGCTGCGACGCAGATCGCGAGGAAGTCCTCCGCGACCAGCGACGCGCCGCCGATCAGTCCGCCATCGATGTCCGGCATGCCGAACAGCGCCGGCGCATTCGCCGGCTTCACGCTCCCGCCGTACAGCAGCGGCAGCTGCCCGGCGACGCCCGCGTCGGCCGCTGCGACGCGCCCGCGGATGAACGCGTGCACGCCCTGGGCCTGCTCGGGACTCGCCGTGCGGCCGGTGCCGATCGCCCACACCGGCTCGTAGGCGATCACGGCGTCGGCAAACGCTCCGACGCCCGCCGCGGCGATCACCGCCTGGACCTGACGCCCCACGACCTCCTCGGTCGCGCCCTGCTCGCGCTCCTCGAGCGTCTCGCCCACGCATAGGATCGGCACCAGGCCCACCCGCTGCGCGGCCCCGAACTTCGCCGCGACCTGGGCGTCGCGCTCGTTGTAGAGCTGCCGTCGCTCCGAATGCCCGACGATCACGTAGCGGCAGCCCAGCTCGCGCAGCATCGCGCCCGACACTTCGCCGGTGTACGCGCCCGAATCGTGCTCGCTGAGGTTCTGCGCGCCCCACGCGACCGGCGTCCCGGCAAGAACGGCCGCCGCCTGCTGCAGATACGGGAACGGCACGCAGACCGCGATTTCGACGCCCGACGCACGCTCCGCGCCGCCCTTGACGGACTCGAGAATGCGCTGGTTTGCCGCGAGGCTCCCATGCATCTTCCAGTTGCCCGCGACGAGCCGTTTGCGCATCGGGCTGCAAGCCGACGAAAACGCGCGATTCTAGCCGCTCGGGGCGATTCGGGTCAATGAAAACCGCGGGTTAGGCGCGCTCGGCAGCGAGCGCCGCGAACTCGCGGGCGCTCATTCCGGGGCGCGCACCGGACGCGAGTGCGGACGCGTTGAGATGCGCGAGCACGCCGGTCTCCCAGAGCGACCGTGCGTCGCCAATCCGGGCAGTCGCGCCGTCGACCGCCGCAGCGGGAATGCCGCGAGCGGCGAGGACCGGCAGGCGGGTCACGCCGGCAGCGCCCACACCCGCGTCATGGAATACGGCGGCGCGCGCGGCGACGGTGAGCGCGGAGTCGTGTCGTCCACCGTGCAAGGCCGCGTGCGAACCGATGACGAGCACGCGTCCTGCATCCGCGGCGACGAGCTTCCCGATGGAGTCGAGCCCCCAGACCTCGACTGCACCGGAGCGCAGCAGATACCGTCCCTCGCTGTACGGCGGCGGAGCGGTATGCGCCAGCGGCGCCCCGCGCAGGCGCTCTGCCGCCGCGCGGCAGCGCATGCCTGCGACGACGCCCAGCGCGGCGGCCAGCGCATTCGCGTGCGAGACGACGCCGCGCTCGAGCGCGTCTACCCCGTCGCCGATGCGCGCCGAGGTGTGGGCCACCGTCGCGGCGGCGGTGCCGATCCGCTCGAGGTAGGCAAGGCCGGCGATGCCGGCGTCGTCCTTGCCGACGCCGGCGTCGTTCAGGATCACCGCCCTCGCCCCGGCGCTCGCCGCGAGATAGGCCGCGATGATGCCGCCATGCGAACCGACGACCAACACCGCGCCGCGCACTTCGGCTTCGAGCCGCGTGGCGCTCTCGGCGGCGACGATCATGCCGGGGGATCCACCCGCAGCCAGAAGGTGACCGGGCCGTCGTTGACGAGGCTGACGTGCATGTGCGCGCCGAACTCGCCGACGGCGACGTGCGGGTAAGTCGATCGCGCGTGCGCGACGGCGAAGTCGAAGAGCGTGCGTCCGAGCGCCGGCTCGGCGGCGGGCGTGAAGCTCGGGCGATTGCCGCTCCGCGTGTCGGCCGCGAGCGTGAACTGGGGGACGAGCAGGAGCCCGCCGCCGGTATCGGACAGGCTCAGGTTCATCTTCCCGCCGGCATCCTCGAACAGCCGGAAGCTCAGGATGCGCTCGACGAGCCGCTCCGCGCTCGCCTCGGTGTCGCCGCGCTCGGCGCAGACGAGGGCGAGCACGCCGGTTCCGATCTCGCCGACGGTCCGGCCGGCGACGGTGACGCGCGCCTCGGTGGCGCGCTGGAGCAGCGCGATCACAGGTAGCCGAGATGGCGCGGCAGGAACAGCACGAGCTCGGGCACGAAGGTGACGAGCAGGAGCACCGCGGTCAGCGCGAGGATCATCCACGCGATCCACTTGAACGTCGCCTCGATCGGGATGCCCGCGAGCCGGCACGTGACCATCAGGTTCACCGCCGTCGGCGGCGTGCAGGCGCCGATCGCGACGTTGAGCGTGATGATCACGCCGAACCAGACGAGGTCCCACCCGTAGGCGATCGCGACCGGGACCAGGAACGGCAGGAAGATGAAGTAGGTGGCGATCGCGTCGAGCGCGGTGCCGGCGATCATCAGCATCGCGGTAATGCTCAGCAGCACCACCGTTTCGTTCGCGCCCGAAGCGGTGAGGCTCTTCGCGTACGCATTGAAGACGCCGATCGTGTCGATCGCCCAGCCGAACACGCTCGCGAGCCCGACGATGAGCAGGATGACCGCAGAGATCTCGGCCGACTCGGCGAGGATGTCCCACAGCTCGCGCAGCGTGAGGCCTTCGTAGACGAAGATGCCGATCGCGATGCCGTAGGCGACCGCAACGACCGCCGCCTCGGTCGGCGTGAAGAGGCCGCTCCGCATGCCGCCAAGGATCACCACCGGGGCGGCGAGCGCCCAGCTCGCCTGCCGCAGGCTCTTCCAGAACGGCGGCGCCGGCTCCGGATCGTTTGCCCCGAAGTCGTATTTCACGCTGAGCCAGATTCCGGCGGCGATGAGTGCGATGCCGGACAGGATGCCCGGCACGATGCCCGCGGCGAACAGCGCCGGCACGCTCGCCTGCGGGACGAGGATGCTGTAGACGATGAGCGCGACCGAGGGCGGGATCAGCACGTCCGTCGTGCCGCCGGCCGCGATCAGGCTCGCCGAGAAGGCCTTCGGATACCCGGCCCGCGCCATCGCGGGGATCATGATCGCGCCGACCGCCGCGGCGTCCGCCGCCCCGGACCCCGACACGCCGCCGAGGATCATGCACACGATGATGGCCGCCGCGGCGAGGCCGCCGCGGCGCCGCCCGACCATCGACGACGCGAAGCGCACGAGGCTCGCCGCCATCCCCGTCCGGTCGAACACCAGCCCGGCGAGGATGAAGAGCGGTAGCGCGAGCAGCGGGTACTTCGCGATGCCGCCGTAGACGGTGGTCGGGACCGACATGACCCCCATGTGCGCGTAGACGATCGTCGCGAAGCCGGACAGGCCGAGCGCAATGGCGAGCGGAACCCCCGCGACCATCAGCAGCAGGAAGACGCCGAAGAGGACCGCGGCGCTCATGCCCGTGGGCGACCCCGCCGCCACAGCTCGACGAACGCCTGCGCGAGCCGCAGGAAGAGCGCGAGCGAGAGCAGCGGCAGCCACACCGTGTACAGCCATTGCGGGGCCCCGATCCCGGGCGAGGTGACCTCGTAGCGGAAGTCGTCCCACGCCATGCGCCCGCCGAGCCACACCAGGAGCGCCGCCATCAGCGCCGAGCAGGCGAACGACAGGAGCAGCAGGCGGTGCCGCCAGAAACCCGGCGCGCGCTCCGCGAACCACGTCACCGCGATCTGATTGCCGTCGAGGAACGCCTTCGCCGAGCCGACGAAGGTCAGGAAGACCATGAGGAACACCGAGACTTCCTCGGTGAACGCGAACGAGATGTCGGTGAAGTAGCGCACCAGGACGTTCGCGAGCGTGATGACGCAGAGCGCGGCCATCGCCGCCGCGCCGAGGAAGCGTTCGACGCGAAAGCGGCGCTCGACCATCGCGGGGTCGAACGGCGACGGCGTCCGGTCGTCAGCGCTCACGACACCTTCCAGAAGCGAAAACGCCGGCAGGCCTCGCCTGCCGGCGGCTGCCGATGCTGCGCGCTACTTCTTCCGTGCCGCGATCGAGGTCTCGGCCTTCTTCACGAGGTCGGGGCCGACGGTCTTCGTCCACTTCGCGTAGACGGGGCGGGTCGCTTTGACAAACGCCTCCCGTTCCTGCGGGGAGAGCTTCACCACGGTGACGCCGAAGCCCTCGACGGTCTTGATCGTGCTGTCGTCGGGCGCGATCAGCCCGGCGCGCGCGAGCTTGATGATCTCGCGCCCCGCCTCGACCGCGGCGTCGCGGACGATCTTCTGGTCGGCCGGCGTCCACGACGCCCAGACTTCCTTGTTCGCCACGAAGATCAGCGGGTCGGCGACGTAGCCCCAGAGCGTGACGTTCTTCTGCCCCACCGTGTGCAGCTTCGCGGCGGTGAAGATGGTGAGCGGGTTCTCCTGCCCGTCGACGGCGCCGGACGCGAGCGCCGGTTGCGCGTCGGCCCAGCTCATCTGCGTCGGGTTGGCGCCGAGCGCGGAGAACGTGTCGTTGAAGAGCGGCGAGCCGACGACTCGGAACTTGAGCCCTTTCATGTCCGCCGGCGTGCGGATCGGCCGCTTCGAGTTCGTCACCTCGCGGAAACCGTTCTCGCCCCACGCGAGCGGCACGACGCCCTGCTTCTCGAGGATGCGGAAGACGTCCTTCCCGACCTCGCCCTGGGTGAGCGCGTCGATCGCCGCGTAGTCCGGCATCAGGAACGGCAGCGAAAAGAGATTCAGCTCCTTCACCTGCGGCGACCAGTTGATCGTCGAGCCGATCGCGAGATCGATCACGCCCTGCCGGATCGCGGTGAACTCGCGCGTCTGGTCGCCCGCGACCAGCGAAACGCCCGGGTACAACTTGATGTTGATGCGGCCGTTGGTGCGCTCGCGGACGAGGTTGCCCCAGATCTCGCCGCCCTTGCCCCACGGGAACGCGGTGCCGACGACCGTGGAAAGCCGGTACTCGGGTGCGTACTTCGTCTGCGCCACAGCCGGCGCGCTCGCGATCGCGGTCGCAGCTGCGATCGCGAGCGCTGTAAGAATCTGCTTCATGGAGAACTCCTCCTTCGGGTGATGGGATGCGCGCGCGAGCTAGCGCCGCGCGGCGTTTCGTCCGCGGCCCGGCCGGTCGCACAGCGCGACCAGCGCGGCCAGGATCCTGTCGGTAGTGATCCGCGCCTCGTCCTCGAGCGGCTTCGAGTAACCGACCGGGATGCGCGGCGCGCCGAGGCGCTTCACCGGGATGCCGAGCTCCTCGGCGACGGTCGCCGCCACCTCGGCGCCGAAGCCGCCGGCCTGCACCGCCTCGTGCGCGACGAGGAGGCGGCCGGTCTTCGCCGCGGACGCGAGCACCGCCTCGCGGTCCCACGGCCAGATCGTGCGGAGGTCGATGACCTCGATCGCGAGGCCGCGCTTCGCCGCGGCTTCGGCCGCCTCGAGCGCGGTGTGCACGGTGCGCGACCAGGTGACCAGCGTCGCATCGCCGCCCGTGCGGCGGACGTCGGCGGTGCCGAGCGCAACGCGGCGGCCATCCGGCACCTCGCCCTCGCTGCCCCAGAGCTCCTTGTGCTCCATGTAGATCACCGGGTCCGCGCTCTCGATCGCGGCGTGGAGCAGCGCGTAGTTGTCCGCGGGCGTCGCCGGGGTGACGACGACGAGCCCGGGCATGTGCGCGAACCACGCCTCGAGCGACTGCGAGTGCTGCGCGGCGGACGCGCTCCAGAGGCCGTTCGGCATGCGCGCGACGAGCGGCACGCGGCCCTGCCCGCCGAACATGTAGCGCGCCTTCGCGGCCTGGTTGACGACCTCGTCCATCGAGCAGAGCGCGAAGTCGACCACGCGCATCTCGACCACCGGCTTGAGGCCGTTCAACGCCATGCCGACCGCGGCGCCCATGATCGTCGCCTCGGAGATCGGCGTGTCGATCACGCGCTGCGGGCCGAACTCCTGCGCGAGGCCGCGGTACTGGGCGAAGATCCCGCCCCGGCCGACGTCCTCGCCGAGCGCGATCACGCGCGGATCGGCGCGCATCGCTTCGGCGAGCGCGGTGCAGGCGGCCTGGGCGTAGGTGAGGCGCGCCATGCGGTCAGAACCAGCGCCCTGCGCCGGTGTCCTGGATGTCGCCGTACGCGCTGGCGGCCTGCGGCCACGGCGCCGCGTGCGCGGCGGCGACGGCGGCCGCGATTTCGCGCTCCGCTTCGCCGCGGACCCGCTCGATGTCGGCCGCGGCGACGCCGAGCGCCGCGAGTTTCTCCGCGGCGTTCCGCAGCGGGTCCTCCTCGAGGGCCCGGCTCACCTCGTCGGGATTGCGGTACGCCGCCGGATCGACGGAGACGTGCCCCTTCACGCGGTAGGTCACTGCCTGGAGGAAGCGCGGCCCACGCCCCGCGCGCACCTCTTCGATGAGCGCCGCCGCAGCGGCGTCGACCGCTTCGACGTCGTTCCCGTCGACCACCCGCCCGTGCAGCCCGACCGCATGCGCGCGCGCCGCGGCGCCCTCACCGCCGGTCATCGCCTCGGTCGCGGTTGTCGCGGAGTAGCGGTTGTCCTCGCAGACGAAGAGCACCGGCAGGCGATAGATCTGCGCCCAGTTCAACCCCTCGAGGAAGGGCCCGCGGTTCACCGCGCCGTCGCCGAAGAAGCACGCGACGATCTCGCGTCCGCCCCGCAGCTTGATCGCATGCGCCGCGCCGGCCGCGATCGGAATGCCGGCGGCGACGACGCCGTTCGCCCCGAGCATGCCGACCGAGAAGTCGGCGATGTGCATTGATCCGCCTTTGCCGCCGTTGAAGCCGGTCGCGCGCCCGAAGAGCTCGCACATGGTCGCGGTGACGTCGGCGCCCTTCGCGATCGTGTGGCCGTGGCCGCGATGGGTGGAGGTGATCAGATCGGTGCGCTCGAGGTTGGCGCAGACCCCCGCCGGCACCGCCTCCTGCCCGGTCGAGAGGTGGAGCGGGCCCCGGACGAGGGCCTGGGCGCCGAGCGCAGCGCCGAATGCGGCGACGCCACCCTTGCTCGCCTCCTCCGCCGCGTTCTCGAACGCACGGATGCGCACCATCGTGCGATAGAGCGTAAGGAGCCGCTGGAAGTTGCTCGAGGAAACGGTCGCTGCCATGCCCGACGGCCCGCGGCCGTGATTGGGAGCGCGGAGTCTACTGGCGCGGCGCCGGGAGCGTCAAATTGGGGGGCAACTCGGACTACACTTGCGGCACCGATGAGCCTGCGGACCGTCGTCGCCACGCGGTACGTCACCCCCTTGCGTGAGGGCGGCTCGCTGCCGGCGATCGTCGAGGCCGACGACGACGGCCTGTACGTCCTCAAGTTCCGGGGCGCGGGCCAGGGACCCAAGGCGCTCGTCGCCGAGCTGGTCGCCGGGGAGATCGGCCGCGCGCTCGGCCTGCCGGTGCCCGAGATCGTTCTGGTCGACCTCGACCCGGACCTCGCCCGCACCGAGCCGGATCCGGAGATCCAGCACCTGATCAAGGCGAGCGCCGGCCTCAATCTCGCGCTCGACTACCTGCCCGGGGCGGTCATGTTCGATCCGGTTGCGGAGCACCCCGACGCCGGCCTCGCGTCGTCCATCGTCTGGTTCGACGCCTACGTGACCAACCTCGACCGCACCGCCCGCAACACCAACATGCTGATGTGGCACCGCCGCCTACACCTCATCGACCACGGCGCGGCGCTTTACTTCCATCACGCCGGCGGCGACTATCTCGCGCGAAGCGAAGACCCGTTCCCGATGATCAAGGACCACGTCCTGCTGCCGCGCGCTGGCGCGCTGCGGGAAGCCGACGCGCGGCTGAGCCCGCTGATCACCGCCGATGCGATCGAGCGGATCGTGGGTTTCGTTCCGGACGCCTGGCTCGCGGAGAATGGCGACGCGACCCGGCGCCGCACCGCCTACACGGGTTACCTGCGGCGCAGGCTCGCGGCCCCGCACGCGTTCCTCGAGGAGGCGATCCGTGCCCGACCGGTGTAAGTACGACTATGCGGTGATCCGCGTCGTCCCGCGGGTCGAGCGCGAGGAATTCGTCAATGTCGGCGTCATCGTCTCGTGCCCCGCCCGCGCCTTCCTTGAGGCGCGGATCGAGCTCGACGAGCGCCGCGTCCTGGCGCTCGATCCGGCGGCCGACCTGCCGGCGATCCGCGCGCACCTCGCGACGATCCCGCTGATCTGCGCCGGCGGCGACGCGGCCGGGCCGATCGGCAAGCTCCCCATGCGGGAACGCTTCCACTGGCTCACGGCGGCGCGGAGCACGATCATCCAGACCTCCCCCGCGCACACGGGTCAGCTGGAGGAGCCGGCGGCCGCGATCGAGCGGCTGCTCGAGACGATGGTGCGTGTCTCCCCGTCGTGATCCCGTCGCCTCTCGCGTCGCTCCCGATCCTTGCGCTCGCGCTCGCGCTCGGTGCCTGCGCGAGCCGCCCGGTCAATCCGCCGATCACGCAGGTCGAGCCGACCGGCGGCTACCGTTTTCAGGCGCGCCAGCGGCATTTCAAGGATTCGGAGAACCTGGTCGTCCTCGCCTTCTCGGGTGGCGGCACGCGGGCGGCCGCGTTCTCCTACGGCGTCCTCGAATTCCTCCGGCGCACCGAGATCGCCGGACCGAAGGGCGGCAAGATCCGTCTGCTCGACGAGGTCGACGTGATTACCGGCGTCTCGGGCGGCAGCTTCACCGCCCTCGCCTACGGCCTGTACGGCGAGCGGCTCTTCGACGATTACGAGCAGCGCGTCCTCAAGCGCGACGTGCAGGGTGAGCTCGTCGCGCGCCTCCTGAATCCGGTTTACTGGCGCGCGCTGTGGTCGCCGGGCTGGGGTCGCTCCGAGCTCGCGGCCCAGCTGTACGACGAGATCCTGTTCCACGGCGCGAGGTTCGCCGATCTCGACCGGGGCAGCGGTCCGTTCATCATCGTGACTGCGACCGACATCTCGACCGGCGCGCGCCTGCCGTTCGTCCAGAACGGCTTCGACATCCTCTGCTCGGATCTCGGCGCCGTGCCGCTGTCGCGCGCCGCCGCGGCGTCGTCGGCGGTGCCCGTGGTGCTCTCGCCCGTCACCATCAACAACTACGGCGGGAGCTGCAACTTCGTCATTCCGCACTGGCTGCAGCCGTTCGCCGATCCCGCGCGAACCGCGCGGCCCGCGGCCCGCGCGCTGCGGAACCTGCAGGAAGTGCTCTCCTACGGGAACGGCGGAAATCGACCGTATATCCACCTCGTCGATGGCGGCGTGTCGGACAACCTCGGCATGCGCGGCGTGCTCGACGCGCTGGAGGCCCTCGAAGCGTTGCACGCCGTGCACCAGCCCACGCCGCTCGACCGGGTACGCAGGATCATCGTGATCGTCGTCAACTCGCTCTCCTCGCCGAAGATCGACTGGGACCAGTCGGAGAGTCCGCCCGCCACCCTGGAGATCCTGTTGCGGGCCACCGGCGTGCCGATCGACCACTATTCGTACGAGGCGATCGAGCTGCTGAAGGACACCGCGGCGCGCTGGCAAACCATGCGCCGGCTGCGGGCTGCGGCCGCGTTTGCCGGCGACAAGGACCCGGCGGTGGCCGACGCGCTCAACGTGCCGGACGTCGACGTCTATGCGATCAACGTGTCGTTCCCGGCGCTCACGGACAAGGCCGAGCTCGAGGATCTGAACCAGCTGCCCACCACTTTCGTCCTGCCGGGCGAAGCTGTCGACCGTCTGCGCGCCGCCGCGGGGACGATCATCCTTTCGTCGCCGGAGTTCAATCGGCTGCTGAAGGACGTGGGCGCCACGATCGTCCCGAGACCGTCGGCTGCACCGTGACCTGTTCGTCGTCGTCGAGCAACGCGACGAAACGCTCGCGCACCAGGATCCCGATCGTGGTGGGACGACGCCTGACCGCGCCCGGGGCGCTGGGCATCCTGTGATTGGCCGGTTGCGGCGGTAACCGGCAAGGAGACGCAATGGCGACACGTGGATTTTCCGGGAAGGGCCGGCCGGCCAGCACGAACGGACGCCTGCCGCCGGGCCAGTTCATCACCGAGGACTTCCCGGTGCTCTCGGCGGGACCCACGCCCAGGATCGCGCTCGAAAATTGGCGCTTCACGCTGAAGGTCGGCCCGCGGCCGGTCAAGCAGTGGTCGTGGCGCGAGTTCATCTCGCTCCCGGTAACTGCGCTCACGCGCGACATCCACTGCGTCACCAAGTGGAGCAAGTTCGATACGGCGTGGGAGGGCGTGTCGATCGACGACCTCCTCGCCGACGCCGGCATCGAAGCCCCGACCGACTACGTCCTCGCGCACTCCGTCGACGGCTACTCGACCAACGTGCCGACGAAGGATCTCGTCGGCGGGCGCGGCATGATCGCCGTCTCGTACGATGGCACGCCGATCCCGGCCGATCACGGCGGCCCGGCCCGCCTGCTGGTCCCGCATCTCTACTTCTGGAAGTCGGCGAAGTGGGTGAACGCGCTGCAGTTCACCGAGCGCGACGAGGCCGGGTTCTGGGAGCTCCGCGGGTATCACATGTACGGCGATCCCTGGCAGGAGCAGCGGTACTCGGGGGACTGAGGCGGTGGCGACGGACGGCGCCGCCAGGCCGCGGAAGCTCGCGTGGACGGCGGCGAAGGTCGTCTCGGTCGTGCCGCGCACGCCGCGGATCAAGAGCTTCTTCTTCGCGCTGCCCCAGCCGCCGTCGTTCGTCCCGGGGCAGCACATGGACGTGCGGCTGGTGGCGCCGGACGGTTACGAGGCCCAGCGCAGCTACTCGATCGCCTCCGCTCCCGAGCGGACCGAAGCGCTCGAGCTCGCGATCGAGCGCCTCCAGGACGGGGAGGTGTCGCCGTTCTTTCACGACGAGGTCCGGGCCGGCGACGAGATCGACCTGCGCGGACCGATCGGCGGTCACTTCATGTGGTCGGTCAACGACGGCGGGCCGCTGCTCCTGATCGGCGGTGGGTCGGGAGTGGTGCCGCTTGCGTCGATGATCCGGCATCACGCCGCGCAGGCGAGCGACGTTCCGGTGACGCTGGTGGCGTCGGGACGGACGGCGTCGGACCTCCTGTATCTCGACGAGCTGCGCGCGTACGCTGCCGCGCAGCGCGGTTTCGCCCTGATCGCTACGGTTACCCGGGAGGCGCCGGCCGAGGGCGATCTGAGGAGCGGTCGGATCGACCGGGCATTGCTGGCACAGGCGCTCGCGGAGTCGATACCACCGTTCCGCACGTTCGTGTGCGGAAGCAATGCCTTCGTCGAGGCGGTGACGCAGGCCCTGCTCGACCTGAAGGTCGCCCCTGACCGGATCAGGACCGAGCGCTACGGCGGCTGAGGTTCAGGCGCGACCCATAGCAGGGTGAAACGCCCGCACCGCGAGGAATCCCAGCACCACGAAAATCAGCAGCACGATCGCCTGCGCGATGACGAAGGGCGGCTCGCTCTGCGTGGGCGCGAGCGGCTTGAGGAACGGCTGCTTGAGGAACGCCTGGACGACGCCGACGAAGCAGTTGAGGTAGAGGGAGAACACCGCCGTCACGACGTAGATCCAGCGCCAGGACCCGGCGAGGCGGCGGACGTAGAGCGCGAAGAGCGCGATCGCCAGCGCGACGAGCGAAATGATGCCGACGATGTGCGACGGCAGGAGCTGCTGGAAGGGGAACAGGAAACCGGTGGCGCTCGTCAGGACCGTGGTGACGAGAAAGAGCGCCGTCCAGCCCGGGAGCCGCTTTCCGCCGAGCATCCCGAACAGGATGACGATGCCGGCGCCGATCCCGATCAGGCTGAGGATCACGTGCAGCTCGGTGAACGCGGCAAGCGACATTCCGAGAACCATCGTGCATCTCCCTTGAGGTGGGCCAGCCCTATTCCTGCAGCGCGCGGTGAACGAACTGGACGGCGGTCGATCCCTCGCCCACCGCGGCCGCGACGCGTTTGATGCTGCCGGCGCGGACGTCGCCGACCGCGAAAATCCCCGGACGGCTCGTCTCCAGGAGATACGGCGCCCGGGCGAGCGGCCAGCGCGTCGCCTCGAGATCCTCGGCGCGCAGATCCGACCCGGTGCGCACGAACCCCTTCTCGTCGAGGGCGACCCAGCCTTCCAGCCAGCGCGCATTCGGCACCGCACCGGTCATCAGGAACACGTGCCCGATCGCGCGCGCCTCGCGCTCGCCGCTCTTGCTGCGCCAGGTGACCCGCTCGAGCTGCCCGTTCCCCTCGAGCGTGGCGATCTCGGTGAACGGCCGCAGCGTGATGTGGGGGTTCTCCTCGATGCGGCGGATCAGGTAGCGCGACATCGTCGCCGCCAGCCCCGACGACCGGACGAGCAGGTGCACGTGCCGGCATCCGCTCGCGAGGAACACCGCCGCCTGGCCCGCCGAGTTCCCGCCGCCGACGACGATCGCCTCCTCGCCCCTGCAGATCTGCGCTTCGAGGTAGGTCGCAGCGTAGTAGACGCCCGCGCCGACGAACTGGGACAGGTTCTCGATCGCGAGCGGCCGGTACTCGGCGCCGGTGGCGACGACGATCGTCCGCGCGTGCACGACGCGGCCGTTCCCGAGCTCGATCCGGTACGGGCGCCGGTGGCACAGCAGGCGCACGACGGTGCCGGCGACCGCGACGTCCGCTCCGAATTTCTGCGCCTGGACGAGCGCGCGCCCGGCGAGCGCCTGCCCCGAGATCCCGGTCGGGAAGCCGAGGTAGTTCTCGATCTTCGAGCTCGTCCCCGCCTGCCCGCCCGGCGCGGTCGTCTCCAGCACGAGCACGTCGAGCCCCTCCGACGCGCCATACACGGCGGCGGCCAGCCCCGCCGGCCCGGCGCCGATGACGATCAGATCGCGGACCGTCGCGTCGTCGAACTCCGGATTCATCCGCAGGCATTCGGCGAGCTGCTCGTTCGACGGGTTCCTGAGCACCGCCTCGCCGCGACAGATGACGACCGGCACCTCGTCGATCCCCACCTGGAAACGCTCGAGCAGCGCGGCGACGTCCGGGTCGCGATCGACGTCCATGCTCGCGTACGGGAAGCCGTTGCGGCCGAGGAACTGCCGCAGGCGGAGCGTCGCCGCCGAGTGGCTCGAGCCGATCAGCACGACGTCGCCCTGCTGGGCCGCGATCAGTCCCATGCGCCGCAGGATGAACGCGCGCATGAAGAGCTCGCTCAGCTCGGCGTCGTTCTGGACGACCCGGCGCAGCCCCTCGTTCTCGATCGCGATGACCTCGCCGTCCTCCCGGACCCGCGCCCGCACGGTGGCGCCCGAGCCGCGCAGCGCGCTCATCTCGCCCGCGAAGCTCCCCGCCGTGTGGATCGTCACCGGCGTCTCGCCGGCGATCCCCGGCAGCACGACCTCGATGGCGCCGGACAGCACGACGAGGATGCGCCCGTGCCGGTCGCCCGGTTCGGTGAGCACTTCCCCGGCACGGATGCGGAGCCGTTTCCCGTACGCCTCGAGCCGGTCGACCTGCGCCGGCGTGAGCTTCGGGAACATCTGTTCCCGCCGGGTCTCGATCAGATTCGCCATCGCCGTCAGCGCCCGCGAAGGATCCTCTCGGTCGCCGAGACGAGGCCGCCCAGGCCGAACGAGGCGTCCTGGATCATGCCGTTGAGAAAGAGCCCCGGCGTGCTGCGGACGTGGCTCCGCCGCCCGCTCTCGAGGTGCTCGCGGACCCGCTGGACGTAGACGTGCTCGTCCATCTCCGCGGCGAAGCGCGCCATGTCGAGCTCGAGCCGCTCGGCGTAGGCGTGCAGGTTCTTCGGCTTCAGGTGGGCCTGGTTGTCGAACAGCAGGCCGTGCATCTCCCAGAACTTGCCCTGCGCGGCGGCGCACTCGGCCGCCTCGGCGGCGGCAAGCGCGTGGGGATGCAGCTCCTCGAGCGGGAAGTGGCGCCAGGCAAGCCGGATCCCGCCCGGAAAGCGCGCGAGGAGTCCCTTCAGCCCGGGCGCCGTCTGCTTGCAGATGGGGCATTCGAAGTCGCCGTATTCCACGATGGTCACGTGGGCATGCGCGGGACCTTGCACGTGGTCTTCGGCCCCCGGAGGGATTGCCAGATCGAACTTGTGATGCTGAGTCATTGGTCTGGGGTCTGCGCAACGGAGTGAACGAAGGTCCTATGCTCCCATGTGTCGCCGGCCGCCGCACGCGACGATCGTCTGCGGGCCGCGGCGCGCATGCGAGCGGCCGCGCATCCGCGCCGAGCGCGGCTTGCGCCCATGCCCCGGCGCTGCTAGGGTTCGAGCCCCATTGCGCGCCCCGAACGGCGCGTGGGCCCTCAAGGAGGAACCATGTCTACCCGCCTCGCCCTGCGCGGCCTCGCCGCACTCGCCGCGCTCGCGCTCTGCGCATCGGCGCCCGCCCAGACGATCACTCTCAAGATGGCGCACATCTACGCGCCCGGCAACATCTGGTACGAGACCGCCGAGGCCTACGGGAAGGCGGTCGCCGAGAAGAGCGGCGGCAAGGTCAAGATCGACATCGCGCACAGCGGGTCGACCGGCGACTGGCCGAAGTCGATCGAGGCGCTCAAGATCGGCACCAACGACATCGTGCTGCAGAGCGTGGGAACGCTCGACCGCTATAACACCATCGCCGGGATCGAGGCCTATCCGTATCTCGTACGCGACGTCGAGCACTTCAAGCGCGTGTATTACGGTCCGATGGGACGCGAGCTCTACGACGAGATCGCGCAGAAGACGCAGTTCCGAATCATCGGCGCCGGCTACCGCGGTGCCCGTCAGCTGAGCTCGAACAAGATGGTACGCAACGTCGGCGAGCTGAAAGGCCTGAAGCTGCGCGTGCCGCCGCTCAAGATGTACCGCGCCACGTGGGAGTACCTCGGGGCGAGCCCGGTGCCGATGGGCGTCGCTGAGCTCTTCACCTCGCTGCAGCAGGGCGTCGTCGACGGGCAGGAGAACCCGCTCGAGGTGATCGAGGGCCAGAAGTTCAACGAGGTGCAGAAGTACGTCATCGAGACCGGCCACGTTATCGGCGCGATGACCTGGATCTTCTCCGAGCAGCGCTTCAAGTCGCTGCCGCCCGACGTGCAGAAGGTTCTGCTCGAGCAGGGGAACGCCACCATGCTCGCCGCCACTGACCGGATGGTGACGCTCGAGGGCGAGATCAAGAAGCGGCTCGAGGGCAAGGGCATGCAGTTCGTCAAGGTCGACACCGCGCCGTTCCGCGAGAAGCTCGTGCCGATGACGAAGGACTTCCCCGAGCTCGCCGGCTGGGTGCAGAAGATCCAGGCCGTGAAGTGAGCGCGGCGCGGTTCGCCGCCGCGATCGAGCGCATCCTCGACGTCCTCATCGCCGCCGCCCTGGTGGTGATGGTGGCGGCGATGGTGCACCAGGTGTTCGGCCGGTACGTGCTCGGCCGCGCGCCGAGCTGGTCGGAGGAGCTCGCCCGGTTCCTGATGATCTGGCTGACGATGCTCGGCGCCGCGGCCGTGCTGCGCGGCGGTAGCCACATCTCGGTCACGGTACTGACCGACCACCTGCCGCCACCCCTCCTCCGCGTCGCGCTCGCGCTGCGCGACGCAATCATGGTCGCGACGTGCGGGGGGCTCGTGTGGTGGGGGATCGAGTTCGCCCGCCTCAACGGCGCGCAGGAGTCCGCCGCCCTCGAGATCCCGATGACCCTCCCGTACGCCGCGCTGCCGGCGGGGATGGCGCTGATCGTGCTGATGGTGATCGCCGCACGGCTCGCCGGCGAGCCGTTCCCGGCGATTCCGGGCGAAGAGTTCTGAGACCGGACGGGAACCGGTGCCGCAGGCATCGCATTCCCCGATTTCGGGGAGCACGAGGGGGCGTCGCGAAGCGACCATGCCCCCTCGTGTCGTAGTCGTCTAGCCCATGGCGCTCGCCGAGATCCTGCTCGTCGCGGTCGCCGTGCTGATGCTGCTCGCGGTGCCGGTGGCGTTCAGCCTGATCGCCGCCACGGTGATCGCGATCCTGTGGATCGGCGGGATCAACCCGATGATCCTGCCGCAGCAGGTGATCTCGGGCGTCGACAGCCTGCTGCTCCTCGCGATCCCGTTCTTCCTCCTCGCCGGCGACCTGATGACCGCCGGCGGGATGACCGATCGCCTGCTCGCGTTCACGAACGCGATTCTCGGGCGGTTTCGCGGCGGCCTCGCGATGAGCAACGTCGCGTCGGCGACGTTCATGTCGGGGATCTCCGGGTCGGCGGTGGCCGACACCAGCGCGCTCGGCCGGGTCCTGATCCCGGCCATGGTAAAGGAAGGCTACTCGCCGGGTTTCGCCGCCGCGCTGACCGGCGCCGCGAACATCGTCGGCCCGATCATTCCGCCGTCGATCACGTTCGTGATCATCGGCGTCCTAACCAACCTCTCGGTCACGCGGCTGTTCCTCGCCGGCGTCTTCCCGGGCTTTCTCTATGCCGCGGCGATGCTCGGCATGGCGTACTGGATCAGCCGCGTGCGCGCGTACCCGGTGCACGGTAAGTCCTCCGGCACCGAGGTCTGGCGGACGTTCCGCACCGCATTCTGGGCGCTGCTGATGCCGGTGCTGATCATCGTCGGCATCCGCACCGGCGTCTTTAACGTCACCGAGTGCTCGGCCGTGGCCGTCCTCTACGCGCTCGCGGTCGGCACGCTCGCCTACCGCGAGCTGACGCCGGCGCTCATCATGCAGGCGCTCGTCAGGACTGCGCGCACGACCGCGGTCATCATGCTCGTGATCGGCGGCGCGCAGGCGATGTCGTGGCTGCTCGCCTACCAGAACGTGCCGCAGCAGGTCGCCGACTGGATGCTCGCGGCGACCGCGAACCCGCTCGTGTTCCTGTTCCTGGTGAACGTGTTCCTGATCCTGGTCGGCACGTTCCTCGAGAACGGACCGGCGCTGGTGATGCTCGCCCCCGTGCTGTACCCGATCGCCGCGAAACTCGGCATCGACCCGATCCACTTCTCGATGGTGATCGCGCTCAACCTGGTGCTCGGGCTGATCACGCCGCCGGTCGCGATCAGTCTTGCGATCGGCTCGCTGATCGCCCGCGTGCCGGCGCGCGAGGTCACGCGTGAGGTGATTCCGTTCTTCATCGCGGCGCTGGTGGTGCTCGCGCTGGTGACGTTCGTGCCGGCGATCTCGCTGTGGCTGCCGAATCTGCTCATGGGAAAGGGATGACGATGGGACGTCTCCAGGACCGGATCGCGGTCGTCTTCGGCGCCGGCTCTTCGGGGCCCGGCTGGGGCAACGGCAAGGCGACCGCGGTCACCTTCGCCCGCGAAGGCGCGGTCGTGATCGCGGTCGATCTCAACCGTGACGCCGCCGAGGAGACTCGCGCGATCATCGCCGGCGAGGGAGGCCGCGCCTCGGCCGCGGTGGCCGACGTGACCGACGGCGCCTCGGTCAAGGCGGTGGTGGACCGGGTGGTCGCGGACCACGGCCGGATCGACGTGCTGCAGAACGTCGTCGGCGTGACCGACATGGGCGGGCCGGTCGAGCTGTCGGAAGAGGCCTGGCAGCGCGGGCTCGACATCAACGTGACGAGCGCCTTCCTGACCTGCAAGCACGTGCTGCCGGTGATGCTGCGGCAGCGCCGGGGCGCGATCGTGAACGTCTCGTCGATCGCCGCGGTGCGGTACACCGGCTATCCCTACATCTCGTACTACGCCGGGAAATCGGCCCTGAACCAGTTCACTGTCGGCATCGCGCTGCAATACGCGAAGGACGGGATTCGCGCCAATGCGATCATGCCGGGGATGATGAACACGCCGCTCATCTACAGGCAGATCACCGGGCAGTACAAGAGCGATGCGGAGATGGTCGCGCAGCGCGACGCGGCGTGCCCGATGGGGCGGATGGGAACGGCCTGGGACGTCGCGAACGCGGCGCTCTTCCTTGCCTCGGACGAGGCCGCCTACGTCACCGGCGTGTGCCTGCCGGTCGACGGGGGCCTGAGCTGCCGGGCGGCCTAGCCGAACCGCCGCCGACGAAGTTCCCAGCCTGCCTTTGGACTTGCCGCGGGCGCGCAGGCGCTACTCAGGCTGGCGCTCGTGCACCTTCATACCAGGGCTTGGTTCGGTTCACGATCGTCACGACCGAGAGCATTACCGGCACCTCGATCAACACCCCGACCACGGTGGCGAGCGCCGCCCCGGAGTCGAATCCGAAGAGGCTGATCGCTGCCGCAACTGCGAGTTCGAAGAAGTTGCTGGCGCCGATCAGAGCCGAGGGGCCGGCAACGCAGTGGGCGACGCCGAAGCGGCGGTTGAGCAGGTACGCGAGTGCCGAGTTGAAGTAGACCTGGATCAGGATCGGCACCGCGAGGATCGCGATCACGAGCGGCTGCTTCAGGATCTGCTCGCCCTGGAACGCGAAGAGCAGCACCAGTGTCACGAGCAGCGCCACCACCGAGAACGGCTGCATACGCTTCAGGGTCGCCTGCAGTCTCGCCTCCCCGCCGGCCAGCAGCGCCTTGCGCCACAGCTGCGCCAGCATCACCGGAATCACGATGTAGAGCACCACCGACACGAAGAGCGTGTCCCATGGCACCGTAATCGCCGAGATGCCGAGCAAGAGCCCGACGATCGGCGCGAACGCGAAGATCATGATCAGATCGTTCACCGCGACCTGCGAGAGCGTGAAGTACGGCTCTCCTTTGGTCAGCTGGCTCCAGACGAACACCATCGCCGTACACGGCGCGGCCGCGAGCAGAATCAGGCCGGCGATGTAGCTGTCGATCTGGTCGGCCGGCAGGTACGGCGCAAAGACGTGGCGGATGAAGATCCAGCCGAGCAGCGCCATCGAGAACGGTTTCACCGCCCAGTTCACGAACAGCGTCACGCCGATTCCGCGCACGTGACTCCGGACCTGCCCGATTGCTGCGAAATCGATCCGCAGCAGCATCGGGATGATCATCACCCAGATGAGGAGACCGACGGGCACGTTGACCCGCGCGATCTCCATGCGGCCGAGCGCCTGGAACGGGGCCGGCGCAAGCTGGCCCAGCGCGATGCCGGCGACGATGCAAAGCGCCACCCACAGCGTCAGCCAGCGCTCGAAGACCCCGATGGCCGGCCGCCCGCCGGGCAGGGCGGCAGTCGCCTCCACCTACTCGCCCTTCTCGCGCAGCTTCCCGATCTCGTCGAGCCGCCTCTGCAGGCCCAGCCGGTCGAGCTTGTCGAGCGGCAGGCTCGCGAAGATGGATAGGCGGTGTTGGAGCTGGGCGAACGTCCGGACGAACGCCTTGCGCTTCTGCTCGTCGGTGCCCGCCACTGCCGCGGGATCCTCGACGCCCCAGTGCGCCGTAACGGGTTGGCCAGGCCACATCGGGCAGACCTCGCCGGCCGCCTGGTCGCAGACCGTGAACACGAAGTCCATCTCCGGCGCGCCGGGCGCGGCAAATTCGTCCCAGTTCTTCGAGCGCAGCCCCGCCGTGGACAGTCGATTCTTTTCGAGCAGCTCGAGTGCGAACGGGTTCACGGCGCCCTTGGGATGACTGCCGGCGCTGTAGGCCTGGAAGCGCTTCGGCGCGATGCTGTTCAGCAGCACCTCGGCGACGACGCTCCGCGCCGAGTTGCCGGTGCACAGGAACAGGACGTTCAGCTTGCGATCCCTCATGGACACCTCAGCAGCAGGTGCCCGACTTCGCGCGCTCGACAAAGCGCACGGCTTGCGCGGCGGGTGCGCAGCACGTGGAATCGGCTTTCTCCGCGGTCTTGGTGTCGGCCCCGAAAACGGGAATCTGGTCGAGCGTGTGGAAGGTCTCCCAGGCGATGCCCTGCGGATCGTTGACCCAGTACTTGTCGGACTTCGCGTAGCAGCACGCGGCCTGCGACTGCTCGAACGCGGAGATCTCGGCCTTCGCGACCTGCGCGCGGAGTGCGCCCAGCTCCTCGTCCGAATCGACCTGCAGCCCGAGATGATCGAGCCCGGGCGGCGCGCCGCGGCTCGAGATCGCGAAGTTGACGCGCGGATCGTCGAGCATCCACTTCGCGTAGTCGTCCTTCACGACGGTCGGCTTCGAACCGAACACCGTCGAGTAGAAGCGGATATTGGCCGCGAGGTCGTCGACGGCAACGTGCACGTGAAAGCGTTTCATCGTTTCGTTCCCTTTTTGATGGGTGGGCAAGTGACCGACACGGGACCGCAGGGTTCCCCGCCGCAGCAGTTCTCGGTGAGGAATGCGACCAGGCCGGTCATCCGCTCGAAATCGGCGGAGTAGATGACAAAGCGCCCCTGCGAGCGCGAACGTGCGAGCCCGGCATGGGAGAGCTGCGCGAGGTGAAACGATGCCGCGGGCGCGGCGAGACCTAGCCGCCCGGCGACCTCTCCGGCCGGCAAGCCCTCGGGGCCCGCCTGCACGAGCATCCTGAAGATCCCCAGACGCGTCTCCTGGGCGAGCGCGCCGAGCGCCTTGATCGCTTCACTTGTTTGCATATTTCTAATAATATTGAAATACAGGCCAATGTCAACCCCTCCCGCCCGACTAATGCAGGAGACGTGGGCAAGCATCCGCCGAACCGGCGGCCAAGGCACCTTCGGGAAGGGGCTCGGCTGGCGCGGCCTAGCCGAACCGGCCGGTGATGTAGTCCTCGGTCTGCTTTTTCTTCGGCTTGATGAAGATCGTGTCGGTGACGTCGAACTCGATCAGCTCGCCGAGGTACATGTAGGCCGTGTAGTCGGACACGCGCGCCGCCTGCTGCATGTTGTGGGTGACGATGACGATCGTGTACTCGTTCTTCAGCTCGGTGATCAGCTCCTCGATCCGCGCCGTCGAGATCGGATCGAGCGCCGAGCACGGCTCGTCCAGCAGCAGGACCTCGGGGCGCACCGCGATTCCGCGCGCGATGCAGAGCCGCTGCTGCTGCCCGCCGGAGAGGCTCATGCCGCTCTGCCCGAGCTTGTCCTTCACCTCGTCCCATAGCGCCGCCTTCCGCAGCGCCCACTCGACGCGCTCTTCCATGTCGCGGTGCGGGAGGTTCTCGTAGAGGCGGACGCCGAAGGCAATGTTGTCGTGGATCGACATCGGAAACGGCGTCGGCTTCTGGAACACCATCCCGATCTTCGCCCGCAGGCGGTTCAGGTCCTGCCTGGGCGAGAGGATGTCCTCGCCGTCCACGATGATCTCGCCCTTGGCCTCGAAGCTCGGATAGAGGGCGTACATGCGGTTGAAGGTCCGCAGCAGCGTCGACTTCCCGCATCCTGACGGGCCGATGAACGCGGTGACCTTGCGCTCCGGAATCGTCAGGCTGACGCTCTTCAGCGCGTGAAACTTGCCGTAGAAGAAATCGAGGTTGCGCACCTCGATCTTGACCTGCTCCTTGGACAGCGCATCGACCGTGACGGGCGCGTTCATGTTTGCGGGGCGAGGGGTCCGGGGTAAGGATCAGTAGGACGCGGTGCGGTTGCGGAACACCACCCGGGCGATGATGTTGAGCGCCAGTACGCTGAGCGTGATGAGCAGCGCGCCCGCCCAGGCAAGCTTCTGCCAGTCAGCGTAGGGGCTCATCGCGAACTGGAAGATCACCACCGGCAGATTCGACATCGGCGCGTTCAGTCCATGCTCCAGAACTGGTTGTTCAGCGCGGTGAAGAGCAGCGGCGCCGTCTCGCCGGAGATGCGGGCGACCGCGAGCAGGATGCCGGTCACCACCCCGGCGCGTGCCGCCCGCAGGGTGACCAACATGATCACCTTCCATTGCGGTGCGCCGAGCGCCGCCGCCGCCTCGCGCAAGCTGTCGGGCACCAGCCGCAGCATGTTCTCGGTCGTCCGGATGACGACCGGAATCACGATCAGCGCCAGCGCGAAGATGCCGGCGAGCGCGGAGAAATGCCCGATGTGGACGACGTAGGCCGTGTACACGAACAGCCCGATCACGATCGACGGCGCGCTGAGCAGGACGTCGTTGATGAACCGGGTCGCCGGTGCGAGCCAGCCGCGCCGGCCGAACTCGCCGAGATAGATCCCGGCCAGGATGCCGATCGGTGTGCCGAGCAGCGTGGCGCCCCCGGCCATGATGAGCGAGCCCATGATGGCGTTGAGCAACCCCCCGGCGCTCCCCGGCGGCGGCGTCATCTGCGTGAAGACCACCGGCCGGAGCGCCTCCAATCCCGCCTCGAACAGCGTGAACAGGATCCACGCCAGCCAGAACAGCCCGAACGCCGTCGCGAGCAGCGACATCAACAGGTTGAACCGGTTGACGAGCAGGCGCCGGGAATAGAGATTCATCGGGCTGGCCCTCGGCTGCGGTCAGGTCTGCCGCCCCTCTTGCCGCGCCAGCCGCATGAGCAGCAGCTTGGACAGCGAGAGGACGATGAAGGTGATCACGAACAGGATCAGCCCGAGCTGGATCAGTGCCGAGAAGTAGAGGTCTCCTACCGCCTCGGTGAACTCGTTAGCGAGCGCCGAGGCGATGCTGTTCCCGGGCGCGAGCAGCGACATGCTGAGGTGGTGCGCATTGCCGATCACGAAGGTGACCGCCATCGTCTCTCCGAGCGCCCGCCCGAGCCCGAGCATGATCCCGCCGATCACGCCGACCTTCGTGTACGGCAGCACGATGTTCCACACCACTTCCCACGTCGTGGAGCCGACCGCGTACGCCGATTCCTTCAGCACCGCGGGGACGACGTCGAATACGTCGCGCATCACTGCCGAGATGAAGGGAATCACCATGATGGCGAGGATGATGCCGGCGGTAAGGACGCCGATCCCCATGGGGGGACCCTGGAACAGCGCGCCGATTAGCGGGATCGGGCCGAGCACCTTGATCAGCACCGGCTGCACGTGATCGGCGAGGAGTGGAGCGAAGACGAACAGTCCCCACATGCCGTAGATGATGCTCGGGATCGCCGCGAGGAGCTCAATCGCCACACCGATCGGGCGCCGCAGCCAGGGCGGCGAGAGCTCGGTCAGGAACAACGCGATCCCGAAGCTGACCGGCACGCCGATCGCGAGCGCAATTAGCGATGTGGCGAGCGTGCCGATGATCGGGACGAGCGCCCCGAACTCCTCGGTGACGGGGTTCCAGGCGCTGCTGAAGAAGAACCCTGCGCCGAAGCGCGTGATGGAGGGCCAGCTGCCGACGACCAGCGAGACGATGATGCCGGCCAGCAACAGCAGAACGCCGAACGCGAAGCTCTGAGTGACAAACCGAAACGCGACGTCCTGCCGGCGCAACCGTGCGCCGATCTGACCGGCCGACCACCCGGTCAGTGCGGCTCCCGACCCGCCCTTTGGCGGGCTCGCGCGCCGCCGTCTCAGACTCCTGCTGCGGCAGTCGGAGCGATTCGACGGATGACGGAGAGGACATCGTGGGGAACGCGACTTCCCCGCTCACTTCCAGATCGGGGCGCCGCTTGGGTCCTTGAGGTTGGCCTTCCACGAGCTCTCGATCAGAGACACGACGCTATCCGGGATCGCCACGTAGTCCAGCTCGGACGCGAGTTTATCGCCGTTCTTGAACGACCACTCGAAGAACTTCAGCACGTCTATGGCCCGCTTCGGGTCGGCGTGCGCCTTGTGGATCAGGATGAAGCTCGCGCCAGTGATCGGCCAGCTGTCCGCGCCCGGCTCGTCAGTCAGGATCTCGTAGAAGCCCGGCGCGTTTTTCCAATCGGCGCCCGCAGCAGCCGCCTGGAAGCTTTTCTCGCTCGGCTGCACAAAGTTCCCGTTCTTGTTCCTCATCTGCAGGTGGACCATCTTGTTCTGCTTCGCGTACGCGTACTCGACGTAGCCGATCGAGCCCTTGAGGCGCTGAACCTGCGCCGCGACACCCTCGTTCCCCTTGCCGCCGATGCCCGCCGGCCAGGATACGGCCGTGCTCTCGCCCACTTTGGACTTCCAGTCGGCGCTGACCTTGGACAGGTAGTTCGTAAAGATGAAGGTCGTCCCCGAGCCGTCAGCACGATGCACTACCGTGATATCGGTGTCGGGCAGCTTGGCCGACGGGTTCAGCGCCCTGATGGCCGGGTCGTTCCACTTCTTCACCTTGCCGAGATAGATGTCGGCCAGCAGCTCTCCGGTCAGCTTCAGCTCGCCCGGCGCGACGCCGTCGAGGTTCGCAACCGGCACTACCCCGCCCATGATCGCGGGAAACTGGATCATCCCGTCCTTCTCGAGCTCCGCGGCCTTGAGCGGCATGTCGGATGCGCCGAAGTCGACCGTCTTCGAGCGGATCTGCTTGATGCCGCCGCCGGAGCCGATCGATTGGTAGTTGAGCCCGACCCCGGTGGCCTTCTTGTAGGCCTCGGCCCACTTGGCATAAATCGGGTAAGGGAAAGTCGCGCCGGCGCCGGTGATATCCGCGGCGAGGGCGGCGGTTGCGAGGATCGCGGAGGCCGCGACGCCCGACAATATGCTTGCAAGCTTCACACTCATCGGTAGCTCCTGTCGCTCGAGTCGCTGGCTTCCGGTCTGTCGCCCGAGGGTTGTTAGGCCAGTCGCGCGAGTGTAGTCAGCGCATGTGACAGGGAAGTTACAGTGGCCGGACCGCGCAACCCGAGGATCCGGCAGCGATCGAGAGGACGGATTGAACCGTCCCGCACTGCGTCAAGCGGCCGCTTGCTCCACCCGCGCCGCCAGCTCCGCGGCGACGGCGGCGACCTCGGCCTCGTCCTCGCCCTCGACCATCACCCGAAGCACCGGCTCGGTGCCGGAAGCCCGCAGGAGCAGCCGGCCGCGCTGTCCGAGACGGGTCTCGGCCGCGGTGCGCGCGCGCGCGATCGCGGCGTCGCCCTGCCAGTCGAACTCCCTCGCGACGCGCACGTTGATGAGCTTCTGCGGATAGAGGTGGAGGCCCCCCGCCAGGTCGGCGAGACCTCGGCCGTCTCGGCGCACCGCCTCGAGGACCTGCAGCGCCGAGACGATCGCGTCGCCGGTCGTGTGCTTGTCAAGGCAGATGATGTGTCCGGAGTTCTCGCCGCCGAGGTCCCACCCGCGCTCCTGCATGAGCTCGAGCACGTAGCGGTCGCCGACCTTCGCCCGCGCGAACCCGACCCCGAGCGCCTGAAGCGCGCGCTCGAGCGCGAGGTTGGTCATCAGTGTGCCGACCACGCCTGCCAGCCGGCCGTCCTGCACGCGCCGGGACGCGATCACGTACAGCAGTTGATCGCCGTCGTACGTGGCACCCGACGCGTCGGCCATCAACAGCCGGTCGCCGTCGCCGTCGAGCGCGATGCCGACGTCGGCGCGGTGCTTCGCCACCGCCGCCACGAGCGATGCGGGGTGCGTCGCGCCGACCTGTTCGTTGATGTTGAACCCGTTCGGCTCGTCGCCGATCGCCGTCACGTCGGCACCGAGCTCGTGGAAGACGTGCGGCGCCACGTGATACCCGGCGCCGTGCGCGCAGTCCACGACGATCCGCAGGCCCCTGAGATCGAGCGCGTTGGGAAAGGTGCTCTTGCAGAACTCGATGTACCGCCCGGGCGCATCGTCCACGCGGCGCGCCCGGCCGAGCTCGGCGGCCGGCCGGCACGCGAGCGGGCGCTCGAGCGCCAGCTCGATCTCCTGCTCGATCGCGTCGGGGAGCTTCCCGCCGTCGGCGGAGAAGAACTTGATCCCGTTGTCGGGATACGGATTGTGCGAGGCGCTGATGACGATGCCCGCGGAGAGCCGCAGCGCGCGGGTGAGGTAAGCGACTGCCGGGGTGGGCATCGGGCCGCAGAGCATCACGTCGACCCCCGCGGCCGCAAACCCCGCTTCCAGCGCCGCCTCGAGCATGTAGCCCGAGATGCGCGTGTCCTTGCCGATCAGCACCGCCGGCCGCTCATGGCCGCTCCGCCGCCGGGCGAGAACTTCGCCGGCTGCAAACCCGAGGCGCAGCACGAAGTCCGGCGTGATCGGCGCCTCGCCCACCTTGCCCCTGACACCGTCGGTGCCGAAATACTTGCGGGTCATCCCGTCCCCTCTACGGCCGCGAGCACCGCCAGCGCGTCACGCGTCGCGGCGACGTCGTGCACGCGTACGATTCTAGCGCCGCGCTGCACGGCGATCAGTGCCGCAGCGACGCTCCCTGCCAACCTTTCCTCGGCCGGGCGGCCGGTGATCCGGCCGAGGCTCGACTTCCGCGACCAGCCGGCGAGCACCGGGAAGCCGAGCGCCGCGATCTCGCCGAGCCGCGCGAGCAGCGTCAGGTTGTGCCCGACGGTCTTGCCGAAGCCGAAACCGGGATCGACGACGATCCGGTCGCAAGCGACGCCGGCCTCGACGCACGCGGCCGCGCGCGCCGCCAGGAAGTCGCGCACCTCGGCGGTCACGTCGGCGTAGGTCGGATCCGCCTGCATCGTGCGCGGGCTGCCCTGCATGTGCATCACGCACACCGCCGCATCCGACGCAGCGACGAGCTCGAGCGCCCCAGGCGTCGCGAGCGCGGTGATGTCGTTGATCATCGCGGCACCCCGTGCGAGCACGGCACGCATCACTTCGGGCTTCGTCGTGTCGACGGAAACGGGGACGCCGAGGTCGGCGGTGCCCTCGAGCACCGGCAGGACCCGCGCCAGCTCCTCCTCCGCCGTCACCGGCGCAGCGCCCGGGCGGCTCGACTCGCCGCCGACGTCCAGCAGGTCGGCGCCCTCCGCGGCGAGTTGCCGCGCGCGGGCGATCGCCGCCCCGGCATCGGCGTGCCGGCCGCCGTCGTAGAAGGAATCCGGAGTGACGTTGACGACCCCCATCACGAGCGGACGGTCGAGCGCGAGCTCGAAGCGGCCGCAGCGCAGCGTGGAGGTCATGGCGCGACGTTCAACCTCTCGCCCGATTCTGGGGGAGAGGGCCGGGGAGTGGGGGGCAGCGCGCCGATCGGGTGCGTCGCGAGGTGCACGGTACAAAAAAGCCCGCGGGCTCGAGCCCGCGGGCCTGGGTGGCTGGCGTATCGCTCAGGCGGGGGCAGTCGTCGTGGTGGCGCCCGGTGCGTCGGGCTTCGGCGGCTGCTGCGGCGGCTGCGGGAGCGGTTTCGGCGGCCGCGGCGGGAGCCCGGCCATGATGTCGCCGATCTGCTCCGCGTCGAGCGTCTCGTACTCGAGCAGCGCGTGCGCCATCGCCTCGACCTTCTCGCGGTTGCCCTCGATGATCCGGCGCGCGATCGCGTACTGCTCGTCGATGATGCGGCGGATCTCCCCGTCCACCTTCTGCAGGGTCGCTTCCGACACGTTCTTGTGGGTGGTGATCGAGCGACCGAGGAAGACCTCGCCCTCGTTATCGCCATACACCATCGGCCCGAGCGAGTCGGACATCCCGTAGCGCGTCACCATCTCGCGCGCGATCCCGGTCGCGCTCTCGAAATCCTGGCGTGCGCCGGTCGTCTGCTGGTCGAGGAACACCTCCTCGGCGATGCGGCCGCCAAAGGCGACCGCGATCTGCGAGAGCATCTGCTGCTTGTCGAGCCCGTACCTGTCCTTCTCGGGCAGGAAGAACGTGACGCCGAGCGCGCGACCGCGCGGGATGATCGTCACCTTGTGCACCGGATCGGCCTTGGGCACGAGCCTGCCGACCACCGCGTGGCCGGACTCGTGATAGGCGGTCGTGCGCCGTTCCTCCTCGGACATGACCATCGACCGGCGCTCGGCGCCCATCATGATCTTGTCCTTGGCGCGCTCGAAGTCGTCCATGTCGACGAGCCGCTTGTTGCCGCGCGCGGCGAA
Source organism: uncultured beta proteobacterium (assembly GCA_963789885.1). Classification (GTDB taxonomy): domain Bacteria; phylum Pseudomonadota; class Gammaproteobacteria; order Burkholderiales; family SG8-39; genus DATEDA01. The sequence continues at coordinate 293,385 of CAWBNB010000050.1, read as the reverse complement.
GAGCGCCGCCTCGTTGACGATGTTGGCGAGGTCGGCGCCCGAGAAGCCCGGCGTGCCGCGCGCGATGATGTCTGCCTTCACGTCGGGGGCGAGCGGGACCTTGCGCATGTGGACGAGCAGGATCTGCTCGCGGCCGCGGATGTCGGGGAGCGGCACGACCACCTGCCGGTCGAAGCGTCCCGGGCGGAGCAGTGCCGGGTCGAGCACGTCGGGCCGGTTGGTCGCCGCGATCACGATCACGCCGGTCGCGCCCTCGAACCCGTCCATCTCGACGAGCAGCTGGTTGAGCGTCTGCTCGCGCTCGTCGTTGCCGCCGCCGAGCCCCGCGCCCCGCTGCCGGCCGACCGCGTCGATCTCGTCGATGAACACGATGCACGGCGCGTGCTTCTTCGCCTGGTCGAACATGTCGCGCACGCGCGCCGCACCCACGCCGACGAACATCTCGACGAAGTCCGAGCCCGAGATCGAGAAGAACGGCACCTTCGCCTCGCCGGCGATCGCGCGGGCGAGCAGCGTCTTGCCGGTGCCCGGGTTGCCGACCATCAGCACCCCCTTCGGGATGCGGCCGCCGAGCTTCTGGAATTTCGACGGGTCGCGCAGGAAGTCGACGAGCTCGCCGACCTCCTCCTTCGCCTCGTCGCAGCCGGCCACGTCGGCGAACGTGACGTTGTTGTTCGACTCGTCGAGCATCCGTGCGCGCGACTTGCCGAAGCTGAACGCGCCGCCGCGCCCGCCGCCCTGCATCTGACGCATGAAGAACACCCACACGCCGATCAGGAGCAGCATCGGGAACCACGAGACGAAGATGTTCATGAGGAGCGAGGGCTCCTCCTCCGGCTTCGCCTCGACCTTGACGCCGTACTTCAGCAGGTCGTTGATCAGCCAGATGTCGCCGGGCGAGTAGCTGGTGACCCGCTTGTCCTCGGTCGTGACCGCCTTCAGCATGCGGCCTTCGACGACGACGCTCTTGATCTTGCCCGCCTTGACGTCGTCGACGAACTGCGAGTAGGGCATGGGTTGCTGCGCGGTCGACCGCGTATTGAACTGGTTGAAGACCGTCATCAGCACGAGGCCGATGACGAGCCAGATCACCAGGTTCTTGACGAGATTGTTCAAGTCCACTCCTTGGGAGCGCGCAGTGCGCGTTGCTCGAAGTAAGGCGCGCGGATGCCCCTGATTCTACGCCCAAACCTCCGGGGCTACGACAAGGAAACCTGTCGCAAAATCCCGACGGACCCTACCGATTTCGGCGCGGTCCACGAGCCAGCAGGTACATCTCGCTCGAGCGGCTCCGCGACGCGTCCGGCTTGCGCGAGGCGACGCGCTCGAAGCTCGCGCGCAGGTGCTGCAAAAATGCCGGAAACCCGGTGCCCTGGAACGCTTTCACCAGCAGGCTACCCCCCGGTTTCAGGTGCGCCAGCCCGAACTCGAGCGCCAGCTCGCACAGGTGGATGCTCCGCGCCTGATCGGCTGCGCTGACCCCGGACAGATTGGGGGACAGGTCCGAAAGCACAAGGTCGACGCGCGCCGCGCCGAGGGTGCGTTCGACCTCCCGCAACACCGTCTCCTCGGTGAAGTCGCCCCGGATGAACCTGACGCCCGGGAGCGGTGCCATCTCGAGGATATCGACGGCGATCACCTCCCCGCCCGCACCGACCTTCTCCGCGGCGACTTGCGACCAGCCGCCGGGTGCTGCGCCGAGGTCGACGACCCGCTGCCCGGGGGCGAAGAGCCGGTCGGTCCGGTCGATCCCCGCCAGCTTGAACGCCGCCCGCGACCGGTAGCCGAGCGCCTTCGCTCTCCGGACGTAGGGATCGGCGACGTGCCGCTCCATCCACGTCCGGCCCGCTTTGGCCTTTGACATCAGTGATCTATAGAATGACGCCGATGCTTAAGCAGCTTACGCCGGCCGAGCGCCAGGCGCTCAAAGGCCGTGCCCATCGTCTCGACCCGGTCGTGATGATCGGCGCCGACGGGCTTACGGCGAGCGTTCTGGCCGAGGTCGACCGGGCGCTGAAGGCTCACGAGCTGATCAAGATCCGCGTGACGAGCGGGAACGGGGATGCCCGCGAGCGCTTTCTCGGCGAAATCTGCGCTGCGACCGGCGCTTCCCCGGTACAGCACATCGGCAAGGTTCTGGTCGTCTATCGCGACCGCCCGCCCGAGGAAGCTGCGTTAGCGCCGCCGGGGAAGGAGCGCTCGCACCGTGACCCGCGGCCCGCACCCCGACGCTCTCGCGGCGCACCCCGCAAGGCCAAGCTCCGCTCCCGCTAGCGCCGATTACTCGTAGCGGACGTCGACGATCTCGAACGTCCTCACCCCGCCCGGCGTCTGCACCTCCACCTGATCGCCGGCGTACTTGCCGATCAGTGCGCGCGCGATCGGCGAGGTGATCGAGATCTTGCCCTGCTTGATGTCGGCCTCGTCCTCGCCGACGATCTGGTAGCTCACGACCTCGCTCGAGGTCACGTCCTCGAGCTCCACCGTCGACCCGAAGACGCACCGGCCCTCGGCGTCGACCAGCTTCGGGTCGATGATCTGCGCGTTGGCGAGCTTCGCCTCGACCTCGGCGATCCGGCCCTCGAGGAAGCTCTGCCGCTCCTTCGCCGCGGTGTACTCGGCGTTCTCCGACAGGTCGCCGTGCGAGCGCGCATCCGCGATCGCCTGGATCACCGCGGGCCGGTCCACGGTCTTCATCCGATGGAGCTCGGTCTTGAGCTGCTGTGCGCCGCTAACGGTCAAAGGCGTCTTGGCCATCTCGGTTTCCGGGTGCAAAAAGCGGGTCTCAAAAGCGAACCCCCGGGCTGAAGGCCCGGGGGCGGAGGGGAACGGGCCGATCTTAAGCGGCCCGGAGCCGCTCGTGCAAGCCCTGGAGGGCAAGGGGTGTCAACGATTGCATGGCGCTCAGCCCGGCGCAGGCCGCCCGGGCTCCGGCAAGCGTGGTGTAGTAGGTGATGCGGCTCTGCACCGCCGTCGTCCGGATCGAGCGCGAATCCGAGATCGCGGTCCGCCTCTCGTCCACCGTGTTGACGATCAGGTCGATCTCGCCGTTCTTGATCATGTCCACCACGTGCGGCCGGCCCTCGGCGACCTTGTTGACGGCGGCGACCGGAAGGCCCGCCGCGGCGAGCGCCGCCGCGGTGCCGCGGGTCGCGACGAGCGCGAACCCGAGCTCGTGCAGGCCGCGGGCGATCGCGAGTACCCCGGGCTTGTCGGCGTCGCGCACGCTGATGAACGCCTTGCCGCTCCGCGGGAGCCGGACGCCCGCCGCGAGCTGCGACTTGACGAACGCTTCGCCGAACGAATCGCCGATGCCCATGACCTCGCCCGTCGATTTCATCTCCGGTCCGAGGATCGTGTCCACGCCGGGGAACTTGATGAACGGGAACACCGCCTCCTTGACCGAGAAGTACGGCGGCACCACTTCGCCGCGGATCCCCTGCTCGTCGAGCGAGCGCCCGGCCATGCACCGCGCCGCGACTTTCGCAAGCGGCACGCCGGTCGCCTTGGACACGTAGGGAACCGTGCGCGAGGCGCGGGGATTCACCTCGAGGACGTACACGGTCCCGCCCTGGATCGCGTACTGCACGTTCATCAGCCCGACCACGTTCAGCGCCTTCGCCAGCACGACGGTCTCGCGCCGCAGCTCGTCCTGCAGCGCGGGCGAGAGCGAGAACGGCGGCAGCGAGCACGCCGAGTCGCCCGAGTGGACGCCCGCCTGCTCGATGTGCTCCATGATGCCGCCGATCACCACCCGCTTCCCGTCGCTGACCGCGTCGACGTCGACCTCGGACGCATCGTTCAGGAACCGGTCGAGCAGCACCGGCGAGTCGTTGGAGACCTTCACCGCCTCCCGCATGTAGCGCTCGAGGTCGCGCTGCTCGTGCACGATCTCCATCGCGCGCCCGCCGAGCACGTAGCTCGGCCGGACCACCAGCGGATAGCCGATCTCGAGCGCGAGGGCGAGCGCGTCGCCCTCGGTGCGTGCGGTGCGGTTGGGCGGCTGCCTCAAGCCGAGCTCGGTCAGCAGCCTCTGGAAGCGCTCGCGGTCCTCCGCGACGTCGATCATGTCGGGCGTGGTGCCGATGATCGGGACGCCGTTGCGCTCCAGGTCGCGCGCGAGCTTGAGCGGCGTCTGCCCCCCGTATTGCACGATCACGCCGACCGGCTTCTCCTTGTCGACGATCTCGAGCACGTCCTCGAGCGTGAGCGGCTCGAAATACAGGCGGTCGGAGGTATCGTAGTCGGTCGAGACGGTCTCCGGGTTGCAGTTGACCATGATCGTCTCGAAGCCGTCCTCGCGGAGTGCGAGCGCCGCGTGCACGCAGCAGTAGTCGAACTCGATCCCCTGCCCGATCCGGTTGGGACCGCCGCCGAGGACCATGATCTTCTTCCGCGCCGTCGGCTCCGCCTCGCACTCCTCCTCGTAGGTGGAATAGAGATACGCGGTGTGCGTGGCAAACTCGGCAGCGCAGGTATCGACGCGCTTGAACACCGGCCGCACGCCGAGCGCGATCCGGCGGGCCCGGACCGCGTCGCCGGTCGTGCCGAGGAGCTTCGCGAGCCGCCGGTCGGCGAACCCGCGGCGCTTGAGGTCGAGCAGCTCGTCGTGCCCGAGCGACTCGAGCGCGCGCCCGGCGAGCGACCGTTCCCGGCGCACGAGGTCCTCGATCTCCGCGAGAAACCACGGGTCGATGCGCGTGGCGGCGTGGACCTCGTCGAGCGTGAGGCCGCAACGGAACGCGTCGGCGACGTACCAGATGCGGTCCGGGCCGACGTCGCGGAGCTCGGTGGCTATCGTCTCGAGGTCGGCGGTCTTCTCGTCGAGGCCGTCGACGCCTACCTCCAGTCCCCGCAGCGCCTTCTGGAAGGATTCCCGGAAGGTCCGACCGATCGCCATGACCTCGCCGACGGACTTCATCTGCGTCGTGAGCCGGCTGTTCGCGTGGGGGAACTTCTCGAACGCGAACCGCGGCACCTTGGTCACGACGTAGTCGATCGTCGGCTCGAACGACGCGGGGGTCGCGCCGCCGGTGATCTCGTTCGCGAGCTCGTCGAGCGTGTACCCGACCGCGAGCTTGGCCGCGACCTTCGCGATCGGAAAGCCGGTCGCCTTCGACGCGAGCGCGGAAGAGCGGCTCACGCGCGGATTCATTTCGATCACCAGGATCCGCCCGTCGACGGGCGAGACCGCGAACTGGACGTTCGAGCCGCCGGTGTCGACGCCGATCTCGCGCAGCACCGCGATCGATGCGTCGCGGAGCCGCTGGTACTCCTTGTCGGTGAGGGACTGCGCCGGCGCGACGGTGATCGAGTCGCCGGTGTGCACGCCCATCGGATCGAGGTTCTCGATCGAGCAGACGATGATGCAGTTGTCGCGCCGGTCGCGGACGACCTCCATCTCGAACTCTTTCCAGCCGACGACCGACTCCTCGATCAGGAGCTCGTGCGTCGGCGAGGCGTCGAGGCCACGCTCGCAGATCGCCACGAACTCCTCGCGGTTGTACGCGATGCCGCCGCCCGACCCGCCGAGCGTGAACGACGGCCGGATCACCACCGGGAAGCCGACCGCGCCCTGCACCTGCAGCGCCTCCTCCATCGAGTGCGCGAGCGAGGAGCGCGGGCAGTCGAGGCCGATGCGCTGCATCGCGACCTTGAACTTCTCGCGGTCCTCGGCCTTGTCGATCGCTTCCCGGCTCGCGCCGATCATCTCGACGCCGTACTTCTCGAGCACGCCGTGCTTCGCGAGATCGAGCGCGCAGTTGAGGCCGGTCTGCCCGCCCATCGTGGGCAGCAGCGCGTCGGGGCGCTCGCGCGCGATGATCGTCTCGACGACCTGCCAGGTGACCGGCTCGACGTAGGTGACGTCGGCCATCTCCGGGTCGGTCATGATCGTCGCCGGGTTGGAGTTGACCAGGATCACCTTGTAGCCCTCGGCCCGCAGCGCCTTGCACGCCTGCGCGCCGGAGTAGTCGAACTCGCACGCCTGGCCGATCACGATCGGCCCGGCGCCGATGATCAGGATGCTCTCGATGTCGGTGCGCTTCGGCATGCCTATTTTTTCTTGTCCATCAGCGCAGCGAAGCGATCGAAGAGATACGCGATGTCGTGCGGCCCCGGGCTCGCCTCCGGGTGGCCCTGGAAGCAGAACGCGGGCCGGTCGGTGCGCGCGAGACCCTGGAGGCTGCCGTCGAACAACGACACGTGGGTCGGGCGGAGCGTCGGCGGCAGGCTCGCGGGGTCGACTGCAAAGCCGTGGTTCTGGCTAGTGATCGCCACCTGTCCGGTGTCGAGATCCTTCACCGGATGGTTCGCACCGTGATGGCCGAACTTCATCTTGATCGTCCGTGCGCCCGACGCGAGCCCCATCAGCTGATGGCCGAGGCAGATGCCGAACACCGGGATCCCCGTGTCGTCGAGCAACTCGCGGATCGCATCGATCGCGTAGTCGCACGGCTCGGGATCGCCGGGCCCGTTCGAGAGGAACACGCCGTCGGGTTTCATCGCAAGCACTTCCCGCGCCGACGACTGCGCCGGAAAGACCGTCACCGCACAGCCGCGATCGACGAGCATGCGGAGGATGTTCCGCTTGACCCCGTAGTCGTAGGCGGCGACCCGAAGCCGCAGGCGCCCGGCCTTCCGGTAACCCTTGCCGGGCTCCCAGCCGCCCTCGCCCCACTCGTAGGCCCGCGCGGTCGTGACGACCTTGGCGAGATCCATCCCGGCGAGCCCGGGAAACGCCCGCGCCTTCGCCAGCGCCTCCGCCTCGTCCACCCGGCCCGCCATCAGGCAGCCGCTCTGGGCGCCCCGCTCGCGCAGGATGCGGGTGAGCCGGCGCGTATCGATGTCGGCGATCGCCACCACACCGCGCGCGGCAAGGTATTCGGGGAGCGTGTGCTCGGCGCGCCAGTTCGACGCGCGCACGGGCAGGTCCCGGATCACGAGCCCTGCGGCGTAGACCTGCGGCGACTCCTCGTCCTCGCGATTCACACCGGTGTTGCCGATGTGCGGATACGTGAGCGTGACGATCTGCTCGCAGTAGGACGGGTCGGTGAGAATCTCCTGGTAGCCGGTGATCGCGGTGTTGAACACCACTTCACCGACCTTCGCGCCGTCGGCGCCGATCGACCGCCCCCGAAAGATCGTGCCGTCGGCGAGGGCGAGTAGTGCAGGCGACGGCGTGGCGGACACTCGTACGATCAGGTGCAAACCCGGTTCGGATGTAAAAACGGGACCGGCCATCGGCCCGTCCCGTCTCTGACCGCGGGGATTATACCGCGGTGCAGCGAGCGAAGACTAGTACGCGGGTGGAGCGCCGGACGCGAAGCGCTGCGCAGCGAACGATACCTCGCGCCGCACGTTGTTTTCCCAGACGAAGGCGGTTCCCCGGAGCTCGTCGCCCTCGACGCGGCCGTGAAACTCGTACCGGATCGGTGGCCGCCCCGGCCCGAGCTCCACCATGAAGGACAGTGAATCGCCGCGCAAACGCGGCGTCTGCAGGCGCGTCGGCCGGCTCGCGATCGCGGTCGCGCGCCCGGTCACGACCTGGAACCGCTGCTCGAGCTCGAACTCGAGCGGCGTCGGCCGCCCCGCAACCGGGATCTCGGTCCGCCACCAGCCCGCGACTTGCGCCGGGACGTACCAGAGATAGACGTAGCTGACGCCCGCCAGACCGACCTTCTTCTCCGGGACTTCCAGCGTTTCGCGCTGGTCGGGCTGCCAGTCGCCCATGTGATAGTCGTGCGCGACGACCCGCGTGCCCGGCTTGAGGCGCAGGATTTTCGGACGCAGCTTCAGGTTCATGTCGGGCAGCAGGTAGGTGGTGATCACCGTCGCGCCCGAGAGATCGGTCTCGAACAGGTTCTGCTCGCGGAACGTGGCCCGATCGGTGACGCTCTCGCGTTTTGCCGCCTCGTTCGCCACGCCGAGCAGGTACCGATCGAGGTCCACGCCGAGCGCGCGCGCACCGCGCGCCGCGGCGGAGATCACCACCCGGCCGTCGCCGGAGCCGAGGTCGATCAGGTAGTCGCCCGGGCCGACCTGCGCCATGCGGAGCATCGTGTCGACGACCATCTGCGGCGTCGGCACGTAGACGACGTCTCCCGCGCCCTTCTGCGCCAGCGCCGCCGGCGCCAGCGCGATCAGCCCGACAGCGAGCGCGAGCGCGGCGCGCGACATCCCCTATTTGAGCCCAAGCACATCGAACATGTCGTAGAGGCCGGCGGGCCGGCCGGCGAGCCAGCGCGCGGCGCGCAGCGCGCCCTGCGCATACGTCATCCGGTTGCCCGAGCGCACGGTCACCTCGACCCGCTCGCCGTCCCCGGCGAAGATCACCGTGTGCTCGCCGACGATGTCGCCGCCGCGGATCGCGTGGAAGGCGATCTCCTTCGCGCCACGCTCGCCGGTGATCCCCTCGCGACCGTGCACCGCCACCGCTTTCAGGTCGCGGCCGAGCGCGGCGGCGACCGCTTCGCCGAGCCGGAGCGCGGTGCCGGAAGGCGCATCGACCTTGTGGCGGTGATGCGCTTCGACGATCTCGACGTCGTAGGCGTCCCCGAGGATGCGGGCCGCGACCTCCGCCAGCTTGAACGTGACGTTGACGCCGATCGCGAAGTTGGGCGCCATCGCGATCGGGATCGCGCGCGCGGCGGCCGCGATGCGCGCCTTGTCATCGACCGCGAACCCGGTCGTTCCGATCACCGCGCTCCTGCGAGCGGCGACGCACGCCGCCACGTGCACGAGCGTGGCCTGCGGTGCAGTGAAGTCGACGAGGCAATCTGCCGCCGCCGCCGCGGCCGCGACATCCGCTGTGAGCTTCACGCCGCAGGACATGCCGAGCGGTTCGCCCGCGTCCTTGCCGAGCTGCGGATGCCCGGGCGCCTCCAACGCGGCGCCGAGCGCGAGGTCGTCCGACCTCAACACGGCCTCGATGAGCGTCCGGCCCATCCGGCCCGCGGCGCCGGCGACCGCGACCTTCATTTGGCGTCCGTCGTAGCGCTCGCGCCGCTACCGGCGGGCACCACGTCGCCCTCCAGCCGCACGAGCTTGTCGTTTTCGAAGAGCACCGTCACCCGGCGCTCCTCGATCTCCGAGGAGTTCGCCCGCTGACGCCGGTACACGTAGTCCCACCGGTTCTCGTGGAAGATGTCGGAGATGAGCGGCGTGCCGAGCACGAAGCGCACCTGGTCTTTCGTCATCCCGGGCTTGAGCTGGGACACCGCTTCCTGCGAGATGTAGTTCCCCTGCTGGATCTCCATCCGGTAGACGGAGAAGACCCGCATCGGGTTGCCGCAGGCCGCAACGAGCAGCACTGCGACGAGGAGCCAGAGTCGGCGCATGCGGCGCGTTGGTTATCGAGGACGATCAAAGCCAGTATGATAACGGATCGATTCGTCGCGGCCTCGCACGCATTGCCCGACACCCGGTGCTCCGATGACCAATGCCACCGATCTCAAGACGATGGGCCTCAAGGCGACCGCGCCGAGGCTCCGGATCCTCGAGCTCTTCGAGCGGAGCAGCGTCCGCCATCTCGCGGCCGAGGACGTCTACAAGCTGCTGATCAAGGAAGGGGTGGACGTCGGGCTCGCCACCGTCTACCGGGTCCTGACGCAGTTCGAGCAGGCCGGCCTGCTGCAGCGCCACCATTTCGAGTCGGGCAAGGCGGTGTTCGAGCTGAACGACTCGAGCCACCACGATCACCTGGTCTGCCTCCAGTGCGGCCGCGTCGAAGAGTTCTACGACCCCGAGATCGAGAAGCGCCAGGGCCGGGTCGCCAAGGACCGCGGGTTCGCCATCCGCGAGCACTCCCTGTACCTTTACGCGGATTGCACCAAGGCGGACTGCCCTTACCGCCCCAAACGTCCGATCTGACCCCTCTCACCGGTTCCCGACGTACCCGTGCGAGGACGGCCGGCGGCACGAGCGACTGAGCCATGGAACTGATCCTGTGGCGGCACGCGGAAGCGGAGGACGGCGTTCCGGACGGCGAGCGCGCGCTCACGAAGAAGGGCCGCAAGCAGGCGGCAGCGCTCGCCGCGTGGCTGAAACCCCACCTGCCCAGGCAGGCCCGGATCCTGGCCAGCCCGGCCACCCGCGCACAGCAGACGGTCGCCGCGCTGGAGTTGCCGGTCGTCACGGCCCGGGAGATCGGCGTCGGCGCCACCGCGAGCGACGTGCTCAAGGCCGCAGGCTGGCCGGACGGCGCGGGGACCGTGGTCGTGGTCGGTCATCAACCGACCCTCGGCCGGGTTGCCGCAGTGCTGCTCGCGGGGGCGGAGGCGGACTGGTCGATCAAAAAGGGCGCCGTCTGGTGGTTCGCGCGCCGCGTGCGCGAAGGTAACGGCCAGGTCGTGCTGAAGGCAGTGATCGGGCCGGATCTCGTCTAGCGGGCAGCGCGCCCCGAACCAGCCGCCGCCTACCCGGTCGCCTGCGCCTTCTCGGCGGCAAGCGAGCGCACGTCGAACTTCAACCCCACCGCACGCCAGTCCTCGGCCTCTGCTTCGAGCGCCGCGGCGGTGAGCGGATGCTCGTCGAGCCATCCGGCCGCGAGCGCGAGCTGAAACCCGCTGTCGGTCGACCGTGCGCCGAGGCGCGGCATCGGCACGTCCACCCGGCTGCGGCAGAGAAGCGCCGCAACCCGCAGGCAGAAGACGAGCGCCCAGTCGGGGCTCCGCGCCGGCAGCCCCTCGATCTTCGCGAGCTTGCCGCGGTGCGCGAGCACGATCCGCGCGAGCCGCGCCTGCTCGTCCTTCGAGAAGCCCGGCATGTCGGCGTTCGACAGGATGTACGCGGAATGCTTGTGGTAGGCGGCATGCGCGATCGACAGGCCGATCTCGTGCAGCCGGGCCGCCCACGCGAGCATCAGCTCGTCCGCCTCGCGCTCGCGCTCGCGCTCGGCGAGCGCGCGGTAGAGCACGAGGGCGAGCGCTTCGACCCGGTCGCCCTGCGCGCCATCGACGTGATAGCGGCGCATGAACTGCTTGACGGTCATCTCGCGCATGTCGTGGTGCTGCACGCGCCCGAGCAGGTCGTAGAGGACGCCCTGCCGCAGCGCGCCGTCCGAGACTTCCATCTCCTCGAGGCCGAGGCCGTCGAAGACGGCGAGCATGATCGCGAGCCCGCCGGGCAGGATCGCCGCACGGTCGGCGCGCAGCCCGGGCAGATCGAGACGGTCGACGTCCCCCGCCTTGATCACCTGGGAGCGCAGGCGATCCAGCCCGTCGGCGGTGATGGTGCCCTTCGACCACCCGTTCGCCGCGAGGATCGCCGCGATCGACTTCGCGGTGCCCGACGAGCCGATCGCCTGCTTCCAGCCGGTCCGCCGGTACTCCTTGACGATCCGCTCGATCTCGTTCGACGCCATCAGGCCGGCCTTCTTCATCGACTGCTTGTCGATCCGTCCGTCGTCGAAGAACCGCAGGCTGTGGCTGACGCAGCCGATGCCGAGCGACTCCATCAGCTCCGGCTCGTATCCGGTGCCGATGACGAACTCGGTCGAGCCGCCGCCGACGTCCACGACGAGTCGGCGGTGCGGCGCGGGCGGCAGGCTGTGCGACACGCCGAGATAGATGAGACGCGCCTCCTCCCGGCCGAAGACGACCTCGATCGGGAAGCCGAGCGCCTCCTCGGCGTCCCCGATGAACTGCGCGGCGTTCTTCGCGACGCGGAGCGTGTTGGTCCCGACGGCACGCACCGCCCCTGGCGGGAAGCCGCGCAGCCGCTCGCCGAACCGCGCCAGCGCCTCGAGGGCGCGAAGCTGGGTGGCGCGGTCGAGGCGCCGATCGCGGGTGAGGCCGCCGCCGAGCCGGATCGGGTCGCGCAGCGCGTCGAGGAGGTAGATCTGGCCGTCCACGACCCGTCCGACCTGGAGGTGGAAGCTGTTCGACCCGAGGTCGACGGCGGCGAGCGAGTCGAATTGCACGAGTGCGGGCTTGGCGGCGGCGGTCCCGCCCACCTTAGCACCCGCGGAGTGCCGCAGCAACGCCCCCGCCGCTACGATTTCACCGCCGCCTCGATCTCCTCGAGCGAGACGTGCCGGACGTCCTTGCCCTTCGTCATGTAGATGACGTACTCGGAGATATTCTTGGCGTGATCGCCGATCCGCTCCAGCGACTTGGCGACGAAGATGACGTCGATCGAGCGCGAGATCGTGCGCGGGTCCTCGATCATGTAGGTGAGCAGCTGCCGCAGGATCGCCTTGAAGTGCTCGTCGACCTCGTCGTCCAGCCGCACGATGTCCGGCACGACCTCCGCCTCGAGGCGCGCCAGCCCGTCGAGCGAACGCCGCAGCATATCGATCACCAGGGCCGCCACCCGCTGGATCTGCGTCAGCCCCGGGATCGAGCGCTCGGCGAGCCGCAGGCTCCGCGCGACGAGCGCGATCTTCTTCGCCTCGTCGCCGATCCGCTCGAGGTCGGTGAGGGTCTTGTACACCATCATGAGGAAGCGGAGATCGTTTGCGGCCGGGGCGCGGCGCGCGATCACCTGCGTGCACGCTTCGTCGATCTCGCGCTCGAGCCGGTTGACCTTGGCCTCGTCGTGGATGACCCGGTTGACGAGCGCCGTGTCGCCGGAACGCAGCGCCTCGACCGCGTAGCGGATCTGGTATTCGACGATGCCGCCCATCTCGAGCACCTCCGTGCGGATGTTCTCGAGCTCGGCGTCGAAGTGCTTGGAGGTGTGCGCGGCCGATTGCATGGTTCGCCCCCGATTTCAGCCAAATTTGACGAGTGTAGGGGCCGAAGATGACAATGCGGTGTACGCCCCTCCGGCTGTAACAATCGTGCAAAGTCCCGTCCGTAACCTGCGGTCGCGCATGGCCGTCAAGACCGCTCCGCCGCCGCGGCACGTCCAGAGCCATTTCCTGAACCGCGAGCTCGGGCTGCTCGAGTTCCAGCGGCGGGTGCTCGCGCAGGCGGAGGACGCCACCGTGCCGCTGCTCGAGCGGCTCAAGTTCCTCTGCATCGTCTCGTCCAACCTGGACGAGTTCTTCGAGATCCGGGTCTCCGGCGTCAAGGAACAGATCAAGCTCGGCATCCCGGGCGCGGGCCCGGACGGCAAGACCCCGCGCGAGGTGTTCCAGGCGATCGGCCGCATCACCCACGAGCTCGTTGCGCGCCAGTACCAGCTGCTGAACGACGCGATCCTCCCCGATCTCGAGCGGGAGGGCATCAAGTTCCTGCGCCGCAGCGAGTTCACCGCCGCGCAGACCGAGTGGGTCCGCGACTACTTCCTGCGCGAGATGATGCCGGTGCTGACGCCGATCGGGCTCGACCCCGCGCATCCCTTCCCGCGCGTGTTCAACAAGAGCCTCAACTTCGCGGTCGAGCTGGAGGGGCGCGACGCGTTCGGGCGCGACGCGCGCATCGCGATCGTGCAGGCGCCGCGGATCCTGCCGCGGATCATCAAGCTTCCGCCCGAGCTCTCGAACGGGCACCGCACGACGTTCGTGTTCCTGACCTCGATCCTGCACGAGCACGTGCAGGAGCTCTTCGCCGGCATGCACGTGCTCGGCTGCTACCAGTTCCGGGTGACGCGCAACAGCGACCTCTTCGTCGACGAGGAGGACGTGAAGGACCTGCGCCGCGCGCTCCAGGGCGAGCTGCCGCAGCGCCACTTCGGCGACGCGGTGCGCCTGGAGATCGCCGACGACTGCCCGCCGCAGATGACCGAGTTCCTGCTGCAGCAGTTCGGCCTCGGCGCGGAGGACCTCTACCAGGTGAACGGGCCGGTGAACCTCGTCCGGCTGATGACGGTGCCGAACGAGGTCGACCGCGAGGACCTGCTGTACCCGCCGTTCCGGCCCGGCTTCCCGGCGGCGCTCGCGAAGCGCGTCGACATGATGGAAGCGATCCGCGCCGGCGACATCCTCCTGCACCACCCGTACCAGGCGTTCGCGCCGGTCGTCCGCTTCATGCAGGAGGCGGCGGCGGATCCGAACGTCGTGGCGATCAAGCAGACCGTCTACCGGACCGGTGCCGACTCGGCGCTGATGGAGGCGCTGATCGCCGCCGCGCGCAACGGCAAGGAGGTCACGGTGGTCGTCGAGCTGAAGGCGCGGTTCGACGAGGAGGCCAACATCAGCTGGGCCGCGCGGCTCGAGGAAGTCGGCGCCCACGTCGTGTACGGCGTGGTCGGCCACAAAACGCACGCGAAGATGCTGATGGTCGTGCGGCGCGAGGAGGGCAAGCTGCGGCGCTACGTCCACCTCGCGACCGGCAACTACCACTCCCGCACCGCCCGCGTCTACACCGACTTCAGCCTGTTCACCTGCGACGAGCAGGTGTGCGCCGACGTGAACCAGGTCTTCAACCAGCTCACCAGCCTCGGCAGCGCGGGCCGGCTGCACTACCTGTGGCAGTCGCCGTTCACGCTGCACCAGCGCATCGTCGAGGCGATCCGGCGCGAGGCCGCGCTCGCGCGCGAAGGCAAGCAGGCGCGGATCATCGCCAAGATGAACGCGCTGCTCGAGCCCGACACGATCGAGGCGCTCTACGACGCGTCGCAGGCCGGCGTGAAGATCGACCTCATCGTGCGCGGCGTCTGCGCGCTGCGGCCCGGGATGGCGGGGCTCTCCGAGAACATCAAGGTGCGCTCGATCATCGGCCGGTTCCTCGAGCATCACCGGGTCTTCTACTTTCGCGCCGACGGCGCCGAGGACGTCTACCTCTCGAGCGCCGACTGGATGGACCGCAACTTCTTCCGCCGCATCGAGCTCTGCTTCCCGGTCCTCGACAAGAAGCTGAAGGCGCGGGTGATCCGGGAGGGCCTGCAGGCCTACCTTGCCGACAACGCACAGGCGTGGGAGATGAATGCGGAGGGGGTCTATGAGCGCAAGACCCCGACGAAGTCGCGCCACTCCGCGCAGGACGAGCTGCTCGAGCTCCTCGCCCGGGAGGACGGCGGGTAGGCGCCAACCACCGCGTGCTAGATTGCGGGCGCTTCTTCACGTGAGGTGCGAATGACGGAGGATCGCCCGGGGGAGAACGCCGCCGAGAGCCCGTTCAAGGGCAAGACCGGTCTGCAGCGCCTGCTGAACGCCTGCCGCTACTCGTTCCACGGCTTCGCATCGGCGTTCCGGCACGAGGAGGCCTTCCGGCAGGAAGTGCTGCTCGCGGCGATCCTGATCCCGATCGCGCTCCTCCTTAACGTCGGCGGCGTCGGCAAGGCGCTGATGATCGGGTCGGTGCTGCTCGTCCTCATCGTGGAGCTGCTGAACTCCGCCATCGAAGCCGCAATCGACCGCATCTCGTTCGATCAGCACCAGCTCTCCAAGCGCGCGAAGGACATCGGCAGCGCCGCCGTCGCGCTCAGCCTGATCAACGTGGCCGTCGTCTGGCTGCTCGTGATCGTCGATAAGCTCTAAAGAATCCGCCGGTTGTAACCGAAACTTAAACAAGCTTTCATCGGCGCTTCATGGCCCGCCCCCAGAGTGGGCGGGGTGAACACCGAGCGCTCCCGTGCGGAAGCTCCAGTCGCAGTCGTCACCGAGACCTACCCGCCCGAGGTCAACGGCGTCGCCCGCACGATCGGCGTGATGGTGGCGGGCCTGCGCGAGCGGGGCCATCGCATCCAGCTCGTGCGCCCGCGGCAACCCGGCGAGGACCTTGCGCCGCCGGAGCCGGGGTTCGAGACCGTGCTGCGCGCCGGCGTTCCGCTGCCGCGCTATCGGGAGCTGCGGATGGGTCTACCGGCGAAGCGCGCGTTGCTGCAGGCTTGGCGTGCCCGGCGGCCGGACATCGTCCAGGTGGTCACCGAAGGACCGCTCGGCAGCTCCGCCGTGACCGCCGCCCGGACGCTCGGTATTCCGGTCGTGTCCGAGTTCCACACCAACTTCCACGACTACAGCCGGCACTACGGCCTCGGGCTCTTCAGCAAGCTCGTCGCCCGATATCTCCGCCGCCTGCACAACCGCGCCGACTACACGCTGGTACCGACCGCGGAGCTGCAGTCGCAGCTCGCCGCAGCCGGCTACGAGCGACTGGGCGTCGTCGGGCGCGGGATCGACCTCGACCTGTTCGGTCCGCGACGCCGGAGCGCGCCGCTGCGGCAGAGCTGGGGCGCGGGCGACGACGACATCGTCGCGCTCTCGGTCGGCCGGCTCGCGCCGGAGAAGAACCTCCGGCTCTTCGTCGAGTCGTGCCGGGCAATGCAGGCGGTAACGCCCCGCCTCAAGGTCGTCGTCGTCGGCGATGGGCCCGACGGCGGACCGCTGCGCGCTGGAAACCGCGATTTCGTCTTCGCCGGGATGCGGACCGGCGCCGCGCTCGCCGAGCACTACGCGTCGGCCGACGTCTTCCTCTTCCCGAGCCTCACGGAGACCTTCGGCAACGTGACCGCCGAGGCGATGGCGAGCCGGCTCGCGATCGTCGCGTTCGACTACGCCGCGGCGCGTCAGTGCCTGCGTCACCGGGTGAGCGCTCTCCTCGCCCCGTTCGGTGCAGCCGCACCGTTCATCGAAGCGGCACAGGAGCTCGCCGCAGACGCGGCGGTGCGCGAAGAGATCCGGACCGGCGCTGCCGACGCAGCCCGGACGCTCACCTGGGCGCACGTCATCGACGACCTTGAGGCGATTCTCGCGGAGCTCGTGACGCAGTCGCGCGCCGCGCGCGTCGTGACGACAGCCGGGAACCCCGGCGCGCCGCCCTTCGTGAAGTCCGATCGTGCGCCGCTTTGATGCTTCCCTGCGCGCGGTCGCGGTCTGGGACGAGGCATGGTGCCTGCGTTTCAACCATGCGGTGCGCATTCCGTGGGTGCGCGCGCTCTTTTGTGCGGCGAGCCGCCTCGGCGATGGCGTGTTCTGGTACGCCCTCATGGCCGGGCTGCTCGCGGTTGCCGGCCGGGCGGCAGTTCCCGCGGTGTTGCACATGACAGCCATCGGGGCGATCGGCGTGCTGCTCTACAAGTGGCTCAAGTCCCGGACCTCGCGGCCGCGCCCCTATCAGGTGCGGACGGCGATCCGCCGCGGCGCCGACCCGCTCGACAACTTCAGCTTCCCGTCCGGGCACACCTTGCACGCGGTCTCGTTCTCGATCCTCGCGATCGCCTACTTTCCGGCGGCGGCGTGGATCGTGCTGCCCTTCGCCGCACTCGTCGCGGCGTCCCGGCTCGTCCTCGGCCTGCACTATCCGACCGACGTTCTCGCCGGGGCCGCGATCGGGGCCGCCCTCGCGCTCGGATCGCTCGCGATCGTTTGACCGGGCTCCCGGTCCGCTGCAACACTTCGGTAACATCGCCCGGCGGCACCTCGGCGCCGGCCGGGGCCCTTCTTCGGCCTATGAACAATGACAATGGGAATGGGGCCTCCCCACATCAGGCAGAAGGATGCGCGGCCGGCCGTCGCACAGCGTGCGATGAGGTTCGTCGCATGGGCAATGCTCGCAGGCGTTGCAAGCGCGGCAGTGCCGGCCGAACAGGATCTCCCGGAGCCGCTGGGCGAGGGCCCGTTCGAGCTCCACGGCCAGGCCACTTATGTCCGGCAATTCAAGCCCGCGTTTCCCGCGGAGTACACCGGACCGAAGAGCCTCTCACCCGACAAGGCGAACAGCTGGTCGTTCACCGGGACACTCTTCATCGGCGCGCGGCTCAACGACACGCTCGAGCTCTACGTCAACCCGGAGGCGACAGCCGGCGTGCCGTTCTCCGAGCTCCAGGGCGTCGCGGCGTTCACGAACGCCGAGCTCGCCAGGACTTCGGGCCCGACGCTGACGCCGTACTTCGCGCGGGCGTTCGTCCGCAAGACGTGGAACCTCGGCGGCGAGATGCAGCGCGAACCATCCGCCCAGAACCAGCTTGCGACGAGCTACGCGGCGGAACGGATCGTCCTTACCGCGGGCCTCGTTTCGGTCCTGGACATCTTCGGGCGCGTCGACTACAGCGGCGACCCGCGTACCCAGTTCCTGAACTGGTCCTCCACCACGTACGGCGCGTGGGACTTCCCCGCCGATGCGCGGGGCTACAGCGGAGGCGCCGCGCTGGAGTACATCTCGCCGGCGTTCTCAGCGCGCGCTGGGTGGTTCGCAGGCCCGAAGGAGTCGAATGGGCTCGCCCTGGACTACAGCCTCGGAAAGTTCTACGGCAGCGTGGTCGAGCTCGAGGTTCCGACCGAGCTCGGCGGCCGGCCCGGCAGCGTGCAACTCCTCGCATTCCGCAACCGCGCCAACATGGGCAATTTCAACGACGCGATCGCACTCGGCCGCGATACCGGGTCGGTGCCGGATCTCACGCTCGTGCGCAGGCCGCAGACGAAGTGGGGATTCGGCCTCACGGCCCAGCAGGAACTCGCCGACAATCTCGGCGGGTACGTGCGGGCCGGATGGAACGACGGGCAGACCGAGACCTACATGTTCACTGAGATCGACAGGTCCGTCGCGGCGGGCCTCCTCGCGAACGGCAGGGCTTGGGGGCGCGCGCGCGACAGCGCAGGCGTCGCAATCTACTGGAACATGC
This sequence comes from uncultured beta proteobacterium, assembly GCA_963789885.1. Classification (GTDB taxonomy): domain Bacteria; phylum Pseudomonadota; class Gammaproteobacteria; order Burkholderiales; family SG8-39; genus DATEDA01. The sequence goes on along the minus strand of CAWBNB010000050.1, from coordinate 274,938 downwards.
TCGGCGGCTCGCACCGCGAGTATCTCGCGCTCGGCGGCGAGGGCTTCTTCCTCGGTGACGGGCGCCTGAACTACGGGCCGGAGAGCACCGTCGAAACGTTCTATTCGCTCAACGTCATCGGCCGTCTCTGGGTCAGCGCCAACTACCAGTATCAGACCAATCCCGGGTACAACCGAGACCGCGGGCCGGTCAACTATTTCGGCTTCCGGATTCACGCAGACTTCTGAGCCGGCGCCCGGCTGTCTTGGTGGGCCAGAATCCACGGCCATCGCGTCCTTACTCGTGCGCGCGCGGCCGACGCGGAGGAGAAGAGACATGAGAAGCATGACGATCGACTGCGGGCGCTTCAGCCGACTGATCATCGCGGCCGTCGGAGCACTGATGGCGGCCGGCTGCACCTCGCTTCCGCGCGACCTGGAAAAGGTCCGGTTGAGCTACAACGAGGTGGTCAAGACGAGCGCCGAGCAGCAGCTGCTCCTCAACATCGTTCGCCTGCGCTACGCGGACACGCCGAGCAGCCTGTCCGTGTCTGCCATCGCGGCGCAGTACGAACTGGCGCGGAGCCTGGCGATCGTTCCGTTCTTCGGCGTCGGCGGCGATGCCAACCCGCGCGGCTTCGTCGGCATTCTGCCCTCGGCCCAGATCGGCAATGCCGATCGTCCGACGATCACGCTGACACCCCTCGACGACCAGGAGTTCACCCGGCGGCTGTTCACACCGCTCCCGGTCGAGGGGATTCTGTATCTCGCGAAGACCACCTGGCAGATCCAGATGGTGTTCCGGCTGTATCTCGAGAACCTCAACTGGGTGTCGAACGCACAGTCGGCGAGCGGCCCGACGCCGTCGAAGCCTCCCGATTTCGCGGACTTCTTCCGCGGCGTGTACGCGCTTCAAGCCCTCCAGGACCGCTCGCTCATCGTATTCGGACAGGAGGAGCGCACCGAACCCGTCGGCGGACCGCTGCCTGCCGACCGCATCGACGCGGCCGCGGTCCTCGAGGCAGCCAAGAGTCGGTTACGAGTATCGTCGCGACGACGGGCGGGGCGACCTGGACGCTGGTGAAGAAAACCCAGCAACCGGTGCTGCACGTCCATCCGGCTGCGGTTGCTTCTCCCGAGATGCGCGAGTTCGCTCGGGTCTTCCGGCTGAAGACGAGGCTGACCAAGTACGACATCAAGTCCGAGTCCCTGACCCCGTTCCCGGACACCTTCCTCGCCGGATGGCGTCGCGACACTCGATCTCGAGACGCGCTCTCTCCTGCAGGTGCTCTTCTTCGTCGCGCAGGGCGTCGAGATCCCGCCTGCGCACCGTGCCGCGGGCTCGCTCGCGTTACCGCGGACGAAGCGGGCTCCGAGTTCGACTGGCAGCAGGTGCTGCAGGGCCTGCTGAAGGTGAAATGGGCCTCCGGTGATGACCCTCCGCCCGGCGCGTACGTCGCGGTTCCGTACAAGGGTCACTGGTTCTACGTCGACCAGACCGACCACGACAGCAAGTCGACGTTCTCGTTCCTGCTGAGCGTGTCGCGCATGGAGCTCACCAGCCGGACGCCCGCGGCCGGCCCGGTGCTCACCCTGCCCGGTAGGCGGGCGATGAGGAAACGCTCACAGCGCCGCCTCCAGCGTCCGCGCCAGCGTCCGCAGCACCTTGACGCGCGCGAACGACTTGTCCTCCGCCTCGACGATGGTCCAGGGCGCGATCTCGGTCGAGGTCCGGTCGATCATGTCGGCGACAGCCGCCTCGTACGCCGCCCACTTCTTGCGGTTGCGCCAGTCTTCGGGGGTGATCTTGAAGCGCTTGAACGGCGTCGACTCGCGGGCCCGAAAGCGCCTGAGCTGCTCTTCCTTGCTGATCTGCAGCCAGAACTTCGCGACGATCGTCCCGCTCCGTAGCAGCTGCTCCTCGAAATCGTTGATCTCGCGGTAGGCGCGCATCCAGTCGGCGGCGGGCGCGAGCCCCTCCACGCGCTCGACCAGCACCCGGCCGTACCAGGAGCGGTCGAAAACCGTGATGTGGCCGTGGCCGGGCAACCGCCGCCAGAACCGCCACAGATACGGCCGGCCGCGCTCCTCGTCGCTCGGCGACGAGATCGGCACGACCGTGTACTGGCGCGCATCGAGCGCGGAAGTGATGCGGCGGATCGTCGACCCCTTCCCCGCCGCGTCGTGGCCCTCGAACACGATCACCATCGACCGCTTGCCGAACTTCTTGCGCTGGGTGAGACGCGCGAAGCGCTCCTGCTGCTTTGCAAGCTGCTTGGGGTACTCCTTGGGGTCGATGCGGCGCGAGAGGTCCACCGCGCGCAGCAGTCTGACATTGTCGGCGAGCGACGCGACCGGAGCGACGGTGACGGGGCGCACCCGCGCATGCGGCTTGTCGAGCCGCTCGCGCAGCGCCTCGAGGAGAATGCGGCCGGCGGCGACGTCGCGGTACCTCGCGTCGGAGGCCTCCACGATCATCCACGGCGCCTCGCTCGTGCTCGTCTCGCGCAGGACCTGCTCGGCCACGTCCCGGTAGCGGTTGTAGGTCTTGAGCTGCGCGAGGTCCTCTTCGGTCACCCGCCAGCGGGCGCGCGGGTCGTCCAGCAGATCCTTCAGGCGCCGCCGCTGCTCCTCGCGCGACAGGTGGAACCAGATCTTGACGAGCAGCACGCCCTCGTCCGCGAGCATCGTCTCGAAGTGCCGGATCTCCTGCAGCAGCCGGTGCAGGTCGCCGTCGTCGATCCGTCCCGCGGTGCGCAGCGCGAGCAGTTCGTAGTACCAGGCGTTGAGGAAGACCGCGAGCTTGCCGCGCGGCGGCAGCGCGAGCCAGTAGCGCCAGGCGGGCGGACGCTCGCGCTCGAGGTCGTTGCGCCGGTCGAATGCGTGGGTGAAGATGTGACGCGGGTCCATCCACTCGTTGAGCCGGTTGGCGGTCTCGCTCCGCCCGCCGCCGCCGATTCCGGACAGGAGCGCGACCGTCTGGAAGCGCCCCCGTTCGAAGAGATCGTACTGCGCACCGAGCAGCGCCTCGCGCAGCTTCGGCACCTCCTTCTCGTACTCGGCCTTGTCGAGCTTGTGGCCGACCTCCGCCGATTCGAACATCCGGTCAGACCCCCTGTCCCGTACGCTGCGCGGCCGGTGCTAGCGCCAGAACGGCTTTGCGTCCTCGAACTCGCGCCAAGCGCGCTTGAACCCGGCGAGCTCGTTCATCGCCACCGCGGCCATCCAGCCGCGGACGAGCCCGTCGACCCGTTCCGGTACCGGCTGCTTGGTCGCGGCCACCGCCTCGGCGAGCAGCCGGTCCGCGACGACCGCATCGTTGAGGGCGCCGAGTATATCTTGCAGCTGCTCGAGCGCCGCGAGATAGGGCCCGACGCGTTTCTTCGGGAAGAGCGCGGCGAAGAACTCGGTTGCGTAGCGCAGCTTCTTCGCCGCGATGCGCGCCTGATGGCGCGCTTCGGGAGTCGCCTTCGGCACGCCCACCCCGTGCTTGCGCAGCCGCCGGTCGAGCCGGTCGAGCACGAACGTCGCGAACTCCGCGACCGGGGCCTGCGAGGCCCGGACCGTGGTGCGCGGGCTGCGCCCCGTCCGCGGGCGGTACCTCGCGCGCGAACCCCGCGAGATCGTCGTGCGCGAACTGCTCGCCGAGAGCGAGGACGAGCACCGTGTAGCGCGGCGACCGGATCGCCTCGCGCGCGGCTTCGTCGTGCGCACGCCGGATCCGCGCGCAACGCGCACGGAACGCCTTGAGCTCCGTGCCCGGCGTCGACGCTGCGCGCGAGCGTCGCGAACGTCTCGGTCGCGAGGACGTCCCAGTCACGCGCCGGACCGAGCGCGTTCTGGAGCCAGCGCAGCTCGGCGGCGACGCCCGCGACCGCCGGCTTCCCGAGCGCGAGCCCGGCGAGCCCGAGGCACGACCGCAACCGCCGCAGACCCACGCGGAACTGGTGCAGATACTCGGGATCCTTGCCGACGAGCAGCCCGTCTTCGTTCGCCTGCATCTGCGCAATGCACCCGAAAGCGATTCTCCGCAGCGCCGCGCCGGCCGAGAGCGGCCCGTCGAGCGCCGCCGGACGCGCCTTCTGCGGCACGGCGGGCGCGCCGCGGGCGAGCGCGTAGCCGCGCTCGGCCTTGCTCGCGTGCCCGAGGCGGATCGGCACGTCGCGAGCGATCTCGCGCGCAAGCGCGAACAGGCGGTGCGCGTCGCCGGTCTTCAGCTCGATCTCGGCCTCGCTGATCGGCGCCGCGCGCTCGCCCGCGCGGATCTCCCCGCGGTCGATCGCGAGCTCGGCGGCGGTGCCGTCCGCGAACGCGACCATCCGCGCCGCGCGGTCGAACTCGGTGGTGAACACCGGCTGGAGCCGCTCGCGGACGCGCTTGCGCGCGAACAGCCGCCGGTACGGCGTCTCGTCGAGCACCGCGAGATCGGGGGACCCGTTCCCGGCGAGCGGCCACTCGAGCTCCTCGCGCGCGTGCAGGCCGGCCGCGGCGATGCCTTCGGCCTTGAGCGTCTGGATGCTGTGCTCGCCGCTCCGGCGCACCCGCAGCGCGACGCCCTCCCGCGCGAGCGCGAAGTCGGGCGTGTCGTAGTACACGGTGGCGAGGTGCTCCCGCCGCGCCGCCCAGCGCCGCATCCCCTTCAGCGCCGGGTGCCGCTCGACACGCGCGAGGTCATGCGGCGCGACCAGCAGCTTCAGCTCGACTTCCATGCTAGCTCTTACGAAGCGAGGGGCCGGGGAAAGGGCGGCGGGACCCTTCCCTTCCCGCCGATTCGCCTCGCGCTCCCCGAGGCCACTAAGACCGCTGCCTTCGGCACCGGTTTTCCCGCTAACGCCGCGCAGCGGAGAAGACGCCCTTCACCTCGCCGATCTGCGCCAGCGCCCGCTGCAGATGGTCGCGGTTCTCCACCTCGACCGTGAACAGCATCGTCGCCACGTGCTGGCGGCTCTGCGTGTTCACCGCCGTGACGTTGATCCGCTCGCGCGACAGCACCTCCGACACGTCGCGTAGCAGCCCCTGCCGGTCGTGCGCCTGTACGACGATATCGACGGGAAAGACGGCCGCTGCCCGCGCGCCCCACTGCGACTCGATCGCGCGCTCGGGGTGGCGCACCAGGAGCTGCGCCAGGCTGCGGCAGTCGCGTCGGTGGACCGAGATGCCGCGCCCGCGGGTCACGAAGCCGACGATGGCGTCCGGCGGCACCGGTTTGCAGCACCGCGCGAGCTGCGTCATCAGCCGATCGACGCCGACGAAGAGAATGCCACTCGCGCCGGGCGCCGCCTTGCTCTTCTTGGTGACGAGCGTTTCTTCGGGTACCGGCTGCACCGGTTCGGGTCCGCGCACGGCGACCTGCAGCGCGCGCGGCCCGATCTCCTCGCGCCCGACCGCGGCGAAGAAGTCGTCGGCCTTGGCGAATCCGAACTGCGTGGCGAGCGTCTCGAGCTTGACGCTCGTCGCACCCTCGCGCGCGATCTCGCGCTCGACGAGCGTGCGTCCCGCCGCGATCGTGCGCGCGAGCTCCTCGGCGTTGAACCATTGCCGGACCTTGCTCCGGGCGCGGGAGCTCGCGAGATAGCCCGGCTGGGTGAGCCAGTCGCGCGACGGGCCGCCGGTCTTCGCGCCGACGATCTCGACCCGCTGGCCGTTGTCGAGCCGGAAGTCGAGGGGCACCATCACCCCGTCGACCTTGGCGCCGCGGCAGCGGTGGCCGAGATCGGTATGGAGCGAGTACGCGAAGTCGATCGGCGTCGCCCCGCGCGGCAGATCGATCACCCGCCCCTGGGGGGTGAGCACGTAGACCGTGTCGTCGAGCGCGGCGCGCTTCGACTGTTCGACCCACTCCGCCGATCCCACCACCTCGTCGCGCCAGGCGAGCACCTGGCGCAGCCACGCGATCTTGTCGTCGTACGCCTCGTCGCGAGCGCCCTTGCCTTCCTTGTAGCGCCAGTGCGCCGCGACGCCGAGCTCCGCGTGCCGGTGCATCTCGTGCGTGCGGATCTGCACTTCGAGCGCGCGTCCGTCGGGACCCGCGACTGCGGTGTGGAGCGAGCGGTACTGGTTGCCCTTGGGACGCGAGATGTAGTCGTCGAACTCCTTGGGGATCGGCGCCCAGAGGTTGTGGACGATCCCGAGCACGGTGTAGCAGTCCTTCACCGTGTCGACGAGCACGCGCAGGCCCCGGACGTCGTACAGCTCGTCGAACTCGAGGCCCTTCTGCTGCATCTTGCTGTAGATGCTGTAGATGTGCTTCGGGCGGCCGGTCACCTCGGCCGCGATCCCCGCGGCGGCGATCTCGCGGTTCAACGTGGCGATCGCCTCGGCGATGAACCCCTCGCGCTCGGCGCGCCGCTCGTCGAGCTCGCGCGCGATCCGCTTGTAGAGCTCGGGCTCGAGGAACCGGAACGAGAGGTCCTCGAGCTCCCACTTGAGCTGCCAGATGCCGAGGCGGTTGGCGAGCGGCGCGTAGATGTCGAGCGTTTCCCGCGCGACCGGCCGGCGGAGATCGTCGGACGCCTTGCCGAGAAAGCGCAGGGTCTGGGTACGGCTCGCGAGGCGGATGAGCACGACGCGGATGTCCTCCACCATCGCCAGCAGCATCTTGCGGAGGATCTCCGCCTGGGCGTGCTTTGCCTTCTCGTCGGCCACGGCGAGCCCGCGCGTGACCACCCGCAGCCGATTGAGCCGCGAGACGCCGCCGACGAGCGCGGCGACGGCCGGGTCGAAACGCTCGGCGAGCCGGTCGGACGCCGCCGGCAGGTACTCCGGCACCGCGAAGAGCAGCCCGGCGGCGCGGGCCGCGGCGTCGGCCCTGAGCTCCGCGAGGTTGGCGGCGAGCCCGTACGCGTGCTCGAGCGCCGGCTCGCCGGTGCCGAGCAGCTTGCCCTCGTAGAGCGGCGCTGCGAACTCGAGCGCGCGCTCGACGAGTCCCCGTTCGGACGCCTCGAGACCCGCGAGCGCGGGCTCGATTGCGGACGCCGACGTCAACGGTGCGTCGGCGGTGCGTTGGGTGACGGTGACCACGGGGAAGCGCCTTGCGGAAGGCCGCGTATGTTACCGGACGGGCCGCATGGCGTCCGTCATAATCGGCGCGTGACACTGTTTCGCACCTGGCGCCGCAAACGCATCCTGCGCCGGACCCGCATCGACGATGCGCTGTGGCGCCGCGTCATCGCCGGACTGCCGTTCCTCGCCGGGATGACCGACGCCGAGCTCGCCCGGCTGCGCGAGCTCGCGCTGCTCTTCCTCCACGAGAAGGAGATGCACGGGGCGGGCGGCCTCGAGCTCACCGACGAGATCCGACTCGCCATCGCGGTGCAGGCGGTACTGCCGGTGCTCAACCTCGGGCTCGATCCCTACGAAGGCTGGGTCGGGGTCGTCGTCTACCCCGGCGAGTTCCGCGTGCGCCGGCAGGAGCTCGACGAGGACGGCGTCATGCACGAATGGGACGACGAGCTCTCGGGCGAGGCGTGGCCGGGCGGGCCGGTGCTGCTGTCCTGGGAGGACGTGACGCTCGGCACGACCGCGCCCGCGGAGGGCGGCGAGCCGGGCTACAACGTCGTGATCCACGAGTTCGCGCACAAGATCGACATGCTGAGCGGCGAGGCGGACGGCTACCCCGCGCCGCACGCGGACATGGACGCCGCAGCCTGGACGCGCGCGCTCGAGTCCGCTTACGCCCGGTTCGTCGGCATGGTGGACCGGGAGCAGGAGACGCTCCTCGATCCGTACGCGGCCGAGCATCCGGCGGAGTTCTTCGCGGTCGCGAGCGAAGCGTTCTTCACCGATCCGCACGCGCTCCGCAAGGAATTCCCCGCGCTCTACGACCAGCTGGGTCTCTTCTACCGCCAGGACCCGGCCGCGCGGCTGCCGGCGCTCTAGCCGCGCAGCAGAAAGTCCCGCACGATCGCGATCTGGTCCGCGTGCATCAGCGTCGGCGCGTGGCCGATGCCGCGCAGTTCCACGGCTTCGGCACGCGGGCCGGTGGTCTTCATCCGCTCCACGGTATCGCGCATGAGGAGATCGGACAGGCCGCCGCGAATGACGAGCGTGGGGCACTTCACCTTCTCCCACACCGGCCAGAGCTCGAGGTCCTTGTGCGGAGCGCCGGCGTTGAACGGCTCGGCGAGCTTCGGATCGTAGTGCGCACGGTAGGTCCCGTCGGGCTGGCGGCGAACGTAGTGCTCGGTCAGGAAACGCCATTCGGCATCGGTGTGCGGGCCGAAGAACACGCTCACACCGCGCACATACTGGACCGCGGCCTCCAGGGTCGGGAACGGCGGCGCCTTGCCGACGTACGCCCCGATGCGGTTGAGCGACAGGCCGGTGACGACCGGCCCGGCCTCGTTGAGCACCATGCGCCGGACCGGCGTTTTGTCCAGCGAGGCGAACCCCATCCCGATCAGCCCGCCCATCGAGGTGCCGACCCAGTCGACCGACTCGACCCCGAGGCGGGCGATCAGGGTCACCACACTATTGATATACGTCGGGGTCGCGTACTCCATCGGGTTCTTGAGCCAGTCGCTCTCGCCGCGGCCCGGCATGTCGGGGCAGACCACGCGATAGCGGTCGGCCAGCGCGCGCGCGAGCGCGTCGAAGTCGCGGGCGCACCGCGTCAGGCCGTGAACGCAGATGAGAACCCGTGCGTTCGCCGGATCCCCCCACTGGACGTAGGACAGCCGATGCAGCCCCGAAGCGGACGCGCACAGGACGCTTTCGCGGCGAAACGGTTCGGTCACCGGGGCACTCGGGGGACCTTCAATGCCGCTGCGCCTGCAGCCAGTGCCGCGCCACGAGCGCGGCGATTCCGCGCGCCTCGGGGTCGGTTGCCGCAAGCCCGAACCCGCCGCCCGGCGACTCGGCGAGGACGGTCTTCAGCTTCACCGACCGGACGTTTGCAGGATTCACCTTGAACCCGTACGCGGCGTACCTCGCCCGCTCGACCGCGGTCTCTTCGGGCGGGCTTTCGTCGAACCAGATCCATTCGGCGGCGAAGCCGTTCGCCAGCCGGTCGAGCTCGTTCAGCAGGCCGGGTTCGATCGGCTCGCGCGGCGCGAGCTCGGCGTAGTCGATGCGCTCCCCGGCGATCATCCAGCGCTCGGCCCATTCGCCCTCTACGCCGTCGGTCGCTTCGAGCGTTCCCCTGCCGGCGCGGAACAGGGCGTGCTGGGTGGCAGTGACCGCGTAGCCGATCCACTCGCCCGGCCGCTGGCGCCGGCAGACCACGGCGATCGCGAGCGTCCCATCCGCACCGACGCTCAGCTCGAACGCGCCGGCCGCTTCCGGCGCCTCGCCCGCCGACTGCTGCGCGAGGCATCCGCCCCGGATCGTCGATCGCCCGCTCGTCCCGCCCGCCTCGTCCTCCCATTGCACCTCGACGACGAGATCCGGGAACTCCTCGGACGCGGTCACGAACGGCGGATAGGGCACCCCGGACGCTTTCACCCGCCAGTCGAGCCGGCCATCGGTGTGGAGCTCCCGGTAGGGCTCGCCGAATTCCGCGTCGAGCAGCTCGTTCGCGCGGCGCCGGAAGGCGGCGAGCGGCGCCGCGTCGCCCTCGACGGTGATGGTCGCGGTGATCCGCCGTGCCATAGGTCGCTCGAGTATAACAAGCGCCCCATCGGCGCCGTCGCACCACGAAGCAGCCGGCCCGCACTCGCGCGGTGCGGATCATCGCGCGCAAGCAGCCCTTCCCCGCCTTTCGCCGGTGGCACGGGCGTTGCTCGCGGCTCTTCAAGCGGTGCGCTAGACTACAGACGGATGTCCCGAGCACGCCCCAACCGATGACGGCCAACCCCAAGATCTTCTTCGACGAGATGCGGGGCCTCACCGGGGACGTGCTGCCGCACTACAAGCCGTTCGTCGACTGGCTGGAGAAGCTGCCCGGGCGACTATCTCGCGCAGAAGCGCCAGGAAGCGAGCGTGATCTTCCAGCGCGTCGGCATCACCTTCGCCGTCTACGGCGAGGACGCCGGCACCGAGCGCCTGATCCCCTTCGACATCGTCCCGCGCATCATCCCGGCCGCCGACTGGCAAAAGCTCGAGCGCGGCCTCGCGCAGCGGGTGCGCGCGCTCAACATGTTCCTGCGCGACATCTACAACGAGCAGGGGATCCTCAGGGACGGGATCATCCCCTCCCGGAAGGTGCTCGAGAACGCGCAGTACCGCTCGGTGATGCAGGGCATGCGCGTGCCGGGCGACACCTACGCGCACATTGCCGGCGTCGACGTCGTCCGCGCCGGCGAAGGCGAGTTCTACGTCCTCGAGGACAATCTCCGCGTTCCCTCGGGCGTCTCGTACATGCTCGAGAACCGCAAGATGATGATGCGGCTCTTCCCCGAGGTGTTCGGGCGGAACGAGGTGGCGCCGATCGATCACTACCCGGACCTCCTGCTCGATACGCTGCGGCAGGTGGCGCCGGCCGGAGTGAGCGATCCGACCGTCGCGCTGCTCACGCCCGGCTCCTACAACTCGGCCTACTTCGAGCACACCTTCCTCGCCCAGCAGATGGGGATCGAGCTCGTCGAGGGCCAGGACCTGATCGTGCGCGACGGGACGGTGTACATGCGCACGACGCGCGGCCCGAAGCGGGTCGACGTCATCTACCGGCGAGTCGACGACGACTTCCTCGACCCGGAGGTGTTCCGGCCCGACTCGCTGCTCGGGGTGCCCGGCCTCTTCTCCGCCTACAAGGCCGGCCGCGTCACCCTCGCCAACGCGATCGGCACCGGCGTCGCCGACGACAAGTCGATGTACCCGCACGTACCGGAGATGATCGAGTACTACCTCGGCGAGAAGCCGATCCTCAACAACGTGCCGACCTGGCAGCTGCGGAAGAAGGAGGACCTCCATCACGTCCTCGACCGGCTCCACGAGCTCGTGGTGAAGGAAGTGCACGGGTCGGGCGGCTACGGGATGCTCGTGGGGCCGGCCTCGACGATGGCGCAGCGCGCCGAGTTCCGCGAACGGATCCTCGCCAACCCGGAGAAGTACATCGCCCAGCCGACCCTGGCGCTCTCCACCTGCCCGACGTTCGTCGAGAACGGCGTCGCACCGCGGCACGTGGATCTGCGTCCGTTCGTGCTCTCGGGCAAGGAAGTGCGCATGGTGCCCGGCGGGCTCACGCGCGTCGCGCTCAAGGAGGGCTCGCTCGTCGTGAACTCCTCGCAAGGCGGCGGGACCAAGGACACCTGGGTGCTGGAACGGTAAGCGCCCATGCTGAGCAGAACCGCCAACGATCTGTACTGGATGTCGCGCCACACCGAGCGCGCGGAGAACACCGCGCGCATGCTCGACGTCACCTACCGGATGTCGCTGCTGCCCTACCGCGTCATGGAGCCCGGCGAGCGATGGGCCGAGCCCTGGGCGCTGCCGCTCATCATCACCGGGCTCGCGACCAGCTATTACCAGCGCTACTCGGACCTCACGCCGGAGAACGTCCTGCGCTTCATGGTCCTAGACGCGTCCAATTCCAACTCGATCTACGCCTCGCTCCAGATCGCGCGCGAGAACGCGCGCGCGCAGCGCGGCGCGGTGACGATCGAGATGTGGGAGTCGCTGAACCAGACCTGGCTCGAGATGCGCGGCAAGAGCTTCGCCGACATCACCGCGCGCGGCGTGTCCGAGTTCTTCGACTGGGTGAAGGACCGTTCGCACCTCTTCCGCGGGATCACCTTCGGCACCATGATCCGCGACGAGGGATACAGCTTCATCCGCCTCGGCACCTTCCTCGAGCGCGCCGACAACACCGCGCGCATCCTGGACGCGAAGTACCACACGCTGCTGCCGAGCGTGCAGGACGTCGGCGGCGCGGTCGACTACTACCAGTGGTCGGCGTTGCTGCGCTCGGTGTCCGCGTTCAGCTCGTATCGCAAGATCTATCGCGACGTGATCACGCCGCTGCGCGTCGCGGAGCTGCTGATCCTGCGCGACGACGTGCCGCGGAGCCTGCATCACTGCATGAACGCGATCTACGAGATCCTGCAGGCACTCTCGGACGAGGACCGGCTCGAGCCCGAGCGCCTTGCCGGCGAGCTCCACGCCCAGCTCCACTACGGCAAGACCGAGCGCATCTTCAAGGTCGGGCTGCATGAGTACCTGCTCGAGTTCCTGGAGCAGACCGGCGCGCTCAACGTCGAGCTGAACAAGCACTTCCTCGTCCCGACGTATGCGTGACCGGCGCGATGTGCCGCGGGCTGCGCGCCGCGCTCCTTCCGCTCGCGTAGAATCGCGCCTTCTGGGGACGGGCGAAGAGCTCAAGCGATGACCTACTGCGTCGGCGTGCTGCTCGATGGCGGCATGGTGTTCGCCTCCGACTCGCGGACCAACGCGGGCGTGGACCATGTGTCGAGCTTCCGCAAGATGACGGTCTACGAGCGGCCCGGCGACAGGGTGATCGTGATCCTGAGCTCGGGCAATCTCTCGGTCACGCAGAACGCGATCAACCTGCTCGAGAGCAGGGCGCGGCGCGCGGACAGCGCGGAGAACCTCTGGACCGCGCCGTCGCTCTTCGACGTCGCCGGCATGCTCGGCGACGCGCTGCGCGAGGTGAAGGGCCGCGACGCGGCGTACCTCGCGCAGAACAACATCGACGCGAGCGCGAACTTCATCCTCGGCGGCCAGGTGAAGGGCGAGCAGCAGCGGCTCTTCATGCTCTACCAGGAGGGCAACTTCATCGAGGCGATGGCGGAGACGCCGTTCTTCCAGGTCGGCGAGACGAAGTACGGCAAGCCGATCATCGACCGCGTGGTGAAGCCCTCCACCACGCTGATCGACGCGGCCAAGTGCGTGCTGATCTCGTTCGACTCGACGATGCGGTCGAACGTCTCGGTCGGGCTGCCGATCGATCTCGTCACCTACACGCGGGATTCGCTCCGGCTGCAGATGCAGCGGCGCATCACCGAGACCGACCCCTACTTCACGATGATCCATCACCAGTGGGGCGAGGGCCTGCGGCGGGTGTTCGCGCAGCTACCGGACCCGTACTGGGAAGATTCCACGACTTGACGGGGAAGGAAGGGAGAATGGAGAAGGGAGAAGGGGCCCTTCCCCCTTCCCTCTTCCGCCTTCATCGCCTGCGCGCATGACCATCCGCGTCGCCCTCCACCACCGCACGGTCTACAAGTTCGACCGGTCGGTCGGACTCTCGCCGCATGAGATCCGACTCCGGCCGGCACCCCACTGCCGGACGCCGATCGTCAGCTACAGCCTGCGCGTCGCGCCGGAGAAGCACTTCGTCAACTGGCAGCAGGACGCCTACGGGAACTACATCGCGCGCTTCGTCTTCCCGGAAGCCGCGCGCGCGCTCGACATCACCGTCGACCTCGTCGCCGACATGACGGTGATCAACCCGTTCGATTTCTTCATCGAGCACTGGGCCGAGCACTTCCCGTTCGACTACCCGCCGCAGCTCGCGGCCGAGCTCGCGCCGTACTTCGAACGGGAGACACCCGGCCCGCTGCTCCAAGGATGGCTTGCCGAATTTCGCGAGCGCGGCCCGAAGCCGGGCGTGAACACGGTCGACTTCCTCGTCGACCTCAACCAGCGCATCGCCGGCCGGGTGAAGTACCTGGTGCGGATGGAACCCGGCATCCAGTCTCCTGACCAGACGCTCGAGCTCTGCGCGGGGTCCTGCCGCGACTCGGGCTGGCTGCTGGTGCAGATCCTCCGCCACCTGGGGCTCGCCGCGCGGTTCGTTTCCGGGTATCTCGTGCAGCTGGTGGCCGACGTCAAGCCGCTCGACGGTCCGGCCGGCCCGTCTGCCGACTTCACCGATCTCCACGCGTGGGCCGAGGTCTATCTCCCCGGCGCCGGCTGGATCGGGCTCGACCCCACGTCCGGCATGCTCGCCGGCGAAGGCCACATCCCGCTCGCCGCCACGGCGTTCCCGTCGAGTGCGGCGCCGGTCACCGGTTTCACCGACGTCTGCAACTCCGAGCTCGCCTTCGAGATGAAGGTGACCCGCATCCACGAGGATCCGCGCGTCACCAAGCCGTACTCGGATGCGCAGTGGGCGGAGATCGACGCGCTCGGGCGCGCCGTCGACCGTGACCTGGCGGCAGGCGGTGCCCGGCTGACTCAGGGCGGCGAGCCGACGTTCGTCTCGATCGACGACATGGACGGCCCGGAGTGGAACTTCACCGCGCTCTCCGCGAAGAAGTGGCAGCTCGCAGAAGCGCTCGCCTGGCGGCTGCGCGACCGGTTCGCCCCGGGCGGCATGCTCTTCTACGGCCAGGGCAAATGGTATCCGGGCGAGCCGGTGCCGCGCTGGGCGCTCAGCCTCCACTGGCGGCGCGACGGGCGGCCATTGTGGCGAAACGCCGAACTCGTCGCCCGTGAGACTGCGCCCGACGGTGCGCCGGCGCCCGCCGCGACGAAGATCGAGCACGCCGAGGCTTTCGCCCGCGCGCTCGCCCACGAGGTCGGGCTCGACGAGGGCTACGCGATCCCCGCCTACGAGGATCCGCTCCCGCTCCTGCAGATCGAGGGCGGCCTGCCGGAGAACGTCGACGGGGCGAAAGTCCCGCTCAAGGACTACGACGACCGCGCGCGCCTGCGGCGCAGCCTGGAGCGCGGCATGGACGCCCCCGCCGCGTACGTGCTGCCGCTCCGCGCCGCGCCGACCGGGCCGCAGCCCGCCGGCGGGCCGGTGACGCCCGCGACCTGGCGCTCCGAATGGCAGAGCTCGCCCTGGCCGCTGCGCCGCGAGCGTCTGCTTCTGCTCCCGGGCGATTCGCCGGCCGGTTATCGCCTGCCGCTCGCCGCCCTGCCGGAGCGGCTGCCGGACGAGATCGAGCCGGAGTTCGCCCGCGACCCCTTCGAATTGCGCGACGACCTCCACGACGCCCACATCCGCACCGAGAAGAAGAAGCACGCGAAGCCGAAGGCCCCGCCCCGGCCGCGCGAAGTGGTGCGGACGGCGCTCTGCGTCGAGCCGCGCGGCGGACGGCTGCACCTCTTCCTCCCGCCGGTGACGCACATCGAAGACTGGATCAACCTCGTCGCCGCGATCGAGCACGTGGCCGAGGCGCTCGGCCGGGCCGTGCGGATCGAGGGTTATCCCCCGCCGCACGATCCGCGCCTGCGTTCGCTCGCGGTGACGCCCGACCCGGGCGTGATCGAGGTGAACGTGCATCCGTCCTCGAGCTGGGACGAGCTGGTCGCGAACACCAGCGCCCTTTACGAGGACGCGCGCACCACGCGGCTCGGGACCGAGAAGTTCATGGTCGACGGCCGCCACACGGGGACCGGCGGCGGCAATCACATGACGCTCGGCGGCGCGACGCCGGCCGAAAGCCCGTTCCTGCGGCGCCCGGACGTGCTCAAGAGCCTGGTCACGTACTGGCAGAACCACCCGGCGATGTCGTACCTCTTCTCGGGGCTCTTCGTCGGGCCGACGAGCCAGGCGCCGCGGGTCGACGAGGCGCGCGACGACCAGGTCTACGAGCTCGAGATCGCGTTCCAGCAGATGGACGAGCGCATCCGGCCCGGCGCCGAAGCCGACTTCCCGTGGCTCGTCGACCGGCTCCTGCGGCACCTGCTCGTCGACCTGACAGGCAACACGCACCGCGCCGAGTTCTCGATCGACAAGCTCTACTCGCCCGACTCGCCGACCGGGCGGCTCGGGCTCGTCGAGCTGCGCGCGTTCGAGATGCCGCCGCACTCGCGGATGGCCCTGGTGCAGGCGCTCCTCGTGCGCGCGCTCGTCGCCCGGTTCTGGAACGAGCCCTATCGCGGCGGCCTCGTCTACTGGGGCACGCAGCTCCACGATCGCTGGATGCTGCCGCACTTCGTCCAGCAGGACATCCGCGACGTGGTGATCGACCTCGCGGCGGCCGGCTACCCGCTCCGGGAGGAGTGGTTCGCTCCGTTCGCCGAGTTCCGCTTTCCCCGGTACGGCTCCGTGACGTACGCGGGCGTGACGCTCGAGCTGCGCCAGGCGATCGAGCCCTGGCACGTCCTCGGCGAGGAGATGGCGGGTGCCAGCACTGCACGCTACGTCGACTCGTCGCTCGAGCGGCTCCAGGTGAAGGTGAACGGCGTGACCGCCGAGCGGCACGTCGTCACCTGCAACGGCCGGCCGGTCCCGCTCGCGCCGACCGGCGTGCATGGGGAGTTCGTTGCCGGGGTCCGCTACAAGGCCTGGGGGCCGCCGTCGGCCCTGCACCCGACGATCGGCGTCCACACCCCGCTCGTCTTCGACATCGTCGACAGCTGGAGCGGCCGCGCGATCGGCGGCTGCACCTACCACGTCGCACACCCCGGTGGTCGCAATTACGACACCTTCCCGGTGAACGCCAACGAGGCCGAAGCGCGGCGGTTCGCGCGCTTCTGGGACCATGGCCACACCCCCGGGCCGATGACGGTGCCGCGCGAACCGCCGAACCGCAGCTTCCCCTTCACGCTCGACCTGCGGTACCGCCCCGGCGCCCGGTAGCGCCCCTGCAATTGGCGGGCCTCGGGGAACGACTCCCCTACGACGACTCCTCGACAGCGCGCGGGGGCCGTCTTGACACCGCGTCTATGCCGCCGTCATACTGCGGGCGCCGCGTCGGCGCGCCGCCGCGCGGCGGATCAACAACAACGCACCGGAGTAGAGAGACGCATGGCCCGCAAACCCGCCGTACTCCGACCGATGTACGGCATCACCCGAGTCGATCACGAGCGCTCGCGCACCCACGCGTGGCGCGTCACCATCCAGCGCCGCGGCAAGATCCACGTCGGCCACTTCTCCGACGGCGTGTACGGCGGCCGGCAGAAGGCGCTGACGGCGGCGAAGAAGTACCGCGACAAGCTCGTGGCGAAGAATCCGCCGCTCTCGCGCCGCCAGTACTGCTCGATCCTGCGGAAGAACAACCGCTCCGGGCTCGCCGGGGTGTCGTATCACTCCGAGGTGATCGAGACCGGCCATGGACCGGTCGAGCGGCGGTTCTGGATCGCCCGCCTGCCGCTCGAGCCCTGGCGGACCAAGCTGGTGAAGTTCTCCGTCGCGAAGTACGGCGCCGAGGAAGCCTTCCGCCGCGCGGTGAAGGCCCGGCAGGACGCGCTCGAAGGGCTGTCGGGCAACTTCAGTCCGAATTCGCCGCTCGCCCAGCAGGCGGCGGCGCTCGCCCGTTCCCGTCAGGGCCATCGCCAGTAGCGCGGGTTCTCCTCCCGGTAGCGCTCGACTGTCGTTCCACCCTCATCCAGCTTCACCGTGACGGCGCCGTCGCGGTCGGTGCGCCAGACGCTCGCGCCCGCCGCCGCGTACCGCGCGAGCACCGCGTCCTTCGGGTGCCCGAAGCGATTCCGGTAGCCGACCGTGAACACCGCATGCGCCGGCCGCACGGCGCCGAGAAACGCCACCGACGATGAAGTGCCGCTGCCGTGATGGGGCGCCAGCAGCGTCCCCGCCTCGAGCGCGCCGCCCGCGGCGAGCAGGAGCCGCTCGTCGCGCTCCTCGATGTCGCCGGTGAGCAGCACCGCGCCGTGGCGCGTCCCGATGCGCAGCACGCAGCTCCGCGAGTTCGACTTGAGCCATGGGTCCGCATAGCTATCGACGCCGGGATGCATTAGCTCGAATCTCACCCCCTCCCACTCCCAGTTCGCCCCGGCGCGGCAAGGCAGCCGCACCGGCGCGAGCCCGCGGGCAGGATGCGCCTCCGCCAGCGAGGACCACAGCACGTCGACCGGAATCGTCCGCATGACGGACGCCGCGCCGCCCGAGTGGTCGGCATCGTCGTGCGTGATGACGAGCGCATCGAGGTGCGCAAGACCTTCCCCACGCAGGAACGGCACGACGACGCGGCTGCCGGCGTCGGCGTCGGGCCCGTAGATCGGACCGGCGTCGTACAGCACGGCGTGGCCGCTCGTTCGCACGAGCACGGCGAGGCCCTGCCCCACGTCGAGGAACGTGATCCGGGCAGTGCCGGCATCGGGTCCCGGCGGCCGTAGCGCGAACATCGGCAGGAGCAGCAACGGCGCGGCATAACGTGCGGGCACGCCGCGCGGAGCGAGCCACCACGCGATGCCGGCGAGCGCGAGCGCCGCCGTCCAGGGCGGGGGCGCGTGGCTCTGCCAGGTGGCGCCCGGGAGCCGGGCGAGCCAGTCGAGAACCGGCATCAACGCGAGCAGCACCGCGTGTGCGAGCTCGGCGAGCCACGCGCCGGGGATTGTCGCGGCGAGCAGCGCGAGCGGCGTCACCACGAAGCTCACGACCGGTATGGCGATCGCGTTCGCGATCGGCGAAACCACCGACACCTGCTGGAACAGCACCAGGAGGAGCGGCGCGAGCCCGATCGTGATCGCCCATTGCACGCGCCCCCACGCGAGCGCCCAGTGCTCCTCGCGCAGCGTCGAGACGCCCACGTAGAGCATCAGCGCGACGGCGGCGAACGAGAGCCAGAACCCCGGCGAGACCACCGCCCACGGGTCGGCGAGGAGCACCACGGCGAGCGCGATCGCGAGCACGCGCGAGGAGGACTGCATGCGGTCGAGCCAGAGCGCCGCGGCGACGACGGCGATCATGTACAGCGTCCGCTGGGCGGGCACCGCGAACCCGGCGAGCAGCGTGTAGCCGAGCGCGGTGAGAAACGCGGCCGCCGCCGCGGCCTTCGGCGTTGGCAGCGCGAGCGCAAGGCGCGAACGCCGCCGCCAGACCCAGGCGACGATCGCCGCGGCGAGGCCCGACACCATCGTGACGTGCAACCCCGAGATCGACATCAGGTGGCTTACGCCGGTGCGGGTAAACGTCTCCCAGTCGGCCGTCTCGATCGCGCGCTGGTCGCCGATCACGAGCGCGATCACCACGCCCGCATAGCGGTGCTCGGGCAGCGCATCCCAGAGTTTCGTGCGGATCCGTTCGCGAATGCGCTCGATGACGTACCCGGGCCGGCTACGCCATCTCCGCGAGCCGGACACGCTCGCCGCGCGGGCGGACATACCCGGTGGCGCCGACGCCGCGCTCGAGCAACCACGCCTCGTAGTCAAAGCCGTGCGGGTTGGCGTTGCCGTGAGGCCGGCGGAGCCGCACCGTCAGCCGCCATCGTTCGCCCGGGCGGACCGGCAGGACCTCCTGGAACTCTTCCGGCGTGAGCCCGTTGTACCAGGAGAGGAGGACGCGACCGGGCGCCTGGAACGCCGCCGGCGCCGGACCGGCGGCGACCGCGTCTTCCACTGCGAGCTCGAACCGCACGCCGCGCTCGAACGGCTGCGGCAGGCTCGCGACGACGCCGGTGAGCGTCACGTCGCGACCCTCGAACTCCGGCGCGAGACGGTCGGCGAGCGCGAGCTTCGCCGCTGCCGCCGCCCAGGCGAAGCCGAGGCCGGCGCTCGCGAGAATCACCGCGACCCCGACGACCGTACCGGGCCGCCCCCTGGCAAAGCGCCGCGCAGCTACGGCCAGACCGAAACCGGCAACGAGCCCGAGCACCACCGCCCAGCCCGGCAACGACGACTGCTGCTGGGCGAACCAGACGCCAAGCGCAAACGCGACGATGGCGAGTCTCATTCTCAGGCGATCCGGGGCTAGCCCTTCAACGCCCGGCGCCGGTCGGCGGTTGATTCCGGTTTAGAATTTTGCGGTGCCGCGCAAATACTTCCGGAAATACCTCCCGAGCCACGAGTCGATCCAGTCCCACAAGCAGTTCGGCAAGCTCGGCCGCTTCCTGCACCACCCCAACCTCTGGCACCTCAACCGGCGTTCCGTGTCGGGCGGCGTCGCGATCGGGATGTTCTGCGGCCTCATCCCCGGGCCGTTCCAGATGCTCGGCGCCGCGCTGATGGCGATCCCCTGCCGGGTGAACCTGCCGGTCGCACTCATCACGACGCTCTACACGAACCCGTTCACGATCGTCCCGCTCTACGTCATCGCCTACTGGATCGGGTCGCTGATCGTGGGCAGCAGCGGCAAGATGGCCGAGCCGCCGGACTTCTCGTGGGCGCACATCGGCGAATGGGCCCGGGCGCTCGTCGACTGGTCGCTCGCGCTCGGCAAGCCGCTCGTCGTCGGCCTGGTGACGCTTGCCCTCTCGCTCGCCGCGCTCGGCTGGATCGCAGTCCAGGTCGCCTGGCGCCTGTGGGTCGTGGTGCAGTGGCGCCGGCGGAAGCTCCGGCGCGGCGGCGCCTGATCCCGTGGCAAATCCCGCACGCCGCCTGTACCAGACCTTCAAGGGGCCGGCGGTCGCGCTCGCGATCGTGCTGGTCGTCGGCACCCTGGGCTACCGGTTGATCGGCGAGGCGCAGGCGACCTGGCTCGACTGCTTCTACATGACCTTCATCACCATCGCCACCATCGGCTTCGGCGAGGTGATCGACCTCAGCCAGAGCCAGACCGGGCGCGCGTTCACGATCGTCGTCGCCACGTTCGGGATCGGCGTCTACAGCTACGCGCTGTCGAAGACGACCGCGTTCCTGATCGAAGGCGAGTTCAACCTCGCGCTGCGGAGGAGAAGCATGCTCAAGCGCATCGACAAGCTCGTCGGGCACTACATCGTGTGCGGCATCGGCCGGATCGGCACCAACGTCGCCCACGAGCTCGCCACCACCGGCCGCGCCTTCGTGGTGATCGACACCAGCCAGGCGCACATCGACGTCTTCCGCGAGCGCAACCCAGACACGCACTGGCTGCACGGCGACGCCGCCGAGGACGAGCTGCTGCAGTCGGCCGGCATCGCGCGCGCGGCGGGGGTGTTTGCGGTGGTCGGCGACGACAGCAAGAACCTGGTGATCGCGCTCTCGGCGAAGCAGCTCAATCCGAAGGTGCGGGTCGTCGCCCGCTGCCACGAGGTCGGCTTCATCGAGAAGATCCGCAAGGTCGGCGCCGACGCGATCGTGTCGCCCGACTTCACCGGCGGCCTGCGGATGGCCTCGGCGATGATCCGTCCGCAGGTGGTCACCTTCCTCGACGAGATGCTGCGCTCCGAGCGCGGCCTGCGGGTCGAGGAGATCGAGGTCGCGGCGCGGCACGCCGGCAAGCGGCTCGGCGAGCTCGCGAGCCCGGGGCCGGATCACATCCTGATCGCGCTCCGCACCGGCGGCCGCTGGCAGTTCAACCCGGGCGAGAGTGTCGTGCTCGGCGGCGGCGAAGTGATCATCGCCATGGCGACGCCGCACGGCCGCAAGGCGCTCGAGGAGCAGTTCGCCTAGCTCCGGGCAGCTACCGCTCCCGGACCAGCACGCCGTCCTGGAGCCGCATGATGCGGTGCGCCTGCGCGGCGAGCGCCGGATCGTGGGTCACGATCACGTAGCTCGTGCCGTGCGTGCGGTTGAGATCGAGCATCAGACCGAACACGCCGCCCGCGGTGTGGCGGTCCAGGTTCCCGGTGGGCTCGTCGGCAAGCACGCACGCGGGCCGGGTCACGAGCGCGCGCGCGAGCGCCGCGCGCTGCCGTTCCCCGCCCGAGAGCTGACCGGGCGTGTGATCGAGCCGCTCCCCGAGCCCCACCTCGCGCAGGATCGCCGCCGCCTGGTCGCGTGCGGCTGCCGGGCTCATCCGCCGGATGAAGAGCGGCATCGCGACGTTGTCGAGCGCGCTGAACTCCATCAGCAGGTGGTGGAACTGGTAGACGAAGCCGAGCGCTTCGTTCCGCAGGCGCCCGCGCTCGGCGTCGCCGAGCGCGCTCATCCGGCGTCCGCGGACCTCGACCTCGCCCGCGGTCGGCTCGTCGAGCCCGCCGAGCAGATGGAGCAACGTGCTCTTCCCCGAGCCGGACGCGCCCACGATCGCGACGACCTCGGCGGGCGCGACCGCGAGCTCGACGCCGAGCAACACCCGGACCGGTACTCGCGCTTCGTTGTAGGTCTTCGCGAGGCCGCGGCAGGCGACCACCGCTGCCTCGCCACCCACCCCCTCACTCATACCGCAGGGCTTCCGCCGGCCGCACCCGCGATGCGCGCCAACTGGGGTAGATCGTCGCCACGAACGACATCGCCAGCGACACCGCGGCGATGGCAATCACGTCGGCCCGGCGGAGCTCCGAGGGCAGCTCGGCGATGAAGTAGATCTCCTTCGAGATGAACTGGACGCTGAAGGTGCGCTCGATCCAGGGCAGCACGGTATGGACGTTCAACGCCAGAACGATCCCGCCGACGACGCCGATCAGCGTCCCGATCAGCCCGATCACCGCGCCCTGCACGATGAAGATCCGCATCACGCTCCCCGGCGTCGCCCCGAGGGTGCGCAGGATCGCGATGTCGGACTGCTTGTCGGTGACGACCATGACCAGGGTCGAGACGACGTTGAACGCCGCGACCGCGACGATCAGCGTCAGGATGATGAACATCACCCGCTTCTCGACTTCGACCGCCTTGAAGAAGGTCGCGTGGCTGCGCGTCCAGTCGCTGATGAAGACGTCGCCGCCGATCGAGCGGTAGAGGTCGCGCACCACGTTGCGCGACTCGAACAGGTCAGCGAGCTTGAGCCGCACGCCCGAGACCCGGTCGCCGAGCTGGTAGAGCCGCTGCGCGTCGGCGAGGTTCACCAGGGCGAGCGCGCTGTCGTACTCGTAGTGATCGACCTGGAAGATTCCGACCACGCGGAACTGCTTGAGCCGCGGCACGAGCCCTGCCGGCGTGACCAGCCCCTGCGGCGCGATCAGGGTAACGCGCTCGCCGGGCCGCACACGCAGCGCGCGTGCGAGCTCGGAGCCGAGCACGATGCCGAACTCGCCGGGCTTGAGGGCGCCGAGCTGCCCCGCCACCATGTGCTGCCCGAGATCGGCGACCTCGGACTCGCGTTCCGGGTCGATGCCGCGCACGATCGCGCCGCGCACCTGGGCGTCGAACGCGAGCATCCCCTGCGCGTTCACGTAGGGCGCCGCGGCGACGACCTGCGGGTTCTCCCGCGCCTTCGTCGCGACGCGCTCCCAGTCGGCGAGCGTATTGTCCGTGCCGGTGATCTGGACGTGCGAAGCGACACCGAGGATCCTCGTTCGCAGCTCTGTCTGGAACCCGTTCATCACCGACAGCACCACGATCAGCGCGGCCACGCCGAGCGCGATGCCGGACATCGAGATGAGCGAGATGAACGAGATGAAATGATTGCGGCGCTTGGCGCGCGTGTAGCGCAGGCCGATGAAGTACTCGTATCGCATCGCGCGCGATTCTCCCACATCAGCGTGTTAGACTCGCCGCGCCGCTCATGAACGTTCACCTCGCGGTTCCCGATCTCCTCTGGCCCGATCGCGACAGCCAGGCGGCCGTCGATCCCGGACGGTTCGCCGCGCTTGAGACGTTGCTCGCGCGCGGCCGGCGCGCGTCGACGCCGGTGGGTGGCCTCGAGCAGTGGCTCCTCGCAGCGTGGAAGACAACCGGTCCTGCACCTCACGCGCTCGTCGCCGATGGCGGGGTGCCCGGCGACGGCTGGTGGCTGCGCGCCGATCCGTGCTCGCTGCGGCTGAACCGGGAGACGGTGGTGCCGCTCGACGCCGCGATGTTCGAGCTCCCGCGCACCGAGGCCGACGCGCTCGCCGGGCACCTCAATCGGCATCTCGGCGAACGCGGCCTCGCGTTCCATCCCCTGCATCCGGAGCGATGGTATCTGCGCACGGAGGCGCCGCTCGCCGAGCACGCGTCGCCGCTTGCAGTCGCGCGGGGCAAGGCGATCGACGTCCATCCGGGAGCCGGCGCCGAGGCGGCGCGCCTACACGCGCTCGCGAACGAGATCCAGATGCTGCTGCACGATCATCCGGTGAACGAGGCGCGCGAGCGCCGCGGCGAACCGCCGATCAATGCGGTCTGGCTGTGGGGCGGGGGCCGGCTGGAACGCCCGACCGTCCGCCCGTTCCAACGCGTGCGCGGACAGGACCCGCTCGCCGCCGGCCTCGCGCTCGGCTCCGGCGCCGCGGTCCTGCCGCTCCCCGACGATGCCGGGCGCTGGCTGCGCACTTCCGGCAACGGCGGCGTCGAGCTCCTCGTCATCGACGCGCTCCGCACCCCCGCCGCGTATGGCGACGCGGCCACCTGGCGCGAACGGGTCGCCGGGCTCGAGCGCGACTGGTTCGCGCCGCTCGCCGGCGCGCTGCGGCAGGGGCGCATCGGGATGGTCACGCTGCACGCGATCGGGGCGGCAAGCGCCCTCGACGTCGAGACGACGCGGCAGGACCTGCGCTATTTCTGGCGGCGGCCACGACCGCTCGCCAGCTACGGATGAGCGCGAGCCGGATCGTCAGACGACGGGTCTCGCTCGCCGCCGAGCAGGCCCTCGCGCGCGCCGGCGTACACCCGCTGCTCGCGCGCCTGTTCGCGAGCCGCGGCGTGAAAACGGCGCCCGAGCTCGACTGCGAGCTCCGCACGCTCATCCCTCCGCACGAGCTGAAGAACGCCGACACCGCCGCAGCGCTCCTCGCCGACCACATCGCCGCCGGCCGCAAGCTCATGATCGTCGCCGACTACGATTGCGACGGCGCGACCGCCTGCGCGGTCGGGTTGCGCGCGCTCTCGGCCTTCGGCGCGAGCGTCGACTACTTCGTGCCCAACCGGTTCGAGACCGGCTATGGCCTGTCGCGCGAGGTCGTGGACCTGGTCGCGCCGGCCCGTCCCGACCTGCTCATCACCGTCGACAACGGCATCGCGAGCGTCGACGGCGTCGCGCGCGCACGCGCGCTCGGCATCGGCACGCTGATCACCGACCACCACCTGCCGGGCGACGAGCTGCCCGCAGCCGAGTGCATCGTGAATCCGAGCCAGCCCGGCTGCGCGTTCCCGAGCAAGTCGATCGCAGGTGTGGGCGTGATGTTCTACGTGATGCTCGCGCTCCGCGCCGAGCTGCGGCGGCGCGGCCGGTTCGAGGGCGAAGCCGGAGCCGAACCTGGCGAACCTCCTCGACCTCGTCGCACTCGGCACGGTCGCCGACGTCGTCCGCCTCGACCGCAACAACCGGATCCTGGTGAGCCAGGGCGTGCGGCGGATGCGCGCCGGGCAGATGCAGCCGGGGATCGCGGCGCTCTTCGGCGTCGCCGGGCGCGACCCGCGGCGTGCCGGCAGCTTCGACCTCGGTTTCGCGCTCGGTCCGCGCGTGAACGCCGCCGGGCGGCTCGCCGACATGCGCGTTGGGATCGAAGCGCTCGCGACCGACGACTATGCGCGTGCGCTCAATATCGCGGGCGAGCTCGACCGCCTCAACCGCGAGCGCCGGGAGGTGGAGGAGTCGATGCGGCGCGACGCCGACGCGCTCGTCGCCGGGATCGCCGTCGGAGAGACCGCGAGCCTTGTCCTCTTCGACGAGCGCTGGCATCAAGGCGTCATCGGTCTCCTCGCCGGCCGGCTCAAGGATGCGCACCATCGCCCGGTGATCGCGCTCGCGCCCGCCGGCAGCGGGCTCGCGCGCGGCTCGGGACGCTCGATTCCCGGCCTGCACCTGCGCGACGCGCTCGATCTCGTCTCCAAGCGCGCGCCCGGGCTCCTGATCAGTTTCGGCGGACACGCCGCCGCCGCCGGCCTCACCCTGCGCGCGCAAGAGGTCGAGCGCTTCGCCGCTGCCTTCGACGCCGCCGTACGCGAGATGTGCGACCCGGCGGCGCTGGCGCCGACCGTGGAGACCGACGGCTCGCTCGAGCCCGAGTACGCCACGCTCGAGCTCGCGCGCGCGTTCGAGGCGGAGGTCTGGGGCCAGGGGTTTCCGCCGCCGCGCTTCGCCGACGAGTTCACGGTGGAAAGCCAGCGGCTCGTCGGCGAGAAACACCTGCGCGTCAGGCTCGCGCGCGCCGGCCGGCGCTACGACGCGATCCTCTTCCGGCACGACCGGCCGCTCCCGGAGCGCATCCGCGCCGCCTACGCGCTCGCGATCGACGACTGGAACGGCGCGCAGGGCCTCGAGCTGCGCGTCGAGCACGCGGAGGAGGTATGACCGACTGGCCGGGGGCCGACGCCGCACCGCTCCTGGCGTTCGTTGCCAGCCTCGCGATCGGGCTCCTTCTCGGCGTGGAGCGCGAGCGGAACCCGGCCGCAAAGGCGGGGCTGCGGACGTTCGCGCTGACTGCGGTGTTCGGCACCCTCGCGGCGATGCTCGGCGAGTACTCGGACGGCGCGTGGGTGCCGGCGGTGGGGCTCGCGCTCACCGGTCTGACGATCATCGCGGCCTACCACCGCACCCCGCCCGAGGACGATCCCGGAACGACCACCGTCGTCGCGCTCCTCCTCGCCTACTCCCTCGGCGCCCTCTGCTGGTATGGCGAGCGCACGCTCGCCGCGGCGATCGCGGTCGGCGCGGCCGCCTTGCTCTACTTCAAGGCGGAGCTGCGCGGCATTCTCGAGCGCTTCGACCGGCGCGACCTGCTCGCGGTGATCCAGTTCGCGACGCTCTCGGTCGTGATCCTGCCGGTCCTCCCGGACGAGGGTTACGGCCCCTACGGCGCGCTCAACCCGTTCCGGATCTGGCTGATGGTGGTCCTGATCTCGGGCCTCTCGCTCGCCGGCTACATCGCGCTGAAGATCGTGGGCGTCCGGTACGGCCTGCTGCTTGCGGGGCTCCTCGGCGGGCTCGTGTCGAGCACCGCGACCACCCTCGCGTATTCCAGGCATGCGCGCGCCGGCGGCACGACCGACATCGCCGCGGGCGTGATCGTGCTCGCGAACCTCGCGGTGCTCGTGCGTCTCGCCGTCGTTGCGGCGGCGACCGCACCCGCGATCCTGTCGCGCCTCGTGCCGGTGCTCGGCACGGCGTTGCTGGCGGGGCTGGCCGTGGCGCTCGTCTCGTGGCGGCACCGGCTCGCTGAAGAAGCCGAATTCCCGCTGCCGGCCGTCGCGAACCCCGCGGAGCTGCGTGCCTCGCTCGGCTTCGGAGTTCTCTTCGCGATCGTCCTCCTCGCGGTGGCGTGGCTGTCGGACGTCGCCGGGCATCGCGGCCTGTACGCCGTGGCGCTGGTGTCAGGTCTAACCGACGTGGACGCCCTGACGCTGTCCTCGCTGCAGCTCTTCACTTCGGGGAAGCTGGGTGCGCGCGAGGCCGTCGTGGCGATTGCGCTCGCCCTGCTTGCCAACACGGTATTCAAGCTGGGGCTCGTCGTGACCATGGGTGGCAGACCTCTGGCGCGGCGCGTTATCCTTCCGGCCCTCGCATCCGTGGTTGCGGCCGCGGTGGCGATTTTTGCGACCGGAGGGTGACTCGTGGAACGCAAGCGCATCAGCTCGTCGAAGATCCGCGCCGTCGGCTACGACCCGAAGGGCGAGCTGCTCGAAGTCGAGTTCAGCGACGGCCGGGTCGTCGCGTACAGCGGCGTCTCGCCGGAGGTCCACCGGCGCTTCATGAGCGCACCCTCCCCGGTGAGCTTTTTCGACGACAAGATCGCCGACGAGTATCCCGGGCGACGTCTCCGCTAAAATTCCCGCTTTCGGGCCTCGCCCAACGCACCAATACGAACAAATGACGAGCCTCTTCCGCAAATTCCTCGATGCAATCGCCGCCAAGACCGCAATCGCCTTCCGGGTCAACTTCGCCGACGGCTCGAGCTGGTCGAGCCGGCCGGGCGAGCCGCTGGTCACCCTGACCTTCAGGACCGCCGGCGCGCAGTGGCGCACGCTCGCCTTCGGCCACATCGGGCTGCTCGAATCGTTCTTCGACGGCACGGTGGACGTCGACGGCGACCTGCCCGCTGCCTTCCGCGCCGCTTCCGACGCCCGCTTCGACGACCACCGCGGCCACCCGCTCGTCGGCATCCGCAACCGCTGGCACGAATTCCGGTTCGCGAACAAGTCGATCGCGCAGACCCGGGCGAACGCACGGTTCCACTACGGCCTCGGCGCCGACTTCTACAAGCTCTGGCTCGATCGCGACTGGCTGATGTACACCTGCGCGTACTGGAAGGAAGGGACGCGCACGATCGAGGAGGCGCAGGCGAACAAGATCGAGCACGTCTGCCGCAAGATCCGCCTGAAGCCCGGCGAGAGCGTCGTCGACATCGGCACCGGGTTCGGCGGCTTCATGCTGTACGCCGTCCAGCGCTACGGCGTCCACGGCGCGACGGTCAACACGACGAACGAGCAGGTCGACTGGCTGCGCGGCGAGGTCGCGCGCCGCGGCATGAGCGACAAGATCGACGTCCGGCTCGCCGATTTCCGGGAGGTGCACGCGCAGTTCGACAAGGTCGTGTCGATCGGTGTGCTCGAGCACGCCGGCCGCGACCAGCTGCGCGAAGTGGTGAGGGCGCACGCCGACTTCCTCAAGCCCGGCGGGCTGGGCATGCTGCATTTCATCGGCCACGTCGGCGTGTTCAACACCGAGTTCTTCATCCGCAAGCACGTGTTCCCGGGCGGGTGGATCCCGAGCCTCGCCGAGACCATCATGGCGATGGAGGACTGCGGCCTCGAGGTGGTCGACATCGAGAACCTGCGCCGGCATTACGCGTTCACGCTCGACGCCTGGGCGGAGCGGTTCGACGCCCACTGGGCCGAGATCCACGCGCTCGACCCGAAGCGTTTCGACGAGCGCTTCCGGCGGATCTGGCGCACCTATCTCTACGGCTGCGCGAACATGTTCCGCACCGGCCACGGCCGCACGCATCTCTTCCAGATCGTGTTCAGCAAGGGCAACGTCGACACGCGGAACTACCCGATGAGCCGCGCGTTCCTCTACGACGAGAAGCGGGTCGCCGGCGGCGTCCGCGAGGCGCCGGTGCGCGAGCCGGCCTGAGCGGTCCGCGATGAACGGCTTCGCCGCGCGCCGCGAGCGGCTCGTCGCCGAGCTCGCCGCCGCACCCGGCGGGGCGGTGCCGCGGCTCGGGAAGACGACGTCCAATCTCTTCCGCGACCGCGAGACGGCACCGCGGCAGCGCCTGGACGTCCGCGCCTTCAGCCACGTCCTCGAGGTGGACCCCGCGCGCGGCTGGGTCGACGTCGAGGGCATGACGCCGTACGAGGCGCTCGCGGACGCCACGCTCGCGCACGGGGTCATGCCCTGCGTCGTTCCACAGCTCAAGTCGATCACGATCGGCGGGGCCGTCGCAGGCGTGGGAATCGAGGCTTCGTCGTTCAAGCACGGGCTCGTTCACGAGACGGTGCTCGAGCTAGAGGTGCTCACCGGCGCCGGCAAGGTGGTGCTCGCCCGTCCCGACAACGAGCATCGCGACCTCTTCTACGGCTTCCCCAACTCCTACGGCACGCTCGGCTACGCCCTGCGCGTGAAGGCGAAGACCGTGCCGGTGAAGTCGTTCGTGCGGCTCGAGCATGTGCACCACACTGACCCCGAGAGCTTCTTCGGCAACCTCGCCGCGGCGTGCGCTTCGGCGGTCGACTTCGTCGACGGCGTCGTGTTCGGGCCGAACCAGCTGGTGACTACGGTCGGTGAATTCGTCGAGTCGGCGCCCTATACGAGCGATTACACCTACGAGCGCATCTACTACCGCAGCCTCCGGACCCGGGAAGAGGACTTCCTCTCGGTGCGGGACTACATCTGGCGCTGGGATACCGACTGGTTCTGGTGCTCGAAGAACCTCTATGCGCAGAACCCGCTGGTCCGGCGGGTGCTCGGCCGCCGGCGCCTGAACTCCGTTTTCTACACGAAGGTGATGCGCTGGAACAGTCGCGTCGGCCTCACCCGCTGGCTCGACCGGGTGTCGGGGCGCCACGCCGAGTCGGTGATCCAGGACGTCGACGTCCCGATCGACCGCGCGCCGGAGTTCCTCGAGTTCTTCCTCCGCGAGGTCGGCATCCTGCCGGTGTGGGCCTGCCCGTTCCGCGTGCTGCACCCGGGCGTCTCCTGGCCGCTCTATCCCACGCGCCCCGGGACGCTCTACGTCAACTTCGGGTTCTGGGACGTCGTGCGCGCCCGGGAAGCCCACGCGCCGGGCCATTTCAACCGCCTCATCGAACGCAAGGTGACCGAGCTCGGCGGCATCAAGTCGCTCTACTCGGACAGCTACTTCGAGCGCGACGAGTTCTGGAGCATCTACGACAAGCGCGCCTACGACGCGCTGAAGGCGCGTTACGATCCGAACGGACGCCTGAAGGACCTGTACGAAAAGTGCGTCCTGCGGCATTAGCCACATCAGCGATCGTGGCTGAGGGATCTACAAGGGGGCTTCGCCCCCTTGTTCGTTGGGGGATATACAAGAGGAGTCTCCCCTTGTTGGTACGAGAGCGGGGCCACGGCCCCGTTTCGGGTTGCGGCTCCCAGCCGCAACAAAAGAAACGGGGCCCTGCAGCCCCGGAAGCTTCCCCTCCTCTGGAATTTTTTTGGCGGCATCTCGCTCCGCCAGGGAATCCGCGTGAAGCATAGCGACGGGCGCCGGCCGCGCAACTACCGGGCGCAAGAATTGACGAGGTTTTGCAATTGCGCCGCGAAGTCAGCGGCGGGCGGTGAGCGCGAGGGCGAGGAAAACGAGCGCGAGGATCACGAACCAGGCGAGCGACCACTCGGGAATCGAGAGGCTCAAGAACGACCAGGGCTTGAGCGTGCACGGGCCGTCGTACTGGAGAAGCGATGGCGCGAGCTTCCCGAGCTCGAGCCGGTCGAGGATGGTCTCGACCGGCGAGCCGATGCACTTGGCTGCGCGCACGGGGTCCGATTGCAGGTACACGTGATAGGTCCCCGCCGCCGCGCCTGCCGCCGCGGCGACGACCCCGAGCGTCGAATAGATCGCCGTCCCCCGTGCTCCCGGGCCGTGGATCGCTCCGACGAGCGCGATGAGCCCGACCAGGATGAAGCCGAGCCGCTGCACCACGCACCACGGACACGGATCGAGACCCTGCCAGTGCTGGAGATACAGCGCGAACGCGAGCAGCCCCACGCAGACCAGGAAGATCAGTGCAAAGACACGGCGGCTCAACGTGGAACGCGAAGCGGGCATCGGAGTCGGCTGGCAGGTTGCCGATGATACCGGGTGAACGTCGACGGCGGGCGCCGTGCGGTCGACGTGTATACTTTGCGCCTTTCCGGATCGACCAAGTTCCCCATGGAAGCCGAACGCATCAACGCCATCGCCGCTTCGCTCGCCGATCTTGCCGCGCGCGCTGCCGAGCTGCGGAGGTATCTTTGACTTCGACGCGAAGCAGGCCCGTTTAGGCGCGGTAGCGAGCGCCCTCGAAGACCCGAAAGTCTGGGACGACCCGAAGCGCGCCCAGGAGCTCGGCAAGGAGAAGAAGCAGCTCGAGGCGATCGTCGGCAACCTGACCGGCGTCGACACGAGGCTGCGCGACGCGCAGGAACTGTTCGCCCTCGCGCGCGACGAAAACGACGACGCCACGCTCGCAGCGATCGAGCGCGACGTGGCAGCCCTCGCGGAGTCGGTCGCCGGGATGGAGTTCCGGCGGATGTTCTCCGACCCGCTCGACCCCGCGAGCTGCTTCGTCGACATCCAGGCCGGCGCCGGCGGCACCGAGGCGCAGGACTGGGCGCAGATGCTCGAGCGGATGTACGTGAAGTACTGCGAGCGCAAGGGTTTCAAGGTCGAGATCCTCGAGCAGTCCGAGGGCGAGGTCGCCGGCATCAAGACCGCGACGCTCAAGGTCAACGGCGACTACGCCTATGGCCACCTCCGCACCGAGACCGGGATCCACCGGCTCGTGCGCAAGTCCCCGTTCGACTCGAACGCGCGGCGGCACACGTCCTTCGCGAGCGTGTTCGTGTATCCCGAGGTCGACGAGACCATCGACATCGACATCAATCCGGCCGACCTCAGGATCGACACCTACCGCGCCTCCGGGGCCGGCGGCCAGCACGTCAACCGCACCGACTCGGCCGTGCGGATCACGCACCTGCCGTCCGGCATCGTCGTGCAGTGCCAGAACGACCGCTCGCAGCACCGCAACCGCGCCGAGGCCATGGCGATGCTGAAGGCGAAGCTCTACGAGCAGGAGTTGCGGAAGCGGAACGAAGCGAAGCAGGCGCTCGAGGACCAGAAGACCGACATCGGCTGGGGGCACCAGATCCGCTCGTACGTCCTCGACCAGTCGCGGATCAAGGATCTGCGCACCGGCGTCGAGATCGGCAACACGCAGGCGGTGCTCGACGGCGATCTCGACGATTTCATCGACGCCAGCCTGAAGCAAGGCATCGGCGCGCGCGCGGCGGCCTGAGGGGGGCGCGATGAGTCAGAACGACGACGGGCAACCGCCGAGCGACCAGACGTCGGAGCGCCGGGCAAAGCTCGCCGGGCTCCGCAAGCACGGCTTCGCATTCCCCAACGACTTCCGCCGCGAGCACCTCGCCGGCGATCTGCATCGCCTCTACGACGCCCTCACCAAGGAAGAGCTGGAGCCGAAGGGCGTGCGTGTCGCGGTCGCCGGCCGGATGATGCTGAAGCGCGTCATGGGCAAGGCGAGCTTCGCGACCCTCCAGGACATGACCGGGCAGATCCAGGTGTACGTCTCCAACGACGCCACCGGCGCGGAAGCGCACGAGGCGTTCAAGCACTGGGATCTCGGCGACATCCTCGGCGCCGAGGGGGTGCTCTTCAAGACCCGCACCGGCGAGCTCACGGTCAACGCAGCGCGCGTGCGGCTCCTCGCCAAGTCGCTGCGGCCGCTGCCCGAGAAGTTCCACGGCCTCGCCGACCAGGAGCAGAAATACCGGAGCCGCTATCTCGACCTCATCACGAGCGAGGAGGCGCGCCGGACGTTCGCAATCCGCAGCCGCCTGATCCAGGCGGTCCGCGCCTACATGATCGCCCAGGGCTTTCTCGAGGTCGAGACGCCGATGATGCAGCCGATCCCGGGCGGCGCCGCAGCGCGGCCGTTCGTGACGCATCACAACGCGCTCGACATGACGCTCTATCTCCGGATCGCGCCCGAGCTCTATCTGAAGCGGCTGGTCGTCGGCGGATTCGAGAAGGTCTTCGAGATCAACCGCAACTTCCGGAACGAGGGGATTTCGACGCGCCACAACCCCGAGTTCACGATGCTCGAGTACTACGAGGCCTACCGCGACTTCCGGTACCTGATGGATTTCAACGAGGCGTTGCTCCGGGCGGTGGCGCTCGAGGTCCTCGGCACGACCTCGATCCCGTACGGCGAGCACACGGTCGACCTCGCCCAGCCCTTCGCGCGGCTGACGATCACCGGAGCGATACGCCGGCATCATCCGCGCTTCACCGAAGCCGATCTCGCGAGCCGCGACGTTCTCGTGCGCGAACTGACGAAGCTCGGGATCGAGCCGCGAGCAGGCGCCGAGCTGGGCGAGCTGCAGTTGACCCTCTTCGAGGAGACCACCGAGCAGCTGCTGATCCAGCCGACGTACATCGTGGACTACCCGGCGGTGGTCTCTCCGCTCGCGCGCCGCAACGACGCGAACCCCGATGTTACCGAACGCTTCGAGCTGTACATCACCGGGCGCGAGATGGCGAACGGCTTCTCGGAGCTGAACGACCCCGAGGACCAGGCCGCCCGCTTCGAGGAACAGGCGCGCGCGAAGGCAGCGGGCGACGAGGAGGCGATGTATTACGACGCCGACTACATCCGGGCGCTCGAGCACGGGCTCCCGCCCACGGCCGGCTGCGGCATCGGGATCGACCGCCTAGTGATGCTGTTCACGAACAGCCCGTCCATCCGCGACGTCATCCTCTTCCCCCACATGCGCCCGGAGGCGTGAGCGCCGGCGAGGCTGTTACGGTTCGTCGCCGGGGTGCCTCCCTGTAACGGCCGGTTACAACCTGGCGGTCCGCCAACGCCCGCCCATGCGTTAATTCCCTCGTGGTCAACAGAAGGGGAAACGCCATGGAGAACGCCAGCACCGCCCGCACGCACCCGCTCGTCCTCGCCGCCGCAGCCTCGGTCCTCGTCGTATCGGCGGCCGGCACCGCCGCACTGATGGGCTGGCTGCCCGCAACGCGCGGGGCCTCCCAAGCGACCGAACCCGTCGCGACCGTGTCCGCGATACCCACCATCCCGCCTCTCGTAGCGACCGCGCCCGAAGCGCCGGCGGTACCCGAGGCGAAGCCGGCGCCCGAAGCCAGCCCGGTACCCCAAGTGAAGCCGGCTCTACCCAAGCCGGCCGCGCGCAAGACCGTCGCGCCGAAGCCCGTCGAAGCTTCGAAGCCGATCGAGGAGCCGGTCCGCATCGTCTATGAACCGCCGGCACCTCCGCCCCCCGTCGCGGCACCGGTGCCCGTCGCCTCCGCGCCACCGGTCTGTTACGACTGCGGCGTGGTGGCGTCGGTGCGGACGATCGAAACGCCCGGCGAAGGCTCAGGGGTGGGCGCGGTCGCCGGCGGCGTCGCCGGCGGCGCGGTGGGCAGCCAGTTCGGCAAGGGCAAGGGTCAGATCGTCGGTGCCGTCATCGGCGCGGTGGGCGGCGCGATCGCCGGCCACCAGGTCGAGCGGCACGTCGTGCGGAAGCACACGCAGTATGAAGTGACGGTGAAGCTGGACGACGGCACGACCCGCACGATCGTGCAGGACGCCGAGCCCGCCTGGCGGCCCGGCGATCACGTGCGCGTGAACGGCAACGAGATTCGCGGCGCGAGCTGAACGTCCTAGCTGACCGGTCGGCGCAGACGGTAAACCGTCTCGCCGGCCGGCGTCGTTTCGCAGGTCACCGTCCCGCGCGCGACCAGCGCCTCGAGTGCCTCGACCACCGATGCGACGCGGGTGCCGCGGCGGGAGGTCCCGAGCCACCACGCACTGATCCCGTCGGCCGTGTCCGCGGCCTGCGGATGGGCCTGCAGATACTCGAGCACGACTTGGGCGACTGCATGCACCGAGGAACCCTGCTCCTGGCGGAACGCGAGGATCACGCCGCGCGGCGCGCCCGGTCGCCGCCTCGGGGAACGGCGGGAACGGCACGCAAGTTGATGGCGAAGATGATCATTCGACGGTCCCTTGTCCGACTCACGGCGCGCAAAGGTACCCGGTGGCCTGCAAAGCGCCAATACGTCACACGGATTAATCCGTCCCGCAGCCGCCCTCGTGACGAACATCACGCGCTGCCGCCGGACACCCCGCGGATGGAACGCTTCTCGCTGCGGGACGGGCGATGCCCGACCTCATCACCACGTTCAGCAATATGCAACGCAGCCGGCCCGCGTCCGAGAAGCGCCGGAGCGCGCGCGCCGCCGTCGCCGCTGCCGACGTTCCGACGGACGTGGTGTCCGCGCTGCGCCAGATGCAGCTGCTCGCCTCCGGCGACTCGCCGCGGGTCACGATGCTGCCGTCGAGCTTCGCGACGCGCGCGAGCCGCATCGATCTCGGCTGGGGCACGATCTTCCTGAAGCGCGCGCTCGCGCCCGAGGCGGGAGCCGAGAGCTTCGTCGCCGAGCGGGTCCAGGCGGAGGCCGCGTGGTTCAAGGTCGCCTGCGGCGTCGTGCCCGGCGTCGCGCCGACCGTGCTCGGCTCGCTCCCGGCGGCCGGCGTCGTCGCGCTCGAATATCTGGATCCGGAGGAGTTTCCTTCCTGGCAAGGCCGCCTCGCAGCCGGCAAGATCGAGCCGTGGGTGGCGGCCGAGCTCGGCCACCTCGTCGGCCGCCTCCATGCCGCGTCCGCCAACAGCCTTTCGGTCACCGAGCGGTTCGCTGCGCGCGCGCCGTTCCGCGGACTCGTACTCGCGCCGCTCCTCGCCCGAGCCACGGCCGTGGCGCCCGATTGCGCCCCCCGGATCGCTTCGCTCGGCGAGCGCCTCGCCGCGACCCGCCTCGCACTCGTCCACGGCGCGCTCAGCCCTGACAACGTGCTGGTCGGCCCGCGCGGGCCGGTGCTGATCGACGCCGACTGCGCGCACAGCGGCGACCCGGTCTTCGACGTCGCGAGCGCCCTCGGCGCGCTCGCACTCCGCATGGTCACGCACTGCCAGTCCCGCGTCGCGCTGGTGAACGCGTTCGACGCCTTCCACCGCAGCTACTTCGCGCACGTCACCTGGGAGATGCCGGAGTCGGCCGAGGCGCGCGCCACGACCCTCCTGCCGGTGTTCCTTGCCGCCGGACTCGACTCGCTGCGCGGCGTCGGCGCCGCCCAGGACGCGCGCCGCGCGCTGGATGCCGCGCTCACGCTGCTTACCGCCACCCCGGCCCGGCTAGAGGAGCTTCTACGCACATGGCTCGACGCACTCTCGCCCGCCTGAGCGCGCGCGACACCACGATCGTCGGCGTCGTCGGACGCCGCGTCTGGACCGCCGCTGGCGCACCCGCGCTCGAAGCCGAGCTCCGGCTCGCCTGCGGCGCCGTCGGCCGCGCGATCGCCTCGCCCGCGTCGGGCGTCTGGCAACCGGTTCATGCCGGCCTCGCGCAGGGGATCGCGCTCGACGACGGGCCGGTCACGAACGTCACGCCGATCCGGGGCACGCGTAGCGACCCTGCGGTCGCACCCGCGAGCGCAGTGGCCGCCGTCAACGGACTGCTCGCCGCCGCCCTCCACGGCGTGGATGCGGGAAGCCAGGAAGACGTCGACGCGACGCTCTTCAAGCTCGACACCGGCGGCGATCCGTGGATCGCCCGCGCGGCGCGGACCGCCTGCTCGCTCGCGGCCGCCCACGCCGCGGCGCGCGCCGCCGAAACGCCGCTCTACCGTTACCTGCGTGCCGGCACGCCGGCTCGCATGCCGCTGCCCGCCGTCGACATCGTGGCCGACCAGTCGGGCACGAGCCCGTTCCGTGCGCTCATCCTGCTGCCGTTCTCGGCCGACGGCGTGGACGACGCCCTCACCCTCTCGCTCGCGATCCATCGCGACGTCGCCGAGGCGCTCGGTCCGGCGCCGATCGTCGACGAGCGCGCGCTCGAAACCCTGTTCTTCGCGATCGAACGCGCCGGGTTCGTGCCGGCCGAGGAGGTCGGTGTCGCCGTCGACGTCGGCGCGAGCCGGCTCTATCGCGACGGCCGCTATCACTGCCGCGGCAAGGCCTACGACACCGACGGCTGGGGCGAGCGGCTCTCCCGGCTCGTGGACGACTACCCGGTCGCCTCGCTCGAGGATCCGTTCGCCGAGCTTGCCAGCCTGGCGACGTTCACCCCTGCCGTCGACGAGCGCGCGCGCATCGTCGGCAACCAGCTCTTCGCGAGCGACGCCGAACGGATCGGTGCCGCCGCGGCCGAAGGACTCGCCTCGGGCGTGGTCCTGCGGCCCGAAGCCGCGGGCACGCTGAGCGAGCTCCGCGTCGCTTTCGACGCCGCGCGCCTCGCAGCGTGGCCGGTGTTCCTGACCGGCGATGCCGGCATCGAGGATACGACGCTGGTGCACGTCGCGACCGCCTGGCAGGCCGGCTACATCAAGCTCGGCGGCGTCGGGCGCGGCAGCCTCGCCCGCTGGAACGAGCTGATCCGCATCGAAGCGCAGCTGCGGCCCGGCCCTGCGGTCATGCACATCGAGCGCGCCGCGCGCCTCGTGCACTGACGCCGGGGCACCCGCCCCGCTTCGCTATAATCGGCACCTCTGTCGCCCGGCACGGGCGACGCCATCCGTCGCTCCCCGAATGACCGCGTTGCCGGGCGCCGCGCCCCATCACGTCCTGCGCGGTGTACTCCTCCTCATCGCCGCGATGAGCACGTTCGCCGTGGTCGATACGATCGCGAAGTACCTCGCGCGCAGCTACCCGGTGCCGCTCGTCGTCTGGGCGCGCTACGCCACGCAGACGCTCTTCATGCTGCTCGTGCTCGGGCCGCGAATGAAGCTCGACCTCGTGCGCAGCCGCCGGCCCGGCCTGCAGATCATCCGCGGCATCGTGCTGGTCGTGTCGACGGTGCTCTTTTTCTCGGCGCTCGCGCTCATGCCGCTCGCCGAGGCCTCGGCGATCACCTTTCTCTCCCCGCTCGTGCTCGCCGGGATGTCGGTGTGGCTCCTGCGGCGAGCGCGTCCGGCGCAGCGCATGGGCGGCGATCATCGTCGGGCTGATCGGCGTGCTGATCATCATCCGGCCGGGCGGCGGCGTCTTCACGCCGGCGGCGATCCTGCCGGTCCTGACCGCGGTGTGCTTCGCGTCCTACCAGCTCCTCACCCGCAAGCTCGCCGGCATCGACTCGACGCTGACGACGCTCTTCTACGGCGCGATCGTGGGAACGCTGCTGGTCACGCTCGGGCTGCCGTTCTTCTGGCAGACGCCCACGCACGCCCTGCACTGGCTGCTGTTCGCGGTGCTCGGCGTCATCGGCGGGATCGGACACTTCGTGCTGATCCGCGCGTTCACGCACGCTCCGCCGTCGGCCCTCGCGCCGTTCGTGTACGTGCAGCTCGTCGCGGTGCTCATCCTCGGCTACGCGGTCTTCGGCGAGTTTCCCGACGGCTGGTCGCTCGTCGGCATGGCGATCATCGTGCTGTCCGGCGCCTGGATCGCGGCGCGGCAGGCGCGTTGAGGAGGCCGCCGGTGGAGATAATGACCTTCGGCTCGGCGGTGGTCGTGCTGCTCCTCGTCGTCGACCCGATCGGCAACATCCCGATCTTCGTGTCGGTGCTCCGCAAGATCGACCCGGCGCGGCGGATGCGCGTCGTCCTGCGCGAATGCGCCATCGCGTACGCGGTGCTGATCGGCTGCGTGTTCGCCGGCGGGACGGTGCTGCGGCTCTTCGGCCTCTCGGATACCTCGCTCACCATCGCGGGCGGCGTGATCCTGTTCCTGATCGCGCTGCGGATGGTGTTCCGGAGCGGCGCCGAGGTGTTCGGAAATCTCCCGGCGGGCGAGCCGTTCATCGTCCCGCTGGCGATCCCGTCGATCGCAGGGCCGACCGCGATCGCGACCGTGGTGCTGTTCTCCTCGGGGGCGCCGGGGCGCTGGCCGGAGTGGTGCGGGGCGATCACGGTCGCCATGGCGGCAACGGTCATCGTGCTCGCGTTCGCGGATCGGATCGCGCGGTTTACCGGCGAGCGCACGCTCGCGGCGTTCGAGCGGCTCGTCGGCCTGGTGCTGACCGCGATCGCGATCGAGATGCTGCTGCGGGGGATCGAGGCGTTCGTGCGCCAGCTCGAGCGCGGCGGCCCGGGCTGACGCGTTGTCCTTACAACCGCTCGAAGATCGCGGCGATTCCCTGCCCGCCGCCGATGCACATCGTCACGAGCGCGTAGCGCTTCTGCGTGCGCTGCAGCTCGTTGATCGCCTTGACGGTGAGGATGCAGCCCGTCGCCCCGATGGGATGGCCCAGGGCGACCGCGCCGCCATTCGGGTTGACCTTCGCCGGATCGAGCCCGAGGTCGCGCGTGACCGCCATCGCCTGCACGGCGAACGCCTCGTTCGACTCGACCACGTCCATGTCGGACGGCTTCAGCCCCGCCTTCTCGAAGACGCGCTTGCCTGCGGGAATCGGCCCGAGCCCCATGACCTGCGGATCCACTCCGGCATGGGCGTAAGCGACGAGACGCGCCACCGGTTTCAAGCCCCGCTTCTGCGCTGCGCCCGCCTCCATCATCACGATCGCAGCGGCCGCGTCGTTGATGCCCGAAGCGTTGCCCGCCGTGACCGTGCCGTCCTTCTTGAACGCGGGCTTCAGCTTCTGCATGTCCTCGGGCTTCGCGTCCTTGCGTACGTGCTCGTCGAGGGTGAACGACACGGGTCCCTTCCGTGTCTTCACCTCGATCGGCAGGATCTGGCTCGTGAAGTAACCCTTGTCCAGCGCGTTCGCTGCCCGCCGGTGGCTTTCGAGCGCGAACGCGTCCTGCTCTTCACGCGTGATGCCGTACTTCGCCGCGATGTTCTCGGCCGTGATGCCCATGTGGCCGTGGCCGAACGGGTCGTGCAGCGCGCCGGTCATCGCGTCGATCACCTTCGCGTCGCCCATGCGCTGTCCCCAGCGGCCGGTCGGCAGGAAGTAGGCCGCGCGGCTCATCGACTCGGCACCCGCACCGACCACGCAGTCGGTGTCGCCGAGCAGGATGT
The DNA here is from genome assembly GCA_963789885.1 of uncultured beta proteobacterium. Taxonomy (GTDB): domain Bacteria; phylum Pseudomonadota; class Gammaproteobacteria; order Burkholderiales; family SG8-39; genus DATEDA01. The sequence goes on along the minus strand of CAWBNB010000050.1, from coordinate 235,269 downwards.
GCTGCGCCGCCGACACGATCGCCTGCAGGCCGCTGCCGCAGAGGCGGTTCACCGTCAGGCAGGGCGTGCCGACCGGCAGCCCGGCCTCGATCGCCGCTACGCGCGAGACGTACATGTCGCGCGCTTCGCCGTGGATCACGCTGCCGACGACGACGTGCCCGACCTCGGCGGGGTCCACCTTCGCGCGTGCGACCGACTCCTTGATCACCGCCGCGCCGAGCGCGGTCGGGGCGACGTCCTTCAGCGATCCGCCGTAGTCGCCGATCCCGGTCCTGACGCCTGAAAGCACTACCACTTCACGAGCCATGAGAGTCTCCTTCCTACGCTAGCAGGGCACGCCCCACAGGTCGTGGGCGTCGCTCTTGGTGATTTTGACATCGGCGAAGTCGCCTGGGTTCAGGCCCTTCGCCCGCGCAAGCCGGACCACGCCGTCGATCTCGGGTGCGTCGGCGCTCGAGCGCGCGACCGCCTTGGCGCCGTCCACTTCGTCCACGAGCACCCGCATGGTAGTCCCTACGCGCCGTTCGAGCCGGCGGGCGCTGACGCGCGCCTGGACCGCCATGAACCGCGCGCGCCGCTCCGCCTTGACCTCCTCGGGGACGGGCGCCGGCAGCGCGTTCGCCGCGGCGCCCTCGACCGGCGAATAGGCGAAGCAGCCCACGCGATCGAGGTCGGCCGCCTCGAGGAACTCGAGCAGTTCACCGAACTCGGCCTCCGTCTCGCCCGGAAAGCCGACGATGAAGGTGCTGCGAAGCGTGATCTCCGGGCAGACCGCGCGCCACGACTGGATGCGCTCCAGGTTTGCTTCGGCCGAGGCTGGCCGCTTCATCAGCTTCAGGATGCGCGCGCTCGAGTGCTGGAACGGCACGTCGAGATACGGCAGGACCCGCCCTTCGGCCATCAGCGGGATGACTTCGTCGACGTGCGGGTACGGATAGACGTAGTGGAGCCGGACCCAGACGCCGAGGCTCCCGAGCGCGCGGGCGAGGTCGGCGAACCGCGTCTTGAGCGGCCGGCCCTCCCAGAACCCAGTGCGATACCGGACGTCCACGCCGTAGGCGCTCGTGTCTTGCGAGATCACGAGCAGCTCTCTCACACCGGCCGCGACCAGATGCTCCGCCTCGCGCATCACCTCGCCGATCGGCCTGCTCACGAGGTCGCCGCGCATCGACGGGATGATGCAGAACGTACAGCGGTGATTGCAGCCCTCGGCGATCTTCAGGTACGCGTAGTGCCTGGGCGTCAGCTTGACACCCTGCGGCGGAACGAGGTCGACGAAGGGATCGTGCGGCTGCGGCAGGTGGGCGTGCACCGCGGCCATCACTTCGTCCACGGCGTGCGGCCCGGTCACGGCGAGGACCGCCGGATGCCGGTCCTTGACGACGCCGCCCTTTGCGCCGAGGCACCCGGTGACGATCACGCGGCCGTTTTCCGCAAGCGCCTCGCCGATCGCGTCGAGCGACTCCTCGACGGCGGCGTCGATGAAGCCGCACGTGTTGACGACCACGAGGTCGGCGCCCGGGTAGTCGGGCGAGATCCCGTAGCCCTCCGCTCGAAGCTGGGTGAGGATGCGCTCGGAGTCGACGAGCGCCTTGGGACAGCCGAGGGAGACGAACCCGACGCGGGGCGAGCGCGCCTTCGGCCGCGGCGCGCGCATCGCCGCTCGGGGCTCAGCCCTTGGAGGACGACTTGTCGTCGTCGGGCTTCGGCTCGTCCTTGCCCGCGCCCGGGCCGGTCATGCCCGGGAACGGGAACGCGGTGAACATGCGCGACTGGTTCTGGAGCTGGTCCTGCATCTGCCTGAACATCGCCTTGCTCTGCTCCATGTACGCCGACATCAGGTTCTGCATCGCGGGCCCCTGGAACGACAGGAACTGCGACCAGAGCTCGGTCGCCTTGGTCGGGTCGCCGTAGAGCTGGCGCGACTGGTCCTGGATCGACTTCTGGATCTCCAGGAACGCCTCGACGTTGCGCTCGAGGTAGTTCCCCATGATCCCCTGCATCGCGTTGCCGTAGAACCGGATGAACTGGGTCAGCACGTCGTGCGAGAACATCGGCGCGCCGGTGGACTCTTCCTCGAGGATGATCTGCAGCAGGATCGGCCGCGTAAGGTCCTCGTTCGACTTCGCGTCGATGACCTGGAACTCCTCGTGCTTGAGCACGAGCTCCTTCACGTCGGCCAGCGTGATGTACGACGAGGTCTGCGTGTCGTACAGCCGCCGGTTCGGGTATTTCTTGATCAGGCGTAACTCTGCCATGTGCTATCAACCTCCAGTCAAACTTCGCCGGTTCCGCGCCGGCTTTGGTCGAGGCTCGCCCCGCCCCCCGGGTTGATTATGGGCCCCGCCAGGAGTATTTTGCACCGCAAACCCGCTTCCTGCGTCCCGCCCCCGCCCACCACCCCCAGAGAGGCCAATCATGACCAACCCGACCGAGCAGCTCGCGGCGTGGAATCAGGCCGCCTACGACACCGCGATGAACTACGCCCGCGCCAGCCTCGCGAGCGCCGAGCAGCTCCTGCGACTCAACCTCGAAACGGCCCGCGCGACGCTGGACCAGGCGAGCCGCGCGACGCGGGATCTGATGTCGGTCACCGATCCCCAGCAGTTCGTGCAGGCCCGCACGAAGCTCGCCCAGGACAACATGCAGCAGGCCGCCACCTACGCGCAGAGCGTGTACGCGATCGTCAGCCAGGCTCAGCGCGAGATGTCGAAGCTCTTCGAGGAGCAGATGGGCCGGGTCTCGAAGGACATGGCTGCGGGCGCCGAGAACCTCGGCAAAACAGCACCGGGCAGCGAGTTTCAGTCCGCCGCCCTCAAGTCGACGCTGGCCGCGAGCTCGGCGATGATGGACAGCCTCAATCAGGCCACCCGACAATTTGCCGAACTCTCCGAGGCGACCATGAAGGCCGCCGCCGCGCAGATGGTAAAGGGCTTCGGCAAGAACTGAGCATCCCGCGTCACGCCCCCGGAACGGCCCCGCCCCGCGGGGCCGTTCCATTTAATGCCGCACCACCTTACTGCATGTGCTGCCCGCCGTTGATCGCGATGTTCGCGCCGGTGACGAACGCCGCCTCTTCCGAGCAGAGGTAGATGATCAGGCCGGCGACCTCCTCGGGCTTGCCGAGCCGCCCGAGCGGGATCTGCGGCAGGATCTTCGAGTCGAGGACTTCCTTCGGGATCGCCATCACCATCTTCGTGCCGATATAGCCGGGCGAGATCGTGTTGACCGTGACGCCCTTGCGCGCAACCTCGAGGGCGAGCGCCTTCGTGAAGCCGTGCATCCCGGCCTTCGCCGCCGAGTAGTTCGTCTGCCCGAACGCGCCCTTCGAGCCGTTCACCGAGCTCACGTTGATGATGCGCCCCCAGCCGCGCTCGACCATGCCGTCGCACACCGGCTTCGTCATGTTGAACGCGCTGTCGAGATTGGTCTTGATGACCGCGTCCCAGTCGGCCTTGGTCATCTTCTTGAAGGTGGTGTCGCGGGTGATCCCGGCGTTGTTGACCAGGATGTCCACCGGACCGACCTCCTTCTGGATCCTGGCGATGCAGCCCTGGCAGGACTCGAAGTCGGCCACGTCGACCGGCACCGGGTGGAAGTCGTAGCCTTTCGCCTTCATCTCGGCGTTCCAGCCCACCGCGTTCTTGTTGCCCGGTGAATGGGTCACGACCACGCGGTAGCCGGCATCGTGCATCTTGGTGCTGATCGACTCACCCAGGCCGCCCATGCCGCCGGTGATCAGCGCGATCCTCTGAGCCATGACGTCCTCCTTCGGTTGGTGTCGTGCGCCGGCACGATTATGGCACGGGGTCCGGCGCGGAGCGCGCTCGCCGCCGCGCTCCGGTCATCCTTCTACTCCATGTGCAAGCCGCCGTTGATCGAGATGTTCGCGCCGGTGATGTACCCGGCATCGTCGGACGAGAGATAGCCCACCAGCCCGGCGATCTCCTCGGGCCGGGCGAGCCGGCCCATCGGGATCGACGACACGATGCTCTCCAGCACCTCGCTCTTGATGGCGCGCACCATGTCGGTGTCGACGTAGCCGGGCGAGATCGTGTTCACGGTGACGCCCTTCTTCACCACCTCCTGCGCGAGCGCCTTGGTGAAGCCGTGCATGCCGGCCTTCGCCGCGGAGTAGTTCGTCTGGCCGAACTGCCCCTTGAGCGCGTTCACCGAGGAAATGTTCACGATCCGGCCCCAGCCCCGCTCCATCATCCCTTCGATCACCTGGCGCGTGACGTTGAACACCGAGTTGAGGTTGGTGTTGATCACCGCGTACCAGTCGTTCGGCGACATCCGCTTGAACACGCCGTCGCGCGTGATCCCGGCGTTGTTCACCAGCACGTCGATCGGGCCGAGCGTCGAGCGGATCCGGTACATCATGTCGGCGCAGGATTCGTAGTCCTCGACGTTGCCCTCCGCGGCGTAGACGTTGGCGCCCTCGCCGCGCATCTTGCCGATCCACTCGTCCTTCTTCTCGTACCCGGGCAGGCAGTTCGCCACCACCCGCGTCCCGTTCACCGCGAGCCGCCGGCAGATCGCGGTGCCTATGCCGCCCATACCCCCGGTCACGAACGCTACACGTTCAGTCATCCAGTCGCTTCCTTCCCCAACATCGGACCCGCCGGGTTTATGTCGGCGCCGTGCGCGGGCCCATCCCGCGCGCGGCCCCCGGCCGGTGTCCCTCAGCGCTCGACGGCGAGCGCCACACCCATCCCGCCGCCGATGCACAGACTCGCGAGACCCTTCTTCGCGTCGCGCTTGATCATTTCGTGGATCAGCGTCACGAGAATCCGGCAGCCCGAGGCGCCGATCGGATGCCCGATCGCGATCGCGCCGCCGTTGACGTTGATCTTCTTCGTGTCCCAGCCCATTTCCTTGTTCACCGCGATCGCCTGCGCGGCGAACGCCTCGTTGATCTCCATGAGATCCGGCGAGTCCTTGGTCCAGCCCGCCTTCGACAGCACCAGCTTCGAGGCCGGGACCGGGCCCATGCCCATGATCTTCGGGTCGACGCCGGCCGAGGAGTACGCGGCGATCCGCACGAGCGGCTTCAGGCCGAGCTCCTGGGCCTTCTTCGCCGACATCATGATCACCGCCGCCGCGCCGTCGTTGATGCCCGATGCGTTGCCCGCGGTCACCGTGCCCGCCTTGTCGAACGCCGGCTTCAACCCGGCCAGCTTCTCCGCGGTCGTCCCGGCCTTCGGATACTCGTCCGCGTCGAACACCGTTGCCGGGCCCTTCCGCTGCGGGATCTCGAGCGGGATGATCTCGTCCTTGAAGCGCCCCGCCTTCTGCGCGGCCTCGGCCTTCTGCTGCGACGCGGCCGCGAACGCATCCTGCTCCTCGCGCGTGACGCCATACTTCTTCGCCACGTTCTCGGCGGTCACGCCCATGTGGTACTGGTTGTAGACGTCCCACAGGCCGTCGAGGATCATCGAGTCGACGATCTTCGCGTCACCCATGCGGTAGCCGTCGCGCGAACCCTGCAGGAGGTGGGGCGCGAGGGTCATGTTCTCCTGGCCGCCCGCGATCACGATCTCCGCGTCGCCCGCCTTGATGGCCTGGGCGGCGAGATGCGTCGCCTTGAGGCCGGAGCCGCACACCTTGTTGATCGTCATCGCCGGGACCATCTCGGGCAAACCGGCCTTGATCAGCGCCTGGCGCGCCGGGTTCTGCCCGGCGCCGCCGGTCAGCACCTGGCCGAGGATCACCTCCGAGACCTGCTCGGGCTTGATGCCGCTCTTCGCCAGCAGGTGCCGGATCACGTGCGCGCCGAGATCGGCGGCGGCGATCTTCGCCAGCGTGCCATTGAAGCTGCCCACCGCGGTGCGTCCCGCGGCCACGATCACGACGTCGGTCATTTCTCAATCCTCCTAGGTTGGAGCCGCCGCGCCTTACACGACCCTGAACTTGACGTATCGCCCGGGCGCGTCCTCGATGGGCTGGTACGTAGCGTTGCCTGGCTCAGCCGGCGCTGCCGCTTCGCCATCGGCGAAGCGCGCGAGCCAGCCATCCCAATCCGGCCACCAGCTTCCGGGATGCTCGGTCGCGCGCGCGAGCCAGTCATCCGGCAGGCTGGGAAGATTCTCGTTCGTCCAGAAGCTGCGCTTGCCCTTCGCCGCGGGGTTCACGACGCCGGCGATGTGCCCGCTCGCGCCGAGGACGAAGCGATTTTCGCCGCGCAGCAGCTGCGTCGAGAGGTAGGACGTCTTCCACGGGACGATGTGATCCTCGCGGGTGGCGAGGATGTAGGTCGGCACGCGGACTTTGCCCAGATCGACGCGGACGCCGCACATTTCAAGCTTGCCCGGGACGCGCAGGGCGTTCTCGAGGTAAGCGTTGCGCACGTACCAGCAGTACCACGGCCCCGGCAGGTTGGTGCTGTCGGAGTTCCAGTAGAGGATGTCGAACGCGTCCGGCGACTTCCCCTTGAGATAGCCGTTCACCACGTACGGCCACACGAGGTCGTTCGACCGCAGCGCGTTGAACACCGTCGCCAGATCGCGACCGGGCTTCACCCCGCCCTTGCCTATCGTCGTCTCGGCGGCCTGCAGGCCCGGCTCGTCGACGAACACGCCGATGTCGCCGACGTCGGAGAAGTCGAGCATCGTGGTCAGGAACGTCGCGCTCGCCACGAGCTCCTCGCCGCGCGCGGCGAGCACGGCGAGCGCGGCGCCGAGCATCGTGCCGCCGACGCAGAAGCCGAGCGCGTTGACGCGTTCGGCGCCGGCGATCTCGCGGCCGACCTGCAGCGCCTTGATCACGCCGTCACGCAGGTAGTCGTCCCAGGTGAGATGCCCGACCTCCGGCGTGACGTTCCGCCACGAGACCATGAAGACGGTGTTGCCGCGCTCGACCGCATAGCGCACGAACGAGTTCTCGGACGCGAGGTCGAGGATGTAGAACTTGTTGATGCAGGGCGGCACCATCACGAGCGGGGTCGCGCGCACGCGCGGCGTCGACGGTGCGTACTGGATCAGCTGGAAGATCTGATTCTCGAACACGACCTTGCCCGGCGTCACCGCGAGGTTGCGTCCGACTTCGAACGACGCTTCGTCGGTCTGGGACAGGCGGCCCTTTTCGACGTCGCCGATCAGGTTGCGGATCCCGCGCGCAAGCGTCTCGCCCTTCGTCGCCAGTGCGTCCTTCAGCACATCCGGATTGGTGGCGGCGAAGTTCGCCGGGCTCATCATGTCGACGAACTGGCGCGCGAAGAAGCGCAGGCGATGCTTGGTGCGCCCGTCCACCTCGGCCGCCTCGACCAGGTCGGTAACGAAACGCGCGTTCAGCAGGTAGGTCTGCTTGAGGTAGTCGAAGTACGGGTTGTCGCGCCACTCGGCGGCGGCGAAGCGCCGGTCCGCGCGGTCGGGTGAGACCACCGGCTTGTAGTCCTCGCCGCGCTGGCGCGCGACCGTCGCCATCCACAGGGCCGCAACCTGGCGCTGGTAGTCGGTCTGGATCTGCGTGACGCGCGTCGAGTTCGCGGTCCAGGCGGCGAACTGGCTTGCGGCGTCGCCTTCGGGGCGCGCGGCAAGCAGCTTGAGAAACCCTTCCATCAGGGCCTGGCCGGCCTGGGCGGCTTGAAGGTGGGGAGCGGAGGCTGAGGCGGACACGGGCGTTGCGGGGCAACGGCTCCTGGCGGTCGGAGAGTATTGCACCGCACAACACCCCCGTCAAGGCAGGTGCCGACGCTCACGGCCCCGGGGGGTGGCCGCGTTCACCCCCCGCGCGCGAGCCGGCCGATCACCCAGATCATCGCGACGCCAAGGCTGATCAGCAGCACCTGCTGCGCCGTCGCGCCGAGCGCCGGCCGCCGATGCAGGCTCGGGATGAGATCGGCGACGGCGACGTAGATCATGCTCGCCGCCGCCAGGGCGAGCAGCGTGTTGATCCAGCCCGCGACGGCCTGCAGCGCGAAGTACCCGCCGAGCGCGCCCACGACCATCGCCACGCTCGACAGCAGGTTGAGTGCGAAGGCGCGCGCCTTGGAGAAGCCGGAGTGGAGCAGGATGAGGAAATCCCCCACCTCCTGCGGAATCTCGTGCGCGATCACGGCGGAGGCGGTGACGACGCCGAGCGCGGGGCTCTCCATGAACGCGGCGGCGATCAGCACGCCGTCGACGAAATTGTGGAAGGCGTCCCCGATCAGGATCATGAGGCCGCTCCGCCCGTGGTCGGACCCGTCGGCGTGGTGATCGTGCCCCTCGTACTCGTCGCCGTGGAAGTGCCGCCACAGCACCAGCTTCTCGAGCACGAAGAAGGCGAGGATTCCGCCGAGCACGGTCGCGGAGACGGCCTGCTGGTTCTGGGCGTTGCCGAAGGCGTACGGCAACACCTCCAGGAACGCCGCCCCGAGCAGCGCGCCGATCGCGAAGCTGATCAGCACGCCGACCCACTGCGGGCGCGCCGCGAACGAGACCCCGGCGGCGAGCACGACGGAGAGCAGCCCGCCGGCGATGCTCGCGGCGACGATGTAGCCGAGGGTTCCCATCAGTCGATCCAGACCAGGCTCGCGAAGCGGCCGGTCGTCGCCTCGCGGCGATGCGAGTAGAACCGCGCCGCTTCGGTGTAGGTGCAGTGACCGCCGCCGGCAACCGCCGCGACGCCGGCCGCGGCGAGCCGCTGGCGCGCAAGCATGAAGAGATCCGCGAGCAACCGGTCGCCGCGGTACGGGGCAAACGCCGCCGCTGCCGCGGCGTCACGCCGCACGAAGGCTTCGCGCACCTCCGGGCCGACCTCGTACGCGCGCGGTCCGATCGCCGGCCCGAGCCAGGCGATGACACTCGCCGCGGGCACGTTCATGCGCGCGACGGCCGCTTCGATGACTCCGGCGACGAGCCCGCGCCAGCCCGCGTGAGCGACCGCGACCGCGTTCCCGCCCCGTTCGGCGAGCAGCACCGGCACGCAGTCGGCGCTCAGCACCGCGCATACGACGTGCCGGGTCCGCGCGACGGCAGCGTCGGCGCGGGCGAGCACCGGCGCCGATTCGGCTTCGACCACTTCGGTACCGTGGACCTGCTGCAGCCACACCGGATCCGCCGGCAGCGCGCCGCGCAGCCGCTCGCGGTTGCGTGCCACCGCCGCCGCATCGTCGCCGACGCGCGCCCCGAGATTGAACGACGCGTAGGGACCGCGGCTCACCCCGCCCGCGCGCGTGGTGACCAGCGCGCGCACGCGCTGCGGCGCGGGCCAGTCGGGCACGATCCAGTCGGGGTCCGGCGCCGTCACCGCCGCAACCGGCCGATGAGCTCGCGCAGGTCGCGGGGCAGCTCCGATCGCCACTCGCAGGGCATACCGCTTGCCGGGTGGACGAGGCCGAGCTGAGCCGCATGCAGCGCCTGGCGCGGAAACGCGGCGAGGAGTGCGCCGGTGTCCTCGCCCGCGTCCGCTTGCCGACCCGCGCCTGGGGCCGACGCGCCCTGCCCGCGCGCGTGGCCGTGCGCCTCCCATAGGTCGGGTCGCCCACGATCGGATGCCCGATCGCCCGCATGTGGACGCGGATCTGGTGGGTCCGCCCGGTGTCGAGGCCGACCGCGAGCAGCGTCGAATCGGCGAACCGCTCGACGACGCGGTAGCGGGTGCGCGCCGGCTTGCCGCGCGCGCTGACCGCCATCCGCGTGCGCGCGGTCGGATGGCGACCGATCGGCGCATCGATCTCGCCCGCCGCCGCGACCCGCCCGTGCACGAGCGCGAGGTACTCGCGCTTCACCGTGCGCCGCGCGAGCTGGCGCACGAGATCGGTCTGCGCTGCCAGCGTCTTCGCCACGACGAGCAGGCCGGTGGTGTCCTTGTCGAGGCGATGGACGATGCCGGCGCGCGGGACCCCCGCGAGCGCGGGCGCGTGGTGAAGCAGCGCGTTGGCGAGCGTGCCGTCGCGGTTGCCGGCCCCGGGGTGGACGACGATGCCGGCCGCCTTGTCGACGACGATGATTGCGTCGTCCTCGTGCACGATCCGGAGAGCGATCGCCTGCGGTGCATACGCGTCGCGAACCGCCGCGAGCGACGGGCTGAGGACGACCCGCTCGCCGCCCCAGACCTTGCGCTTCACGTCGGCGCGCGCCGCATCGACGGTGACGCGCCCCGCGCGCACCCACGCCTGGAGCCGGCTGCGGGAATGTTCCGGGAACAGGCGCGCGAGCGCGCGGTCGAGCCTCAGGCCGGCCAGCTCGGCGGGAATGGACCGCTCGACCGCCGCGCTATAATTTTGACTTTGCGGCTCATCGTGATCCGACATGACACGCATCGCGGCTAGTGTAGCGTTAATGCTTGCCCTCCTCCTCTCCGGCTGCAGCTGGCTCGAGAGCCTGAAGGCCAGCGAGGACGAGACCGCCGGCTGGTCGGCGCAGCGCCTCTACACCGAGGCGAAGAACGCGATGAACGAAGGCAGCTGGACGACCGCCGTGAAGTACTTCGAGAAGCTCGAGGCGCGGTACCCGTTCGGGCGCTACGCGCAGCAGGCGCAGCTCGAGATCGCCTATGCCTACTATCGCGACAACGAGCCGGCCTCGGCGGTCGCCGCGTGCGACCGGTTCATCAAGCTGCACCCCAATCATCCGACCGTCGACTACGCCTACTACCTGAAGGGCGTCGTGAACTTCTACGAGGACCAGAGCATCCTCACGCAGTTCGCGGCCCAGGACCCGACCGAGCGCGACCCGCGGTCGGCGCGCGATTCCTTCGCGGCGTTCAAGGAGCTCGCGACCCGCTACCCGGACAGCAAGTACACCCCGGACGCGCTCGCCCGGATGAAGTTCCTCGTCAACGCGCTCGCCTCGCACGAGGTCCACGTGGCGCAGTGGTACATCAAGCGCGGGGCGTACGTCGCGGCCGCAAATCGCGCGGCGTACGCGGTGAAGACCTATCCCGAGGCGCCGGCCACCGAAGAAGCGCTGGCGGTAATGGCCCAGGCGTACGGCCGGATGGGCATGGACGATTTGCGCGACGACGCGCTCCGGGTGCTGAAGACCAACTTTCCCAACAGCCCGTGGCTGAAGGGGGGCGTCGAACGGTCGGATCCCTGGTGGCGGCTGTGGGGGAAATAATCAGGCGGGCTTGATCCCCTCGTCCTCGACATAGCCGCGGATCACCGTGTCGATGTCGGGATCCGCGGTAAAGCCCATCGCCACCGCCCGCGGCGTGCGAAACCGCACCGGCCAGGTCTTCACGATCGCCTGGATCCGTTCCTCCGGCTGATACTGCACGCGCGCGGCGACCGCCGCGCCGGCGACGCGACGCAACGCCTCGACGCCTTCCTTCACCGTCACGGTGATCCCGGGCAGGTTGACGACCCGGTTCACGCCCCACGCCGTCGAATCGAGCTCGTGCGCGTGGACGAACGCCTCCACGACCTTGCGCGGCGACAGCAGCCAGATCCCGGTGGTTTCGGGCACCGGGCACGCCGCCACGACTCCGTTCAGCGGCTCGCGGAAGATGCTGCTCGCGAACGACGAGGCGGCGAGGTTCGGCTTTCCCGGCCGCACGACGATCGTCGGCAGCCGCAGGCTGCGCCCGTCGATGAATCCCTTGCGCGTGAAGTCGGTGACCAGGTACTCGCCGATCACCTTCTGCGCGCCATAGGAGGTCTGCGGATTCGGCGTGGTCGAGTCGTCGAGCACCTCCGGGAGGTTCCCGCCGAACGCCGCCACCGAGCTCGCGAAGACGACGCGCGGCGGCCGCGCGAGCTTGCGGCAGCGCTCGAGTACGAGCCGCATGCCGTCGAGGTTGACGCGATAACCGAGGTCGAAGTCGGCCTCGGCGCCGCCGCTCACTACCGCCGCGAGATGGAACACCGAGGACGTGTCGGCGTCGAGCGCGCGCTCGACCACCGCCGGATCGGCGACGTCGCCCTTCACGCAGACGAGCCGCGGGTCGGGGTTGGGCGGGAACGCGGCGTCGAAGAGCTTGATCTGGCTGATCGGAGCCTGCTTCCCGTCGGGGCCGGCGAGCGTACCGCGCTCGAGCAGCCGCCGCGCAATCCGGTATCCGATGAAGCCGCCGCCACCCGAAATGAAGACTTTCATGCCGCGCCCTCCTTCGTGACCCGAGGCGCGGCGATTCTAACCGCTTGTGCGGCGTGCGAAGAACGCCTCCACTTCGGCAAGGTCGCGGGTGCGCCTCATCGGCGGCAGGCTGTCGAGCAGCGTCCGGCCGTAGGCCTTCGCGACGACTCGCGGGTCGCAGAGCATCAGGACCCCGCGGTCGTGCTCGTCGCGGATCAGGCGGCCCGCGCCCTGCTTGAGCGCGATCGCCGCCTGCGGCAGCTGGAAATCGAAGAACGGGTTGTGCCCGTGGCGGCGCAGGTGCGCGAGGCGCGCCGCGAGCACCGGGTCGTCGGGCGGCGCGAACGGCAGCTTGTCGATCACGACCACCGACAGCGCTTCCCCGCGGACGTCGACCCCCTCCCAGAACGACTGGCTGCCGACGAGCACGGCGTTGCCGAGCCGACGGAAACGCTCGAGGAGCTCGCTGCGCGAGCCCTCCCCCTGCGCGAGCAGCGGGACCCGCAGGCGCAGGTTCCGCAAGCCGGACTCGAGCCGCTCGCGCGCGTGCCGCATTGCCCGCAAGGTCGTGAAGAGCAGGAACGCGCGCCCGCCGCTCGCGGCGAGCACCGGGAGCGCGGCGTCGACCACCGCATCGGTGTGCGCCGGCGTGTTCGGCTCCGGGAGCCCGCGCGGCAGGTAGAGCAGCGCGTTCGACGGATAGTCGAACGGGCTCTCCCAGCTCGCCGTGTCGGCCTGCTCCAGCCCGAGCTGACGCTGATAGTGGCCGAAGTCGCCGCCGGCCGCGAGCGTCGCGGAGGTGAGGATCCAGGCCCGGGGCGATTCCTCGAGCTGCCGCCGGAACGGCTCGGCCACCGCGAGCGGCGTCGCATGGAGCGCGAGCGCGTGGGTGTAAGCCTCGAGCCAGCGCACCAGGTCGTCGCGCGTGCCGTCCGCCCAGCGATCGAGCCGCGCGGCGAGCTCGGTTGCGCGGCGCGAGCAATTCGCGAGGCCCTCGCCGCGCTCGGCCAGCGCGGCGAGCGTGCGGGCGAGCTTCGCGACCGCACTGCGCAGCTCGTCCAGTGCCGCCGCGAACTCCGCGTTCTCCGCGAGCGCGCTCGCCGGGGCGCGCGTCTCCTTCAGTCCGACCGCGATCCGGAGGTCGCGCGCCGCCTTTTCAGCGCGCCGCGCGAGCTCCGGGAGCTCGCGCGCGTCGCGCGCCTCGGCCGCGCTTTCGGCGACTGTATCGCGGCAGAGCTCGATCACCTGGCCGGTCGAGACCGTCTCGCCGAAGAACGCGGTCGCCGTCTCGGGCAGCTGATGCGCCTCGTCGAGGATCACCGTGTTGCACGACGGCAGGAGCTCCGCCATGCCTTCGTCGCGCAGCACGACGTCGGCGAAGAACAGGTGATGGTTGACGACGACGACATCGGCAGCGAGCGCATCGCGCCGCGCCTTCATGACGAAGCAGCCGTTGAAGTGCCGGCACTTCCCGCCCAGGCAGTTGTCGCGCGTCGAAGTCGCGAGCGGCCAGGCCGGCGAATCCTCGGGCACGTCCGCAAGCTCCGCCTTGTCGCCCGAGCGCGTCTGCGCGGAAAAGCGCGCGATGGTCTGCAGGTCGAGCGCGGTTTCGCGGCTGGCGAAGCGGCCGTCCTCGAGATTGCGCTCGAGGTGATGCGCACAGACGTAGTTGGCGCGGCCCTTCAGCAGGGCCACCGTCACCGGCAACCCGAGTGCCTTTCGCACCGCCGGCAGGTCGCGGTGGAAGAGCTGGTCCTGGAGCGTCTTGGTGCCGGTCGACACGATGACCTTGCCGCCGAAGAGGAGCGCCGGCACGAGGTAAGCGACGGTCTTGCCGGTGCCGGTGCCGGCCTCGGCGAGGAGCACGTGCCGCTCGCGCATCGCACGCGCGACGCGCCGCGCCATCTCGAGCTGCTGCTCGCGGGCGCGGTAATCGGGAATCGCGCGACTGAGGGGGCCGTCGGGCGCGAAGGCTGCGGCGAGCGCAACGTCGGGATCGCGCCCGTCGGTCACTTGATCTCGTCGACCTTCACCCAGATCGACGAGCTCGACGCACGCGCCCCCGAGCTGCCGTAGAGGATCCCCGACTGCGTGCGCGTCGTCGACTGGTCGATGCCGCCGAGCGGGAACCATTCGCCGAGGCGTCCACTCGCCGTGGTCGAGATCTGCTGGAAGTTCGCCGTACCGGCGACCTGCCGGCCGGGGCTCGACGTCTGCTGCGCGATGTCGAGGAAGACGCGGTCCCCGGCGACGCGGGGGATGACGTAGACGCCGCTGCCCGTGTTCTGGAAACCGGTGGTGCGCTGGACGACCGTGCCGCCCGGCGTCGGGGTGACCACGGTGCTCGGCACCGGTACCGACTGCCCGGTGGCGATGAACGCCGGGCTGCCTTCCAGCGCCTGCACCTGCGTCGCCGTGCTCGCATCGCGCGTGCCGCTCGACTCGTAAGCGCCGATCGTCACGCCGGACTCGCGGCGCGGCGCCTCGTTGACGCCGACGCGTGCGTCGCCGCTTGCGACCGTCCCCGAGACGCCGCCGCCACGCTGCTCGAAGTTCCCGCGCGCGTCCTGCCGGACCGAGATCAGCAGCCGGCGCGGCGTCCGGTCGAGCGTGTCGAGCACCTGCCTGAGCTGCGCGATGTTCGCCCGGCTCGCACGGATGACCAGCGTGCTCTGCATGCCGGACACGGCACCGCCGGGCTCGACCAGCGGTCGCAGAATCGGGATCAGCTGCTCCGCGGTGCGGTATCTGAGCTGGATGACCTCGACCTCCTCGGCTTGCGCCGTGCCGAGCGCGAGCAGGAGCACGAGCAGGAGGCGCCTCATCATTCTCTCCGGCGCGAAATGCATCCCAGCCTAACGCGAGTCGCGTCAGCCGGTGCACGGTGCCATGCTTCGGCGTGAACGGCACGGCACGCGGGATGCGAAGCGGCGCTTTACAGGTGGCACCTACTCTTCTAGAGTACTTGAAGTATGCGACTCAAGATAATGTTTTTGAGTGCATTTGCGATCGCAGCCCTAGCGGGCTGTGCGAGCCGCCCGCCCCCGGTCGACCGTCCGCCGCCGGTCGATCGCAGACCCGGGGTTGCCCCTGGGACAAGCGATGCCGAACCCGTCAGCGAGGTCGCCTTCATGGCGCTCGCGCTCGTCGGCAGCCCCTATGCGAACGGCGGCGCTTCACCGGAGGCCGGTTTCGACTGCTCCGGGTTGGTCGCCTACGTGTATGCGCGCGCCCTGCGGCGTGAGCTGCCCCGCAATACCTTCGACCTGGCGCGGACGGGAGCCGCGGTAGGCGACCCTCAGCCGGGCGACCTGCTCTTCTACAACACTCAGGGGCGCCCGTTCTCGCACGTGGGGATCTATCTGGGCGAATCCCGCTTCGTCCACGCTCCAAGCACCGGCGGGGTCGTCCGCATCGAGGACATGCGGGCCGGCTACTGGACGAAGCGCTTCGACGGCGCGCGGCGCGTCGCCGACTAACGCCTCTCCCGCCCGCGCAGCCGGCGCGCGCTGGCCGACGAGGCAGCGATCCTCTGCCGCAGTTGCTCGTTGAGCCGCAGAAGTTCGCACCGGCGGGTTTGGCGATTCAAATGATAATTATTCTCATCTACATTGAAAGTGAGAACGCTTCCTGATACGCTCTTGCCGGCTAGCCCTGCCCCGACCGGCAGACCCGACAAGGAGATCCGCATGAATCGCCGTCTGACCGCGAGCGCTGCAGCGCTTGCCTGTGCCCTCGCCGCCGCGCCCGTGCTTGCGCAGGACAAGGTCCTGAACCTGTACTCGTCGCGGCACTACCAGACCGACGAGGCGCTGTACGCGAACTTCACCAAGCTCACCGGCATCAAGATCAACCGCATCGAGGCCGGCGAGGACGCGCTGATCGAGCGCATCCGGAACGAGGGCGCGCGCAGCCCGGGCGACGTACTGATCACGGTCGACGCCGGCCGGCTCTGGCGCGCCGACCAGCTCGGCCTGTTCCAGCCGGTGAAGTCCGCGGTGCTCGAGAGCCGCATCCCGGCGAGCTTCCGCGACCCCGCGGGCGACTGGTTCGGCTTCTCGATGCGCGCGCGCGTCATCGCGTATGACAAGACCAAGGTGAAGCCGGGCGACATCACCACTTACGAGCAGCTCGCGGACCCGCGGTGGAAGGGCAAGATCTGCTCGCGCTCGGGCAGCCACATCTACAACCTGTCGCTGATGGGCGCGCTCATCGACCATCTCGGGGAGGCGAAGGCCGAGGAGTGGGCGAAGGCGGTCAAGTCGAACCTCGCCCGCGACCCGAAGGGCGGGGACACCGACCAGATCAAGGGCGTGGCGGCGGGTGAATGCGAGCTCGCGCTCGTCAACACCTACTACTGGGCCCGGATCCAGCGCTCGGACAAGGCCGACGAGAAGGTGATCGCCGAGCGCGTCGGCGTGATCATGCCGAACCAGGCGACCTGGGGGACCCACGTGAACATCTCCGGCGCCGGCGTGCTCAAGAACGCGCCCAATCGCAATGCCGCGGTCCGGTTCCTCGAGTACCTCGCGAGCGACGACGCGCAGCGCTACTTCGCCGACGGCAACAACGAGTGGCCGACCGTGCCGACGGTGCAGGTCTCGAATCCGGCGCTCGCCACGCTCGGCCAGTTCAAGCACGACCCGCTGAACGTCGCGGTGCTCGGCCGCAACCAGCCCACCTCGCAGAAGCTGTACGACCGCGTCGCGTGGAAGTAAGGCCGGGAAGCGCTCTGCTACGCCTTGGCACGCATGAGCCGGCGCGACAGGAGGAGGACCGGTAGCAGTCCGACCGCCACGATCACGAGCGACGGCACCGCGGCCTCGGCGAGCCGCTCGTCCTTCGTGAAGTTGTAGGCAGCGACCGCGAGCGTGTCGAAGTTGAACGGCCGCAGGGCGAAGGTCGCGGGCAGCTCCTTCACCGTGTCGACGAAGACGAGGAGCGCCGCCGTCGCGAGGCTCGACGCAAGCAGCGGCGCGTGCACGCGCCCGAGGGTCGCCAGCGGTCCCGCGCCGAGGCTGCGCGCCGCGTCCTCCATGCTCGGCGTAACCCGGGCGAGCCCCGCCTCCACCGTCTGCAGCGCCACCGCCAGGAACCGCACGAGGTACGCGTAGACGAGCGCGACGATCGTGCCGGTGAAGAGGAGCCCGACGTCGATACCGAACGCGTTCTGGATCCAGCCCGCCAGGAGATTGTCGAGCCGCCCCAGCGGCACCAGGATGCCGACGGCGATGACCGCGCCTGGGATCGCGTAGCCGAGCGCGGAGGCGCGCGTCGCGCGCGCGACGAGCGGCCGCCGGGCGAGCCGCGCCGCGTATGCCAGAAGCGCGGCGATCCCGACGGCGATCAGCGCGGTAACGCCGGCGACGGTGACGCTGTTCGCGATCTGCCCGAGCACGCGCCCGTCGAGCACTGCGTCGGCCGACGCGCCGGCGACGCGCAGCAGGAGGCCGACGGGAAGGAGAAATCCGAAGAGCACCGGGGCAGCGCACGCGATGAACGCGGCCGCCGCGGCGGCACCCCGCAGGCGCTGCGGCGGCTGCGGCGTACGGAGCGCGGTCGGGTGATAGCGTGCGCCACCACGGTTCCAGCGCTCGAGCGCGAGCACCAGCACGACGAAGCCGAGGAGACAGGCGGCGAGCTGGCACGCTGCCGCGACGTCGCCCATCCCCAGCCAGGCCTTGAAGATGCCGGTCGTGAACGTCTCGACCGCGAAGTACGACACCACCCCGAAGTCGGCGAGCGTTTCCATCAGCGCGAGCGCCGTACCGGCGGCGATCGCCGGCCGGGCGAGCGGGATCGCGACGCGGAAGAAGCTGCCCCACGCCCCGTAGCCCGCCAGCCGGCCCGCTTCGAGCGCGCTCCGGGACAGCTCGAGGAAGCTCGTCCGTGCGAGGAGGTAGACGTACGGGTAGAGCGCGAACGAGAACATCGCCGCGGCGCCGTAGAGCGAGCGGATCTCCGGGAACCAGTACTCGCGCGCCTGCCACCCGGTGAGCGCGCGCAGCTGCGTCTGTACCGGACCGGTGAACTGCAGCCAGTCGGTATAGGCATAGGCCATGACGTACGCCGGGATCGCGAGCGGGAGGATGAGCGCCCACTCGAGCACGCGCCGGCCGGGAAAGCGATACGCGGTGACGAGCCAGGCGGCGAGGACGCCGATCGACACGACGCCCCAGGTGACGCCGGCGAGCAGCAGCAGCGTGTTCCCCACGAACGCGGGCAGCACGGTCCGGGCGAGGTGAGCCCAGGTCGAGTCGCCGGGGCCGAAGGCGCTCGCGACGACCGCGACGAGCGGCGCGAGCACGAGCGCGGTGATCGCGAGCGCGATCAGGCCGAGCGCGCCGAGCGGACGTGCGGGCCGCTGCAGGACCGTGCCGCCGATCGCCGCCGCCTGTCCCGCACCGTCAGTCACCGCCATCCTCCCCTGAGGAAATTCTAACAAGAATGATTCTTGTTTCTTGGGAAGGCGGGATCCGTATAATCATCACGATATGAGCGCTCAGCCGCCGCTCCTCGAGCTGCACGACCTCCACCAGGCCTACGACGACCGTGCGGTCGTGCGCGGCCTCTCGCTCCGGCTCGAGCGCGGCGCGATCGGCTGCCTGCTCGGGCCGAGCGGGTGCGGCAAGACGACGGTGCTCCGGTGCATCGCCGGGTTCGAACCAGTAACGGCGGGAGAGATCCGGCTCAACGGCCAGCTCGTCTCGGGTGCCGACACGATGGTGCCGCCGGAAGCGCGCCGGATCGGCATGGTGTTCCAGGACTACGCGCTCTTCCCGCATCTCTCCGTCGCCGAGAACATCGGCTTCGGCCTGCACGGCGTCGCCCGGTCCGAGCGCGCGCGCCGCGTCGCCGAGCTGGTCGAGGGCGTGGGGCTGGGCGGGCACGGCCACAAGCACCCGCACGAGCTCTCCGGCGGACAGCAGCAGCGGGTGGCGCTCGCCCGCGCCCTCGCGCCGCAGCCGGAGCTCCTGCTCCTCGACGAGCCGTTCTCGAACCTCGACGTGGAGATGCGCGAGCGCCTCGGGCAGGAGGTACGCGAGATCATCAAGCGCACCCGGACGACCGCGGTGCTGGTGACGCACGACCAGCACGAGGCGTTCGCGATCGCCGACGAGATCGGGATCATGCACGAGGGCCGGATCGTGCAGTGGGACCTCGCCTACAACCTCTATCACCGCCCGGCGAACCGCTTCATCGCCGACTTCGTCGGCCAGGGCGTGTTCCTCCCGGGCAGCGTGCGGAACCCGCACGAGGTCGAGATCGAGCTCGGCCTCCTCAAGGGCGAGATCCCGCATCAGTGCGAGGTCGGCTGCGACGCGTGCGGAAAAGGTTGCCACGTGGAGGTGCTGCTGCGTCCGGACGACATCGTCCACGACGATGCCGCGCCGCAGAAGGCGGAGGTCCTGCAGAAGGCCTTTCGCGGCGCCGAGATCCTCTACACGCTGAAGCTCGAGAGCGGCCGGAAGGTTCTCGCACTCGTGCCGAGCCACCACAACCACGCGCTCGGCGAGCGGATCGGCATCCGCCTCGACGTCGACCACGTCGTCGCGTTCGCACCGGAGGGCCGCTGAGCGGCAAGCGGTCAGCTTCCGCTCTGCAGCTCGTACAGCAAGGGGATCTCCACGACGATCTCGCGGTTCCTGAGCGCCGGCGGGATCGGCGTGTCCGCGGTCGCCTCGCGCATCGTCTCGACCGCCTGCCGATCGAGCACCTCGTGGCCGCTCGAGCGCTTGACCGCCACCGCGGCCGGTGCGCCGTCGGCACCGATGACGAGGCGCACGTCCACCCTGCCCCCGAGTCCGCCGTCGATCGCCTCCGTCGGATAGCGCTTGAGGCGCTTCGCCGCGCCGATGAGCGCGAGCCGGTATTGCGCGAGCGAGCCGGCTTCGAGAGCATCGGCGCCCGGACGGGGCGCCAGCGTCGGCGTACCCAGCGCGAGCACCGGCTCTGCTACCGGTGACTGAGCGGACACGGCCTGCTCGGGAGGAGGAGGCGCGAGGGGCGTCGGCGCAGCCTCACCCGACGGCCTCCGGCTCCGCGCCACCCGCTCGGGCGGTGACGCGGTGCGATCCGGAGCAGGCGTCGCGAGCGCGGAGGGCTCCGGCACGGCAG
This sequence comes from uncultured beta proteobacterium, assembly GCA_963789885.1. Classification (GTDB taxonomy): domain Bacteria; phylum Pseudomonadota; class Gammaproteobacteria; order Burkholderiales; family SG8-39; genus DATEDA01. Next base: position 215,149 of record CAWBNB010000050.1, on the reverse strand, counting down.
CGACGCGCCCACCGGGTGCAAGCCTCGCATTCAAGGGTGCGGTCGCGGGCCGCGCGGAGTAAGTCCAGAAATCCGGGAGCCCCGCCACCAGGGCGGCATGCAGGGCGACCGAGGCGGCGAGCGCAGCGAGCAGCGGGCGCGAGGTCGCGCCGTCCGCGAACCCCGCGCTCGCGCAGTGCGTCATTCCGGGATCTCGTCGATCGCGGCGAGCCAGGCGGCGGCTTCGCCGTCGCTCGGCGCACGCCAGTCGCTACGCGGCGAGAGCGACCCGCCCGATCCGACCTTCGGCGCGTTGGGAATGGCGCTGCGCTTGTACTGCGACAGCTGGAAGAACCGGTGCGCGAAGACGCGCAGCCACCGCTTGATCTCGGCGAGCGGATACTCGTTGCGGCCCGCCTGCGGGATGTCGGGCCAGGTGCCGCGCGTGCGGTCGCGCCACGCGTGCCACGCGAGGAACGCGACCTTCTGCGGCAGATAGCCGAAGCGCAGCGTGTAGTACAAGTGAAAGTCCTGGAGCTCGTACGGGCCCACGACGCTCTCCGAGGTCTGGCCCGGCTGGCTGCCGTTCGATCCCGGCACGAGCTCCGGGCTGATCTCGGTGTCGAGCACGTCCATCAGCACCTTGCTCGCATCCGCGCCGAGCTGGCCGGTGCGCGCGACGTAGCGGACGAGATACTGGACCAACGTCTTCGGCACGCTCGCGTTGACGTGATAGTGCGACATGTGGTCGCCGACGCCGTAGGTGCTCCAGCCGAGCGCGAGCTCGGAGAGGTCGCTCGTCCCGACCACGGGCGCGCGGCGCAGGTTCGCCAGGCGGAAGAGATGGCTCGTGCGCTCGCCGGCCTGGACGTTCTCGAACGTCACGTCGTAGACCTTCTCGCCCCGGGCGTACGGATGGCCGATGTCCTTCAGCATCTGCAGGCATGCCGGCCGGATGTCGATCTCCCCGGCCGTCGCACCGACCGCCGTCATCAGCCGCCGCGCCTGATCGAGCGTGCGTCCGCTCGTCGCGAAGCCCGGCATCGTGTAGGCGAGGATGTTCGAACGCGCGAGTCCCATCACGTCCATCGCCCGCGCGCACACGATCAGCGCCTGCGTCGAATCGAGCCCGCCCGAGATGCCGATCACCACGCGCTCGGCGCCCATCGACTTCAGGCGCTTCACCAGGCCGTGCACCTGGATGTCGTACACCTCCTTGCAGCGGGCATCGCGCGTCGCCGGATCGGACGGGACGTAGGGAAATCGCTCGTAGCGCCGCTCGAGCGCGAGCTCGCGGTCGCCGGGGAGCTCGGCGGCAAAGCGCACGGTGCGGAACCGCGCCACCGCGTGCGCATGCCGCCGGACCGACTCGCCGAAGCTGTTCTGGCGCATCCGGTCCTGCGCGATGCGGTCTAGGTCGATGTCCGCGGTCACGAGTTGCGAGCCGTACGCAAAGCGGTCGGATTCGGCGAGGAGCGACCCGTTCTCGTAGACGAATCCGTGGCCGTCCCAGGCGAGATCGGTGGTGGATTCGCCGAAGCCTGCCGCACTGTAAAGATAAGCGGCAAGGCAGCGCGCCGACTGGTTCGAGCCGAGCTCGCGCCGGTAGCCGTCCTTGCCGACGATGATGTTCGACGCGGAGAGGTTGAGCAGCACGGTCGCGCCCGCGAGCGCCGCGTACGAGGACGGCGGGATCGGCGTCCACAGGTCCTCGCAGATCTCGGCGTGGAAGGCGAAGAGCGGCTGGTTCTCGAGCTGGAACACGAGCCGCGAGCCGAACGGGACGTCCTTCTGACCGAGGAGCTCGATCGTCTCGCGCGCCGCAACGTCACCCGGCGTGAACTGCCGCAGCTCGTAGAACTCGCGGTAGTTCGGCAAGTAGGTCTTGGGCGTCACCCCGAGGATGCGCCCGGCGTGGACGACCACGGCACAGTTGAAGAGCAGGCTGTCGACGACGAGCGGCACGCCGACGACGGCGATGACGGGCGTCTCGCGCGTTGCGGCAACGACGCGCCCGAGCGCGGTCTGCGCCCCTTCAAGGAGCGCTTGCTGGTGGAACAGGTCCTCGCACGAATACGCCGAGAGCCCGAGCTCGGGGAAGAGCGCGAGGATCGCGCGCCGGCGCCCGGCCTCCTCGAGCAGCGCGATGGACCGGTCGGCGTTGAACGCCGGGTCGGCGACCCGCACCTCCGGGATGCAGATCGCCACCCGCGCGAAATTGTGCCGGTAGAGATTGAAGAATGACACGGCGATTCAGTCGCTTAGACCGTCATTCTGCCGCATTCAGCCCCCGTCCGCCCCACGGTGGATGTCATGCGTGGCAACCGCCCGGTCGCCCGCCGGCCGCTCGAGAAAGCCGGGGCGGGCGAGCGAGGCGCGGGCGTCCTCGTACCCCGCCTCCCAATGGGTGCGCATTGCGATCGAGCTGAACTCGTAGTCCTTGGCGTGGGTCTCGTATTCCTTCGCGCGGTAGATGAAGTGCACGACGTTCATGATCTTCCGGCACGCTTCCTCGGCGAGGCGCGCGACCTCGGGCTGGATGCGTACCGCCGGCGGCAGCGCGTCGATCGCGTGCTGGATCAGCCGCCGGAGGTTCTGCCGACGCACGAAGCGGTCGGTGCCCTTGCGCGTGCGGCTCGAGTACTGGATGTCCTTCTGCCGCTCGAGCACTTCCAGAATGTCGCGCGGGACGACACCCCGTGCGCTCCAGAGGTCGACCTGGAAGGCGAGCGTGTCGCGGCGCGGCTCGTCGTCGAGCACGTACTCGAGCGGCGTGTTGGAAACGAGCCCGCCGTCCCAGTACCGCTTGCCGCGCACCGGCACCGGCGCGAACGCGGGCGGCAGCGCCCCCGAGGCCATGACGTGCTCGACGCCGATCGGCTGGTCCTCGGCCACGCCGGTGTCGAAGTACTTGAAGTTCCCGGTCTCGACCTCGACCGCGCCGAACGTCGCGCGCACGCCGCCGAAGTTCAGCTGCTCGAAGTCGACGAGGCGATCCAGCGTCGCGCGGAGCGGCGCGGTGTCGTAGAAGCTCGTCGCCCCCTCGGTGCCCGCCGTGCGGAGCCAGGCGGGCGGCAGCCGCGGCTCGAAGAACCCGGGCTGCCCGCGGATCAGCGCCTGGGCAGCCGCGGTCAGACCGAGGAGTCCGCGCAGGGAGAAATCGCCGAACCACGCCTGCGAAACGAGTTGCAGGTCCGGCGCGTCGAAAGGCAGCGCGCCCTGCGACACGGTCTGCCAGAACTCGCGCAAACGCGCGACCCGCCGCTCGGGTGGATTGCCCGCGATGATCGCGGCGTTGATCGCGCCGATCGAGATGCCGGCAACCCAGGTCGGACGCACGCCCGCCTCGTCGAGCGCCTGGTACACGCCCCCCTGATAGGCGCCGAGCGCACCGCCGCCCTGCAGGCACAGCGCGATGCGCTCGTACTTCGCGGCCAGCTCGGCCGGTGTCGCACTCATCGATCGATGCTAGCACGGTGGCCCTGCCGTACACTCGCACCGACGATGTGGCGACCCCCGCAGCGGATCAAATGGCGGCCCGCGCCCGGCCGCTGGCCGACGCGCGACGAGGCGGCGCGATCGCGGCTCTTCAGTCCGATCTCGATCGGCCGGATGCCGCTCGAGACCCGCACCTGGGTGCCGGCGATGGTGCCGTGGCGCGCGACCGAAGACGGCTTCGTCACCGACCAGAACCTCGCCTGGTACGAGCGCTTCGCGCGCGGGCAGCCGGGTGCGATCGTGGTCGAGGCGACCGGCATCCGCGACATTCCCTCGGGTCCGCTGCTGCGGATCGGCCATGACCGCTTCCTCCCGGGCTTGCGCGAGCTCGCCCAGACGGTGCGGCGCGCGAGCGAGGGCCGTACGCGGCTCCTCATCCAGATCATCGATTTTCTCGCGGTCCGCCGCCGCCCGGACCCGGAGAAGTTCTTCGCGCGCTTCCTCGAGATCCAGCCGTGGCACCGCGAGCGGCTCGGCGCCGAGGACTGGCCGGAGGTGCAGGTCCGGACGGTGCTCGCCGGGCTCCCCGAGGACGAGCTCGCGCGCGTGCTCGAGACCCGCGAGCTGGAGGCGCTCGCGCTTCGGGTACCGCGAGCGCGTGACCGACATGGACCTCGCGCACGTGCGCGAGCTGCCGCGCGTGCTGCCCGAGCTCTTCGCGCAGGCCGCGCGCCGCGCGCGCGAAGCCGGGTTCGACGGCGTCGAGCTGCACTACGCGCACGCGTACACGATGGCGTCATTCCTCTCGCGGCTCAACGACCGGGCGGACGGCTACGGCGGCTCGCGCGAGCACCGGGTGCGGCTGCCGCTCGAAGTCTTCCGCCGCGTGCGCGAGGTGGCGGGCGGCGACTACCCGATCGGCTGCCGCTTCCTCGCCGAGGAGTGCGTGGCCGGCGGCAACACGGTCGAGGACACCGCGTTCTTCGGCGTCGAGTTCGCGCGGGCCGGAATGGACTTCCTGTCGCTCTCGCGCGGCGGCAAGTTCGACGACGCGAAGCAGCCGACGGTCGGCTGGGCCGCGTATCCCTACACCGGTCCGAGCGGCTACGAGTGCATGCCACAGTACGTGTCGGACGAGCGCGGCCCGTTCGGCCGCAACGTCGATCCGACGGCCGCGATCCGGGAGGCGGTCCGCGCAGCGGGGCTGGCGACGCCGGTGGTCGTCACCGGCGGCATCCACGGGTTCGACCAGGCCGAGGCGCTGCTCGCGGAGGGGAAGGCCGACGTCGTCGGCTTCGCGCGCCAGAGCCTCGCCGATCCCGACTGGTTCAGGAAGGTGCGGCTCGGCCACGGCGCCGAGGTGCGCGTCTGCGAGTACACGAACTACTGCGAGGCGCTCGACCAGAAGCACCAGCAGGTCACCTGCCAGCTCTGGGACCGCGAGGCGCTGGACGAGCCGGGAGTGGCCCGGTCGAAGGATGGCAAGCGGCGACTCGTCCCCCCGGCCTGGAGCCCCACCCCCGACCGGATCCCCGAGCCCGGCGCAAGGTAGTTCACACCGGACCGCCCGCCCCCTTGGCACGGGCGGGAGATCGCCGCATAATGAATATGTTAGGCAGGAGAAGGGAGAGTCGTTATGAAGAACATGCTCCTCCAGTTCGGCGCCGCCGCGGCGCTTGCCTTGGCGTCGTCAGGCGTGACCGCCCAGGCCCCCCAGGTCCCCCCTCCCGGCCAGATCCAGGTCACCCAGGCCGACGTGGTCCAGCTCGACTACCTGCGCTACGAAGGCCGCTACTACGAGATCGCGCGCCTTTACACCTTCCGCGAGCGCAACTGCGGCTCCGACGTGGTGGTCACGTTCGTGCGGCGGGTCGACGCCGACGTCTCGTTCGTCAACCAGTGCATCGAGAAGGACACGAGCTGGATCATGGACATCGGCCGCCTCGTCACCACCGGCAGCGACCAGAAGCCCGGCGAGCTCTGGTTCCGGGCCGATGCCATCGGCTGGGCGCCGTGGTTCAACGGCACCTACCGGCTGATCGAGCTGTCCGGCGACTTCAGCTACGCGATGCTCGGCGATCCGGACGGCTCGAGGCTGTGGATCCTCTCGCGCACGCGCAAGATGGACGAGCAGACCTACCAGCGTCTCGTCGCCCGCGCGGCCGAGCGCGGGTACGACACCTCGAAGCTGATCCGTACCCTGCAGAACGGCCTCTAGCGGCTGGCGGCCGCACATGGACAAGCGCCCCTCGGGGCGCTTTTTCGTTGCGGTCCCGCCGACTACTCCCGCCGCGGTGGGACGATCCAGAGATAGACCGCGCTCGAGCCCACCTCGACCGAGCGCTCCGGCGCCCACTCTCCCATGTCGAACCCGTAGGACACCACGCGCGCGCCGGGCTTCAGCTCGGCGAGCAGCTTCGGCCGCAGCCGCAGATTCAGCCGGGGCAGCAGGTAGAGCGTCACCACGGTGGCCTCGCCGATGTCCGCGTCGAACAGGTCCTGATTGACGAACCGGACGCGGCCCGCCACACCGGCCGTGCGTGCGTTGCGCTCGCCTTCGGCGATCCGTACGGGATCGATGTCGATGCCGACGCCGCGGGCGCCGTACCGGCGCGCCGCGGTGATCACGATCCGCCCGTCGCCGGAACCGAGGTCGTAGACGACGTCGTCCTTCCCCACGCCGGCGAGCTTCAGCATCGCCGACACCGCATCGGACGGCGTCGGCACGAAGGGGACGTCGAGCGACGGCGCTGCCTGCTCGGCGTGCGCCGCGATCGCCAGGAACAGGCACAGGAACGCCGTGCTTCGCCACGCCGTCGTTGCGGCGCGCTTCAGCGTAGAGGCGCCCGGATCCGGGACCTGGCGCACTAGGCGACGGCGCGCCCGGCTGCGCGCTGCAAACCGCAGCCCTCGAACGCCGCCCGCGTGGCCGCACGCTCGGCCTCGGTGAGGCCAAGCAGCGGCCGTCGCACCGGTCCGCCCGTCTGTCCGAGGAGCTCCTGCCAGTACTTCTGGTGCGCCGCCGCCTTGCCGGTGGGCCGCGTCGATCTGAGCGCGTGGCGGACCGGCGCGAGGCTATCGCGCACGTTCCGGGCCTTCTCGACCTCGCCTCGCATTGCGAGCTCGGTGTATTCGCGCATGCGCCGGTCGGCCGCCGTCTGGAGCAGGAACGGCGGCGTCGAGCAGAGGTAGACCTGCCAGCCCAGCTCCACGATGTTGCCCAGCCACTCCTCCTCGTTCGAGGTGCTGACGATCAGCCGGTCGCCGGCCAGGCGCGTGAGCCGCGCGTACGTCTCGCGCGGCACGCTGTACTTGATCGCGACGACGTTGGCGATCTCGGCGAGCCGCAGGCACACCTCGGGCTCGAGCAGGTAGCCGCAGTCCGGAGGCTGATTCCAGAGCGCGATCCCGATGTCGACTTGCTCGGCGATGTAGCGGTAGTACTCGCAGATCGTGTCCGGGGTATGCGCGCCGAAGTAGAGGAGCGGGGTGTGCACGACGATGTAGTCGGCGCCGATCGCCTGCGCGTGCCGGGCGAGCTCGACGACCGTATCGAGGCTCTGGTCCGAGCACGAGACCATGACACCCCCGCGCCCTGCGGCCTCCTCGACGGCCAGTTCGGCGGTGTGCTTGCGCTCGACCACGGTCATCGATGCAAACTCGCCCTGCTTCCCGTTCACGAACAGGCCCGCAATCCCGAGCTCCCGGTACCAGTGACGCAGGTTGCGGCGCCACCCGTCCTCGTCGACGCGCAGATCGGCGGTGAACGGCGTCAGGGTCGCGGCCCAGATGCCCCTCAGGTGTTCGCGGGCGTAGGCCTTGGCCTCGTCCTTGCGGTACTTCATGCGCCTCTCCGGTCCGGCGGCAGACCGGGATTTTGAGGCAATCAGCGCCCGAGCGCCTGCTTGCGCCGCTCCATGAGCCGCCAGATCATCGGCGTGAAGATGAGCTGCATCGCGAGATCCATCCGGCCGCCCGGGCACACGATCGTGTTCGCCCGCGACATGAACGAGCCGTTCAGCATCGACAGCAGGTAGGGGAAGTCGATGCCGCGCGGGTTCGCGAACCGGATCACGAGCATCGACTCGTCCTGGGTCGGGATGTAGCGCGCGATGAACGGGTTGGAGGTGTCGACGACCGGTACGCGCTGGAAGTTGACGTGGGTGCGCGAGAACTGCGGGACGATGTAATGCACGTAGTCGGGCATGCGGCGCAGGATCGTGTCGGTCACCGCCTCGGTCGTGTAGCCGCGCGCGGCCTTGTCGCGATGGAGCTTCTGGATCCACTCGAGGTTGATCACGGGTACGACCCCGATGAGCAAGTCGACGTGCTGCGCGGCATTGACCTTGTCGGTGGCGATCGCGCCGTGTAGCCCCTCGTAGAACAGCAGATCGGTGCCCGGCGACAGGTCAGCCCACGGCGTGAACGTGCCCGGCTGCTGGCCGAAGGGCGCCGCCTCCTCCTCGTTGTGCAGGTACCTGCGCGCCCGCCCGCCGCCGCTTTCGGCGTACTCGCGGAAGAGCCGCTCGAGCTCTTCGAACAGGTTCGCCTCCGGACCGAAGTGGCTGAAGCTGTGATGGCCGCGCTCGAGCTGTTCCGCCAGCCGCTGCTTCATCTCGGCGCGGTCGTAGCGGTGGAAGCTGTCGCCCTCGACGAACGCCGCCTTGACCCCTTCGCGCCGGAAGATCTGCTCGAAGGTGCGCATCACCGAGGTCGTGCCGGCGCCCGAGGAACCGGTGATGGCGATGATCGGGTGTCGTGCGGACATTGGCCCCCCTTGCGCGGGTCAGACCGGCGCGCGGAACAGGCCACGAGCGCCGAAGAGCGGCGCGTCGTACTCGCGCTCGCTGTGCACCCGATGGTACTCGTCGATCCGCTCCACCTCCTCGCGCGAGCCGAAGATGAAGCCGATGCGCTGGTGGAGCTCGTCCGGGCGCACGTCGAGCATCCGTTCGCGCCCGCTGCTCGCGCGGCCTCCCGCCTGCTCGACGATGAACGACACCGGGTTCGCCTCGTAGAGCAACCGCAGCCGCCCCGGCTTCGCCGGATCTTTAGTGTCGCGCGGATAGAGGAACACGCCGCCACGCATCAGGATGCGGTGTGTCTCCGCGACGAGCGAAGCGACCCAGCGCATGTTGAAGTCCCGGCCGCGCGGCCCGCCCCGGCCGGCGAGGCACTCGTCGACGTAGCGCTTCACGGCCGGCTCCCAGAAGCGGCTGTTCGACGCGTTGATCGCGAACTCGCTCGTCGCCGGCGGAATGCGGATCTCCGGATGCGTGAGGATGAACTCGCCGAGCTGCGGCTCGAGCGTGAAACCGTGCACGCCGGTGCCGACGGTGACGACGAACATCGTCGCCGGGCCGTAGATCGCGTACCCCGCGCAGACCTGCTCCGCGCCGGGCTGCAGGAAGTCGGCCGCGGCGGCGTCGGCGCCCGGGTTGGGCGCGCGCAGGATCGAGAAGATGCTGCCGACCGAGACGTTGACGTCGATGTTGGACGAGCCGTCCAGCGGATCGAACACGAGCAGGTACTTGCCGCGCGGGAAGCGGTCCGGCACGGGACAGGGCGCAGCCATCTCCTCCGACACCATGCCGGCGACGAGACCGCCCCACTCGGCTGCCCGCAGGAAGAGGTCGTTGGCGAGCACGTCGAGCTTCGCCTGAGTCTCCCCCTGCACGTTGGTCGTCCCCGCCGCGCCGAGGACGTCGCCGAGCGCGCCGTACGCGACCCGCTTCGCGATCGCCTTGCAGGCGAGCGCCACGTCGAGGATGAGCGCGTTCAGCTCGCCGCTCGCGCCCGGGTGGCGGCGGCGCTCCTCGATCAGGAACTGCGTGAGGGTCGTGCGATCGGTAAGCATGTTCAGGCGGCGGCGAGGAGCTGCTCGAGCTGCGCGAGCCCGAGCATGGTCGCGCCGCCGATCCGCGCGGCGGCGGCCGGGTCGAGCGGATGCTGCGGATCGCCGAGCGAAGGGAGGCAAAGGTCGGCAGCGCTGAGATCCTGCGACGCTGTCCAGCGTGTCGGCACCGCGATCGTGTAAAGCCCCGCCGCCTTGGCCGCGCGAACGCCGAGCGCAGAGTCCTCGATGGCGACGCAGCCTTCCGCCGGAAGGCGCAGGGTTCCGAGCGCGAGCTGGTAGATGTCCGGCGCCGGCTTCTTCTTCGCGACGACGTCGCCGGTCGCGATCGCGCCGAACCAGCCGAGCGCCCCCAACCCGAGTGTGCGCGTGAGGAGCGCGTTCACGTTGGCGGGGGTCGTCGTCGACGCAATCGCGAGCGGGAGACCGGCCGCCCTCGCTTCGGCGATCAGCCGCGCGATGCCGGGCCGGAGCGGGACGTTGCCCATCTCGGCGAACTCGGCGAAGCGCTGCGTCTTGGTGCTGTGGACGAGCGGCACGAGCCGCCGGAGGCTCTCCTTCTCGGGCCGGGACAGCGGCAGCGACTCCAGGTATTTGCCGATCCGCTCCTTGCCGCCGGTAACGGCCAGGAGCTCGCCGTACAGTTCGGGGCTCCACTCCCAGGGAAGCGAGTGCGCGAGGAAGGCGGCGTTGAACGCCTGCCGGTGGGCTTCCTCGGTGTCGGCGAGCGTCCCGTCGACGTCGAAGATGAGCGCGCGCAGCTTCATGCCGTCCCCGCCGTCGCGCGGAACACCCGGCTCGCGCGGATGTCCTCGGCCTCGATCGTCGCGAGCATCTCGCGCGAGAGCGGACTCGTGCGGCCCTCGAACAGGCGGTTCGCCTGCCTGAGGCGCGCGCGGTCGAGTGCGTTGCGGATCGACCGCGCGTTGGCGAAGTGCGGCAGCGTCTTCCGCAGCGCGATGTACTCGCGCAGCGCCGCGGCCGCCGAATCGCTCAGGCGGTACTGCATCTGCTCGAGCATGATCCCGGCGATCGCAAAGAGCTCCGGCTCGCTGTAGTCCGGGAAGTCGATGTGATGGGCGACGCGCGAGGCCATGCCCGGGTTCGACGCGAAGAAGCGGTCCATGCGGTCCTTATAGCCGGCGAAGATGACGACCAGGTCGTCGCGCTGGTTTTCCATCACCTGCAGCAGGATCTCGATCGCCTCCTGCCCGTAGTCGCGCTCGTTCTCGGGGCGGTACAGGTAGTACGCCTCGTCGATGAAGAGCACGCCGCCCATCGCGCGCTTGAGGACCTCCTTCGTCTTCGGCGCGGTGTGGCCGATGTACTGGCCGACGAGATCGTCGCGCGTCACCGCGACGAGATGGCCCTTGCGCACGTAGCCGAGGCCGTGAAGGATCGCCGCCATGCGCATCGCGACCGTCGTCTTGCCAGTGCCGGGATTGCCGGTGAAGCTCATGTGCAGCGGCGGCGCATCGGCCGCGAAGCCGACCGTGCGGCGGAGCTTCTCCACGAGCAGCAGCGCCGCGATCTCGCGGACGCGGGTCTTGACCGGCGCGAGGCCGACCAGCTCCCGGTCGAGCGCTTCGATCGCCTCGCGCACACTCGAGTCGCGATAGAGCTGCTCGAGGTCGAGCGGCACATGCGCCTGGACCGACATCGCGCGCTCCGCCTTCAGCAGCGCTCGCCCTCGGGGCGATCGGCGGCGTAGGCCCGCGTCGTGTACCGGACGTTGCGGCCCGCCGCCTCGGCGCGGACGAGCGTGAACCCGGGCTCGCGCAGCGGCCGGTTGACGAGGAACGACAGCCGCAGCGATTCCCACCCGCGCGTCGCATCGAACGCGTTCACCTTGACGTAGTGGTTCGGAAACGTCTTGCGGCAGGCGTCGACCTCGTCCATGGCGCCGGCGGCGTCCGTGAGATCGAACATCGGGTTGCCGTGCATCTCCCAGTAGACGTTGCGCGGATGGGGGTCGTCGGTGTGCTCGACCGAGACCGCCCAGCCGTTCTGCAGGCAGTACTCGATCTGCGCGCGGATCTGCGCGTCGGTGAGGTCGGGCAGGAAGGAAAACGTCCCTTGTGTGAGGCGCATCGGGATCTCCTCTAGGCTGCGGTCGGGGTCGGCACGAAGTCGGGCGTGTCCGTGCTCGCGTAGTCGAACGTCACCTCGCCCCAGACGTCGAGCGCCGCCTTGAGCGGCGTGCACGACTTCGCCGCGTCGGCGAGGATCTGCGGGCCCTCGTTCCGGATGTCGCGGCCTTCGTTCCGGGCCAGCACCATCGCCTCGAGCGCGACCCGGTTCGCGGTCGCGCCGGCGGCGATGCCCATCGGATGGCCGATCGTGCCGCCGCCGAACTGCAGCACCACGTCCTCCCCGAGGAGCTCGAGGAGTTGATGCATCTGCCCGGCGTGGATCCCGCCGGAGGCGACCGGCATGACCTTCGCGAGTCCCGCCCAGTCCTGCTCGAAGAACAGACCACGCTGCAGATCCACCGGGTTGAGCGCCTCGCGCAGCACGTTGTAGTAGCCCTGCACCGAATTCGGATCCCCTTCGAGCTTGCCGACGACGGTACCGGCGTGGATGTGGTCGACGCCGGCGAGCCGCATCCACTTCGCGATCACGCGGAACGACACGCCGTGCGTCTTCTGGCGCGTGTAGGTCGAGTGGCCGGCGCGGTGCAGGTGCAGGATCATGTCGTTGCGCCGCGCCCACTTCGACATCGACTGGATCGCGGTGTAGCCGATCACGAGGTCGATCATCACGATCGCGCTGCCGAGCTCCTTGGCAAGCTCGGCGCGCTCGTACATGGCCTCCATCGTGCCGGCGGTGACGTTGAGGTAGTGGCCCTTCACCTCGCCCGTCGCGGCCTGCGCGCGGTTGATCGCCTCCATGCAGTACAGGAACCGGTCGCGCCAGTGCATGAACGACTGGGAGTTGATGTTCTCGTCGTCCTTGGTGAAATCGAGCCCGCCCTTGAGCGCCTCGTACACCACGCGGCCGTAGTTCTTGCCCGACAGCCCGAGCTTCGGCTTCACCGTCGCCCCGAGCAGCGGCCGCCCGAACTTGTCGAGGCGCTCGCGCTCGACGACGATCCCGGTCGGCGGGCCGTCGAAGGTCTTGGCATAGGCGACGGGAATCCGCATGTCTTCGAGCCGCAGGGCCTTCAGCGGCTTGAAGCCGAAGACGTTGCCGATGATCGAAGCGGTGAGATTGGCGATCGACCCCGGCTCGAAGAGATCGAGGTCGTAGGCGATGTAAGCGAAGTACTGCCCTGGCGAGCCGGGCACCGGCTCGACCTTGTACGCCTTCGCGCGGTACTTCTCGCAGGCGGTGAGCCGGTCGGTCCAGACCACGGTCCAGGTAGCGGTCGACGATTCGCCCGGCGACGGCGGCGGCCGCTTCCACCGGGTCCACGCCGTCCTGCGGCGTGATCCGGAAGAGCGCCAGGACGTCGGTGTCGACCGGCACGTAGTCCGGCTCCCAGTAGCCCATCTGGGCGTACTTGAGGACGCCGGCGGCATAGCGCCGTTTCGCCTCGGTGATCGCGCCTACTCCGGGTTCGCCCATCGCCGTCGTCCCTCCTCTGGCAGGTGTACCGAGCTTAGGGAGTTGCTAACATAGAGGCCAGTCAAATCTTCTTAGGTGATGCATAAGCTATGGCTGATGCCTCGCGCTCGCTGCGAAACGCTACGCTGCGCCAGCTGCGGGTCTTCGGCGCGGTGGCGCGGAAGCTGAGCTTCACCGCCGCCGCCAAGGAGCTGCACCTCACCCAGCCCGCGGTGTCGATGCAGGTGAAGGAGCTCGAGGCGAGCTGCGGCGCACCGCTCTTCGAGCGGATCGGGCGCGGCATCCACCTCACCGAGATGGGGGCCGAGCTCGCGGCCTGCGCTGCTACCGTGGCGGAGCAGCTGCGCCAGACCGAGGAACGGCTCGATGCGCTGAGGGGCCTGAAGAAGGGCACCCTGCGGCTCGGCGCCGTGAGCACCGCCAAGTACTTCGCGCCGTCGCTCCTCGCGGCGTTCAAGCGGACGCATCCGGACGTGACGGTGCGGTTCGCGGTCGGGAACCGCGAGGAGATGATCCGGAGCCTCGCCGCCAACGACACGGACCTGGTGATCATGGGGCGCCCGCCGCGCGAACTGGAGACGGTTGCCGCGCCGTTCGCAGAGCACCCTCTCGTCATCGTCGCCGCACCCGCGCATCCGCTCGCGAAGCGCCGGCGCATCCCGCTCGCGAAGCTCGCGCGGGAGAACTTCCTCATCCGCGAGCAGGGCTCCGGAACGCGGGCCGCGATGGAGCGGGTGTTCAAGGACCGGGGCCTCGCCTATCAGGCGAGCATGGAGGTCGCGAGCAACGAGACGATCAAGCAGGCGGTCATCGCCGGCATGGGGATCGCCTTCCTCTCCGCCCACACGGTCGGACTCGAGCTGAAGGCGGGCAAGCTCGTCGTCCTCGACGTCGCCGGCCTGCCGATCGTGCGCCAGTGGTTCGTGATCCAGCTGAAGACGAAGCGACTCTCGCCGGTCGCGGCGGCCTTTCGCGGCTTCCTGCTCGACCAGGGCGCGCGGATCATCGCCGGCGCGGTCGAACGGGGCTAGGAGGGCGGATCGTGGCTCAAGGCGGACCACGCCACCAAGACCGCGCGTGGACACGCGGCTCGGGGGGCGAGCGGACGACGGTTAGTTTCGCTCGGAGCGCGCGCCGAGCAGGATGTACCCGACCCAGGCGCAGGCGGCGACGGAGAGCGCGATGCAGCAGCCGACGGCGGCGGCCGCGGCGGGGATGATCAGGATCGACGCTTCGGCGGCGAGCGCTTCAGCCGGCGCGATGCCGAGGAAGAGGACGGCCGCCATGAGGACGTACCGCCGGATGTAGGTCAGGAGCACCCAGCGCATCGCGCGGTTGTACGCGAGCGCGCGTTCCCGCATCCAGGCCGGCCCGCGCGCAGCGTCCTTGAACAGCGCGAACGGGTTCAGATAGAGCAGGATCTGGCGCCACAGCGGGAGCCGGGCCCGCGCATCGCGCGAGAGCAGCGCCTCCACGTCGTCGAATCTCGCTTCCTGTTCCATCGCCGGTCCCGCCGCCACGAACATTCCGAGCCGACGATACCGCAGGTTGCGCCGCCTCACCAGACGGAGAGAGTTGCGCGCCGCGCGACGGGGTGAGGGATTGCACGGTTGTCCGCGCGCCGCACCCCGGCGATCGCCAACTTGTGCCGCCCCGTCGCGGGCGGTGGCCGCTCAGCGCCGCCGGGCCGGCGGCGGATCGGCGAGTTCGAAACCCAGCTGGTCAACGTAGCACCAGGCCCAGGACTCGCCGGGCTCGAGCGAGCGCATCACCGGATGCGCGGTGTCGTGGAAGTGCCTCGTCGCGTGCTTGCCGATGGAGCTGTCGCAGCAACCGACGTGCCCGCAAGTGAGGCACAGGCGCAGATGGACCCACTGCTGGCCGATCCGCAGACACTCCTCGCACCCGGCCGCACGCGGCGCCGCCGCCTTGATCTGCCCCAAATGCGTGCACGTCGCTGGCACTAGTCGCTCCACGGAGAAGGATCACCGACCGAGCATAGCATCGGCTCCGGAGTGATCGATTTCCGGCGCGCGCTAGGCGAAGGCGGTCAAGGACTCCGGCGCCCGCGTCGACTGACGGCGGCGACGCTCCGAAGCCGAGGCCTGCGAGGCCCGTGGCGAAGAGCGCGAGCGTCGACGGCTCGGGAACGGTGTTGGCGGCGAAGGACTCCGCGGCGAAGTCCCGGGCGGCAACGGTACCCTCGGTGATGCTGAACGAAGCGAAGGTCATGGTCGAAAAGTCAGTCCCGGCGCCTGCCGAGACGTACAGGAACTGCCGCGGCATCGCGCTCGCCCGGTCGAACATCAGCCAGAAGTCGTCGGTGCCTGCCATCGCGCTGAAGAGGCCCGACACGGCGCCGCCGATGACGTCGGTGGTGCCGAAGAACGGCGAGAGGGACCCCAACTCTTCGAGCACGTACGCGTGACCGCCGATCGTGAGGCTGACCGACGTCAGGCTCTCGATCGGCGCGGTGACCGAGGCGGCTTCCCAGGTGATGATGCCGCTGACCGGATCGGTAGGCGCTCCGCCGGGAGCAAATCCAACGGCCGTGAATGAAGTCGTTACCGGGATCGCATGCGCGCTGGCCGCAACGAGTGTCAACAGCGCAACAAGGGTTGGTCTCGGCATGGTCGTTCCCGAGGCGGACCATGCCACATGATTCACCAACCGCGATGTAAAACATTGTCATTGCAAAACATTGTCATATCGCGCCCGGGCTGGCGCAGTGCCGGGACCCCGGCGCGAAAGGCACGCGTGGCGCCGGCCGCTGGCGCGGCCAGCGGCGGCTACTGCTGCGGGATGCCCGCCTTCTTGATCACCGCCTCCCACTTCGCGATATCGTTGACGAGCTGCCGGCGGAGCTCCTCCGGCGTCCCGCCGTACGCCTCGTTCCCGAATTCGAGCAGGCGTTGCCTGAAGTCTGGCATCGCGACCACCGCGTTCACGTGCCGGTTCAGGATCGCGATGATCTCCGGCGGCGTGCCGGCCGGCGCGCCGAGGGCGTTCCAGCCGGTGACCTCGTAGGTCGGCACGCCGGCCTCCTTGACCGTCGGCAGCTCGGGCAGATAGACCGAGCGCTTGCTCCCGGTGGTCGCGAGCGGCCGGAGCTTGCGCGCCGCGACGAGCGGCTTCAGCGCGGTGTACGACTCGAACACGGCGTCGAGGTTGCCGCCCATCAATGCAGTCGCTGCGTCCGGCGAAGTCCGGAACGGCACGATGACCACGTCGATGCCCGCGGTCGAGCGGAACAGCTCCGCCGAAAGGTTCTGCGTGCTGCCGGGGTTGATCGTGCCGAAGTTGAGCTTGCCCGGGCTCGACCGGGCGGCGGCGAGGAGGTCGCCGAGCGTCTGGTACTTCGACTCGGGGCTGGTGACGATCACGATGTCGAAGTAGGCGACGAGCGACACCGGCGCGAAGTCCTTCACCGGGTCGAACGGCAGGTTCTTGAACAGCGACTTCGAGATCGCGGTCCCGTTGGTGAGGACGAGCAGCGTATGGCCGTCCGGCGCCGCCTTCATCACCGTCGACGCCGCCGTCACCCCGCCGGCACCGGGCTGGTTCTCGACCACCACCTGCTTGCCGACCAGGCCGGTGAGCTTCTCGGCGACGAGCCGGAACGTGATGTCGGCGAGCCCGCCGGGCCCGAAGGCGAGCACGAGGCGGATCGGACGGTCCGGAAACGCGGCCGGGGACTGCGCCCAGACGGAGCCGCATCCGAGCAGGGCGAACGCCGCGGACAGGCACAGGGTGACGAATCGGGACATCAGCTCTCCTCCTTGAAACCGAACAGCGCCGCCGCATTGTCGACGAGGATGCGCCTGCGCACCGCCTCGTCGGGCACCCATTCCGCGAGCAGGTCGACGAGATCGCCGTCGTTCGGCATCGCGCGGTCGTTCATGTTCACGTGCGGCCAGTCCGAGCCCCACACGAGCCGCTCCGGCGCGTGCCGGACCAGGGCATGCGCGAAGGGGGTGATCGGCGCATACGGATAGTCCTCCCGGGTGCAGCGCATCGGCCCCGAGAGCTTCACCCAGACCCGTCCGGTGTCGAGCAGCCCGAGCAGCTTCCGGAACGCGGGCTGGTTCAGGCCGAGCTCGGCGCGGAAGCCGCCGAAGTGGTCGAGCACGATGGCGTTCGGCAGCGCGAGCAGGCGCGGCGCCTGTTCCTCGAGGTCGCCGCGGGGATAGAACTGCACCTGCCAGCCCGCCGCATCGAACGCGCGCTGGGCGAGCGCGGGGTTGAGGGTCGGCAGGCCCCGGCCCTGCCGTTCGCTGATGAACCGGACGCCGCGGATGCCGAGGCGGTCGAGCCGCCGGATCTCGGGCACCGCCAGGTCCTCCGGCGGCAGGATGATCCCGCGCAGCCGCTCCGGGTAGCGCTCGACCGCATCCGCAGCGAGCGCGTAGGTGCGCCCGTACGCGCCGCCGCTCACGACCACGCCGCGGCTCAGCCCGAGCACGCGCTGGAGATCGAACAGCGTCTCGGGCAGCGCGTCGGCGGACGTGTACGTGGTGGCGGGATCGAACGGGTACCGGCTCACCGGGCCGAAGAGGTGGAAGTGGGTATCGCACGCGTTGGGCGGCAGCCGCAGCCGTGGCGTCTTCGGATGCGGGTCGGGCGGTTGCGCGCGCTCCACCATCGTCGTGGCCGCCCTCACTCGGACACGGTGATCTTCGCGTCGCGGACCAGGCGCGACCAGAGCTTCAGCTCGTCGGCGATGATCCGGCCGAATTCCTCGGGTGTGCTCCCGACGACCTCGACGCCGTCCGCGCGCAGGCGTTCGGCGACCTTCGGCGTGCGCACCGCCTTGGCGAGCGTTGCGGACAGCGTCGCGATCGCTTCCGCGGGCGTCCGGCTCGGGGCCACGGCGCCGATCCAGAGGTAGCCCTGGTAGCCGGGGAACCCGGACTCGGCGACCGTCGGCACGTTCGGAAGCTGCGGCAGGCGCGTCGTGCCCGCCGTCGCGAGCACCTTGAGCTTGCCGGTTGCGAGGTGCGGCGCCGACGTCGCGTAGGTGTCGTACTTGAGCTGGACCACGCCCGCGAGCAGGTCGGTGAGCGCCGGCGCGGCGCCCTTGTAGGCGACGTGCGCGACCTGCACGTCCGCGCGGCGCAGCAGCAGCTCCATGGTCACGTGCGGCAGCGTGCCGATTCCCGCCGAGGAGTAGTTCAGCTTGCCCGGATTCGCCTTCGCGTACTTCAGCATCCCGTCCAGCGTGTCGAAGGGGACGCCCGGATGCGCAACGAGCAGCTCGGGCACGTTCGCGATCAGGGAGACGGGCGCGAAGTCCGCTTCGGTGTCGAACGGGAGCTTCGGCCGCAGCGCGGGGTTGATCGTGTGCGACGGCGTGGTGATCAGGATCGAGTAGCCGTCGGGTTGCGACCGCGCCGTCGCGTCGGTGGCGAGCGTGCCGCCGGCGCCCGGCCGATAGTCGATCACCACCGGCTTGCCGAGGATCTCGGCCGCTTCGGCGCAGACGAGGCGCGAGACGAAGTCGACGGCGCCGCCCGGCGGGAACGGGAGGAAGACCTTGACCGGCTTGTCGGGATAGGCGGCGGCCGCAGTGCCGCTCACCAGCAGCGCACAGGCAATGCCCGCCAGCCAGATCCGCTCGCGCTCGCCGCGCAGCGTGGGATGCCGTCTCGCCGTCACTCGACCGTCGCGCCCGATTCCTTGACGACCTGCGCCCAGCGCTCGGTGTCCTCGCGCAGGAACGCGGCGAACGCCTCGGGTGACTTGCTCGTCACCACCTCGACACCGCCGTCGGCGAGCCGCTTTCTGACTTCGGGCGCGTCCATCACCTGGATCACCAGCGCGTAGAGCTTCGCGACGACGTCCGGCGGCGTCCCGGCGGGCGTGAAGACGCCCTGCCAGGAGCCGGCAGTCATGTCCGGGAAGCCTTCCTCGGCGAGCGTCGGCGTGTTCGGAAACGCGCCCACGCGCTGCGGCGCCGTGATCCCGAGGAGCTTCAGCTTGCCGGCGCGGACCTGGCTCGCCGCGGACGAGAGCGTCACGAACATGACCGAGGTCTCGCCGCCGAGGAGCCCGGTGATCGCCGGACCGGCGCCGCCCTTGTAGGGGACGTGCGTCATCTGGATCCCACTCGCCTTCATGAAGCGCTCCATCTCCAGCCGGTTCGCGCTGCCCGGTCCCGGCGACGCGAAGAAGTACTTGCCCGGCGCCTGCTTCACGAACTCGATCAGCTCCTTCACGGTGTTGGGCGGGAACGACGGATGGGCGACGAGCGCGCTCGGCACGTCCACGACCTGCGTGATCGCGACGAAATCGCGCGTCGGCACGACGCTGAGCGTCGTCTTATAGAGGTTCGGATTGATCGCGGTCGTGCCGACGTTCCCGAGGAACAGCGTGTAGCCGTCCGGCGCGGCCTTGGCCGCCGCTTCGAGACCGATGTTGCCCGACGCGCCCGCCCGGTTCTCGATCACGATGCTCTGGCCGGTGAGCTCGCCGAGGCGCGGCTGGATGATGCGTCCGACGAAATCGGACGCGCCGCCGGGGGCAAACGGGATGATCAGGCGGATCGGCTTGGCGGGGTAGGTTGCCCCGCCCTGCCCCATGGCAGCCGGCGCGATGGCGGCCGCGGCGCAGGCGATCAGCACGCGCAGTGCCGTACTCGCGTTCATGACACTCCTCCTATGTGGTCGACCCCGCGGCCTGGTCTATTGTGATTTCGCCGCCCCGGAAGGATAAGAGATTCCGACCGCGCGCGCGACTCCGGCGCCGGTGAGGGATTCGGGGAGCGCACGAGCCGCCGCCGGCGCTCCAGCGGTCGACTCACAGGCAGCGCTACAGCAGCGAGAACCGCTCGTCGGCGGCCAGGCACGCGGCCTCGGGGAGTCCGAGCTCGCGGCGCACCATGTTGGTTCCTTGCACGATCGAGACCATCTTGTGGAAGGCATGGCGACGGCTCATGCCTTCGCGCCCCATGCCGCAATCCGACGAGAGGACCAGGCGCTCCTTGGGGATGTGCTGGAGCGCGCGGCGGATCAGCGCCGCGACCTGGTCGGGCGTCTCGACCTGCAGGGTGTGGTGGTCGACCACCCCGATCGCGATCTTCTTGTCCTTGATCCCGCGGCCGATCGCTTCCAGGTCCGAGCCGCCCATGCTGCAGCACTCGAAGGTGATCACGTCCACGTCGAGCCGGTTGAGCGGCCCGACCGCCGGCCCGTAGCTCGGCTGCGGGTTGAAGATGCGCTGCGCGCCGGGATTCCCCCAGCAGGTGTGACACCACACCTCGGCCTTGCCGCGCAAGCCGCGGACGGTGTTGTTGAACACCTCCACCAGGAAGTCGTTGTCCAGCGCCTGCCCGGCCGCGCCCTTCGCCGCGAGCATGTGGATCTGCGGCTCCTCCATCTGCACCACCTGGCAGCCCGCGTCGACGAGCTCGCGCAGCTCCTCGTTGAGCGCGTCGCTCACCGCCATGATCGCCTTGCGCAGGTCCTTGTAGTGGAAGTCGCGCACCGCCATCGCGATCAGCTCGGGCGTGATCGTCCCGAACTTGACCGGGCGCGGCGTCAGGCGCTGCGCCGCCTTCCAGACCGCGGTGAACTGCAGCGTACCGCGCCCGACCGGGCCGACGAGGTCCGGCATGACGCGCGCCTCGAGGATGTCGTGCAGGATGTGCCCGCGCGGGTGGACGAAGCCGGCCCGTCCGCCTTCCCTGCGATACGCCTGCGCGCCGGAGAAGCCGTCCATCCTGATCGGCGCGTAGGAGAACCAGTTGTGGCCGCCGACGTCCGCGTCGAAGCGGCAATCGCCGTCGGTGACGATGTCGAGGCCGGCGAGCTCCTGGTCGCGGATGTAGGCGGACGCCGCGTCCAGATACTGCTCGCGGTAGGTCCGGTCCACCATCGCTTCCCGGAAATTGCGCCGGCCGAGGTTCTCGGTGTACCACCCGGGCCGCGGCAGCGAGCCGGTGATGGTGGTGGGCAGCAGGACGTTCGCGGTTGCCGTGTACATGGTTCGCCGTCTCCTCCGTGAAAGAATGCTACCTCATCCGTTCGAACAATCAGGAGCGAAGGCGAAATGACGATGCGAACGACGCTCGTGTCGATCCCGACCGACACCGTGCCGCTCGACGGCGCGTACTACGAGCCCGACGACGGGGCCGCCACGGGCGCCGCGCTCCTGTTTCACGGCAACACGATGAATTTCTACCAGGGCGCGCCCCGCTTCCTGCCGCCGGTGCTGACTGGGCTCGGCCTCGCGTGCCTCGCGTTCAACCGCCGCGGACACGACATCCTCTCGACTCGCGACAGCCGGGCGCCGGAGGGCGGCGCATTCCAGCTGACGAGCGAGGCAATCGCCGACAACCGCACTGCAGCGGCGTGGCTTGGCGCGCGCGGGTTCGCGCATCCGGTCGTCATCGGGCATAGCAACGGCGGCACGCTCGCGGTGCGTCACGTCGCCGATCATCCCCGGACACCCGCGCTCGTCCTGCTCTCCGCTCACCGCGGCGGCAAGGAGCTCGTCCCCCGGGCGAGCCGCATCGGTCTGTTCGCCGCCGATCGGCTGGAGGAAATCACGGCCGAGGCGCGCACCCTCGTGGCAGCCGGCCGCGGTGACGAGCTCGTGGTGCTGCCCGGCTGGTGGCGCGTCGTGAGCGCGGCAACGTTCGTCGATCTGCTGAGCGAGCTCCCCGACGTCCTCGCGCTCGCCCCAGCGATCCGCTGCCCGGTGCTCTACCTGCGCGGCGACCAGGAGCCGGCCGAGCTCTATCCGGCGGAGGCGTTCAAGGCCCGTGCCACCGGAGCGTGCACGATCGAGATCGTGGCGAACTGCGGCCATTTTTACGTGGGACGGGAGGAAACCGTCGCTGCGAGCGTCGCGACCTGGCTCGCGCGGACGCTTCGACCATCGCCCGCATCGTCGGTTTGATTGGCGCGGTCGGGAACGCCTTGCAGCGGCGCCTGAAAGGGATCACCCTAACCTGATGACGATCACCGCCTCAACGTCATGCCAGCGATCACCCTGCTCGATCTGATCGGCAACACGCCGCTCGTCCGGCTCACCCGCCTCGACACCGGCCTATGCGAGCTCTTCGTCAAGCTCGAGAGCCAGAATCCCGGCGGCTCGATCAAGGACCGCATCGCGACGGCGATGATCGAGGCCGCCGAGCGGGATGGGCACCTCCAGCCCGGCGGCACGATCGTCGAGGCGACTGCCGGCAACACCGGCCTCGCGCTGGCACTCGTCGGCGGTCTCAAGGGCTACCGCACCCTGCTCGTCGTGCCCGACAAGATGAGCCGCGAGAAGATCGCGCACCTCAAGGCGCTCGGCGCCGAAGTCGTCATGACGCGCTCCGACGTGGGACGCGGCAACCCGGAGTACTACCACGACGTCGCCGAGCGGGTCGCATCCGAGCGTCGCGGCGCGTACTTCGTCAACCAGTTCGCGAACCCGGCCAACCCCGCGGCGCACGAGCGCACGACCGGGCCCGAGATCTGGGCGCAGACGGAAGGACGGATCGACGCCGTGGTGTGCGGCGTGGGCAGCGGCGGAACGCTTACCGGATTGACGCACTACTTCCGGCGCGTTGCACCGCACGTGAAGATGGTGCTGGCCGATCCGCTCGGCTCGATCGTCGCCGAGTACACGCGTAGCGGCCGCCTCGGCACTGCAGGGTCGTGGCTCGTCGAGGGCATCGGCGAGGATTTCCTGCCCCCGGTCGTCGATCTCTCCGGCGTGCGCGAGGCCTACGAGATCCCCGACGCCGAGAGCTTCGCCACGGCGCGCGACCTGCTCGCGCGCGAGGGCATCCTCGGCGGGTCGTCCTCGGGTACGTTCGTCGCAGCGGCGCTGCGCTACTGCCGCAGCCGCGACCGGCCGGAGCGCGTCGTGACCTTCGTCGCCGACACCGGCGCGAAGTACCTGTCGAAGATGTACAACGACTTCTGGCTCGCCGACCAGGGGCTGCTCGAGCGGCCGGCAGCCGGCGACCTCACCGACCTCATCTCGCGCCGCTTCGCCGAAGGCGCGGTGGTGACGGTCAAGCCGGACGACGCGCTGCTCACCGCCTATGGCCGCTTCAAGCTCCACGACGTCTCGCAGCTCCCGGTGCTCGACGGCGAGTGCATCGTCGGGATCGTGGACGAGTCCGACGTGCTCCTCAATGTCCTGCGCGATCCGGCGCGCTTCGCCGATCCGGTGTCGAGCGTGATGAGCACGAAGCTCGAGACGGTCGCGCCCGACGCGCCGATCGGCCGCCTGCTCGAGATCTTCGAGCACGAGCACGTGCCGATCGTCGTCGCGAACGGCCGCTTCGTCGGCCTCGTCACCCGCATCGACGTCCTCAACTATCTCCGCCGCAAGCTCAAATGACGCACAAGCTCGCCACCCTCGCGATCCACGCCGGCCAGCCGCCCGATCCGTCGACGGGCGCGGTCATCACCCCGATCTACGCCACCTCGACTTACGTGCAAGCGAGCCCGGGGGTGCACCAGGGCCTCGACTACGCGCGCACGCACAACCCGACGCGGTGGGCGTACGAGCGCTGCGTCGCGGCGCTCGAGTCGGGCACCGATGGGTTCGCGTTCGCCTCCGGCATGGCGGCAAGCGCGACCGTGCTCGAGCTACTCGACAGCGGCGCACACGTCGTCGCGCTCGACGACCTGTACGGCGGCACGCGGCGCCTCTTCGAGCGGGTCCGCAAGCGCAGCGCCGGGCTGCGGTTCACCTACATCCCGTTCGCGCAGGCTGGGGAGCTGGAAGCGGTGCTACAGCCCGATACGCGCATGGTCTGGGTCGAGTCGCCGTCGAACCCACTGCTCAAGCTGGTCGATCTCGAGGGCGTGGCGGCGATCGCACGCCGCCGCGGCATCCTCAGCGTCGCGGACAACACGTTCGCGTCCCCGTGGATCCAGCGGCCGCTCGAGCTCGGCTTCGACCTCGTCGTCCATTCGGCGACCAAGTACCTGAACGGCCACTCGGACGTCATCAACGGCGTGGTCGTGACGCGGTCGAAGGACCTCGCCGAGAAGCTGGGCTTCATGCAGAACGCGATCGGCGCGGTCCCGAGCCCGTTCGATTCGTTTCTGGTGACGCGCGGGCTGAAGACGCTCGCGGTGCGGATGGAGCGCCATTGCGCCAACGCGCAGGCGCTCGCGGCCCGGCTCGAGCGGCACCCGAAGGTCGAGCGAGTGATCTATCCCGGACTGCCGTCGCATCCGCAGCACGCGCTCGCGCGACGGCAAATGCCGGGCTACGGCGGCATGGTGTCGGTGCTGCTGCGGGCCGGGCTCGACGGCACGAAGCGTTTCCTCGAGCGCTGCGAGCTCTTCGCGCTCGCCGAGAGCCTCGGCGGCGTGGAGAGCCTGATCGAGCACCCGGCGATCATGACGCATGCGTCGGTGCCCCCGGATGTGCGCGCGTCGCTCGGCATCGGCGACAACCTGGTGCGGCTGTCGGTCGGCATCGAGGACGTGGACGACCTCGCCGCCGACCTCGAGCAGGCGCTCGCGGCAGTCTAAGCCCGCTCCAGGCTCTCGATCAGCAGTGTGAGGGCCGCGGTGGCGAACATCCGCATGTTCGCCACGCGGTCGCCTTTTCCGGTCTCGAGCGTGATCGCCCGCTCACTGCGGCCGACCACGGCGATGCACGCGTGACCCGCAGCGTCGCCGTAGCGGTTGCCGGTCGGCCCGGTCGCACCCGTTTCAGACAGCGCCCAGGTCGCCGACAGTCGCGCGCGCGCTGCGCGCGCGAGCAGCAATGCATAAGGCTCGGTGGAAGGCCGCGTGCCGGCGAGCTCGCGCTCCGGGATGCCGAGCAGCTCCGCGCGCGCCTTCCGCGTGTACACGACCGCGCCGCCGAGGAAGAACGCCGACGCGCCGGGCACCGCGACGAGCGCGGCCGAGATCAGCCCACCGGCCGAGGACTCGGCGACGGCGATGGTTTCGTTGCGCGTCTTGAGGAGGCCGCCGGCGCGCGCGGCGAGCGGGAGGAGATCGTTCATCGCGCCCGTACATTACCAGACGCGCCGACCAGGGGCGCTCAGCCGAATCGCGCGAGCGCGTAGCGCTCGACCGACAGGCTGGTCCGCCCGTGCGCGACCAGCTCGGCGGTGAGGCGTCCGACGATCGGCGCGAGCGTGTAGCCGTTCGACGTCACCGCGTTGAAGAGGCCGGGCACCCCCGGTGCTTCCCCGACGATCGGCGCGCCGTCGATGTTCACGTTCATCGCGGCCCAGGTGCGGATCACCTGCAGCCGTTCAAGGGCAGGAAGCACGCGTCGCGCGACCCAGAGGTTGCCCTCGATGCTCGCCCGCAACGTACGCGTGAAGCCGGTGTCCGCGTCTGCGGTCGCGCTCCAGCCGCCGCCCACGATCAGCCCGCCGGTCGCCGCCTGCTTCAGGCTCAGATGCCGGTCGGCGTGCGCGACGAGCTGGGTGACGAGCGGCGGTGCAGGCTCGGTGACGACCATCTGTAGCGGGGCGCCATGCACCGGCAGCTTGCAGCCCACCATGGCCGCGATGCGCGGCGACCACGGGCCGGCGGCGTTCACGATCCGCCCGCAGCGAACCGCCCCGCGCGTCGTTGCGAGCGTCCAGCCCACGCCCTCGCGCGCGATCGTAGTTACCTCGGCGCCCTTCACGAACCGCGCGCCGCCAGCCTGCGCAAGGCGCGCCACCGTGTACGTCGCGCGTAGCGGATTGATCTTCCCTTCGGGAGGGCAGAGCTCCGCACCGACGAGATCGCCGGCGAGCGCCGGGGCGAGCGATCGCAGGTCCGCCGCCGTGAGGAGCTCCGCCTCGATGCCGCGCGCACGCTCGACCGCGATCTTCGCGCGCAGAAAATCGAGCTGTGCGGCGTTCTCCGCCACCATCAGGCCGCCGGTGATCCGGATCTCGAGATCGTCGCCCGACTCGCGCTCGATCGACTGCCAAAGTCGCACGCTCTCGGGGCCGAGCGGCAGCGTGTCCGCCGCCGGACGTCCGCCCGCCTGCGCCTTCGTGCCGAAGTCGAACGACAGCAGCTGCACGTGCAGGCTGCCGGCGTTGGCGCCCGAGGCCTGCAGGTTCACTTCGTCGCGCTCCAGCACGACGACGTCTAGCCCTTCGCGAGCAAGGTAGAGCGCGCAGCAGCTCCCCACGGCGCCGGCCCCGATCACGACCACGTCGGCGCTGAGCGGACTGGCTGCCTGGACCACCGACGCGACGCGCGCGAGCGGCGGCGGCGGGTCGACCTCCCGATGTCCGCCCCATTCCGGCTTCTCGAACGCGATCGCGGCGAGGGGTACGGGTTTCGCCGGCACGCGCGGCGCGAACAGGCTGAACTCGTCGAGCGGAGCGTCGCCGGCTCCGGCGGCGAGACGTGCCGCGACCGCCGCGCAGTACCGGCCCTGGCAGCGGCCCATGCCGCAGCGCGTGTGGCGCTTCACCGCGCCGAGGTGGGGGTAACCTTCGGCGACGACGCGGCGGATCTCGCCGACCGTCACGTCTTCGCACCGGCACACCACCGTCGCATCGTCGAGTGCGTCGGGCCGGAAGGGCGCCGGACGGAAGATGCGCCACAGCGCAGCCTGGAATGCGTCGTCGTGCGCGAGCTTCCGCCGCATGAAGTCGCGCAGCGGCACCGTGCGACCGAGCGCCTCGGCCGCCGCGAGCCCCGCGAGCATCCCGCGCTCGATTGCGATCGAAGCGCCGCCGATCGTCGCGCCGTCGCCGATCGCGAAGACGCCGGGAACGCTGGTACGGCCGTCGCCGTCCGTTTCGGTCGCGAGATGGCCGACGTGTCGATCGACGAAGCGGTGTCGGCATCCGAGGCTGCGGGCGAGCTCGGTCGAAGGTACGAATCCGTAGCCGAGCGCGAGCACGTCGGCGCCGCGCTCGCGCTCGGTGCCGGGGATCGGGATCGCCGTTCTGTTCGATCCGCGCGAGGCGAGCGCGTTCGAACCGGGATCCCCCGGTCGCCGCGACGACGGCGTGACCCCAGAGCACCGGCACCCCGCGGGTGCGGAGCGTGGCGAGGTAGCCGAAGCCCTGACGCGCGAGATCGGCACGGTGCCGGGCGAGCGCGAAAGCGTCGCGCCACGCCCCGAGGCCGGGCCGCGGCGCCGACTCGACGACGGCGGTGACCTCGACACCCGAGCCGAGGAGCTCGACGGCGAGTTGCAAATTGAGCGGACCGTTGCCGGCGATGAGCACGCGCCGGCCGGGCGAGACGCGATAGGCGCGGGCGAGCGTCTGCAGCGCACCGGTCGTCATCACGCCGGGCAGCGTCCAGCCGGGAATCGGGACCGGCCGCTCGTACGCCCCGGGGGCGAGGATGAGCTGCCGCGGTCGATACACGATCGCCTGGCCGCCTACCACCGCCGCGACTTCGCCGGGCGCGAACGCACCCCACGCCGTCGCTTCGGACTCGATCGTCGCGCCGGCGGCGCGGACGCGCTGCTCGAGCGAGCGGCCGGCGCGGGACCGCTGGTCGGCCCCGGACTCGCGAACGAAGCGCTGCGAGGGCGCTAGCGGTTTGAAGTACTGGCCGCCGGGCTGCGTGCGCTCGTCGAGCACGACGACGCTCGCGCCCGAGCTCGCCGCAGCGAGCGCCGCGCTCAGGCCCCCCGGACCTGCGCCGACGACCAGCACGTCGCAGCGACGTTCCTCGGGCGCGCCGCCCGAGGCGCCGGGCGCGAGCGGCGCGGCGGGTGTGGCCTGCGACTCGATCCGCATGCCGGCCCGGACCTTCGCCATGCACGCCCGCTGATTCGCCGCGCCGTCGATCGTGACGAGGCAGTCGAAGCACGCGCCCATTCCGCACCACAGCCCGCGCGACTCGCCCGAACGCATCCTGCGGAACGCCACGATGGACGCGGCGCTCAGCGCCGCCGCGACCGATTCGCCCTCGAGCGCATCGAGCGGCATGCCATCGAACGTGATGGTCGCGAACGGGGCGGCGGGAACCGTCTTGCCGGAGAGTCTCACGGGTCGGTCATGCGGAGCGGGGGCGGCGCCATCATAGTGTGCGTGCGGCAGTTGACCAACCGCGTTGGGGTATGATGGTCGCGCCCGATCCAACGACGACCGCAATGGCGAAGACGTTCCGCGGCACCTACACCGTGCTCATCACGCCGTTCACCGCGGGCGGCGAGCGCGTCGACGTGCCGGCGCTGCGGCGGCTCGTCGAGTTCCAGATCCAGAAGGGCATCCACGGTCTCATCCCGCTCGGCAGCACCGGGGAGTTTCTGTCGCTCACGCGCGACGAGCGCCAGCTGGTGACCGAGACGGTCGTGAGCGAGGTGCGGGGCCGGGTCCCGGTGCTGATCGGCACCGGCGCGGAATGGACCGACGAGTGCGTCGAGCTGTCGCGCGAGGCGGAGCGGATGGGCGCCGACGGCGTGATGATCATCCCGCCCTTCTACTCCACGCCGACTGCCGACGAGCTCTTCGCGCACTACGCCCGGGTCGGGAGCGCGCTCTCGATCCCGATCATGGTCTACAACAATCCGGCGACCGCGAACGTCGATCTGGTACCCGAACTCGTCGCGCGGCTCGCGCGCATCGACAACGTGCGCTACGTCAAGGAGTCGACGCTCGAGGTGACCCGGGTGCGCGACATCCTGCGGCTCTGCGGCGACCGGATCACGGTGTTCGCCGGCATCCTCGGCTACGAGTCGTTCTGGCTCGGCGCGCAGGGCTGGGTCGCCGTGTGCTCGAACATCATCCCCCGCGAGTCGGCCGAGCTGTTCACGCTCGTCGCGGACCACCAGGACCAGGCGCGCGCCCTCGCGCTCTACCATCGCATCCTGCCCGTCGTGCAGTGGGTCGGCGGGCACCGCTATGTGAGCGCGACAAAAGCCGCGTTCGAGATGATGGGCATGCCGATGGGCCCGCCGCGAGCGCCGCGACTGCCCCTGCCGAAGGATGAGCTAACGGAGCTGAGGAAAGCGCTCGAACCGCTCGGCCTCCTCGCCACCCGCGCGGCGGCGTGAGATTTCCGTCCAACCAGGGAGAGGACCCATGACCCGAATGCACGCCGTTGCCGCCGTCCTGTTCGCGGTCGCCATCACCCCGGCCGTCGCGCAGGACTGCAAGCCGCGCGTTCCCGACGCCGCACTCGTGAAGCCGGGCACCCTCGTCATGTCGACCAACCCGACGCTGCCGCCGATGCAGTTCGTGAACCAGAAGGGCGAGCTACAAGGCATGCGGATCGAGCTCGGAGCCGAGCTCGCGAAACGCCTCTGCCTCAAGCCCGAGTACGTGCGCATCGAGTTCTCGGCGATGATCCCCGGCCTGCAGGGCGGCCGCTGGGACCTCATCAACACCGGGATCTTCTTCACCGACGAGCGGGCGAAGATCATGCAGATGATCCCCTACGAGAACCAGGCGATCAGCATCTCGGCCCCGCTCAACAACCCGCAGGGCGTGAAGGCCCCCGACGACCTCGCCGGCAAGACGATCGGCGTGGAGATCGGCGGGTTCGAGGAGCGCAAGATCAAGGAGCTCGACGGCGACCTCCGGAAGAAGGGGCTCACGCCGATGAACATCCGCACCTTCGACAACTTCGCCACCGCATACCAGGCACTGCGTGCCGGGCAGGTCCAGGCGGTGGTGAGCATCGACTCGGTGGCGAAGGAGTACCAGGATCGGGGCGATTTCACGCGCGTGCTCTCGGGCCTCTACCCGACGCCGGTCGCGCTGGCGATGAAGAATCCGCAGCTCGCGGCGGAAGTGGCGAAGGCGCTGAACGAGATGAAGAGGGACGGTTACTACGACAAGCTATTCGCCCGCTACGGGCTCGCGCCGTTCCCGGCGGCCGAGTTCGCGATCAAGGGTCCCGCGCAGTAGTTCCGTCCCGCGCCTGTCCGAACAGGGCGGGCGAGTCTCCTGACCGCCGGACGATCGACCGGGCCGCCTGTGCGCGGCCCGGTCCCTTTTTGAGGGGGACGCGCAAGTGAAAGGCTTCAACTGGCCGGGCTTCTTCGAGTACCTGCACAACGAGTTCCTCTTCTGGGGTGCGGTCACGACGATCTGGCTGACCCTGGCGGCGATCGCCGCCGGCCTCGTCATCGGGTTCGCGATCGCGATGATGCGGCTCTCGCCGCGCGACTGGCTGTCCGCGCCGGCGAAGTTCTACGTGTGGGTGTTCCGCGGCACGCCGCTGCTCGTCCAGCTCATCATCATCTACACTGGGCTGCCCCAGCTCGGCGTCAAGCTGGGAGTGATCGAATCGGCGCTGATCGGGCTCTCGCTCAACGAAGCCGCGTATCTCGCCGAAATCATCCGCGCCGGGGTCCTCTCGATCTCCAGGGGGCAGACGAACGCGGCGATGGCGGTCGGCCTCACGCGCGCGCAGACGATGCGCTATGTGGTGATGCCGCAGGCCCTGCGGGTGATCATACCGCCGCTCGGGAACAGCGTTAACGGGCTGCTGAAGACGACGTCGATCTGCTCGGTGATCTCGATGGAGGAGCTGCTTCGCCGCACCCAGATCCTGATGCAGGAGAAATTCCTCGTGCTGGAGCTGTTCCTGGTCGCGGCGATCTACTATCTGATCATGACGACCGCCTGGGAGTTCGTGCAGCGCGCGCTCGAGCGGCGCTTCGGCCGCGGCTTCGACCACGCGTTCGCCGAAGCCGATCAACGTTAGCGCTTGGCGATTGACAGCCGATCGCGGCGCGGGCAGTGTTGGCCGTGGCCGGGCGAAGTACGCGCCGGGATCGGGAGGAGACGGAAAACATGCACGATCTGGTCATCGACAACGCGTTGCTGATCGACGGGACCGGCGCGCCGGCGCGGCACGGGAGCCTCGCCGTCGCCGACGGACGCATCGCGGCGATCGGCCGCGACGTCGGCGGCGGGCGCGACCGGCTGGACGCGCGCGGGCTCGTCCTCGCCCCGGGCATCGTCGACCTCCACACGCACTTCGACGCCCAGCTCATCTGGGATCCGTTCGCCTCGCCGTCGGTCGCGCTCGGCGTCACGAGCATGGTGATCGGCAACTGCGGCTTCACGATCGCGCCGTGCCGCGCACCGGACCGGGATCTCACGCTGCGCAACCTGACCCACGTGGAAGGCATGCCGCTCGATGCGCTGCGCGCCGGCGTGCAGTGGGAGTTCGAGACCTACCCCGAGTACCTCGCCATGTTCGAGCGCCGCGGCATCGTGCCGAACGTCGCCTCGTTCATCGGCCACTCGTCGGTGCGGACCTACGTCCTGCGCGAAGACGCCGCGAAGCGCGCGGCGACCGCCGCCGAAGTGGCGGAGATGAAGCGGATCGTCATCGAGGGCCTGCGCGCCGGCGCAGTCGGCTTCTCCACCTCGACGCTCGAGCAGCACAACGGCGAGAACGGCATTCCGATGCCCTCGCGCCTCGCCGACGAGCACGAGCTCCTCGAGCTCACCGGCGCGCTCGGCGAGGTCGGCAGGGGCGTGTTCATGCTGACGAAGGGCATGACGACGACCATCCCGTGGCTCGAGCGCATCGCCGAGCGGAACCGGCGGCCGGTCAACATCGCCGCGCTCTTCATCGACCCCAACGACCCCGAGCGCGTGTTCGGCGAGTTCGCGGAGATCGACGCGGCGCGCTCGCGCGGCCGCGAGCTCTGGGGCCACGTCGGCTGCTTCCCGCTCGGGATGGAGTTCACGCTGCGCCACCCCTACCCGCTCGAGGCGCTGATCGCGTGGCGGCCGGCGATCAAGGCCGAGGGGTCCGACGACTACCGCCGCATGCTTGCCGACCCTGGCTTCCGCGCGGCGATCAAGGCCGAGGCGCGCAGTCGCGGCGGCGTGCCCAACCGGTTCTCCTACCACTCGCTCGAGCACATGACGATCAAGTCGGTCGAGCGCGCGGAACACGCCGCGCTCGCCGGGCGCAACGTCGCCGAGCTCGCGCGGGCGACGGGCGAGGATCCGTTCGACTGGCTGCTCGACTTCGGGCTCGACGGCGAGCTCGACGCGATGGTGGACTGCAAGCTGTTCAACACCGACGAGGACCAGGTCCGCCACCTGCTCCGGCACCCGAGCTCGCAGATCACGCTCTCCGACGCCGGCGCGCACCTCTCCTTCCTGTGCGACGCCGGTTTCGGGCTGCATCTCTTCGGGCACTGGGTACGCGAGCGCGGCGACCTCGCGCTCGAGCAGGCGGTGCAGGCGGTGACGAGCCGGCCGGCGGCGCTCTACCGGATCCCCGACCGGGGGCGGCTCGCGCCGGGTGCGTGGGCCGACCTCGTCCTGTTCGATCCGGCAACGGTGGGTCGCGGGCCCAAGCGCCGCGTGTTCGATCTGCCGGCGGGCGCCAGCCGGATCGACACGCCCGCCACCGGGCTGCACGGCGTCTGGGTCAACGGGACGCGCGTCGTGGACGAGAACGGGCCGCGCGCCGACTGCGGGCGGCCCGGGAAACTGCTGCGGGAGTTCGGCGCCTGAGGCCGCGCTAGTCGCGGTAGTCGGGCTCGCGCCGGTCGAGCATCCGCTTCAGCGCGTCGAAGTGGTGCTCCCAGTGCGGCTTGCCGCCGTACATCGGCCCGCCGATCGTGCGCATCGTCTCCTCGACGACCGGCCGCGGCAGGTGCTTCAGCTTCTGCCCCGTCCACATCGCGTAGAGCTGCACCTGCGCGACGCGCTCCAGGTAGTAGAGCAGGTCGTAGGCCTCGGCGACCGACCGGCCCGCGGTGAGGACGCCGTGGTTCGACATGAACATGACCTTCTTGTCGCCGAGCACGCGCGCGAGCCGCTCACCCTCGGCGGGATCGAACGCCGGGCCGGTGTAGAGCTCGTCGTAGACGACGTGCTTCATCAGGCCGACCTCGGTCTGGCCGATCGGCTTGATCGTCGGGTCCTCGAGCCGCGACAGCGCGCTCGCGAACGGCATGTGGGTATGCATCACGCACACCGCGTCGGGATTCAAGCGGTGGATCGGCGCGTGGATGCAGTAGCAGGAGAGCTCGACCTCGCCTTCCCCTGCGAGCACCTTGCCGCCGGCATAGCTCACCTCCATGAACGAGCTCGCCGTCACCTCCGCCCAGTGCATGCCGAACGGAATCTGCAGGTAGCGGTCGGTGCGTCCGGGCACCGCGCAGGTCAGGTGGTTGAAGATCCCCTCGCTGAAGCCGTGCGCGAAGGCGAGGCGATGCGCCGCCGCAAGATCGACCCGCATCCGCCATTCGGCGGTATCGCGGCGAACTTCCTTCGCCTTCCGCGACTTCGTTTGGGACGAAACGAGCTTCATCGCAGTCTCCCTCCGGTTCGATCGGTCAATGGCGCCAGCGCGGATGATACGCCGGACCCGGCACACCGCTAGCGCAGCAGGTTCATCGTGAAGTATTTCCCGCCGATCGCGTTGTAGATCTGCTCGGTCGTCACGAAGCCGCGCATCGGCGCCCCCTGCGGCCACCCGCAGAGGAGCGTGTACCCCGGCCGGTTCGGATCGACCGAGAGCGCGATCCGGGTCACGCTCACCATTCCGTTCGTGGTTCCGATCTCCCGCTCGTCGTAGTTCACGGCTCCGACCGTAAAGGTGCCGGGCGCGATCGGCCCGGCGCCGCTCTCCGGCGTGAGCTTGCAGTACGGCATGTCCCGTGAGAGCTTGCCCGCGGGCACGAGCTGCTCGTTCTGGAAGAGCAGCTCCGAGCTCCCCGCCGGGAAGCTGAGCGGCGTGCTCAGGATGAGCCTCGACCCCGTCTCGACCTGCTGCGGCGGCATGGCGATCGGCGGCGGGCTGTGTTCACACGCCGCGAGAAGGACGAGCGCGCCGAAGGCGGCGGCAGCCGGGATTCGTCTCCGATTCATGCGCTTGCGGTCTCCGTCTCGGTGATCTCGCGTCCGCGCGACGGGCGGGACGCGCCGGAATATGGCACAGAACCGAAGGTCGGCCTAGGCCCGCCCGGCGCGCGTCGCGATCGCGACCCCGGCGAAGATCAGGCCCATTCCCACTGCGTGATAGAGCTCGAAGCGTTCGCCCAGGAACGCCATGCCGAGGATGCTGCCGAACACCGGCATCAGGTACATGAAGACGCCCGCCCGGGCCGCGCCCACGGCGCGCACGCCGATGTCCCAGAAGAGGTACGCGAGCAGCGCCGGAAAGATCGCGATGTAGAGCATCCCGCCTACCGACGTCGCGTTGAGGACGATGCGCTTGCCCGCCGCGTACTCGAGCGCATACCCGATCCCGACCGGCACCAGCGCGACGATCGCGAAGCACGCGAGGAACGACAGCGCGTCGAGGCCCGCCGGCCGCCGGCGCAGGCCCACCGTGTATCCCGACAGCATCACCATCGAAACGAGGATCAGCAGGTCGCCGGGATTCGGGCCGACCGCGGCGAGCATCGAGAAGTCGAGCCGCGTGACAAGGGCCAGCGCACCCGCGAAGGCGATGACGGCCCCGGTCGCGGCCCGGCGCGGGAACGGGTCGCCGAAGACGAGCGTCGCGAGCACGATGATCAGCACCGGCGTGGTGGCGTTGAAGATCGCACCGTTCGTCGCGAGCGTGTACTTGAGGCCCCAGTACTGCAGGACGTTGTGCAGGCCGCCCCCGAGCAGCCCGAGCGCGACGATCGGGCGCCACTCGCGCACGAGCAGTCCGCGAGCGGCCCACAGGCGCGGCCCGACGACCGGCATGAGCAGCGCGACCGCGATCGCCCAGCGCCAGAAGGTGAGCGCCGACGGCGGCACCAGGTCGGCGAGCAGGCGGCCCGCGACCCAGTTGCCGGTCCAGAACAGCGCCGCGAGCGCGAGGAGCGAGGTAGGCGAGCGTCGGGCTCAACGAACCGGCCCGGCGCTACTCGGGCTCGATCCCGGCGATGCGCACCGCCTCGGCCTGCCTGCGGATTTCTGCGCCCACGAACTGCCTGAACTCCGCGGGCG
Organism: uncultured beta proteobacterium; assembly: GCA_963789885.1. GTDB lineage: Bacteria > Pseudomonadota > Gammaproteobacteria > Burkholderiales > SG8-39 > DATEDA01. Next base: position 180,497 of record CAWBNB010000050.1, on the reverse strand, counting down.
AGGTCGCGACCGGATCGACGCCGAGCGCGGCGAGCTTCGCCGCGACGCCTGGATCCGCGACCGCGATCCGCACTTCGCGGTGCAGCTTGTCGACGATTTCGGGCGGCGTGTTCGCCGGCGCGAACATGCCGAACCATCCGCCGTCGATCTGGTAGCTGGGAAGACCCGCCTCGGTGGTCGTCGGTACGTCGGGCATCGCGGGATGCCGCTTCGGCCCGGTATAGGCGATCGCGCGGACGCGCCCGCTCTTCAGGTGCGGCATCGCGGGGGCCGGCGACGAGAACATCGCTTGCACTTCGCCGGAAACCACCGCCGCCGCCGCGGGTCCGCCGCCCTTGTACGGAACGTGCAGCAGCTTCGTGCCCGCGCGGGCGTTGAACAGCGCCCCGGCGAGATGGAGCGTGTTGCCGACCCCAGGCGAGCTGTACGCGATCTTGCTATCCGGCGCGCGCGCGAGCGCGATGAACTCCTGCAGCGTCTGCGCTGGGACCGCCGGGTTCACCACGATGAACAGGCCGTCGCTAATGACGATGTTGGTGACCGGGACAAAGTCGTGTTCGGTGTCGTACGGGAGCTTCTTGTAGATCGCCGGGTTGATGACGAAGCCCGAGGAGTAGACCATCAGCGTATAGCCGTCGGGCGCCGCCTTGGCGACCGCGTCGGCGCCGAGGATGCCGTTCGCGCCGGGCTTGTTCTCGACGATGAAGGATTGGCCGGTCTGCGCCGTGAGCTGGGCCGCGACGAGGCGGGCGACGACGTCCGGGCCGCCGGTTGCCGCGGGCACGATGATCCGGACCGTCTTGCTGGGGTACGTCTGGGGCCACGCCGTCCCGGCGGCGAGCGCCATGCAGACGGTCAGGCAGGCGAGCAGCGTTCTCGGCATCGAAATCTCCTCCGCGGCAAATGTTAGCCAACAATCCGGTTGCCCGCCGTTCGAGCGGCGGCTAACCTTCCACGGCGAAGATCGCCGCCGAATCGAGGTCCCGATGAAGATCACCGCACTCCAGGTTTACGTCCTGCGCGCGCCGGACACCGGGCGCCCGCACTGGGTCAGCCACTTCGTCGTGCCGAAGGCGAACGAGATCCTGGTCCGCATGCAGACCGACGAGGGGCTCGAGGGGATCGGCATCGCGACCAGCTACACGCCGATCGAGGCAGCGGTCCACGCCTTCCGCAGCGGCATCGGCGAGCTCGTCGTCGGCGCCGACCCGCTCGCGCCGGAGCGCCTGTACCGGAAGCTCTTCGGCCTCACCTGGCAGCGGCTCGCCTTCGAGAAGGGCTGGTCGCGCGAAGCGCTCGTGCGGATCTCCGCCGCGGTCGACATCGCCTGCTGGGATCTCGTCGGCAAGGTGTCCGGTCTTCCGCTCTACCGGCTCTTCGGCGGCTATCGCGACGAGGTGCCGTGCTACGTCACGTGCGCCTACTACCGCGACGGCAAGACGCTCTCGGAGCTGCGCGACGAGATCCAGATGCTGAAGGCGCAGGGCCACACCGGCTTCAAGGCGAAAGCGGGCGGCGCCCCGCTCGACGAGGACCTGGAGCGCATGGCGCTCGTGCGCGAGATCATCGGCAACGACCGAGATCTCATGATCGACGTGAACCGCGGCTGGGATCTCCCGACCGCGATCGAAGGCGCGCGGCTGCTCGAGCCGCTGCGGCCGCGCTGGCTCGAGGAGCCGGTGCGCTGGGCCGACGACCGTCGCGAGCTTAAGCTGCTCGCGCAGAAGACGGCGATCCCGCTCTCGGCGGGCGAGAGCGAGCTCACGAGCTACGGCTGCCGCGCGCTGCTCGAGGAGCAGGCGATCGAGATCCTGCAGTTCGACTGCACGATGATGGGCGGCTTCACCGAGGGCCGGAAGCTCTCGGCGCTGTGCGAGCTGAACAGCGTCCAGGTCGCGCCCCACCACGACTGCTTCATCCACGCGCACATCGTCGCCGGAAGCCCGGCCGGAGCGATCGTCGAGTCGTTCACCGATCCCGAGCGCGATCCGTTGCAGGCCGAGCTGTTCGAGGACCCGCCGAAGATCGCGAAGGGCCGGCTGAAGCTTAAAGAACAGCCGGGATTGGGGCTGACGCTTTCGGAAGCCGCGCTGAAGAAGTTCGGCGAGCGGATCCTCTGAGTCGGGGGGGCGGGCCGATGGCACGCGCGTTCACCACCGCCGCGAACGCCGCGCGTTGCCTGGTCGCGGCGCTCTGCCTCGCATCACCGGCCTTCGCGCAGGACTACCCCTCGAAGCCGATCCGCTTCATCGTACCCTACCCGCCGGGCGGCGGGACCGACGTCATCGCCCGCATCGTCCAGCAACGGCTGGGGGAAGGCCTCGGGCAGCCGATCGTCATCGAGAACCGCGGCGGCGCGGGCGGCGCCGTCGGCACCGAGGCGGCGGCGAAGAGCGCACCCGACGGCTACACGTTCCTGTTCACGCTCTCCTCGCACACGATCAACCCCCTGCTCTACAAGCTCCCCTACGACGTCGAGCGCGACTTCGTGCCGGTGTCGCTGATCGTGAGCGTGCCGCAGCTGATCGCGGCCAATCCGGGCGTGCCGGCGGCGACCTTGCGGGACATGGTCGCGTTGGCCCGGAAGGAGCCGGGCAGGTACGCGTACGCATCGGTCGGAAACGGCACGCCCGCGCACATCGCCGGCGAGCTGCTGAAGCTGCGGACCGGGATCCACATGGTGCACGTGCCCTACAAGGGCGGCGGACCCGCCGTCGTCGACGGCGTCTCGGGCCAGGTGCCCTTCATCATCGTCAGCGCTCCCGCGGCGCTCGGACAGGTGCGCGCGGGGCGGCTGCGGCCGCTCGCGGTGACGACGCTGAAGCGCACGTCCGCCGCGCCGGAGGTTCCGACCGTCGCCGAAGAGCTCAACCTGCCGGACTACGAGGTGGACTCCTGGTACGCGATGTTCGCACCGGCGCGCACGCCGCCCGCGATCGTCGCGCGGATGCAGAAGGAAGCCGCCCGCGCCGTGCACCTCCCCGACGTCAAGCAGAAGCTCCTCGAGCAGGGAGCGGACTCGGTCGGCAGCACGCCGGAGGAGCTCGACAAGGTCGTCAAGGCCGAGCTCAAGCGTTGGGCGGACGTCATCCGCGACGCCGGCATCAAGCTGGAGTGAACGAGGCGGCTACCGCGCTGCGCGCTGCGGCGCACCCGACCCCTTGATCTGGGTACGGTGCATCACGCGGCGCGCCCTGGGGTCGAACGCGTCCCGGCGATGCATGGTGGTGCGGTTGTCCCACAGCACCAGGTCGCCCAGCGCCCACTTGTGGACGTAGACGGCGGCGTCGACGTACGACCAGATCTCGTCGAGGAGCCGCTCCGACTCGGCGACCTCCAATCCCATGATGTAGGCGTTGCGCCGGCGGCCGAGGTACAGCCCGCGGTCGCCCGACACCGGGTGTCGGATCACGATCGGGTGCGCCGTGCCGACCGACGTGCGCGGGTCCGCGGACGCCGCCATACCCTTCCGCAGGTAGCCGCCGGAGTCGTACGTGCCGTCGTGCTTGATGTCGAGGCCCGCGATGCGCTCGACGAGCGCGCGCGGCATCTTCGCCAGCGCCGCCTTCATGCTGCAGAACCAGGTGTCGCCGCCCTCCACCGGGATCTCGAGCGAGTACAGCATCGAGGCGTCCGGCGGCTGCGCGATGTAGCTCATGTCGGTGTGCCAGAGCGCCTCGCCGTCCCCGAGCGCGCCGATCGGCTCGCCCTTGTCGTCGAGGACGTTCGACACGACGTACACGTCCGGATACCCGGGCGGGGACTTGCGCCCTGCGCCCTGGTTCGGCGGCGGATCGAGCGTGCCGAAATGCCGCGAGAACGCGAGGAGATGGTCGTCCGACAGCCGCTGGTTGCGGAAGACGAGGACGTCGTGCCGGTACCAGGCCTGCTTGATCGCTTCGATCTCGTCCGCGGTCACGGTCGCGAGATCGACTCCGGCCACGGTCGCGCCGACCGTTCCGGTGGGGACGACCTGGATTGCCGCCGGCATGGTGTGGAGACTTTAGCCCAGGCGTCCCGGCGCTTCAACGCCGCCGGTCAAGCGGCGAAGCGCGTCAGCACCTGCCCCGGCCCCTCGGCGGAGACCATTCCGCGCTCGCCGTCGTAGACCTTCGTGCCGTTGACCCACACGCCCGCGACCCCCTGCGGGCGACGGGTCATGCGCGAGCCCCCGCCGGGGAGATCCGCGACGCGCTCGAGCCCGGAGAGCCCGATCGTCCGCGGATCGAAGAGCAGCAGGTCCGCCCACGCACCGGGCGCGATCCGCCCCCGCTCCGGGATGCGATAGAGCGCCGCCGGGTGGCTCGTCAGGCGCCGCACGCCCTCCTCCAGCGTGAACGTCCCGGTCTCGCGCACCCAGTGCTTCAGGAAGTACAACCCGAAACCGGCATCGCACATGAAGATGAGATGCGCGCCCGCGTCCGAGAGCGAGATCACGCCGGCAGGATGCCGCAGGAGCGGGGCGACACCCGCGTCGTGATTCTGGAAGAGCTTGCCGACGAAGCCCGCGTCGAGATCGTTCGCGAGCGCGAAATCGAAGAAGAAGTCGAGCGCATCCTTGCCCGCCTCGCGCGCGAGCGCCGCGATGCTCCGCCCCTCCGCCGCCCGGTGCGCCGGCGCGGCCGCCGCGACCTCGATCTGCGCCCAGTTCCCGTAGAACAGGATGCCGACCTTCGGCCGGGCGAGATCCTCCCGGAAGCGGTTGCGGAAGGCGGGGTCGGCGTAGATGGCGCCGAGCTCGTCCGGCCTGGCCGTCTTCACCCGGTCGAACGCGTCGTGCGACAGCAGGAGATACGGGTCGCGCAGCGTGAAATCGAACGACAGCGGCTGGCAGGTGGTCTGGATGTACACCTCGTGGCCGCGCGCGAGCGCCGCGGCGCACCGCTCGTAGTAGCCCAGGCCGCGCTCCGGCTCGGCTTCCGAGTACATCGTGAGCACGGTGGAGATGAACACCGGACGTCCGGTCTCCTCGACCAGCGACTCCATGAACTCCGGCGTCGCGCGCGGCCCGGTCGCCATCATGAACACGCCGCGCCCCGCCTCGCCGAGCGTCCCCACGAGCGCGCGCAGCTCCGCGTCGGTCGCAATCGTCGAGGGCATCGGCAGCCCGGCAAAGCCGGAGTGATTCGGCGAGAACGACGAGGCGAAGCCGATCGCGCCGGCGTCGAGCGCCTCCCGGACGATCGCCTGCATCCGGGCGAGCTCGTCGCCGGTCGGTTCGCGCCGAGTCGACGCGTCGCCGCCCATCACCGCCGTCCGGATCGTCGAATGCTGGGCGAACACGCCGACGTTGATCGCCGGCTTCACCCGCCGAAGCAGCGCGAGGTAGTCGGGAAACGACTCGAAGTCCCAGCGCGTTCCCGGCGGCGAGCGCGTCGAGGTCCATCCCCTCGACCACCGACAGGTTCTGCAGCATCGTCTCGCGCAGGTCCCGCGGACACGGGGCGATGCCGAAGCCGCAGTTGCCGAGGATGGCGGTGGTGACGCCGAGCGACGGCGAAGGCGACAACGTCGGATCCCAGGTGATCTGCGCGTCGTAGTGCGTGTGCAGGTCGACGATCCCCGGCATCAGCGCGAGGCCGGACGCATCCACTGTCTCGCGCGCGGCGCCGCCGACCCGCCCCACTTCGGCGATTCGCCCGTCGCGCACCGCGACGTCTGCGGTTCGTCCGGGAGTTCCGCTACCGTCGTAGACGGTCGCGCCGCGCAGGATCAGATCGAACATGGTGGCGTCCGGCAGCAGGGTCGGGTCGAAGAGAGGTTGATATTAACCGGCCCGGATGCGATCACGGGTACCCGCAAACGCGAACGCCTTCGCCAGCTCGGTCGCGAGCACGTAGCCGGCGACGATCAGCATCATCGCGGCCATGAGGTGCCACGGCAGCGGGACGAAGCCGAACACGGCGGCGAGCGGTCCGATGAACGGTAGGACGGGCACGAGGACCCCGACCGCGACGGTCGTCCAGAGCAGGAGCCGGCTCGGCCGGCTCCGCAGCGCCGGCCCGTGCGTGCGCAGGACCAGCACCACGGCGAGCTCGGTGAGGACCGAGACGACGAACCACGCGGTCTGGAACGTCGCCTCGTCCGCGCCGAACGCCCACAACAGCAGCGCGAACGTCACGAGGTCGAAAGCGCTGCTGATCAGACCGAAGATCACCATGAACCGCCGCACGTCGCGGATGTCCCACCGCTGCGCCCTGACGACCCGGTCGGGGTCGACGTTGTCGGTCGAAATGGCGACCGACGGCAGGTCCGACAGCAGGTTGTTCAGCAGGATCTGCTTGGCGGCGAGCGGCAGGAACGGCAGCAGCGGCGTCGCGAAGGCCATGCTCACCATGTTGCCGAAGTTGGCGCTGGTGGTGATGCAGATGTACTTCAGCGTGTTGGCGAACGTCCGGCGGCCGTCCTCGACGCCGCGCCGCAGGACGTCGAGGTCGCGCCGGAGGAGCACGACATCCGCGCTCTCGCGCGCGACGTCGACCGCCTGGTCGATCGAGATGCCGACGTCGGCCGCGTGGAGCGCCGGCGCGTCGTTGATGCCGTCGCCCAGGTAGCCGACCGAGTGGCCGGTCCGCTGGAGCGCGCGGACGATCCGCTCCTTCTGCTGCGGGTCGACCTCGACGAACAGCACCGTCCGCTCGGCGAGATGCCAGAGCGCCTCGTCCTTGAGCCGTGCGATCTCGTCGCCGGTAAGCATCGCGCCGGGATCGAGGTCGATCGCGCCGGCGACGTGGGCGGCGACGTAGCGGTTGTCGCCGCTGATCATCTTGATCCCGATCCCGAGGCGGGCGAGGTTGCGGATCGTCTGCGCCACCTCGGGCTTCGGCGGGTCGAGGAAGAGCAGGAAGCCGACGAGCGACATCGCGCTCTCGTCGTCGCGACCGTAGTCATCCTTGGGAAGCACCCGCTTGGAGGCGACCGCGAGCACGCGGTACCCGGCCTCGCCCATTTCGCGGTAGTAGGCCTCGAGCCGCTCGCGTGCCGCGTCGTCGAGCGGCGCCTCACCGCCTTCCCCCGCGACGGTCGAGCAGATCGCGAGCACGTTGGCGAATGCGCCCTTCGTCACGATCCGGTGCGTCGCCGGCTCGTCGTCGATCGCGGCGACGATCGTGAGCCGCTTGCGCATGAAGTCGTACGGGATTTCGTCGATCTTCCGGACCCCGCGGGCCGCGAGCCCGGCCCGCTCGCCCGCCGCCACGATCGCCTCGTCGAGCGGATTCTCGATGCCGGTCTCGAGCGCGGCGTTGAGGTAGGCGAGCCGCAGGGTTTCCACCGACTTCCGGCCCGCCGGATCCACTGCATCGTCGAGCGTCAGCACGCCCTCGGTGAGCGTCCCGGTCTTGTCGGTGCAGAGGATGTCGATGCAGCCGAGGTCCTCGATCGCCTCGAGGCGGCGGACGATGACCCCGCGACGGGCCATCGCGCGGGCGCCGTGCGAGAGGGTGACGCTGACGATCGCCGGGAGCAGCTCCGGCGAGAGCCCGACCGCGAGCGCGACCGCGAACAGGAGCGACTCGACCACCGGCCGGCCGAGCAGCTGGTTCATCGCAATCACGAACAGCACCATGACCAGCATCACGCGCACGAGCAGGTAGCCGAACTGCCGCACGCCGCGGGCGAACTCGGTCTCGGCCGGCTCGGCCTTGAGGCGCGCGGCGATCGCGCCGAAGGCGGTGTCGCGGCCGGTCCGCACGACGAGTGCCGTCGCGGTGCCGCTGCGCACGGACGTGCCGAGGAAGACGCAATTGGTGCGGCCCGCAAGCGGCGCGTCCGCGGGCCGCACCCCGGCCTGCTTCTCCACCGGGAAGGATTCGCCGGTCAGGCTCGCCTGCGAGACGAGGAAGTCGGTCGCGGTAAGGACTACGCCGTCGGCGGGAACCAGGTTGCCGGCCGCGAGCTCGATCACGTCGCCGGGCACGATCGCGCTGGCCGCGATCGTTTCCTTCCGGCCGTCGCGCAGCACGCGCGCCGTCAGCGCGAGGCGCCGGCGCAGCTCGGCCACGGCCGTCGAGGCGCGGTACTCCTGCGAGAACCCGAGCAGCGCGCTGCCCGACGACGATCGCGATGATGATCGCCGCGTCGACCCAGCCGCGCAGGACGAGCGACACCGCCGCGCCGAACACGAGGATCAAAACGAGCGGATTCGCGAACTGCCGCGCAAGCAGCCGGACCATGGTGAGCTCGCGCTGCTCCACCACGGCGTTGGCACCGATGCGTTGCAGGCGTTCGGCGGCCTCGCCCGCCGCGAGCCCGCCGGCGCTCGACCCGAGAGTGCGGAGCAGGTCCGCAGCCTCGCAGCTCCAGTACTGCGCGAGCGGGTCCGCGCCGCTCACCCGGCGCTCGCGAGCGATACCGTCTGGCGCGGGGCGGGCACCGCTGCGCGCCAGCCGAAGCGCCGTTCGATCGCGTCGCGCAGCGAGTGCGCGGCGAGCGGCTCGCCGTGCACCACCCACGTCGCGCGCGGCGGCCGCCGAAAACCGCCGAGCCAGCCGAGGAGCGCATCCCGGTCGGCGTGCGCCGACAGCCCGCCGATCGTGTATACCTGCGCGCGTACCGGATGCTCCTCGCCGAAGAAGCGCACCGTCGTCGCGCCGTCGACGATGCGGCGCCCGAGCGTGCCCTCGGCCTGGAAGCCGACGAACACGATCGCGCACTCCGGCCGCGACAGGTTGTACCGCAGGTGGTGCCGGATCCGCCCGCCCTCGCACATCCCGCTCGCCGAGATGATCACCGCGCCGGACCGGATCGAGTTGATCTTCATCGAGTCCTCCAGCGTCTCGGTGAAGTGGACGCGCCGCCTGCCGTCTCCCGTCCCGAGCCAGCTCGTGAGCCGCGCGGTCTCGGGGTCGTGCAACTCGGCGTGCGCGAGCGTGACCCGCGTGGCGGCGAGCGCCATCGGCGAATCGACGTACACCTCGGGCGGACGGATGCGCCCCTGCGCGGCAAGCTCGGCGATGAAGTACAGGATCTCCTGCGTGCGCCCGACCGCGAACGCGGGGATGACGACGTTGCCCTTCCCCGCCGCGAGCGTCTCGTTCAGCGCGGTGGCGAACTCGTCGAGCGTGGCGGCGAGGTGCTTGTGGTTGCGATCGCCGTAGGTGGATTCGACCAGCAGCACGTCGGCCTCCGCGACCGGCACCGGATCCCTGACGATCGGGCGGCCGGGCTGGCCGAGGTCGCCGGAGAAAACGAGCTTGGTCTCGGCGCCGCCGGCGGCGACCCAGACCTCGAGAATCGCCGAGCCGAGGATGTGGCCCGCGTCCCGGAACACGCAGCGGACGGACGGGGCGAGGCGCACCGGCTCATCGTACTCGACCGGCCGCAGCCGGGCGAGACTCGCCACCGCGTCCCGGACCGTGTAAAGCGGCGCCGCGCCGCGATTCCGTCCGGAGTGGCCGGCTTCGGCATGCTCGGCCTCCCGCTCCTGGAGGTGCGCGCTGTCCGGCAGCATGACCTCGACGAGATCGGCGGTCGCGCGCGTCGCGTAGATGGCGCCGTCGAACCCGAGCGCGACGAGGCGCGGGAGGAGGCCCGAATGGTCGATGTGCGCGTGCGACAGCAGGACGAAGGCGATGTCGCGCGGATCGAACGCGAACGACCGGTTCTTGCGGTCCGCCTCGCTGCCCCCCTGGAACATGCCGCAGTCGATGAGGAAGCGGATCTCGCCGGTGTCGACGAGATAGCACGAGCCGGTAACCTCGCCCGCGGCACCGAGGAAGGTGAGCTGCATCGACGCGCGGTCGCCGGGTCGGCTCACACTCGGGCTCGCGTCGCCGCGGTCATGGCACGACTCCCCTCGGCAGCGTCTCGATCCCGGGGGCGGACCAGTAGAGGAAGATCTCGCGGCGGCCGGTCGCAGCAACGGTGAAGGTGCGGATCTCTCGTCTGCCGCCGTAGGTCGCGACGAGCGCATAGTCGCCCGGCGGGAGTCGGGCGAGCAGCCACGGGCCGTCGAGCGACGTCTCCAAGACCGGCCGGCCGCCGGCGTCGCGCACGACGACCTCCACCGCCGACAGGAACGCTCCCGACTTCTCCGCGGCGGTGAGGACCTTCAGGTTGTGATCGGGCAGCGCCATGACCATCTCGTCGCGCTCGTCGGCACCGACGCCGCCGCTCACCCAGTAGACGTCGCGGTCGCGGTGAACCTCGACGGCGACCACCGGGAGAGCGGCCGCGCCCGCGAGCAGCGCGGCGGCGACGGCACTGAAGATTCGCATCATCCTGCGTCAGACAGGCGGCAGGCGCTGGGGGTTCGCGAGGCCTGCGGCGCTCACGGCAGCAGCACCACCGGGCACGCGACGTCCTCGAGCAACGCCACGGTGGGCCGTTCCGCGTCCGCCCCCGACATCACTAACGCGCCGGCGCCTCGCGCACGCACGATTCGGGCGAGGGCCGCAGGATCGCCTGCTTCGAGCAGCGCGTAGCGCACGGCGGCGCTCCGCTCGGCGAGGCGCTCGGCAGCGCGGGTCCGGCCGGTGCGGAACGCCTCGGCCCCGTCGGCGCTGACGAGCACGGCGAGCTCGCTTGCGGTCACGCGCGCCAGGGCAAGCGCTGCCTCGAGCCCGCGCCCGCCCGCCGGTGAGTCGTCGAACAGCACGGCGACCGGCCGGCCGGCGAGCGCGTGGAACGGCCCCACCTCGCCCGGCCGCCCGGGGACCGGAAACGCCGAGAGCCGGCCTCTGCCCAGGACGAGGAGATCCTTGCCCCGTAGCCGAGCGAGCGAGAGGGTCAGGAGGTCGCCCCGCGCCACGTCGAGCGTCCAGGTGAGCGAGAGCCGCGCGGCGGCTGCCTCCACCACGCGGCGCAGTTGACCGGCCTGCACGCGAAACGCCTGCTCCATCGCTTCGAACCCGAGCCCCCGCAGCTCGGCAGAAGCAAAGCCCGTCTCCCGGGCAAACGGCAGCCCGGCGAGCCGGAGCAGGCTCTCGTCCTCCACGAACAGCGCTGCGAGCTCGCTGCCGAGGCCGACCGCCAGCGCCGACGCCGTCTCGAGCGCCGGGCCGGTCAGCGAGCCGGTATCGATCGCCAGCAGGATCCGGCGATCGCCGCGGTCATCGTCTGCCATTGCGGCCTCGCTTTTCCCGCCGCGCGGCACCGGCGCCGGGGACGGCGCGCTCGCGTCGCCCGGCGGCGAACGCCCGCAGACGCGACGCCACGCGGCCGTTGACCGTGTCCGGCGGCAGCTCGGAGGCGACCTCCGACGCGCCGGCCGCGACGCCGGTCAGGAGCTCGATCGCCTCGTCCACGTGCCGCACCGCGTAGACGTGGAAGCGTCCGGCGGCCGCCGCCGCGACGACGTCGTCGCGGAGCATCAGGTGCTCGAGATTGGCGGCGGGGATGACGACGCCCTGCTCGCCGGTGAGCCCGCGCGCCGTGCAGACGTCGAAGAACCCCTCGATCTTCTCGTTCACCGCGCCGATCGCCTGGACCTCGCCGAGCTGGTTCACCGAGCCGGTCACCGCCAGCGACTGCCGGATGGGGAGGCCCGCGAGCGAGGACAGCAGCGCGCAGAGCTCGGCGAGCGAGGCGCTGTCGCCGTCGACCGTGCCGTAGGTCTGCTCGAAGGCGAGGCTCGCGGCGAGCGAGTGCGGCCGGTTCGTCGAGAAGCGCGCGGCGAGGAACTGCGACAGGATCATCACGCCCTTCGAGTGAATCGCGCCCCCGAGCTGCACCTCGCGCTGGATGTCGATCACGCCGCCCTCGCCCATGCGCGTGGTCGCGGTGATGCGCACCGGCTCGCCGAACGGGACCCCGCCGAGCTCGACCACTGACAGGCCGTTCACCTGGCCCGCCCTCGCGCCGGCGGTGTCGATGAGGATCGTGCCGCGCAGGATCGCCTCGGTCATCCGCTGCTTGAGCCGCTCGGCGCGAGTGCGCTGACCGGCGATGGCGGCCGCGATGTCCGCCTCGGTCACGGACGCGCGCTGCGCGCCGCGCGCGAGGAAGTCAGCCTCGCGCAGGAGCCGCGCAACCGCAGCGATGTCGGCGGTGAGCTTGCCTGCATCCCCCGCCGCGCGCGCCGCGTGGTCGATGGTGCGCGCCACCGCGCCGCGCTCGATCGGCAGCAGAGCGTCGTAACGCGCCAGGCCCGCGATCGCGCGCGCCATCGCGATCGAGCTCTCCGCCGTGCGATCGAACGCGTCGTCGAAGTCGGCGACCACCCCGAACAACCGCCGGAAGTCGGGGTCGAACGCGTGCAGCAGGTAATACAGCTGCCGCTCGCCGAGCAGCACCACCTTGACCGCGAGCGGGACCGGCTCGGGCTCGAGCGATACCGTCGTCGCGATGCCCCACAGCTCGCTCACCGGCTCGACACGAATCTCGCGGCGGATCAGTGCCCGCTTGAGCGCGTCCCAGGCGAACGGCTGCGTGAGCACCGCGCGGGCGTCGAGCACGAGGTACCCGCCGTTCGCACGGTGCAGCGCGCCGGGCTTCACCAGCGCGAAGTCGGTGACGAGCGTCCCGAACTGCTGTACGTGCTCGATGCGCCCGACGAGGTTCGCGTACGTCGGGTGATCGGCGATGACGAGCTCCGCGCCGGTCGCGCCGGTCCGGTCGACCAGCAGGTTCACCGCGTACCGACGGAGTTCCCGGTCGGTCGCCTGCCCGCCGAGCGCCAGCATCACCGGCCCTCCATCCTGCTGCCGGCGGAAGTCGTCGGCGTGCTCCAGCACGTCGCGCTCGACGGCGCCCAGGTACTCGACCACCTTCGAGAACTCGGCATAACGCTGCGCGAGGTCCTCCACCGGCTGGCCGACCGCGGGCCGCATCATGTCGCGGTTCAGGCGGCGCACGCGCTCGTTGCGCTCGTTCCGCCAGCGCAGCGTCTCGCGCACGAACTTCTCGAGCCGCTGCTGGAGCGCCGCGATCGCGCTCTCGATTCGCTGCCGTTCGGGCTCGGGGAGCCGGTTGAAGTCCTCGGCGCCGATCACCTCCCCCTCCTTCAGCGGGGCGAAGGTGAAGCCGGCGGGCGTGCGCAGGAGCGCGATCCCGTCGCGCGCGGCGTCCTGTCCGAGGGCCGCGAGCGTCTTCTCGTGGCGCTCGGTGAACTCGGCGTCGATCCGCTCGACGCGATGCGCGTACTCCTCGCTCTCGAACACCGCGGGGATCGTTGCGCGCAGCTCCTCGACGAGCCGCTCCATGTCGCGCTTGAGTCCGGCGCCGCGTCCGGCCGGCAGCTCGATCGCGATCGGCCGGTGCGACGCGACGAAGTTGTTCACGAGCACCCAGTCCGACGGCGGCGGGATGCGGCCGGCCCGCTCGGCCAGCATGTCCTGGACGAGCGTGTGCTTCCCGCTGCCCCCCGGACCCATGACGAAGACGTTGTAGCCCTCGTGCGCGACGCCGACGCCGAAGGCGAGCGCCTGCGCCGCGCGCTCCTGTCCGACGATCCCGAACGGCGCATCGAGCGCCGCCGTCGTTTCGAACGGGATGCTCGCCGGGTCGCAGCGCCGGACGAGCGCCGCGGCGGCGAGCGGCTTCAAGGCGCCGGTCATTTCGTCCCCGGGCTCACCCTACTCGCCCTCCGCGGTCGCCGCGTCGACCTCGGCGGCGAGCGCGTGCAGCGATGGCGCGATCTCGACCGGATACGGCGACGGCGCGGCGTCGAGGCCGCCCAGGGGCCCGGGCAGTCGCGCGAGCTGCGCTCGCGCCCGGTCCCGGCTCTCGGCGAGCGTCGGCAGCGCTCGCACGCGCCGGCCACCCGCCAACACCTGCTCCAGCAGCGGTTCGCCGGGCTGCGGATCCGTTTCCACCGTGACCGTGTCGCCGGCGAACCGCCCGTCCGGCCCGGAGTGCCGGTAAACCTGCTTGCGGCCGGGCCACGTCGCCTTGCCGGTCGAGCGCTTCCGGCGCGGGCGCCCCGCGTACTCCTGCAGCTTGTAGACCGCATCGAGCGAGGGCGCATCCGAGGACGTCACGAGGCTCGTGCCGACGCCGAAGCCGTCGATCGGCGCACCGGCCGCGACGAGGTCGCGGAGCTGGTACTCGTCGAGGTTGCCGCTCGCGAAGATGGTTGTTGCTTTGAGGCCGGCATCATCCAGCACGCGCCGCACGTCGCGCGCGAGCTGGGCGAGATCGCCGCTGTCGAGCCGCACGCCGCGCACCGCGACCCCCTCGCGCGCGAGCTCGGGCGCGAGGACGGCGACCTTCCGGGCGGCCGCGACGGTATCGTAAGTGTCGATGAGGAGCAGCGCGGACGCGGGGAACGCCCGCGCGAAGTGCAGGAACGCGGCCGACTCGCTGTCGTGCGCCTGCACGAAGGAGTGCGCCATGGTACCGAACACCGGCACCCCGAAGCGCGGGCCGGCCATGGCCACGGAGCTCCCATCGAAGCCGGCGAGGAACGCGGCGCGGGCGGCGAGCATGCCCGCTTCGGCGCCGTGGGCGCGCCGCATGCCGAAGTCGACGAGCCGCTTGCCGGGTGCGGCCAGCACCGAACGCGCCGCCTTGGAGGCCACCATCACCTCGAAGTGCACCAGGTTCAGCAGCCGCGATTCGACGAGCTGCGCCTCCGGCATCGGCGCCGTCACGCGCAGGATCGGCTCGTTCGGGAAGAACACCGTGCCCTCCGGCATCGCGTGAACGTCTCCGGTGAAGCGCAACCGCCTGAGCCGCTCGGCGAACGCGGGCTTGAAGATGCCGCTCGAGCGGATCCACGCGAGCTCTTCCTCTCCGAACCGCAAGCCCTCGAGGAACTCGACCGCCTGCTCGAGCCCGGCCGCGACGAAAAAGTTGCGCCCGGGCGGCAGCTTCCGCACGAAGAGCTCGAATACCGCCGTCTCCGTCATGCCGGCCTCGAAGTAGGCCTGCAGCATGGTGAGCTGATAGAGATCCGTGAGCAGCGGGCTCGAGAGCGGATTCATCGCGCCGCCGCAGCGTGCAGGTGCAGGCTCAGTACTCCGGGGGCGCCTGCGGGGGCGCGTGCTCCGGCAGCTGCGCGACCATGCAGTCGGTGGTGAGGATCAGCGCGGCGATCGAGGACGCGTTCTGCAGCGCGGTGCGGGTGACCTTGCACGGATCGAGCACGCCCATCTTCACGAGGTCCCCGTACTCGTCGGTCGCCGCGTTGTAGCCGAAGTCGCCGCTGCCGGCGACGACGCGATCGAGGATGACCGACGGTTCGAGCCCGGCGTTCTCGACGAGTTGCCGGAGCGGCTCCTCGACCGCCCGCAGCACGATGCTGATCCCGCAGTCCTGATCGTGGTTGTCGCCCTTCAGCCCGCCGATCGCCGCGCGCGCGCGAAGCAGCGCGACACCGCCGCCGGGGAGGATGCCTTCCTCGATCGCCGCGTGAGTGGCGTGCAGGGCGTCCTCGAAGCGCGCCTTCCGCTCCTTCATCTCGGTCTCGGTCGCCGCGCCGACCTTCACGACCGCGACGCCGCCCGCGAGCTTCGCCACGCGCTCCTGGAGCTTCTCGCGGTCGTAGTCGCTCTTGGCCTCCTTGAGCTCGCCCTTGACCTGCGCCACCCGCGCCTCGATCCGGCGCGGATCCCCGCCGCCGCCGATGACGGTCGTGTCGTCCTTGTCGATCTCCACGCGCTTCGCCCGGCCGAGCTGGTCGAGCGTGACGTTCTCGAGCTTCAAGCCGACCTCCTCCGCGACCACCGTGCCGCCGGTGAGGATCGCGATGTCCTCGAGCATCGCCTTCCGCCGGTCGCCGAAGCCGGGCGCCTTCACCGCGCACGCCTTCAGCACGCCGCGCAGGCTGTTGACGACCAGCGTCGCGAGCGCTTCGCCTTCCACCTCCTCGGCGATGACGAGGAGCGGCTTTCCGGCCTGGACCATCTTCTCGAGCAGGGGCAGGAGGTCCGTGATCGCGGAGATCTTCTTGTCATGGAGAAGGACGAGCGCGTCCTCGAGCACCGAGCGCTGCTTCTCCGGCTGGTTGATGAAGTACGGCGAGAGGAATCCGCGGTCGAACCGCATGCCTTCGACGACGTCGAGCTCGCTCGCGAGCCCGGACCCGTCCTCGACCGTGATGACGCCCTCCTTGCCGACCCTGTCCATGGCCTCCGCCACGAGCTCGCCGATCGCGCGGTCGTTGTTCGCCGAGATGCTGGCGACGTTCGCGATCTCGGTCCGGGCTGCGCACGGCTGCGCGAGCTTCTTGAGCGCATCGACCAGCGCCGCGACCGCCCGATCGATGCCGCGCTTGAGGTCCATCGGGTTCATCCCGGCGGCCACGTACTTCATGCCCTCGCGCACGATGGCGTGCGCGAGCAACGTCGCGGTGGTCGTGCCGTCGCCGGCGACCTCCGAGGTCTTGGACGCCACCTCGCGCACCAGCCGGGCGCCGAGGTTCTCGAACGGATCGGGGAGCTCGATCTCCTTCGCCACCGCCACACCCGAGTTGATGACGGTCGGCGCGCCATAGGCGCGCTCGAGCACGACGGTGCGCGCCTTCGGGCCGAGCGTCCCGCGCACCGCATCGGCGAGGATCGTCGCGCCCCGGAGCATCTTCTCGCGCGCCTGGTCGTGAAAGAGGATCTGCTTCGCTGTCATTGCCTTTTCCCCCAGGCGCTCTAGAGATAACCGAGCCACGACCAGTAAGTCGCGGCGAAGACGAGGACGAGCGCGTACCCCACG
Source organism: uncultured beta proteobacterium (assembly GCA_963789885.1). GTDB lineage: Bacteria > Pseudomonadota > Gammaproteobacteria > Burkholderiales > SG8-39 > DATEDA01. Next base: position 163,910 of record CAWBNB010000050.1, on the reverse strand, counting down.
ATGGTGATGACGACGCCGGTGCGCACGAAGTCGCGCGCGGCGAACGTGTCGGTGCCGTACGCCACCATGTTCTGCGGCGCGTTCACCGGCAGGATGAAGCCGAAGCTGACCACGAACTGCAGGATGAGCGTCATGCCGAGGACGTTCAGGCCCGGCGTCTTCACCTGCTGCAGCACGCTGATCATGATCGGCACCATCGCCGAGGCGAGCGCGGTTGCGCTCGCGAACCCGAGGTGGATCACGATGAGGAACAGCGCGAGCAGCGCGAGGATGGCGAACGCGGTGGCGCTGCCGAGCCCGAGGCTGCGCACGATCAGATCGGCGAGCCACCCGGCGGCCTTGGTCTGCAGGAGCGCGGTGCCGAGACTGATGCCGACCCCGAACAGGATCGCAGTGCCCCACGGGATGCGCCCGGCGGCCTCCTTCCAGCTCATCATCCCGACGCCGGGCAGGAACATCAGCGCGACCGCCGCGACCGTGGTGGACGAGGTGTCGAACTGGTGGAACACCTTCTCGGTCGTCCAGAACGCGAGCAGCCCGATCGAGATCGCGAGCAGCTTCCATTCGCTTACCTTCGTCGGGCCGAGGTCGGCGAGGGACTTGCGGATCGCCTCCCTGCCGCCGGCGATGTCCTCGGTCTCCGCCGGCATCATCCGCGTCATGATGAAGTAGAGCGCGATCGACATCAGCGCCGCGAACGGCGCGGCGGCGATGAACCAGTCGAGCCACGTGACGGTCTGCTTCAGGGTCTTCTCGATGAAGCCCACCGCGACCATGTTCTGCGCCGCGGCGGTCTTGATCCCGACGTTCCAGATCGAGGCGGTCTGGGCGGTAGTGATCATCAGCAGGCCGGCGAACCGGCTGCGCTTGTCGACGCCGAACGCGAGGATGATCCCCATGATGATCGGTACCAGGCACGCCACCCGCGCCGTGGTGCTCGGCACGAAGAACGAGAGGACGATCCCGACCAGGATCGCGCCGATCACGACGCGGTTGGTCCGCGCGCCCACCCTGGACAGGATGAGGAGCGCGATCCGCTTGTCGAGGCCGGTCACCGTCATCGCCGCCGACAGGAAGAGCGCGGCGGCGACCAGCGCAAGGGCGGTGTTCGCGAACCCGCCGAGCGCGATCCCGAGCGCCGCGCTGGTGCCGAGGACGGTGTCGGGCTTCGCCGGATTCGGCGCGAAGCCGAGCATGAACGCCATCAGCGCGGCGATGATGACCGCACTCACGGCGTAGTCGACTGCCTCGGTCATCCACAGGATCACCGCGAAGGCGAGGATCGCGAGCGCGTACTGCCCGGCGACCGGAAGTCCCTGCGGCGTCGGCACCGCCGCCACGATGGCGAGCACGGCGAATGCGAGCCAGAGACCCCAGTGCTTGAACCAGGTTTGCGGCGCGGCGCCGGCAGCGATGGTCGCGGTGCTCATGCGCGTTTCCTCCCCTTCGATCGGGCCGCCTGCCGGCTACTTCCGGGCCCGTGTCTCGTGCACCTGCTCGGAGGCGATCGCGCGCACGGCATCCGACAGCTGGTCGGCCACCTTCTCGAGCACGTCGTCGAGCGTCACGATCCCCGTCAACATCCCCGCGTCCGACACGACCGGCACCCGCCTGATCCCGCGACGCCGCATGAGCCGCAGCGCAACCTCGACCGGATCCTCCGGCCGGACAGTGGCGAGATCGGTCGTCATCACCTCGCCGGCAGTCAGTGTGCGCGGGTCCACTTCGCGCGCGACCACGGCCACGACGATGTCCCGGTCGGTCACGACGCCGACCGGGACGCGGCCCTTGCCGGTCTCGTCGACGACCACCAGGCTACCGACGTGATGCTCGCGCATGAGGCGCGCCGCATCGGTGAGCGGCGTCGCGCGCTGCGCGGTCACCACGAAGGGATTGCAGAGCTCGCTGATGTTCATGGATATCGTCCCCTTTTCCGGTCAGGCCGACCGCTCAGGGCAAGTTACCCCCGGCCGCCAGGCGGCATTTGACGACGGTCAAGCCGGGGCACGGTCGGAGCGCGAGCTCGCTTGCGGCCAGGGCGCCCCGCCGATGCGCGGAGCACGCCGACGCGGTAACCTTGGGCCAGAATCCATAAAAGAGCTGACTGCGTTCCGAACCGGGATGGCCCTCCGCCGGCTGCCGCTGACCCTGGGCGTCCTCGGTGCAGTCGTGATCGTCATGGCCGCCGCGCTTGCCATCTGGTCGCGGGCGGCCGACGCGCTCTTCGGCACCGGGACCCTGCTTACCCGCCTCGCGCCCTGGACCACCGGCGCGCTGGGCATCATTGGCGCGGCGTTCGGCGTCGCGCTCAGCCGCCTGGGCGAACCGCGCGCGCGGACGGCCGGGCCGGCCGGCGGCGAGCCGCGCGCCCGCCAGGCGACCGCGCGGGAGGGGGAGCTGCAGCTGGACGCGATCGTGCGCTCGGCGATGGACGCCATCATCACCGTCGACGCGACCCATCGCATCGTGCTGTTCAATGCCGCGGCCCAGAAGTTGTTCGGGTGCAGCGCGGAGGACGCGATCGGCACGCCGCTCGACCGCTTCATTCCCGAGCGGTTCCGCGGGGCGCACGCGGCTCACATCGAGCGCTTCACCCGCACGGGCGAGACGTCGCGACGGATGGGAATGCAGACCGCGCTATGGGCGCTGCACTCGGACGGCACCGAGTTCCCGATCGAGGCGTCGATCTCCCAGGCGGCCGTCGGAGGCCAACAGCTGCTGACGGTCATCCTGCGCGACATCACCGAGCGGATGACCGCCGAGCGCGAGATCAGGCGCTCGCACCAGGAGTTGCGCGAGGGCGAGTCGCGGCTGGAGGCGATCGTCCGATCGGCGATGGACGGGATCATCACGGTCGACCGCGACCAGCGGATCGTCCTCTTCAACGCCGCCGCCGAGAGGATGTTCCAGTGCAACGCTGCCGAGGCGATCGGCGCTCCGCTCGATCGCTTCATCCCCGAGCGGTTCCGCGCGGGGCACGCGGCGCACGTCGACCGCTTCGGCAGCACCGGCGAGACGTCGCGGCGGATGGGGATCCAGACCGCACTCTGGGCACTGCGCGCCGACGGCACCGAGTTCCCGATCGAGGCGTCGATCTCGCAGGCAGTCGTCGGCGGGCAGCAGCTGCTCACGGTGATCCTGCGCGACGTCACCGCGCGCGTGAAGGCCGAGCAGGATCTCCGGCGCACCCACGAGGAGCTGCGCGAGGTCGCGCTCGCGATGCACGAGGTGCGCGAGGGTGAGCGCACGCGCATCGCGCGCGAGCTGCACGACGAGCTCGGCCAGGCGCTCACCGCGCTCAAGATGGACGTCGCTCTGCTCGGTTCCACGATCCCTCCGGAGCGCGGCGACCTGCTCGAGCAGGCGGAGGCGATGCGCGGGCTGCTCGATTCGACCGTCGCGACTACGCGCCGCATCTCGGCCGACCTCCGCCCGCTCGTTCTCGACGACCTCGGCCTGGGCGCCGCCGCCGAGTGGCTCGCGCAGACCTTCTCCCAGCGCACGCAGATCTCCTGCGACCTGCACGTGGACGCGGCGTGCGCCCAGCTCGGCGAGCCGCACGCCTCCGCCCTCTTCCGCATCATGCAGGAGTCGCTCACCAACGTCGCCAAGCATGCGCGGGCACGCCGGGTGGCGGTGCGGCTCGAGCGATCGGGCGACGACGCGGTCCTGACCGTGAGCGACGACGGCGTCGGGATGGACCGGTCGCTGCGCCCCAGCCCGCGCTCGTTCGGCCTGCGCGGGATCGGCGAGCGCGTCATGCTTCTCGGCGGTGAGCTCGAGATCGCGAGCCGCCCGGGCGCCGGCACGACGCTCGTGGCGCGGATACCGGTCGCGCGCGCCGGCGCGGGCGCGGAGACGGCATGACGACGCGGATCCTCGTCGCCGACGACCACGCCATCGTGCGCGAAGGCCTGAAGCGGATCCTCGCCGCCGATCCGACATTCGCGGTCGCCGGCGAAGCCAAGGACGGGCACGAGGTGCTTGCCGCCATCCGCGCCGGCGGGTTCGAAGTCCTGCTCCTCGATCTCTCGATGCCGGGCCGCAGCGGCATCGAGCTCGTCCGCCAGGTGAAGGCCGAGCGGCCCGACCTGCGCGTGCTCGTGCTGTCGATGCACGACGAGCAGCAGTACGCCGTCCGCGCGATCCGCGCCGGGGCGTCCGGGTATCTGACCAAGGACGCCGCGCCGACGCTGCTCGTCGCGGCGCTCCGGAAGATCGCCTCGGGCGGCCTCTTCATCACGCCTGCGGTCGCCGAGGCGCTGGCGATCGACCTCCAAGCGCCCGGCGAGGAGTTGCCGCACAAACGGCTCTCCGACCGCGAGCACGAGGTGTTCCTGCTCCTCGCCGCCGGCCAGTCCGTCACCGCCATCGCGGAGCGGCTGCACTTGAGCGTGAAGACCGTCAGCACGCACAAGACGCACATCCACGAGAAGCTGGGCCTCGGCTCGCTCGCAGAGCTCGTCCGCTACGCCGTGACGCACCAGCTGCTCGACTCTCCCGACCTGCCGCGCCCCTGATCCACCCGCAGCCCTGCGCCTCGGACTATTCCTAGGCCCGGGGAGGTTTTTCCCTAGCGCCGTTTCAGCCGCCGCCGATGGTGGCGCCGTCCCCCCACGGACACACTCGCGCCGTGGATTTAACGGATGACGAGATGAACGTGTTCGTGGTCGAGGATGCTCCGGAAGTCAGGAAGCGCCTCGTCGCGATCGTGCGGACGGTGCCGGGCGTCATCGTCGTCGGCGAGGCCGAGTCGGTGCGCGGCGCGATCGACGGCGCGCTCGCCGTCGCCGCCGACGTGATGCTCCTCGACCTGCAGCTCGTCGGCGGTTCCGGGCTCGACGTACTGGCGGCGGTGAAGCCGCAGCGCCCGGGTCTCTACGTGATCGTCCTGAGCAATTTCGCCAACTCGCAGCAATACCGCGACGCGAGCCTCGCGGCCGGCGCGGACGTAGTGCTCGACAAGACAACGGAATTCGGCCGGGTGCGCGAGATCCTGCGCGGCCGGCTCGATGGCTCGCACTCGGGACTCTCGTCCTGAGCCGATTCGGATCGACAACACTAGGGGTACATCAAAATGCCAGTTGCCATCGTCAAACCCATCCAGGCGACCGTAGAACCCGAACACCTTGGCGCGCTCTCCCGCGCTGGCGTCGATCGCCTGTCAATGACGCTCGTGGAACTCGCCACCCTGCTCGGCGGATCCGCCGATTCGGGCCGTGACCTGCCGGACATCCGCTTCCCGGTCCGGCAACTGAAGACGGGCGAGACCCTCCACCGCGCCGGCGACCGCTTCGACGCGATCTACGTCGTCCGGTCGGGCTTCCTGAAGACGGTCACGGTCGACCTGACCGGCCAGGAACAGGTGCTCGCCTTCCCGATGGGCGGGGACGTGATCGGCCTCGACGGACTCGATACCGAGCGCTATGCGAGCGACGCCGTCGCCCTGGACTCGAGCCAGGTGGCAGTCGTCTCCTTTGCCCGGATCGCGCGCCTGGGGCACGATTATCCGTTCCTCGAGCGCCTGCTCTACGCGGCGTTCAGCCACGAGCTCGTCCGGAAGCGCAACATGATCTGGCTCCTCGGCACGCTGCACGCCGAGGCGCGGCTCGCCACGTTCCTCCTCGATCTCTCCGCGCGGTTCGCCCGCCTCGGGTATTCGCGCTCGTCGTTCGCTCTGCGCATGAGCCGGGAGGAGATCGGGAGCTACCTCGGCATCAAGCTGGAAACGGTCAGCCGCGCGTTTTCCACGTTCGCCGCGACCGGGCTGATGGCGGTCGATCGCAAGGAGGTCACCCTGCGCGACATCGCCGGGTTGCAGCGCGTGGTGCGGCCGCAGGACGAGGCCGGGGCAGGCCCGGTGCAGAGCATCCGGCGCGCTGTCGCCCAGTCGGCGCCCGCGCGGCGGCGGGGGTTTATGCCCGCCGTGTTCGCCACGGCGCTCGGTTAGCGCGCAGTTCGCGGCGAGTCGCGGGTAGCGCTAGTGCCTGCCCGCGATCGCGTCCGCGGCGAATCGCGGGAAGGCGATGGGGGAGCGACTCGTGACCGACCGGCCACAGCCGCTCCTGGCACGCGCACTCGAGGCGGCCGCGAATGCCGTCATGATCGCCGACCGCGATGGTCGAATCGTTTGGGTCAACGATGCGTTCTGCCGGCTGAGCGGCTATAGCCGCGAAGAAGTCATCGGCCGCACGCCCGGCCTGCTGAAATCGGGCAAGCAAAGTCCCGAGTTCTACCGCGGCCTGTGGGGGACGATCCTGTCCGGGCGGGCTTGGCAGGGCGAGCTCGTCGAGCGCCGCCGGGACGGCACCCTGTGGACCGCAAGCCAGGTGATCACGCCGCTCCTCGACGGGTCCGGCCGGGTCACCCACTTCGTCGCCATCCAGCACGACGTCACGGCGAGCACCCTGGAACGCGAGGAGATCCAGCGGCTCGCCTATCACGACAGCCTGACCGGCCTGCCGAACCGCGTCTCCTTTCTCGAGTCGCTCGATGCGGCGATCGCCCGCGGCGCCGCCGAGGGCCGCCTGCTTGCGCTACTCTTTCTCGATCTCGACGACTTCAAGCCCATCAACGACGCTTTGGGACATGCCGCCGGCGACGAGCTCCTGGTCGCGGTCGCGGAACGTCTGCGCGCCGCGGTGCGCAAGACCGACGCGGTGGCGCGCCTCGGCGGAGACGAATTCGCGGTGCTGCTGAGCGACGTCGAGCATCCGGACACGGCCGGTGCCCTGGCCGGGAAGCTGGTGGACCGGATCGGCCAGCCCTACATGCTGAGCGGCCGGCGCATCGAGGTCGGGGTCAGCATCGGAATCAGCATGTATCCCCGGGACGGTGCGACGGTCGATATCCTGCTCAGCCGAGCCGACGCCGCGATGTACGCGGCAAAGGCGCGCGGCCGCCGGCAATACCGGTTCTTCGACGCCGGCCGGGACCCCGCGCCGCCAGCCCGCCCCGCGCGAGACGCCGGATGACGGCCGGCCGCGAGGCCTGGTCGGGACGCTTCGGATTCATTCTCGCGACCGTCGGCTCGGCGGTCGGGATCGGCAGCATCTGGAAGTTCCCCTACGAGGTCGGCGCGAACGGCGGCAGCGCGTTCATCCTGTTCTACGTGCTCGGTCTCGCGCTGATCGTCGTGCCGCTGATGTTCGCCGAGTTCGCGATCGGCCGCCGCGGGCGGGCGGACGCGCCGGCGAGCATGGCGTCGATCGCGGCCAGGCACGGCGCGAGCAGGCGCTGGGCGATCGTCGGGACGCTCGGCGTCTTCACCGGCCTCCTGATCCTCAGCTTCTACGCCGTGATCGGCGGATGGACCGTGGCCTACGCGGTTCAGACCGCGATCGGCGGCCTGCCCGGGAGCGATCCGCGGGCGGCGCAGGCCCGATTCGACGCGCTGCTCGCCTCGCCGCTGCAGATGCTCGCCTATCACGCCTTCTTCATGACAGCGACGGCGGTGATCGTGGCGCGCGGCATTGCCGGCGGCATCGAGGCCGCCGGCAAGTTCCTCATGCCGCTGCTCGCGGCGCTGATGCTCCTCCTCGCCGGCTACTCGATCGCCGAGGGCGACGTACCCGCCACGCTGCGGTTCCTGCTCCACCTCGACCCCGAGTCCCTGACTGCCGGCGCGGCGCTCGACGCGCTCGGCCTCGGCTTCTTCTCGATCGGCGTCGGCCTCGGCCTGATGATCACCTACGCCGCCTATAGCGGCGTCGAGATCAGCCTCAAGGAGGTGGCCGTGGCATCGGTCGTCGCCGACACGGCGATCTCGCTCCTCGCGGGGATCGCCGTGTTCCCGATCGTCTTCGCGCACGGGCTCGACCCGGCGGGCGGACCGGGTCTCGTGTTCGTCACCCTGCCGCTCGCCTTCGCGCAGATGCGCTTCGGCACGCTCGCCGCGGTCGCGTTCTTCGTGCTGCTCTTCGTCGCGGCGCTCGCTTCGGCGATCTCGCTGCTCGAGCTCGTGGTCGCGCCGCTGATCCGGCGCTGCGGGCTGCGGCGGGCACCGGCGACCGCGATCGCCGCCGGGGTCTGTTTCGCGGCCGGGATCGCGACCGTCCTCTCGTTCAACGCCTGGGCGGACTGGCACCCGTTTTCGGGTCTGCGCGGCTTCGAGCGGGCCACGGCGTTCGACCTGCTGGACCACCTCACGTCCAACGTCCTGCTGCCGCTCGGCGGCCTGGCGATCGCGGTGTTCGCGGGCTGGGCAATGCCGGCCAGCGTGCTGACCGAGGAGCTTCGCCTCGGCGCCGTCGCCGTGCGCGCGTTGCGGATCCTGCTGCGCTATGTTGCGCCGCTCGGGATCGCCGCGACCGCGGTCTGGCCCTTCCTCGGCTGACGCGGCGGCGTCACAGCTTCGGCGCGGGCGGATGAACGTGGGTCTTCTCGTAGACGTCCTGGCAGGCAACGCACCGCAGCGCCGCAGGCTGGGCGCGCAGCCGCGCGAGCGGAATGTCCGTCCCGCAGTGCACGCAGCGCCCGTACGTGCCGTCCGCGAGTCGCGCCATGGCGGCTTCGAGCTCGCGGATGTCGTTGACATCGCGAGTAATCTCGGCGCTGTCGAGGTCCGACAGCAGGTCGGCCACCGCCTCGTCGGCGCTGTCGCCGACCCCGCCCTCCACGGCGCCGAAGGTCTCCTGCCGCGACTGCTCGACCTCCTCGCGCAGCTCGCTCATCAGCCGCTGGTGCTCGCGGCGGATGATCGCCTCGAGCTCGGTACGTTCTGCCTGGGTCAACGGCACGTCTGCTCCTTTCGGTCCCTCGGGGACCGGAGCATAACGCCCCAGCCCGCCTGGACTCTAGCCGGCGACCCGAAGGAGCAGTTGATCTCCCTCAAAACCCCCGAAGTAGACTGCATTTGACCTGCCGCAAGCACGGCATCCCTTCCCCCCGGTAGGCTGGCATCGTGACGGAAATCATCTCGAAGCGCGCGGCGGACTTTGCCTGCTCCCCGAACCTTCCGGACTACGATTCCTTCCGGCGGACGTTCTCCTGGGAGGGCGCGCGGTCCGCGCTCGACGGCCTGCCCGGGGGCCGCGGGCTGAACATGGCTCACGAGGCGGTGGACCGGCACGCCGCGGGTGCGCGCCGCGACAAGGTCGCGATCCGGTGGCTCGGCGTCGACGGCGCGCGACGCGACCTCACGTTCGCCGACCTCGCGCGGGAGTCCAACCGCTTCGCCAACGTGCTGCGTGGCCTCGGTGTCGCCGCCGGAGACCGCGTCTACGTGCTGACCGGCCGGATCCCGGAGCTCTACTTCGCCGCGCTCGGCGCGTGGAAAGCGAAGGCGGTCGTCTGCACCCTCTTCGCGGCCTTCGGCCCGGAACCGATCCGCGCGCGGATGGCGATCGGCGAGGCGCGCGTGCTCGTCACGACCGAGGCAATGTACCGGAAGAAAATCGCCGGCATCCGCGCCGCGCTGCCGAAGCTCGAGCACGTGCTCGTCGTCGGGAGCGCGGGCCTCGCCGACACGCGCGATCTCGCGCCGCTCATGGCGGCGGCGGCGGACACCTTCGAGATCCCGGCGACCGACCCGGAGGACATGGCGCTCCTCCACTTCACGAGCGGCACCACCGGGACGCCCAAAGGCGCGGTGCACGTGCACGGCGCCGTGGTCGCGCACCACACGACCGCCAGGCTCGCGCTCGACCTGCACCCCGACGACGTGTACTGGTGCACCGCCGATCCCGGCTGGGTGACCGGCACCTCCTACGGCATCGTCGCACCCCTCTCGCTCGGCGTCACGAGCGTCGTGGACGAGAGCGACTTCGACGCGGCGCGGTGGTACGAGATCCTGGCGCGCGAGCGGGTGAGCGTCTGGTACACCGCGCCCACCGCGATCCGCATGATGATGAAGGCCGGCCTCGACCTTGCGCGCGAGCGGCGGGTGCCGAGCTTGCGCTTCCTGGCGAGCGTCGGCGAGCCGCTCAACCCCGAGGCGGTGCGCTGGGGCGTTGAAGCGTTTAACCTCCCGTTCCACGACAACTGGTGGCAGACCGAGACCGGCGGCATCATGGTCGCCAACTTCGCCTCGATGGACATCCGCCCGGGCTCGATGGGGAAACCGGTGCCGGGAATCGAGGTCGCGCTCGTCGACGCGCAGAAGGACGGCACCGTGCGGCTCGTCGATGCGCCCGGCGCCGAAGGCGAGCTCGCGATCAGGACGCCCTGGCCGTCGATGTTCCGGGCTTACCTCAACGAGCCGGAGCGCTACCGGAAGTGCTTCGCCGGCGAGTGGTATCTCACCGGGGATCTCGCGAAGCGCGACGCCGACGGCTACTTCTGGTTCGTCGGCCGCAAGGACGACGTGATCAAGACCTCCGGGCACCTGATCGGCCCGTTCGAGGTCGAGAGCGTGCTGATGGAGCACCCTGCGGTCGCGGAGGCCGGCGTGATCGGCAAGCCCGACCCGGTGGCGGGCGAGATCGTGAAGGCGTTCGTCGGACTGAAGACGGGCTTCGACCCGAGCGAGGAGCTCCGGCGCTCGATCCTCGCTCACGCGCGCAAGCGCCTGGGCGCCGCTGTAGCGCCGAAGGAGATCGACTTCAGCCCGAGCCTACCGAAGACGCGCAGCGGCAAGATCATGCGGCGGCTGCTCAAGGCACGCGAGCTGGGACTGCCCGAGGGCGATACCTCCACCCTGGAGAGCACCTGAATGTCCGTGGAGCATCGCCCGCCGCACGGACCGGCTCTCGACCGCGAGCACGCGCACGAGCTGCTGCGGCAGATGCTGCTCATCCGCCACTTCGAGGAAAAATCCGCCGAGCTCTACAGCGCCGGCAAGATCCGCGGTTTCCTGCACCTCTACATCGGCGAGGAGGCGGTCGCGGTCGGGGCGATGCAGGCCCTCGCGCCCGACGACGCGATCGTCGCGACCTATCGCGAGCACGGCCAGGCGCTCGCGCGCGGCGTCCCGGGCGGTGCGGTGATGGCGGAGATGTACGGGAAGGCGAACGGCTGCTCGCGCGGCCGGGGCGGCTCGATGCACATGTTCGACGTGCCGCGCCGGTTCTACGGCGGGCACGCGATCGTGGGCGGCGGCCTCCCGTTCGCCGTGGGCCTCGCGCTGGCGGACAGGATGCAGGGCAAGCACCGTGTGACCGCGTGCTTCTTCGGCGAGGGTGCGGTGGCAGAAGGCGAGTTCCACGAGTCGCTCAACCTCGCCGAACTGTGGCAGCTGCCGGTGCTGTTCCTGTGCGAGAACAACCTCTACGCGATGGGCACCGCGCTCGCGCGCTCGGAATCCGAGACCGACATCCATCTCAAGGCGCAAAACTACCGCGTGCCGTCCGAATGGGTGGACGGGATGGACGTCTACGCGGTCGAGAGCGCGGTCGCGCGCGCCGCCGAGGCGGTGCGGCGCGGCGAGGGGCCGTATTTCCTGGAGCTCCGCACCTATCGCTATCGCGCGCACTCGATGGCCGACCCGGAGCTCTATCGCGGGAAGGACGAGATCGCCGAGTGGAAGAAGCGCGACCCGATCGCGACTTTCGCCGCGCGCCTGAAGGCGGACGGTCTCCTCGCCGACGCGGAGCTCGCGGCGCTCGAGAAGAGCGTATGGCAGGACATCGACTGGGCGGTCGACGAGGCCGAGCGCGGGCCGTGGGAGCCGGTCGAGCATCTCGAGCGCGACGTCCACACCGGCGACCACTGATGGCGAAGACGACCTTCCGCGAAGCCGCCCGCGCCGCGATGCGCGAGGCGATGCGCGCCGACCCGCGCGTGTTCCTGATGGGCGAAGACGTCGGGCGCTACGGTGGTGCGTTCGCGGTGAGCCTCGGGCTGCTCGAGGAGTTCGGGCCGGAGCGCGTCCGCGACACCCCGCTCTCGGAGTCGGCCTTCGTCGGCGCGGGCATCGGCGCCGCGGTCGGCGGCATGCACCCGATCGTCGAGGTGATGACGATCAACTTCTCGCTCCTCGCGCTCGACCAGATCGTCAACACCGCCGCGACCCTGCGTCACATGTCGGGCGGCCAGCTCAGCGTGCCGGTCGTGATCCGCATGGCGAGCGGCGGCGGCCGCGGCATGGCCGCGCAGCACTCGCATTCGTTCGAGGGCTGGTACGCGCACGTGCCCGGGCTCAAGGTCGCGACACCGGCGACCGTCGCCGATGCGAAGGGGCTGCTCCTCGCCGCGCTCGACGACCCCGATCCGGTGATCGTCTGCGAGAACGCGATCCTGTACCCGATGCAGGGCGAGGATACGGACGACGCCCCGATGCGGCTGGGAGTCGCGGCGGTGCGCAGGCCGGGCAAGGACGTGTCGCTGATCACCTACGGCGGCTCGCTCCCGAAAGCGCTGAAGGCGGCGGACGACCTCGCTGCGGACGGCATCGAGGCCGAGGTGCTCGATCTGCGGTCCCTGCGGCCCCTCGACGTCGACGCGATCGTCGCGACCGTCACGAAGACGCATCGCGCGGTGATCGTGGACGAGATGTGGCGCACCGCCGGCTTTGCGGCAGAAGTGAGCGCGCAGATCACGGAGCGCGCGTTCGACGAACTCGACGCGCCGGTGGCGCGCGTGTGCTCGGTCGAGGTACCGATCCCGTACGCGAAGCACCTCGAGGACGCCGCCCTGCCTTCGCCCGCGCGGATCGTCGCCGCCGCGAAGGCGCTGCTGTAGTCTCCCGCGCCGTGGACTTCCTGATGCCCAAGCTCGGCGCGGACATGACCGAGGGCCGCGTCGTCGAGTGGCTGAAAAAGCCGGGCGAGCCGATCGCGCGCGGCGAGGTCGTGCTCGTGATCGAGACCGACAAGTCGAACGTCGAGGTCGAGTCCTGGACGGCGGGCAAGCTCGAACAGATCCTCGTCGAGCCGAGCGACAAGTGGCTGCCGGTGGGCACCCCGATCGCGACGATCCAGGGGGAAGGCCCGGAGTCGGTCATGCCGCCGCTCTTCGCAGCGCCGGCGGCGGCACCCGCGCCGCCCGCCGCGCCGCCCCTGCCCGGCCGGCCCCGGCCCCGGCGCCAGCGCCCCGTGCAGCCCCGTCGGGAGAGCGGCTCCATGTCTCGCCCGCCGCCAAGCGCCGCGCCGAGGCGCTCGGCGTGGCGATCGAGTCCGTGCGCGGCACGGGCCCGGACGGCCGGATCACGCTCGAGGACGTGGAGCGCGCCGCCGCCGCGCCCGCGCCTCCCGTGACGCCCACGGCCAAACCGCCGGCCGACCGCGCCGCTCGCATGCGCGAGGCGATCGCGGCGGCGATGTCGCGGGGCAAGCGCGAGATCCCGCACTATTACTTGTCCACCACCATCGATTTCTCCCCGGCGGCGGCATGGCTCGAGGCACGCAACCGGGATCGACCGGTGACCGAACGGCTGCTGTACGGTGTACTGCTGCTCAAGGCGGTCGCGCTCGGGCTGCGCGAGGTTCCCGAGCTGAACGGGTTCTGGACCGGTGGCCGCGCGACCCGGAGCGAGGCAATCCACCTCGGCGTCGCGGTGTCGCTCCGTGGCGGCGGACTCGTCGCCCCCGCGCTGCGCGACGCCGACAAGCAGTCGGTCGACGAGCTGATGCGCAACTTCCAGGATCTCGTCACGCGGGCGCGCGCCGGATCGCTCCGCAGCTCGGAGATGACCGACGCGACCATCACGATCACGAGCCTCGGCGAGCGCGGCGTCGAGTCGGTCTACGGCATCATCTATCCGCCGCAGCTTGCGCTGGTCGGGTTCGGCGCCATCGTCGAGCGCGCCTGGGTCGTCGACGGTCAGGTCGTGCCGCGGCGCGTGATCACGGCGACGCTCTCCGGGGACCACCGCGCCACCGACGGCCATCGCGGAGCGGTATTTCTCGACGCGATCGGGCGTCTGCTGCAGGAACCGGAGAAGCTATGAACTCGGACGAGATCCGCGCAAAGGTCCTCGCGGCGCTTGCCGCCGTCGTGCCCGAGCTCGATGCGGGCGAGCTCAGGCCCGACCGGCCGCTGCGGGACGAGCTCGACATCGACTCGATGGACTTCCTCAATTTCACGATCGGGCTGCACAAGGCGTTCGGCATCGAGATCCCGGAGCAGGACTACCGGAAGATCGCAACGCTGAACGCCTGCGTCGACTACGTTGCCGCGGCTCTCGACCGCCGCGGCGCGAGCCCGCCGCAGCGATGACCGCGGGCGCGGCGGCCCGTGCCGCGTCCGACCCGGAGGCGATGATCGCGGCGCTGCGCGATCCGGGCCGCTATCCGCACCCGGTCGAGCGCGTCGAGCTGCTCGAGACGCATATCTCCTGGATCCTGCTGACCGGCCGCTACGCCTACAAGCTGAAGAAGCCGGTTTCGCTCGGCTTCCTCGACTTCAGCACGCTCGAGGCGCGCCGGACCGCGTGCGAAGAGGAGCTCCGTCTGAACCGCCGGACGGCGCCCGACCTCTATCTCGAAGTCGTGCCGGTCACCGGCACCGAAGCCGAGCCCCGGCTCGGCGGCAAGGGGCGCGCGATCGACTACGCGGTGAAGATGCGCGAATTCCCGCAGGACGCCCTCCTCGATCGCGTCGCCGCCCGCGGCGAGCTGCGGCTGGAGCTGATGGACGATCTCGCGGCCGAGGTCGCCGCGTTCCACGCGCAGGTCGCGCGCGCCGCGGCCGGGAGCGAGTTCGGCTCGCCCGGGGACGTGATCGGGCAGGCCCGGCAGAACTTCGATCAGCTGCGCTCGCTCGATCCGGACCGGGAGAGCGCGGCCGCGCTCAAGCGGCTCGCCGAGTGGACCGAGCGCGAGTTCGCGCGCCGCGCGCCGGCCTTCGCCGCGCGCCGCGACGCCGGGTTCGTGCGCGAATGCCATGGCGACCTGCACCTCCGCAACCTCCTGCTGCTGGACGGCCGGATCGTGCCGTTCGACTGCATCGAGTTCAACGCGCACTTCCGCTGGATCGACGTGATGAGCGAGGTCGCGTTCCTCGTCATGGACCTCGTCGACCACGGATTCGCCGCGCACGCGGCCCGGTTTCTCGACGCGTATCTCGAGGGGACCGGCGACTACGCGGGCCTCGGTCTCCTGCGCTTCTATCTCGTGTATCGGGCGATGGTCCGGGCGAAAGTCGCGTGGATGCGGGGGCATCAGCTCCCCGCCAGCACGCCGGAACGCGACCGCGCCGAACGCGAGTTCCGCGACTACCTCCGGCTCGCCGAGCGCTTCGTGGCCCTCGAGCGGCGGGCCCTCATCCTGACGCGCGGGCTCTCCGGGTCGGGCAAGACGGTGTTCTCCGGGCTCCTCGTCGAGGAGATCGGTGCGATCCGCGTGCGCTCCGACGTGGAGCGGAAGCGCCTGCACGGACTGGCCGCAGCCGAACGGACCGGCGCCGCCGTCGGCGGCGGGATCTACGGCCCGGACGCCACGCGCCGGACCTACGCGCGGCTCGCGGAGATCGCGCGGATCGTCCTCGACGCCGGCTTTCCCGCGGTCGTCGACGCAACATTTCTGCTGCGCGCCGACCGGGACGCGCTGCGCGCGCTTGCGCGTGAGGCCGGCGCGACGTTCGCGATCGCCGCGTGCGAGGCGCCGGAGCCGGTGCTGCGCGAGCGCATCCTTGCGCGGACGCGCGCCGGGGGCGACGCCTCCGAGGCAAATCTGGAGGTGCTCGTGAGGCAGCTCGCGACCGCCCAGCCGCTCGCCGGCGACGAGCTCACCTTCGCGGTCAAGGTCGACACGACGCGCGATTTCGCATCGCTGCGGGCATCTGCCGCGGCGCTCGGCGCCCGGCTCGGGTTAGGATCCTGGCAACATCGGGATCCCTAGCCCTGTCACGCATCCCCAATACCGGAGCCGGTCAGCCAGCGCGGTTCGACGTCTTCAACGGCGACGCCGACGGGCTCTGCGCGCTGCACCAGCTCCGCCTCGCGGCGCCGGCCGAGAGCCGGCTCGTCACCGGCCCGAAGCGCGACATCGCGCTCCTCGAGCGCGTCGACGCCGCCGCCGGCGACCGGGTCACGGTGCTCGACGTCTCGCTCGACCGTAATCGCGACGCGCTCGAGCGGCTGCTCGCGCGCGGCGTTTCGGTGCAGTGGTTCGATCACCACTATGCGGGCGCGATCCCGCAGCACCCGCTCCTCGAAGCGCACATCGACACCGCGCCGGAGATGTGCACGAGCGCGATCGTCGACCGGCACCTCGGCGGGCGCTTCCGCGCGTGGGCCGTCGCCGCCGCCTACGGCGACGGGCTCGCGCGCACGGCCGAGGAACTCGCCGATTCGATCGCGCTGACGGCCGGCGAGCGCAGCACGCTGCGCTCGCTCGGGGAAGATCTCAACTACAACGCCTACGGCGATACGGAGGCAGATCTCTGGGTGCCGCCCGCCGACCTGTACCGGCAACTCGGTTCTTACCCCGACCCGCTGCGGTTCGCCGCCGAGGCGTCGGTCGTCGCAACGCTGCACGCCGGGCGCCTTGCGGACATGGCGAGGGCGCTCGCGGTGACGCCCCACTCCCCGGGCGTCTACGTTCTCCCGGCGGAAGCCTGGGCGCGCAGGGCGAGCGGTACCCTCGCCAACGATCTGGCCGACCGCGCGCCGGACCGCGCGCACGCGGTGCTTGTCCCGTGCGCGGACGACGGCTATCGCGTGAGCATCCGCGCGCCGCGCACCGCACCGAAGGGTTGCGCCGCGCTCGCCCGCGAGTTCGCGACCGGCGGCGGACGGGAAGCGGCCGCGGGGATCGACCATCTGCCGGTAGCGGACCTCGAGCGGTTCATCGAGCGATTCCGGGCGGTATTTCGTCCCTCGACGCCGTGAGTCCGCGCCCGATCGTTCCGGCCGCCGCGTTCCGGGCTCGCGCACTGCTCCTCGGCGCGCGGCTGGAAGTGCGTGGCTGGCCGGAGGGCGAAACGCTCGGGCGGCTGCCGCTCGCCGTGCGCCTGCCGGGCGATGGCGTCGCGGTGCTGTTCCGCTACGGGGTCGCGGTCCTGTTCGGCGGGACGGCGGAAGGCGAGCATGCGCTGCGCGAGCGCCTCGCCCCGCTGATCGAGCACCGCTACCGGACCATCGAAGCCGAGGAGCTCGAGGTGCGCGTGGAGAGCCGGCCGGAGGGGCTGGTGGCGGGCGCACTGGCCGTGCAGTCGGCAACCCTCGAGAAGCTCCAGCTCGTCGCCGACGTCCTCTCGAAGAGCGTGCTGCTCGGTCACTACGAGACGCGCATCGCCGGCGACTTCGACCGCATCGAGCCGATGGCGCTCGAGCTCGAGCGCAAGGGCCGCATCCGGGGCGGTACGCGCGAGCACCTGAAGCGCATCGGGTCGCTGCTGCTGGTCGAGCACCGCATGGTCGGTCGCGCGGAGATCGGCGACAAGCCGGAGCTGCTGTGGGAGCACCCGGAGCTCGAGCGGCTCTACGTGCTGCTCGAGACCGAGTTCGAGATCCGCGAGCGGCTCGCCGCCCTCGGCCGGAAGCTCGACCTCGCGGGCCGCACCGTGCGCACGCTGGTCGACCTGCTGAACGCGAAGCACGCGCTGCGCGTCGAGTGGTACATCGTCGCGCTGATCGTCGTCGAGATCCTGCTCACGCTCTACGCGATGTGGCGGCGCTGAGCGTCCCGGCGTTCCGCCGGTCGACCCCGCGCCACCACGCCTTGCCGGCCTCGCGGGCGACGACGATCGTCGAGGCGATCGCCGCGCAGAAGAGCCAGTCTGCGGCATCGAGCGGGACCGTGCCGAACGCCCGCTGCAGCGCCGGCGTGTAGACGACCGCAGCCTGCAGCGCCAGCCCGACGCCGACCGCGGCGAGCAGCCAGCCGTTGCGGAAAGTCCGGTGCAACGCGGTCTCCTCGTCGGAACGGGCGCAGAACACGTCGTAGAGCTCGTAGAGGACCAGCGTGGTGAACGCGAGCGTGCGGGCGTACTCGACCGACCCGCCGCCGGCGATCAATCCGCCGGAGAGTCCCGCGTCGAGCGCGGCAAGCGTCCCGGTCGCAATGACCACGGCCGCGACGCAGATCCCGGCCCACATGCGCGGCGTGATCACGCCCACGGCCGGGTCGCGCGGCGCGCGGCGCATGAGCGCCGGGTCCGGCGGGTCAAGGCCGACCGCGAGTGCGGGGAACGAGTCGGTCACGAGGTTGATCCACAGGATCTGCGTAGCGAGCAGCGGCAGCACGAGCGCTCCCCCGCCGCCGCCGGCGAGTCCGATGATCCCCGCGAGGACGACGCCGAAGAACATCACCAGCACCTCGCCGAGGTTCGCCGACAGCAGGTAGCGCAGGAACTTCTGGATGTTGGCGTAGATCGACCGCCCCTCCTCGATCGCGGCGACGATCGAGGCGAAGTTGTCGTCGGCGAGCACGATGTCGGCCGCCTCCTTCGCGACGTCGGTGCCGGTGATCCCCATCGCGATGCCGATGTCGGCGGCCTTGAGCGCCGGCGCGTCGTTCACGCCGTCGCCGGTCATCGCGACCACCTCGCCGCGCAAGTGAAGCGCACGCACGATGGCGAGCTTGTGCTCGGGACTCACGCGGGCGTAGACCCGGCTCCGGGCCGGCAACGCGCGACGAGCTCGGCCTCCGACATCCGGGCGAGCTCCGTGCCGAGCACCGCGCGGTCGCCGCGGGATGCGATCCCCAGCTCGCTCGCAATGGCTGCGGCGGTGGCCGGGTGGTCGCCAGTGATCATCACGACCTGCACGCCGGCCTCGCGCGCGGTCCGCACCGCCGCCGCCGCCTCGGGTCGCGGCGGATCGATCATGCCGACGACGCCGAGCCAGACCAGATCACGCTCTTCCTCGGCGCGCGACAGCATCGCCGCGCCGGTGGGCAGGCGCCGCGAAGCCAGGCCGAGCGTGCGCAGCGCGTCCCCGGCGAGCCGGTCAGCCGCAGCCTGGATTTCCGCCCGCCGCTCGCCGGTCAGAGCGCGCTCGGCGTCGCCGACCCGCTCGTGCGTGCAGCGCGCGAGCAGCACGTCGGGGGCGCCCTTCGTCATCAGCACGACGTGGCCCGCCTCCTCACGGTCGACGTGGACCGTGCTCATCAGCTTGCGCTCCGCGGAGAACGGGATCTCGCCCACCCGCTCCAATCGCTCCTCGAGCCGGGCCGGATCGAGTGACGCCTTCGCCGCCGCCACCTTCAGGGCGCCTTCGGTCGGGTCCCCGACCACCGTCCAGCGGCCGTCGCGCTCGACCACCACCGCATTGTTGCAGAGGCACGCCACCGTCAACGCCGATTCGGCTTCGGCGCGCAGCGCGCCCGCCCCCAGCGTTCCTCCGGCGAAGTGCAGCTCGCCCTCCGGCGCATAGCCGGTCCCGGTGAGCGCAACGGTGCCGCTGGCGGTCACGAGCGTGCGCACGGTCATCTCGTTCTTCGTGAGCGTGCCGGTCTTGTCGGTGCAGATGACGGTCGCCGAGCCGAGCGTCTCCACAGCGGCGAGCGTGCGGACCACCGCGTTCCGCTTCGCCATGCGCTGCGTGCCGAGCGAGAGGACGACCGTCGTCACCGCGGCGAGCCCTTCCGGCACCGCGGCGACCGCGAGCGCGATGGCATACAGCAGGACCGCGACCAGCGCCGCGGCAGTGAAGTCCTGCTCGAGCGCGAGGATCGTCGCGCCGACGACGACCGCGATCGCGATGACGACCGCGCCGAGCGCCTTGCCGACTTTGGCGAGCTGGCGCTGTAGCGGCGTCGGCGGGCTCTCGGTGACGGCGAGCAACCCTGCGATGCGCCCGATCTCCGCGTTGGCGCCGGTGGCGGTGACGACAGCGAGGCCGCGGCCCGAGGTCGCCGTCGTCCCGGAGAACACCATGTTCGCGCGGTCGGGGAGCGAGCAATCGGCGGCGATCGCGTCCGCGTGCTTCTCGACCGGCGTGCTCTCGCCGGTGAGCGCGCCCTCGGCCGTCTGGAGCGACACCGACTGCAGCACCCGCGCGTCGGCGGGCATCGTCGCGCCCTCCTCGATCGCGAGCAGGTCCCCCGGCACGATCTCGGCGGCGGGCACGCTCGCGCGCTCGCCGTCGCGCACAACGAGCGCCGTCGCCGCCGTCATCCGCTTCAGGCTCGCGAGCGCGCGCTCCGCCCGCTCCTCCTGCATGAACCCGAGGGCGGCGTTCGCGACGACGATGGCGAGGATCGCGAGCGCCTCGTACGGCGCGTGTCCGCCGCCTTCGTACCACCACACCCCGAGCGAGACCGCGGCCGCGGCGAGCAGCAGCAGCACGAGCGGGCTCTGGAGTTGCGCGAGGAAGCGCCGCCAGCGCGGGACCGGGGGCGCGGCGGGGAGCTCGTTGCGACCGTATTGCGCGAAGCGGGCCAGCGCCTCGGCGGACGTGAGACCGCGATGAGCGTCGGCGCCAAGCCGCGCGAGCACCTCGCTCGCCGGCAGCGCGTGAGGGGTCTCTACCGCAGGTCGTGGCGCCATCGGGCGCTATGCTGCCCGGCAGCGCGCCTCGCCCGAATGACGAACGTCAAGTCCGGTCGCGTTACTTCGCCTGCAGCCGATAGACGTACTCGGTCAATGCGAAGATCCGGGCGCGCGCGTAGAGCTCGGGATTGAAGGGAGTACCCATGTAGTACTCGGCGCCCTTGGCCCGGTAGTCCGCGCCCCAAATGGGCATCTCCCTCGTCCCGTGCGCCTTCACCACCTGCGTGCCGTCGATGAACTCGTAGACCCGCGCGAACGGGAATACGCCGTTGTTCTTCTTGGCGAGCAATGTCAGGTCGGCGGCGGTCTGCTTCAGATCGCCGAAGCCCGAAAACGGGCCGTCGCCCTTCCCGCCCGCGCCGTGGCACACGGCGCAGTTTGAGTCGTACTCGCGCTTACCCAGATCCACCTTCTGCTGGCCGAACGCGAGCCAGGGCTGACCGGCGCCTAATGCGCCAACAAGTGCTGCGACCATCCATGCGGGTTTCATCATCCCCTCCTCGAGCCAACTGCTACCGCCCTCAGACGACGGCCGGCCACCACACTACTTCGCCTGCAGCCGATACACGTACTCGGTCAATGCGAGGATGCGGGCGCGCACGTACACCTCGGGATTGAAGGGAACGTCCACGTAGTACTCGGCGCCCTTGACCCTGTAGTCGGCGCCCCAGATGGGCATCTCCCTCGTCCCGTGCGCCTTCACCACTTGCGTGCCGTCGATGAACTCGTAGACCCGCGCGAACGGGAATACGCCGTTGTTCTTCTTGGCGAGCAATGTCAGGTCGGCAGCGGTCTGCTTCAGATCGCCGAAGCCCGAAAACGGGCCGTCGCCCTTCCCTCCCGTGCCGTGGCACACGGCGCAGTTCGCGTCGTACTCGCGCTTGCCCATATCCACCTTCTGCTGGCCGAAAGCGGCCCAGGGCTGACCGACTCCCATTGCGCCAACAAGTGCTGCGATCACCCAGACTGGTCTCATCATCGCCTCCTCGAAGTGAGCGGTCGGAAATCTCCATCGCGCGTCGATATCGACGTTTCCCGAACGCCTTATGTCCACTCCAATCAAGACAAAAGCTACGCGCTATTTCCCATCGGGCGTTGATCTGGAACAAACCTCGACCGGGTACACTGGCGCGCGCATGACCACGATCGACGTCCTCTCCATCGGCGAGCCCCTGGTGGAGTTCAACCAGACGCGGCCCGGCGAGCCGGGCTACCTGCAGGGCTTCGGCGGCGACTCGTCGAACATGATCATCGCCGCCGCGCGGTCCGGCGCACGTGCCGCGTACGCGACGCGCATCGGCGACGACGAGTTCGGGCGGGCGTTCCTCGAGCTGTGGCGCACGGAAGGCGTGGACACGCGCGGCGTCGCGATCGACCGCGAGGCGCACACCGCGGTGTACTTCGTCCGGCACGGCCCGCAGGGACACGTCTTCAGCTACCTCCGCGCCGGCTCTGCCGCGAGCCGCATGCGCCCCGACGATCTGCCCGCCGACCTCCTCCGCGCGGCGCGCTTCGTTCACGCCTCCGGGATCAGCATGGCGATCTCGGCCTCCGCCGCCGATACGGTCCTCGCGGCGTTCGAGGCCGCACGCGCCGGTGGCGCGAAGGTGTCGCTCGACTCGAACCTGCGCCTCAAGCTCTGGCCGCTCGCGCGCGCCCGGGCGATGATCGGCGCCGCCGCGGCAATGGCGGACTATTTCTTTCCCAGCCTCGACGAAGCGCGCGTCCTGAGCGGCCGCGAGGAAACGGACGCGGTGCTCGACTGGGCGCACGGCCTCGGCGCGAAGACCGTGTTCCTGAAGCTCGGCGCCGAAGGCGCGATCGCGAGCGACGGGACACGGCGCGAGCGCGTGCCCGGCGTGCAAGTGGAAGTTGTCGACGCCACCGGCGCCGGCGACTGCTTCTGCGGCGCGGCGCTCGCGCGCCTCGCCGCGGGCGACTCGATCGTCGACGCGGCGCGCTACGCCAACGCGGCGGCGGCCCTCTCGACAACCGGGTTCGGCGCGGTGGCACCGCTGCCGCGCCCCGACGCGGTGCGCCGCGCCCTGACGCGGGCGCCGGCCCGTTAGACTCCGCTCGCGGCCGCATCGGCCAGGCCGCTTGACCTGCGTCATGCGTCCGCCCCCGGCGGCAGGGAGAATCCGGGCGGAAGGCCGCCGGACACCGGGATGACATGAACGCGCTCCTCGCGAGGATATGGACGCGCCGCTGGCGAGTGCTCGCCGGGGTGGGCGCGCTCGCGCTCGCCGGCTATTTCGGCCTCAACGCGGCGTTCGGTCCGCGGGTCGACGTGGCGAAGGTCGCCCGCCGCGACGTGGTGCAGTCGGTCGTGGCAAGCGGACGCGTGGTGACGCCCTACCGCGTCGACGTCGGCAGCCAGATCACCGGCACCGTGGCCGAAGTACCGGTCGAGGAGGGCCAGACCGTCCGGGCGGGGCAGACGCTCATTGCGCTCGAGTCGTCCGAGGCGCGGGCCGGGGTGAAGCAGGCCGAGGTCGCCGTCGCGCAGGCCGAGGCGCGGCTGCGCCAGCTGCGCGAGCTGCAGCTGCCGGTGGCGAGCCACTCGCTCCGCCAGGCGGAGGCAAACCTGACCAATGCGCGCGTGCAGTACGAGCGCAACCTGAAGCTCTACGAGAGCGGTTACATCGGCAAGTCGGTGCTCGACGACTCCCAGCGCAACGTCGAGGTCGCGCAGACGCAGGTCGACTCCGCGCGGAAGCAGGTGGAGACGGCGCAGCCCGCCGGCAGCGACACCGCGGTCGCGGTCGCCGCGCTCGAACAGGCACGGGCGAGCCTGCAGGCGGCGCAGGCGCGGCTCGCCTACGCAACGGTCCGCGCCCCCGTCGACGGCACGCTGATCGCGCGCGACGTCGAGCGCGGCGACGTGGTCCAGCCCGGAAAGGTGCTGCTGGTGCTGTCGCCGGTCGGCGAGACGCAGCTCGTGCTTCAGATCGACGAGCGCAACCTCGGACGGTTGAAGCTCGGCCAGCAGGCGCTCGCCTCCGCCGACGCGTATCCGGCCGAGCGCTTCGCCGCGGAGCTCGTCTACATCAACCCGTCGGTCGACCCGCAGCGCGGCACGGTCGAGGTCAAGCTGCGCGTGCCCGCGCCGCCTGCGTACCTGCGCCAGGACATGACCGTGTCGGTGGACATCGAGGTCGATCGCCACGCCGGCTCGCTGGCGCTGCCGGCCAACGCGGTCCACGACGCCACGGGCGCGGACCCGTGGGTACTGCAGGTGAAGAACGGCCAGGCGATCCGCCGGCCGGTCAAGCTGGGCCTCCGGGGCGAAGGCTCGGTGGAAATCCGCAGCGGACTCGAGGCGGGCGACCTCGTGGTCCCCGCCGACAACACGAGCGTCAAGCCCGGCCGGCGGGTGCGCGCGGTCGCGAATGACTAGCTGGCTGCCGTTCGAGTGGATCGCCGCGAGCCGCTTCCTGCGCGAGGGACGGCTGCAGACGATCTTCATCATCCTCGGCGTCGCGATCGGCGTCGGCGTGATCGTCTTCATGTCCGCGGCGCTCGCCGGGCAGCAGACGAACGTGATCCGCCGGGTCCTGAGCGCGCAGGCCCACATCGTCCTGCTGCCGCCGCAGGAGGTCGCCCGCCCGCTGCGCGCCGCGCCGGGCGTGGCGGAGGCCGCGATCGTGCAGAAACCCTTTCAGCGGCTCCGCTCGATCGATCAGTGGCAGCGGATCGTCGCGGACATCGGCCGCATGGGGAACGTGACCGCGGTCTCGCCGATGGCCTCAGGGCCGATGCTTGCGGTGCGCGGCGAGGCGACGCGTGCCGTTACCGTGAGCGGCGTCGACGCGGAGCACTACTTCAAGATCGTCCCGCTGCCGGAGAAGATCGTCGCCGGCGCGGCGCGCCTCAACGCCGAGGACGTCGTGATCGGCAGCGAGCTCGCATCCGATCTCGGCGTAACGGTCGGCGACAAGGTGCGCATCGTCCCGAGCGCCGGCGCGGGCACGACGCTGACGATCACCGGCATCGTCGACCTCGGGTCCAAGGGCGCCAACCAGCGCAACGCCTACGTTGCGCTGCATACCGCGCAGGCGCTGCTCGGGCTGATCGGCGGCGTCACCAGTATCGACCTGACGGTGCCCGACATCTACGCCGCCGAGGTCACCGCGCAGGCGATCAGCGCCGCGACCGGCGTCGAGGCCGACAGCTGGATCCGCACCAACACCCAGCTGTACATCGCGATCAACGCGCAGATCGTCGCCAATACCAGCATCCGGTTCTTCGTCGGCCTCGCGATCGCGTTCGGCATCGCCGCGGTGCTGATCGTCTCGGTCACGCAGAAGTCGAAGGAGATCGGGATCCTGCGCGCGATGGGCGCCTCGCAGGGACAGATCATGCGTGTCTTCCTTCTCCAGGGCGGCGTCCTGGGGCTCGCGGGGTCGCTCTTCGGCGCGGCGCTCGGCGCAGCGGCGATCGTCGCGTGGGGCGCGCTCGTCAAGAACCCCGACGGCACGCCGCTCTTTCCGCTCGAGCTCGACCCGCGCCTCTTCATCGGCGCCGCGATTCTCGCAACCCTCACCGGGGTCGTCGCGGCGCTCGCGCCGGCGCTGCGCGGCGCGCGTCTCGATCCGGTGGTGGCGATCCGTGGCTGACGACGTCCTCCGGCTCGACGGCATCCGCAAGGCGTACTACGTCGGCACGCCGGTGGAGACCGAGGTGCTGCACGGGGTCGACCTCGTGCTCGGCAAGGGCGAGTTCTGCGCGCTCATGGGTCCGTCGGGATCCGGCAAGAGCACGCTGCTGAACGTGATCGGCCTGCTCGATCGGCCGACCGGCGGCCGGCTGTTCATCGACGGGCAGGAGACCGGCGGGCTGGACGACCGGGCGCTCACGCGGCTTCGCGGCCGCAGCATCGGCTTCGTGTTCCAGTACCACTACCTGCTGCCGGCGTTCACCGCCGCCGAGAACGTGGTGATGCCGATGCTGGTGGATCGCGGCCGGCCGGATGAGGCGATGCGCCGGCGGGCGAACGAGCTGCTGGAAAGCGTCGGGCTCACGCCGTGGCGCGACAACCTGGCGGTCAACATGTCGGGAGGCCAGCAGCAGCGCGTCGCGGTGGCGCGCGCGCTCGCCATGAGCCCCTCGCTCGTCCTCGCCGACGAGCCGACCGGGAACCTCGACACCAAGGCCGCGCAAGGGGTCTTCGACCTTCTGCGCCAGGTCAATCGCGCCCAGGGGACGACGGTGCTGATCGTGACCCACAACCACGCTCTCGCGGCCCAGTGCGACCGGATCGTCGATCTCGTCGACGGGCGGATCATCGGCGACCGGCCGCCCGAGGCTTCGGCGGCCCACGTGTGAGGGCGCGTCGTTACCCGGCCGGCGGGGAACCGGCTTGATGAACGTCAAGCGGATCCCGGGCGCGCGGCCTACTATCGGCCGGCGAAGCCCGCCGCTTCTCGCGCAGTCAACCCTTCGGAAGAGCCAGAATGTACAGACGAATCGTGGTTGGAATCGACGGCAGCCCCACGGCGAACCGGGGGCTCAAGGAGGCGATCCGGCTGGCAGCCGATCAGAAGGCCCGGCTGCTGCTCGTGCACGTCGTCGACGAGTTTCTCCCCGTCACTGGATTCGAGCTCGGGACGTACGCGGGTGATTACGTCGACGCAATGAAGGAGGTGGGCCGGAAGATCGTCGAGCGGGCGCGGGACCTGGTGCGCGGGCGCGGCATCCCCGTGCAAACGGCCATGCTCGAAACGATCGCAGGTCCCGCGGCCGACCTGATCGTGCGCCAGGCGAAGCGATGGCGCGCCGACCTCATCGTGCTCGGCACGCACGGCCGTCGCGGCTTGCGGCGGCTCGTGCTCGGCAGCGACGCCGAGCAGATCGTCCGCACCTCACCCGTACCCGTCCTGCTCGTCCGGGCAAGGCCGGGGCCCCGGCGGCGCGGAAAACCCGGTCGCAAGCGGCGATAGACCACCTGGACGATCGGAGCGCCGACCCCACCGGTGCTCGAGATCGACGGCTCGTACGGCGAAGGCGGC
Source organism: uncultured beta proteobacterium (assembly GCA_963789885.1). Lineage (GTDB taxonomy): Bacteria > Pseudomonadota > Gammaproteobacteria > Burkholderiales > SG8-39 > DATEDA01. Next base: position 137,586 of record CAWBNB010000050.1, on the reverse strand, counting down.
GGCCAGCTGCTCCGCACGGCGGTTGCGCTTGCGGCGATCACCGGCCGCGCGATCCGTGTGCGCAGGATCCGTGCGCGGCGGGACAAGCCGGGCCTAGCACCTCAGCATCTCGCAGCTGTGCGCGCGGTCGCCGCGCTCGCCGCGGGCCGCACCACGGGGCTCGAGCTCCGGTCCGATACCCTCGAGTTCCATCCCGGCGGGATCGCGGGAGGTAGCCACCGCTTCGACGTCGGCACCGCCGGGAGCGTCACGCTCGTGATGCAAGCGCTGCTCCCGGTGATGGTTGCCAGCGGAAAGCCGTGCACGGCGAGCGTCGTCGGCGGGACCGATGTGCGGGCCGCGCCGCCGCTCGACTACTTCTCCGAAGTGATCCTCCCGCTCCTCGGCCGCATGGGAGCGGATGCGCGCCTTGCCGTCCGCCGCCGCGGCTACTATCCGCGGGGCGGCGGGGAGGTCGAGGTCGCGGTGCTGCCCGCGAAAGACCTCCGGCCGCTCGACACAGGCACAGCCGGCGCTCTCGAGCGCATCGCAGGCGTCGCGCACGTCGGCAATCTGCCCGAGCACATCGCGACGCGGATGCGCTCGAGCGCGCTCGAGCGGCTCGGCGCGCCGGTCCGCGCCCGCGCGGAGATCGCCGCGCGGGCGCTCGGGCCCGACGAAGCGACCGGACAGGGCGGCGCGATCGTCGCATGGGCATCGACCGAGCACACCATCGTCGGCGCGGGGCGCGTTGCCGAACGCGGGGTTCGGGCGGAGACGCTGGGCGCAGCCGTGGGCGACGAGCTTGCGGCAGATCTGGGCGCAGGCGCGACGCTGGACGTCCACGCTGCCGACCAGCTGCTCGTCTATCTGGCGCTCGCGCGCGGGGGCGCCTTCGCGACGCGCAGCCTGTCGAGCCATGCGCAGACTGCGATCTGGCTCATCGGGCAATTCCTGCCGGTGCACTTCGAGGTGTCGACAGCCGGCTCGCTCACGCGCGTGGCGGTCGTACCGCGATGAAATGTGCCGGAGCGGCGCGCCTTCGCTCAGGGGGCGACGTCGCAGCGCCGCTATTCGTCGGGCACCTTCTCCACATCCGGCCCGCTGCGCTCCTCCAGCCATCGATCCGGCTCGCCCTCGGCCTCCGGCCAATCCTGGAGCGGATCTTCCACCGAGCCATCGCCTTCCGGTTCCACATCGGCCGCGCGAGGCCCCTCTTCGAGCGCGAGTAGCGCATCGCTTGCGGCGTTCGCGTCCTGATCCGGCAGGGGCCCTGCCGGTGCTCGGACCTTCTCCGGACGCCGCTTCGCGCGGCGCACTTTCTTCGCTCTCGCCATTCCCGGCCTCGCTTCGGGATCGCCCGGTCCGCCAGCCCAGCCCGTTTCCGGCCCGATCGGTCAGACCTGGTGCTTGCCGACGCTGACCCTTTTCGCCTGCGGACCGCTGTCGGCCGGCTCCTCGATGAACTGCACCGCCGTGCCGGGTTGCAGGTCGTCAAAGGCGGGATGCACCACGTTCTCCCGGCTGAAGTAGAGCTCGCGACCGTCGGCCGTCTCGATGAACCCGTAGCCCTCATTGGCCAAGAGCCGCGCGACCTTGCCGTGCTGCGGCAGCTCGTGCACTTTCACGTCGCCGCGCTGCTCGCGGACGACCTCTTCGAGCTGGCGCTTGGTCGCATCGAAGGCGTCGCGCAGCGCCACGTAGACGTCCTCGTGCTGGTCGCGCGTGGCGACGACCTCGCGCTGCGGCACGCGCACGTCGATGCGCACCTGGAACTGGCGGCCCTGGTGATGATGCTTGCCGGACTCCTCGACCGTCACGCGGCAGCTCGTGATGCGCGGATGGAACTCCGCCAGCTTCGCGACCTTGTCGCGGATGTGGGCCTCCAGCGCGTCGGAGTGCTGCATGTTGCGGATCGTGATCTGCAGTGGGACCTGCATGTCTGTGATCTTCCTCGAATGGCGTCGTCGAACCCAATAGTGCCAAAGTACCGGGATACGCGCGGGCGCATTTGATCTCGCTCAAGCCTGCCCGCGAAAGTCGCCCTCGGGCTTCCCCAGAACGAATATCGGTGCGTCATTTGGCCGGGCCGCCTCGGGCCCGATTCTTCTCCTGCAGCACCGCGATCAGGCCGTCAATGCCTGTGCGCCGGATCTCGTGGTCGAAGGCGTCGCGGTAGTTCAGCACCAGGCTGACGCCGTCGACCGCGATGTCGTACACCTTCCAGCCCTCCGCGGTCCTCCGCATCTGGTAGTCGATGGTCACCGCCGGGGTGCCCGACTTGATGAAGCGGTCGCGCACGCGGACCTCGACGTCCCCCGGAGACATCCGCAGCGGGTCCTGCTCCACTCTCTGGTCGCGCAGCCCCTCGAGCGCCGTGGCGTACGTGCGGACGAGGAGCGTCCGGAACTCGGTTACCAGCGCCGCCTGCTGCGCCGGCGTGGCGAGGCGCCACGAGCGCCCCATCGCAAGCCTCGTCGCTTCGAGGAAATCGACGTGGGGAAGGATCTTCTCCTCGGCGATCGCGATGGCGGCCGCGCGATCGATCGGACGCGACGCCCTGTCCCGACCCATTGCATCCATCACCTCGGCCGTCACCTTGCGCACCAGTTCGTCGGGCGCGAGGTCGGCAGCGATCCCGCCGGCCACCGCGAACGCGAACACGAGGCTCGCCGCGGATCGCTGGGCCAACAGCGTTCGCAGGGACACGGGACGCATCGGCGACGGCTACCGGTACTCCGCGCGATACATGACGGCCCGGACGTGCGCCGCGATGTCCGGAGGCTGTGCCCGGGTCGCGAAATCCTCGGCGTAAGCGGTCCTGGCAACGACCGTCGCCACTGCCGCCGCCACCTCCCGCATCCTTGCGATCGGAGGGAAGATCCGCCCCACCGCGAGATCCTCCGGAGTGACCTGGTCGGCCAGCGCGCGCGCTGCAGCGAAGAACATCTCGTCGGTGACGCGCGATGAGCCGCTCGCGAGGATGCCGAGCCCGAGCCCGGGAAAGACGAACGAGTTGTTCGCCTGTCCCGTCACGTAGGTCCGCCCCTCGAGCGTTACCGGCGCAAACGGGCTGCCGGTGGCGAGGATCGCGCGACCGCGGGTTGCGCGGTAAGCGTCCTCCGCGGTGCACTCGGCCTTCGCGGTCGGGTTGGAGAGCGCGAAGATCACCGGCCGGTCGTTCAGCCGCGCCATGGCGGCCAGCACGGGAGCGGTGAACGCGCCGGTCTGGCCGCTCGCGCCGACGAGCACGGTCGGTCGGTGGGCCTCGACCACTTCGAGCAGGTCGTCGATCGGAGCGCGGTCCTGGGCGAAGCCGCGCTTGTGCTCGGCGAGCCCGGCGCGGCGATTCACGACCAGCCCCTTCGAGTCGAAAAGCCAGCAGCGGCGGCGGGCTTCGCCCTCGTAGAGGCCCTCCCGCGCCATCGCCGCAGCGACGAGCTCGGCCATGCCGACGCCCGCTTCGCCAGCGCCGAAGAACAGCAGGCGCTGATCGGTCAGTCGCGCGCCGGTGATCCGCTGCGCGGCGTAGAGGCCCGCGAGGCCCATCGCGCCGGTGCCCTGGATATCGTCGTTGAACGCGCACACCCGCGCGCGGTGGGCCGCGAGGAGCCGGAACGCGTTGGCGTTCGCGAAATCCTCGAACTGCACCAGCACGCCCGGAAACACCTCCTGCGCCGCCGCGACGAACTCCTCGATCAGCTCGTCGTAGGCCAGTCCCGCGAGGCGCACCTCGCGCCGGCCGAGGTAGTGGGATTCCTCGCGCACCGACGCGTTGTCGGTGCCGACGTCCAGCGTGACCGGCAGACACGCCGCGGGCTCCACGCCGGCACATGCGACGTAGAGGGCGAGCTTGCCGATCGGGATCCCCATCCCGTTCGCCCCCAGGTCGCCGAGCCCGAGGATCCGCCCGCCGTCGGTGACGACGACGATCTTCACATCCCGCCGCGGCCAGGCGCGAAGCACGGCGGCGATGCGGCCGCGTTCGCGGGGCGTGATGTACAGCCCGCGCGGCCGCTGGTAGATGCGGCTCCAGTCCAGACAGGCCTGGCCGATCGTGGGCGTGTACACGATCGGCACGAGCTCCTCGAGGTTGTCGATCAGCGTGCGGAAGAACAGCGTCTCGTTCTCGTCCCGCAGTGCCGAGAGATAGCTGAACCTCGCCATCGGCGACGGCTGCCCCCGCACTGCTGCAAGCACGCGGGCGACCTGTTCGCCGATCGTTTCCACCCGTGGCGGCAGCAATCCCGCGAGCCCTAGGCGCTCGCGCTCCTCGAGCGTGAAGGCCGTGCCCTTGTTGCGCAGCGGATCCCGCAGAACGTCGATGCCCCTCATTTCCCCGTCCAGACCCCCGCAAATGCCATCTTGGCAAGCGCCGCGGTGCAGCCCTTGATCGCGGTCAACCGGGCCGCACGCTCCCGCCTGAGCGGCCGGACGGCCGACCGCGCCCCACTTCACGCCGAGTTGATCTCGCGCAACCTGCCCGTCCGCCGGAGACGGAACATTGCCGGAATGTCGATCATCTTCCTATCTCGGACCGACGCCGCCCGGCAGCTCGCCAGGCCGCTCGCAAAGTTCCGCGGCCGCAACCCCGTGGTGCTCGCGATCCCCCGCGGCGCGGTGGAGATGGGTCGAGTACTCGCCGAGGAGCTCGGCGGCGAGATCGACGTCGTGCTCGTGCGCAAGCTCCGCTCCCCGAGCAGCGCCGAGTTCGCGGTCGGGGCGATCGACGAGACCGGCTGGGCGTACGTGGCGGACTACGCGGCGAGCTACGGCGCCGACGAGGCGTACCTCGCGCGCGAAAAACAGGAGCAGCTCGAGCTGTTGCGCAAACGCCGGGCACTCTACACGCCCGAGCGCCCCCCGATCGACCTGAAGGGAAGAGTCGTGATCGTCGTCGACGACGGGCTCGCGACCGGTGCGACGATGATCGCCGCGCTGCACGCGGCGCGGGCGAAGCAGCCCGAGCGGCTGGTCTGCGCCGTCCCGGTCGCCGCGCCGGACAGCCTCGAGCGCGTACGGCCCTACGCCGACGAGGTCGTGTGCCTCGAGGCGCCCGAGGAATTCTTCGCGGTCGGGCAGTTCTACCGCGAGTTCGGACAGGTGACGGACGACGAAGTGGTCGATCTGCTCGTGCGCGGTTCGAAAGCGAGCCCCAGGAACCGGCGGTGAGAGAGTCGCTCGTCTCGATCCCGGCGGGCCGCGTCGCGCTCGAGGGCGCGCTCGACCTCCCGGCGAAACCGTCCGGGCTCGTCGTCTTCTCGCATGGGAGCGGCTCCGGCCGCCACTCGCCGCGCAACCAGTTCGTCGCGGCCGAGCTGCGCCGCGCCGGCCTCGCCACCCTGCTCCTCGATCTGCTCACGCCGGAGGAGGACCAGGACTACGAGACCCGGTTCGACATCGATCTCCTCACCGAACGCCTCGGGCACGCGGTGCGGTTCGTACGCAGTCACCCGCAGACCCGCGGGCTCCCGGTCGGGCTGTTCGGCGCGAGCACCGGCGCGGCGTCCGCGCTGCGGGTCGCGGCGGCGATGCCCGAAGCGGTCCGAGCCGTCGTCTCGCGCGGCGGACGGCCCGATCTGACCGGTGACGCCCTGCTCGCGGAGGTGCGGGCGCCGACTCTGCTCATCGTCGGCGGGCACGACCATGGCGTGATCGAGATGAATGAATCGGCGCGCGACGCGCTCGTCCACTGCGATCGCGAGGTCGCGATCGTGCCCGGTGCAACCCACCTTTTCGGCGAGCGTGGCGCACTGGAGGAAGTGGCCCGTCTCGCCACGCGCTGGTTCGTGCGCCATCTCGCGCCTGCGCCGGCGCGCGACGAACGCGAGGAGTGATCGTCCGCCGCTCGGCTGCGACGCGCACCCGGAATTCAGGCGCGACGTGAACGGGCGCGCCTCGTCGTGAGCCCGCTCCCGGGGATCAACAATACCGGCCTCCCCGCGGTTCGCACGACACCGTCGGCCGTGCTGCCGAGGACGAGCTTGCTCAGGCCCCGACGGCCGTGCGTCCCGATCACGATCAGGTCGGCTTCCCACCGTTCGGCTTCAGCGACGATCGAGCTCGCCACCCGCCTGACCAGGGCGCCGAGAGTCCGGATCTCGAGGAGCTTCGTCTCCGGCTCGACACCGGCCTTCTGCGCGCGGGCTTTCGCCTCTTCGAGAACGCGCTCGCCCGCCTTCCGGGCCGCCCGCCAGAAATCGTTCGGCGTAGACGCCGGCCCGATGTTCACTGCCAGTTCATCGACGACGTGGATGAGCCGCAGCCGCGCCTGGGGTTCCTTGGCGAGCTCGATGCCCTGAGCGAGCGCCAGTTGCGAGGTGCCGCTGCCGTCGACTGCCACCAGAATGCGCCGGTACATTGCCTGCCGGCGCCTAGGAGGGGAACTCCAGACGGCCCCGCTCGGTCGCCTCGCGCTCGCGGCCGCGCCGCAGGGCGGTACCCAGGTTCGCCAGCTCCGCCGCCATGACCCGGAGGACGTCGTCCGCGGTGACGATGCCGGCGAGCGTCCCGTCCTCCGCGACCACGGGCAGCCTGCGCACGCCGTGCTCGCTCATCGCCCGGAGCGCTTCGAAGACACCGTCGCTTTCGCGGACCAGGACGACCGGCGAGGACATGATGTCGCCGACCCGGATTCCCTCGGGGCGCGCACCCGGCACCGCGATCACGGCGACGACGATGTCGCGGTCGGTGACGATCCCGACGGGGCGCTCCGCGCCGCCCTGGCGCTCGATGACGACAAGCGCCCCGACGTGGCCCTGACGCATCAGCAACGACGCCTCGCGCAGGGTGGCGAGCGGCCCGGCCGTGACGACGTCGCGGCTGCAGAGATCCCGGAGCTTCATTGGGCGGTCCTCCTGGACGTGCCTTGACGCGTGCAAGGGTACCGCGCGGGGCCCATTGCGGCTTGAGTTCAGTCAAGCGCCAAGCGGGCAGCGGCGATCCCCGCTACGCGAGCTTCATCACCACCATCCCGAGCACGTTTGCCGCCGAGTCGGCGCGGTCCGACATGTTGGAAATGTGCCGATAGACCTCGCGGCGGTAGAACAGCGCGGGCAGCCGCTCGGGAACCGTGGCGGCCGCGAACAGGTCCTTGATGGCGGCCCGGTACAGGCGTTCCACTTCCTGCTCCTTCCGGCGCACCTCGCGCGCGTGATCGCCCGCCACCCGCGCGTTCTTCGCGAGACGCAGGATCGCGAGTTGCAGCTCCTCCGCCTCCTCGCGCACGAGCACGATCATCCGCCGGATGTAGTCGTCGGCGCCGACCCTGAGGATGTACATCTCCTCCATGGTGGTCAGCGCATAGGTCACCATGTCCTCGTAGCAATGCGACAGATTGAAGATGTCCTCGCGGTCGAGCGGCGTGATGAACGTCTTGTGCAACTCGTCGATCAGCACGCGGCGCAGCTCGCTCGCGCCCTCCGCAAGCGCGCGCAGGGAGTCGGTCGACTGCGCGTCCACCCGGTCGACCATGCTTTCGAGATACCGGATCCCCTCGAGCGTCTTCGCCGCCTGGGCGATCAGCATGGAAACGAACTTGTTGCTCTCCCGGAGTCCGCCGTCGAACCAGCCCATCACCAGCCTCCGTGACGCAACAGCGCGTCGGCAAGGTAGAAGATCGGGACGGCGAGCAGCGCGGTGGCGGGGACGGTGAGCACCCAGGCAGCCGCGAGATCGCCGAGCACCGCCCAGCGCACCTTCGATTTGCGCTCGGCGGCGCCCGCGCCGAGGATCGCCATGCTGACGACCTGGGTCGAGCTGACCGGCCGTCCGCCGAACGACGCCACCAGGATGACCGCGGCCGAGGCGAGCTGCGAGGTGAACGCATGGATCGGGCGCACGCGGTAGAAGCGCGCGCCGAGGGTGCGGATGATGCGCCATCCGCCCGCCGAGGTCCCGAGCGAGATCGCGCCCGCGCTCGCCGCAACGACCCACCACGGCACGACGAACGCCGGCGTGAAGCCGAGCGTCACCAGCCCCAGCGCTATCACGCCCATCGTCTTCTGCGCGTCGTTCGCGCCATGGCTCAGGGCGAGCGCGGTCGCGGTGACCACCTGCGCGCGCGACAGCTCGACGTTCGCCCGCGGCGTCGCGTCGCGCAGCAGCCAGCGCATCGCCTGCATGACCGCCAGCGCGACGACGAACCCGAGGAGCGGCGAGACGAGCAGCGCGATCCCCACCTTCCACAACCCGGCGGCCTGGATCGCGGCCGTGCCCGACCCGGCCCCGGCGGCGCCGACGATGCCGCCGACGAGCGCATGCGACGAGCTGACCGGAAGACCCAAGTACCAGGTGGCGAGGTCCCAGAGGCTCGCACTGAGGAGCGCGGCCAGCACCACCGCGATGGTGACGGCGCGCGGCTCCACGATCTCTGCGCCGACCGTCTGCGCGACGGAGACGCCGAACAGGAACGGTCCGGCGAGGTTCGCGGCCGCGGCGAGCGCGAGCGCCCCGCGGGCGCTCATCGCCTGCGAGGCGATGATCGTGGCGACGACGTTCGCGCTGTCGTGGAAGCCGTTGAGAAAGTCGAAGGCGAGCGCGATCGCGAGCAGCACGACGAGCAGCGTCAAGGCCGACATCGGGCGTTCCCCGGCAACCGCGTCAGCCGAACAGCCCGCCGACCCGCGTCCCGGCGATCCGGTTCACCACGAAGAGGCTCACCGCGCACACCACGATCAGGATCACGCCGAGCGCCGCCGCCTGGCTCTGCGAGCCGGCGATGTAGAAGGTGAAGATGCCGAACGGCATCATCTCCCAGCCGCCGAGGGTGAGGAAGATCGTCGACGAGGCCTCCTGGATCGAGGTGATGAAGGAGAAGAGCGCCCCGACGAAGATGCCCTTCCAGACGAGCGGCACCGTGATGTCCCGGAAGGTGCGCAGCTTCGTCGCGCCGACGTTCGCGGCCGCCTCCTCCATGGACCTGTGCACGAGCAGGAGCGAGGAATAGCTGCCGCGCACCGTGTAGGGCAGCCGGCGTACGGCAAGCACGAGCGGCAGGATGATCCACATCCCGATGAGCGGGACGTCGATGAACGGCAGCGGGAAGTTGAACGCCCGAACGTAGGCGATGCCGACTGCGGTCCCCGGGATGGCAAGCATCAGCGTGGTGAGCGCGTCCATCGCGCCCCGCCCAGGCGCCTGCGTGCGGCCCATGATCCACGCCATCGGCACACCGATCAGCGAGGCACAACGCCACGGCGATCCCGCAGAACAGCAGCGAGTTCACGATGAACTTCGGCGTCTCCACGCTCACCTGCTCGAAGAACTCGAGCGTGTACTGGACGGGGAACGGCGTGAGCGACCAGCCGCGGCCGACCGCGGCGAGCAGCACGCCGACCTGCGGCGCGAACGACACGAAGAGCAGCAGCGAGAGGAACCCGACGGCGAGCCAGCGCGCGACCGGCCCGAGCCGGCGGCGCTCGACCTTCGAGTAGGCGAGCGAGCTGTAGTCCTTGATCGCCACGTACTGGCGGGCGGCGAGCACGAACACGATCGCGAGCATCACGAGCAGCGCCGAGATGACGATGCCCATGCGGAAGATCCGCCGGTCGACGAACTGCACGATGTTCAGGTACGCCTGCGGCGCGAGCAGGTCCTGCACGCCGAGGACGAGCGGGGTGACGAAATCGGCGAAGGTCCAGATGAAGACGAGCAGCGCGCCGGAAATGTAGCCGGGCGTGGTGAGCGGCAGCGTCACGTCCCAGAACCGGCGCCAGCCCTTCGCGCCCATGCCCTGCGCCGCCTCCTCGAGCGAAGGATCGACCCGCGCCAGCGCATCGAGGATGCTGAGCGTCATCATCGGGAAGAGGTGCACCGTCTCCACGAGCAGCACGCCGTGCACGCCGTACACGAAGTTGATCGGGTGCTCCAGGCCGAACCAGTCGTGGAGCAGCACGTTCACCGTGCCGGCGCGCCCGAGGATGAACACGAAGCCGAGCACGCCGACGAGCGGCGGCAGGATCATCGGCAGCATGGTGAGATACGAGAACAGGTTCCGGTAGGGGAAGTCGTAGCGGATGAGGAGGAACGCGACCGCGATCCCGACCACCGACGTGGTGATCACCGCCGCGACGCCGAGCAGCGAGCGACTTCCAGAGCGAGCGCAGGTAGAACGAGTCGGTGAAGAACTCGAAGAAGTTCACGAGCGTGAACTGCCCGGCCTCGTTGGTGAAGGCGTCGTAGAAGATCCGCGTGAGCGGATAGAAGACGAAGACGATCAGGAACGTCCAGATCAGGGCGAACCCGAGCGTTGCGAGCGATGCGCGCGGAAGCTTCATCGATCGGCCGGAATCGCCAGCGTGCCGCTCACTGGGAAGGACACCTGGATGCCGGTGCCGATCGGGATCTCCTCGTGGTGCCACGGGTCGCGGACGTCGGCCTTGAACGTGATCCCTTGCCCCAGGTCCACGTCGTAGCGCAACGTGTTCCCGAGATAAGCGGCGAACGCGATCGTCCCGCCGACGACGTTGCGCTCGGGGACGGCCGCGCCGCCGAGGACGATGTTCTCGGGCCGGATGCAGGTCACGCATCGGTCCCCGGGCCGCAGCCGCTCCTCCGGCAGCGCGCGCAGCACGCCGAGCGCGGTCTCGACGCTGAGAACGCCCCGTCCAGCGTCGACCGAGCCGACCGTGCCGTCGATGAGGTTGTTGATGCCGATGAAGTCCGCGACGAAGCGGTTGGCCGGCCGCTCGTAGAGCGTCTTGGGCGCGCCGACCTGGAACACCCGGCCCTGGTTGAAGACCGCGATCCGGTCCGAGAGCGTGAGCGCCTCCTCCTGGTCGTGCGTCACGTAGACGGTGGTGATGCCGAGCTCCTGCTGGAGCTTCCGGATCTCCTGCCGCACCTGCACGCGGATCTTGGCGTCGAGGTTCGAGAGCGGCTCGTCGAGCAGCAGGATCTCGGGATTCAGCACGAGCGCGCGCGCGAGCGCGACGCGCTGCTGCTGCCCGCCTGAGAGCTGCCCCGGATAGCGGTCGCCGAGCCCGGCGAGACGCACCTTCTCGAGCACGCCCTTGACCCGATCGGCGATCTCGGACCGGCCGAGCTTGCGCAGCTTGAGCCCATAGCCGATGTTCTGGGACACCGTCATGTGCGGCCACAGCGCGTAGTTCTGGAACACCATGCCGATGCCGCGCTCGTGCGGCGGCACGTCGTTGACCACCCGCTCGTCGAAACGGACCTCGCCGCCGTCCGGCGCGTAGAAGCCGGCGATCAGCCGCAGCAGCGTGGTCTTGCCGCAGCCCGACGGACCGAGGAGCGTGAAGAGCTCGCCCTCCTCGATCGCGAAGCCCACCCGGTCGACCACCGTCAGGGGTCCGAAGCGCTTGGTGAGGTCGTGAACCGCGATGCGCACGGCCGCGCTCCGGGGGCGGGGGCAGTTACGGCTTCTTCTTCAGCTGTTCCGCGACCGACTCGATCTCCTTGCGGAACGTGGCGTTCACCTGCTCGTAGCGCTTCTGCGCGACGTCGTCGTCGTAGATGTTGGTCACCTCGACGTCGAAGTAGGAGCGCATGCCGCCGGTGAACTCGACCGCCATCTCCGCCCTCGACCCGGGGGCGCCCTGGACGCGGTACTTCGGCGTGATCGGGAACACGCCCCGCTCCATCGCCACCTTCTGCCCGCGCTCGCTCAGCATGAACTCGATGAACGCGCGCGCCGCCTGCGGGTGCTTCGCGCCCGCCAGGATCGCGATCGGCTCCGGCGTGATCCAGGCGGTCTTCGGCGCGACGAACTTGATGTCGAAGCCGGCCAGTCGATCCTCGAACGCCATGTAGCTCGGCACCGCGAACCCGGCGGCGAACTCCCCCTTCGCCACGACCGAGGGCACGTCACGGCTGCGGGCGGTGAACATGCCGGTGTTCCCGCCCAGGCGCTTCAGCCACTCCCAGCCCTTGGCATCGCCGTCGCGCTGCAGGATCACTTCGTAGGTCGCGTGGCTGCTCGAGGAGCGCGTCGGCGCACACTGTGCGACATTGCCCCGCAGCTTGGGATCGAGCAGATCGTCCCAGTCCTTGGGCGGCTGGATTCCGAGCCGCTGGAAGAGGCGCGGGTGATACACGAGGCCGTACGGCTCGAGCACCGTGCCGATCCAGAAGCCGTTCGGGTCCTTGAGCGGAATCGGCTTCGGCTTGCCGATGCTCGCCGGGATCGCGTCCACGACGTCCTTCGGCAGATCGAGCCGCGCGAGCAGCTTCTGCTCGGCGAGCTTGTCGAAGAGCGCGCTCTCCCCGCCCCAGAAGATGTCCGCCTGCGGCCGGCCCTTCCATTCGACGATCTGCCCGTAGGCGACGGGCGTCCCGGCCGCGAGCGCGCTCGCCTTGACCGTGACGTTCCAGCGCTCCTTCGCGTACTTGACGAACTCCGCGAGCGACGGATCCGTGAGCGTCTTCGCGACCGGGGTGATGAGGACCAACTCGTCCTCGACCTGCTGCGCTGCGGCGTGACCGGCGACGGCAAGCATCCCCGCCAGCGCCACCGCGATCATCTTCAGGCGTCGAGCCATGACTCCCCTCCTTTCAGGAAAACGAGCGACGCCGGAAAATGTAGAGGCCGGCGCGGTCCTGGGTTTGATGTTTGTCAAGAGCATACCGGTTGCCCCCCGCAAGATCCACTCATGGCGCGGGTGGGAATCATCGGCGGCGGTGCGTTCGGCACCGCAATGGCGTGCGTGATCCGCAGATCGGGTCACGACTGCCTCATCTGGGCGCGTGAACCCGAGGTCGTCGCGGGGATCAACGGGGAGGGGGTGAACCCGTTGTTCCTCGCTGGTGTGGGTCTTGTGCCAGGGATCACGGCGACCAACGACATCGCACCCGCGACACGTGAGCGGGACTTCATCCTGATGGCGGTGCCCGCGCAGCACGTGCGCGGCGTGGCAGCGAACATGCGGCCGTTCCTGGCCGCCGGTACGCCGGTGGTGACCTGCTCCAAGGGGATCGAGCGCGGCACCTGCGCGCTGATGCCCGAAGTCCTGGCCGAGACCCTGCCCGGCGCGACGGTCGCCGTGCTGTCGGGGCCGTCGTTCGCGCGCGAGATCGCGGTCGACCTGCCGTGCGCCGTGACGCTCGCCTGCGCGGATGACGATGTGCGCGCCCGGCTCGCGCGCGAGATCGCGAACCCCCGTTTCTGCATTCACCCCTCCGACGACGTGATCGGCGCCGCGATCGGGGGCGTCATGAAGAACGTGATCAGCATCGGGAGCGGGATCGCCGCCGGCAGAAAGCTCGGCGAGAACGCACGTGCGACGCTGATCACGCTCGGGCTGGCGGAAGCGATGCGGCTCGGCCTGGCGAAGGGTGCGAAGCGCGATACCTTCATGGGGCTGTCCGGGATCGGCGACCTGATGCTGACCGCGAACAGCCTGCAATCGCGCAACACCTCCCTCGGCGTCGCGCTCGGCGAAGGGCGGAAGCTCGCCGAGGTGCTTGCCGGGCGCAAGGAGGTGACCGAGGGCGCCTTCTCGACCGAAGCGGTCGCCGCGCTCGCCAGGCGGCTCGGCGTCGAGATGCCGATCACGTTCGCGCTCGACGAGGTGCTCAACCACGGCGCCGAGCTCGAACCCGCGATCGCCCGGCTCATCGCCCGCCTTGGCGGGCTCGTCCGCGCCGGCTGAGCGGTGCGCTACGCGACCCGGGGCCCCCAGGCGCGCACGCGGCCGGTGTCGAGGTGAACGAAGTCGGATTGCGGGTAGTACCCGACGCCACCGCGACCGAGTGCGATCGCCGCCTGGCGCAGCCGCGCGGTCGGGACGCCCGGGAGCCGGACGTCGATTGCGCGCCCCTCGATGTGCAGGCTGTGCTCCGCGACGCCGTCGCCCGCCTTGCGCAGCTGCGCGTTGGTCTTCGGCGAGCGATAGCCGGAGATGATCTCGAACGTCCCGCCGCCGCAGGCGACGCCCAGCGCATGCAGCGTGTCGAGCAGCCGCGGGTCGATCGCGTGGAGATCCCCGGTCCGGAAGTCCCGCAGCAGCCGCTCGATGAGACCGAGCGCCTCCGGAAAATAGGCGCCGCGCGCGTAATACTCGATGCTCAACCGCTCTCCGGTATGGGTGTGACGGAACGCGAGCATTCGCGCCGCGTCCGCGAACGCAGCGGCCGGGCGCGCCAACCCGAGCGGCGCGAGCGCGAGCCCCGTCACGAGCATCCGGCGGCGCAGATCGGGCCGAGCGAGCGGTTCGGTGGTCGACATTGCGTGCCCCCTTCGAGCGGAACTCGGATGGTATCCGAGACCGCGGCCGCGGTCGCCTCCTCGCCGGGCCCAATCCGCCGCACACGTGGAATGCTCCTCGCCGGCCTGCTCGCGATTGCGGTCTCGACCGCTGTAGAGGGGTCCAATGCGGGCTCCGAGTCGCTGCGGGCGCGCATCGCGCAGCTACGCACTGAGCGGGCGGTACGGGTCGACGGCGCGGAGATCGCGGCGCGCCGGCTCATCGCGGCGTTCTACGAGCGACGGGGTTTCCGCCCGGCATGGTCGCGCCCGGGACGGGACCGGGCGCTCGCCGCGGCGATAGAGGAGAGCCGAAGCCACGGCCTCGACCCGCGGGACTATCACGCTGCCGCGGTCAGCCGGCTCGCGAGCGGCGCCACGCCCGGATTGGACGAGGCCGACCGCGAGCTGTTGCTGACCGACGCGCTCGTACGGCTCGCCTACCACCTCCATTTCGGCAAGGCCAATCCCCGCGAGCTCTACCCGGGATGGAACTTCACGCGGTCGCTTGGCGCGATCGATCCGCGTGTCGCGCTCGAGGCGATCGTCGCCTCGCCCTGCCCTCAGCGATGCCGTCGAGAGCGCTACGCCCCGCGGCTGCCGGCGTACCGGCGCCTTCGCGAAGCGCTCGCGCGTTACCGCGCCATCGAGGCGAGCGGGGGCTGGCCGCAGATCGGGCCAGGCACAACGCTCGAGCCGGGCATGCGCGATCCGCGGGTCGCCGCACTCCGCGCGCGGCTCACCGTGAGCGGCGACATCGAGCGCGGCGCAGACGAGCCCGCGCAGTTCGACCAGGCGCTCGAGACGGCGGTGCGCCGCTTCCAGAGCCGGCACGGTCTCGAGGTCGATGGCATCGTGGGTCGCCGGACGCTCGCGGCGCTCAATGTCGGCGTCGCGCAGCGCATCGGTCAGATGCGTGTGAACCTCGAGCGCGTCCGCTGGGTCGCGCAGGACCTCGCCGGCGATTACCTGATCGTGGACATCGCGGGTTTCTCGGCCCGCCTCGTCCTCGACGGACGGCGCGTGTGGTCCTCGCGGGTGGTGGTCGGCCGCCCGTACCGCCGGACACCCGTGTTTCGCGCCACGCTGGAACAGGTCGTGCTCAACCCGACCTGGACCGTGCCGCCGACGATCCTCCGGGAGGACCTGCTGCCGAAGCTCACGCGGGACCCCGACTACCTCGCGCGCCACCGCATGCAGGTCGTGGACGCGGCCGGCCGGCCAGTGAACGCCCCGGAGATCGCATGGCAGCGCTATCGCTCCGGCGGCTTCCCCTATCAAGTCGTGCAGGCGCCCGGCGACGACAACCCGCTCGGTCAGCTGAAGTTCATGCTGCCCAACCCGCACGCGGTGTACCTGCACGACACTCCCGCCGGCCAGCTGTTCGAGAAGACCGAGCGCGCGTTCAGCTCCGGCTGCATACGCCTCGAGAAGGCCCACGAGCTCGCGGTGCTCCTGCTGGACGATCCGCAGCGCTGGAACGCCGACGCGCTCCGGGCGGCGATCGTGACCGGTGACACCCGGACCGTGCGCGTGAAGCGCCGCGTGCCCGTGGTGCTGCTGTATTTCACCGCCGAGGTGGACGAGGACGGTACCGTGCGATTCCACCCGGATCTCTACGACCGCGATCCGCGCGTGCTCGCGGCGCTCGGCGCCCCGTTCCGGTTCAGCCCGGTCGACGGCCGGCGCGGGTCGCGGCAGTAGCGAGTTCCTCGTCCGCCGCACATGCCGACCGGTCGCGCCTACGTCGGGACGAGCGGGTGGAACTACGACGCCTGGAGCGAGGCCTTCTACGGGGGTCGCCCGCGGAAGGACTGGCTCCGTTTCTGCGCGCAGCGGTTCACCGCGATCGAGGCGAATGCCACCTTCTACCGGCTGCAGACCGAGGCGACCTTCGAGCGCTGGTCCCGCGAGACGCCGCCCCGGTTTCGCTTCGCCATCAAGGCGAACCGATATCTGACGCACAACAAGAAACTCAAGGATCCGCTGCCGGCCATCCGCCTCGAGCGCGACCGCGCCGCGGGGCTCGGGCCGAAGCTCGCCGCGGTCATCTGGCAGCTGCCGCGCAATCTGCGCCGGAATCCCGCCCGGCTGGAGACCTTCGTTCGCGCCCTACGGAGCTGGCGCCGTGTGCGTCACGCGATCGAGTTCCGCCACGAGTCGTGGTTCGACGAGGAGATCGCGGCGTGCCTGCGCGCGCACCGCATCGCGGTCTGCCAGTCCGATGCCGCCGACTGGCCCCTCTGGGACGCGGTGACGACCGATCTCGTCTACGTGCGGCTCCACGGGCATACCGAGACGTATGCATCGGGGTATTCCGACGGCGAGCTGCGCGGGTGGGCGAGGCGAGCGCGGCGGTGGCTCGGCGAAGGCCGCGACGTGCACGTGTACTTCGACAATGACGCGCTTTGCCATGCCCCGTTCAACGCCGAACGGCTGATCGCTCTGCTCCCTCCGGCCGCTGATCGTGGAGCCGCGCGATCTCGGCGGCGAACCGCTGCGCGAGCTCGGTGCGCTTGAGCTTGAGCGTCGGGGTGATTAGGCCGTTCTCGATCGTCCACGCCTCGAGCGTGAGCCACACGCGCCGGACGCGCGCGTAGGAGGGAAACCGGGCGAGCTGCCGCTCGATGCGGGCGAGCGCAGCGCTCAGGACGGCCGGCGCGGCGAGCGCGCCCGGATCGCGCGGGTCGACGCCGGCCGCGCGCGCGAACCCCGGCCAGCTCTCGCCGTTCAGCACCACCAGCGCGGCAAGATAGGGCTTTCCTTCGCCGACCACCATCGCCTGGTCGAAGTGCGGGTCCTCGGTGATCGCAAGCTCGAGGTCCGCCGGCGCGACCTTCTCCGCAGTGGACAGCACGAGGATCTCCTTGAGCCGGCCGACGATGTAGACCCGGCCGCCCTCGATCCGCGCCCTGTCGCCGGTGTGAAGCCAGCCCTCGGCGTCGATCGCCGCCCGCGTAGCATCCGGGCGCTGCCAATATCCAAGCATGACGTTCGGGCCGCGCACGAGCAGTTCGTCCCCGGCACCGAGTCGGAGCTCCACCCCGGGCAACGGCAGGCCAACCGAGTCCGGGAGGTTGTCATCCAGGCGATTGCCAGTCACGACCGGCGCGGCCTCGGTCAGCCCGTAGCCCTGCAGGAGCGGCAGACCGAGGCCGATGAATACGCGCGCGAGGCTCGGCGCGAGCGGGGCACCGCCGCTCACGGCGATGCGGACTCGGCCGCCGAAGTGATCGAGAATGCGCTTCGCGACCAGGCGGCGCAGGAACGGCCACGCCAGCGTCGCGGCCGGCCCCCGATGCCGGCCCTCGAACCGGTCCCAACCGATGGTGACCGTGGCGTCGAACAACGCGCGCGCCAACCGCCGTGTGGCGAGGTCCGCGGCAATCCGCGCGTATGCGCGCTCGTAGATCCGCGGCACCGAGACGAGCACCGTCGGCCGGACGGCCGCGAGATCCTCGGCGAGGTGCTGGACCGAGCGCGCGTAGGCCACCGTGCTGCCCGCCATCATCGGGACGTAGTACCCGACGGTCCGCTCGAACGCGTGCGAAAGCGGCAGAAACGAGAGATAGACGTCCTCGCGATAGCCGGGGACCGCATCCAGGACGGCCTGCGCGTTGGCGAGGAGGTTCGCGTGCGACAGCATCACGCCTTTCGGCCGGCCCATCGTGCCCGACGTGTAGACGATGGTGGCAAGCGCCTGCGGCGACCCGGCGCGATCCTCGGGGTCAGCCGCGTCGGTCAGGCAGCCACTCGCGCGCGACGCTGATGCCGATGCCGGCGAGCCCGCCCAGCGGGCCGTTCGCTTCCAGGCAGACGAGACGCTCGAGCGAAGGGAACTCTCTTGCGAGCGGCGCGAGGGCGCGCCAGCGCGCCAGCGTGTCCGTGAACAGCAGCCGCGTGCCCGAATCGCCCAGGATGTGAGCGATGTTCCCCGGGTTGTCGGTCGTGTAGAGCGGCACGACCACGAGCCCCAGCGCTTGCGCCGCGATGTCGCAAGGCGACCCAATCGACGCCGCTGCGCGCCAGCACCGCGACGCGATCGCCGCGCGCGAGCGGCTCGCGCGCAAGCGCGCGCTGCCATCGCCCGACCTCGCCCTTCATGTCGCGCCAGGTGTAGGATCGCCATCGCTCGGGCTCCCGCTGCCGGTACGCTTCGGCGTCGGGCGTGCGCTCGCAGCGACGCAGGAAGAGGCCCGGAACGGTGCGCGCCTCTGCGGCCCCGATCAGGTCCGAAGTGCCGCCGCTTGGTTTCATGTTCTCTCAGTCCGACCGGGGCGTAGGCGCCGAATCGACGATAGGGTATCGCGCCGATCGCTGCTTGACGTCCGTCAACGGGGCCGGCACGTTGACCTCGGTCAAGCGCCCGCGCGGGCGCGGGAGTAGAGTCGTGCCGCGAGTGCAAGTGCGCGCTCGCGCCGTTTGGTTCGCTACAGACCTCCCGTGATGTCCAACGATCTCGCGAGCTGGGCTTTCTTCGAGGCGCTCGACCACGCTCGCCGCATGCAGGGAATGGCGCTCGACGGCCTCGGTTTCGGGCCGAGCGAGGCGCCCTACGAGACGATCTTCCGCACCCCCGGGGCGAGCCTGCGCCGCTACGGGACCGGGACGGAGCCGGGTCCGGCGGTGGTCATCATCCCGGCGCCCATCAAGCGTGCGTACATCTGGGACCTCGCGCCCGCAAGCAGCGCGGTGCGGCACCTCCTCGCTGCCGGCGCGCCGGTGTTCCTCCTCGACTGGGAGCGCACTACAGAACCCCTCGGCCTCGCCGAGTACGGCGATCGCCTGATCCGCGAGGCGCTCGACGCGGCGCGCATCGACCGGGCGGTGCTGCTCGCACACTCGCTCGGCGGGCTGTTCGCCGCGGTCTTCGCCGCGCTGCACCCGGACCGGGTGCGCGGCCTGGGTCTGCTCGCGACGCCGCTCCACTTCGCTCCCGGCGTCGGCATCTTCAGCGAGATGGCGAGCGCGCTGCCCCCGGAGGCGCTGCCGTCGTCGGTGCCCGGCTCCTTCCTCGGCGCGGCGAGCTTTCGCGCCGCGCCCCTGACGTTCGGCTGGGATCGTTTCCTCGACCTTGCCGCGAGCCTGGCCGCACCCGAGGCGCTGAAGACGCACCTGCGCGTCGAGCGGTGGACGCTCGACGAGTTCCCGCTCCCCGGCCGGCTGCTCGCGGACCTCGCCGGGCAGCTCGTCCACGACGACGCGTTCGTCCGGGGGACGCTCACCGTCGGCGGCCGTCTCGCGGCGCCGTCTCAGGTCACCGCGCCCCTGCTATGCGTGGTCGATCCGCGCTGCCGGGTCGTGCCGCCCGAGGCAGTGCTGCCCTTCTTCGAGGCGGCAGGCAGCACCGACAAGACGCTGCTTCACTACGACGGAGACATCGGCGTGTCGCTCCAGCACGTCGGGCTCCTCGTGGGTCCGCAGGCGCACGCGCGCCTCTGGCCGGAGATTGCGCGCTGGGTGCGGCGGTGCGCCGACGCCGACGACGACGCGCACCCGCGCCTCGACGCGGCCGCGTGAACGCGCCCAACGCGCGGTCCGGCCCGATGGCCGCGCTTGAGGAAGATCAACCCGGCCCTTTCGGATCTGCGAAACCATGTCTCATTGTCATCCCCGGAAAAGGGAGGAACGATGTTCAAGCACATCCTGATCCCGACCGACGGCTCCCCGCGCTCGCGCAAGGCCGCGAAGGCGGCGATCGCCTTCGCCAAGGCGGTGGGCGCGAAAGTGACTGCCTACCATGCCCTCGAGCTCATCCCGCCCTACCTCGGCGGCGAGGCCGCGCTCGCGGACGCCACCGTGATCGAGATGATCGAACAGACCGCGCGCAAGCAGGCGCAGAAGTCGGTCGGGCAGATCGCGGCGGGAGCGGAGGCGGCGGGCGTCGCGTGCGCAACCTTCATCAACCGGCCGGTCACCGCCTATCAGGGAATCATCGCGGCCGCGAAAAGGAACAAATGCGACGTGATCTTCATCGCCTCCCACGGGCGCGGCGGGGTCGCCTCCGCCCTCCTCGGGAGCGTGACGCAGCGCGTCCTCGCGCATTCCAAGATCCCGGTGCTGGTGTACCGGTAGCGTCCGTCGCGCAGACTTACCGGTTGGCCCCGGCCAGCCTCCGGTAACATCGCCGTCGTAGCCTTGCCCGCACCCGCGCTCGAGGAGGGAGCCATCCAATGAGATTCAATTCGTTCCTGACCGGAATCACCGCCGTCGTCCTGCTGGCGGGAGCTGCGGCGAAGCCGGCCGCCGGCGCCGACGTGATCTGCTACAACTGTCCGCCCGAATGGGCCGATTGGGGGACGATGCTGAAGGCCATCAAGGCCGATCTCAACCTCGAGGTTCCGCACGACAACAAGAACTCCGGGCAGACGCTCTCGACCCTCATCGCCGACAAGGCGAATCCGGTCGCCGACATTGCGTACTTCGGCGTGACGTTCGGGATCAAGGCGAAGGATGCCGGCGTCGTCGCGCCGTACCGCCCGGCGCATTTCGACGAGATTCCCGCGGGCCTGAAGGCGCCGGACGGCAGCTGGTTCACGATCCACTACGGGACCATCGGCTTCTTCGTCAACGTCGACGCCCTGCGCGGCGTGCCGGTGCCGAAGGCGTGGAAGGATCTGCTCAATCCCCGGTACCGTGGCGTGGTCGGTTATCTCGATCCAACGAGCGCCGCCGTCGGTTATGCCGGCGCTACCGCGGCGAACCTCGCGCTCGGCGGCACGCTCGACAACTGGCGGCCGGGAATCGAATACTTCAAGGCGCTGAAGCAGAACCGGCCGATCGTGCCCCTGCAGACCGCCTACGCGCGCGTGCTCTCGGGCGAGATCCCGATCATGTTCGACTACGATTTCAACACGCTGCGCGCAAAGTACAAGGACAAGTGCAACTGCGTGTTCGTGATCCCGCAGGAGGGCACCATCGTCCTGCCCTACGTGATGAGCCTGGTGAGGAACGGCCCGCATCCCGAGAACGCGAAGAAGGTGCTCGACTACCTGCTCTCCGACAAGGGACAGGCGATCTGGGCGAACGCGTTCCTCAGGCCGATCCGGCCCGCGGCCATGCCCGCCGACGTCGCGGCGAAGTTCCCGTCGGCCGAAGAGTACAAGCGCGCCAAGGTGATCGACTACGCGAAGATGGAGGAAGGGCAGAACGCCTTCCGCGATCTCTACCAGAAAGAAGTCCGCTAGCCGCGACCTTTGATAGGATTCGCCGGGCGGGGGCTTGCGCCCCCGCCTTTTTTATGCGCGGCCGGGAAAACCGCAATCTGCTGGTAATGGTGCTGCCGGCGTTGATCGTCGGCGCGGCGTTCTTCCTGATTCCGCTCGCGCGCCTCGCGGTCGTCGGGGGCACCGGGGGGCTCGGCCTGAAGGCCTACCTCGCGGTGGTCACCAACCGCCAGTACTTCGAGGCGCTGGTCTCGACGATCGTCCTCGCGGTCCTGGTCACCGCGGCGACGCTCGCGATCGCCGGCATCGCGGGCGTCTTCCTCGAGCGCAACCGGTTCCTCGGCCGCGAAGCGCTGATCTCGATGCTCACGCTGCCGCTCGCGTTTCCCGGCGTCGTGATCGGCTTCATGGTGATCATGCTCGCCGGGCGCACCGGCCTCATCGGCGATCTCACGTCGCTCTTCGGGGCGGGCCGTCTGGTGTTCGCGTACTCCATCGTCGGGCTCTTCACCGGCTACATCTACTTCTCCATTCCGCGGGTGATCCTGACGATCATGGCGGCGGCCGAAAAGCTGGACCCCGCGCTCGAGGAGGCGGCGCGGTCGCTCGGCGCTGGGCCGTGGCGCGTGGTGCGGGACGTCATCCTGCCGGGGCTCGGGCCGGCGCTGATCGCCTCCGGCGCGGTGTGCTTCGCGACGTCGATGGGTGCCTTCGGCACGGCGTTCACCCTGGCCACAGACATCAAGGTGCTGCCGATCGTCATTTACACGGAGTTCACGCTGCTCGCCAACATCGCGACGGCGGCGGCGCTCAGCATCGTGCTCGGCGCGATCACGTGGATCACGCTGGCGGCATCCCGCGCGGTCGCCGGCGCGACGGCGGCGGCGGCCGGCTAGCGCCGCGATGGCCCGCACGCGCTACTTCTACCTCCAGCTCGGCTTCACGCTGCTGGTGTGCGCGTTCCTGATCGTCCCGGTACTCATGTCGATCGTTGCCGGGCTGACCGAGAACTTCTTCGTGGGGGTCAAGAGCGGATTCACCCTGCGCTGGATCGGCGTCGTGTGGGAGTTGTATGCGCCGACCATCTTCCGCAGCATGTACATCGCGCTCGCGACGCTGGCGGTGACCCTGGTCATCGGCGTGCCGACTGCATACGTGCTGGCGAAGCGCCCGGGCCTCCTGACGCGGCTGATCGAGGAGTTCCTGGTGCTGCCGGTGGCCATTCCGGGCCTCGCCATCGCGCTGGCGCTCATCCTGACCTACGGCGGGTTCCGCGAGTTCCGCACCAGCTGGCTGTTCATCCTCGTCGGCCACGTTCTCTACACTCTGCCCTTCATGGTGCGCTCGGTGCTGGCGGTGCTGTCATCGTTCAATTTCCAGACCCTCGAAGAAAGCGCGGCAAGCCTGGGGGCGGGATTCTGGAGGCGTTTCTTCGGCATCATCCTGCCGAACGTGCGCTCCGGCATCGTCGCCGGCTCGCTCGCGGTGGTGACGCTCTCGATCGGCGAGTTCAATCTCACCTGGATGCTGCACACCCCCGAAACCATGACCCTGCCGGTCGGGCTCGCCGACAGCTACGCATCGATGCGCCTGGAGATCGGCAGCGCATACACGCTCGTCTTCTTCGTGATGATCATCCCGCTGCTGATCGCGCTGCAGCGCTACAGCACGCAGCGCGTCAAGACAGCGAGGCACGCGTGAGCGTTCCGGCCCGGAAGGGCGGCACGACGATCCGCCTGGTCGATTGCGCAAAGACCTTCCCGAACGGCACGCGCGCGCTCGAGCGCACGACGCTGGAGATGAAGGGCGGCGAAACGATCGTGTTCCTCGGTCCGTCGGGGTGCGGCAAGACGACGCTGCTGCGCGTGATCGCGGGGCTCGAATCGCCCGATGCGGGCGGGCGCGTGCTGTTCGACGACGAGGACGTGACTGGTCTGCCGATCGAGCGGCGCAACGTCGGCATGGTGTTCCAGTCGTACGCGCTCTTCCCCAACATGAACGTCGCGGAGAACATCGCCTACGGCCTCAAGGTTCACGGGGCCGACCCGGCGCGGCGGGCGAAGCGCGTCGACGAGATGCTGGAGATGATGCAGATCGCCGAGCTGCGGGATCGCCGCATCACCGAGCTCTCCGGCGGTCAGCGCCAGCGCGTCGCGCTCGCCCGGGCGATCGCCGTGCAGCCGCGGGTGCTGCTCCTCGACGAGCCGCTGACGGCGCTCGATGCGCTGCTGCGCGAGCGGTTGCGCATCGAGATCGACGTGCTCCTGCACTCGCTCGGCATCACCGCCGCGTACGTGACCCACGACCAGGGCGAGGCGATGGCGATCGGCGACCGCGTCGCGGTGATGAACAAGGGCGCGATCGTCCAGACCGGCACCCCGCGCGAGATCTACTACAAGCCGGCGAGCTCCTTCGTCGCCGACTTCATCGGCACGATGAACCGTGTGCGCGGAACGGTGGTCGACGGCTTCCTCGAGCTGCCGGGGGGCCGCGTTCCCTGGACGCAGGGCGGCACCGGCACCCTCGAGGTGCTGTTCCGTCCGAACGACGCGCGCATCGTGCCGGAGGGCGAGGCCCAGCTGCGCGGCGAGGTGGCGCAGCATTTCTTCCTGGGCGACCGCACCCGACTGCACGTGACCGGCGCCGCCGACCGGGTGGTCGTCGTCGAGACCACCGAGCATCGCGAGTTCCGGCCCGGGGACAGGATCGGCCTGCGCATCGAACCCGACACGTTGCTGAGACTGCGAGACTGAAGATGCTGATCGCGCAAATCACCGACACGCACGTCAAGGCGGCCGGCAGGCTCGCCTATCGGAAGGTCGATTCGGCGGAGAAGCTGAGGAATTGCGTCGCCCACCTCAACGCTCTCGACCCGCGCCCCGACATCGTCCTGCTGACCGGAGACCTGGTCGACCTCGGTAGGCCCGAAGAGTACGCGCTGCTGCGCGAGATCCTCGCGCCGCTCGCCATGCCGCTCTATGCCATTCCCGGCAACCACGACGAGCGCGGCGCGCTGCGACGGGCGTTTGCCGACCACGGGTACCTGCCACAGGACGGCGAGTTCCTGCATTACGCGCTCGATGGCTACCCGCTGCGGCTGATCGGTCTCGACACGGTGGTTCCCGGCGAGCCGCGCGGCGAGCTGTGCGCACGGCGCCTCGCCTGGCTCGACGCCGAGCTTGCGCGCGCGCCCGAGCGGCCGACGGTCCTGTTCATGCACCATCCGCCGTTCCTCACCGGGCTCGCCAACATGGACTGGCAGAACTGCCACAACGGCGATGCGCTGGGCACGCTGTTGCAGAGACACCGGCAAGTGTTCCGCATCCTGTGCGGGCACGTACACCGGCCGATCCATCTGCACTGGTACGGCGTGACCGCGAGCATTGCGCCGAGCCCGTCGCATTCGTGCGCCTTCGACCTGAACGCCGACGCTTCCCACGATTTCGTTCTCGAGCCCCCGACCTGCGAGCTCCACTACTGGCGCGAGGGCGCCGGGCTGGTCAGCCACCTCACCTTCATCGGCGACTACGGCGGACGGTTTCCCTTCTATGACGCCGCGGGAAAGCTGATCGACTGACGGCCGTGCATCGCCAGCCGCACCCCGCCCAGGGAGAGTGAGGGGGTGCCATCCCTCGAACGCCGATTGCGGCGTCATGTCGGCGTGCTCGCCGGCGAGATCGGCGAGCGCAATGTCTGGCGGCCGGAGGCGCTTCGCGCGGCGGCCGACTACATCGATGCCGAACTCTCGGCGCTCGGTTACGCCGTCGGGGCCCAATCGTATGCGACCCACGGCGTCCGCTGCCACAACCTCGAGGTGGTCGTCCCGGGAACCGGAAGCGCGAGCGAGATCGTCGTCGCCGGCGCGCACTACGACACCGTGGTCGGGAGCCCGGGCGCGGACGACAATGCGAGTGGCGTGGCCGGTCTGATCGAGATTGCGCGGACGCTCCGGCCGCTCCATCCGCAGCGGACCTTGAAGCTGGTCGCGTTCGTCAACGAAGAGCCGCCCTTCTTCTACTTCGGCGAAATGGGCAGCAAGGTGTACGCCGAGGCCGCGCGGCGCCGCGGCGACGACATCCGGATCATGCTTTCCCTGGAGATGCTCGGCTGCTACTCGGATGCGCCTGGCAGCCAGGTTTACCCGCCGTTTCTCAAGTGGTTCTACCCCGATCGCGGCAACTTCATCGCCTTCGTGTCGAACTTACGCTCGCGTCGCGTGCTCGATGAAACCGTGCGCGCGTTCCGGGCGAATTGCGACTTTCCCGCGGAGCGGCTCGCGAGCCCGGCGTTCGTGCCCGGCGTCGCCTGGAGCGATCAGCTGTCTTTCTGGCGCGCCGGATATCCGGCCGTGATGGTCACCGACACGGCGTTCTACCGCTACTCGCACTATCACCAGGCCGCCGACACGCCCGACAAGATCCGCTATCCGGAAATGGCGCGCGTGGTCGAGGGCTTGGCCAAGGCGCTCGCGTCACTCGCCGGCGTCGGCTGAAGGGCATCCCTCCCCGTGTCTGAAGCGGACTCACCGTCGGGTGAGCAGCACGCCTATGATCGCGCCCAGCGCGGCGCCGAGCGCGGCCGCGGCCCCCGCGGTCTGCCAGGGATGATCGCTCGCATACGCGTTCAGCTCGCGCGCGTGCTTCCGTGCGCGCGCTTCCAGCGCGAATTCCATCTCGGCGATGCGCGCCCTTGCACGCTCTATCCCCGCCTCGATCCGCGGCTTGACGCTCGCGATTTTCTCCTTGGAGTCGGTCCCGACGGCTTTGAGCAATTCTTCGGTATCCGAAAGCATCAGCTTCGCGTCGGTCACGAGCCAGTCGCGAACATCGTCGGCGTGTGGCATGGCATCCTTCATCATCGTTTGATCGTCCTTGCAGCGTAGCCCCGCCCTGCGGTCGGGGCTTGACTGCGCTTCACTAGCGTCAATCCTGGCAACGGGGATCTGTTTGACTGCATCGGAAGGGGTCCGGCACGACTCTTGAACCGGAGGAGGCAAGCATGGCAACGAACGCGATGACATCCACTACCCAAGAGGCAGATGACCGATCGGCCGCGCGATCGAACGCTCGCGAGCCTGAACTCCGCTCGGATGCTCCCGCGGCGCGTCCTGTCAGCGCCGAGGAACGCCAGCGCATGATTCGGGAAGCGGCCTACGCCCGATACGCGCGGCGCAATTTTGCCGAGGGGCACGCGCTGGAGGACTGGCTCGCAGCCGAAGCCGAGGTCGACCGACTGCTGGAACAATCGGACGAGATCGAGAGGTTGGCTCGCGCGGCGACTTGAGGTGTCTTCGCCGAGGGCGCGGGCTCACGCCTCGACCCCGAGATCGGCGTAGAGCGCGAGCCACTTCAGAATGTCCTCTCGCCTCACGAGACCGCGGACCCGGCCGTCCTCGAGCACCGGCAGCTGGTTGAGGTTTCTACCCGCGAGGCGCGACAGGACGTCGCCGGCGCCCTCGTCCGGGCCCGCGGATGCGAGCTTGTCCGCCGGAATCATGATGTCACGCACCGCGGTCCTGTCCCACGCCGCGCGATCGAGCTTGCGGACCTCGTGCAGGCACACCATTCCTTCGAGCCGGCCGTCCGCGACGACCGGGAAGGCCCGCTGGTCGCTGCGCAGCAGATAGCGGTCGACCAGCTCGCTCACGGGCAGGTCCGGCGGGACCGTCGCGATCTGGGTCAGCATCAGGCGCGCGACCGGAACGTCGCGGAGCGCTTCGCGGACGAGGAGCTGCCGGTAGCTCAGCGCCGCGGCGTTGTTCAGGAACCAGCCGATGAACGCGAGCCACAGCCCGCCGACGAGCCCGCCGCCGAGGAACGGAATCCGGGCGCCCAGGATCATCGCGACGCCGGTCGCGATGAGAAACCAGGCGAACGCCTGCCCCGCGCCGGACGCCCAACGTGTCGCGCGGCGGAAATCCCCGCTGATCGCCCACATCAATGCCCGCAGCACGCGCCCGCCGTCGAGCGGAAACGCCGGAACCAGGTTGAAAGCGGCAAGGACGAAGTTCACCTGGCCGAGCCACATCAGGAGCGTCCCGCCGACCCCGAGCGTAGCGAACAGCTGGGCGGGGTCCTCAAACTCGCCCGCGGCGGGACTGATCGAGAACCCGGCTGCGAGAAAGCAGAGAAAGCCGAGCACGGCGCTCGTGACGGGACCGATGATGGCCATCCAGAACTCGGCGCGCCAGTTCGGGGGCTCCTGCTCCATCTGCGCGACTCCGCCAAAGACGAAGAGCGTGATGCGCCGGACGGCGATACCCCACGCCCGGCCGACCAGCGCGTGCGAGAGCTCGTGCACGAGGACCGAGGCGAACAACGCCACGGACGCGCCGAGGGCGGTCGCCCAGATCAGTCCGAGGCCCCAGTCCGGATGCCACTCCGGGAACAGGCCCATCGCGAGGCTGCTCGCAATCAGGACGAAGATGACGAGCAGGCTCCAGTCGGCATGGATCTCGATGCCTGCGATGCGCCCCAGGCGTAGTCCGTTACCCATGGCAATGCCTTCCTCGTTCCGTCCTGCATGGACTCATCCACGGAGGAGCGCCGCGAGCGGCGCCCGAAGATTGTCGTTCGGCGCGCGCACCGGCGCTTGACGCGCGTCAAGCACGGTACCGCGTCCAACCTGCATCGTATCTAGATGATTGCGCGCCTCGACGCCGCCTCCCTCGACCGAGAGCAGGTCGCCGCATCGTTGCGGCAGGCGGCGGAGCTGCTGCACGCGCAGGGTGCGAACCCCTTCCGCGTCGGCGCGTACCGGAAGGCTGCCGACGCGGT
This sequence comes from uncultured beta proteobacterium, assembly GCA_963789885.1. GTDB lineage: Bacteria > Pseudomonadota > Gammaproteobacteria > Burkholderiales > SG8-39 > DATEDA01. The sequence goes on along the minus strand of CAWBNB010000050.1, from coordinate 109,459 downwards.
CCTCGCCTACGCGGGAGACCTGCGTGCCCTCTTCGAGCGAAAAGGTCTGCCGGGACTGGACGAGCTGCCGGGGTCGGCGCGGGAATCGCCGCAGCGATCGGCGAGATGCTGCGAACCGGGCGCTGGAGTCAGCTCGAGCGCCTGCGCGGAAGCCTCGACCCCATCCGGTTGTTCCAGACGGTCCCCGGCGTCGGCCCGGCGCTCGCGCAACGGATCCACGACGCGTTGCAGGTGGACACGCTGGAAGGCCTCGAGGCCGCCGCGCACGACGGACGGCTCGATGCCGTCCCAGGGGTCGGGGAGCGCCGCGCTGCGGCGATCCGGGCAGCGCTCGCCGCGATCCTCGAGCGGCCCCGATTTCGCCGACGGGTCGTCGCGCCCGCGACTGCCGGGGAGCCGCCGGTCGAGACGCTCCTCGACGTGGACCGGGAGTACCGCGAGAAGGCGACGCGCGGGCTGCTGCCGACGATCGCGCCCAAGCGGTTCAACCCCGAAGGCAAGGCCTGGCTGCCGGTACTCCACACCAGCCGGGGCGACTGGCACTTCACCGCGCTCTTTTCGAACACTGCGCGAGCGCACGAGCTCGAGCGTACGCGCGACTGGGTCGTGCTGTACTTTTACGACGGGGAGCACGTCGAGGGCCAGCGGACGGTCGTCACCGAAACGCGCGGCCGGCTCGCACGCCGGCGGGTGGTCCGCGGGCGCGAGGCCGAATGCGAGGCACACTACGGAACGCCCGTTGCCGCCGCATCGACGAGCGGCAAGGCAGCTGCTCCGAGGTGATTCGACGGTACTATCTCCGCGATGCACCGCCACGACGCCGAGCAGCTGATCGAGCTCGCGACGCGCATCTTCGGCGACCGCGAGAAAGCGCGGCACTGGCTCGACCGCCCAAGTCTGCAACTCGGCGGTCGCTCGCCGCGCGAGCTGCTCGCAACCGAGGAGGGCTGCCGCCGCATCGAGGAGCTGCTCGCGCAGATCGACGACGACGACCGCCTGCGCGGACGCGGCGACTGACTCCGTCCAGGTCGGGGTGGCCGGCGACGGGCGGGAGTTCAGCAGCAGGCCGGCGGCTGACGGCGGCGGGTGCGCCATGCGAGACACCGAATGCACCGCATTCCTCCAGTGGGCGCTCCCGCAGCTCGGGCGCAGCTGGCCCGGCTATCGCAAGGTGCGGCACCTCGTCTGCAAGCGGATCGCACGGCGACTGAGATGGCTCGGGCTCGCCGATCTCGAGCAGTACCGGCGACGTCTCGACGCGGACGCGGAGGAGTGGAAACATTTCGACTCCCTGTGCGGTATCCCGATCTCGCGCTTCTATCGCGACGCTGCGGTCTTCGATGCGCTTGAGCACCTCGTCCTGCCGACGCTCGCGGCTACGGCGACCGCTCAGTCCAAGACGACCATCGATTGCTGGAGTGCGGGTTGCGCCTCGGGCGAGGAGCCCTACACGCTCGCGATCCTCTGGGCGCTCCGGCTACAGCCGCGGTTCCCGCAGCTCGATGCGCGCATCGTCGCGACGGATCTCGACGCGCGGGTTCTCGTGCGCGCACGCGCAGGCCGGTATGCGTCGAGCAGCTTGAAAGAGCTGCCCGAGGAGCTCCGCGTCGCCGGCTACGAGCCGGACGACAGCGAGTGGCGCGTGCGCGACCAGTTCCGGCAGGTGGAGTTTGTGTACCAGGACCTGCGCGAGGCGATGCCGGCGGGGCCCTTCGACCTCGTCCTCTGCCGCAACGCCGTCCTCACCTACTACGCGCCGCCGGTCCGGCTCGCGATCATGCGGCGCATCGCTGCTCGCCTGCGGCCGGAAGGCGCGCTCGTCGTCGGCGGCCACGAATCGCTGCCCGAGGGCCTTGTCGGGTTCACGCCGTGGCCGGGCGCCCGCGCGATCCACCGTCGCGCGCCCGATTGACCGAGGTCAAACGGCCGGCCTCGGGATCGATGCATTGTTCGACTGGATCATGTCCATCGAACTCCTGCCGCTCGACTCGCCCTCGCCCGCGGCGCTCCCGATCGAGATCGTCGAGCGCAAGGGCATCGGTCATCCCGACACGATCTGCGACGCGCTCGCCGAGGCGCTGAGCGTCGGGTTCTCGCGCTTCTACCTCGAGCGCTTCGGCACGATCCTGCACCACAACGTCGACAAGGCCCTGCTCTGGGGCGGGGCCGCCCGGCCGCGGTTCGGCGGCGGCGAGGTGCTCCAGCCGATCGAGCTGTACCTGGCGGGCCGCGCCACCGCGGCGGTCGGCGGCGTCCGCGTCCCGATCGACGAGCTGGTCCTGGAGATCACTCGGGACTGGTTGAAGCGTCATCTGCGCCATCTCGATCCGGCGCGGCACGTCCGCATTCACACGCTGATCCGTCCGACCTCGGCCGACCTCGCGGGTCTCTACGAGCGCCGGCGCGGCGCGCCGCTCGCGAACGACACGTCGTTCGGAGTGGGCTACGCGCCGTTCGACTCACTGGAGCGGGTGGTGCTCGCGGTCGAGCACGCGCTGAACGCGGCAGGGACGAAGGAGAGGCATCCGGAGCTCGGCGAGGACGTGAAGGTCATGGGCGTGCGGACCGGCGAGAAGATCGCGCTCACGGTCGCGTGCGCGCTGGTGGGTCGCCACGTCGCCGACCTCGACGATTACCGGAACAAGAAGGCTGCGATCGCGCCGCTCGCGATCGCGGCCGCGCGCGAAGTGGGGGGCGGCGAGATCGAAGTCGCGGTCAACGCCGCCGACGGCGACAGCGAATCGAGCATCTATCTCACCGTGACCGGTCTCTCGGCCGAGGGTGGCGACGACGGACAGGTCGGCCGGGGCAACCGGTCGAACGGCCTGATCACGCCGTATCGGCCGATGAGCCTGGAGGCGCTCGCGGGCAAGAACCCGGTCACGCACGTCGGCAAGCTGTACAACCTGGTCGCGAACCGGATCGCTGATGCGCTCGTCACCGAGTTGCCCGCCGTGATCGAAGCGTACTGCTGGCTCATCGGCCGGATCGGCGATCCGATCGACGAGCCGCAGATCGCGGACGTGAAGCTGCGGCTCGAGGATCGCGACGCGCTCGAAGCGGTACGGTCACAGGCGCTCGCGGTCGTTCAGGACAACCTGCGCGGGGTCAGTACGCTGTGGCGGGAGATCGTGAAAGGCGACACCACCCTCTGGTGAGCGGCGCGGGCCCCCGGACCTTGCGCCCCGGGTATCGTGGTCTTCCTTTACGTCGGACCAAGTCACGGAGAGCGAAAATGGCCAACAAGGACGCGATCGTCAGGCAGGTCCACGGATCGCTCGAACACGAGCCGCGCATCAACCTCCATCGCCACCCGATAAAGATCGGTCTCGCCGAGGGGGCGGTCGTGCTCGAGGGCGAGGTCGAGAGCGTCGCGGCGAAGAAACTCGCGCTCGAGCTCGCCGGCGCGGTCGACGGGATCCGCGGGGTGGTGGACCGGCTTCGGGTGGCGCCGGCGGAGCGCAGAGGCGACGGCGCGATTCGCGACTCGCTGTGCGGCTTCCTGCTGCGGGAGCCCGAATTCCGGAACTGCGCGATCCGGGTCCGCACGAAGGGCAGCGTCGAAACGCTGCGGGACGTGCCCGGCAAGCCGGGCGGCGAGATCGAGGTCGCGATCGAGGACGGCGTGGTCACGTTCGAGGGGGCGGTGATCAGCCACTCGCACAAGCGCATCGCGGGCGTGCTCGCGTGGTGGACGCCCGGCTGCCGGGACGTCGTCAACTCGCTCGACGTCGCCCCGCCCGAGGAGGACAGCGACGACGAGGTGGTCGACGCCCTGCGTCTCGTGCTCGAGATGGACCCACTCGTGCAGGCCGACCAGGTCACGGCGAGCTGCCGCAACTACGTAGTGACGCTCGAGGGCTACCTTCGCACCGCTGAGGAGCGGCGGCAGGCCGAGCTCGACGCCTGGTCGCTCTTTGCGGTCGACAACGTGATCAATCGGATCGAGGTGCGCGCGTGAAGGCGGGCAGTGGGCACACGCCCGTTTCTGCCCGACCGCGGCTACAGCCCGAGCATCCGCCCGATCCGCGCCAGGTAGTCGCCGAGCTTGAAGGCGTCTTCGTAGAGCGTTTCGCCGACGTCCTCGAGCGTGGACCTGACACCGTGCAGGCGCTCGCGCACGTGCTCCTCTCGCGGTTCCGCCGCGCTCAGTGCGCCGCGGAGGGCCTCGACCTCCTCGCGCAGCGACTCGACGCCGGCGGTGCCGGCCCGCACCCTCGCGAGATCGCGCTCAAGGGCGTCGACGAGCCGCTGTACGTCGTCGAGGTTCACGGGCTCCGTTCCGCGTCGCTGCTCCGAGTTCGCCATGATGCCGTTTCTCCCTAACGCTATCCAAATCTACCGTACTCAGGCTAGAGCCATGTCACGCGCGCGTGTTTGATGCAGCGCAAGCCGGGCCAAGCAGCGTCTTCCGTTGAGGGAGGTCAACGAGACCTCGCCCACCTGGACGAGCATATGATCCAGCATCCGAGGAGCAGACCGCAATGGTCGGTAATGCCAGCCGCACGGGAAAGCCGGCCCGCGTCGCCCGGACCGGGATCGCGCTCCTGGCGGGCGATGCGCATCCGGATCTCGCGGATGCCGTAGCCTTGCTGTGCCAGGTTACACGCGTCCCGGCGTCGATCGCCGCCTTCGCCGACGGCGAGACCCGCATCCGCATCGAAGCCGACGTCGCCGGCGCGGACCTCTACATCGTGCAGCCGACCTCGGCGCCGACGAACGAGCGGCTGATGACCCTCGCCCTCCTCGCCGACGCCGCGCGCGCCGCCGGCGCGGCGCGAATCACCGCGGTCGTGCCCTACTTCGGCTACGCACGCCAGGACGTGCGCAGGACCGCTGGCGAGCCGCGTTCAGCGCGTCTCGCCTCGCGCCTTCTGGCCGACGCGGGCATCGACCGGCTCGTGGCGCTCGAACTGCATTCGCCGGCACTCGAGAGCGCCTTCGACATGCCGCTCGTGCACCTGGAAGCCGACGAGCTGATGCTTCCGGCCATCCATGGCTGGGCCCTGCCGGATCTGACGATCGTCTCTCCGGACGCCGGCGGGCTCAAGCGCGCGCAGCGCTATGCCGTCGCGCTCGCCGCGCCGCTGGCCGTCGTCGCGAAGACCCGCCCGGGGCCGGATGTCGCGGTGGCGCTCGGCGTCCTGGGCGATGTCCGCAGCCGCTCCTGCCTGATCGTGGACGACATGGCGAGCACCGGCGGGACGATCGCCGGCGCGGCGCACGCGCTGCTCGCCGCCGGGGCGAGAGAGGTGAACGCGCTTTTCGTCCACGCCGTCATGGCGCCGGGTGCGCTGGAACGCATTCGCGCCGCGTCCGTCTTCAGGATCGTCACGACCGACAGCATGCCGGTGCGGCCGGATCCGCACCTGGAGGTTGTGTCGGTCGCGCCGCTGCTCGCGGGCACGCTGCTCCGCCTCGCGGACGCGCCGCGTTAGCGTCAGCGATAGACGAGCACCGGCAACCTTGTGTGCGCGAGCACCTTCTGCGTGACGCTGCCGAGCAGCAGGGTCGCGAAGTCGCCGCGGCCGTGCGAGGCCATGAAGATCACGTCGCAGCGTTGGCTCTTCGCCGCGGCGACGATCCCCTGATGCGCCGTGGCCGGTTTCGTGATCAGCGTCTTGCACGGAACGCCCGCGGCCCTGGCCGCCTTCACCACCTCCGCGAGATACGTTTCGCCCTGCTCGCGCGCCCGTTTGTCGAACTCTTTCCGCAGCGTGTTGCCTAGCAGGTACCCCTCGGAGTAGCTGTACGGCGGAGTGGCGTCGATCGCGTAATACGCGGTGACTCTCGCGCCGAGCTCCTGCGCGAGCTTGATTCCGGCCTTGAGGGCCTTGCGCGCCACGGCGGATCCGTCGGTCGGCAGCAGAACATGCTTGAACACTTCTCGCCTCCTCTCTCCGAAAAGGCCGGCGCCCGCCGGCAAGCTGTTGTCAGTGGACCAGGACGACGGGAACGGCCGCGAGGTGCAGCACCTTGGTCGCGGTCGATCCCATGACGACGTTCGAGACCGCGGTCATCCCGCGGGTTCCCATGTAGATCATGTGGCAGCCGGAAGTGCGCGCGTGCTCCACGATCGTCTGCGCAATCTGACCGATCAGGATGTGCGGGACGTACTTGATCCCTGCCGCGTCGAGCAGCTGCCGGGCGGTGGCGAGCATCTTCTCGCCCTCCTCCTGGTAGTAGCGCTCGACCATCTGCCGGCTCACGACGACGTCCGAGAACCCGACCAGCGGCACCGGCAGGTGCACCGCGACCAGCTCGACCGTAGGGGGTTCCTTGTACCACCCGGCGGTCTCGATCAGCTTGCGCGCGGCACGCGCCGCGCTCTCGGAGCCGTCAACGGCCAGAAGGATCTTCAGCATCCCCGTCCCCCGCAGGTGTCGGTGCAGTCAGTGGGCGGCCCCACGATAGCTTCGCCCATCCGGCCATCGTTGCGAAACCTCAAGGCGGCGCGCCGCAATCCCCGCCCCACCGCAGCGCGAGCGTCCCGTCAGGCTGCAAGTCTACCCGCGTTGCGAGCGCACGGCCTTCACGGCTCAGCAGCTCCGCGAGCCAGCGCGCATCCTCGCGCTGCGCGCGGTTGGCGCGAAAGTGCCGGATCTGCATCGGCGTCAGCGTGAGCCGGACGAGCCGCCCGGTGCCGGCGTCGACGACCGGGAAATACATGAGCGCCAGGTCGGGACGGAACGACTCGTGTCCGCGGATGCCCTCGTAGTCGTTCAGGAAATCGCCGCAGCCGTAGAGGATGAGCCGGTCGCGGTACACCTCGATCCCCTTCGGATGATGCGACGAGTGGCCGTGCACCACATCCACTCCGGCTTCGACGAGCGCGTGCGCGAAGCCGCGCTCGGCGGACCGGACCTCATAACCCCAGTTTCCTCCCCAGTGGATCGACAGCACGACGATGTCGCCGGCCCGCTTGGCCGCACCGACCTCGGCGGCGATCCGCTGCACCGTCCGCCCGGAGAGATCGCTCAGGAAGTTCACGCCCGCGCGGTTCCCGCCTCCAGCCCAACTCGGCGGCACGCCGGAGGTCTCCAGCGCGACCCCGAACACGATCACCCTGCCCCGGCCCGGCAGCTCGATCGCGGCCGGCGCCGCGGCTTCGGCTGCGTTGCGGCCGGCACCGGCGGTGCGAAGCCCTGCGCCGCGCAGCGTGTCGAGCGTCTCCGCCAACCCGCGATAGCCCCAGTCGAGAACGTGATTGTTCGCGAGCACGCAGCAATCGATCTTCGCTGCCGACAGGCAGCCGACGTTCGCCGGATTCATCCGGTAGTTGATGCCTTTCTCGGGCCAGGCGTCCTCGGCGGTGGTCACCGCGGTCTCGAGGTTGATGATCCGCGCGTCGGGCCGCACGCGCTCGAGCTCGGCGAGCGCGTCGCCCCAGATGTAGGCGAAGTCGGCCGGCCGCTCGATCCTCCCGGTCGCCTGCTCGGCGATCTCGACGTAGCCGAGGGCGGACCGCACGTAGGGTTCGTAGAGGTGCGGCTCGCTTGGATGGAGGAGGATCTGGTCGATACCGCGGCCGGTCATGACGTCCCCGCAGACAAAGAGCGTCGCGGTCACCGTTTTCGGGGTCGGGGAGGATTGCATCCCTTGACGTCAATCAAATGACGGGCAGCCGTCTAGCCTATTGTGGCTCGTATCCGCTTTCGACGAGACCAGGAAATGACCCAGCCCATCCCCGAGACGACCCCCGACTACGACCGGACGCGGGTCATCGAGCGCCCGGACGGTTTCTACTGGCAGCAGAAGGACGGTGCGAAGGACTACGGACCGTTCGCGACGCTGCTCGAGGCGGTGCAGGACATGCAGTACAGCGACGAGTCGTCTTCCTATGAGCCCGGCGAGACGGTCGAAGAAGCGGAGGCCGAGATCGGGATCTCGGAGTGGACCGATCCCGACACTGGGCTCCCCGCGGAGGAAGGCCCAACACGCACCGAGGAGCACTGATGCTGAGGGCGCCCATCGCCCGGGCGGGACCGGCATGATCGAACCCCACGTGCATGTTGCGTACGCGCATCGTGGCGCCGGCGTCCTCTGCGCCGCCTTCTGGTTCGCGCAAGACGACAGCGTCTACGGCTGGTTCACCGGTGCCCGGGCCCACGAGCACCCGGCGAGCTTCTTCATGCTCGAACACTACTACTCGACGCGCGAGGCGGTCTGCTACCGCTCGGTCGAGGACGACGTGTACGGGCCGTGGGTCGCCGCGTCGACCGCCGGTGAAAAGAAGGTCGATCGCCCGGTGCCCGTCCCCGAGGTGCTTTGCCACGAGCTCGAGCGCCTGCAGGATGCGTTCGTCCGCGAGTGGCTCTTCTTCGACGAGGATCCCGCGCACGAGGCGGCGGCGCTGCGCGCCCGGGAGCTCCCTGTCCTCGCGGTCAACGTCCGGCCCGGCAAGCTCGGCAAGCTCGCAACCGGCGCGCCGGTCTGGACCTACACCTCGCCCGGGGCGGATATGCACCCCCTGGTGTTCCTCTCGAAGCGCTGGCCGCTCGACTACGTGCCGGAGTGATCCGGCCGAGCGCCGCTGAACATCGACCCGACCCGGAGGCCAGGAGAGATGAGCTCCATCAGGCAGTACGTCAGGGAAAACGTCTTCGGCCGCTGCGGCCAGGCGGTGAGCCGTCTGGCAGCGAGCGAGCTCATCCCGCGGCCCGAGATGCCGACGAGCGAAGCCGAGGTGCACGAGTGGTGGCTCGTCTCGCCCGAGCTCGCCGCGAAACTGCGCGCGGCGCGCAACCCCGTTCTCCAGTTCTGCGAGCTGCACATGTGGGGCCGCGAGGCCACGGGCACCGCGCTCGAGGACGACGAGGATTTGCTGGCCGCCATCGGGCCAACCCCGGCAAAGCGCGCGCCGACGCGCAGGCCCGCGCGACCGCGCAGCGCTCGCAGACGTCGCTGACCGCGGTCGCCGCCGGAGACGCGGACGTGAACGGACTCGCGAATGTGCTGCTCGGACTCGGCGTCGTCATCCTCGCCCTCGACCTGCTCGTGCTCCGGTTGGTGCTGCGGAAGCGGCCCGGACACCGCTTGATCGTCGCCGGCACGGCTTGTCTCGTCGCAGCCCTGCTCCTGCTCTGGTTTCTGCCGCCCGGCCCGGCACACTGATCGCGGCGCCGCTCCGCTCTCAGCGGGCCGCGTCCCCGCGCTCGAGGCTGCGCGCGTGCAGCCGCGCGATGCTCTCCACCACGCTCGCGACCTCCCGATCGGGAAGCGGCGGGCGGCAGCGCGTCCGATTCCAGGCGAGGAGCAGTTCGACTGCAACCTCCGGATCGACCCCGTGCCAGAGGAGGTGGCCCGTCAGCGACGCGAGGGTGCCGTTGCGCTCGCCTTCGGGCACGCCTTCGCGCGCGAGCCGCCGCCAGTGCTCGATCGGATGGCCGGTACGGCGTTCGGCGGGCGGACTCTCGTGCAGCCACGGCGGCAACGGCGCAATCGGCGCCGCGTCCGGCTCGCGTCCCGGCGCCCACGCGTAACGGCGGCCGCTCGGATGGATCGACGGCGAGGCGACGACGCATCCTCCGTCGCCCCGAAGGTCGATCCCGGGAGCCGCGCCGACGCGGTTGGGTACCGTCGGCCCCGGATGCGCGAAGTACAGATGCCGGCCGCCCCCACCCGTCGCCGCCTCGATCGTGAGCGGTAGCGCACCGTGCTCGACCTCGAGCCCGGCGACGCTTTCGAGGCCGCCATGCCGCGGATCGACGTCCACGACTACGAGCCCGGACCTGCGCCCGGTGACGATGCCGACGTTCGCGTCCGGCCAGCGCCGGAACCAGGCGTTGATCTCGTCGGCCCCTGCAGTACGCTCCTGGAATTCGAGCCACGCCACGAACGGCCGCTTGCCGCGGGGCTCGACCGGGATGACCGACCAGCCCCGCGCAGCATAGTCCCGCGCCGCGGCGTGAATGCGTCCCGGCATCAGGCGGGCATCGCGTGGATCATCGCCTTGAACTTCCGCCACTCGGTCGCCGCCCAGATCTCGGAGTGCGCACGTCCATGCGTGCGAATCAGGGTCGAGACCTTGGCGGCGGTCTCGTTGTCCGGCGCTTCGAACACGTCGACGTAGTCGTACGGGCCGAGGACGGCGTAGCTCGAGAGCCACTTAACGTGCGGACATTGCTCGGCGATGGCCTCAGCCGCGCTCTTCTCGAGCGCCTCGAGCGAGTGCGGGCCGCGCAGCACCTCTGGGTCCACGCGGGTGAGCATCACGAATGTCGCCATGGCAACCTCCGGAAATGACCGACGCCCGTCCACGCTACGCCGGCGCTACAGGGCCGTGTTGACTCGTATCAAGCAAGCGCCGGCCCGCTCGGGCCGGTACGATTGCGGCCCATGACCAAGACCGGGCCGCGGACGAAGCGCAGTCGAGGTGCCAGGAGAGGTGCCGTCCCGCGGTCGATCACCGCCGGCCGGCGCCCCGCGTCGAGTTCCGCGGCGGCCCGGGCAGAACCCCGCCCGCCGAAGCCCGACGGGCGCGCAACCCGAGCGCAGATCCGCGCGAAGCTGACCGCGATCCTGCGTCGCTTCGTTCCCGATTTCGATCCGAAGGCCGACCAAGCCCGACGCGAGCCTCAGGCAGGTGCTCGCGGCGGACTCGATGGACGTGCTGAACCTCGTCGTCGCCATCCACGACGAGCTCGGCGTCGATATCCCAGAAGCGGACTACGGCAAGATCGACACCCTCGACGACTGCCTTGATTATCTTGCCGCGGCGCTCGCGGCGCGCTAACAGACGCCCGCCGACGCTCGCTAACAGCACCGCGCCGGCAGCTGCCGGCGCGGGGAATCCGACCGTCACTTCACCGTAAGCTTCTTCGCCGCCGACGTGGCCTTTTTCGGCAGGGTGAGCTCGAGAACTCCGTCGGCGTACTTCGCGGTCGCCTCGGCCTGGTCGACGTCGGTGCCGAGCGAGAAGCTGCGGAGCATCGAGCCGTAGTACCGCTCGCTCCGGATGACCTTGCCCTTCTCCTCGACCTTCTTCTCGCGCTTCGACTCGGCGGAGATCGTGACGACGTTGGCGTCGATCTGCACGTCGATGTCTTCCTTCCTCACGCCCGGGATCTCGGCCTTCACGACGTAGGACCTGTCGTTCTCCTCGACGTCGACCTTGATCTCCGGCGCCGCTGGCTCGCCCTCCCAGCGTACCGGCCGCCACATGCGTCGGAACACGTCCTCGAAGGCGTCGCTGAACGGATCGAAACGGGTAATGTTGGCCATGTTCGGTCTCCTATCTGTGCGATTTCATCGCGAGAAAAAACTATATGCCTGCCCTCGTCGCGGCAGTTGACCGGGATCAACTCGAGGCGATGCTTACAAGCGCGAAATGATGCGGTCATGCCCTGGGACGAAGACCGTTATCCAGCGTCGATGAGCCACCTCCCGGCACGAGTACGCCGCAAGGCGATCGAGATCGCGAACGCGCTCCTCGAAGAGGGCTACGACGAGGGCAAGGCAATCCGCATCGCGATCGCGAAGGCGAAGGAATGGGCGGCGCACCACGACCCTGGCTACGAGCAATGACGGCCCGCTGGGAGCACTTCCCGCACGGCGCCGACGTGGGCGTGCGCGGCTTCGGGTCGACCAAGGCGGAAAGCTTCGAGCAGGCCGCGCTCGCGCTGGCGGCGGTCATCACCGATCCCGCCGGCGTCGCACCGCGCGAGGCGGTCACGGTGCGATGCGAAGCGCCCGACGACGAGCTGCTGCTCGCGGAATGGCTCAACAGCCTGATCTACGAGATGGCCACCCGGAAGCTGCTCTTCGGTCGCTTTGCAGTCCGGTTCGACGGACCGGTCCTCGTCGGGCAGGCGTGGGGCGAGCCGGTGGACACGGCGCGTCATGCGCCGGCGGTCGAGATCAAGGGTGCGACCTACACCGCGCTGCGCGTCGCGCGCGAGGGCGGCGGCTGGGTCGCGCAAACCGTGGTGGACGTCTAGGCCATGGACCTCAACCGCTTCGTCCGGCACTCCGACTACGAATGGGAGATCGCCCCGCACGGCGCGATGCGCGTGCCCGCGGTGATCTACGCGAGCGAGGCGCTGATCCGCGCCATGGACGACAAGGTGTACGAGCAGGCGGTCAACGTCGCGACGCTGCCGGGCATCGTCAAGGCGTCCTACGCCATGCCCGATGCGCACTGGGGATACGGCTTCCCCATCGGCGGCGTCGCGGCGTTCGATCCCGACGAGGGCGGCGTCGTGTCGGCCGGCGGCGTCGGCTTCGACATCTCCTGCGGCGTACGCTGCCTGCACACCGGCCTCGCGCGCGCGGACATCCTCGCGGTGCAGAAGCCCCTCGCCGACATGCTCTACTACCGGATCCCGGCGGGCGTGGGCAGCACCGGCACGATCCGCCTCGGCGCCGAGGAGATGGACGCCATGCTTACCGGCGGCGCGCAATGGGCCGTCGAGCGCGGCTGGGGCGAGCCGGCCGACCTCGAGCGCATCGAGGAGCGCGGACAGATGAAGCACGCGAAGCCGGGGAACGTGTCGCCGCAGGCGAAGAAGCGCCAGCGCGACGAGATGGGGACGCTCGGCAGCGGCAACCATTACCTCGAGGTGCAGGAGGTCACCGCCGTCTACGACGCGAAGATCGCCGCGGCCTTCGGGATCGCGGAGGGCGACATCGTCGTCATGATCCACTGCGGCTCGCGCGGGCTCGGCCACCAGATCGGCACCGACTTCCTGAAGCGGATGGCGATCGCGGCGGCGAGCTACGGGATCGTCCTGCCCGACCGCGAGCTCGCCTGCGCGCCGATCAACTCCGACGTCGGCGAGGAGTATCTCGGCGCGATGCGCGCGGCGATCAACTGCGCGCTCGCCAACCGCCAGATCCTCACGCACCTCGTGCGCCAGGTGTTCCGCGAGGTCCTGCCACGGGCGCGCCTGCCGCTGCTCTACGACGTCTCGCACAACACCTGCAAGGTCGAGGAGCATCGCGCGGACGGCGGCGTCCGCAAGCTGTACGTCCACCGCAAGGGCGCGACGCGCGCCTTCGGACCGGGCCATCCCGACCTGCCCGAGCCGTTCCGCGAGGTGGGCCAGCCGGTGCTGATCGGCGGCTCGATGGGCACCGGCTCGTACGTGCTCGCGGGGACGAAGGAGTCGGAGGCGTTGGCGTTCAGCTCGGCCTGTCACGGCGCCGGCCGCGCGATGAGCCGCCACCAGGCGCTTCGCACGTGGCAGGGCCGCCAGGTGATCGACGAGCTCGCCGGGCGGGGCATCCTGATCCGCAGCCCTTCCGGGCGCGGCGTGGCGGAGGAGGCGCCGGGCGCCTACAAGGACGTCGCGGCGGTCGTCGACGCCGCGGACGCCGCCGGCCTCGCGCGCAAGGTGGCGCGCGTCGAGCCGCTTGTCTGCATCAAGGGCTAGGCAGTCCGCTCCCTGACGCAGGCGATCCCGGCGCGCTCACCGCTTTCGGCGTCGCTCGAGCAGCGCGCGCAGTTCCTTGAGCGGCCGCGTGTTCGCCACGTCGCGGGCTTCCAGCCAGCCGCGCCGGGCCTGGCCGATCCCGAAGCGCAGGTCGTCGAGGTCGTGCACCGAATGCCCGTCGCTCGCGACGCACACCAGCGCGCCTTCGTCCTTCGCCATGCGGCAGTGGACGTCGTTGAGGTCGAGCCGGGAAGGCTGCGCATTGACCTCGAGCAGCACGCCGCGCTCGCGCGCGCGCCGGACGATCTTCGCCATGTCGACGTCGTACGGCTCGCGCTCCTCGATGAGGCGCCCCGTCGGATGCGCGAGCACGTTCACGAGCGGGTGCTCGAGCGCCTTGAGGATGCGCGCCGTCTGCCGCGCCCGCGGCAGATCGAACCGGCTGTGGACCGCGGCGACGACGACGTCGAGCTTGGCGAGAATCGAATCGGGAAGATCGAGCGCGCCGTCGTCGAGGATATCGACCTCCGCACCCTTGAGCAGGGCGATCCCGCCGAGCTCGCCGTTCAGTCGGTCGATCTCGCCGATCTGCTTGGCGAGCCGGGCCGCGTCGAGCCCGTGCGCGACGCGCTGCTGCTGGGAGTGGTCGGTGATCGCGAGATAGGCGAACCCGTGTGCCTTTGCAGCGAGGGCCATGTCGCGCACCGTGTCGTGACCGTCGCTCGCCTTGGTGTGCACATGGAGGTCGCCCTTGAGGTCGCCCAACTCCACGAGCTCGGGCAGCTCCCCGCGCGCCGCCGCCTCCAACTCGCCGCGGTCCTCGCGCAGCTCCGGCGCGATCCACGGCAATCCCACGGCGGCGTAGACGGACTCCTCCGTCTCGCCCGCGATGCGCCGGTTCCCGCGGAACACGCCGTACTCGCTGATCTTCAGGCCCTTGCGCTGGGCCATGCGGCGCACCGCCACGTTGTGCGCCTTGGACCCGGTGAAGTAGTGGAGCGCGGCGCCGAAGCTTCCGGGGTCGACCACGCGCAGGTCGACCTGGAGACCGGACCGCAGCAGGACGCTCGCCCGGGTCTCGCCCTTCGCCAGCGTTTCCGCCACCTCCGGATAGGCGGCGAACCGGGTCATCACCGCGTCCGCCGCTTTCGCCGTCACGAGGATGTCCAGGTCGCCGACGGTGTCGCGCATCCGCCGGTAGCTGCCGGCGACCTCGACCCGGTCGACGCCGCGCACGGCGCGCAGGTAGTCGGCGAAAGGCCGCGCGTACTGCGTGGCGACGGCGAGCTTGAAGCGCCGCGCCTTCGACAGCTGCCGCTTCACCGCATCGGCGATCTGCGTCTCGCGCGCCGGCCCGAACCCCTGCAGCTCGCGGATGCGGCCCTGCTCGGCCGCCCGGAGCAGCTGCGGCAGCGTCTTGACCTCGAGATCGCGATAGAGCGCCTTGACGCGCTTCGGCCCGAGTCCGGGCACGCGCAGGAGCTCGGTCACGCCGGCCGGCAGCTCCTTCCGCAGGCGCTCGAGCAGCTTGCAGGTCCCCGTCGCGGCGATCTCCCCGATCTTGGCCGCCAGATCCTCCCCGATCCCGGGGAGCTTGGGCACCGGCTTGCCGCCGCCGATCGCCGCAGCAAGGTCGAGGGTCAGGTTCTCGACCGTCCGCGCCGCGTTGCGATAGGCGCGCACGCGAAACGGGTTCGCCTCCTGGATCTCGAGGAGATCGGCGATCTCGTCGAACACCCCCGCGATATCGGCGTTGTGCACCGGCATGGACCGGCAATCCTAGCCACCTTCCGGGCCTCCATGGTACGGGCGGACCGAACGCCTCCGTTGATCGAGCGCAAAGGACGCCGCGCCGTTCGAGGGTACAACCACATCCAAGATTTACTGGCTAGCCATGCAGACCCGCACCACGACCCGGAAGATCTGGCTCGACTCGTACCCCGAGGGCGTCCCGCCCGAGGTCGACGTGCACGCCTTCGCTTCGCTCAAGGACATGTTCGAGCGGAGCTGCGCGCGCTTCCGCGACCAGCCGGCGTTCGCGAACATGGGCGTGGGCCTGACCTTCGGCGAGGTCGACCGGCTCTCCCGCGATTTCGGCGCCTATCTGCAGAAGGTCGCCGGGCTGTCGCGGGGAGACCGGGTCGCGATCATGCTCCCGAACCTGCTGCAGAGCCCGGTCGCGCTGTTCGGGGCGCTGCGCGCCGGGATGACCGTCGTGAACGTCAACCCGCTGTACACGGCGACCGAGCTCGCGCACCAGCTCGCGGATTCCGGCGCGACCGCGGTTGTCGTGCTCGAGAACTTCGCGCACACGCTCGAGCAGGCGCTGCCCAAGACCCAGGTCCGTCACGTCGTGACCACCCAGGTCGGGGACCTGTTCCCGGCGGTCAAGCGACTGCTGGTGAACTTCCTCGTGAAGCGCGTGCGGAGAATGGTCCCGGAGTGGCGCATTCCCGGCGCCATTTCCCTGCCGGACGCCCTTGCCGCCGGCGCAGGGACGACGCTCGACAACGTCGACCTGGGCCCCGACGACATCGCCTTCCTGCAGTACACGGGCGGCACCACGGGACGGGCCAAGGGCGCGATCCTCACTCACGGCAACCTGGTAGCGAATGTCGAGCAAATCGCGGCGTGGATCAGGGGCACCGTGATCGAGGGCGAAGAAACGGTGATCACCGCCCTGCCGCTCTACCATGTGTTCGCCCTCACTGCGAACCTGTTCGTCTTCGTCAAGCTGGGCGGGAAGAACGTGCTCATCACGAATCCGCGCGAGATGTCGCGGTTCGTCGCGGAGCTCAAGCGCACCCGCTTCACCGTCATCACCGGCGTGAACACGCTGTACAGGGCGCTGCTCGACGCGCCGGGCTTCGACGCGGTGCGCACGGCGAACCGGGGCGCGCTCAAGCTCGCCGTCGCGGGCGGCATGGCGGTGCAGCGCGCCGTGGCCGAACGCTGGCAGCGCGTGATGGCGGTGCCGCTCGTCGAAGGCTATGGTCTCACCGAGACCTCCCCGCTCGTCTGCGGAAACCGGCTCGACGTCGCGGAGTACACCGGCAAGCTCGGTCTGCCCGTCCCCTCGACCGAGGTGGCGATCCTCGACGAGGCCGGGCAGGAGGTGCCGCTCGGCGAGATCGGCGAGATCGGCGTGCGCGGGCCGCAAGTGATGCGCGGGTACTGGAACGCTCCGCAGGAGACCGCGAAGGCGTTCACCCCCGACGGTTGGTTCCGCACTGGCGACATGGGCCGCATGGACGCGCGCGGTTACGTCGAGTTCACCGACCGCAGCAAGGACGTGATCGTGGTCTCGGGCATGAAGGCCTGGCCGACCGAGATCGAGGACGTGGTGATGCGCCATCCGGGCGTGAGGGATGCCGGCGCGGTGGGCATGCCCGACGCGCGCACCGGCGAGGCGATCGCGCTCTTCGTCGTGAGGCGGGACCCCGGGCTCACCGCCGAGGCGCTGCGCGAGCACTGCGCCAAGCACCTCACCGGCTATAAACGGCCGAAGCGGATCGAGTTCCGCGACGAACTCCCCAAGACGCCGATCGGCAAGGTGCTGCGCCGCCAGCTCAAGGAAGAGGCCGCCCGCCTCGCCGGGTGAGGGCTGGACGCCTGCGGGCGGACCCCGGTCGTCCCGGGGACGCGCCGGTCGGAGATCCGCCTGCACTTGCGCTGGATCAGATGGCCCCGGCCCCGGCCGCGGTTGAATACCCCCGGACCCGGCAAACACGAGGCGCGTCATGCTGCGACTGGAGGACTGTCTTGCCCTGTGCGACCTGAGCGAGGACGAGGTGCTCGCGATCGCGGAGCACGAGCACATACCGGAGATCGCGGCCACGGAGCTCGGCAACTACCTCGTGCACACGCCCGACGGCGAGCGCTGCATCAAAGCGATGATCTGCGACGACATCGACGCCGCCGCCGCGCGCGGCGACCGGGTGCATGCGCTCGCGCTCAAGCTCGTCCTCCGCAACTTCGTCCTCGAGCACCCGCGCTGCGACGAGCGGATCCGCCGCGAGCTCCACGGGGTCGAACGCCGTGGCGCCTGACCTGCCGCCGGTCGCCGACCCCGACACCGGAACGGTCCCGTTCGAGGGCTTCGACCGCGCGCTGCACGCGATGCTCGGACGGGCGACGCGGGCGGTTTCGCCGACGTCGCTGCAGCTGGCGTACACCGACTGGCTGTCGCATCTCATGCTGTCGCCCGCCAAGCAGGCGCACCTCGTGCAGAAGGCGCTGCGCAAGGCGCACCGGTTCGGCTCGTACCTCCCGGCCGCGGCCTCGGGACGCGCCGAGCCCTGCATCGAGCCGCTCGAGCAGGACCGTCGCTTCAACCACCCGGACTGGCAGCTCTGGCCGTTCAACGCGATCTACCAGTCGTTCCTGCTCACGCAGCAGTGGTGGTACAACGCGACGACCGAAGTGCGCGGCGTGTCCCGCCACAACGAGGAGATCGTGACGTTCGTGGCGCGGCAGCTCCTCGACATCGTCTCCCCGAGCAACTTCCCGTTCACCAACCCCGAGGTGCTGCGCCGGACGATCGAGACCGGCGGGCTCAACCTCTACCAGGGCTGGCTGAACTGGGTCGCAGACTGGGAGCGGATGCAGGCCGGCCGGCCACCGGCCGGCGCGGAAGCGTTCCGGCCCGGGAAGACCGTGGCCGTGACCCCCGGCAAGGTGGTGTTCCGCAACCGCCTGATGGAGCTCATCCAGTACTCGCCGGCGACCGAGAAGGTGCATCCGGAGCCGATCCTCATCGTCCCGGCGTGGATCATGAAGTACTACATCCTCGATCTCAGCCCGCACAACTCGCTCATCCGGTATCTGGTGGATGCCGGGCACACCGTGTTCTGCATCTCCTGGAAAAACCCGGGACCGGCCGAGCGCGACCGCGGGATGGAGGACTACCTGCGGATGGGGATGATGGATGCGCTGGACGCCGTCTCGGGCGTGGTGCCGGAGCAGAAGATTCACGCGGTCGGCTACTGCCTCGGCGGGACGCTCGCGTGCATCGGGGCGGCCGCGATGGCGCGCGACGAGGACGACCGGCTCGCGTCGCTGTCGCTCCTCGCCTCCCAGACCGAGTTCTCCGAGCCGGGCGAGCTCGGACTCTTCATCGACGAGTCCGAGGTGACCTTCCTCGAGGAGATCATGTTCGACCGCGGCTACCTCAGCGCCGGCCAGATGGCGGGCGCGTTCGAGCTGCTGCGCTCGAACGACCTCTTCTGGTCGCGCCTGGTGCGGGAGTACCTGATGGGCGAGCGCCGGCCGATGTCCGACCTGATGGCGTGGAACGCGGACGCGACGCGCATGCCCTACCGGATGCACTCTGAGTATCTGCGGCGGCTCTATCTGCAGGACGATCTCGCAGAGGGCCGCTACCGGGTCGGCGGCAAGACGATCGCGCTCACCGACATCCGCGTGCCCGTCTTCTGCGTGGGAACCGCGAACGACCACGTCGCGCCGTGGCGTTCAGTCTACAAGCTGCATCTCCTCACCGAGAGCGAGATCACCTTCGTCCTCGCCGGCGGCGGTCACAACACCGGGATCGTGAGCGAACCCGGCGGGCGGAACCGCGGCTACCGCGTCATGACCCGGCGCGGCGACGGCAAGTACGTCGATCCGGACGCCTACCTCGCGCAGGCCGCGCAGAAGGACGGCTCCTGGTGGCCGGAATGGCACGCCTGGCTCGCGAGCAGGTCCGGCGAGCCGGTCCCGCCGCCACGGTGCGGCGCGCCGGGCAGCGGGTACGCTGCGCTCGCCGACGCGCCCGGAACTTACGTGCTGGAGAAGTAGCGGCCGGCGGCCCCGCAAGCGGCGAAAGAATCCGCATGACCAGATGCGGTTCGATCGTCTCCTCTGCTTGTGCGGCAACTCAGCCGATTGAGCCCATCGGGCCGGGGTAACTCACCTCTTCCAGGCGGCCCGTGTCGACATCGTAAACAAAGCCCCGGACCGTCATCGCATCCGGACCGCTCGTCGGGATCCAGGGATGATTCAAGACTGCAGACATCGACCGTCGCACATCCCAGGCCAGGCGCTCAATGCTCTTGGTGTCTCGCGGCGCGTCGAGAGGCTCGATCTGGCCGCGGAACGCGTGGAACGCAGACGGCGTCGCCGAATGCTTCTGGCAGCTCACGAAGCTCCGTCCAGTGGCCTTGCTCAGGAGCTGCGACGCCGCGGCGTCGCCCTCCAATCCTGCCTTGAGGAGGTCGTCGGTGAACGCAAGCATCCCGCACCGTGTGTGATGGATCAAAATGATCTCGTTGGTGTTCAGCAGATGGTGGGAGATGATCAGGCAGCGGATTGCATCGTCGGTGACGACGCCGCCTGCGTTGCGGATGATGTGCGCGTCTCCGGTCTGCAACCCCAGGAGATCTTCCACATCCAGTCGCGCGTCCATGCACGCTACTACCGCGACCCGCTTCGCCGGCTGGATGGGCTTTGGTCCGGGATACGTGGCCTTGTGCACGGCCTCCTTGGCTGCGTATTGCTGATTGTTCTTGAGAAACTGGTCGGTATTTGAGAGTGCCATAGTGTCACCTCACAGGGTTCGAACAACGGGACCAATTGGCTCCGACAGGCTCCACCGGTCGCTAGCCCCGGCGGCAGGCAAGAATACTCCTCGCGAGGTTGGTGTCGAAGCCGCTTCGCCGTTCCAATGACGAGGCCGAGCGAGGTTCGGGACCCCCTGGAAACGACGACGGCCAGCGAGGACATCGCCAGCCGCCTGATCTCGAAGCGGAAACCTGCGCGCCGTTACACTTTCGACTGCGCCGAGGTGCCGCGCATCGCCTTGCCGAGGTTGATGAGGTAGCGCAGCGCGTCCTGGTTATCCGGATCGCGCATCATGCTCCAGAGGCCGCCGACTCCGCCCGCCGCACGCGGCGCTCTGGCCGATTCCGCGGCCGCGGTGTCGCACGCGACGAGCATCCCCTCGAGCATGTCCATGCGCTGGATCAGCCGCGGCATCGCATCGGCCATGCGCTTCAGGCTGCCGGAGGCCTCCATCTGCGCGAGCATCTCCACCAGCCGCCCCGCCCCGCCGCGGCTCAACCGGTCAAGAAGCGACATGCCCTCGGCCAGCGTCTCTGCGATGCGCGCGACCATTTCGTCGGTGAGCGCGTCCTCCGCCGAGGCGTACACGCGCGCGAGGCTCGAGAGCCGGTCGAGGTCGCCGCTGTTCGCCATGCGTGCGAGCGCGGGAATCGCCTTCTCGAGCCCCGACCGGTTGACCTGGTCGAGCAGGCTCATGCCCTCGCCGATCGTCTCGGCGAGCCGGCCCACCATCTCGTCGGTCAGCGCGTCCTCGGCCGAGCCGTAGACCCGCGCGAGCTTCGCGAGCCGGTCGAGATCGCCGTTGTTCACCATCTCGGCGAGCGCCGGAATGGCCTTGGCGAGACCGGTGCGGTTGACCCGGTCGATGAGGTCCATCGCGTCGGCGGCCGTGCCGGCGAGCCGCGACACCATCTCGTCGGTCAGCGAATCCCGCGCCGCGGCGGCGACGCGCTCGAGCTCTTCGCTCAGCGCGGCTTGTTCTGTCGTAGGTGCATTCATGGTCGCCTCCCGGTCACAGCAGGCCGCGCGCTGACGCCCAGTACAGCTTGTTGTACGCCGTCTTGAACCAGTGCACCGCGCGGGTAGGCGCCCGCGGCTGCGGCGGGTTCTGGTAGTCGAACATCGCGTAGGTCGCGCGGTCCTTGCCGGCCTCGATGAAGCAGAACACCTTGCCGTCGTAGTCACGCACCGGCGCGCCGAGCTTGACGATCGCCGCGATGTTCTCGCCGAGCGCCTCGGCCTCGAAGTGCGCCGTGGAGCCCGCCTTGCTGATCGGCAGGTTGGTGGTGTCGCCGAGCACGTACACGTTGTCGCGGCCTTCCATGTTGAGCTGGTGCCGGTGGGTCGGGATCCAGCCGCGCTGGCCCAGGCCGTTCTTCTCGATCACCTCCATGCCGCGGTGCGCGGGAATGCTGATCAGCAGGTCGTAGTCGGTCTCCGATCCCTCCTCGCTCTTCGCGATGCGCTTGGCGCCGTCCACCTCCTTCAGGTTGAACAGCGTCTCGTAGGTGATGCCGAGCCGGTCCATTTCGGGCGCCGCCCACTTCGCCACGTTCTC
This sequence comes from uncultured beta proteobacterium, assembly GCA_963789885.1. GTDB lineage: Bacteria > Pseudomonadota > Gammaproteobacteria > Burkholderiales > SG8-39 > DATEDA01. The sequence goes on along the minus strand of CAWBNB010000050.1, from coordinate 87,970 downwards.
GAGCGTGTGCACCCGCCCGATCGGGTAGGTGTAGTGCAGCTTCACCTTCTCGAGGAGGCCGCGGTCCTTGAAGTAGTCGTGGAGCATGAAGGTGATCTCGAGCGGCGCCATCGGGCACTTGTGCGGCACGCCCATCGCGATGACGACCTTGCCGCCCTGGAACTCGCGCAGCCGCTTGAACATCTTGACGGCGGTCTCCTCGGTGTAGAACTGCTCGGAGCTCTCCGCGAGACCCGGGATCTCCTCCGGCGTCGGACGCGAGCCCGGTGGCGATCGCCATGATGTCGTAGCCGTGCACCTTTCCGCTCTTGGTCTTCACCTCGTTCTTGTCGAGCCGGAATTCCTCGACCGGATCGACGTGAAACGCGATGCCCGGCTCGAGCAGGCTCGCCTGGTCGCGATAGAGCTCGTCGGGCGTCATGCGCCCCACCGCGAGATACAGGAGCCCCGGCTGGTACATATGGCGCTCGGACGCCGACAGCATCGTCATCCGCACCTTGCCCGCGCGCATCTCCCCCGCAAGCCTGCGCGCAAGGTTGTTGGCCAGGATCGTCCCTCCCATGCCGCCGCCGACGATGAGAATTCTCATGACCTCCTCCTATCCGGTTGACCGCTTCAGCTTCAGTGCGTCTTCCTCACCAGCACGTGCCACACGCCGCTCTTCTCCTCGGTGCCGATGTGCTCGTGCTTCACTTTCTTGATCCATTCCGGGATGTCGGTCGCCGATCCCTTGTCGGTGGAGAGGATCTCGATCTCCTCGCCGACCTCGGCCATCTTCATGTTCGCGATCAACTCCATCAGCGGACCCGGACAGAAGCTGCCACGAGCGTCCACGACCCTGCGGTTTGCCACGCCTGCCTCCTTCGCGTCCGTGACGCTCTAGAACGACCAGACTTGGCCCTCGCGGGCGTCGTCCAGGAACTTGGTGAGCCCGAGCGGCTCGCCGAGGTAGGGCTCCAGATCCTCCGGCTTGTAGCCGAGGACGTCAACCGCCATCGAGCACGGGAAGATCTTCGCGTCGCCGAGCTCGACCGCGTGCTCGAAGAGCTGCTTGAACGGCGGCGCTTTCTTCTCCACCAGGAGCCTGCCCATCTCGCCTTCTGCCGGCGCCGGCGCAGCCGCCCGTTTGCGGAAGAACGGTAGCGCATTCATCGAGAGGAACACGGTGACCTCGTTGCCGCTCACCGCGCCCACCGAGGCCACCATCGCCGCCATCTGCAGGCGTTCGATCGTGCCGGATATGACCATGACGCTGATCCGATTGCTCATTGCGCTCGCTCCCGAGAGATACGCGGCGTCAGCGCGGCGCCTCCCCAACGCCTCGCGCGTGACTGCTCGCCACCGAATGAGATTTTGAGCACGAGGTGCTCCATGCCAGTTTGATCCACGTCAACCGTCCCTTGACCAGGTTCACCTGCGGCCGGCGGCCCCGTGAGCACTGCGGATTACAATCGCGGCCTGGAGGAGTCCGTATGAGACTGCTCGAAACGCTGCAGCGTCTCGCCGCAGAGGAGCAAAGTCCCTTTCGGGCGCAGCTTCTGCGCGAGGACATCGCCCGCCTGAAACAGCTGCAGGAGCTGGCGCACTCCGCGCCCGATGTTGCGCTCTTCAAGCAACGCGGGATGCGCATCGGCTGGACGCAGGGCGACCTCCGCACGCACGAGCTCCGCACGCCGCTGGAGTCCCTCCTGGACGCGGTTTACGCGTACGAGACGGGTGGGGGTGGCGCCGATCCGGAAACCCGGATCGACGTTGCGTGGCAGGAGCTTCACCGCGTGCGGATGGAACGGCTGGTCGGCTGCCTTAGCACGCCGGTGCCGAAGCCCGGCGACTAGGCGCGCCGCCGCCTCGCGCCGTTGAGCTTCGGCGCGGCTCTCGACGCCCGCCCGCCGGCCGCCTGGCCGCAGAAGATCGCGTAGAGCGTCCGCATCACCGCCGCCGCTTCCTCGCTTGCCAGCGAATAGAAAATCGTCTGGCCCGCGCGACGGGTCACGACGATGTTCTCGCGGCGCAGCAGCGCGAGGTGCTGCGACAGTCCCGACTGGCTCAAGTCGACCGCCCCTTCCAGCTCGCCGACCGATTTCTCGCCCTCCGCCAGCTGGCAGAGGACCATCAGCCGTGCCGGGTTCGACATGGCCTTCAAGAGCGCGGTCGCCCGGACCGCGTGCACCTTCAGTGCCGCCACCTGCGCGGCCTGCGCAATGCTCGAAACGCTACCCACGACGAGTCTCCAGCTCGATCTCCATCCGCTTCCGCCTCATGTCTTCGCGTCCGGCGCGCACGCGCAGCCGGCGAAACCGTCGGCATCCATCTTCGCCTCGTACTTCGGGCCGACCTGTGCGCCCGGGGTGAGCGTCCCCTTGACGCTCGCCCAGTCCTCGGGCTTGATGATGACCATCCAGCCGGCGCCGTACGGATCGTCGTTGGCGAGCGTCGGCTTCGCCACCAGCTCGTCGTTCACCGCGACGACCTCCCCGCCGGCGGCCGACTTGGCCGGCCCGACCCACTTGCCCGACTCGACCGTCGCGCATGACTTGCCGGCCTGGACGGCGCGTCCGACCTTCTTCGGCGTGAACGCAACCAGCTGCCCGGCCATCGCGGTCGCCACGGTCGTCATCCCGATCTTGATGTTGCCGTCGTCCAGCTCTTTCAGCCAGATGTGGTTGTCGACGTCGTAGAGCAGATCGTCGGGCATCTGACATCCCCGTACATCGGGCATGGCGTCAATCCTCTTCGTTCATTGAGTCGATTCCTGTCGCAGCGGGCGGGAGGCGCAGCAGAACTCCCCCAGTCCCTCGACCTGCATCTTGCCGCTCACGAAGAGCGCCAGATGCTTCGCCAGCAGGGCCATCATCAGCTGGCGCCGCGCGCTCAGCGCGTGATCGGGCTCCGCGCAGAGCAGGTTGTAGTGGTACGCGATCTCGCGGCAGGTCTCGCGGCACGCGTTGAAGCTCGGGCTCCCGCGCGCGCCCTGCCGGTGAAGCGCGAGCAGTCGGAAGCCCTCGCTCGTCCCGGCGGTCGGGGTCTCGCCCCGGGCTGTGATCCAGTTCTCCAGGACCTCCTCCGCGAGACCGAGCAGGCGCTGCGCCGCAGCCGGCGCCTCGGGCACCGCCGTGAAGGCGTCCAGCGCGGACTCGATCGCCGCAGCGGGTCTCACACGATCCCCTTCGCCTCGAGGAGCCCGCGCGAATCCGAGACGTTCTCGTGCACGCCGACTTTGCGCGGCGAGAGACCGAGCGCGAGGCCGAGTAGCTGCGTGAAGTACAGCATCCTAACGCTGGTCTTCTGGCCGAGCACCTTCTCCGCGCGTACCTGGTGCATCTCGAGCCCCGAGTGGCAGGTCGGGCACTCGGTGGCGATCACGTCCGCCCCGGCCGCTTCGGCCGCGCGCAGGATGTTCAGCACCAGCTTGGTCGAGGTGTCGCTGTCCGAGAGCGTGTGCGCGCCGCCGCAGCAGGCGGTCTTGAGCGGAAAATCGACGTTCTCCGCACCGGCCGCCGCGAGGAGATCGTCCATGAAGTGCGGCTTCGACGTGGACTCGCTCCCCGGGCCCTGGTCCTTCTCCGGGAAGATGTGCCGCGGCCGGGTGTACATGCACCCGTAGTAGTTGGCGACCTTGAGGCCCTTCAGCGAATTCTTCACGCGCCGCTTGAGCTCGTCCTCGCCGAGGCCGTGCTTGATCCAGTCGAGCGCGTGGATCGTCTCGACCTGTCCGGCGCGGTAGGTCGCATGCCCGGCCTTCTGCGAGAGGCGATCGACGACGGTCCGCGACGCCTCGTCGTGGGCGAGATCGTGCTCCGCTTTCTTCAGGTTGTGATAGCAGCCGTTGCACGGAGCCATCACCACTTTCGCGTCCATCTCGTTCGCGGCGATCGACATCACGCGCGAGGAGAGGTAGGTCTGGATCTTCGGGTCGACGTTCTTCACCTCCATCGCCCCGCAGCAGTTCCAGTTCTTCACTTCGTCGAGCGCGAGCCCGAGCGCCTTGCCGACCTCTTTCGTCGACCGGTTGTAGGCGTGGCCGGTGCCCTCGAGCGCGCAGCCCGGGTAGTAGGCGACGCGCTTGTACTCGGCTCGCTTGTCCTGGCTTGGAGTGTCCGCCATCGGTGTCCTTCAGTTCGGCTTGGCGCCGGCATCGGCCCGCGCCGCCTCGACGAGCTCGGCGAGCCCGAGCGCCTTGCGGTGTCTTGCCTCCTGCTCGTCGACGTACTCGGTGATCGCCGCGCGCGCCTTGCCCCAGCCCCGCGTCTTCGGCTGGAAGAGCGCGGCGAGGCCCATCATGATCCCGAGCTTGATCGGCAGCCGTCGCGCCACCCGCTTCGCCATCTCGACCAGCCAGTCCTGCAGGAGGGGCTGCCCCGTCTTCGCGAAGAAGTTCCGGATGATGCGGCCTTCCTCGATCTTGCCGGTCTGGACGACCTGCGCCGTGAACTCGTCGTCGAAGAGCGTCGACTTCGACTTCGGCGTGTGGCCCTTGAGCTCGAGCCAGTGGGCGGCGGCCTTCATGACACCCTCGGGGAAGACGTCGCGCGGGCACGCGTAGGTGCACTTGTTGCACGAGACGCACTGCCACATGATCTCCTTGTCGCGCAGGAGCTCCGACTCCATGCCCATGCGGATGAGATAGATCCAGTACCGCGGGTTGAAGTCGGGGTTGACGGCGTTGACCGTGCAGGAGTTGGTGCACGACCCGCACTGCCAGCAGCGGTGGATGTGCTCGCCGCCGGGCAGGGCCGCGATCTCCTCCTCGAGCGCCTCGTTGTAGTCGGTGACCACCCGCGACTCGATGAACGTGCTCCAGTGGCCGGAGACGTCCACGCCGTCGATCACGAGGTTCTCGTGGGTCTTGAGATTCTCGGGGCGGATCAGCGATTTTTCGTGGATCGGCACGGGTAGCGCCCCGCTCAGTCGAGCAGCTTCACGTTCTCGACGACGAACGCCTCGCCGTCGGGCGCCTTCAGCCGGGTCCGGCCCCGCGCCTTGATGCCGTCGAGGCCGAGCAACCGCCGGGTGTGGTGGACCGGATCCTCGGGAGACGAGAAGTCCGCGCGCAGATAGGTGCCGCCCTGCTCGCCGATGTAGTCAGCGTAGACCTGGGCGGTGAGGAGATCGACGTAGTACGGAACGTCGCGGAAGACGCCGTTCGCGGTCACATATTCGGAGAGCTCCTCGCGCAGCACGAGGTAAGTGCCGTAGCGGGCCGGGACACCGATCATCACGCGATCCGGGTCTTCCGCGTGCCAGATCTCTCGAATGACGCCGGTGTTCGTCTGCGCGTCCCAGACCCAGCGGCACATCAGGGGATAGCGCTCCGGATCGACGTTATGGAGGATTTCCCCGGCGAGGTCGTGCACCCAGCGGTGCGCCCGATCCTCCGGGAACGCGCGGCAGAATGACACCACCCGATCGTCCGTCGTCGAGGTGTCCTCGCGCCCCTCGAGCAGGCGGGCGACGTTCGCCTGCAGCGCCGGAAACCGGTCGGGCGTGAGGTAGGGGCCCGCGCGTCGGCGCACGGTGGCGATGAGCGCGCACAGCGTCTTGAACGCGGCGAGCTCGATCCCCTCGGCCCGCTCGAGCGTCTGCCGGAAGACGGTCGACTTCATCCGCACGGCCTCGACGTAGCGTTCGACGCCGCCGTGCTCCTCGGTGCCGGTCACGAGCCGCTCGAGCGCAAGCGCAAGCTTCGATCCGCTCAGCTCGAGCCGCGGCCGCTCGAGGCTTCCGACTTCCACCGCACGTGGCGCCGGAATCATGCGCGCCGCCCCCGCCACGTCAGGCAGCGGTCGCCGCGACCGGCGCCTGGTTCACGAGCGCGAACGCGGCCATCGCCGCCGCCTTGCCCTGCGCGATCGAATCGTCGATCGTCTCCGGACCGGTCGCCGCGCCCGCGACGAATACGCCGGGGCGCGAGGTCTCGCCGAGCGCGCCATAGGCGCTCCCCTTGGCGATGTGGCCGTGCTCCTGAAGTTCGATGCCGAACAGCTTGGCGAGGGACTTGTTCTCGACGTTCGGGTCCATGCCGATGGCGTGCACGACGAGGTCGAACGGGATCGTGATCGGGCGCTTCACCAGCGTGTCCTCGCCCTTGACGATCAGCTTCTGGCCGTCGGAGGTGACTTCCGCGATGCGCGCCTTGATGTATTTGACCTTGAACTCCTCCTGGCTGCGCCAGTAGTAGGTCTCGTTCAGTCCGTACGTCCGGATGTCCATGTAGTAGATGTACACGTGGCAGTCGGGCAGCTCTTCGCGGATCTCCATCGCGATGTTGCACGACACGGTGCAGCAGATCTTCGAGCACCACTCGCGCCCGATCTGCCGGTCGCGCGATCCGACGCAGAGCAGGATCGCGACCCGCTGCGGCTTCCGCCCGTCCGACGGGCAGCGGACGCCCTTGCCGGAGGAGATCATCTGCTCGACCTGCGCGGTGGTCACGACGTCGGGGAACGTGCCGAAGCCCCACTCCGGCTTGTTCACCGAGTCGAAGTGCGTGAACCCGGTGCAGAGCACGGCGGCGCCGACGTCGAGCGCCTGGCCGTTCGAGAGCTGCACGCGGAACTCGCCGGGCGCGCCGGCGAACTCGTTCACCCTGGCGCCCTTGTGAATCGTGACGAGCCGGCTCGCTTCGACGCGGCTCACCATCCCGCCGATGGCGTCCTTCGCCCACTCGCCGGACGGCACGAGCTTCGCGTACCCCGTCAGGATGGGCGCGCCGCCGAGCCGCTGCTCCTTCTCGACCAGAATCGAGCGCTGCCCGACGCTCGCGAGCGCGTGCGCTGCGGCGAGCCCCGCGGGGCCGCCGCCGACGATGAGGACCGGCTTCGTCATTGGTGCTTCGCGATCGGGATGTAGCCGGGGCCGGAGGTGATCATCCGGCGCGGGTCGTACAGGTTTTCCTGCTTGCCGGCCTTCACCTGGTCGAGGTAGGTCACGAACTCGGCCTTCTTCGCCTGCCAGTCGATGCCGAGCTTCTCCATCAGCGTCTCGGTGGGCGACGCATGCCAGTGCGACTGGACGATCTTGTACGGGTGCGCGCCGCACACCAGGGCGGCGAACTGGCAGTCGGCGAGCACCGGCAGGTCCACTGCCTTGCCCGCCGCCTTGCCGATCCACTGGTTCTTGTCGAGCGTCGTGATGCAGCCGGTGTCGTGGCCGATCATCACGTCCGCATGCGCTTCCTCGACCGCGACCCGGATCTTGCGGTCGATGGCGAACGAGCGGGTGAACTCGCGCTCGGAGATGATGTGGCGGAAGCCGAAGCCGCAGCAGTCGTACCAGGTCGAGTAGTCGATGACCTGCGCGCCGAGCGCCTCCATCAGGCCGGTCGAGACCGCCACGCGGTTGCCGCCGAGGATCTTGTCGTCGTAGATCGCGTCCTCGGGCACCATCTTGTACACGTGGCACGCGGGGTGGATCGTCGCGCGGATCCCGCTGCAGTCGATCTCGCGGAGCGTCGCGATCCGGTCGCGCATCACGTGCAGCCACTCCGAGTAGTGCACGACCTCTTCCGGGATCAGCAGCTTGCCGTCGACCAGGCGCCCGAGCTTCCCGAGGATGACCCGCACCCGCTCGCGCAGCTTGGCCGAGTGGAGGAGATAGCCGCGCACTTCCTTGTAGTTGCCGAACGAGGTCCCGCAGTGCACCAGCGGGTAGTAATACGCCGCCGGCAGCCCCTGGGCCTTCGCCGCGACGTAGGCCTGGTGGAAGTTGCGCAGGAACACCGCCGCCAGGCTCTCGAGGTTGCCGATCCCCGAGCCGTGGTAGTTCCATGCCGTGCACGAGGTCTGGTCGGTCTCGTCGAGGTACTCGACCCCGAGGCGGTTCATCAGCCACAGGAGCGAGGCCGGATAGCCGGGGATGTTGCCGCACTGCCCGCACGACTTGTGATGCCAGAGCCGGCGCGTCGGGATCTTCTTGTCCCAGCCGTAGAGCGTCTTCACGACGACCGGCTCGTGCTCGTCCGACACGCGGTGGACGACGATCTCGCCGTCCTTCTCGAGCTGCCACATGAGGTCGCGCACGTCTTCCACGCGATCCTTGTTGGTCAGCATCGAGCGCTTGTCGATCTTGAGTTCGACCCACGAGGTCGCGAGGCGCGCCTCGTCCGCCGTCAGATTCGAGTCCCGCCACTCTGCGCCGTGGCCGGTGAAGCGTTCACCGCCGGATTGATTAGAGCTCGTAGCCACGTGAGCCTCCTTCGGTACTGGGCACGTCAATCGTCATCCGCTTCGTCTTCCTGGTCCGCGAGGAAGTCCTTCCAGTCCTCGCGCTTCTCGTCCATGATGTCGGTGATCACGTCGAACAGGTTCTCGTCGATCCCTTCGAGCTGCCTCAGCACGCCGGTCTCTTCCCAGATCGTGTAGAGCTCGATCGAGGTCTTCAGATTCACTTCCCAGGCCGTCGCCGTCGTGTTCAGCGTCGGCATCGGGATCGCCTTGCGCAGGATCTTCAGCGGCGCGTCGACCTTCGAGATGTTCGGCCCCCAGTCCGCGAAATGGTCGCGGTTGATCATGTCGGGGGCGAGCTGGTTGCCGGTGGAGATCAGTTTCAGCATGACGCGGCTGAACGGCCGCAGCACGCTCTTCGCCGATTCCATCTGGTGCTTGATCGCGGTCTCGCGCATCAGCATCACGAGCCCCCCGGGCGAGTTCCCGAACGGGCAGCGCGCGGCGCAGGTGTAGCACTGGGCGCACGCCCAGATCTTCTCCTGCATCGCGTCGTAGATGCCCTCGAGATTCTCCGTCCACAGGAGCTGGACGATCTCGCGCGGGCTGAAGTCGTAGTAGTGCGCGGCCGGGCAGGTCGCGGTGCAGATGCCGCAGTTGAGGCAGCCGTTCAGCTCGTGGTCATAGCGGAGATCGGACTGGATGTCCTTGAAGATCTCCTCGAGCTTCGGGCGCGAGACCGGCGGCGCATCGGAGACGGGATCTCCGATGTGCTCCTGGACTCGCGTGGTGGTCGCGTGCGACATCGCCCGGGTCAGTAGGTCATGACCTTGCAGTCGCCTTCCATGACCTCCTCGATCAGGTGGGCGCCGCCGATGATCCCGGTGCACTCCGGGATCAGGTCCTCCTGCTTCATGTCGAAGAGGTCGAGGTTCGGCGAGCAGCAGTAGAACTTGACCCCCGCCTCGTGCGCGTCCTTGATGAAATCGTAGACCGATTTCGGCGAGCCCTCCTTGACGAAGAGCTTCTCCGCGACGCCCTTCTTCATCAGCCGGCCGGCCGTCGCGGTGCAGACGACGTCGACGTCGTACTCCATCGCCGCGGCCACCGTGGCCTGGAAGATCGGCGCGCCGAGCTCCTCGCCGTTGCGGGGGTCGGTATTCGCCATCACGATGACGAGCTTCTTGGGCATGGAGATCGCTCCGTGGGGGCTGTGTCGGGGATCGCGCCGTCAGTATATTAGGAATCTCTAAAGTAGCAACCGCTCACGCCGCGGTTTGGTCGACCGGGCCGAGCGAGTGCGTCCACCCGGTGAGCTGCACGAGACCGGCCATGATTGGCACCAGCGCATCTTCGATGGCGCGCTGGCTCGCGCGCAGCTTTTCGAGCCCCCGATCGATGTTGTCCGGCGTTTCCTCGAACTCCATGACGAGGTCCTCGATCATCGCCACCTTCAGCCCCGGATGGCCGGCGAAGCCGAAGGCGTTCCGGCCGAGCTGCCAGAGTGCCGGCCGGCCGCTCGCGTCCGCTGCGAGGATCGCCGCATGGCCCGGCGGCACCGGCCGGTCCCGCATGTAGACGGCGAGCGGGTACTCCTCCGGCAGATAGCCGTTGAGCGCCGAAGCGCCGGTCCGCCGTGCGGTCGACACCTGGAATTCGATCGCGGAGGGCTCGGATTGCCCGCCCGCCGCGAGCGCGAGGATCTGCGCGCCGAGCCCGATGCCGACGACCGGCCACTCCCGCATGAGGCACGCGTGCGCGAGCTGGACCTCTTCCTTCAGCGTCGGGAGGTCACGCCCTCCGGCGCTGCCCCACGGCCCGCCGCCGAGGAGCACGAGCCCGTCGCGCACCGCGTCGCGGTCGGGAAGTGCCGCCGCGCCGGTGAACGGCCGGTAGTACTTGAAGCGGATCCCCCGCCCTTCGAGGTGATCCTCGACGAGGCCGAGATACTCCGCCGAGGTGTGCTGAACGACGTGGACGAGCGTCATCTGCGCTTACCCGGGCGCAGCGGCGGCGGCCTCGATCGCGGTCGCGAAATCTGCCGGCGCGACGGTGAGGAGGCCCACCTTCGCCTCCTTGAAGAACCGCTCCACCGCCGCTCGCAGCTCGCGCACGGACACGTTCCGCAGCGAAGCTTCCAGATCGAACACGGTGCGCGGCGGCGTGACGAAGAAGTCCCCGGTGACGAGCACTTCGCGCAGGCGGTCGTTCTGCGGCCCCTCGAGGCGGACGTAGGCGGTGATCGTGCCGCCCGCGCCGGTGTGGCTGGCCGAGCGCACGCCCTCGCGCGCGCCCGGGTCGTCGATCTCGGCCACGAACGCGTCGGTGCCGATGTCCTCATCGTAGTACTTCGCCGCAAGAGACTCCTCGTCGAGGGTGATCACGCCCGGGACCGGCGTGATGCCCAGGCGCTCGGTGAATCCGGCGAGCAGGGCGCTCTTGACCGCGTCCATGCCGGGCGGCGTCCCCAGCAACTCCTTCAGGGTCACGACCCGCTGCGCGGCCGAATCGAGCGCGCGCTTGGCGAGCTTCGCCTCCGGCACGTTGAGCGCCGCGATCATGTCCGCGGGGTTCATGTCGACGAGCACCGTACCCTGGTAGAAGAGCGTGTCCTCGTCGAAGAAGCCGCCGGTGCCGCTGATCTTGCGGCCGTCCACCTCGATGTCGTTCCGCGGACGGTACTTCGCGTTGATCCCGAGCCGGCTCAGCCCCGCCGCCGCCGCTTCGCATATCGCGCGCGCGAGATCGCCGAGCGAGGCAATGCCGAGCGTCGCGCGGTCGAAGACGAGCTCCCAGCCGAGCTGGCCCTCGTCGAAGTAGATCGCGCCGCCGCCGGTGATCCGGCGCACGACGCCGATGCCGTGGCTGCGGCAGTAGTCGAGCTTGACCTCCCGCGCGAGCGCCTGGTGGCGGCCGATCAGTGCGGTCGGCGGGAACCGCAGGAACCGGATCGAGTCCGGGATGCGGCCGTTCTTCCGCGCGTCGATCATCGCCTGGTCGAAGGCGATCTGGCGCCGGCCCTCGCGGAGGCCGGTGTCGATCACGCGGAAGGTCTTCATCGCAGCCTCAACGCCTGCGCTCGACGATGCGCAGCTGGCGGCGGATCTTCGCGACGTCGCGCCGGTTGGGCTGGAACGGGAAGCTCGCGATGTTGCTCGGGGGAGAGTCGCCGTACGGCCGGTCGCAGGCCGACACGTCCTCGCGGAACTTGCCCGGGCAGCCCGAGGTGCGAAACGCAATCCCGGCGTCGATCACCGCGTCGAGCTCCCCTTGCGGAATGCCGAAGCCGGTGACACGTCCTTCCCCGTCGAACGACATCTGCTCCACCCGGACCCCGCGGTAGTCGATCAGGTAGCGGCCGAGCTGCACCCGGCGCCACTGGTCGCGCGGCGTCGCCGGCAGGTGGTCCATCAGCGAGCCGCGCTCGGGGAAGAAGCAGAACATGTGGCTGTGCCCGCCGAGGTCGACGAGCCGCTGCACGAGTGCGAGCACGTCGTGCTCGGTCTCGCCCATGCCGACGATGATGTGCGCACCGAACTTTTCGCGGCCGAAGACCTCGCGCGCGTCCATCAGGATCTCCCAGTACTTCGCCCACGAGTGGGGCGATTGCACGCCCTTGCCGCGGGTGCGGTCGAAGATCTCCGGCGTCGCGGCGTCGAGTGCCACGGTGAAGATGTCGGCGCCGAGCTCGTGCAGGCGCTTCACGTCCTCACCGGTCATCGTCGTCGGGTTGGACAGGATCGAGACGGGAATCGTCGCTGGGTCGATCCGGTCAGTCCACTGCTTCAGCACGGTCACCGCGTCCGCATCCGAGCGCGGGTGGGTGATCATGGAGATGCACATGCGGTGGAACGGGCTCGCGGCGCCGTCGCGAGCCACGATGTCGATCGTCTGCGCAAGCGGCACGGCCGGCCAGTCGACGCGGATGAAGTTCCGGTCGGCGTAGTCGCGCTCGGCTTCGCGGTGCCGCGCGAGACCGCAGTAGGCGCAATTCGCGCGGCAGCCCTCGGGATACGTAAGCAGCAGGTTGAGGCAGCGGGTGCACTCGCACCGGTACATCTTCCCCTTCATGATGCCCAGCGTCAGCGCCGCCGCCGTCGACATCTGCACGTACTCGGGCGAGCGCATGTGCGGCGTCAGCACGTTGTAGTTCGGGAGGTAGACGCCCTGCGGCGGGAGGTTGTTCGATTTCACCCGGGCGCCGTTCTTCAACGCCTGCGGCGTCGCCGCGGGTGCGCGCGGCTGCATCAGCGCGAACGGGTTGTGATCCAGGCCCGCGGTTGCGTGGTCTGCCGGGGACGCGCCTTCCGGTCGATGACAGCTCATGTCGTCCAGTACTCCGGGTAGGCAATCCAGCCGCGCCGCAGCGCCGCCTTGTCCGCCGAACGGCGCGCCGCGAGCTCGCGGCGGCGGCGCACCGCGCGGTCGAGCGCGGCCTTGAAGACGTCGTCCAGCTCTTCCTCGTAGGCGTCGCCCGCCGCTCGGTCGCCTGCCGCCCACGCGGCCGCCGCCTCTCCGGCGAGGCGGCCCGAATGGACGGCGGCCGCGATCCCCGCCCCGGTCACGGGGTTCGTGAGCCCCGCCGCATCGCCGGCCAGCAACACTAACGTATGCCCCAGCGTGCCGGAGGGCTTCAGCATGCCGCCCACCGGGATCAAGCCGCCGGTCAGGCCGAGGATGCGCGATCCCACCTGCCCGCGCTCGACGAGCGACGCGTGCAGGCGCGCGACGATGTCCTTGAGCCGGCGCTTCGACGCCGGCTCGACGCCGGCGCCGAGGTTGGCCACATCCCCTTTCGGGAACATCCAGCCGTAGCCGCCGGGGATGTCCGCGGAAAGATAGATGTCGGTCGCCTCGTGCGGACGCGCGAGCGGCACCGTGATCTGGCGCGTTTCCACCAGATCGACGTTGACCTGCCCGATCGCGCGGCCCGCGACCGAGCGGGGGCCGTCGGCGCCCACAACGACGCCGGTGGCGATCCGCCCGCCGTCGGCGAGCTCCGCGACCCCATCACTGTGTATACGGCGCACGCCCGCCCCGAACCGGCATGCGGCGCCCGCCGCCTCGGCGCTAGCGACCAGCGCGGCGTCGAATGCCGCCCGATCGAGCATGTGCCCCGGAAAGTTCTCCTTGACGTCCGGCGCGTCGCGCTCGACGAACGTCAGCATCGAGCGGATGCGCTGCCGTGTGGACGCCGCGAGGTCGCCGACCTCGATGCCGACGATCGCCGGCACGAACTCCGCGCACTGCACCGGCCGGCCGGGCTCGCGCTTGCGATCGACTGCGATCACCCGCAGACCGGCCCGCGCCGCCGCTGCGGCCGCGCTCGCGCCTGCCGGGCCGAGCCCGACCACGAGGACGTCCGCGCGCTCGCTGGCCGTCACGCGACCACCGTCGAGCGCGGGTGAAGCTTGATCGTGCGGCCGGTCTTGACCGAGCAGCAGGCATGCGCCTGCACCGCCGGCCGGCCGATCGCCTGCGCGACCGCGAGCGCCCCGTCGGCGGGGAACGCGATCCCGTCGAGGCCGGCGATCACGGCGTACGCATCGGTCACGCGTCGGTGCATCCCCGGCGGCCGGGCACAGCCGAGCAGCACCTGACGGTCGGGAATCCGGCGCCGCGCCTCGAGGAAGATCCGGCCGACGTCGCTCGTCCCCGGCGTCGCGAACGTCCCGGGCTTCGCGTAGAACGGCATCACGACGACCAGCACCAGCGAATGGATCGGGTGACGGCTCACGATGTCGAGCGCCGCTGGCTCGCCCAGAATGCGGCCGTAGTGGAGCCCGATCACCACGTGCGGCACGACTTCCATCCTCGTCGCGCACAGTGCGGCCAGCGTGGCCTCGAAGTCCTCGACCGGGCGCGCGAGGTGGTAGACGTCGCGGATCGTCTCGTCCGCGCCGATGACATCCATCATGGCGGTGTCCACGCCGGCCGCTTCCATCGCCTTCGCCCGGCGCTCGTCCAGCAGCGCGGAGTGGATGGCGACCTTGAGCTGCGGAAAGTCGCGCTTCAGCCGCTCGATCACCGGGTAGTAGCGCTCGTAGCGGATCTCGTTCCGGCGCGTCGACCCGCCCGACAGCAGGAAGCCCTGGAGATCCTGGGAGGCGACGAGCTCGCGCACTTGGGCATCGAGCGACTCCGGGGTCGTGGCCGGGATCATCGGCTCGAGGATCTTCGCCTGGCAGTGATCGCACATGAGCGCGCAGCCGCCCGCGGTCACCGAGAAAGCGGGGAAGCTGTTCTTGCCGCAGCCCGTGAGCTCGCAGCTCGAGTACGCCTTGAAGGTCGGGGTCGAGAAGCGGATCTCCCGGTCGATCACCCCGGGCCCGGCGCGCTCGCACTCCGCGACGAGCGCCGCGTCGAGCGATGCGTCTTCCAGCTCCTCGATCGCCGCGATCCGCTCGTACCAGCTCATCGTGCCGCCTCGCCGTCCACGTCCACCGCGCACGCCGGCTCCCGCCACGCCGCCCGGTCGACCTGCGCGAGGGCTGCGTCGCGGAGCCGCCGGATCTCGTCCCGCGCCGGCGCGTCGTTCGGCGCATCCGCGAGCGTCGTCCGCCACGCCTCGCGGACGTCCTCGTCGTCGATCAGGTCGGAGTGCAGCCGCGCAAGGATCGCTCGCGCCGCCTCCGGTAGCGACGCGGGGATCTTACGCTGCGATAGCCGTCCCCACAGCCCGGTCCAGTACCGCGTGACCGTCCACGGGTTGTAGCCGCCGCCGCCGAGCACCACCGCCGCAGGCGCGAGGTCGGCGAGTCGCTCGGCCGCCGACCACAGTGCGACGTTCGTGAGCGCCATCGCGGAGAGCGGGTCGCCGGCGAGCGCGTCGGCGCCGCACGTGAGGACGACCGCCTGCGGGTCGACCCCGCGCGCGAGCAGCAGCACCACTTCGTCGAGCAGGAGCGCGAGCTCGCGGTCGGCGAATCCCCGCGGGACCGGGAGGTTGCAGGCCCGGCCCCCACCGACGTCGGCGAGCGCGCCGGTGTTCGGCCAGCGTCCCTGCTCGTGGATCGAGATCGTCCATACGCGCGGGTCGTCCGCGAACGCGTCCTGGACGCCGTCGCCGTGGTGCGCGTCGAGATCCACGTAGAGGATCCGCTCGAGTCCGCCTTTCAGGAGCGCCAGGATCGCGAACACCGGATCGTTGAAGTAGCAGAAGCCGGCCGCGCGATCCGGCCGCCCGTGGTGCGTTCCACCCGCCGGGTGGTAGGCGATCCGCCCTTCGAGGGCGAGCTCGGCCGCCCGGATCGATCCGCCGACGCTCGTCGCGGCGCGCTCGAACACGCCCGGAAAGAGCGGATTCTCCATGGTGCCGAGGCGGTATCGCTCCCGGGTCTCGATGTCGACGATCCCCTCCTCGGTCGCGCGGCGAAGCGCGTCGACGTAGTCGCGCGTGTGGAACCAGGCGAGCTCGCGCTCGCTCGCGCGCGGGCTCGCGTGGAACTCGCCCGGCCCGAGCCAGCCGAGCGCGCGGCAGAGATCCATCACCGGTGCCACCCGCGGGATCGCGAGCGGATGGTTGGTGCCGTACGCCGCCTGCCGGTAGATCTCGTGCCCCACGAACACCGCGGGGAGCCGCTTCGCCCTCATCGCTCGCCCGCGGCGCGCGCTCTAGATGAAGAGGCTCACGTCCGCGTCGCGCGCCATGGGCAGGAACGTCGCGGCGCCGACGTAGTCCTTGACCTCCGGGATGAAGTCGTCGTGCTTGAACCCGAAGAGGTCGACCGTCATCTGGCAGCCGATCATGTTGACGCCCGCCTCGATGCAGAGGCTCCGCAGCTCGCCGATCTCCGCGACGCCCTTGTTGTGGATCGTCTGCTTCATCAGGGAGGTCGCCATCGATTCGAATCCCGGCACGATCGACTGGACCGCGTTCGGGATGTTCCAGTTGAGGTGCCGGAACCACTCCGGGCCGAACGGCATCTTCATCGGCATGCCGGGGTTGCCGAGCGGGCTGACCTTCAGGTGGCTGATGTCCTTGCGCAGGAGCTGCAACCCGTAGAAGGTGAAGAACACCGACACGTCCCAGCCGAGCGCCGCAGCGGTGGACGAGAGGATGAACGGCGGGTAGGCCCAGTCGAGGGTGCCCTTGGTCGCGATGATCGTCATCGACCCGGGCTTGGCAGCGCGCAGTTCCGCGAGCTTTTCCTCGATCTTCTGCGGCAGGATCTCGTCGAGGCGGCGCTTGATCAGCTCGTCGATTACCGCATCGTTCGGTCTGACGTCCATGAGGCACCTCCTTCGATGGTTGCGCGCGGGAATCCGGGAAGTCCGGCCGCACGCGAGTTGTATATAAGTATCTTCTAATATACGCCGGCAACCGCGCGCAGTCTACCGCCCGGCCGGACGGTCGGCGAGATGGTCGGCGACGAGCTCCAGCAGACTCGCCATCTGCTTGTCCCACTTGAAGTGGGCGCGCCCGTCGTCGAAGGTCTGCCGGCAGTTGGAGCAGCTCGTGACCGGCAGCTCGGCCCCCGTGGCGTCGATCTGCCGCATCTTGAGCTCGGTCGTCCGGTAGCGCAGCTCGTCGGCGCGATGGATCGTGATCACACCGCCGCCTCCCCCGCAACAGAAGCTCAGATCGCCCGTATCGGCGGCCTCGCGGAGCTCGACGCCGAGTGCCTCCAGCACGACCCGCGGCGCGCGGGTCGCTCCGCCCCGGCGCGAGACCTGGCAGGGATCGTGGAAAGTCACGGATTTGCCGATCTTCCTCACCGCAATCCGACCGTTCGCGACGTTCTCGGCCAGGAACTCGGAGATGTGCAGGACCCTGAACGGCAGCGGCCGGCCGAGCATGTTCGCCCCCTGCCACCGG
The DNA here is from genome assembly GCA_963789885.1 of uncultured beta proteobacterium. Lineage (GTDB taxonomy): Bacteria > Pseudomonadota > Gammaproteobacteria > Burkholderiales > SG8-39 > DATEDA01. The sequence goes on along the minus strand of CAWBNB010000050.1, from coordinate 70,990 downwards.
AGCGCCGTGTAGGCATGGCCGCATTCCGGCAGGATCATGACCTTCGCCTTGCAGGCGATCGCGGCCTCGATCAGCTTCAGGCTGCTGTGCTTCTGCCATTCGGTGTTTCCCGATAGCATCCCGAAGTTCGTCGCCTCGTAGCCCCTGCTGGAGATCGTCCACGTGTAGCCCGCGTGCTCGAGCACCTTCGCCGTCGCGACGAGCGACTGCGGATACTTCATGATCTCGATCGAGGAGAACGTGACGAGCACGTCGGCCTCCGGCCGGTCGAGGCGCATCTCGACCTCGTGCTCGTCCGCCAGCCACTCGAGGCGGTCCTTCAGCACCTTCGGCGTCGCGCCGAGCGGGCTCCCTTCGCGCTCGGCGCGCTCGGCGACCGCCCACAGCTCGTGCGGCACCAGGCCCGCCTGGTACATCCCGTGGCGGGCGAGCCCGACGAGGCTCGCGATGTCGATGCCCATCGGGCAGATCATCGTGCAGCGGCCGCACATCGTGCACGAGTCGTAGATCAGCTCCTGCCAGGACTCGAGCTCCTCGACGGTGACCGCCGGCTTGAGGTTCAGGGCGCGGTAGAGCCACGCGAACGGTCCCGACTCGCGCTGGTAGGCCTGCTTGAAGGGCTCGAGCTTCCAGATCGGGGTGTACTTCGGATCGCCCGTCTGCAGATAGAAATGGCAGGCCTCGGCGCAGTTCCCGCAGTGGATGCACGAGTCCATGTACGCCGCTGCGGCGCGCCCGAAGTCCTTCACGAAGCTCGTCATCGCCGCCGCGAGCCGTTCGCCGTCCGGGCGCTCGCCCTGCTTGTCGTGCCGGACCTCGGGCTTCCGCACCGAGAGCCGGGGGCTCTCGAGGTCGAGCGGATGCCCCGCGTCGCCGCTCACAGGCCGGCTCCCTTGCGCGCGAACGCGGCACCGGTCATGCCGCGCGACACGAAGACCAGGAACGCGTGCGCGAGCTTGCCGAACGGCAGCCAGACGAGGAGGAGCTCGAACGACAGCAGGTGGATCGCTACCGGTACCGGATCGAGCGGCGCCGGCGGATAGGATTCCTGCAGCGGGAGCGCGATCACCGCCATCCCGGTCAGCATCGGGAGGATGGTCACGAACCAGCTGAACCAGTCGTCGAAGTTCGAGAGCAGCCGCTGCACCGGCGAAGTGAGGCGGGCGAAGAAGACGTAGACGAGCCCGACGAAGACGAAACGCGACGCCGGTCACGAAGAGCCACCCAGGCACGGCCGGCCACGAAAGCCCCGTGAGCCGCCGGATGAACGCGATGTGCGGCAGGAAGCCGAAGAAGACGATCGCGAGACCGATGTGGTAGCCGTAGGCGTTCAGCGTCTGGACGAGCGTCCGCTCGCGGAACGTCCGGTGGTGCCACATGCGCGTGACGATGGCGCGCACGGCTCCGGCGGCAACCGCCGTGCTGCGGGCCTGGGAGTAATCGGGCTTGGCCGGCCGCCTGAAGATGGCCCACAGCCGCCACAGGCTGCCCAGGAGGAACACGGCGAGCGACAGCCACAAGCCCGGGCCGCGCGCGAATGCGAGAAGTTCCATCGGCTCCTCCTTGTCGGCTAGCGCGGCATTGTCGCAAGCCGCCCCGTCGGCCGGTTGATTTCCGTCAAGCGGCGGCGTGGGCCGCGCGCGCAACCTAGACAGGTTCAATTCCGCTGCTGGGCACATAAGTAACTTTTGTTCGGCGGCGACGGGCGCTTCGTGTGAGGATGATCAAATTAGAAAAAACTAATGTAAGCAACCCGTCGCCGACGCGGTGCAGCACCAGGGCGCCGCCCGGGACATCATCGAGGGAGGGGACATGCGATTCGAACGCATCGTAGCGCTCGCCGCCGCGGCGCTGCCGCTTGCAGCGGCGGCGACGGATGGGTACTTCGCGCACGGCTACGGGATGAAGGCGAAGGGGATGGGCGGCGTATCCACCGCGGTCGCCCAGGACGCATTCGGCGGTGCCAACAACCCGGCGACGATGGCGCTTCGCCGGCAACCAGTTCGCGATCGGCGCTCGACTGGTTCAGCCCGCACCGCAGTGCCGAGCGTTCGGGCGGGGCGGCGTTCGGGCTCGACGGCTCGGCCGACAGCGGGAGCACCAACTTCTTCATCCCCGAGTTCGGGCTCAACTACATGCTGCGCCCGGATCTCGCGCTCGGGCTGACCGTGTACGGCAACGGCGGGATGAACACCGACTACCCCGGCGGCCAGCTCCCCTCGCCCGGCGCCTGCGGCCCGGCGACCGGGCCGGGCACCGGCTTCAATCGCGCGGCAGGCCCGTATAACCTGCTCTGCGGCAACGGCGACCTCGGCGTCGACCTCTCCCAGCTCGTTATCGCGCCGACGCTCGCCTGGAAGTTCCACGAGCGGCATTCGATCGGCATCGCCCCGCTGTTCGCCTACCAGCGCTTCAAGGCCGAAGGCCTGCAGGCGTTCCAGGGCCTCTCGAACAGCCCGAACAACGTCACCAACAACGGCTACGACAGCTCGACCGGGTGGGGCGTCCGCGTCGGCTATTACGGCAATCTCACGGACCAGATCCAGGTCGGCGCCTCGTACTCGTCCAAGATCAGCATGGGCGACTTCGGCAAGTACCAGGGGCTCTTCGCCCAGTCCGGCGGGTTCGACATCCCGTCCAACTGGAGCCTCGGCGTCGCATTCAAGCCCACGCCGGCTTGGCTTCTCGCACTCGATTACGAGCGGATCAACTATAGCGACGTCGATTCGGTGCACAACCCGAGCAACCTGATCCTCCAGTGTCCCCCGCCGCCGGCGAGCCCCACGTCGAACTGCCTGGGCGGCTCGAGCGGGGCGGGCTTCGGCTGGCAGAGCGTCAACGTGTGGCGGCTCGGCGTGCAGTACGCGATCGATCCGCAATGGACAGTGCGCGCCGGCTACAACTACACCCAGAACCCGATCCGCCCGTCGGACGTGACGTTCAACATCCTCGCCCCCGGCGTGGTGCAGAACCACGTGACGCTCGGTGCCACCTGGACCTGGGACAGGCAGAACGAGATCACCGGCGCGTTCATGTACGCGTTCCAGAACAGCGTGACCGGCGCGAGCCTGTTCAACAGCTTCTTCCCGCCGGGAATGCAGCCGAACATGCAGGAGACGATCAAGATGTACGAGTACTCCTTCGGGCTGCAGTACGCCCGGAGGTTCTGACGCGCTACTCGCCCCGCTCGCCCAGGGCGCGGAGCTTCGCGAGCCACCGCTCCCGGCGCGCAGAGCTGCCCTCGACGGTGCCGATCAGGGTTTCCCTGATCGGCCCGATCCCCACGAAGCCGAGAATGTTCCGCTCCAGGCTCTTGAGGCCGTGCGCGCGGAAGAACCAGCGGTAGACGAAGGCGGGCATCCCCATCGTGACGACGATCCGGGCGCTCTTGCCGGAGAGCAGCCGCTTCCAGGACGTGTCCGGCCCCGCCGCGCCCGACCGCGAACCCGGGGCGGAGCGCCTGCTCGAAGAATCCTTTGAGGAGCGCCGGCATCGTTCCCAGCCAGAGCGGATAGAAGATCGCGAGATGTTCGGCCCAGCCGATCGTGTCCTGGGCCGCCCGAACTGCGTCCGGCGGTGCGCCGCCGTCCCACTCTTCCTTGCTGCGCAACAGCGGGAACTCGAGCCGCGCGACGTCGATGGTCCTCACCTCGTGGCCAGCAGCCGCGGCACCTTCGGCGTACGCTCTCGCGAGAGCGCGCCCGTAGCGATCGCCGCGCGGGTCCGGGTGGCCTTGTATCAGGGCGATTCGCTTGGTCATCGTGGTGCTGCGCGGCCACCCCGGGCTCCCCCGGCCAGCCAGTCACGAAAGCAGGAGACCACGGGCCCGGAGAACGCCGGTTGATCTGCGTCAACGGCGCCGGCGCGCTCGCCGGTAGCTTCCGCTCACAAGGAGATCGCCATGACCTACAAGACCATCCTCGTCCACCTCGACAGCGGCAAGCGCTGCTCCGCCCGGCTCGACCTCGGGATCCGTCTTGCCCAGCGCTTCGATGCGCATCTGGTCGGGCTGCACGCGCTGACGGTGGTGCGTCTGCCCGGGTACGCGGTCGCGGAAGCCGGCCCGCGGATCGTCGAGGAGCAGCGCCGCCGCGCCGCGGAGTACGCCGCGGAAGCGCAGACGGCATTCAGGCGCACGGTGGACCGGGCGGGCCTCAGCGGCGCGGAGTGGCGGTCGACGTTCGACGACGCGCTCGATGCGGTGACCCTGCACGCGCGCTATGCGGACCTCGTCCTGATCGGCCAGCCGGACGCCGACGATGGTTCCGGGGTCGATCCGGGCTTTGCGCATCGTCTGGTGCTCTCGGCGGGACGCCCGGTGCTGGTGATGCCGTACGCGGGCAAGTTCGACACGGTGGGCAAGCGCGTCCTGCTCGCCTGGAACGCGAGCCGCGAGGCGACGCGGGCCACGACCGATGCGATGCCGTTCCTGCAGAAGGCCGACCAGGTGATCGTCTCGCCGGTCAAGCCGAGCCGGGCCGCGCACGGCGAAGCGCCTGGCGCCGATATCGGGCTCTTCCTCACGCGGCACGGCGTGCGCGTGGAGGTAGCGGCGATCGAGGGCACCGATCTCGACGCCGGCAACGCGCTTCTCTCGCGGGCGGCGGATCGATCGATCGACCTCATCGTGATGGGCGCGTACGGGCACTCGCGGGTGAGCGAGCTCGTCCTGGGCGGCGTGACGCGGACGATGCTCGAGACGATGACGGTTCCGGTGTTGATGTCGCATTGAGGAAAGCATGAGAGGAACAGCATGAAGACCGAACGGGGCGGCTGGCGCCCGATCAAGCGCGACGAGCTTCGCGACGAGCTGGTTCACGACACCTACAAGACCGGGAAGAAGCTCGCCGAGCCGAGCCGCTGCCCGGATTGCGGCGCGGTGTATCACCGTGGGCGCTGGACGTGGAACGCTGCGCCGGCGGGCGCGGCCGAGGTGACGTGTCCGGCGTGTCATCGCATCAAGGACGACTTCCCCGCGGGGCGGGTAACGCTCAAGGGCGAGTTCTTTGCCGCCCACCGCGACGAGATCCTGCACCTCGCCCGGAACCAGGAATCGAAGGAGCGGGCGGAGCATCCGCTCCAGCGCATCATCGCCATCAAGCCGGAGCGCGACGGGACTCTGATCACGACCACCGACATCCACCTCGCCCGCGGCATCGGCGATGCGCTGCACGCCGCCTACAAGGGCGATCTCGAGTACCACTACAACAAGGAAGAGAACCTCCTGCGCGTCGATTGGCAGCGCTGATTCAGGCGCCCGACGCACCCAGATCGGCCGCGAGGCCGGCGTGCATCACCTTGCCGCCGGCGACGTTGAGGCCGGCGGCGAGCCCCGGATCGGCGCGCAGCGCCTCGGTCACGCCGCGGCCGGCCAGCGCGAGCACGTAAGGCAGCGTCGCCTCGGTGAGCGCGGCGGTCGCCGTTCGCGCGACCGCAGCGGGCATGTTGGTCACGCAATAGTGCACCACGCCCTCTTCGACGTAGAACGGGTCGGCATGGGTCGTCGGCCGCGAGGTCTCCGCGATCCCGCCCTGGTCGATCGAGACGTCGACGAGCGCGGCGCCGCGCTGCATCGTGCGCACCAGTGCGCGCGGGAGCAGGCGCGGTGCGCGCTGGCCGTGCACGTACACGCCGCTCACCACCAGATCGGCCTGCGCGACGCACTCGGCGATGTTCGCCGCGTTCGCGAGGCGCGTCTCGAGACGCCCCCGGTAGAGATCGTCGAACCCCTTGAGGCGCTCCGCCTTTCGATCGAGCAGCGTCACGTGCGCGCCGACGCCCGTCGCGACGCGCACGGCGTTCGCGCCGACGATGCCACCACCGATCACGGCCACGGCACCCGGCGACGCACCCGGCACGCCCGACAGCAGGACTCCGCGGCCGCCGTGCCGCATTTCGAGCGCCTGCATCCCCGCCTGGATGGCGAGCCGCCCGGCGATCTGCGACATCGGCGCGAGCAGCGGCGTGCCGCCCGACGGCGACACGACCGTCTCGTACGCAATGCCGGTCACGCCGCGGTCGAGCAGGCCGCGGGCGATCGCGGGTGCAGCCGCGAGATGGAGATAGCAGAAGAGCGCCTGCCCCTCGCGGAGCAGCGGCAGCTCGGCGGGTTGCGGCTCCTTGACCTTGACGACGAGGTCGGCGTCGTACGCCGCAGGCGCATCGAGGACGACGGTCGCACCCGCGGCGCGATAAGCCTGGTCGGGCAGCCCGATCCGCTCGCCGGCAGCGCTCTGCACTCGCACTTCGTGGCCGGCCGCCACCAGCGCCCCCGCCCCCGCCGGCGTGAGGCCGACGCGGAACTCGTGGTCCTTGATCTCGCGTGGAACACCGATCCGCATCGGAACAGAATACACGGCATCAGCGCGTTGAGGAACGCATGAGCGAAGTGACAAAAGTGGTCATCGTGGGCGCCGCCGGGCGCGACTTCCACAACTTCAACGTCGTCTACCGCGACGACGCGGCGTTCGACGTCGTCGCGTTCACCGCGGCGCAGATTCCGGACATCGCCGGGCGGCGCTACCCGCCGGCGCTCGCCGGTCCGCGCTATCCCGCCGGGATCCCGATCGTCCCGGAGACGGAGCTCGAGGAGGTGTGCCGGAGCCGCGGCGTGGGCCTCGTCGTCTTCGCGTATAGCGACGTCCCGCACGCGCACGTGATGCACGTCGCCTCCCGGGCCCTCGCCGCCGGCGCCGATTTCGCGCTGCTCGGACCGGACCGGACCATGCTGCGGGCGAGCGTGCCGGTCATCGCGGTGTCGGCGGTGCGGACCGGCTGCGGCAAGTCGCAGACGGCGCGCTGGATCTCGCGCCGGCTGCGCGAGCCGCGGGCTGCGGGTCGCGGTGATCCGTCATCCGATGCCGTACGGCGACCTCGAGCGCCAGGCGGTCCAGCGCTTCGCGGACCGCGCCGACCTCGCCGCCGGGCGCTGCACGATCGAGGAGCGCGAAGAGTACGAACCGCATCTCGCGGCCGGCAACGTCGTGTACGCCGGCGTCGACTACGCGCGCATCGTCGCGGCGGCGCAGGCCGAGGCCGACGTCATCGTCTGGGACGGCGGCAACAACGACTTTCCGTTCATCCGCCCGGATCTGCACATCGTCCTCGTCGATCCGCTGCGTCCCGGCGACGAGACCGGGCATCATCCCGGCGAAGCCGTCCTGCGCATGGCCGACGTCGTCGTGATCGCGAAGACGAACGCCGCCGCGGCCGCCGACGTCGCGCGTGTCGCCGACGCGGCGCGGCAGGCAAACCCGCGCGCGTCAATCGTGCGCGCGGCCTCGCCCGTTCGGCTCGACAACCCCGCGGCAGTTCGCGGCAAGCGCGCCGTCGTCGTCGAAGACGGCCCGTCGACGACCCACGGCGGCATGCCCTACGGCGCCGGCTACGTCGCCGCGATCGAGGGCGGCGCGGCCGAGGTCGTCCACCCGCGCGCCTACGCCGCGCCGGAGATCGCCGCGCTCTACTCCGACTATCCGCACCTCGGGCCGGTGCTGCCCGCGATGGGCTACTCGCCGGAGCAGCTCGCCGCGCTCGCACGCTCGATCGATGCCGTGCCCGCGGACGTCGTGGTCTCCGGCACGCCCATCGACCTCGCCGCGCTCGTACCCCTCGCCAAACCGGTGGTGCGGGCGCGGTACGAGTTCGCGGAAGTCGAGACGCCCGGGCTCGGCGGCGAGATCGATCGCTTCCTTGCGCGCGCCGCGGCCGGCGACGCGCGCTACGTGAAGTAGAGCCGCAGCGCCGTCTCGCCGGCGATCTTGCGGCGCACCGCCGGATCGGGCACCCACTCGGTGAGCGCTGCGATCGTCTGCGCGTAGGTCACCTTGTTCTCGAACGCGGCGAACGGCCAGTCGCTCCCCCAGACGAGGCGGTCGCCACCGGCGACCTTGAGCAGCTCGGCGGCGTAGCTCGTCGCGACCGGCGGCGGCTCCAGGCGGTAGCCCGCCGACAGCTTCACCCAGGTGCGGCCGCGCTCGATCGCGGCCAGCAGCGCGCGGAATCCCGGACAGTTCACGCCGGCCGGCTGGGTCGGCCGGCCGAAGTGATCCACGACCAGCTTCTTCACGCCCGCTGCCTCGATCGCCGCGATCGCCGGCGGCAGTCGATGGCTGTCGTCGTGGAGCTGGACGTGCCAGTCGAGGTCGGCGACCCGGCGAAGGAGCATCCGATACTCGGGCGAGGTGAGGTCCGGCGTCTCCTTGAGATAGCGCCACTGGAACCGGATGCCGACGAAGCCGTCTTCCTTCATCCGCTCGAGGGCGTAGGGGTCGATCGTCGGCCGCACGATCGCGGTGCCGCGCAGCCGCTTGTGCGTGCGCACCGCGAGGCGGGTGTAGTCGTTGTAGTCGCCGTACAGGCTCGCCGCGGCGATCACGCCGAACGCGACGCCGTGCTCGTCGAGGGTCCGGATCAACCGCTCGATCGAAGCGTCCTCGGGCGGCTTGTGCCAGGCGTCGCCGGCGAGCGGCATGTCCGTCGTGTAGACGTGGAAGTGAGTGTCGACGAGTGGAGCCTCGGTAGTCATCCTCGCCTTTCCTCTCCCGTAACGTGGCGCCGTGTCGCGGATCTCATCTCAGCGCCCTGGGCAGCCAAAGCACGAGCTCGGGCCAGACCACCAGCAGCAGGACGCACACTACCTGGATCACCATGAACTGCCCCATCCCCTTGTAGATCATCCCCAGCCCCCATTCGGGCATCACGTTCTTGAGGTAGTACGCCGACATCGCGACGGGCGGACTCAGGAAGGCCGTCTGCAGGTTCACGGCGACGACGACACCGAACCACAGCATCAGCTCCTGCTTGGGCAGGCCGACGTTCAGCGCTTCGACCACCGGCAGGAAGATGGGGAGGAAGACGAGCACGATGGCCGGCCACTCGAAGGGCCAGCCGAGCAGGAAGATGATCGCCATGATCACCACCAGCTTGCCCATGTCCGGCAACGGGATTACCGCGACCGCGCCCTTGATCAGGGACGCCGCGCCGAGCTGGTTGAAGACCGCGCCGAACAGGTTGGAGCCGACTACGAGGAACAGCACCATGCTGGAAGTGACGATGGTCGAGATCGCGGCATTCTTCAGCGCCTCCAGCGTGAGTTTGCGATAGCCAAGCGCCAGCAGCGTCGCGCCGAGCGCGCCGCAGGACGCCGCCTCGGTCGCGGTCGCGACGCCGGCGATGATGGTGCCCAGCGTCGCTGCGATCAGTGCCGCCAGCGGCACCACGCCCACGACAAACTCGTAGCCGAGCTTGCGCAGACTGGTGATCCGCTCGTCGGGCGGTACCGGCGGGCCGAGTCTCGGGTCGAAGAAGCTCCGCGCAAGACAGTAGGCGATATAGAGTGCCGCGAGCAGGAAGCCGGGACCGAACGCAGCGCTGTAGAGATGATTGACCGGGACGCCCAGCAAGGGTCCCATCACCAACAGCATGACGCTCGGCGGAATCAGGATGCCGAGGCTGCCCCCCGCGGCAATCGCGCCCGCCGACAGCGGCGCGTCGTACCCCGACTTGACCATGATCGGTCCGGCGACGATGCCGAGGACGGTGACCGCGGCGCCGATGATCCCGGTCGCCATCGCGAAGATCGTCGCGGTGAGCAGCACCGCCAGGTAGAGCGACCCGCGCACCGGGGCTAGGATGTTGCGCAGCGCCTCGAACAGCCGGTTCATCAGCCCCGCCTGCTCGCTCATGAACCCCATGAAGATGAACAGCGGCACCGCGGGCAGGATGTCGTCCTTCATCGACGCCCAGATCTGCAGGTAGGCGAGGTTGAACGTCGGGTCGAGTCCGAGGCCGATCGAGCCGAAGACGAGCGCGATGTACAGCAGCGTGAAGGAGATCGGCACGCCGACGAAGATGATGCCCATCATGCTCGCGAGCATGATCAGCCCGAGGATCTCGTTGCCGGTCATCGTGGACGCTTCCGCCCGGCCCTCAGATCAGGACCTTCTCGCGATGCTCCAGCTCCCTGCCGGTGCCTGCCGCCCACAGCGCCTTGAGCAGCTCCGAGACGCCCTGCGCGAACATCAGCAGGGCCGACAGCGGAATGACGGCGCGGAACGGCCAGACGATCGGACGCCAGAGGCTGAGGGTGGAGCGCTCGTCGATCGAGTAGGCGTACACGAGGTCGTCGACGGAGATCGCGAAGATCAGGCCCATGACCGGCAGGAACAGGAACAGGTACGCGATGCTGTCGATGATCCCCTTCGTCCGCTCCGAGAAGCGGTCCCAGAAGATGTCCGTGCGGACGTGCGCCCCCTTGAACAGGGTGTACGCCGAACCCAGCATGAAGAGCGAACCGTAGGTCATCACCGTCACGTCCGCCGCCCAGATGGTCGGTGTGCCCAGCACGTACCGCATGAACACCTCGACCACGTTGGCGAGGATCATGGGCACGAGCAGCAACGTGACCAGGTACACGAACTTGCCGGTGAAGCGGTCGATCGCCCGGATCACGGGCAAGGCGATGGTCTGGAACATCTTCATTCCCTCGCGGCGACCGCTAAGGAACCGGCGCCAGCCGCTGCGGGTCCTGCAAAGGAGGACCCGACCGTCCGGCGCCGGATGGCCGCGCTCCTCTGGCTACTTCTTCTCCGGCCAGTAGTAGTCGACGGTGAAGTTGTAAGGCGGGGCCGTGGTGCGCCGCGACGTGACCACCTGCGAGGCGTAGGCGCGCTGCGACTCGTACACCTTGGCGAAGAACGGGTTCTTCGCCGCCTCCTCCTTGGCAATCCCGTCCCAGCTCTCGAGCATCTTCTTCAGGATATCGTCGGGTGTGCGATGCACGGTGACGCCATACTTGGTCTTCAACTCGACCAGAGCCGCCGCATCCAGCCGGTTCCGCCTGTTCTGCGAGCGCAGGGTGGCTTCGATCGCGGCCGCCTGCATGATCGCCTGCAGGTCGGGCGAGAGCGACTTCCAGACATCGCCGTTGATGATGATCTCCAGCAACGAGAGGTCGTGCAGCGACTGCGTGTAGAAATGCTTCCACACCGTATGGAAGCCGATCAGCATGTCGTCGCTGGGCCCGACCCACTCGGCGCAGTCGATGACGCCCCGCTCACCGGCCGCGAGGATCTCGTTGCCTGGTATGTTCACGGTCGCCATGCCGGACTTGGAGAAGACCTCGGCGGAGATCCCGGTCTGGCGGCACTTGAGCCCCTTTAGGTCGGCCCAGCTCTTGACCGGCCGCTTGAACCAGCCGAGCGCCTGGGGTCCGGCGGAGGTCATCGGAATCGGCACCACGTTCTGCTTGAGGATCCCCTGGAAGAACTCGCGGTACAGCTCGAGCCCGCCGCCGTCGTAGAGCCAGCCCATGTAGTCGAAGCCGTCCATGCCGAACGGGCCGCCGGGCGTGACGCCGAACAGCGCGGCCGCACGGTTCTTGCCCACCCAGTACGCCGACGACGAGTGCGCGCCGTCGAGGACCTTCTTGTTGACCGCGTCGAGGACATCGAAGGCCGGCACCACAGAGCCGGTCGCCAGGGGCTCGATCTCGAGCCGCCCGCCCGACATCACCTTGACCCGCTCGGCGAAGAAGACGAGGTTGTCGGCAAAGGTCCCCTTGGGCGGGAACGCGGACTGGATCCGGAGTTTTGTCTGAGCGTGCGACACGGCGGGCAGCGTGGCCCCGACGGCAAGCAGTGCGGCACATGCGGCGGCAGCGGCATAGGCGCATAGGTGCGATTTCGACTGGATCATGGTTTCCTCCTCCTAAGTGGAACGGCAAATGGCCGGTCACCCGCGCAGCGCGCGGAGCTGCTCGTTGTAGGGCGCGGGATCGAGCACGACGTCCACCACCGCCGGTCCCGTGCCCCGCATCGCTTCGGCGAGCCTCGGGCCGAGGTCGCCGCCCTTCGCCACCCGGTAGCCGCGGCACCCGAAGCCCTTCGCGACCGCCGCGAAATCGGTCGACTGGCTGTAGTCGACGCCCGCCGCGGGGAATTTCCGCTGGCGCTGCTTCACACCGATCATCGCCAGGCTCGAATCGTTGAAGACGACGACGGTGAGCCGGCAGCCGAGCTCGGCCGCGGTGGCGAGCTCGCCCGCGCACATCATCAATCCGCCGTCGCCGGTGAACGCGATCACCGGCCGGTCCGGATCGACGAGCGACGCGCCGATCGCCGCCGGCAACGCGAAGGCCATCGTGGCGAGCCCGCGCGAGATCAGCACGTCGTTGACCTCGCGTGCCTGCCACAGCGCGAGCACCGAGAGCATGTGCGCCCCGGCGTCGACCGTGACGCGCGCGGTGGCGGAGCCGTTCACCGCGGCCACCGCCTCGACGATGCTTTGCGGTGTGACGGCCGCACCGCCGCCGGCGTGGGCGCGGCGATGGATTTCGGCGCGAGCGGCCGCGAGCTCGTCCTTGCTCCACGCGCTGCCCTCGACCGCCGTCTCGAGCTCGGCCGCGGCCGCGCCGAGATCGCCGACGAGCGACACCTTCGGCTCGAAGTAGTGGCGGTCCACCGGATAGCGGGTCAGGTCGAGCACCGGCGCAGCGTACTTCCACGGCTGCGGCGGGAACTCGATCGGATCGGCGCCGTACATGACGATCGCGTCGGCGGCCTTGAGGGCCGCCTCCTCGCCGGCGCCGCCGATGTACGACCCGGCGGCGTGCGGATCGGTGTCGGCGACCGCGCCCTTGGCCATGTAAGTCAGAAACACCGGGCAGCGCCATTGCGCCGCGAGTCGCCGCAAGCCGGCCTGCGCACGGGCGTCGCGGACCTGGAGCCCGGCGATGATGGCCGGCCGGGTCGCCGCCGCCAGCACGGCGCGGGCCTCGACGAGCTTGTTCGAATCGAGCGCGGGCGGCTTCGCAAACTTCGGTCCGGGCGCCGCACCGGCGTCCGGAACCCGCGGGCGCACGCCGTTGCCGGTGACTTCCAGGTAGACCGGCCCGCCCGGCGCCGACTGCGCCGCGTCGAGGAGCGCCGGAATCCGCGCGAGCGCGCCCGGCTCGTCGAACCGCAGCGATCCCTTGACGAGCGGCGCCATGAGCGCGAACTGGTCGAAGCGCTGATGACTCACGTAGGCCTGCTCGTTCTCGTAGCCGTCGCTGATCACGAGCAGCGGCGCGCGGTCGAGCGCGGCCCACGCGACGCCGTTGGTCGCGTTGGCAAGGCCGGGTCCGCGCGTCGTCATCAGCACGCCCAGGCTGCCGTCGAGGGCGGCGGTGACTCCGGCCATGATCGCGCCGGAGTCCTCCGTCTTCGTCAGCACGAAGCGGATTCCCGCCCGCGCCGCCGCGTCGATGAGATCGAGGCTGCAGTCCCCGCCGGGCACGCCGAAGAAGCGCTTCACTCCGCGCGCGGCGAGATGGGAAACGAGGACGTCCGCGCCCGTTCGGTCGGCCATCGCCGCTACTCCGCGACCAGCTTGGAGTCGCTCACCACCTTCTTCCAGCGCTGGTACTCGCTGCGGACGAGCTTGTCGAAGTCCTCCGGCGTGCCCGGCGTGATCGCCGCGCCGTTGGCGATCAGCCGCTTCCGGACGTCGGGGTTGGCGAGCGCCTTGTTCGCCTCGGCGTTCAGGAGCGCGATGCGGTCGGGCGGCGTGCCCGCCGGAACGACGATCCCGAGCCAGCCCACGACCGAGAAGCCGGGCACGCCGGCCTCCGCCACCGTCGGAATGTCCGGCGCCGACTCGAGGCGCTGCGGCCCGCTGACGGCGAGCGCGCGCACGCGGCCCGCTTTCACCTGCGGCGTCGTGACGAGCGGATCGCTGAACGCCATGTCGATGTGCCCGCCGAGGAGATCGTTGAGCGCCGCCGCCGCGCCCTTGTAGGGCACGTGCACGATGTCGAGATTGTTCATCTGGCCGAACACCACCATCGCCATGTGCGGCGAGCCGCCCGAGCCGGGCGAGCCGTAGCGGAGCTTGCCCGGGTTCGCGCGCGCGTACTCGATCAGCTCCTTCACACTCTTCACCGGCAGGTCGTTGCGCACGACCAGCATGTTCGAGAACGACACGAGCGGCGCGACCGGCGCGAAGTCGGTGAGCGGATCGAACGCGACCTTGCGGTACATCGACGGGTTGATCGCCATGACCCCGATCGTCCCCATCATCATCGTGTAGCCGTCGGGCGCCGCCTTGGCGACGTACTCCGCCGCCAGGTTGCCGTTCGCCCCCGGCTTCGCCTCCACGACGATCGGCTGGCCGAGGCCTTCCTGCATCCGCTCGGCGACCGTGCGCGCGACGATGTCGGACGCGCCGCCGGCCGCGGTCGCCACGACGAAGCGGATGGGCTTGCTGGGATACGGTTGCCCGACTGCGCCCGCGCACGCGACGGCGAGGCCGAGGGCGGCCAGGATCTGCTTCGACACTCTCACTGTCTCTTCCTCCTTGTTACCTGCTTCGCCCGGTCAGCCCAGGCCCATCTGTTCGCGATAGAAACGGTAGAAGTTGCGGATCAGGGTCTCGCTCACCATCGTGTCCTGGGTCGCGGTGTCGCGGCCGCCCATCTCGATGACCTGCACCGAGTCCGGCGCGCTCCGCGCGACCGTGCCGAGCTGCGCCAGCACCTCGCTGTCGTCGACGGCGACGTAGCCGGCCGGGCCCATCAGGTTCGCCTGGATGAGGCGCCGGCGGCGCATCGCCTCGTCGTCGTCGGCGTAGCCGTAGTGCGTCCACGCGAGCTCGGTCGCGGACTCGCTCTTCGGGATGATGTGCCGCACGGCCAGGCTGTTCCCGTGCTGCTGGAAGAACACCGCCGGAAAGACCGAGTAGTTGATCATCGAGCTGTCGCCGAACTCGTCGACCGGCTTCACGACCTCAGTGTCCGCAAGCTTGAAGTCGGACTTGAGCGCGGCCATCTGCCGCGTGGCGTCGTTCTGCCGCCGCGCGGTGTCCGGCGAGTACGTCGAGGCCATGATCCCGTGGCGCCCGCCCTCGGTCGGTTCCGCCCTGAACGCCGTGTCGGCGCGCAACAGGCCGAACGTCAGGAAGAAGCTGTGCAGCAAGGTCGCGTGATACGGATCGCGGCTGTTCTCGAGGTAGTGCTTCCAGTTGCACGGCAGGAGCTGGCGGTTGCACCCGAGCAGGCGCAGCGGGCGGCCGCTGAAGGTGCGGTCGAGCTCGGTGAGAATCGCGGTGCCGAGGTAAGTCTCGAGCGCCGGCGCATCGGGATCGAACGTCGCCCAGACGACGCCGCCGCGCACCGTGGCCCGCAGCCGGCGCAACCCGTGCTCCGCCTTGTTGAAGTCGGCGGGCATCCCGCCCTTCCCCATCGCCCCGCGCAGGAACGGGAGTCCGAGCAGGTTGCCGCGGAGGTCGTAGTTCCAATGGTGGTAGGGGCAAGTGAAGTCCTTGACGACGCCCTTGTTGCGCCAGCAGATCATCGAGCCGCGGTGCGCGCAGCGGTTCTCGAGGACGTGAAGCGCGTCCGCCTCGTCCCGCACGAGCAGCACCGGCCGGGTGCCGATCCAGCTGCGCTTGTACGCGCCGCGCTCCGGCACCTCGCACTCGAGGCCGACGTAGTTCCAGTTCGGCCCCTCGAAGAACACCTGCATCTCGCGGGCGAAGAGCGCAGGATCGGTGTAGACCCACGCCGGGACGCGGGCGGATCCGTCCTTCGGCCACACGCGCGGCACATCGTTCATACGGGTACCACCAGCGAGGTTCTGATCCGGTAGTTGTCGTAGACGCACACGCGCTCCCTGAACCTGAGCGCCGTGCCGATCCGGACGAGACGGTCGAGATAGCGGCCGACCATCGCGATCTGCGGTTCCCGGTCCGAGAGGTTCTCCGCGATCAGGAAGTTCGCCCGGGCGGCGATCGTGTCGCCTTCGACGCCGTCTACCCGTACGCCGGACACGAAGTGGCGAAGCTGCCGCGGCTCGTACACGGTCGTTTCGCGGATCGCGGCGACGCGGTCGCGGACCATCCCGATCCCGCGGCACTCGATCAGGGCGAGCGGCAGGCCCTCGCTGTGATTCTCGAACGAGATCACCTTGTAGGTGCAGTCGTCGGTGAAGAACCCGCACCACGCATCAAGGTCCATCTCGTCGAGGCAGGACGCATAGTCGTCGTAGAGGTCGCGCAGCTCGGCGCGCAGCTCGCTCACGATTTGGTGGCCCTCGCCATCTTGCCCTTCACCTCGGCGTCCGCCCACGCCTCGATGTACGTGACGAGCGAGGTCATGTCGTTCGCCCCGCCGCCCTGGGCATTGGCGTAGTGCCAGAGCTGGCGCGCGGCGCCGCCCACCCACATCGGCACGCCGAGCGCCTGGAATTCGTCGACCGCGAGCGAGATGTCCTTGCAGACGCTCGCGATCGGAAACCCGAACGCGAACGTCCGCGGCAGCACCCACTTCGGGAACTTGTCTTCCGTGGCACCGTTCCGGCCGCTCCCGGCGTTGATGACCGCGAGCATCGTGTCGGCGTCGAGTCCGCCCTTGACGCCCGCGACCAACGCCTCGGACGTGATCGCGAACGCGGTCGTGGACAGGATGTTATTGATCAGCTTCATGAGCTGTCCCTGCCCCGGGCGTTCGCCGACGACGAACACCTTGCCGAAGACGTCGAGGAGCGGCCGGACGCCGGCAACCGCCTCCGGCCGGCCCGCGACCATGACCGCGAGCGCGCCCTTCTGCGCGCCGGCCGCGCCGCCGGACACCGGCGCGTCGACGGCTTCGATCTCGCGGGCGGCGAGCGCCGCCGCCACATCCCGTTCGACGATCGAGCCGGTGGTGGACAGGTCGACGAAGGTGCGGACTGCGCTCCCGTGGACGATCCCCTCCGCGCCGAGCGCGACCTCGCGCACGATCGCGGGGGTCGGCAGGCTTACGAACACCGTGCGCGCCGCGTCCGCAACCTCGCGCGCGCTCGCCGCCGCGGTCGCGCCGGCCGTGGTGAGCTTTCGCACCGCTTCGGGATCGCGGTCGTGAACGACGAGCACGTGGCCGCGTTCGAGCAGCCGCGTCGACATCGGCGCACCCATCACGCCGAGCCCGATGAATCCGATCTTGCCGCTTGCCACGCGTCCTCCCGCGGTCAGCCAGCCGGCGCTACGTCGAGCCGCACAGCGATTCCTTCCAGTCCCGGGCGGGGCACCGGATACCGCCGCAGCACGTCCGGGTCGTGGCCCGGGACGACGTGATCGGGCGAATCGGCGAGCGCGAAGAGCCGCCCCCAGCCCTGGATCATGTCGCCGACGCTGAACACCGTCGGGTACGGTCGCCGCTCGAGCATGTTTTCGTAGTAGTGGCTCGCATCCGAGGCGACGACTACCCAGCCGCGCCGCGTGTGAACGCGGACGAACTGCAGGCCCATCGTGTGACCGCCGACGAGATGCACCGAGATCCCCGGCGCGACCTCGGCATCGCCGTCGTAGAACGCGACCCGCTCCCGGTAGACCTCCCGCACCATGCCGGCCACGTTCTCCACGTCGAACGAGTGGCGCAGCACGCCGGCGTACATGTGCCGCCCGGTCGCGAACTGCATCTCGCGGTCCTGCAGGTGGAAGGTCGCCGCCGGAAAGAGATCGAAGTTGCCGACGTGGTCGTAGTGCAGGTGCGTGATGATGACGTCGCGCACCTTTGCGGCATCCACATCCAGCATCGCCAGGCCCTTCGTCGGACAGCGGATGTGCTCGCGCTTGCGGCGCGCCGCGGCTTCCGCGTTGAATCCGGTGTCGATCACGAAGGTCCGCTCGGCGCTCCGCGCGAGCCACACGAAATAGTCCATCGGCATCGGCCCGTCGTGCGGGTCGCCCCCGATGAAGTTGTCGCTCCGCCGCCGCTCGTGGTGCGCGTACTTGATGGCGTAGAGCTCGTAGACGGAAGTCATCGCAAAGCGCTCATGGCGCCGCCGACCAGCCGCCGTCGACCGCGAGCGTGGCGCCGGTGATCGCGGCGCCCGCCGCGGAGCACAGGAACACGACGAACGCGGCGACCTCGGCCGGCGCGATGAACCGACCCGACGGCTGGCGCGAGGCGAACAGCGCCTCGATCGCCTCCTCGCGCGTGCTGTCCGCGGCCTTCATCCGCTCGGCGATCTGCCGCTCGGCGTGCGGCGTGAGCACCCAGCCAGGCTGGATGGCGTTGCAGGTGATCCCGGTCCGCGCGAGCTCCAGCGCGACGGTCTGCGTGATCCCGACGACGGCGTGCTTGGCGGTGACGTAGTCGACCCGTTGCTCGGCGCCGCGCGTACTGTAGATCGACGCCATGTTGACGATCCGCCCCCAGTTTCGCTGCTTCATCCCCGGCACCGCGAGCCGCGTCGTGTGGAACACCGCCGACACGTTCACCGCGAGCGCACGCTCCCATTCGGTCACCGGGAATTCCTCGATCGGATGAAAGTGGCGGACGACCGCGTTGTTCACCAGGATGTCGACGCCGCCGATCGCCCCGGCGGCGGCGAACAGCCGTTCGATCCCGGCCAGCTGCCCCACGTCGGCGCGTACGTAGACGCACTTCACGCCCTTCGCCGCGATCCGTTCGCAGAGCGCGCCGGTCGCCGCGGACTCGGCGGGACCGTTCAGCACCACGTTGCAGCCCTCGTCCGCCAGCGCCTCGGCGATCGCGAAGCCGATACCGCCGTCCGACCCGGTGACGAGCGCGCCTTTGCCTGCGAGCGATTTCATGGATGCGTTCCGGGAGCAGGAGCTTACCCGGTCGCGGGTACCCCGCCTATAGCGATTTCCGATCCGGCGCGGCGCAGCAAGCTATAGCCCGCCGCGCCCGCACGGCTTTACTCCGCCCGCGCGTTGTGGAACGATCGCCCGGCATCCCGCGACCGACCCGGCTGCGGCAGGAGAAGCCCGTGAATCTCAGACAGCTCGAATACTTCGTCGCGGTGGCCGAACACCGTTCGATCCTCAAGGCCGCGCAGTCGATCCACATCTCGCAGCCGTCGGTGAGCGTCCAGATCAAGGTGCTCGAGGACGAGCTCGGCGTGCCGCTCTTCGAGCGGCGCCGCGACGGCGTGATCCTGACGCCCGAGGGCGAGGAGTTCCTGCTGCACGCACACGCGGTGCTGCGGACGGTCGACACGGCGAAGACGAGCCTGCAGGCGTTCCAGTCGACGCCGATCGGCCGCGTGGTGGTCGGCATTCCCGGGTCGCTCGCATCGCTCGTCACCGTGGACTTCGTCGAGCGCGTGCGCACGCAGCTTCCGAACGTCCAGTTGCGCGTCGTCGGCGGTCTCTCCGGGCACACGCGGCAGTGGATCCTGGACGGCCGGATGGACTTCGGGCTCGTCCACGACGCCGAGCCGGGGCCCGGCATCGACATCGAGCGGGTGTTCGTCGAGGAGCTCTTCCTCGCCACGCGCGACCCGGCCACGATCAGGCACCTGCTCACGCCCTCGGGCGAGATTCCGATGCGCTCGCTCACCGGACTGCCGCTCGTCCTCCCCGGCGCCGACTACAACATCCGGCGCGGCGTCGAGCGGGTGGCGGCCGAGACTGGCATCCAGCTGAACGTCATCGCCGAGATCGACGCCACCGAGCAGATGAACGAGATGGTGAACCGCTCCGGCTGCTTCACCGTGCTGTCGCTCGCCGCGCTCCACAGCGAGCATCGCAACTGGCAGCTCGCGGCGATCCGCATCGTCCAGCCGGCGGTCAGCCGGACGGTCTCGATGGCGCACGCGAGCGACCGCCCGCTGTCGCGCGCGGCGCGCGAGGTGCAGGCGGTCCTCATCGGGACCCTGCGCGCGAAGCTCTCCGAAGGCTGGTGGCGTCCGGCGATCTCCGAGGTCGTGCCGATCCCAGCCGCGCTCAGGGCGTAGGGCGCGTCATGGATCCGACTGGAGCGGTGACGGCACGCCTCGCGCGGTTCATCGTCGAGTCGCGCTGGGAGGACATCCCCGAGGCAGTGCGCCATGAGTCGAAGCGGACGCTGCTCAACATATTCGGTGCGGCGTTCGGCGGCTGCCGTGACGCGGCGATCGACCACGCGCTCGCGGTCCTGCAGCCGTTCTCCGGACCGGCGGAAGCGACGATCATCGGCCGGAGCGAACGCGCCGACGTCCTCACCGCTGCCTTCGTGAACGGCGCCAGCGCGAACGTCCTCGATTTCTGCGACACGCATCACCCCACCATCATTCACCCTACGGCTCCGGTCGCTCCCGCCCTGCTCGCTTTCGCCGAGCGGAAGCGGTGCAGCGGGCGGCAGCTCCTGCATGCATTGCTCCTCGGCCTCGAAGCGGAGTGCCGGGTCGGCAACGCCGTCTCGCCGTGGCACTACGCGCACGGCTGGCACATCACCAGCACATGCGGCGTGATCGGCGCGGCGGTTGCGGTCGGCAAGCTGCTCGAGCTCGATGCGGAGCGCATGGCTTGTGCGATCGGCCTCGGCGCCAACCAGGCCTGCGGGCTGGTGGAAAGCCTCGGCAGCATGGCGAAGAGCGTGAGCGTCGGCAACGCGCCGCGGAACGGGATCGTCGCGGCGCTGCTCGCCGAGCGCGGGTTCACCGCTGCGCCGGCCACGCTCGAGGGCGAGCGCGGGTTCACGCGGGTGATGGGGCAGAGCGCGGATCCATCGGCGATCGTGCGCGGCCTCGGGACCGTGTGGGAGACGACGAAGAACGCGTACAAGCCCTATCCCTGCGGGATCGTCCTGCATCCGGTGATCGACGCGCTCCTCGAGCTTCGCGCCCGGCACGAGCTGCGGGCCGAGAACGTCGAGCGGGTGACCGTGCGCGGTCATCCGCTGCTGCGCCAGCGTACCGACCGGAAGCGGCCGCGCTCCGGGCGCGAGGCGCAGGTGAGCCTCCAGCACACCGCCGCGGTCTGCCTCATCTACGGGAAGGCGGGCGTCGCGGAGTACAGCGATGCGCGCGCGGCCGAGCCGGCCGTGCAGGCGTTCGGCGACCGCGTCGAGGTGAACGACGATGCGTCGATCCCGGTCGAGGCGATCGCGGTGTCCCTGCGCACCGTCGACGGCCGCACGCTCGCGCTTGAAGTCCCGCACGCGCTCGGCAGCCTCGGCCGCCCGATGACCGACGCGCAGCTCGAGGGCAAGGCGCGGACGCACGCCGCGCTCAACGCCTCCGGGGTTCCCGTCGATCGCCTGATCGAGGCAGTGTGGGCCCTGGACCGCAGCGACGACGCTGCCAACGTCGCAAGACTGTCAGCCGCCAATCCGAGGACCTGAGGGCCGCATGAGACGCATGAAACGACTGTCGAATACGCTGGTCATCGCCGTGGCGCTCGCCGTCCCGCCCGGTTTCGCGCAGGACGCCTTCCCCGACAAGCCGGTCCGTTTCATCGTCCCCTTCCCGCCCGGCGGCGGCACCGACGCCTTCGCCCGGGTCGTGGGCGCCAAGCTGGCGGAGGTGTGGGGGCAGCAGGTCGTCGTCGACAACCGCGCCGGGGCGCAGGGCAACATCGGCACGGCGCTCGGCGCGAAGGCGCCCGCCGACGGCTACACGATTACGCTCGCGCACCAGGGCGCGCTGACGATCAATCCGCACCTCTACGCGAGCACCGGCTACGACACGCTGCACGATTTCGCCGCGGTCTCGCGGGGGATGGAAACCGCGTCGGTGCTCGTCGTGCACCCGTCGGTGCCGGCGACGACGATGCAGGAGCTCGCGCAGCTCGCAGCCCAGCGCCCGGGCGTGCTGACGTTCGCCTCGACCGCGTCGCTGCAGCAACTCCTCGGCGAGCTATTCAAGCTCACGACCGGGACGAACATCGTGCACGTGCCCTACAAGGGCGCGGGACCGGCGGTGAATGACCTCCTCTCGGGAAACGTCAGCATGATGTTCGCGAACCCGACTTCCACGGTGCCACAGGTGAAAGCGGGCAAGCTGCGGGCGCTCGGCATTCTCGGCACCAAGCACAACGAGGCGCTGCCTGCGGTGCCGACCGCGGTCGAGGCGGGCTTTCCGCAGTTCAGCGACGCGATCGAGTGGTACGGGGTAGTAGCACCCGCGGCGACTCCGCGCGAGATCGTCGTGAAGCTGAACGCCGCCGTCGTCCGGGTGCTCAAGGATCCCGAAGTCGCCGCCCGCCTGAGCGGGATCGGCCAGACGCCCTCCCCGAGCACGCCCGAGGAGTTTGCGGCGCAGATCAAGAGCGACTACGAGCGCTGGGGCAAGGTCGTGAAGGCGTCCGGCGCGAAGGCCGAGTAGCGCCGCATCGAGCGCGGCGCGCTGCGCTCGGTCGGGCGCCTCGCGCGCTCCTCCCTACAGCATCGCGCCGGGCTGGCCGAGCGCGTGCTCGGCCAGCTGCTGCACGATCCAACCGTAGGCCTCGTCGACCGAGTCGGTCCGGTACACGAGGTTGACGTCGGGGGCGGAGATGGTGCCGTGGCGCACCAGCGCGTCGAAATCGACCACCTCGCGCCAGTACTCGTCGCCGAAGAGCACGATCGGCATCGGCTTGGTCATCTTGTGGGTCTGGACGAGCGTCAGCAGCTCGAAGAGCTCGTCGAGCGTGCCGAACCCGCCCGGAAACACGATCACCGCTTTCGCGAGGTAGGCAAACCAGAACTTCCGCATGAAGAAGTAGTGGAAGTGGAAGGCGAGCTCGCGCGTCACGTAGCGGTTGTCGAAGTCCTCCGCCGGGATCGCGATCGTGAGGCCGACGTTCATGCCGCGCGCCTCGGCCGCCCCGCGGTTCGCCGCTTCCATGATGCCGGGGCCGCCGCCGGTGCAGACGACGAAGCGCCGCTCGCCGGTCGGATCCAGATCCTTCGACCACTGCGTGAGCCGGTAGGCGAGCGTGCGCGCGGCTTCGTAGTAGGCCGACATGCGGAGCTCCATGCGCGCGGTTTCGAGATCGCCCTCGCCCGCCTCGGCCCGCCGCAGCCCCGCCTCGGCGTCCTCGCGCGACCGGGTGCGCGCCGAGCCCATGAACACGATGGTATCGTCCACGCGCTGCCGCTCGAACCGGGCCTTGGGCTCGAAGTACTCGGCCAGGATGCGGAGCGGTCGCGCCTCCTTGCTGTTCAGGAAGGATTGGTTGCGATAGGCCCTGGGCGGGCGCCGCGTGCGTTCGGTCATGGTGGCGATCCTTTCGCGGCGGATCGTACCCGAGCGGCGGCCGCGCCAGCGTCCGCCACCGGTAAAACGCCCGGCGCCCGCGCACTGCTTAAGCCATTCGCCCTATTGAACGCGCGGGGTGGGCCTCCTACGATCCGGTCGCGTCCACCGCGATTCTTTAGGATCGCCCGCACTGGAGCCGAAGGAGCCCGGATGACCGACGTAAGCCGAGGCGTGCAGCCGAAACGGGACATCGTCCTGCTCGAGGTCTATCTCAACGCGCTCGGCTACCTGTCGCGGGTGGACGGGCGGATGGACGCCGAGACCCTCGCGGCGGTGCGCCGGTTCCAGAAGGAGCAGGGGCTCGTGGTCGACGGGATCGCCGGCGAGAAGACCTGGACGAAGCTGTTCGCGCTGAAGCCCGAGCTCCTGGCGGCGATCACGGAAAAATGGCTGTCGCAGGCCGACATCGAGCAGGTGGCCACCGCGAGTGCGCTGCCGGTCGCGGCGGTGCGGGCGGTCTACAAGGTCGAGTCGGCGGGGAGCGGCTTCTGGGGGCTGCGCCCCAAGATCCTGTTCGAGGGCCACGTCTTCTGGCAGCGTCTCAAGCGCCGGGGCAAGGACCCCGCCAAGCTCGCGCCGGGCAACGAAAACGTGCTCTACCCGAAGTGGGACCGGACCAAGTACGCCGGCGGCCCCGGCGAGTACGCGCGCCTCGAGCAGGCGCAGCGGATCGATTCCGGCGCCGCGCTGGAATCAGCGTCGTGGGGGCTCTTCCAGATCCTCGGCTACCACGCCGCGAACATCGGCTACGGTGAGGTCGAGGCGTTCGTCGAGCGGATGCAGGCGAACGAGCGTGCGCATCTCGAGGCGTTCTCCAGGTTCATCGACAAGCAGACCTTCGAGGGTCATCCCCTCGCGCACTGGCTGCGCGTGCAAGACTGGCGCCGGTTCGCGCGCGCCTACAACGGTCCGGGTTACGCCCAGAACAAGTACGACGAGAAGCTCGCGGCCGCGTACGAGGCGGCACTCGACGCCGATCGCCAGGCAGCTGCAGTCCTCCCGCTCGCAGCCTAGTCTTCACGACTGCGCTCCCGATGCCAGTCGACGTCCAGCTGATCATGCTCGCGATCCGGGCGGCGATCCGGATCGCCGAGCAGGCCCGGCATGCCTTCGCCGATTCCCTGCGGTCCGCCGCGATCACGCTGCCGCTGCCCAACTTCCCGGCCGCCCCCGATCTCAGCTCGATCGAGAACTTCTACCGCGACGGAGACGGGAAGGAGTTCTTCGCCGCTAATCTGCGCGTGCGCACCCTGGTCGGAAAGGTCGCGGCGCAGGGCCCCAGGGCGCTGAGCGCCGAGGAGGACAAGGAGATCCACGCCCTCTTCGACGAGCACACCCTCCTCATCCGCGCGCGGAACGGGCAGGTGGTGGGCACCGCCGGCGCCGAATCCCTGGCGGCGACCGGCCTGACCGACGAGGACCTGGTGGTGCTCGTGTCGGTGCGGCAATGGCGCAAGGGCCACGACCCGAATCCGACGGTGCTGCGCAGGCTGGCGGGCACGCTCGTCAACATCGCCGTCGACTACGCCGTTTCGATGCCCGACCTCGCCAACAGCTCGTCCGCGCGCAGCCGGCTCCTCGGCGAGTTCCTGGCGCAGTTCCAGGACGTCGATTTCGTCGAGACCGCCCCGACGGAGATCGTGCCGATGATGGCGACGAGCCTCCTCGATTTCATGAGCGTTCACCCCGAGCTGCTCGTGAAGGACAGGCGCGGACAGGTGCTCGTCCAGCACGCCGCCGGCGCGGTCTACGGCGCGCTCAATGCGAGCCTCCAGGCGGGGCTCACGCTGAGCGAGAAGGACCAGCGCGCCGAGCTCGCGAACGGGATCTTCCGCGCGCTGCTCCGGGGCGCGGCGAGTGCGGCGGTGGACAACCCGGAACTCTTCCTCCGCGCCTCGTCGCCGGAGGAGCAGGACCTCCTCCGGTCGGTCGCGGGCGCGTTGATGGATTCGCTGGGGGATGCCGCCGCCGGCGACCCGGACCGGGCGTTCGGGAGCGAAGCGTTCGCGCGCGTGGCCCAGGCCGCGCTCCTCGCGGTGGGCCGTCATCCGGAACTCGCAGCGAAAGGCTCGCCGTTCCTGACCGGGCTCGTCCGCGCGATGGCCGTCGACGTCGCTGCGGTGCTTGCCGACAGCCCGGGCACCCCGCTCGAGGCGTCGACGATCCTCCCGGAGGTGCTGCGCCTCGTCCTCGTCAATACCGCCGGGAATCTCGATGCGCTCGCCCCCGCCGGGCTCGATCATCCGGAGAAGCAGCTGCTGGTCGTCGCGACGAAGGAGGTGCTGCGCGCGGTCGCGGCGTCGCCACCCGCCGGCGCCGCCTGGCGCACCGGCTTCTCGGAGGATGAGGCGCTGCGCATCATCGGCGTGGTCGTCCAGGAAGCCGCGCAGAACCCCGGCTGGGTCGCGGGCAGCATCAAGGACCCGTTGATCGCCGAGATCGTCCGGGAGTTGCTGGCGACGATGCGGCGCCTCGGTAGCACCCGGCTCGACTCCGCAACCGCGGTGGCGATCGTGGAAAGCGTGCTACGGGCGATGGGCCGGCAGTACACGCTGCAGCTCAAGACGGCCGCAGGCAAGCGCTACGGCACGCTCGCACTCGAGACGGTGCTGGCCGCGCTCTTCGGACCCGGCGCGAGCGCGCAGGTCACCTGGGTCGCGCTCCGCGGCCAGGTCGTTCAGGACATCGTCGACGCGGTGTTCGGGGTCCTCGTCGAGAAAACCGTCAACGACGCGCGGCTGCAGGCCCTCGCCGTCGTGCTCGGCGAAGCCCTGCCGCTGCTCGCGAGCCACGGGGCGATGGACATGACCGGATTCCGGAGCGGCGTAGCGGGAGCGTTGAAATGAACGTGATCACGCGGGTCGATCGGTCGCGGATCCGCCGGTCCGTGTGGCCGATGCTGCTCGGGGTCGCGCTGCTCGCCGGCGGCTGCGTTTCGCACATCGAGACGCTGCGGCAGGCGGAGCAGGGATTCAGCCGCGCGGCCGAGATGGAGAACCGCGAACGCTACGGTGACGCGCGCTCGGCGGGAGCGGTCGAGAGCTACACATCGGCATACCGGATCTCGGCCAAATCGCTCGAGAAGCTGATCGCGGAGCACAGCAAGGAGCTCGCGAACGACAATCTGCTGTGCACCGCCTATACCCTCCATGCGCTTGCGTTGTGGCGCCTGGCCGATCGGGAGGGCGCCATCCGCCAGGCGAAGGCGGCGCTCGCGGGTGCCTGCGCGGCACCTGGTGCGGCGGACCAGCGCGCGGAGACGCCGCGCGACCACGCGCTGCTCGTCGCGTTGCCCGGGCTGGCGAGGATCGACGAGGCATCCGAGCTGCTCGCGAAGAGCGCGGGCGCCGCGCCACCCGAGGAGCGCATCAAGACGTTCCGCCGGATCAAGGCGGATGTCACCGAGGCGATCCAGTTCCTGGACGACGCAGAGCGGGAGCTGCCGCCAAGTCATCCGCTGCGCGGCTACTTCGCACTGTCGAGGATGGGCGCAGTGCGGGTCTGGGAGTCCGCGGTGACGAATCTGCTGTTCGGTACGGACCTCCGCGATGCCGAGCGCAAGGCCGCGCTGCAGGCGGCCGGAGCCGCGTGGGGGCAATACCGCCAGTTCGTCCAGTGCCGCGAGCCCGGCGCCGACGACCCGGCGAAGATCGATGCCGGCCTGCAGGCCTGGAGCAAGGCGCTCGGCGTGAGCGCGGCGGAGGTCGCGCCCGCGCGCTGCGACTAGCGGAGTCGAGATCGAATGCGGAAGCGCCGCCCGGTCAAGCCGCTTCCAGCATGAGCTCGCGGAACTCCTCGTGATCGGGGAACGGATACACCAGCATCCGCCTGCTCGTGTCCGTCTTGAGGCGCCGGTAGAACATCGGGTGGATCACGCACTCGTCCTGGACCATCAGCGGCAGGCGCCCTTCCTCGAAGTACTCGAAGTCGGCCTCGAGCACGCCGTTCCCCGACGACCGCACCCGGCCGACGATGCCGAGCTGCGCGGCGAGCTGGCGGAATGCGTCGGGAGAATAGCCGCCGTTCGCCCAGTGCGCCGCGGAGTGCTTCGCCCGCCGGTCGAGCTCGCTGCCCTTGAACACCATCGGCAGCCCGGTGAGGCAGTCGACGATGCGGCCGACGTTCCGGTAGACCGAGCTGTAGGAGTTCACGACCTCGTCGGCGAGCGCGCTGTGACCGTCGGCAAGGGCGCCCTTCGTGTGCTCGGGCGCGAGCGTCGGGAAAGTCCCGGCAGCCTCGGCGCGCTGCGCGATCGAGTTGCAGAGCACGATGAGCTGCCGCGGCCGCAGCTGCGTGTGCCGCAGCACATAGGGGAAGGTCTTCTCGGGCACGCCGCGTCCGTTTACCAGCGTGCGCCCGAAGTAGCGTTCCCAGACGTTCTCGAGGACATCCTCGTGCGCGTCCCAGCGCACCCCACGCGCGAGCTGCGGGCCGCGGCCCGTGCTCTCCAGGTACCACTGGAAGCGCCAGCAGATCAGCCGCATCAGGTCTTTGGGACGCCAGTGCAGGTGGAGCTCGTTGCGGACGAACTTGAGCGTGTTGAGGACGACCTCTTCCTTGACGTACGGGAAGACCTCGCCCATGAACATGACCTTCAGGTGGATCCCCTTCCGGGCGTAGTCGCGGTTGAAGGTCGAGGCGCACTGGATGAGCGCGCCGAGCGCCCGCATCGTCGCCTCGTCGGATAGCGCGTAGTTCTCGAGCGTGTCGATCGCGACGATGACCGGCTCGCGCGCGGCGATCTCGAGCACGGCCTTCTTCCCTTCCTCCACCGCCGGCTGGGCGAGGAGCCCCTCGAGCTCCTCGAGCAGGTTGCGCTCGCTCTTGATCAGGCGCTGGACGAGCGCCTCGAGCACGTGGCGCACGAAGCTGGAGAACTTCCGCTCGCTCTTGTCGAAGAACGCGGCCGCGGCGATGCGCTCGTCGTTATCGCGCAACTTGTGGAAGATTGCCGACCAGATGACCAGCTCCCACAGCTTCGCAATCTTCGGAATCGCGAACTCCCGGGTCTGGTCGACGCTCGCCTTGATGCGGTCGGTGACCTGCTCAAACACCGCAGGCTCATCGACGTCGATCGCGATCGAGTTGCGCAGCGTGCGCTGGAACTCGAAGAAGTGCCCGAGCGCGGTCTTGCCCGAGCCGCGCCGACCGACGATCAGGTAGACCTCCGGCTCCAGGGCGCGGCTGCTGAACCGGTTGCCGAAGTAGTACTCCCGGTAGCGGTCGCCCAGCGCCTTGAGCTCGGACTCGCAGTCCGGCTCGCCGAACGGATGGAGTGCTGCGCGGATCTCCTGGCCCATCGTCCCTCCTCGCGTCGTCGGCCGCGCGACCGCGCGGCGTGACGGAGCCACTCTAAGGTGTACCGTGCGCCGTCCAAAATCCGTCCTTCGGCCTAGTCCTGCGCCGGTTCGTGCGAAAGGACGCGACGATACCGCGGCGGAACGGGACTTCTTACCGCAACCGCTACAGCATCGGCCCCCGCTGCCCCAGCGCGTGCTCGGCGACCTGGCAGACCAGCCAGTCGTAGGCCTCGTCCCCGGAGTCGGTGCGATGGACGGAAATCGACGTCCAGCGCGGAGATCGTGCCGACCTTCCGTACGAGTAGCGGGTCGAGGCCCGGCTGATCAGCTCCGGTCGCGCCGCTGATGCGGACGTCTGCGATCAGACCTCGTCCGACGCCAACACGTACGCCAGGTCATAGACGGCCGACTCCTTCGAGGCCACACCGGCGGCCCCGGGAGTAAGCAGCGCCTCGATCTTCGGCATCGCGCGCTCGAGCTCGCGACGCCCGAGGCCGTCGATCATCACCACGGCGTCGAACACGTCCTCGCTCGTGAGCTTGCGAAGCTCGGATTCCTTCGTCTGGACACGCGTGACGGTGGGATCCGCATAGCCGATGTGGACGCTGGTGACCCCGTCGAGCGGCATGATTTCGTAGGCGAGCGCGTGGCTCTTCGCGCTGAAGACGCCCTTGCCGGCGTCGGATGCGAAGTTCACGCGGATAGTTGCTATCGCGCCACCGATCCCCTTGCCGACGCTGACGATCGTGCGGCACGCCGAGCGCACGAAATTGGCGTAGTGCGGCTGCACGCGGATCGCCCACGCAGAAGGTGCGTTGAGGCGCGCGCGATAGGGCTCCGACCCGAAGACATCGATGGTGCGCGCCTCGTACAGCGTGAAATAGCGATGCTTTGCCAGGTTCCAGTCCACCCAGCGTCGACCCACTTCGAAACCGGGCACGCCGAGCCGCTCTGGCATGTGCTCCCGCGTGTGCCAAATGTTGTACTCCGGCTCTCCCTCCGGTTTGACGTCGTGCCAGATCGCCATGAATCCCGCACCTTTCAAAGGCATGAACCCGTTCCTCCTTTTGCCGCTCGTGGCCGGACAGTCTGACAGCTTGCGGCAGTGGATGCCCGCTCCATCTATCGGCTTCCCCGCAGGACCAGGTCCGCTCCCTTCTCCCCGATCATCAGCGAGGCGGCATTGGTGTTCGCCGAGGTCACGACCGGCATCACCGATGCGTCGATCACGCGCAATCGTTCGACGGCGCGTACCCGCAGGCTGGGATCCACCACGGCATGCGCGTCGCCCCCCATGCGGCACGTACCCACGCAATGGAACACCGTGCCGCCCTTCTCGCGCGCAAAGTCGAGCGACCCGCTGTCGGTGCCGGCACCGGTGCCGGGAAGGACCTCCTCCTCCCAAAGATCGCGGAAGGCGGGCTGGCGGTAGATCTCGCGGAGCATCCGGATGCCGGAAACGATGGTCTTGCGGTCGACCGCTTCGACCAGGTAGCGCGGCTCGATCCGCGGCTGATCGAGCGGATCGGCCGAACGGATAGCGACCCGACCGCGCGAGGCCGGGTGGCACTGCCACACCGAGGCGGTGAATCCCGAGTAGTCGTGCAGCGGATCGCCGGGCTTGTCGACCGACAGCGGCATTACGTTGAACTGGACGTCCGGGCGAGCGTTCCTGGCGAACTCGGTGCATGCCGCGCCGCCTACCTGCCCGGCGCCGACGGTGAGCGGACCGCGGTTCCTGAGCAGCCATTCCAGCCCCATCGCCGCCAGCTTGACCGGGTTGCGGACATCGTCGTTGAGCGAGCGACGCTTCTTCAGCCGCACGATCGTGCGTGCCTGGTAGTGATCCTGGAGGTTGTCGCCGACCTCGGGCGAGTCGGCGACGACCGGCACGCCATGGCGTTCCAGCAGCGCGACCGGTCCTACTCCGGACAACTGCAGGAGCTGCGGTGACTGGATCGCGCCGGCGGCCAGGATCACTTCCCTCCCCGCCCGCGCCCGGCGCGTCTCGCCGCGCTCCAGCCATTCGACACCGACCGCTTCCGTCCCCTCGAACAACACGCGCGTCACCTGCGCCCCGATATTCACGGTCAGGTTCGGGCGGCCGCGCACCGGGTGCAGGAACGCCGTCGCCGAGCTCGATCGCCAGCCGTCGCGGATGCTGAGCTGATAGGCGCCGACGCCGAACGTGCTCGCGCCGTTGAAGTCCGGGTTGCGCGGCAGCCCGAACTGAACGCCCGCCTCGACCCATGCCTCGCAATAGGGATGATCGTTGCGCAGGTCGCACACGCCCATCTCGCCGCCCGCGCCGTGGTATTCGCTTTCGCCGCCCTCGTAGCGCTCCAGGCGCTTGAAGTGCGGGAGCACGGCGCGATAACCCCAGCCGGCGGCGCCGAGCCGCTCCCAGCCGTCGAAGTCCGCGTGCTGCCCGCGGATGAAGATCAGACCGTTGATCGACGACGAGCCGCCGAGCACGCGGCCGCGCGGCCAGACGACGTTGCGGCCGGCCGAGCCCTCGCCCGGCTCGGTGTCGAACAGGCGGGCGAAGCGGGTGTCGTAGATGGACCTGAAATAGCCGACCGGCAGACGGAGCCAGAAGTGCCGGTCCGAGCCGCCCGCCTCGAGCAGGAGCACCCGCGTGGCGGGATCGGCGGAGAGCCGGTTCGCGAGGATGCACCCCGCGGAGCCGGCGCCGACGATGACGTAGTCGTACTCCGCCATCACCCCTTCACGGTGTCGAGGTAGAGCTTCGGGTCGAAGTACTCCTTGGCGGGAACCGGGTTCTGGATGTTGCCGAACTTCACGAAGAAGTCCGTGACCTGCTGCAGCCACCCGGTCACCGTCCCGTCGGCGTACCGCTTGCGCCACTCGGCGGACGTGAAATAGCGCGACGCCTTGAACTGCTCCCTGAACTCGGCGAGCGGCACCTGCGGGTACTGGGACTTCTGCAGCGCCTCGACCGCCTGGTCGGATTTGGGTCCGATCAGATAGTCGTTCGCCTCCACCCACGCCCGGATCACCCGCTGGCACACGTCGCGGTTCTTGTCGTAGTAGTCGTTGCGTGCCGCCCAGCCCCCGACGATCGCCGCTTGCGGGTAGTACGCGGAGGCGTCGACGAGCTTCTTCGCCCCGGGCGTCTTCTGCTTCACGGTGATGTCGAACGGCACCCAGAGCGCCACCGCCGGCACCGCGCCCGAGATGAACGAGGTCACCGCCTCCGACATGCGCTGGTTGACGATCTCGACGTCCTTCGGATCGATCTTGTTGGCGCGGAGCGCGTTGTCGAGAAAGACGTGGGCGGTGGTACCGGTCGTGGTCGAGATCTTCTTGCCCTTGAGATCGGCGAAGCCCTTCACGCCCATGTCCTCGCGCACCCAGAGCTGCGCGGTGGCGAACTCGACGTCGTTGATGAGGAACGCCTTGCCCTGGCCGCGGGCCGGAAAGTTGGAGATCACGGCGCCGGTCGCCAGCATGTCCAGGCTGCCGCCGATCATCGCCTGGAACAGCTCGAGCCCGGTGGTGAACTGCACCATCTCCGGGTCGAGGCCGTGCTTGGCGAAGCTCCCGTTCGCGATCCCGGTCCAGATCTGGCCGTCCACCGCGGGCGTGTGCAGATAGCCGACCTTCAGCTTGACGCGGCTCTGGGCGATGGCGGGTGCGCCGATCACCGACAGGCCGAGCGCGGCCCCGGCACCTTGCAGCATCTTCCTTCGTTTCACGATCATGGCTTCCTCCTCGGTTAGTCGGACATGTGGACGGCCTGGCGCACCTGTGCGGCGTACTCCTGCATGACCAGGCTGCGAATGTGCGAGCGCAGCTCGCCGAACACGCGATCCTCGTGCAACGACTCGCCGCGCGGATAGGCGAACGGCACCTCCACGATCTCGCGCACGCGCGTCGGTCGCGCGGTCATGACGACGATGCGCGAGGAGAGATAGACCGCCTCCTCGACCGAGTGCGTGATCAGCATCACGGTCTTGCCCTCGGCCTGCCAGCACGTCGAGCAGCAGGTCCTGCATGTTGGAGCGGGTCTGCGCGTCGAGGGCCCCGAACGGCTCGTCCATCAGGAGGAACTCCGGCTTCACCGCATAGGCGCGCGCGATGGCCAATCGCTGCCGCATCCCGCCGGAGAGCGTCTTCGGGTACGCGTCCGCGAAATCGGCCAGGCCCATCAGCCCCATGTAGCGGTCGCAGATCGCCTTCCGCTCGGCTTCCGGCGCACGGTTGGCCTTCAGCTTCAGACCGAACGCGATGTTCTCGCGCACGCTCAGCCACGGGAACACGCCGTACTCCTGGAAGATCACGCCCCGGTCGGGACCCGGCCCAGCGACCGGCGCTCCGTCGAGCTTCACCGCGCCGGCGGTCGGCGTCACGAAGCCCGCGACCATGTTCATCATGGTGGTCTTGCCGCAACCGGACGGGCCGATGACCGACACGAACTCGCCCTGCCGGATCTCGTAGGACACGTCGTCCACGACCTTCACCGGCCCGGCGGGATTCGGGAATTCCAGGGACACGCCCTCGAACGCGATGCGCACGGACGCACTCATTGGACTACCCTCGCGGCTCACGCGCTCGGCGCTGGGGCGGCTCACGCGATCCGCTCCTGCCACGACACCAACCGCCGCGCGACCGCACGCAGCGCGAGGTCCATCGCCAGCGCGATGAACCCGATGCAGATGATCCCGACGTAGATGATGTCGAGCTGGAAGAACGAGGAGGCGTTCTGGATGAGCGCACCCAGCCCCTGCTGCGCCGCGATCAGCTCCGAGGCCACCAGCGTCGCCCACGCGACCCCGAGCGCGACGCGCAGCGCCGTCAGCATGTGCGGGACGGTGAGCGGGATGATCACCTTGCGGAAGATCTCGGCGTCGGTGGCGCCGAGCGTGCGCGCGACCCGCACGAAGATCGGGCTGATCTGCGCGATGCCTTCGTACATCACGATCACCCCGGCGAAGAACGAAGCGTAAAAGAGGATCACCACCTTCGCGAGCTCGCCGATGCCGAAATAGACGACCACCAGCGGAATCAGCGCGATCGGCGGCAGCGCGCGGAAGAAGTTGATCAGCGGATCGATGAAGCTGCGGATCTCCCGGTACCATCCCAGCACGAACCCGACCGGCACCGCGAGCACGATGCCGCAGGCGACGCCGAGGAAGACCCGCTGCGTGGAGATCAGCATGTCGGCCGGCAGCCGCGCCTTGGTCAGCAGCTCCCAGAACCTCGCCGCGACCGCGTGCGGCGTGGGCACCAGGGCGGGATTGATCAGACCAGAGTACGCGACCGCGTACCACGCGAGCACGATCAGGACCCAGGGCGCGAGGATCAGCGCGACGCGGCGCATCAAGCTCGGAGACGAGTTGACTCGTTCCTAACCGGACAACGTCGCTCCGCGCGTCGCGGGGCGCGCCGGCGGGTTCACTTCTTTGCGTCTCCCTCCCGCATCGCCTTTTCCTCCTTCTCCAGCTTCTCCTTCATCTCGCGCTCCTTCTTGTCCGCCGCTGCCTTCACGTCGCCCTTTACCATGCCCTCTTTCTTCATGCCGCCCGCCATGGGCTCGTCCATTCGCATGGGCTTGTCTTGAGTCGCCTGTGACCGGGCGCCGGCAGGCAGCGCGCCAAGCCCGAAAGCGAGCGAGAGCACTGACATGGCACGGATCATCGAACGGGTCATGGGCCTGCTCCTCAATCGGACATTTGATGCGACGCTGCCCCCCGCGCTATTCCAGCGCCGCGGAGGGAGCCCATCCCGCAGCGTCAACGATCCTCGGAGAAGTCGCTGGCAAGCGGCTGCTGGCGGGAGAAGCGCCGCACATGCTCGACGAGCGCCGGCGACGGCCGAGCATAGAACTGATGGCGGCTGACGCCCGCCCGGGTGGTCCGCGCGAGCCGCACCATGAACGCAGCATGCTGGAACAACACCCCGAGGCTGTCCATCACCGGGACGTCGCCGCGCGCGCTCAAGCGGCCCCGGCGCACGAGAAACTCGTTGAGCACGCCGTCGGCGGGAACGATGATGTCGGCACCGCGCTCGACGACGCGCGCGCACGCCTGATCGAAGCGCGCTTCGATCGCCCGCGCCGTCTCCTCATCGGCTTCGAGCGCAAATTCGTCGATCGGCGGATCGACCGAGACCGCCCCGGCGAAGCGACGCTCCAACCCGTAGGCTTGCATCAGGTCGGCGTAATCGGCGGACTGGTCCTCACACAGCGTGACCAGACCAAACTTCCGTCCCAACGAGCAGGCCACCAGCGCGCACGTCTCGCCGAGTCCCGCCACCGGGATGTTCACGAGCGACCTGGCGGCCCGCAGGCCCGGATCGAAGAAACACCCGATCGCCACCGCGTCGAAACCTTCCCGCTCCGCGACCAGCGCGGCATCGCAAATCTGCAGCTCGTGAACCTGAGCGACGTAGCGATACTTGATGGCGTCGATCGGCGCGCAACCCTCCGCATAGGTCCCCGGTCGCAGGCCGTGCACACTGACGGCAGCTTCGCTGCCCATCACCGCGCGAGCGTGCTCCGCAAGCGTCTTGCGGTACAGCGGCATGACCGTCAGATCGGTGAAGCTCTGGTGCCAGATGCGCATGGCCTATCCCTTGAAGAGGTAATTCGCTGACCGCCCGCACCATATCCGCGGCGCAGGTTTGCGTCGAATCGAAATCCGGCCCCCTTCACCGCACAACAGATATCGAGTTCGGGCGTCATCTCCGGAGAATCAGATGCTTGCAGAAGCGACCTACTCCAACGGCAAGCGAATTCTCGGCAGGTTTCCGTAGGCACGCAAGCGAATTTCGGCGCGACGCGTGGCAACCACGTCGGCACGCCGATCGACCTCGCCGCGCGCATGTGCGGTTCGCGAAGCCTGCGAAGCCGGTCGTGCGCGCGCCATGAGTTCGCCGACGTCGAGGCGCTGCTGCGGCCCGGCGGCGAGTTCGACCGCGTTCTCCCGCGGCGGAGCCTCGCCGCCGCCCGTACGTGATCCCCGCGGTGTGCGGGTAGCCGGCGCGCGCCGCGCGGTCTACAATCCCGCATCGTAGAATCGGCTACCGGGCGCACGCGGGGCACTCGGCGCCACCGCACCGCATCCGCCTCCTGCCATGCGCCTGTCGCTCCGGTTCGTCCTCCCGCTGCTCGTCGCGATCGGCCTCGTCGCCTACGCGGTTCAGCCGCTCGTCGACCGGCTCACGCTCAAGTGGTTCGTGCGCGACCTCGACATCCGCGCGCAGCTGATCGCCAATACCGCCCAGGAGCCGCTCACCGAGCTCGTGCGCGCAAACGCGCGGCCGAAGATCACCGCCCTCTTCAACCGCGTCGCGGAGGACGAGCGCGTGTACGCGATCGGCTTCTGCGACGCGCAGCGTCGGCAGTTCACCGGCACGCGCAACTTCCCCGCCGACATCACCTGCGACAACCTGGACCGCTTCGTCGACGGCGAGACGCGCCTCCTCACCAGCGCCAAGGGCCCGCTGCACGTCGCGGTCGAGAGCCTCCGTGCCGACAATACTGTCCTCGGCACGCTGGTGGTCGTCCACGACATGAGCTTCGTCACGCGGCGGAGCGAGGAGACCAAGCGCTACGTTTTCTGGTTCCTCCTCGGCCTCGGCGCGCTCGTCTCGCTCATCACCGTGGTAGTCGCACAGCTCAGCTGGCGCGGCTGGGTCCAGGGCATGAAGGCGCTGCTGCGCGGCGAGGGGATCGTCCGGCCCGCCGCTCACATCGCGATGCCCGAGCTGCGGCCGCTCGCCCGCGACCTGCGCACGCTGATGCGCGAGCTCGAGACCGGCTACCGGCCGCGCGACGAGAGCCAGATCACCTGGACGCCGGAAACCCTGCGCGCGATCCTGCGCGCCGACCTGCGCGGCGAGGAGATCCTGGTCGTCTCCAACCGCGAGCCCTACCTCCACGTGCGCCGCGGCGCGCGGATCGAGGTCCAGCGTCCGGCCAGCGGCCTGGTCACCGCGCTCGAGCCGATCATGCGCGCCTGCTCGGGCACCTGGATCGCGCACGGCAGCGGTCCCGCGGACCGCGAGGTCGTCGACCGCCACGACCGGGTCGGCGTGCCGCCCGAGAACCCGCGCTACCGGATCCGCCGCGTGTGGCTCACACCGCAGGAGGAAGCCGGCTACTACTACGGCCTCTCGAACGAGGGGCTGTGGCCGCTCTGCCACATCGCCCACGTGCGGCCGACCTTCCGCGCCGACGACTGGGCGAGCTACGTCGCGGTGAACCGCCGCTTCGCCAAGGCGGTGGTGGCGGAGTCGCGCAGCGCCAACCCGATCGTGCTCGTCCAGGACTACCATTTCGCGCTGCTGCCCAAGCTCGTCCGCGACGAGCTGCCCGACGCCACGATCATCACGTTCTGGCACATCCCCTGGCCGAACCCGGAGGCGTTCGCGATCCTGCCGTGGCGGGAGGAGGTGCTCGCCGGGCTCCTCGGCTCGAGCATCCTCGGCTTCCATACCCGCTTCCACGTCAACAACTTCGTCGACACGGTCGACCGCGAGCTCGAGGCGCGCGTCGATCGCGAGACTTTCAGCGTGAGCTACGGCGGCCGGACCACGCTGGTGAAGCGCTACCCGATCTCGATCGAATGGCCGCCCGCCGAAGCGGCCCACTGGCGGCCGATCGCCGAGTGCCGCGCCGCTGTCCGTGCACGCTACGCGATCGCCGACGACGTGGCGATCGGCGTGGGCGTGGACCGGATGGACTACACCAAGGGCATCCTCGAGCGCTTCCGCGCGGTCGAGCGCCTGCTGGAGCTCGAGCCGCAGTGGCTCGGCCGCTTCACGTTCGTGCAGATCTGCGCGCCCACGCGTTCCCGCATCGAGGAGTACCAGGAGTTCGAGGCGCGGGTGCGCGCGCTCGCCGTCCGGATCAACGAACGCTTCACGCGCGGTCCGTGGTCGCCGATCGTGCTGCGCGTCGAGCACGCCGAGCCGCCCGAGGTGTACGAGCACTTCCGCGCCGCCGGCGTCTGTTTCGTGTCGAGCCTGCACGACGGCATGAACCTGGTCGCGAAGGAGTTCGTCGCCGCGCGGGACGACGAGCGCGGCGTGCTGATCCTGAGCCAGTTCACCGGCGCTGCGCGCGAGCTGCCGGAGGCGCTGATCGTGAACCCGTACGACACCGACCAGTGCGCCGCAGCCTTCCACCTCGCGCTCACGATGCCCGACGTCGAGCAGCGCGACCGGATGCACATCATGCGGGCGCTGGTGCGCGAGTTCAACGTGTACCGATGGGCGGGGCGGATGCTGCTCGACGCCGCCACCATGCGCCGCCGCGGACGGATCACCGAGCCCGCCGGGGCGACGGTCGTGCCGCTGCGGCGCGACGGGACCTGACCGCCGGATGACCAGGGCGCCTGGCAGCTGGGCGGCGCCGGCCGAGCTCGCGCGCGCGTTCGCGAGCCCGGCGGCGATCGCGCTCTTCCTCGACGTCGACGGCACGCTGCTGCACATCGCCGACAGGCCCGACGCGGTCACGATCGGGCGTGGCACCGTCGCCCTGCTGCGAAGAATTCGCGCCGTAACCGGCGGCGCGGTTGCGCTGATCACCGGCCGGCGCATCGCCGACGTCGATCGCCTATTCGCGCCGCTCGCGCTGCCGGTCGCCGGCCTGCACGGCCTGGAGCGCCGCGACGCGGCGGGCGCGGTTCACCGGTACGCCGACGCGGTGCCGGAGCTCGCAGCAATCCGCACCGAGCTCGACCAGTTCGCCGCGGCCAACCCGGGGGTGCTGGTGGAGGACAAGGGACTCACGCTCGCGCTTCACTACCGGCTCGCGCCGCGCGCGGCGCCCGCCGCAGCCGAGCTGGTGGAGCGCCTTGCGGCGCGCGCGGCGGGTGCGTCCGCGATCCAACGCGGCAAGATGGTGCTCGAGCTGCGGCCTCCGGGCCTCGACAAGGGTGGCGCGATCGCACAGTTCCTGGCGGAGGCGCCGTTCTGCGGCCGCACGCCGGTCTTCATCGGCGATGACCTCACCGACGAATGGGGCTTCCGGGTCGTGAACGATCAGGGCGGCCTCTCGGTCAAGGTAGGCGGCGGATCGACCGAGGCGCGCGTGCGGCTGACCGGCGTCGACGCCGCGCGCGCCGCGCTCGCGCGCCTCGCGGAACACGCCGGCTGAAACGCCGTCGGCGTCGCTGTGGATGTGGTGTTGACCGGAGCAAGCGAGAAGAACGAGCGATAACCACCGAGCGCGTCCCGGCGGAAGCGAGGCCGGCCTGGACTCCGGGCTCATCTTCCTGGCTGGCCGGTCCCGCTCGGACGTCCGCCTAGGTCGACTACACCGAGCGCCGCCTCCGGCCGCCGATCCGCTTCGGAATACGCGAAGCCCGTGCCGAGCGCGACCTCGGTGCGCTCCACGATCGCGCGTCCGTGAAGCCGACGGATGGCGGCTGTCACTTGTAGATTGCGTAAACGCCGAACGTTGGCATGGCGCAGGCATGCGGAACTTCGCGAGCGATGCCGGGTCTTCCGAGCAAGTCCGGAGTCGGTCGGAGCCCGGGTCGCGCCGCACCGCGCAATGCCTGCGACCTCTTGCAACCAGCTGATCCGCGGGCCGAATGCAGTAGGAGCCCTTGGAATCGAACGCCGCGCCGATTGTTGCCGCCCGCTTGCGATCCATTCGCTCCGCCGCCGCCCGGCGCGGATCGGGGGACCGGCTCCTGGCGGCCGCGTGAGGCGGCGTCGCGTACGACAGAGGGAGCAACCCGACTGGAGACGACCATGACGAAATCGCAAGCCCTGCTCGCGGCGATCGCGATCGCTACGCTTTCCACGCCTGGCATAGCGCAGCGCGTGCCGGACGATGTCACCGTGCGTAGCGGCGGCATCGGGCTCGAGGAGCGCGCGGCGCTCGACGCCGAGCGATCGCGCTACAACCTGCGGCTCGCCTTCGCGGAGTCCGACGGCGACTACGTGGCCGACGTGCACGTGCGCCTCGCGCGGCTGCACGGCGGGACGCTCTACGAGGGCGAGAGCGAGGGCCCGTTCCTGTTCGCGCGCCTGCCGCCGGGGCG
The DNA here is from genome assembly GCA_963789885.1 of uncultured beta proteobacterium. GTDB lineage: Bacteria > Pseudomonadota > Gammaproteobacteria > Burkholderiales > SG8-39 > DATEDA01. Next base: position 31,681 of record CAWBNB010000050.1, on the reverse strand, counting down.
TTACCGCCTCGAGGCGGCGTACGACGGCATCACGCAGGTGCGCACGCTGGACGTAGGGCCCGCGCAAACGCAGCCGCTCGTCTACCTGCGCTGGCCGGCCGGAGCGTCCGGCGCAGCGTCGAGCGGGCGCGGCTAGTCGCACTTAGACGATCACTAGCTCCGGCAGCGATGGGCCGGGACGAACGGGATCGCGCCGAACGCGCCGATCGCCGAGGGTTTCCGTCGGCGTCACGAGTCTGCCGAGAGACGGCATTTTTCGCACCGCACTACGGCACCTTAGGCTCAAGCAGCCCCCGGGCTTAGCGCTGCGGGTCGCGCGTAAGGTTCTGCAAGTGCGGGGGATGCGGCGGGCGCACATCGCGCGCCGGAACCACTCGCGCCAATCGCCGTCCAACTTTGCACTGTCAATTTGGCGGCGATCCCTCGGCGGGCCAGGAGGGGTTGTTGCCGTTTCGAGGAGGAGAGGAGCTATGTCCGCAAGCCGATGCATGTCCATCGCCGGCGCGCTTGCCGCCGCCGTTCTCACAACCAGCGCATACCCGCAGGCGAACGAGCAGTTCATCCCGGCCGACTTCTACTGGGTCGGCCCCTATGCCGCCGGCGGCTCGGGGTTCGGCGGCGGCATGATCGACTACTTCGCGATGCTGAACGCCCGCGACGGCGGCATCAACGGCGTCAAGCTCACCTGGGAGAAGTGCGAGACCGAGTACAACAATGCGCGGGGCGTCGAGTGCTACGAGCGCCTGAAGAAGCAAGGGTCCGACCGGCGCGACGGTGATCCACCCGCTCTCGACCGGCATCACCTATTCGCTGATCGAGCGCGCCACTGCGGACAAGATTCCGATCATCTCGATGGGTTACGGACGCACCGACGCTTCCGACGGCCGCGTCTTCCCGTATGTCTTCCCGCTGATCACGAACTACTGGTCGCAGAACACGGCGATCATCAAGTTCATCGGCACGCGCGAAGGCGGGATGAACAAGCTGAAGGGCAAGAAGATCGTGAACCTCTATCACGACTCGGCCTACGGCAAGGAGACAATCCCCGTTCTCGACGTGCAGGCGAAGAAGTACGGCTTCGAGGTGACGCACATCGCGGTGCCGCACCCGGGCAACGAGCAGCAGTCGCAGTGGCTCGAGATCCGGCGGATCCAGCCCGACTGGGTGATCCTGCGCGGCTGGGGGGTGATGAACCCGACCGCGATCAAGACGGCGGCGAAGGTGGGCTTTCCGCGCACCAAGATGGTCGGGGTGTGGTGGTCGGGGGCCGAGGAGGACGTGATTCCGGCCGGCGACGCGGCGAAGGGCTACATTGCCGCGGGCTTCAACCTGCCCGGCACGAGCTTCCCGGTGATGCAGGACATCATCAAGTACGTGTACAACCGGGGCCACGGTGAGTTCGACGACAAGTCCCGCATCGGCTCGATCTACCACACCCGTGGCGTCGTCGCCGGCATCATCACTGCCGAGGCGATCCGCACCGCGCAGGCGAAGTTCGGCAAGGGCAAGCCGATCACCGGCGAGCAGATGCGCTGGGGCATCGAGAACCTGGACATCGACGCGAAGCGTCTAAAGGAGCTCGGCGCGGTAGGCTTGATGCAGCCGCTTGAGGTCTCCTGCTTGGACCACGAGGGTGGCGGCGCCGTCAAGTTCCTGCAGTGGGACGGCGCCAAGTGGCACCCGATCACCGGCTGGATCGCGTCCGACCAGTCGATCGTGCGGCCGATGGTCGAGGAATCCGCGGCGAAGTACGCCAAGGAGAAGGGCATCACGCCGCGCGCTTGCCCGAAGGAGGGCTGAAGCTACTGCCGAACGGGCGTGGACGCAGCGCCTCTTTGCCGGCAATCGGATTCGGCTGGAGGCGCAGCGACCACGCCCTGGAGTCCCTGATTCGAGCGCCTCGCCGAGGCGCTCAGTCGTCCTTCGACTTCAGCGACTGCCGACGTCGGTGATCATCATCACGAGCCCGATCAGCACGACGACGCTGAACGCGACGTCCTTGAGCTTGATCACGACCGGGCCGAGGAAACGATGAGCAACGCTGCCGCCACGATTCCCGCTGCGATCTTGAACCCCACGCGGTCCGCCTCCGTATCGATTCAGCCGGCTTCGACCCGCGACACCAGCCAGCGCGCAAGCCCGTTTTCGCCCCGCATCAGCGCCAGGCTGAGCGCCGGCATCCCGCATAGCGTTCACAGGGTGCAAAACGCCGGGTCGCCGGTGAAACCCAGCCCCCTTGGGCGCCGTCCCCGGTGCGGCGGGCGTGATGATCGCGGTGCAGCGCTCGAAAATCTCCTCGAAGCCCGCGTTTAGCGGCGGGATGCGAGCGCGAGCGCGCAGGTAGTCGACCGCCGCACGACGTCGCCTGCGAGCGCGAGCCGTCGCTGCCTACCGGGCGCAGCGTCAGAACGACCTCCCCGACGCGAACATCCGGCGATCCCAGGACCCGATATGCGTCGGGGATCGTGCGCGCGAGTCCGGATTCACGGTGCCGGCAGCCTGATTCGCGCGGCCGGGGTCCGCAACTCGGTCGTCCGGCGTGAGGTGCCTTGTCTGCGTGCAGAAAGAGGATGATGCTGAGGGCCGAGCGCTCGCTTTGCCATGGCATTCACGGAGCGGGGGTCTAGCGGTGCTCTCCGCCGACACACCGCGTACTGCTTGACGGAGCGAGCATGGTCAAGGGTCCGTTCGCTACCGATGTGCCCGCCCGGCTCGACCGGCTGCGCTGGTCGCGCTTCCATACGCTGCTCATCGCCGCGCTCGGGACGAGCTGGATCATCGACGGGCTCGAGGTCACGCTGGTCGGGGCGCTGGCGGGCGTGCTCACGCTGCCTTCGACGCTCGGGCTCAGCGCCACGCAGGTGGGAGAGACGGCCGGGATCTACGTCGCGGGCGCAGTGCTCGGCGCGATCGTGTTCGGCGGCCTCGCGGACCGCTACGGCCGGCGCCGGCTCTTCTTCCTGACGCTCGGACTGTACGCGGCGGCGACCGTCGCCTCGGGTTTCGCCCCCGACTTCGCCGCTTTCGCAGCGCTGCGATTCCTCACCGGCGCGGGGATCGGCGGGGAATACGCCGCGATCAACTCGGCGATCCAGGAGTTCATGCCCGCGCGGCTGCGCGGGCGGATCGATCTGGCCGTCAACGGCAGCTTCTGGGTCGGCGCCGCGGTCGGCGCCGCCGGCGCCGTCCTCATACTCGACAGCGGGATCTTTCCGCCCGAATGGGGCTGGCGGGTCGCTTTCATCATCGGCGGAGCGCTCGCGCTTGCGATCCTCCCGCTGCGCCGGTTCGTGCCTGAGAGCCCTCGCTGGCTTCTGCTGCAGCGGCGGCGCGACGAAGCCGAGCGCATCGTCGCCGACATCGAGGCGGCGGGCGGCAAGCTGCCCGATCACGAGCGCCCGCAGCCGATCCTTCTCGATCCCGCGGGTCGCACCGGCTGGTTCGCGCTGTTCAACGTCCTGCTGCGCCGCTACCCGCGGCGCGCGATCCTCGGCTTGAGCCTCATGAGCGCACAGGCCTTTTTGTATAACGCGGTTTTCTTTACCTACGCGCTCGTGTTGACCCGCTATTACGAGGTGCCTGAATCGCGCGTCGGACTGTTTCTCCTGCCTTTCGCCGCAGGCAATTTCCTCGGGCCGCTCCTCCTCGGTCCGCTATTCGACCGCATCGGACGGCGCGTCATGATCACCATCACGTATGCGATAACGGGAGTGCTGATCGTCGTCACCGGCGTGCTGTTCGCCGCCGGCGCATTGACGCAGTTTACGCAGACGCTCGCGTGGAGCGTCGTGTTCTTCTTCGCCTCAGCAGCCGCGAGCTCCGCGTATCTCACGGTGGGCGAGAGTTTCCCGCTGGAAGTCAGGGCGAGCGCAATCGCCTGGTTCTACGCGCTGGGCACGGGCCTGGGCGGGGTCGCCGGACCGATCGTGTTCGGACACCTGATCGAAGGCGGATCCCGATCCGAGGTGTTCGCCGGCTACGCGCTGGCCGGCGGACTGATGCTCGCCGCCGCGCTCGTCGCGGCAGTCCTCGCGGTGGACGCCGAGCGCCGCTCGCTCGAATCAGTCGCAGCGCCGCTCGCCGCTCGCCCGCTGCCGTCCATGGAAGCGAGGCGCGGGCTCGGGTAGTGAATCGCTTCGAGCTCGGCCTTACTTGACCAGCATTGCGGGAACGTCGACGCGACGCAGGACCTTCTGCGCGACCGGCCGATCATCTTCAACTTCCACGGGCTACCCGTGGCTGATCCACCGGCTCACCCACCGCCGCACCAACCACAAGAACCTGCATGTGCGCGGCTGCAAGGAGGAAGGCACGACGGCGACGCCGTTCGACATGGCGGTGCTGAACGACATCGACCGCTTCCACCTCGTCGCCGACGTGATCGACCGGGGTGATCTTCGGTGCCTCGGGCGACCTCACCCGGCGCAAGCTCATCTCGTCGCTGTACAACCTGTCGCGCGCCGGGCTGCTGCCGGCGGAGGCGTGAGAAGGGTCGTTCCCACGACCATCAGCACGATGACCGAGAAGAGGTCGCTGGTCAGGACACCGGTCGCCTTGCCGACAAAGGCGAAGATCAACTCCACCTCTCCGCGCGGAATCATTCCCCAGCCGACGAGCCAGCGGTTGACGTTCCCGGCACCGAGACCCGCAACGAGCTTGCCTGCCGTCCACCAGCCGCTGCATGAGCGGTACGGCGGGCTCAACGTTCACCACGACCGCGTGCAGACCCGGCATGAGCCATGTCGTCGCATACGCGCGGCGCCTCGGTCTGGCCGGCGTGGTGGTCGTCCCGGGCCGGTTGTTTGCTTCTCTCGGGCTGGACGTGGGCGGCGCGCCGCTCGGTGCGGCGGCGTGGGGCGATACGGCCGTCGACCTGTCGTTCATCCCGGCGGGCACGCGGCTCGAGAACCTGCTCACCGGGGAAACCCTCGCCCCGGGCGTCGTCCTGGAGCTTGGCCGGGCCCTCGCCTACTTCCCCGGCGCGCTCCTCGCCTACGGGACGGGGCCGCCTGACGCGGAGACCGACGTGAACGAAACGCTCCAACTGCTCAACCCCGCGCACTGGAACCCGGCGACCCTCACCGGGCTCCGGGTCGTGGTCATCGTCGTCGCGGCGTAGATCGCCATCGCCGTGCTGCAGCGCCTGATCCGCCTGTTCCGCGCGCGGCTCTCGCGCCGCCTCGACGACCCGGAGGCGGTCAAGCGCGCTACGACGCTCGGGCGGGTGTTCCGGTACGTCGTGGCCGCGGTCGTCAGCCTGATCGCCGGCATGCTCGTGCTCGGCGAGCTCGGCGTATCCGTAGCCCCCATCCTCGGGGCGGCCGGCGTGGTCGGCATCGCGGTCGGTTTCGGCGCGCAGAGCCTGGTGAAGGATTACTTCACCGGCTTCTTCATCCTGCGCGAGAATCAGATCCGCCAGGGCGACGCGGTGCAGGTCGCCGACAAGGCCGGCCTGGTCGAGGAGATCACGCCTCACTACGTACGTTTGCGCGACTACGACGGCAACGTCCACTTCATCCCGAACGGCCTCGTCACGACCGTCACCAACATGAGCCGCGGGTTCGCGCAGTCGGTGATCGACGTGGACGTCGCCTACCGCGAGGACGTCGACGAAGCCTTCGAGGTGATGCGCGCGGTCGCTGCCGAGTTGCGCGCCGATACCGCGTTCGCGCCGCGGATCCTCGACGAGATCGAGATCGCCGGCGTCGAGAAATGGGTCGACTCGGCGGTCATCCTGCGCTGCCGCTTCAAAGTGGCGCCGCTCGAGCAGTGGGCCGTGCGCCGCGAGTTCCTGCGTCGGCTGAAGCGTGCGTTCGACGCGCGCGGCATCGAGATACCGTTCCCGCACCTCTACCGTATACCCGGGGGTCGGGAAGGACGGCCTCACGCCGCAGTTCCGCGTCGGCGCCGCTCCCGAAGCGCCGCGCACGTGACCTGGGCGTCCCCGGCGGCACTGCGCGGCGAAGCCCGCGGTTACACTCGCGGCGTGACGATCGAGCGACGGCCGGACTCGCCCGGGCCGGCCCGCGGCGAGCGCCCGGAGGCCGGGCTCCTGGACGTCGCGCGCACGCGCGTAATCGCGCTCCTCGAGCGCAATCTGGCCCCGCACGGGATCCTCGCTGCGACGCCGGGTGCACAGGCCGACGCGCGCGGCTACACCGCGATCTTCGGAGTGATCGATGCACTATGCGCCGCGCTGCCCACCGCCGGGGAACTATCGCGATGCCGATGCGGTCGCATTAAATTACGCGGCGAGCGGGCGAAGCGCAGTCCCGGGGACGCCTACCTGGGCGGCCGGTGCCACTCCGCACCGCGTGCCAGCGCAGCATCGCCGTAGCAGGACCCGCAAGCCCCCAGGCTAAGGAGGCAAGGTTGCTCACGGACCACGACGTCTATCTCTTCAAGGAAGGCTCGCACGGGCGGCTCTACGAGAAGCTCGGCTGCCAGCTGCGCGACGGCGGTGCCGGCTTCGGCGTCTGGGCGCCGAACGCGCGCAGCGTCGCGGTGATGGGCGAGTTCAACCGCTGGGATCCGAGCGCCAATCCGCTGGCCGCGCGCGCAGACGGCTCCGGCATCTGGGAGGGATTCGTGCCCGGCGTCGCGCGGGGGCACGCCTACAAGTTCCGCATCGCATCGACGCACGACGGCTTCGAGACGGACAAGGCCGACCCGTTCGCCTTCTACGCACAGGTCCCGCCGGAGACCGCATCGCGCGCGTGGTCGCTCGACTACAGCTGGGGCGACGACGAGTGGATGGCGGTGCGACGCGCGGCGAACGCGCTCGACGCGCCGGTCTCGATCTACGAAGTGCATCTCGGTTCGTGGCGGCGCGGCGACGGCAACCGTCACCTCGGTTACCGCGAGGCGGCCGACCAGCTCGCCGCGTACGCCCGCGACATGGGATTCACCCACGTCGAGCTCCTGCCGGTCACCGAGCACCCGTTCTACGGCTCGTGGGGCTACCAGACGACCGGCTACTTCGCGCCGACGGCGCGCTACGGCGCCCCGCAGGACTTCATGTACCTCGTCGAAGCGCTCCACCGCCACGGCATCGGCGTCATCCTCGACTGGGTGCCGTCGCACTTCCCGAGCGACGGCCACGGCCTCGCCTATTTCGACGGCACCTATCTCTACGAGCACGCCGACCGGCGACAGGGATTCCACCCGGAGTGGAACTCCTACATCTTCAACTACGGTCGCAACGAGGTGCGGGCGTTCCTGCTGTCGAGCGCGCTCTTCTGGCTCGATCGCTATCACATCGACGGCCTGCGCGTGGACGCGGTCGCATCGATGCTCTACCTCGACTACGGCCGCAAGGCCGGCGAATGGATCCCCAACCCCCACGGCGGCAGGGAGAACCTGGACGCGATCAGCTTCCTGCGGATGATGAACGAGTCGGTCTACCGCGATCATCCCGACGTGCAGACGATCGCCGAGGAGTCGACCGCGTGGCCCATGGTCTCGCGCCCGGCGTACGTCGGGGGGCTCGGCTTCGGCATGAAGTGGAACATGGGCTGGATGCACGACACGCTCGACTACCTCGCGCAGAACCCGATCCACCGCAAGTATCATCACGATCGGCTCACCTTCTCGATCTGGTATGCGTTCGCCGAGAACTTCCTCCTGCCGCTGTCGCACGACGAGGTGGTGCACGGCAAGGGCTCGCTCGCCGGCAAGATGCCGGGCGACACCTGGCAGCAGTTCGCCAACCTGCGCACCCTCTACGGCTACATGTGGGCGCATCCGGGCAAGAAGCTGCTGTTCATGGGCGGCGAGTTCGGCCAGCGGCGCGAGTGGGCGCACGACGAGGCGCTCGATTGGTGGGTGCTGCAGTACCCCGAGCACGCGGGGCTGCAGCGCTGGGTCGCGGACCTCAACCGGCTCTACCGCGCGACGCCCGCGCTGCACGAAGTCGACTTCGACCAGGCCGGCTTCGAGTGGATCGACTGCCACGACGCGGAGGAGAGCGTGATCGCCTTCCTGCGCAAGCCGCGTGCCGCCGACGCCACCGTGCTCGTCGCCTGCAACTTCACGCCGGTGCCGCGGCCGAACTACGTCCTCGGCGTCCCGCGCCCCGGCTACTGGCGCGAGGCACTGAACAGCGACGCCGCGCTCTACGGCGGCAGCGGGATGGGCAACCTCGGCGGCGTGGACTCGGCGCCGGTCGCCGCGCACGGGCACTATCACTCGATTACGCTTACCCTGCCGCCGCTGAGCGTGATCTTCCTCCGGCACGAGAGCGGCCATGAGTGAACCGCGGGCGAGTCCCGAACCGCAAGGCGACGGCCGCGTGCGCGCGGTCGTGGAATCGATCTCGCCGTCGGTGGACGGCGGGCGCTTCGCGGCAAAGCGCGTCGTCGGCGACAAGGTCGAGGTCGAGGCCGACTGCTTCGCCGACGGCCACGACGTCCTCGCCGCCCGCCTGCTGTGGCGCCCGGACTCCGAGCGCGCATGGCGCGAGGCGCCGATGACGCCGATCGGCAACGACCGCTGGCGCGGGAGCTTCGTCGTCGGGACCGCGGGGCGCTACCGCTACACCGTCACCGCCTGGGTCGACGCGTTCCTCTCGTGGCGGCACGACTTCGCGCGTCGCGTGGACCCCGAGGACATCCGCGTCGCCGCGCTCGTCGGCGCCGAGCTCGTCGAGCAGGCGGCGGCGCGGGCGGCGGACGCCGACCGCGCGCCGCTCGCGGAGACGGCGAAACTCCTGCGCCGCGCCGAAGACCCCGAGGCGCTGCGACGCGCCGGGCTCGACGAGGCACTCGCGGCACTCGCCGGCCGCTATCCGGACCGCCGCTTCGCGTTCACGTATCCGATCGAGTTCCCGCTCGTCGTGGACCGCGGGCGCGCGCAGTTCAGCACCTGGTACGAGATGTTCCCGCGCTCGGCTTCACCGGAGCCGGGCCGGCACGGCACCTTCCGCGACTGCGAGGCGCGGCTGCCCGTACGTCGCCGCGATGGGGTTCGACGTCCTCTACCTGCCGCCGATCCACCCGATCGGGCGCGACAACCGCAAGGGCCCGAACAACGCGCTCGCCGCGGGCCGGACGGACATCGGCAGCCCATGGGCGATCGGCGCGGCGGAGGGCGGGCACAAGGCGATCCACCCGGAGCTCGGCACGCTCGAGGACTTCCGGCGACTGGTCGCCGCGGCGCGCGAGCGCGGCATCGAGGTGGCGCTCGACATCGCCTTCCAGTGCGCGCCCGACCATCCCTACGTGAAGGCAGCACCCGCAGTGGTTCCGCGCGGCGGCCCGACGGCACGGTGCAGTACGCCGAGAACCCGCCCAAGAAGTACCAGGACATCTATCCCTTCGACTTCGAATCCGGCGACTGGCGCGGCGCTGTGGGACGGAGCTGAAGGACGTGTTCGATTTCTGGATCGACGAGGGGGTGCGGATCTTCCGCGTCGACAACCCGCACACCAAGCCGTTCGCGTTCTGGGAGTGGGTGATCGCCGAGGTGAAGCGCGCACATCCCGACGTGATCTTCCTCGCCGAGGCGTTCACGCGCCCCAAGGTCATGCACCGCCTGGCGAAGCTCGGCTTCACGCAGTCGTACACGTACTTCACCTGGCGCAACACGAAGCGCGAGCTCACCGAGTACTTCACCGAGCTCGCGCACGGTCCCGGCGCGCGAGTACTTCCGCCCGAACGTGTGGCCGAACACGCCCGACATCCTCACCGAGTACCTGCAGTTCGGCGGGCGACCGGCGTTCATCGCGCGGCTCGTGCTCGCCGCGACGCTCGCGGCGAGCTACGGCATCTACGGGCCGGCGTTCGAGCTCGCCGAGCATGCGCCGCGCGAGCCGGGCAGCGAGGAGTATCTCGACTCGGAGAAGTACCAGCTGCGCGAGTGGGATCTCGATCGCGCCGACAGCCTCGCCGCCCTGATCGGCCGGGTGAACCGGGTGCGGCGGGAGAACTCGGCCCTGCAGGCCGACTGGTCGCTCGCGTTCTGTCCGGTGGACAACGACAGCATCATCTGCTACTGGAAGACCACGACGAGTGGCGACAACGTGATCCTCACAGTGGTCAACCTCGACCCCTATCATGTCCAGTCGGGCTGGGTCGAGCTCGACCTCGAATCGCTCGGGATCGACTCGCACGCGCCATACCAGATGCACGAGCTCCTGAGCGGCGCCCGCTACCTTTGGAGCGGCGCGCGGCAACTACGTGAGCCTCGACCCGCAGCGCGCGCCGGCGCACGTCTTCCGGCTGCGGCGGCGGGTGCGCAGCGAACGCGACTTCGACTACTTCCTGTAGGCGGGAGCGCGGGCGATGGAGCACACCGTGCGGTTCGAGCTGCCCGACGCAGAGAGCGAGGCGCCGGGCCGGCCGCCCGGCGATGACGCGCTCTGGTACAAGGACGCGGTCATCTACCAGCTGCACGTCAAGGCCTTCTTCGACTCCAACGACGACGGCATCGGCGACTTCCGCGGACTCACCTCGAAGCTCGACTACGTCAAGGAGCTCGGGCGTCAACACCATCTGGCTGATGCCGTTCTATCCGTCGCCGCTGCAAGGACGACGGCTACGACGTCGCCGACTACCACAACGTCCATCCGCAGTACGGCACGCGCCACGACTTCCGGCACTTCGTGCGCGAGGCGCACCGCGCTGGGCCTGCGGGTGATCACCGAGCTCGTCGTCAACCACACCTCCGACCAGCATCCGTGGTTCCAGGCGGCGCGCCGGGCGCCGCGCGGCACGGCCAAGCGCAACTACTACGTCTGGAGCGACGACCCGAAGCGCTACGCCGGCACCCGCATCATCTTCACCGACACCGAGAGCTCGAACTGGACCTGGGACCGAGCTCGCGAAGCGCCACTACTGGCACCGCTTCTTCAGCCACCAGCCCGATCTCAACTTCGACAACCCGCAGGTGCTGAAGGCGATCTTCCGCACCATGCGCTTCTGGCTCGACATGGGCGTCGACGGGTTCCGCCTCGACGCCATCCCGTATCTCTGCGAGCGCGAGGGCACGATCGAACGAGAACCTGCCCGAGACGCACGCGGTCATCAAGCAGCTTCGCGCCTCGCTCGACGCGCACTACCGGAATCGCCTCCTGCTCGCCGAGGCCAACATGTGGCCCGAGGACGTGTCGCGAGTACTTCGGCGACGGCGACGAGTGCCACATGGCCTACCACTTCCCGCTGATGCCGCGGATGTACATGGCGATCGCGCAGGAAGACCGCTACCCGGTGATGGAGATCATGGAGCAGACGCCCGACATCCCCGCGAGCTGCCAGTGGGCGATCTTCCTCCGCAACCACGACGAGCTCACGCTCGAGATGGTCACCGAGCCGCGAGCGCGACTACATGTACCGGATGTACGCCGCCGACGCGCGCGCGCGCATCAACCTCGGCATCCGCCGACGCCTCGCGCCGCTGATGGAGAACGACTTCGACCGGATCAAGCTGATGAACAGCCTGCTCCTGTCGATGCCCGGCTCGCCGATCGTCTACTACGGCGACGAGATCGGCATGGGCGACAACATCTACCTCGGCGACCGCAACGGCGTGCGCACCCCGATGCAGTGGACGCCCGACCGCAACGCCGGCTTCTCGCGCGCCGACCCGCAGCGGCTCTACCTGCCGCCGATCATGGACCCGATGTACGGCTACGAGGCGGTGAACGTCGAGGCGCAGTCGCGCGAGCCGTCCTCGCTCCTCAACTGGATGCGCCGGATGCTCGCCGTGCGCAAGGCGAGCAAGGCGTTCGGTCGCGGCAAGCTCGCGTTCCTCAAGCCCGGCAACCGCAAGGTGCTCGCCTACGTCCGCGAGCTCGGGGACGAGGCCGTCCTGTGCGTGGCGAACCTCGGCGCGCTCGGCGCAGCCGGTCGAGCTCGACCTCGCGCGCTACAAGGGACGCGTGCCGGTCGAGCTGCTCGGCCGCACGCCGTTCCCGCCGGTCGGCGATCTCCCCTATCTCCTCACGCTGCCGCGCCACGGCTTCTACTGGTTCCGGCTAGCGACCGACGTCGCGGTGCCGGACTGGCACGACGAGCAGCCCGCACGGGAGGACCTGCCGGTGCTGGTGCTATTCGACGGTTGGATGAGCTTCTTCCGCGACAAGGTCGTGCCGTGGCGCATCGGCATGGCGCAGAAGGTGCGCGAGCAGCTCGAGACCGAGGTGCTGCCGCGCTACCTCGCCGCGCAGCGCTGGTACCCCGCCAAGGGCGAGAAGGTGAAGCGCGCCCGGCTCGTCGACCACGCGGTGTGGGAGGTGCGCGGCGAGAGCTGGCTCGTCGCGCAGATCGAGGTCGAGGGCGCGACCGAGACGGTCCGCTACCTCCTGCCGCTCGCGCTCGCGTGGGAGGACCGGGACGAGGCGCGCCTGAGAGCGCTCGCGCCGGCGGCGCTCGCCAAGATCCGCCAGCAGGCCAACGTCGGCGTGATGAGCGACGCGTTCGCGGACGAGGCGTTTTGCCGCGCGGTCGTCCACGCCATTCCGTCGCGACGGGAGTTCCCGACGGCGCACGGCACCCTGCACTTCACGCCGACCGCGGCGTTCGCGCGGATCGCCGGCAGCGATTTCGCGGCGCTGCCGGTCGGGCGGCCGCAGGCGCAGTCGAGCAACACCGTGATCACGATCGGCGAGCGGCTGTTCCTGAAGGGGTACCGGCGCCTGCGGGCCGGCGTCAACCCGGAGCTCGAGGTCGGCCGCTTCCTGACCGAGGTAGCGCGGTTCGACCACTGCGTCCCGGTTGCCGGCGCGTTCGAGTACCTCGGCGCCGACGGGACGCCGATGACGATCGCGCTGCTGCAGGCGTACGTCGTGAACCAGGGCGACGGCTGGTCGTACACGCTCGACTACCTCGAGCGCCACCTCGAGACCGAGCGTGCGCCGACCGAGTCGCCGCCCGGGGACGTTCACGGCGGCTTCCTCTCGCTCGTCCAGACGCTCGGGATGCGGACGGCGGAGCTGCACAAGGCGTTCGCGCTCAGGACCGGCGATCCCGCGTTCGATCCGGAGCCGGTGACCGGCGAGGACCTCGCCGCATGGAAGGCGCGCGTCCGCGACGACGCGCGCGCGACGCTGGACCTCCTGGAACGCCAGCTCGAGAAGCTGCCGCCGGCCGCGCGCGAGGAGGCGCAGGCGGCGCTCGGCTGGCGCGACGCCCTGCAGCTCAAGATCGACGCCACCCGCGCGCCGCAGGCGGGGCTCGCGCGGACGCGCTACCACGGCGACTATCACCTCGGCCAGGTGCTGGTCGCGAGCAACGACTTCGTGATCATCGACTTCGAGGGCGAGCCGGCGCGGCCGCTCGCCGAGCGGCGCGAGAAGCATTCGGCCGCTGCGCGACGTCGCCGGCATGCTGCGCTCGTTCAGCTACGCGCGCGCGACCGCGCTCGAGCACGCCGCGCGCAGCGCCGAGGACGACCGTGCGGCTCGCGCCGCTCGCGGCCGACTGGGAGGTCGAGGCGCGCCGCGCGTTCCTCGCGGGCTACGACGAGACGGCGCGCGCCGCGGGGCTCTATCCCGGGCTCGACGCGGTGCGCGGGCTGATCGAGCTCTTCGAGCTGGAGAAGGCGCTCTACGAGCTGCGCTACGAGATCAACAGCCGCCCCGCCTGGGTGCGGATCCCGCTGCAGGGCATCCTCGCGCTTGCGGGCGGCGCCCCGGGGCGGCCGGGTGTGGACGAGCGGAGGTCGCGATGGAAAAGCTCGACATCCTGATCGAACCGCTGCGCGCGCTGCTGACCGAGGTCGGGGCGTTCCTGCCGCGGCTCGCGCTCGCGATCGTGGTGCTGATCGGCGGGTGGTTGCTCGCGCGGGCGGCGCGTTTCGCGGTCGTGAAGGCCCTGCGCGCGATCAACTTCAACGTGCTGACCGAGCGCGCGGGCATGGACGGATTCCTCGAGCAGGGCGGCATCCGGACCGACACCACCGGCATCTTCGGCGCGCTCGTCTACTGGCTCGTGGTCCTCGCCGCGCTGATCATCGCCTTCAACGGCCTCGGGCTCACTTACATCACCGATCTCCTGCGCAAGGTCGTCCTCTTCGTGCCGCAGGTCGTGGTGGCGCTGCTCATCCTCGCCTTCGGCGACGTACTTCGCCCGCTTCGTCGCGACTGCGGTGAGCACCTATTGCCGGAACATCGGGATCGGTCCGGGCGACGCGGAGCTCCTCGCCCGGATCGCGCAGTACGCGATCATCGCGTTCGTGGTCCTGATCGCGCTCGATCAGATGAGCGTCGGGGGAGCGATCATCCGCGAGAGCTTCCTCATCATCCTCGCCGGTGTCGTGTTCGCGCTCGCGCTCGCTTTCGGGCTCGGCGGGCGGGATTGGGCTGCCGCCCTGCTCGAGCGCTGGTGGCCGCGGCGGCGGCGGGAAGACGAGCGCTGAGCGGGAACGCGGTCACCGTCTCTCGCGGCCGCCATTGAACGCACCAGTGCGGCGCCTGCGCGCACGCCTGGCTCAAGTGCTGGACGAACAGCGCCTGCACGTCTCGCGCGCCGAGGCGTTGCCCCAACTCGCCGTGCTCGGTATCGCCTGCGGGATACTCGCAGCGCTGGTGATGATCGCGTTTCGGATGATCATCGAGTTGTCGCAGGCCGCGCTGCTCCCGCCGGGAGGACCCGAGAACTACGAGGCCTTGCCCCCGGAGGCGCGCCTGCTGCTGCCGATCGCCGGCGCCCTGGCCATCGCCGCGATGTTCCAGCCGCTGCCCGAGTTGGTCCACCACGTGGGCGTCGTGCACGTCATGGAGCGCCTCGCGTACCACCAGGGACGGCTCCCGTTGCGAAACGCGGTCATGCAGTTCATCGGCGCTGCAGTGGCGATCGTTTCCGGAATGTCGGTGGGACGTGAGGGCCCTGCCATCCATCTCGGCGCCGCGAGCGCGAGCGTTGCCGGCCAGCGCCTCGCCCTGCCCAACAACAGCCTCCGCGTGCTGGTCGGATGCGGCGTGGCGGCTGCGATCGCGGCGTCTTTCAACACCCCGCTTGCCGGGGTGGCGTTCGCGATGGAAGTGGTGCTCATGGAGTACACCGTCGTCGGCTTCGCGCCGGTGATCCTCGCCGCGGTGAGCGCGACTGCGGTGACGCACATCGCGTACGGCGACGCGCCGGCGTTCGTGGTGCCGCCGCTCACCCTCGGCTCCCTCTGGGAGCTCCCGTATGTCCTCGGCATGGGGCTTGCGATCGGCGTCCTCGCGGCAGCCTTCATCGCGCTCGTCGGCGCGACCGCGCGTCGCACCGCGGCTTGGCCGTTCTGGACCCGTGCCCTGCTCGCTGGCGCGCTGACCGGCGTGTGCGCGCTCCCCGCGCCGCAGATCATGGGCATCGGGTACGACACCGTGGGCAGCGCGCTCCTCGGAAACGTGCCTGTGACGGTGCTGCTCGCGATCGTCGCGTTCAAGCTGCTGGCGACCGGTGCCACGATCGGCCTGGGGATCCCGGGCGGGCTGATCGGCCCGGTGATCGTGATCGGTGCGACCGCCGGCGGCGCGCTCGGCGTGCTGGGCCAGTGGCTCGCGCCTGTCGCCGTCTCGTCGCCGGGCTTCTACGCGCTCATCGGCCTCGGGACGATGATGGCGGGCACGCTGCACGCGCCGCTCGCCGCGCTGACGGCGATGCTCGAGCTCACCGGCAACCCGCACATCATCTGGCCCGGGATGCTGGCCGCGATCGCCGCGTACGGCGTGTCGCGGGTCGTCTTCGGGCAACAGCCGGTGTTCGTCACCCTGATGCGCGCGCGCGGGCTCGACTACCGCAGCGATCCGATCGTGCAGTCGCTGCGGCGCGTCGGCGTGGGAGCGGCGATGGATCTGAGCGTCGCTGGACTGCCGCGACGCGCGCGCCGGGCCGAGATCGACGCGGCCCTCGCCCGCAGCCCGAGCTGGGTGCTGGTGCTCGGCACGCGTGGTCCCGAAGCGCTCCTGCCCGCAATGGACCTCGTGCGGCAGACGATGGAGCACCCCGACGCAGGCGAGTTCGACCTGCTCGAGGTACCTGCCGGACGGCTGCAGGTCGCGCCGATCCCGCTGCAGGCGACGCTGCAGGAGGCGCTCGAGGCGATGGACGCGAGCGGCGCCGAGGCGCTGTACATCGCCCGCCCCCCAACCTCCGCCATGACCCAGGCGTACGGGGTGGTCACCCGGGCGGACATCGACACCAACTACCGCTTCGCCCGTTGACGGGACTCGCCCGGGGCCGGCCCGGGTTCGGGAGATATTCGAGAGGATACGAGAGGCTTGCGCGAGCAGTCGCTTCTCCTCCTTCGTGGTGCGCAACTCGATGCGATCGTTGCGCGTGGCAGTCTTCGTGGCCATGATCGGAGCTCTCGACCTCCCGTGAATCTAGCGTACGCATTTCACGCTCCAGCGGCCACCCACGCAACGTTCCCATCCGAGAGGAGCGCGGCGACTCCGGGGCGGTCACCCGACCGCCATGCTCGAGTCGCAACGACGGGCTGCTCGAGTGCATAGGACGAGCGTCGAGACCAGCTGTCGATTGCGAGGACATGCAAAGCGCGCCGATCCTGCGCGGGCAGCACCAGCATGCCGCCCGTCCAGACGGCCAGGTCGAGCTCGCCGCTGCCGAGGGCATGTGCACCGTACTCGCCGCCGATGCGCCGCGCACGTAGCGCACTTCCTTCGCGCACGTACTCGTGCAGGACGCCGCCGAGGTGCGGCCTGTGAACCGCGAGGAGGCGTCGCCCGTCGGTAGTCGCGGCCATCCAGCGGTTCGGGACGCCGCGCGGCTCGCCGAGCGCCGCCAACGCGAGCGCGTCGCGCTTCGCAGGGTCCGCTGCGACCACCGCAAGCTGTGCGCCCTGCGGACCGGCGCGCATGGCGAGGAGCCCGGTTACCCCGCTCCACTCGATCGGCCAGGGCGCGATGTCCTCCACGACGTGCGGCGCCGGCAGCGTGAGCGTCCGCAGCGGCTGGAGGTCGTGCCGCTCCAGGTAGAGCACGCGCGTGGCCTCGACATCGTCGCCCAGGACCCCGTGCCGATAGCGCTCGGTGTCCGGTCCACCGAGCACGAGGATGTGACCGTTGTCCGCCGCCGACAGCGGGCCTTCCATGTCCACCTGCCTCGGCCGCGCGTCGGGCAGCACGCTCTCCCGGCTGCGCGCGGTCTCGCGCCATGCGCCCGATGACGTCGGCTCGAATCTGACCGCACGCGGCGAGCGCTTGGCCTATGAAATACGAGAACACACGAGAATTCCGAGTCGCTCAGTCAGCTATCGGAATCGTGCGTAACAGATTTCGAGTTCGGGCGCGATCGCCGTGGAATCAATCGTTTGCACAATCGGCCTTCTCCAATGACCTGCCGGAATTCGCCAGCCCTGCCCGGGAGCGAACGCATATTGGAGAAGTTGAACTCGACCCATATCGAGTAGCGCGCGCCTGCACGCATGCGGGGCCTGAAATGCGCCCTCGAAGAACTCAATCAAGGCTTCGGCGGCAGCGTCCTCATGCGCACGCGACCCGGCTCGATGACGGCGAAGTTCCCCGGCCAGTCCTGCCGGCTCGTCAAGATCTCGGCGAGCGCTTCGCCGGCGCGATCGGGTGCCGGCATCGAATTCGAAACAGCACGATTCCGCATTCAGCCACCAGGGACATGCGCCAGGCAAGCTCGCCGAAATCCTTGTCGAAGGTAACGAGCACTCGACCTTCGCTTTGAGCGCGAGCGAGGACTTCCTGATCAGGTACCCCCGGTGCGTCCGTGCGCACCCAGACGACGTCGTGGCCACCACGCCGCAACGCTTCGACGGCGTCACCGGGGAAGTTCTCGTTCGCCAGGAAGCGCACGAGCCTACGCGGAGGTCAGCGGATAGACCCTTTCTGCGTTGAGCGTCTCGGCCGCGTACTGCAGGCACGCCGCGATGTCTTCACGCGTGAGGCCGGGATAATTCTTCAGGATGTCCGCCTCCGACCAGCCTTGTCCGAGGAGTCCGATGACGAAGTCGACGGCAAGACGAGTGCCGCCGACCACGGGCTTGCCGGCCAGGACGCTTGGATCGATGCGAATTCGGTCTCGCCACGCCATACAGGGAAGGATACCAGCGGGGGCGTGGCGGCGAAAGCCTACTCGGCTGTATCGGGCGATCCGCAGAAGGCCCATATCCACCGATTGGTTCAGGACCGTCCCGATTGGCTCGGGACGAGCGCATTGATGAGTTCGAGGCATACCGTGTCCGATCGGCCGCACGGAAGTTCCGCGCGAAGTACGAGGTCAGCTTCCGAAGCGCCGTTCCACGTCCGCCCACTTGCCGAACTCGACCACGTCCTTGTACTGATCGAAGGACATCGCCGCGCCCCGCGGTGGGATCTGCCCGCTCTTCAGGTCTTCGAGAGCGGACTGCATCGTGGCGGCGATCCTCAGGAGTAGCGAGATTCCGTAGATGACGATCCGGAATCCGAGGCGCTCGAGCTCCGCTGGCGGCAGGATCGGCGTCCGCCCGCCCTCCAGCATGTTGGCGAGCTGCGGAACGTCGAACGCCCGGCCGATCTGCGCCATCTCCTCGATCGACTCGGGCGCTTCGATGAACAGGCCATCCGCGCCAGCGCGGACGTAGCGTTCTCCGCGGCGCAGTGCCTCGTCGAGCCCGTACACCTCGCGCGCATCGGTGCGGGCGATGAGAAACGTCCGGGGGTCCATGCGTTCCTGCGCGGCCGCGCGAATCCGCGCCTCCATCTCTTCAGCCGGAATGAGCGCCTTGCCGACGATGTGCCCCTTGGCCGCTCGTGCGCCGAACCTGCGCGAATACTGGCAGAACGTCGTGACGGAGCGTCTTCAACGCGGCATCGACTTCGCTCGCGGGCCATGGGCCTTCGATGGATTCTCGCAGCTATGGTTCGACGACGCGCAGCAGGCGGACCACGCCTTCAAAGACAGCGATATGGCGGCAGCCCTGATCGCCGACGAGAAGCACTTCCTCGGTGATCTGCACATCGTCACGGCAGTACAGAACGTTGTCGTGCCCGTTCCCGATGCCCCGAAGCGTGCGGCTCTGCTGAAACGCATGTCCACCCTGAGACGGCGTTCCGACATCAGCGAGGACGCCTTCCGTCGCGAGTGGATCGTGCATCGGGATCACGTCCGGAAAATGCCGGGCATGAGCGGGTACAGGCAGAACGTAGTGATCGCGCGTGAGCGCGTCAAAGGCCAGCCCTGCGGTTACGAAGAGTTGCCTATCGATGGCATCGTCGAGCTGTGGTTCGAGGATGCCGCGACACTGGAGGCGGCCTTTTCGTCCCCCGCCGGCCAGGTGACGATGGCCCATGCGAAAACGCTTCTCGCTGAAATCACCGCCTTCGTGGTCGTCGAACACCGGGTCCTCTGAATGTCGGGTGCCTCGTTGGCTGGTCAGAACGGCCGTTTGCGGTTGTCCTTTGGCCGCTCTAGGTGCACGCAGCGCAATGAGATGCGCGGACTGAAGGACGGCAGATTCCTAGTCTGTTGGGATCTCGCGCCAAAGCGCTGATAACAAACGGAAGCCGAGGCGCGATCGACTACGAATTAGAGAAGATTCGAGAGTTATTCGAGAAGATACGAGAAGCTTGGCGACGCGCAAATCGTTGCCAAGCGCGCGCAACTATTTGATCTGGCGGAGAGGGAGGGATTCGAACCCCCGGTGCCCACAAGGAGCACAACAGATTTCGAGTTCGGACGGAATGGATTGAGGTAGTTAGAAGAGTGCGCTTCTCCAATACGTCGTCGACTTTCACCGCAAACCGCCCGGCGTGACGCCGAATTAGAGAAGGTGGTTGCGCTTAGAGAGTCGGCGCACGGTTGCACGTCTTCGTCTTGTCGTCCTCGGCACCACTGGCTCAGCGAGCACGCTACTTCGCCTTCCTCTCGGCAGCGGCGACCGCATCGGCGATCGTGCCGAGCGGAAGAATCAGCTTGAGCGGGTCATCGAGCAGGCGGATAGCGCCGAACCTCTCATACCAGCTCGCCGCCCGGTCGTCCTTGGCGTCAATGGCCAACGCCACACCGCCGATCTGCGTCGCCACGGACAAGGCTCGGATGCCGGCTGAGATGAGGAGAGCGCCGCCTAGTCCGCGTCCCTGGGCCGACAGGCTGACGGCAAGGCGTCCGAGGCGAAACACCGGAACCCCGTACCGGCCGGGCTTGCGGGTCGATCTGGCCGGCACGCGCGCGAACTCGATGGCTCCGGGACTGATCGAGTAATAGCCGAGCACCTGGGTCAGGTCGGCAGGCGGCACCGCGACGAACGTCTTCGCGCCGCCCGATTCGTGGTTCTGACGGGCATACCGCTCGAGGTACTCATTGAGGTCCTGCGACCCGCAGTCGAAGTTCTTGCGATCGTGCTGCCGGCCAATCGGCTGCTCTTGCCACGCAATCGGGCCGGTCACTTTCCTGCCCGCCGGCGAGCGGCGGTGACGAGCGCTTTCGTCGGCTTGGGCGGATTCTCCAGCAGCTTCAGCACCCGCGCGGAGTCGCGCTCGGAGAGAACGATGCGCTCGGCCCGGTCCACGACTTCGCGCGCGGCGGGCAGGACCTTTCGCATGATGAAGCTGGTGACGTCCAGCCGCTCGTACGCTGCAGCGCTCGCGAGCAGGCGCTTCTCCTCCTTGGTGGTGCGCAACTCGATGCGATCGTCGCGGTTAGGGGTATTCGTGGGCATGGCGGGTCTCTTGAATCGAGCCGATTGTCACGCACGGACAGTGTCCGTACAAGAGCAACCTTGCGCGGACGGCTTCGACCCCGCGTCCCGACGCGTAGGCGACGACCGCTCGATCGACGTCCAGGTCGGACGGCTGCGCAGGAAGATCCAGCCGCGCAAGGACTCTGCAGAGCTCATCCGCACCGAGCGCGGCGCGGGCTACGTTTTCACCGCGCCGGTTGAAGTCGTCCGGTGAAAGCGGACTCATAGACGCCGGGGGAGTCCATGCAAGCACCCCCAGGCGCGCGCTCCGGAGTTGTCAGGTGGCGGACAGGTGTCCCCCGCGATTGGCGTTAGGATGCCAAAGACGAAAGTGCGCAAGTTCCGGTGAAGTCATTGTTTGTCAACAGGAGGTCAAACATCATGCGACTTATGAAATTGCTTCCAATCGTGATCCTCGGCCTGGCCAGCTCCGGCCTGCCCGGCTCAATGGCCATGGCGAAGGATAAATACGATGATGTCAACTGCAGCAAGCTCGACAATGATACTGCGCGCAAGGCATGCCGCCAGCACAAGTACGGCAGCAACGACGGCAAGGCTGTCGACTGCAGCAAGCTGGACAACGACAAACTGCGCCGTGAGTGCAAACAGGAGAAGTGGAACTGAAAACCCGTATGCAGGATTCCTGGTTCCCCGGCAAGCCAGCGGGCTTGCCGCTCGACCCGCACCCTTACGCCCGAAGGCGCTAGTATGGCGGTCTGCGGCCGGGGGGAGGATGTTATTGAGTCCGTCTCCACACCCGCAGCGTGGAATGCGCGGCGACGCGCCCGAAATCCTTGTCGGTCGTCAGCATCGTCAGCTCGTGACGGATGCACAGCTGCGCAAGCACGGCGTCGATCGTGCCGATCTGTGTGCCGGCGCGACGGCAACGGTTGCGCAACTCGGCCGCGTCGATGTGATCCTGCCGGTCCGGGCCGAGGAGCGGTAGCGCCGCGAACCGGTCGATGATGTCCTTGCGGGCGCGCGGTCCGGCAAAGCCCTGCAGCAGTTCCTGCAAGACCAGCCCCGTGGTCACGATCGTTTCGCCGCTTTCGAGGGCGTTGCGCACCGCGTCCACCTCCGGCGCGGCTGAGGGTTGGTCGCGACGGAACGCGAGCGACCAGACGCTCGTATCGACGAAGAGCGTCACCGCCGGGACCGCTCGGCCTTGTAATCGAACTTCTCATCCCATTCGAGTTTGCCCATCAGGTCGATGAGACGCTTCTGCCTGCGACGAGCGATGAACTCCTCCAGCGCACGGGTCACCGCCGCCTTCTTGGTGCGCTCGCCGCTCACCTCCAGGGCGCGCTCGATGAGGTCGGGATCCAGGGAAAGGTTGGTCGCCATGTGTAACTCCTTACACAGCAGTCTACACACTGGCTCCTGACCCGGCAAGGTCCCACGGCGACCGCGCTCCGGCTTGGTAGGGGCGGCACCCAAGAGCATCGCCGCGCTCACCGAGCCGGAGCGGGCGGCGATAGCGGCGCATGTCAAAGAATTAGAGAAGGATTCGAGAAGGTGCCGGAGGGAAAATCGTTACGTCGACGCGCGTAACTACTTGATCTGGCGGAGAGGGAGGGATTCGAACCCCCGGTACGGTAAACCGTACAACAGATTTCGAGTCGCGGCTTCAATTCGAGACGAATCAGTGTCTTGCGCTGCGTCGTCTTCTACAACTTCCGGCCACTTGCACGGCGGTTTGCCTCGGTATCGTTGCGTTCCTGGGGGTTTTGTAGAAGCACGGGGCGAGTCTCCACCAAGCCCACTGCGTCAAACATCTCCACGTCCTTCGCGATCGCCGTCCGCTCGCGCTTCAGTGCGCGCGAAATCCGCCACCGTCATCGGCTCGCCGATGACCGCATTCACGAGTTTGCGCGGAGCAGCCGAAAGCGCCGCAAACATCCGCTGAGGATCCTCGAACGACGGCGTGATCGCCCCTCCGCAATCGCCTCGCGGCAGACTAGCGGTTGGCGAGGATCGGGCAGAGCTTTGCTCCAATGAGCGCGTCGTCCGCGGTGACGAAGGTCAGGCCATAGACGAGCGCGGTCGCCACGAGGAAGCGATCGCCGGGTTCGGGATGCGCAAGCAAGACCTCGCGGCTGCGTACCGCCACTTCGAAGGTCAACACGGCCTCCTGCGCCGGTGTGCGGGCGAGCGCTTCGGTGACCCACTGGCGCGGCTCGCCGTCGAGCTTCAGGCGACCACGCTCGGCGAGCACGAGGAGCTCCCAGACGCTGATCGGCGAGACCCAGAGCTCATTTTGCGGCCGCGTCACGGCCGACCGCACGCGACGTGTCAGCTCAGCCTGGCGGGCTCGAGAAGGCTCCAGAGCCAGACGTGCGTGTCGAGCAGGAGCTTCAACGGCTCAGCGCTGACCAGGCCTTCGCGTCGGCCGCCGGTCGGATGACGTCGCTGACGATCTTGCCGCGCCCTGCCATCGCACCGAGCCAATCGGAGCGAGGCGCTTGCCGGGGCAGCGGAGCAACCTCCGCGACCGGCTCGCCTAACCGCGTGATCAGCACCGGCCGGCCGGTGCGCTTCACGCGCTGCAGGACCGCTAAGCAGGTCGCCTTGAACTTGGACACGGGCATGCTTTCCATGCCACGCAAGCTAGCATGGTCAGAAATTGTGGTCAAACGACGCCCTCGGGAATCGGAAACGGCCCTGAACTGAACTAAACCGGGCTTTAGCCCGTTTAGAGCCAAGCAGTTGCGGGTCTCGATCGATTGGTTCGGGACAGCCGGTTCTGGAGGGTAGCTACACTCGTGCGTCGCGCCGCTCCAGCGCGTGACCCCAGCCGAGCAGCCTTTCATCGGCGGTCATCAGCGCGGCGCCTTGCGCGAGCGCCGTCGCGATGATCAGCCGATCCACCGGATCGTCCGGCAGACCGCCGAGCTCGACCGACCTCACGGCGGTGGCACCGTCGACCGGCAGTTCGAGCAGACCCGCCGCGAGCAGCCGCTCGCGCCATTCGCTCACGCCGACCGGGAGCCGGATCCGGCCCCTGGATTGGAGGAGCGCGATTTCCCAGAACGTCATCGCACACACGGCCACCCTGCCCGCCACCCACAGCCGATTGATCAACGCCTTCGCCTTGCGGCCGAGCTTGCGCTCGTCGTTGTCGGCCCACGCCAGGACGTGCGTGTCGAGGACGATCACTTCAAGGCCTTCCAGAGCCCGGTGCCTGTCGGGGAGACGATATCGCCGCGGATCTTCGTCTGCCCCTTGTGCAGGCCGATGAGCGACTTGGCGCGCGGTGGACGGTGCGGCCGGAGCTCCGCCACCGGCCTGCCGTTCTTGGTGACCACGATCGTCCGGCCGGTGCGTGCGACCTCGTCCATCAGGGCGAGGCACTTCGCCTTGAACTCCGATGCCTGGATGGTTTCCACAAGAACCTCCGTATGACCGTAATTATGCCCATGGTCAGAATAATGGTCAATCGGCGACCCGGGGTTGCTGCCCGCTCGCCGGACGCGCGAGCGCGCACGCGAGGCTCCAACCCCCGCCGGCGGAAACCACGACACTGACGCTCTAGATCTCCTCGAGCCGGAGGGGCACCTGCGCGGGCGCTTCGCCGACTCCGCGGCAAGACGCGAGACGCGCGGCTATCATCGCGCGCATCACCGACGGCGATGCCCCTCCCCCGCGACGACATGTTTCCGGATCTACCCTCGCCGCCCGAGCGCGAGCCCGCCGCGGCTGCGGGCACCTACCCGCCCCTGGTGCAACTGCTTGCGTCCGCGGGCGTGCTCGGCAGGACGCGCCTCCTCGAGCTCGCGCGCGACTGCGGCATTCGCGAGGCCTCCGGGCGCGCATACACCGGGGAAACGCTCGCCGCCGCGCTCGCCGCGCTCGCGCGCAAGGGCATCGTGGGCCACGGCGATGCGGGCTACTGGTGCGAGCGCGCGTACCTCGCGGGCGCGTTCGTGGAAGCAGCCACGGCCGGGCGCCTCGCGCAGTGGCTGCCGCACCTGAGGACCTCGCTCGGCCTCGTCCGGGCCAGCCACTACGGCGAGATCTATTTCCGCACCGGGGCGGACGCCGTCGCCGCGACACGGCTCGGATTGTGTGCCATGACGGATGCGAAGGAGGCAGAGCGCATCCTCGCCTCGGTAGCCCGCACCGCGGCGAATCCCGCGGCGGTGTACCGAGCGGCGCTGGCCGATCCGTTCTCCCCGGAGCTTGCCGGGCTGATCCAGCCGGCCTGGTGCGACGCGGCGGTCGACTCGCTGCTCGCGTTCGAAATGAGCGCGCCGAGCGCATCGGCGCCGCAGGTCGTCGAGTGGGCGGCCGGCCGGGTGGCGTCGGGTAAGGCGGCGCTGCGGCTGCGGTACCGGCTCGCCGAGCACCGGCTCTGGCAGGGCCGCGGCGCGGAGGGGCTTGCGCTGGTGGAGGACGCGAACGACGGCTTCGGGCTCGCGATCCGCGGGATGGCGGCCGTGCTCGCCGGCGATCCCGCCGCGGCGTGCGAGCTGTATGACCAGTCGGTCCGCGCGCTGCGCGCCGCGGACAAGCGCCGGGCCGGCCTGCTGCCGTTCACGCCTGCCTGGCTGCGCGCGGTGTCGCTCATCCTCACCGACGAGCCCGCGGCGCTCGAAGAAGCAAAGCGCTTCGCGCGCGCCGAGGGGCGTGCTGGCGAGGCGTGGATCTGGGGGGCGATCGAGGCGCTCGCCGAAGTGCGCCTCGGCGATCGCCGGCCGGGTTCCCATCCCTGCCGGCTCGCCGGCCACGATGGGCTCGCCGACCTCGTGCAGATCGAAAGCGCGGCCTGGCAGCGGACCAAGCTGGAGCGCGGTGCCGGCGAGATCGCCCGCAAGTGGGCGGCCGCCTATCGCGACGCCGGCTACGAGCGCGTGGCGCGGGAGTTCGAAGCCGCGCTCGCGGTCGCCAGCGGCGATGCGTTGCCGCCGCCGCTCGCCGGGACGCTCGCCGGCGCGTTCGCAGGCGAGGCGCAGTGGCGGCGCGCGCTCACGGTCATCGCCGGGCTGTCGGATGCCGAGCGCAAGGACGAGGCGGCGACGCGCGTCATCTGGGTCATCCGGACCGGCTTGGACGATCGCCTGGAGATCGAGCCACAGGAGCAGCGCCGCGGCCAGCGCGGCTGGAGCAAGGCCAAGACCGTGCCGCTCTCCCGCCTCGCCAGGAGCGAGTGGGTTGCGCCCGACGATGCACCGGTCGCGCGCGCGGTGAAGCACCTGGGCGGCGCGGCCTACGAGCTCGACCCCGGCCGGGCGCTCGCGGCGCTGATCGGCCATCCGCGCGTGTTCTTCGAAGCCGACCTCGCCACGCCGGTCGAGCTCGTGAGCGGCGTGCCCAGGCTGGCGGTGCGTCCGACGAAGGACGGCACCGTCGTCACCATGCACCCCGATCTGCGCCAGGCATTCGCCAACGCGCCCGAGGCGCCCTGGGAGCGCGCCTCGCCCGGCGGGAACGACCGCGCGCTGCTCGTGCGCGAATCGGCCACGCGCGCCCGGGTGGTCCGGCTCACCGCCGCGCACCGCCGGGTCGCCGAGCTGGTAGGGGGCGGCTTGCGCGTGCCGGCGTCGGGCGGCGACCAGCTCGGGCGCGCGATGGCCGCGGCGGCACGCTTTTTCGAGGTGCACTCCGATGCGCACGCGGTCGCGGAGGAGGCACCCGGCGACCCCGGCGTCTACGCGGAGCTCGCGCCGGCGGGGGCCGGTCTGCGGCTTCGGCTCGCCGTGCGGCCGCTCGGCCCCGAGGGTCCGCGCTATGCGCCCGGCCAGGGCGGAGCACGGGTGCTCGCCGACGTGCGCGGCGAGCGGCGCGCGGTGGCGCGCGACCTGGAGGCGGAGCGGCAGGGCGCGCGGCGGGTGCTCGATGCGGCCCCGATGCTCGAGCGAGGCAACGCCGCGTTCGAGTGGCAGATCGAGGCGCCGGAAGACGCCCTCGCGCTGGTCGAGACGTTGCAGGGGCTCGGCGACGCCGTCCGCGTCACCTGGCCCGAGGGCAAGCGGCTCGCCGTGACGCGAGCGTACTCGACCGGCGACCTGCGCGTGTCGCTGCGATCGGGCCGCGACTGGCTGGAGGTGACGGGCGGGCTCGCACTCGACGAAAACCGGGTGCTCGAGATGCGCGCGCTCGTCGAGTGGGCACGCTCCTCGCGCGGCCGCTACGTGCCGCTCGGCGAGGCGGGATTCGTGGCGCTCACCGCGGAGCTGCGCGAGCGCATCGAGGAGCTCGCCACGCTCGCGGAGGTGGCCGACGGCGGCGTGCGGGTGGATCCGCTGGCCGCGCTCGCGGTCGAGGAGCTCGCAGCCGAAGCGACGGTCGAGCGCGACGACCGGTGGACCGCGCGTCTCGAGCGCATCCGCGAAGCCGCAGTGCTCGAGCCGCCGGCGCCCTCCACCCTGCAGGCCGAGCTGCGCGGTTACCAGCTCGACGGCTTTCGCTGGCTCGCGCGGCTCGCCCACTGGGGCGGCGGCGCCTGCCTCGCCGATGACATGGGACTCGGCAAGACGGTGCAGGCGCTCGCGCTGCTGCTCGAGCGCGCGCCCGGCGGGGCCGCGCTGGTGGTCGCCCCCACCTCGGTGTGCCCGAACTGGATCGACGAGGCGCGCCGGTTCGCGCCGACCCTGCGCGTCGAGCTCTTCGGTGCGGGCGACCGGGCGCGGCAGCTCGCCGCAGCCGGCGCGTTCGACGTCGTCGTCGCGAGCTACGCGCTGTTGCAGCAGGAGGCCGAGTCGTTCGGCGCGCGGCGCTGGCACACGGTGGTGCTCGACGAGGCGCAGGCGGTGAAGAACTACGCCGCCAAGCGCACGCAGGCGGTGCTCTCGCTCGCCGCCGACTTCCGGATGGTGACGACCGGGACGCCGGTGGAGAACCGGCTCGACGAGCTGTGGACGCTGTTCCGGTTCCTGAACCCTGGGCTCCTCGGTTCGCGCGAACGCTTCCAGGCGCGCTTCGCCGGCCCGATCGAGCGCGCCCGCGACGAGCGCGCGCGGCAGCGCCTGCGTCGCCTCGTGCGCCCGTTCGTGCTGCGCCGGACCAAGAGCGAGGTGCTCGCGGAGCTGCCGCCGCGCACCGAAGTCGTGCTCGGCGTGGAGCCCGAACCGCGCGAGCAGGCCTTCCACGAGGCGCTGCGCCGCGCCGCCCTGGAGGCAATCGGGCGCGAAGCCGGCAACGACGGCGCGCGGCGCTTCCGGGTGCTCGCCGAGCTGATGCGGCTGCGCCGCGCGGCGTGCGATCCCCGCATCGTGGCCCCGGAGGCGAACGTCGAGGGCGCGAAGGCGGCGGTCTTCCTCGAGCTCGTCGAGGAGCTGGTCGCGAACCGGCACAAGGCGCTGGTGTTCAGCCAGTTCGTCGACTATCTCGCGATCCTGCGCAGCCGGCTCGACGGCGCGGGGATCCGCTACCAGTACCTGGACGGCGCGACGCCAGCCGCCGATCGGGCGAAGCGCATCGCGGCGTTCCAGGCCGGTGAAGGGGACCTCTTCCTGATCAGCCTGCGCGCCGGCGGCTTCGGGCTCAACCTCACCGCCGCCGACTACGTCATCATCACCGACCCGTGGTGGAACCCGGCGGTCGAGGACCAGGCGAGCGGGCGCGCGCATCGTATCGGGCAGGAGCGCCCGGTGACCGTCTACCGCCTCGTGCTGCGCGGGTCGATCGAGGAGCGCATCGTCGAGCTGCACCGCGACAAGCGCGCGCTCGCCGAAGGGCTCTTCGGCGGCGAGGACTTCGGCGACAGCGTATCGGTCGAGGAGCTGGTGCGCCTGATTCGCGAGACGCAGTAGGGCTCGCGAGCGACTCGTTCAGGGCTGGAGCTCGCCCGATCCGGCCTGTCCTCGCGCAGTTGGTTCGGGACACCCGGGTTCGCGTCCCGGTTCCGCGACTCACGGAAAGCCGTAGGAATTCATGCGCCCGAAGACGGGCATCGCCGGATGCGGCTCGAACCGGGTGCGGCAATCGATCACCGCGCAGCCCCGAAGCGAGCGCGCGCTCCTAGGCCGGCCTGATTTCCCCCGCCCGCGTGACGAGCTCACCGTAGCAGCCGAAACCTCTGGCGATGGCCGCGTAGTCGGTGCCTTCTAGGTCAGCGCCGAACGAGCGCGGCCTTCTGGCCGGCCTTGATGATTCCCCACGCCTGGTTGTCGTAGATCACGTTGACCACCGGCAGCCCGTAGCGCCGCGCGGTAGCGGCCGAGCCGCGATCGACTACGAATACGAGAAGATTCGAGAGATATTCGAGAAGATACGAGAAGCTTGGCGATGGGCAGATCGTTGCCAAGCGCGTGCAACTACTTGATCTGGCGGAGAGGGAGGGATTCGAACCCCCGGTGCCCCACAAGGAGCACAACAGATTTCGAGTTCGGGCGGATTGTGAATGGACTGAGATAGTGACGGCAGCGCACTTCTCTAATATACCCGCCAGTTTCGCGCCGCAGCGCCCGGCGCAACAGTCGGATTAGAGAAGGTGGTTCTGGATGGATGGCCCAGCTACCAACCTCCAGGCTGTCGATCAAATCGGCGACCGTGCCGATCGTATCCGAAAGGCGCCCACGACTCGTAACCTTACGGCAGGGACGTTGCGAGTCTCCCTATGACGCGGTGAGCGGTGAGTCGCGGACGGCGGTGACCACTGCACAAGCCAGCCGCGGCGTCACGGGTTCGGCAGGGCCTCGACGAACTGCTTCGCGGAAAGAACCTTTGTTGCCGGCGGCGGGGTGCGGGCGAGGGTCAGGTCGCCCGTGACCAAGGCGCTACCGGGTACGCAGAGAGCGAGCGCCCACAGGTGGTTGTCCTTGGGGTCTGGCGCGCCGGAGGCCGCCTCGGGCTCGCGCACGATCGCGTGAGTCGCGATCTCCGTGAGCAGCAGATCGATCTCGCGCTCGCTCAAGCCATGGACCTTCCGGATCTTCTCGCGCAGCAAGACCTCGCGGTACTCGGCCAGCAACGCCGCGGAGAGCAGAAACGGGAACGCCCCCTGGCGCATGCCGTCGAGGATCCTCACGGTGGGCGAGCCCGCCTCGGCAGTCAGCAGGCCCGCAACCACGATATTGGTGTCGATGACGGCGGTCGGCGGCTTCACCGGCGCCGGGCGGCACGCGTTTCCGCCACCGCGAGGCGCAGCGCCTGCCTTTCGGTGAGGCCCGCCCGCGCGCGCGCCTTAGCGACTAGCGCCTCGGCGCTACGCGCGCTCTTGATGCCGTAGAAGTCGAGGCTCTCCTCGATCAGCTGGCCGATCGTCTTGCCGCGCTGCACGGCCGCCTCACGGAGCGCCTGGTGCCGGTCGTTGCTCAAGGTGATCGTCAATCGTGCCATGAGTCAATGCCTTGGTGACTTGTCACCAAGGCATCATAGCACACCCCTGAACCCCGTGCAGGGGGTCGTCGAAGATCGGTACGCGTCAATGGGTCGTCCCCCATCGGGGAACAGAGTGGTGCCGGAGGTCATTTCACGCCAGCGCCCGACGTACCATCGCGGCTTCGCCCGAGCGAGCCGCCCTTGACCACGTTCGTCGTCGTCGTTTTCTGCGTCGTCTACCTGGGAATGATCCTCGGCGGGCTGCCGTTCGTTCAGCTCGACCGCGCGGGTGTGGCGCTCCTCGGCGCGATCGCGCTGCTCACGGCCGGAGACCGCACGCTCGCGCAGGCCGCGAACGCGATTCACCTGCCAACGATCGTGCTCCTGTTCGCGTTCATGGTGATCTCCGCGCAGCTGCGGCTCGGCGGGTTCTACGCGTGGGTGACCCTCAAGCTCGCCGCGTCGGCGCTGTCCCCGCCAATGCTGCTCGGCGCGCTGATCCTCGTCATCGCGGGACTATCAGCAGTGTTCAGCAACGATATCGTGTGCCTCGCGGTCGCGCCGGTCCTAATCGACGCCTGCCGCCGGCGCGGCCTGCACCCGCTGCCGTACCTGCTGGCGCTCGCGTGCGCCGCCAACATCGGCTCGGCGGCAACCCTGATCGGTAACCCCCAGAACATGCTAATCGGCGAGAAGCTTCGCCTCTCGTTCTCCGGGTACCTCGCGGAGGCGGCGGCGCCGGTGCTGCTCGGGCTCCTGATCACCTGGGCGGTTATCGCCTGGCACACGCGCGGCCGCTGGGGCCTCGCGGTCGAGGCGGCCGCCGCAGCCGAGCGCCGCAGTGGCGAGGACGAGGCCTTCGACCGCTGGCAGACGCTCAAGGGGCTCGCCGTCGCCGGCGCGATCTGCGTGTGCTTCCTCGTCGCGCCGTGGCCGCGCGAGATGGTCGCCCTCACCGGCGCGGGCCTGCTGATGCTCTCCCGCAAGCTGCACTCGCGCCACATGCTCGGGCTCGTGGACTGGGAGCTGCTGATCCTGTTCATGGGCCTGTTCGTCGTGAACGACGCATTCGAGGCGACCGGCATTCCGCAGCAGGCCGTCGACGGGCTCGCAAGCTGGGGCCTCGACCTGCACCGGCCCGAGGTCCTCTTCCCGGCGGCGTTCGTGCTGTCGAACGTGGTGTCCAACGTACCGGCGGTGATGCTGCTGCTGCCGGTCGCCACCCATCCCCTCGCCGGGCCGTTGCTTGCAATCGGCAGCACGCTCGCCGGGAATCTGCTCCTCGTCGGGAGCATCGCGAACCTGATCGTCGCCGACGCGGCCGCGCGGCGCGACATCCGGCTCGATTGGCGGCGGCACGCGCGCGTCGGCGTGCCGATCACGCTGCTCACGTTCGGCGTTGCCGCGCTATATCTGTGGCTGCGGCTGCGGCCCGGGGCGTGAGCGCAGCCGACTAAATTAGAAGACTGACTTACGGTCCCTCCGGTCTGGCCGCGCCAGAGACTGTGGGCGTCGATCCCTGACGCTCTACGCAACCCGACGCAACCGGACGTCGAGCATGGCCACATCGCCGCGCGGCAACGTTCCTAGTCTGCTGCGGCAAGGCACAAGTCGCTGATCAGAAACGGAAGTGCGGTGCGAACGTATTGGAGAAGATTAGTCTGTCGGTTTCAGCACCGCAAACCGCTGACACGAAACGGAACTGCCGCGGGTCTTCAGGAGAATTAGAGAAGAATTGGAGAAGGCCGCCGGACGGGAGCTCGTTGCGAACCTACTCGCAACTACTTGATCT
>CAWBNB010000049.1:0-204783 GCA_963789885.1 uncultured beta proteobacterium | reverse complement strand
CGAGCGAAGGCAAGCGCGTGATCGTGCTCGGGGCGGGCAGCGCCACCGCAAACCTGCTGAAGAACCTCGGGCGCAGCCCGGAGTGGCACTTCATCGGGCTCCTCGACGATGACCCGGGCAAGCAGAAGCGCGAGATCCAGGGCGTGAAGGTGCTCGGGACGCTCGCGGAGCTGCCCGAGATCGCGGCGCGCGAGGGCGCCGAGGTGGCGGTGATCGCGATGCCGGACCAGTCGCATCGCGTCCGCCGCCGCGCGGTGGAGCTCTCGCGCAGCGCCGGGCTCCAGGCGATGACCGTGCCGTCCTACGAGGACCTCGTCGGCGGGAAGGTGACGGTGTCGCAGCTGCGGCGCGTCGAGCTCGACGACCTCCTCGGCCGCGATCCGGTGGAGCTCGACACCGCCGGCCTGCGCGAGTGGCTCTCCGGGCGCACCGTGCTCGTCACCGGCGCGGGCGGTTCGATCGGCGCCGAGCTCTGCCGTCAGATCCTGCGGTTCGAGCCGGCGCGGCTCGTCGCGCTGGAGCAGAGCGAGCTCGCGCTCTACACGATCGAACAGGAGTTCGGCGGGGAGAGCGGCGCGACGCGACTCGCATACGTGATCGGCGACGTGAAGTCCGGGCGCGCGTCGACCAGGTGCTTCGCGACGTATCGTCCCTCGGTGATCTTCCACGCGGCGGCGCACAAGCACGTGCCGCTGATGGAGGCGCAACGCCTGGCGAGGCGGTGAAGAACAACGTCGCTCGGCACGCTGGCTGGTCGCCGAGGCCGCGCGCCGGCACGGCGTCGAGGAGTTCGTGATGATCTCCACCGACAAGGCGGTGAACCCGACCAGCGTGATGGGCGCGAGCAAGCGGCTCGCGGAGATCGTCGTGCCAGGCGCTGCAGCCGGCCGAGCGCGACGCGGCTTCGTCGACGGTGCGCTTCGGCAACGTGCTCGGCTCGACCGGCAGCGTGGTCCCGATCTTCCGCGAGCAGATCGCCGCCGGCGGGCCGGTCACCGTCACGCACCCCGAGATGCGCGCGCTACTTCATGACGATCCCCGAGGCGGCGCAGCTCGTGCTGCAGGCCGGCGCGCATGGGCGCAGCGGCGGCGAGATCTTCGTG
This sequence comes from uncultured beta proteobacterium, assembly GCA_963789885.1. GTDB lineage: Bacteria > Pseudomonadota > Gammaproteobacteria > Burkholderiales > SG8-39 > DATEDA01. The sequence continues at coordinate 203,680 of CAWBNB010000049.1, read as the reverse complement.
CTCGACATGGGCGAGCCGGTCAAGATCGTCGACCTGGCGCGCGACCTGATCCGCCTCTCGGGCCTCTGCGGAGAGCGACATGCGGATCGAGTTCACCGGCCTGCGGCCCGGCGAGAAGCTCTTCGAGGAGCTGCTGGCCGACAACGAGCGCACGCTCGTCACGCCGCACCCGAAGTTGCGCATCATGAAGCCCGAAGCGCCGCAGTCGCGCGCCTGGGTCGCGGACGCGGTGCGCTGGCTGGAATCCGACCGTCTGCTCGCCGACGACGAGGTGCGAGCGGGTCTCCTTGCCCGCATCCCGGAGTACGCGCCGAGCGGCGCGGTGGCGGCGCCGACGCCGAAACCGCGGCTCAGCGCAGGTTGAGCTTCGCTCGCGCGGCGACTCCGAGCGCCATTCCCGCGAGCGACCACAGCAGCAACGAGTTTTCCCGGATCAGCACGTCGTCGGTCAGGCTCTTGACGAGCGCCGCGGCGAGCACCGCGAGAACCACCGCGCAGGGAGGGCTCGCGCGAGCGTTGCGCCCCAACGCGTATGCGAGCGACGCAAGCAGCGCCACTAAAGCGCCGACGAGGACGATCCCGCCGCCCATCGCGGTGTTGAGGAACAGGTTGTGGCCGTGCCAGTTGTACAGGTTGCCCTCGAACTTGACGCGGAAGTCCTTGCGCAGGATCCCGCGGCCGTAGCCGTAGCCGAGCCACGGCCGCTCGGCGATCCGCTCGGCCGCATACACCCAGATCTTCAGCCGCGGATCGGCTTCGAACTGCGCGCTCAAGCTCGCACCCGGCACGAAGGTCTTCTGGAGGCTCACTGTCGCGATATACGCGCCCCCGGCCAACGTAAACGCGAGCACGGCGGCGACCGCCGCCGTCCGCGCGGCGCGGGTCGCCGTGCGCCAGCGGAAGCGCGTCGCAAGCAGCACCAGCCCCGCGACGAGCAGCGCCACCCACATCACCCGGTTCTGCGTGAGCGCGCCGGCGGCGAGTGTGAGCACGAGCGCGGTGCCTGCGGCGACACGCCATCGCCCTCCGAGCGCGCGGTCGAGCGCCGCCGCGAGCAGCATCGGCGCGACGAGAGTGGCGTAGGTGCTGTAGGCATTCCGGTCGCCGATATAGGCCTTCGTGTACCAGTCGGCGTGACGGACGAAGTTGGCGAACGCATAGACCGCGATCAACGCGGCGCTCACCACCACCACGCGCACCCACAGCCGCCACCGCGCCTCATCCGGCGTGAGCGCGTAGAAAGCGAAGAACGCGGCCAGCGGATAGACCACCTCGTTCCGCACCTCGCCCTGGGAGTACTCGAAGTCGACCGTCCAGAGGAGCGAGGCCATCGCGATGCCAGCCCATGCCGCCATTGCGATCAGCAGACTGCGCGGTGGCGACGGTGGACGCTCCCGCCACCAGAGGTAGCCCGTGCACAGGACGAGGAGGCCAAGCGAAACGGTTCGGATCGCCACCGTATGCGTGATCGGCAGCACGAACAGGAAGAGGCACCCGGGTATCACCGCGAGGCGCGCAGTCCGGCCAGAGCCGCTCATGCCAGCGCCTCGCGTACGCGCGCCAGCACCTCGTCGACGGGGATCCGCCGCACGTCTTCGCCCTCGCCGACCAGCGGGACGTGCCGAAGCAGCGGGTTGGGCGAGGCGACGCCCTGCTTGAACACGCCCTGCCGCGGATCGGACCAGAGCGAGACGACGGTCAGCGGAAACGCGCAATCGAGGTAGTAGGCCATCGTCAGCACGCCGCTGTCGGGCGCGACGAGCACGCGACACCGGTTCTTCACGATCGAGAGCATCTCGAGGAGCGTCGTCCGTCCGCGGAGGTCGACGAGTCCCGCCCGGTCGAACCGGGGCTCCGGCGCGTGGCCGAAGAGCACGCAGCGCTCGCCGGCGAGGCCGGCGAAGAGCGCGCGCCACGACTCCGCGGGCCAGTCCTTTACGTACCCGTAGAAGCGCGCCGTCTCGGCGCTCACGTGCGCGCCGACGAGGCGTCGCCCGTCGCCGAGGGGGAAGCGCGAGGCGAGCGCGTCGAGCTCCGGCTTCCACGCGAGCCGCGGGACGACGGTCCCGTGCTGGGACGCGAGCCAGCCGGTCGGATCGGGCCGGTCGAGGACGACGTCGAAATTGGCCGCCTTAACGCCGAGCCGCGCAGCCGCGTTCGCATAGCCGTCACGCTCGCCGCGCTCGAGCCGCGGGTCGACGATGACCCGCTGGACGTCGAACAGCGCGAACGCCTCGGCGAGGTCCTGCCGCGTGAGCACTGCGATCTCGGCCGCCGGAACGGCCTCGCGAATGCGCGCGAACAGCGCATAGAGCCCGAGCGCGATGTCGCCGAGCCCCCGGTTCCAGAACACGAGAAACCGCCGCGCGCCGCCGCGGGCGGCGCGCTCGAGGATGCGATCGAGCTCGTTGCCGCGGAGCTTGCGCACGAGCGACCGGATCATCGCGCCCCCAGGAGCTCGTCGATCGCGGCCGTGACCGCCTCGAGTCCGATCGCGTGCATGCATCGGGGTGCAGGGCACTCCGCAGTGCTCCGGCCGCACCGCCGCACCCACGCGATCTCGCGCTTGAACAGCACCCGCTGGTCGCGGCAGAGAAACGGGTCGACGGTCACGGCGCGGTACGGGCTCGCGCGCCAGAACTCGCCCGCGCCGCAGATGACCGCCGAGCCGGGACCGAACAGCGTCACCGTCGGCGTATTCACGATCCGCCCGAGATGGGCAATGCCGGTGTCAGGGCAGACGAGCAGCCGCGCACGCTTCACCAGGTGCCACATTTGCGGAAGATCGAGCGCTCCGGCGACCGACGTGTAGCGGCCTCCGGGATCGATCGCGGCGACCTCCGCTTCCTCCCCCCTGCCGCCGCTCCATACGACTGAAAGTCCCCGTCGCTCAAGGCTCGCCGCGAGCGAATGCCACTTGTCGCGATCCCATTGCTTGAGCGACGTGCTCGCACCCACGTGGAGCACCGCGTACGGACCGGCTGGCGCCTCGAACGGCGCGTGCTCCGGGTCCGGCCAGTCTTCGGGCCGGTACGGTCGCGGCGGCGGGCCGTCGACGAGCCCCGCCACCATGTCGCCCCAGGCCGCGGGCGCGTCGGGATACGCGCGCCGCTCGTCCACCGGCCAGCTCTTGTGCGCCGGCCGGTCGCCGCCGAAGGCGACGATCCACCGCGCGCCGAGGGCGAGGGCGAGCCAGCTGAAGCGGTTGTCGCCCGGGACGAGCGCGAGGTCGTAGCCCCGCGCCGCATCGAAGCGCTCGAGCGTACGCGCGTCGCGCGGATCATAGGGAAGCGCCCGTAGGCCGTAGGGCGCGCGGGCGTAGAGCGGCGCGATCGCTCGCGGCGTAGTCATCACCATCTCGGCGCCGGGATGCCGCTCGCGGAGCTTCGCGAGCAGCGGGGTCAGCATCAAGGTGTCGCCGAGCAGGAGGTGGTGGGCAACGAGGATCCGCGACGGTGATGCGGGCGGCGCGCGGCGGCCGATCGTCGCGGCCCGCTGCCACGCCGCGCGTGGGAGCACGCGCAGGCGCGAACCGAGACGGCTAGGCCGCGACCGCATCGCGGCCTGGCTATCTCGCCTTGCGACCGCGCGCCTTCTCGAGCAACCCGAGCGCGCGCCGCGTCTTGCCTGCGCCGCGTGCGGCGCGGACCCGGAATCGCGCTTCCGTGCCGGCCTCGATGAGCGCCTCGCGGGCAGACTCCAGCGCCGCCACGGCCTGCTCCCGCGTCACGGATGGAAACGACTTCAAGAAGTCGCCGAGCGAGTCGCCTGACTCCAGGTAGTCGAAGAGATTCTTGACCGGTACACGAGTACCGACGAAGACCAGTGCTCCCCCCTGAATCTCACGGTCGCTACGGATCACGCTCGCCTTCATGCGATATCCCGGGCCTCTCACGGCGCTGATGCTCTCACCGGTCCACAGCAGTACCGGCGAGTCGCCGCGCGGGAGCGCGCTTCGCCTTTCCGCCGGAAATCTCCTCCCTGACCACACGGCGGACGGCATCGAGTACCGCTCCCTGCTGAATGTACGCGACGAGGGCGTCGTTGATCAGCGTCTGGTAGTTCCCGCCGCCCGACTGCTCGACCATCCGGCGGAAATGCTCGATCACCCTGTTGTCCAGGCGGATCGATACCTTCGTCTTTCCCGGTTCCGGCCCGATCACGGGCCCGCGCCTCGCGCGCGAGAAATCGATGTCGCGATAGGGTTCAGCAGCGCTTCTTCTCACACCTCAACCTCTGACGTCGGTTCGCTTCCCGACGGGGGACTCGGCTACATCCAGGCGATTCGTCGCCCTGCCGCGAATCTCGTCGCGATCGTATAGACATTTGTCCCCCTAGTAAACCGCGTTACCGCCGTGCCGCTCGTCATGCCGCGACCCGCTCGGGGAACGCCGCCTCGATACCGTCGAGCGTCGCCTCGTCGCCGAGGTGCCGGCGCCTCAAGCGGGGAGAAGCCGGAGCAAGCGCTCGCGCACGAACGCGCCGGCGGTTAGCGGATCGTAGTCGAGCCCGGCGCGCAGAAGCGACTCCATGTCGCGGCGAAACGCCGCATCGGCCAGACGCTGATCGAAGCGATCGAGAAACTCATGACGCGAGGCAATGGCGCCTTCCGCGCGCAGGTAATGCTGGAAGGATTCGATGATGACCTCGGGCCGCACAGCAATGCCGGAGGCGTCGCGCATCGCCCAGAAGAGGTCGAAGAGGTCGCGTCCGCGGCTTCGCTGGAAGAGCGCACGCAACTTGGTGCCGAGCATCTCGTGCAGCTCGAAGGAGTTCACCTGCGCGCGGAGCGGCGCATCGCGGAAGAACGTTCGAACGGAAGCAGTTCGAAGGGGAGCTCAGTGAGCGGGCGATGCGGTGTTCGCTCGGTGACGTTCGCCTCCACCACGATGGTGAGCTCGCGACCGGTTCGCTCACCGACGGCACTCCGTAGGTGAGTCGCAGGACCCGCGACGGGCGCACGGTGTTGCGGATGGCAAGAGCCGCGGTCTCCCAGACGTCGACCCGGTGCTTGCCGAGAACGCCCGTGAGCACACGCTTCAGGCCGGCTCGGATGTGCTCCGCGGGACGCTTGCCCGTAACCACGAGATCGATGTCCTCGGAATAGCGCGCAGCCGGGGCAAGGTGAATCTTGTGCAGCACCGTTCCCCCACGCATGGCAACCTGGGTCTTCAGGAATTCATCGCTGAAGATGGCCACCATCGTCTGGCAGAGGAGAAGGTCCTGCTCGACCTGATGAAGCTGAGGCCAGGGTACCTGGCTCTGGTGCGCGAGGACGTCCTGGCGCGTGAGCATCGGCTAAGGTGTGCCGAACGGAGGTTTCCCGACCAGAAGCCCCCAGCGACGATGAAGATGGAGCGCTCGTGCCGGTGCGCTCGTCGCGGGTTCAAGCCTGACCCGTGCAAGCCGGGCGGGGAGGCTTCGCGCAACGGTCTCGGCAAGGCCGGGGTAGCCCAGGCCGTCGAGGATGAAGCCCAGGCGCTGCGCGGTGGCTGGTTCGCGCTCGGCTGAGAGCGCCTCCTTGAGCGCAGGTCTCCGGAGCCGTGCGGCAATCGGCTTCAAGATCTCGACCGCGCGTTCAATGCCGCCAACGGCTCCGGCGTAGCGAACGAGGTCGATGGCCGTCGCCTCCAGCGTGCTTACGCGAAGCGGTGCATGCGCGCCGGGCAGCTCTGCGGTTGGCGTGCGCGCAGCGTCGCGCTTCACGTAAAAGCGCACCCGGATCCGACCGAGTGCGAGCGGGCGACGCGGCCGGTCGGTCACCACCTGGACGAGCTGGATGGCCTGCGGGCTTGCGCCGTACTCTGCCGCGGCCGAGGCGAGCGCGAGGTAATAGGGCCGGCGAAGCCATCGGAAGTACGCATCGAGCCACCAGGCGGCTGGCGGCGCACCCAGGGGCTGATGCGCCTCGCTGACGATGAGAAAAAAGGGCTGCCGCGGCGCCACACGACGCACCCGTGGCCCGAGACGCAGGAGCTGATGGCGCGCGGCGATGCGCGAAAGACCGGTTTCAGCCTCGAGCGCGTCGAGCGGAAAGGCGACCTCGCCACGCGTGAGACGTTGAGCGACGAAGCGCGCGGCTGCGCCGGCCTGGTACGCGACAGCGTGCGAACCGGGTTGACGGGCGGCATGAATCATTTGCGTATTGTAGTGAAAAACGGTCCAATGTGAAAACATAAGCAGGGGCTCGCCAACGAGCCCGCCAGCGCCAAGGTTCGTCATCTGCCAGACTCCTTGAGCACCTGGCTCAGAATCGGTCTCGCCTTGCCGCTAGGCCGCGACCGCATCCCGGAACACCGCCTCCATCCGGTCGAGCATGGCCTCGTACCCGAACTGCCGCGCGCAGTGCGCCCGCGCGGCGGCGCCGAGCCGCGCCCGCAGCGCCGGGTCCGCCGCAAGCCGCGCGATCGCTGCGGCGAGCGCGGCAGCGTCCTGCGGTGCCACGACGAGCGCCGTCTCGTCGTTGATGGCTGCCTCGCCGATCGCGCCGGCGGCGGTGGTCACGCAGGGAAGCGCCGCGAGCATCGCCTGGACGAGCGCTTGCGGCACCCCCTCGTTCGCATAGGACGGCAGTGCGAAGATGTCGAACGACTGAAACCAGGGCAGTACGTCGCGCTGGTCGCCCGGCAGCCACACCCGCCCGCTCAAGCCGAGATCGCGGATCTGCGCTTCCAGCGCGCCCCGCTGCGGACCATCGCCGACGATCGCGAGGCCGAGGTTCGGCTGCGGCAACCTGGCGAGCGCGTCGAGCAGAAAGCGGTGCCCCTTCCAGCTGCGCAGGGTCGCGACGATGCCGACGATCGTCCAGTCCGCGGGCAGTCCCGTCTGCGCGCGGGCGCGCGCCCGGTCGCCCGGCGCAAAGCGCTCGAGCGATATCCCCGTCGGCACCGACGTGACGCGCTCGGCGGGAAACCGGTTCCCGTCGATCAGCTGTTGCCTGAGGCTCGTACCGGTCGTGACGATGTGCCGGGTCGCGCCGGTATATAGCCATCGCGTCGCGCGGTTGTCCGGCACCGGCGCGGAGATGTGGCGCGTCCGCACCACGGCGGGCGGAAAGGCGAGCAACATGCAGGCGAGCGCCACCAGCCAGGAGTCGGTCGAGCTGTGGGTGTTGACGACATCGGCGCGCGCGCCAGCGAGCCACCGCCGCAGCGCGAGCACCCCGCGCAGGCGCTTCCGGCCGATCGGGAGGTCCACCGCATCGAGCCCGCGCCGCCCGGCCTCGCCGTAGATCCGCGCTTCGCCCGGCGCGATCACCGTGACCCGATGTCCCCGGGCGCGCATGCCGGCGGCCTCCTCGAGGATGCGGATCTCCTGGCCTCCCCAGCCCTGCGAGGACTCCGTGTGGACGATGTGCATGCGGCGTTCCCCTACGCCGCCGCCGCTTCCGCCTCGCGCGAGTACTGGATCCGGTGCAGCCGGGCGTAGATCCCGCCGCGCGCGAGCAGCTCGGCGTGGCGGCCGATCTCCGCGATCCGCCCTTCGTCGAGCACCACGATGCGGTCGGCGCCCTCGATCGTCGAGAGGCGGTGCGCAATCACGAGCGTGGTGCGCCCGCGCATCAGCTGCTCGAGCGCCGCCTGCACCGCCCGCTCCGACTCGCTGTCGAGCGCGCTCGTCGCCTCGTCGAGGATGAGGATCGGTGCGTCCTTGAGAAACGCGCGCGCGATCGCGAGGCGCTGGCGCTGCCCGCCCGAGAGCCGCACGCCGTCCTCGCCGATCAGGGTCGCGAGGCCCTGCGGCATCTCGCGGATGAACCCGAGCGCGTGCGCCGCCTCCGCCGCGGCGACGACGTCGGCCTCCGAGTGGTCGCCGAGGCGGCCGTAGCCGATGTTCGCCGCGACGGTGTCGTTGAAAAGCACGATGTCCTGGCTGACGAGCGCAATGTTCGCGCGCAGGGACGCGAGCTTGAGGTCGGCGGCGTCCGTGCCGTCCACCAGGATCCTTCCGGCGCCCGGCTCGTAGAAGCGCGGCAGCAGGTTCACGAACGTGGTCTTCCCGCTGCCGGAGGAACCGACGAGCGCCACGGTCTCCCCCGGCGCGATGCGGAGATTCACGTCGGCAAGGGCGGGCCGCGACGCTTCGGGGTAGGTGAAGCTCACGCGCTGGTACTCGATCTCGCCGCGCGCGCGCCCGATCTCGATCGCGCCGCGATCCACCTCGGGCCGCTCGTCGATCAGGCCGAAGACCGTCTCCGAGGCGGCGAGGCCGCGCTGCATCGTCTCGTTCACGTTGGTGAGCCGCTTGATCGGCGGCATCAGCATGAAGAGCGCCGCAAGGTACGACACGAACCCGCCCACCGTCGTCTGATCGCGTTCTGCCTGCAGGATGACGAAGTAGACGATCGCCGCCACCGCGAACGAGGCGACCAGGTGCGTCGTCGGCACCGTCGCCGCGGCGGCGGTGGCGATCTTCATCTGGAATCTGCGCACCTTGTCCGCGGCCTGTGCGAAGCGCCGGCTCTCGTACTCCTGGCCGCCGAACACCTTCACCACCCGGTGGCAGCCGATCGACTCCTCGAGCACGTGGTTGAGATCGCCCACCGCCGACTGCTCGGCGCGGCTCATCTTCCGCAGGCGGCCGGAGAAATATCGCGTGATCAAGAAGATCGGCGGCCCGACGACGACCGCGAGCAGCGTGAGCTGCCAGTTGAGCCAGAGCATCCAGCCGAGCAGCCCCGCGACCGCAAGCGAGTCCTTGACGATCACGTTCACCGCGTTGGTCGCAGCGCCTGTCACCTGAGTGACGTTGTAGGTGAACTTCGACACGATCGCGCCCGTCGTGGCGGCGTCGTAGTGCGCGGTCGGCAGCCGCACGAGCGAGGCGAACATCCCATTGCGGAGATCGGCGACCAGCTTCTGCGCTACCCACTGGATCATGTAGCCGGAAACGAACGACGCCACGCCACGGACGAGGAAGAGGCCGATGATGGCGACCGGAACCCAGCGCATCATCGTGGCGTCCTTCTCGACGAAGGTGCCGTCGAGCAGCGGCTTGACGAGCGCCGGCATCCCGGTCTCGGTCGCCGCGACGACGATCATCGCCACGATCGAGAGCGCGAACCGCTGCCAGTAGGGCTTGAGGTAACCGAGCAGCCGGAAATAGAGCCGGACGCTCGAGGGGTGGGGAGAAGGCACTGTGGCCCGGATTATAACGGCGCGGTCGAGCGCCTCCCGTATAGCGGCGCGGCCGAGCGCCTCCCACATGGCGGGGCGCTCATGCGCCCCCCGCCAGCAGCTTGCGATAGAGCTCGACCAGCCGTCCGGCCATCGCGTCGAGCCCGAGGTCGAGCACCGAGGCGCGCGCGTCCTCGCTCATCTCGATCGGCCCGCGCTTCGCGATCGCAGTCATTGCCGCGGCGAGCGCGTCGACGTCGAGGGCGTCGACGACGTGGCCGTTGAACCCTTCGCGCACCAGCTCGGCGGCGCCCGACTGCCTGCTGACGACGATCGGCAGGCCGCTCGCGAGCGCTTCGAGCGCCGCGTTCGGGAACGGATCGTAGAGCGTCGCGAGCACGAAACAGTCGGCCGCGCCGTAGAACGGCCTCACGTCGGCCTGTCCGCCCGCGAAGTGCACGCGGTTGCCGACGCCCGGCCGGGCCGCCGCCGCGCGCAGCGCGGGCTCGGCGCGGTCCTTTCCGACGACGAGGAGGCGCGCGTTCCGGTCTTCGAGCCGGGCGAGCGCCGCGAGGAGCGTGGCCACGCCCTTCCGCGCGAATCCCGATCCGACGTGCAGGTAGACCGTCGCGTCGTCCGGGATCCCGAGCTCACTGCGCACGCGCGCGCGATGCTCCAGGCGCAGCTCCGGCACGAAGGCGTCGAGGTCCACGCCGTTGTAGACGACGTGCAGCTTTTCCTTCGGCGTGCCGAAGTGACGCTGGATCTCGTCGCGCACCATCCGCGAATTGCAGATCACCGCGCGGAGCCGCGGGCTCGCGAAAAGCCGCCGCTCGGCCGCGAGCACGTAGCGATGATAGGGGCTCACGCGGGTCGCGAGCCGCGCGAGCGCGCCCTCCCCGCGCGCGCGGTTCTCGAGCCACTGGCGATGCACCCCGTCGCCGGCGCGGTACACGTCGCAGCACGCGAGCCGCTCGTGCGACTGCACGAGGTCGAACCGCTCGCCTGCGAGCCGCGCGCACACCGCGCGCGCGAAACCCCAGTCGCGCCACAGCCGCCCGACGTGGAACGGATCGACCTTCAGCACCGCGCCGCGCGCGTCGCTCGCCCATTCGCGGGCCACCACGGTCACTTCGGCACCCTGCCCGGCGAGCGCCGTCAGCGCGCGCTCGACGAAGCGCTCGGCGCCGCCGAACGGGTTGTAGCGCTGCCTGACGATCGCGATGCGCATGGGCCGCGCGCATTCTAACGGCCGCTACAATCCCGGCGTGCCGCTTCCCGAGGAGCCGCCAAGGTGTCCCAAACGTCCAAGCCCCCGTTCCGGGCCGACCACGTCGGCAGCCTGCTTCGCCCGCCGGAGCTGCGTGAAGCGCGGGCGAGTGCAAAGCGCGGCGAGCTTCCCGCCGCGGCGCTCGCGGAGATCGAGGATCGCTCGATCCGCGAGGCAGTCGCAAAGCAGGAGGCGATCGGCCTCCAGGCCGTCACCGACGGCGAGTTCCGCCGCGACTGGTGGCACCTCGACTTCCTCTCGGGCTTCGACGGCATCGGCCTCAAGGCCTCCACCGCGCTCAAGTTCCAGGGCGTGGACGAGATCCCGCCGACGCCCACGGTCACCGGCCGCATCCGCGCGACGCGGCCGAACATGGTCGGCCACTTCGCGTTCCTGAAGTCGGTCGCGACGAAGACGGCGAAGTTCACCATCCCGTCGCCGTCGATGGCGCACATGCGCGGCGGCACCAACGGGATCTCGAAGGAGATCTATCCCGATCCGGCCGAGTACTGGGCCGATCTCGGCGCCGCCTACCGCGCGACGATCGCCGCGCTCGCAGCGGCAGGCTGCACCTATCTCCAGATCGACGACGTGACGTTCTCGTATCTCGCCGACGACAAGATGAAGGCGCTCTGCCGCGCGAACGGCGACGACCCGGGGACGCTGCACCGCACCTACGCGGAGGCGATCAACCTCGCGCTCGCCGGGCGCCCGCCGGGGATGACGGTGACGCTGCACACCTGCCGCGGCAACTTCCAGAGCACCTGGATGGCGGAGAAGCCCTACGAGGCGGCGCTGGTCGAGTCGATGTTCGCCACCGCCGCCGACGCGTACTTCATGGAGTTCGACTCGGCGCGCGCCGGCGGCTTCGACGTGCTGCGGCTGCTCCCGCGCGGGAAGAAGGTCGTGCTCGGCCTGGTGACCACCAAGTTCGGCAGCCTCGAGTCGAAGGACGAGCTGAAGCGCCGGATCGATGAAGCGGCGCAAGTCGTGCCGCTCGAGAACCTCTGCCTCTCGCCGCAGTGCGGCTTCGCGAGCACGCACCATGGCAACCTGCTCTCGTCCGACGAACAGTGGCGCAAGCTCGAGCGGGTGGTGGAAGTCGCGCGCGAGGTCTGGGGGTAGCCGCTCGGGCGGTGCGCTACTTGCGCGCCCGCTCCAGCGTCTCGCACAGCTCTACTCCGCCGTCGATGATCCGCGGGCTCATGCGGTGCGCCGCGGCGGGATCGACGGGGTAGACGCGCCCTTCGCGCGCGGCGCGCAGCCGCTGCCAGGAACGCCAGAACGCGATCCGCGCCGCGGCGCGCGGCGCCGGTGCCGCCACCAGGATCGCGTCCGGGTCGGCGGCCAGCACCTGCTCGCGCGAGATCGTCGGCGTGAACGGCGTGGCGTCCGCGAACACGTTCCGCCCGCCGCACATCTCGACGAGATGCGAGATCAGATGCTGGCCGTTGACCGTCATCAGCGGCTCGGGCCAGATCTCGTAGAACACCCGGACCGTCGGTCGGCCGCGATAGCGCTCGCGCAGGCCGGCGAACCGCGCCTCGAGGTCTCGTGCCGCCGCGTCGGCGACGGGCTCGGTGCCAGCAAGCCGACCGACGAAGCGCAGGATGCGGGCGATGTCCTCCGGCCGTCGCGCTTCCGTGGCGAACACTTTCACGCCGCGCGACTCGAGCCGATCGAAGTCGGGCGCACGGTTGCCGCTCGCCCACAGGAGGGCGAGGTCGGGCTTGAGCGTCGCGATCTCTTCGAAGTTGACCTTGCCGTGATCGGAGACGATCGGCAGGCGCGCCGCTTCCGGCGGGAAGTCGCTGTAAGCGGAAACGCCTACCAGCCTGGCGCCGGCGCCCGCGGCAAAAACGATCTCGGTCAGATGCGGCGCGAGCGTCACGATGCGTGTCGCCGGCCGCGCAAGCACGATCTCGTGGCCGCGGTCGTCGGTGACCCGGATATCGGCAACCGCTGCCTGCGCCAACGCTAGAGCGACCGCGGCGAGAGCAGCCGCGGTGACGGGCCTGCGCCTCATCGCCCGGCGAGCAGCTCGCGGGCAGCGGCGTGGACGCGCTCGACGGGGAGCGTCGTGAGGCACTCGCTCACCTTGCCGCCGCCGCAGCCGTCGTTGCCGCACGGCCGGCACGGATGCGCGTCGGACGCGACGATCCTGCTTCGCACGCGCCACGGCCCCCACTCGATATCGCCGCTCGGCCCGAACAGCGCGACCACCGGCGTGCCCATCGCGGCGGCGATGTGCATCGGCGCCGAGTCGACGCCGACGAAGAGCTTCGCGCGCGCAGTGAGGGCGGCGAGCGCCTTGAGCGAGAGCATCCCGGAGAGGTCGATCGGCGCGCTCTTGCACGCGGCGAGGATCGCGCGCACGAGCTCGAGCTCCGGCGCGCTCGGCGCGGCGGTCAGCACCACCGCGTGGCCGTCGCGCGCGAGCGCGTCCACGAGCGCGGCAGCGCGCTCCGCCGGCCAGCACTTGAAGCGCCAGCGCGAGGCAGGGTGGAAATGGACGAAGCCGGCCTCCGCGATACCGAGCGAGGAAAGCCGGGCGGTGACCGCGCTCGTCGCCTCCGCGCCGGGCACGAGCACCAGCCGCCGCTCGTCCTCGCCCGGATAGATCCCGATCCGTCGCAGCGCGTCGAGGTTGATTTCGACCGTGTGACGCCGGCCGTTCCCGGGTAGCCGGTAGAGGTGCGTGAAGCTGTTCCGCCAGAACCGGCCGCGATCGGGCTGGTGCGGCGCGACACGGAAGCGCGGGCGCAGCAGGCGCGCGAGCGAGGCGCCGCGGGGATGCTCGGTGAGGGTGACGAGGAGGTCGTACCGTCGTGCGCGCAGCCGCGAGATCAGCCGCCACTCCGCCGCCAGCTTGCGCGGCAACGGAAGCTCGCGCCACGCGCGGCCCACCGTGTGCACCTCGGCGATCGCCGGATGCAGCGTGAGCATTTCCTGCGTGTCGTCGTAGACGAGCGCGTCGATCTCGAGCTGCGGCGCGTGGTTCTTCAGCACCGAGAACACCGGGCTCGCGAGCAGGACGTCGCCGTGGTGGCGGAGCTTCACCACCAGCGCGCGGCGCAGGCTCGCGGGATCGACGGCGTCCGGGACCATTTGGCCCGCGCACGATAGCAGACGGTGGCCCGCGCACGATAGCAGGCGGTGGCCCGCGCACGATAGCAGACCGCGTGCCCAGGGGAGTTAGCGGAGCGCACGCCTAGGGAAAGCGGTACTGGGCCGATACGAACGCCGTGGTCCCGGCCTGCGGGTAAGCGCAGAACGTCGGGCAGTTGAAGGTGTTCACGATGCCGTAGCTGTAGTACTTCTCGTTGAGCAGGTTCGCGACGCTGGCGGCGAGAGTGAGCGGGCCCTCCTGGTGGGTGACCTTCACGCCGACCAGGGAATAGGCCGGCATCTCGGTCGGGAAGGTGTTCGCGGGGTCGTTGTCGTAGCGCTGCTTTCCGACGTAGTTGTAGGTCGCCGACAGCACGGTGCGCGGCAGAAACGTCCACGCGAGGTTTGCGCTCGCAAGCATGTTCGGCACGAGCGGCACCTCCTTGCCGGCGATGCTCACGCCCCCGAACGTGCCCTCCTTGAACTCGGCATTGAGGAGGTTCAGCCCGGCGCCCAGCTCGAGCGTCGGCTGGGGGGTCCAGCGCAGCGCGAACTCCCACCCCCACCGCTCGGTCGGCGGCAGGTTGACGTTGAACCCGAACGGCGGGGCGAGCGGCATGAAGTAGATCTCGTTCTGCAGCTTGATCAGGTACCACGTGGCGCGGGCCATGAAGGTGGGCACCCGCAGCTCGAGCCCGACGTCGCCCTGCTTGGCGGTCTGCGGCTCGAGGAGCTGGCCAGTCAGGGTGAACGCGTTCTCGTCGACGGTCGGGATCCGGTAGGTGCGCGCGATCCGCCCCGAAAGCGCGAGCCAGTCGGTGAGCGCGAGGCGCAGCGCCGCGTCGTAAGCGGTCGGCGAACGGATCTGGGACTGCTCGCTCGTCGGCGTGGGGACGACCGTGGTGAGCGAGCTGTCGACCCGCGATTGCCGGGCGCCCAGATTGAGCCGCACACGGTCGGTGAGATCGGACAGCACCTGCACCCACACCGCGGTCGCGCGCTGCGATGCCTCGCTCTGCCCGAACGGCGACCCGAGTCCGGCCTGGCTGCCCGCGCTCCGGCGGTTGAGCTCGCCGTCGAGCCAGTCGAAGCCCCCGATGAGCTGGCTCCGGATCCCGCCCGGCGCAAACTCCCATTTGAACCGCGGCGAGAACTGGGTGGTGCTCGTCACCGATTGCAGATAGACAGGGAAGAAACCGCCGAAGAACGCCTCCGAGGTCGAGTTGCGATAGGCAAGATCGGCGGCGATCTCGACCGGTCCCAGGGTGTAGTTCCCCGACGCGGTGGCAAAGCCGCCCGTAAGCGTCGAATAGTTGTTCGGCGTCGCGGCCTGACGCGGATTGGCGGTGATCTGCGCCTCGGTCAGCGCGCCGGGCAGGCGGAGGTTCTGGTCGTTGCCGCCGAACTTCAGCGAGAGCGATCCGCGGTCGAGCGCGTACCGCAGGTCGCCGAACACGTTGACCTGGTCGAACTGGTTGTTGTCGCGATAGTTGTTGGTGTTGTAGTAGTTCGCGTACATCGCCAGTCCCAACCGCTCGCCCGACGCGGCTGCGTTCCCGCGCAGATCCAGCGTGCTCAGGGAGCCGCCGCCGGCGAAGACCGAGCCGTACTGCGCGCCGGTCTTGACGCCGCGGGTGACGATGTTGATCGTCCCGCCGGTCGCACCGCTGCCGTAAGCCACCCCTCCGCCGCCGGCAAGGATCTCGATCCGCTCGATCGACTCGAGCGGGATCGACATCAGGTGCGGCGAGGAGAGGTCGATCGCGGACACCCGCACGCCGTCGAGCAGCACCAGGGTGTTCTGGTCGCCGGTGATGCCGAAGCCGCGCAGGTCGAGCTGCTGGTTCGGGGAGCCGCTCGCGTCGCGGATGTGGACGCCGCCGAGCTGGCCGATGATCTCGGGCAGCGTGCGCGCAGCGCTGCGCGCGATGTCCTCGGCGGTGATCACCCGCGTGCCCACCGCCGTGCCGAGCGCGCGTTCCGGGAAACGGCTGGCGGTGACGACGACGGGGTCGAGGGTGTCCTGGGCCACGACCGGGTTGCACGGGGATGCGGCGACCAACGCGGCGATCGCCCACGGGCGGCTGGGTTGCATGGCTCGTTCCTCCCTCCCGGCGCGCGTCCCCGCAGCCGGCTTGAGCACGTGGCGAAGGGCGCGCGCGCGAAGAGAGGGGAGGCGAGGTTCGAGAGCCCCGCGCCCGCCCGCCGCGAGCAACGCCGACCTGGTCGCTCGCGGCCGGTCTCCGGGCTTGCAAGCCGGGACGCGCGTCGCGCTTCCCGCCCACGTTGCCTTCCCAGGACGGGCGATCCGTCCCAGTGGCGGTGATAGACGTGGGCTCGCTTGCCTACCGTTGCGGGGGCAGCACAGGCTTTCGGGTGAGGCCCGTCACCTGTTTCCCGTTTCACCCGACGAGTGAGAAACCGCGCCGGGCACCACGAACGAGCTGGGATCGATTCTAGCGAATCGCCGCCGGTCGGGGTCCCGCGATCGGCATTCCGAGCGTTTCTCGCGGCGCGGGAAGCGGCTGCCGGGATGCCCTTCCGGCCAGAGCGGGCGGCGGTGGGTCGGCTCGCGAAACCCCCGCCGGATCAAGCCTTAGCGGTGTGTCGGGCTTCACGAAAACACATTTAGAACGATCCCTTACTCCTTGACCGGGCTGGATTTTCCCAACTATAGTGCAATGATGGACGCGGAGATCGTAGCGCTGGAGGAGCGGATCCGGCAGGCTGTGGACTTGTGCCAACGCCTGCGCGGCGAGAACAGCGACCTGCGCCAGCGCGTGGCCCAGCTCCAGAACGAAAACCGGCAGCTTGCGGACAAGATCACGAGCGCGCGCGAACGACTCGAAGGACTGCTCGAGCAGATCCCGGAATGACCGACAAGGCCAAGTCCCTCGATGTCAACATCATGGGACGCAGCTACAAGGTGACCTGCCCCGACGAGGAGCGCGAGGCGTTGTTGCAGGCGGTCGCCTATCTCGACCAGAAGATGGCGGAGATCAAGTCGGGCGGCCGCATCGCGAGCGTCGAGCGCATCGCGGTGATGGCGGCGCTCAACATCGCGCACGAACTCCTCGAAATGCGCACGCGTGGCGCGTCGTCAGCCGCAGCGTCGCCGTCCACCGACGGTTTTGACATCGCGGACGTCAAGCGTAGAATGGCCGCGATGCTGGCGACGCTCGATCAGGCGCTCGCGCCACAAGAGAAGCTCCTCTAACGAGATCACTTCCGGGCGCGCGGCGAATGGCTCGCGAGCCCGCGCCTACGGGCTGACAAGCCCGGTGCAAGTCGAAGTCCCCTGCGGTGCGCGTACGGGTCTTGCAATCGCTTGAACCGATGCACGACCTTGGTTGCGGACTAATGTGTCGCCGGTGTGCGCGTCCCATCGTCGGACGTACCTGAAGGCGACCGGAACGCGACCGCCTTGAACCGCGTGGTTCAAGTTATGCGGCCCGGAGCCCACATGCGGGGGGCACCTCAAGCGGCGGGCAGGCGAAGCCTGCCGGCCGCTTGAGGTGCATTGCACACTCTCGTACGAACAAGGGGGAACCACTCCCCCTTGTGTATATCCCCCCTGCTGGCTACGCCTAAACAAGGGTTGCTAGGGCGATGCAGTACTGGTTGATGAAATCGGAGCCCGACGAGTTCTCGATCGACGATCTCGCCAAATCGCCGGGACGCACGACGCCCTGGTTCGGGGTGCGGAACTACCAGGCGCGGAACTTCATGCGCGACGGGATGAAGCTCGGCGACCGCGCGTTCTTCTACCACTCGAGCTGCCCCGAGCCGGGCATCGCCGGCATCGCGGAAGTCGTGCGGGCCGCCTACCCGGACGCCTCGCAGTTCGACCGCAAGAGCCCGTACTACGACCCGAAGTCGACACGCGCCGCACCGCGCTGGCTGAACGTGGACATGCGGCTGGTCGAGAAGACGCCGTTCGTCCCGCTCGAAGCGCTCCGCGCCCATCGCGAGCTCGCCGGCATGCGCACGCTGCGGCCGGGGAACCGGCTGTCGATCACCCCGGTCACTTCGGCGGAGTGGGCGTTCATCACCAAACGGCTGATGAAGCACGAGGCGCGGTAAGCTCGCCGGCGATGGCGACGCTCGAGAACGACACGCTGATCCGCGCGCTCCTGCGGCAGCCGACGCCGTACACCCCGGTGTGGCTGATGCGCCAGGCCGGACGCTATCTCCCCGAGTACAACGCGACCCGCGCCCGCGCCGGCGACTTCCTCTCGCTCTGCAAGACGCCGGCGCTCGCGACCGAAGTGACGCTGCAGCCGCTCGCGCGTTTTCCGCTCGACGCCGCCATCCTCTTCTCCGACATCCTCACGATCCCCGACGCGATGGGGCTCGGCCTCGCGTTCGCCGAGGGCGAAGGGCCGCGCTTCGCGCGGCCGGTGCGGGACGAACGCTCGATCGGCCGGCTCGCAGTCCCCGACCCGCACGGCGAGCTGCGCTACGTCGTCGACGCGGTCGCGGAGATCCGCCGCGCGCTTCGCGGCCGCCTGCCGCTGATCGGGTTCGCCGGCAGTCCGTTCACGCTCGCCTGCTACATGATCGAGGGCGGCGCCTCGGACGATTTCCGCACGGTGAAGCGGATGCTCTACCAGCGGCCCGACCTGCTCCACCGTCTCCTCGACGTGAACGCGCGTGCAGTGGCCACGTATCTCAATGCGCAGATCGAGGCCGGCGCCGATGCGGTCATGGTGTTCGACACCTGGGGCGGCGCGCTTGCGCACGCCGCATACCTCGAGTTTTCGCTCGCCTACCTCACTCGCGTCGTCGCCGCGGTCGTGCGCGAGCGCAACGGCGAGCGCGTACCGAGCATCGTCTTCACGAAGGGCGGCGGCCCCTGGCTCGAGGCGATCGCGGCCTGCGGCTGCGACGCGGTCGGCGTCGACTGGACCGTCAGCCTCGCCGATGCGCGCCGGCGGATCGGGGCGCGGGTCGCGATCCAGGGCAACCTCGATCCGCTCGTGCTGCTCACCGATCCGGACACGGTCCGGCGCGAAGCCGAGCGCACGATCGCCGACTTCGGCCGCGCGCCGGGGCATGTGTTCAATCTCGGCCACGGGATCGTGCCCGCGACGCCGCCGGAGAACGTGGCGGCGCTCGTCGAGGCCGTGCACCGGGCGAGCCGGGTGCAGTGAGCGGGGCTGAGACCTATTTCACGGCCTGCCTGCAAGCGAACCGGGGGCTTGACTTATTCACAAACGCGTGCATCGCGGTGCGCGATGCACCGATAGCGGGATGCGTCCTGTGGATAGCGGCAACCGCATGATCTGATTATGGAAATACCCCTCTTAAGGAGCGCCTAGCAGGGGGTTTCATTTCCCCGGATAGCCGAGTTACAGGAAAGTTAAAACCTTACTCACACCTTTATCCACAGAAACTGTGCACAACCCGGATTTGCCATTGTCATCAAGGAAGTTAGCCGGGTTTTTCTCGACTTCGCCTTAGTGTACGGCACCACCTGATGCCGATTCTGCGCGTCGCGCTGGACGTGCCGCTGCCGCGACTGTTCGACTACGCCGCGGCCGACGCGAGCCCGTCCGACGTCGGCCGGCGCATCGCCGTGCCGTTCGGCCGCCGGACGCTCGTCGGCGTGATCATCGAGATCGCAGCCGAGAGCGCAGTCGCGCCCGGGAAGCTCCGCCCGGCGGGGCCGATCCTCGACGACATGCCGGCGCTTCCGGCGGAATGGCTCGCCGTCGCCCGGTTTGCCTCCGAGTACTACCAGCGTCCGCTCGGCGAAGTGATCCACGCCGCGCTGCCGACGCGCCTCCGCCGCCCGCTGCCGCTCCGCCTCCCGCCGACGGCCTACGCGCTGACCGACGCCGGTCGCGCCGCAGTGCTCCCGGCGCGGGCGACGGCGAAGCGCGCCGCGCTCGACCTCCTCGCGGACGGTCCGCAGCCCCCTTCGGCGCTCCCGCCGGCCGCCCTGCGCGCGCTCGTCCGCGGCGGACTCGCCGCACCGGCCGAGGCGACACGACCCGCACCGCGCTTCGTCGAAGAGCATGCGCTCACGCCCGCGCAGGGGGCGGCGGTGAGCGCGATCACCACGGCGCCCGCCGGTTACCAGGCGTTCCTGCTCGCGGGCGTTACCGGCAGCGGCAAGACGGAGGTGTACCTCCACTGCATCGCACGCGCGCTCGCGAACCGGCGCCAGGCCCTCGTGCTCGTGCCGGAGATCAACCTGACGCCGCAGATGAGCGACGAGTTCGCGCGGCGCTTTCCCGGCGCGCGCGTGGTGACGCTCACGAGCGCGGTCGCCGCCAACGAGCGCGCGGAGGCCTGGCTCGCGGCGCAATCCGGCGCAGCGCAGATCGTGCTCGGGACGCGGCTCGCGGTCTTCGCCCCGCTGCCGGCGCTCGGGCTGGTCGTTGTCGACGAGGAGCAGGACTCGTCCTTCAAGCAGCAGGACGGCGTGCGCTACTCGGCGCGCGATCTCGCCGTCTATCGGGCGCACGCCGCCGGCGTCCCGGTCGTCCTCGGTTCGGCCACGCCCTCGCTCGAGAGCTGGACGCACGCGCGTTCGGGGCGCTATCGCCTGCTCGAGCTCAAGGAGCGCGCGCGCCCTGGCAGCCGCCTCCCCGACGTCCGGCTCGTCGACTCGCGCATCGATCCGCCTGTCGAGGGTCTGTCCGCGGCGCTCGCCGACGCGCTCGCCGCACGTCTGGCGCGGCACGAGCAATCGCTCGTGTTCCTCAACCGGCGCGGCTACGCGCCGGTGCTCGCGTGCGCCGGGTGCGGCTGGATCGCCGGCTGCACGCGCTGCGCGGCGCACCTCGTGCTCCACACCGCCGACCGGCGGCTCCGCTGCCATCACTGCGGGCTGGAAGCGGCCATTCCCAGGCACTGTCCGGTCTGCGGCAACGTCGACCTGGCGCCGTTCGGCCGCGGTACCCAGCGGATCGAGGAAACCCTCGCCGCGCGCTTTCCCGACGCGCGCGTGCTTCGCATCGACAGCGACTCCACGCGCGCGAAGGGCCGCTGGGAGGCGATGCGCGGCGCCGTCCATCGCGGCGACGCCGACATCCTCGTCGGGACGCAGATCCTCGCCAAGGGCCACGACTTCCCGCGCGTGACGCTGGTCGGGGTCCTGAACGCCGACGCGGCCCTCGCCGCCGCCGACTATCGCGCGCCCGAGCGGCTCTTCGCGCAGCTCTACCAGGTCGCCGGCCGCGCCGGGCGCGCCGCGGCGCCGGGCGAAGTCCTCGTGCAGACGCGTTACCCGGATCACCCGCTCTACCAGGCGCTCGTCCGCCACGAGTTCGCGCCGTTCGCCGAGGCGCTCGCCGCGGAGCGGCGCCAGGCCGGTTTCCCGCCGTTCGTCCACGAGGCGGTGCTGCGCGCGGACAGCGCGCGGCTCCGCGACGCGCTCGGCTTCCTCGGGCGCGCGCTCGCGGCGGCGCCGGCCCGGCGCGACGAGCTCGCCGTGTTCGACCCGGTGCCGATGAGCCTCGCGCGGCTCGCCGGCCGCGAACGGGCGCAGGTGCTCGTGCAGTCGCACTCGCGGCGCGCGCTGCAGGGATTCCTCGCCGCGTGGTCGCAGGCGCTTTACGCGATGCGCACCGGCGAGGTACGCTGGCACCTTGATGTCGACCCGATCGAGTTCTAGCACCGCGCGCCTCGCTGCGATGCTTGGCGCGCTCGCGGTAGCTCTCGCCGCGAGCGCGCAGGACACGGCGCCAGGCGCGCCGTTCGTGCCGACGCCGCTGCCCGTGGTGGAGCGGATGCTCGAGCTCGCCAGGGTCACGCCGGGGGACGTCGTCTACGACCTCGGTTCCGGCGACGGGCGGGTGGTGATCACCGCGGCGCAGCGCTACGGCGCGCGCGGCGTGGGCATCGAGCTGAACCCGGTCTGGGTGCGCGACGCGCGCCGCTTCGCCGAAATGCTCGGCGTCACCGACAAGGTCACGTTCCGCATCGAGGATCTCTTCACCACCGATCTGCATGAGGCGACGGTCGTCACGCTGTACCTCTACCCGGCGATGAACCTAAAGCTCGCACCAAGGTTGCTCGCCGAGCTCAAACCCGGTGCACGCATCGTTTCGCACGAGTACGGCATCGGCGACTGGCCGCCGGACCACACCGAGGAGATGGTGGTGAACGGGGAGCGGCATCGCATCAACTTCTGGACCGTCCCTCCAGCCGGGGAGCCCCGGCCGAAGTAGCCCCGCGCGGACTCGTCATACAATCGCGCGCCGCCGGAACCCTGCGGCCGAACTCATTGTCACAGCGGGCGGCGCCCTGCCGCTCGCCGCACCGTCGGCTACGGATCCCGGGACGGGGAGCACACATCCATGAAAATCAAGCTTCTCGCGCGGGGTCTCGCCGGGCTCGTCACTGGTCGCCGGCGCCCTCGGTTCCGCGTCTGCCGCCGAGCAGCTCACGCTCGATCGCGCGCTTGCGCTCGCGGACGAATCGAACCCGCGACTGCGCGCGGCCGCGGCGCAGACGGAAGGGGCACGGGCCGGCATTCGCACCGCGCGCGCGTTTCCCAATCCGGACATCGACGTCGGCGCCGGGCGCCAGGGCCCCCGCGGCAATCCCAATGCACCGCACGGGCTCGGTCACGGCGTTCGGCCTCAACCAGCCGATCGATCTGCCGACGGTGCGCGACCCGCGCATCCGCGCCGCCGAGGCCGGCCTCGAGGGCAGCCAGTTCGCGCTCGCCGAAGCCCGGCTCGCGGTGCGTGCGGCGGTCAAGCAGGCCTTCTACGACGTCCTGCGCCGGCGGGCCGAGGTCGAGGTGACGGCCGAGACCCAGAAGCTGCTCGAGGACATCCGTCGCCGCGTCCAGGTGCGGGTCGACGTCGGCGAGTCGCCCCGTCTGGAACTGACGCGCGCCGAGGCCGAGGCTTCGGTCGCGGCCAACACCGCGGCGTCGGCGCGGCTGCGCGTCGCGCAGGCGATCGCGGCGCTGCGCGCGGCGATCGGCGCGCCGCTCCCGCCCGACGTCGAGGTCGTCGGCGACCTCGCCGCCGTGCCGGCGCTGCCCGACGTGGCGCGGTTGCGCGAAGAGATGCTCGCGAACTATCCAGCGCTCGCCCAGTCGCGCGCCGAGGTGAAGCGCGCCGAAGCGCGGCTCGAGACCGAGCGCGCCCTGCGCATCCCGCAGCCGACGCTGCGCGCGGGCTACGTGCTGCAGCCGGACCAGAGCCACGTGGCTGCTCGGCATCAACATCCCGATCCCGATATGGGACCAGCGCCAGGGCCAGATCGGCGAGGCGGTCGCCGCGTTCCAGGAGGCGACCGCGAACGCCGACGGGCGGCGCGTCGAGCTCGTCGCCGCGCTCGACGACGCGTACGGGCGCTTCCAGGTCGCGACCCAGTCGGTCGCCGCCTACGAAGGCGGCATCCTGAAGCAAGCCGAAGCCGCGCTCCGCGTCGCCGAGGCGGCGTACCGCTTCGGCGAGCGCGGCTTCCTCGAAGTGCTCGACGCGCAGCGCGTGCTGCGCGCGGCGCGCCTCGAGTACCTCGCCGCGCGCTTCGACCAGCAGGCGGCGCTGACCGATATCGAGCAGCTGCGCGGCCTGGAAGCACTGAGGAAGGCGCAGTGATCCGCGCGCTCGCCCGCGTCCTCGCCGCGGCGGCGCTCGTCGGCTGCGGCGACAAGCCGCCCCCGCCGTCCGCCGCGACGCAGAAGGACCCGTTCACGATTACCGCCGGGCCGGCGCTCGCCGCGCGGATCAAGCTCGGCGAGGCGCGCGAGTCCGAAGTGCGCGAAACGCTGCGGGTGCCCGGGCGGGTCGAGGTCGACGAGACGCGCGTGGCCCGCGTCGGCTCACCGGTCACCGGCCGCGTGAGCGAGCTCGAGGTGCGCGAGGGCGACGACGTGAAGCGCGGCCAGATCCTCGCGACGCTCACCAGCACCGAGCTCTCGAACACGCAGCTCGAGTTCCTCAAGGCCTACTCGCACAAGCTCATCGCCGACCGCGCGGCCGCGCGCGCGAAGCAGCTCTTCGACGCCGACGTGATCGGCGCGGCGGAGCTGCAGCGGCGGCAGGCCGACGCGGTACAGGCCGAGGCGGATCAGAACGCCGCGGCCGACCGCCTGAAGGTGCTCGGCATGTCCGAGCGCGCGGTCGCCCGCCTCGCCGAGACGCGGCGTGTGGACTCGACTTCGCACATCGTCTCGAGCATCGCCGGCACGGTGATCGACCGCAAGGTGAGCCCCGGCCAGGTCGTGCAGCCCGCCGACACGGTTTACATCGTCGCGGACCTCTCGGAGGTGTGGATCGTCGCCGATGTGCCGGAGACGATCGCGGGCTCGGTCCGCGCCGGGCAGACGGTGGAGGTCGAGATCCCGGCGATCCCCGACCGCCGCATCCGCGGAGTGCTCTCGTTCGTGAGCGTCATCGTGAACCCGGAGACCCGCACCGTGCGCGTGCGGATGGACGTCCCGAACCAGGAGCGCGAGTACAAGCCGGCGATGCTCGCGACCGTCGTGATCCAGGGCCCGGCGCAGAAGAAGCGGGTCGTCCCGTCGGCCGCGATCGTGCGCGACGAGAACCGCGACTACGTCTTCGTCCAGACCGCGCCCGACGCCTTCGCGCTGCGCCAGGTGACGCTCGGCGAGGAGTACGACGGCGTCCGCGTGCTCGCCGCCGGTCTCCGCGCGGACGACAAGATCGTCGTGGACGGCGCGTTCCATCTCAACAACGAGCGCCGCCAGCGCGCCCTGCAGAGCGGGGGCTAGCGTTGAAACCGGTCGCGGTTCCGCCGGCTTTGGGGAGCACGAGGGGCGGTGGCCCCTCGTGTCGTAACAGCTAGGTGGTCGACACGCTCGTACACGCTGCGCTGAAGCAGCGGCTCATCGTCGTCGTCGTCGCGCTCGCGCTGCTCGCGTTCGGGCTGCAGTCGGCGCGCAGGCTCTCGGTCGACGCGTTCCCCGACGTCACCAACGTCCAGGTGCAGATCGCGACCGAGGCGCCGGGCCGCTCGCCCGAGGAGGTCGAGCGCTTCGTCACCGTGCCGCTCGAGATCGCGATGACCGGCCTGCCCGGCCTGACCGAGCTCCGTTCGCTCAACAAGCCCGGCCTCTCCCTCATCACGCTCGTCTTCACCGACGCGACGAACGTCTACTTCGCTCGCCAGCTGGTCATGGAGCGTCTCCTCGAGGTCGGCACGAGCCTGCCGCAAGGGGTGGCGCCGGTGCTCGGGCCGGTGTCCACCGCGCTCGGCGAGGTCTACCAGTACACGCTCGAGCGCCCCGACGACGGCAAACGCGCGCTCACCAAGGACGAGCTGCTCGAGCGGCGGACGGTGCAGGACTGGGTCGTGCGCCCGCTGCTCCGCTCGATCCCCGGCGTCGCCGAGATCAACTCCACCGGCGGCTACGTCAAGCAGTACCAGGTGCTGGTCGACCCGAACCGCCTGCGCTACTACAAGGTCTCGATCGGCGACGTGTACCACGCGCTCGCGCGGAACAACGCGAACTCGGGCGGCGGCGTCCTGCCGCAGGGGGCCGAGGCCTTCCTCGTGCGCGGCGTCGGGCTGATCCGCGACCTCGACGACATCCGCTCGATCGTGCTGAAGGAGATCGGCGCGACGCCGGTCTACGTCCGCGACGTCGCCGAGGTCACGATCGGCGAGGAGGTGCGCGCGGGCGCGATGATCAAGGACGGCTACACCGAGGCCGCCGGCGGGATCGTGATGATGATCCGCGCCGGCAACGCGAAGGAGGTGGTGAGCCGCGTCAAGGCGCGGGTGAAGGAGATCAACGACCGCAGCATGCTGCCCGGCGGGCTGAAGATCGTCCCCTACTACGACCGGTCCGAGCTCGTCGACGAGGCGCTCTGGACGGTCACCAAGGTGCTGCTCGAGGGCGTGCTCCTGGTGGTCGTGGTGCTGTTCCTCTTCCTCGGCGACGTGCGCTCGAGCGTGATCGTCGTCGCGACGCTGGTCCTGACGCCGCTCATAACGTTCATCGTCATGAACCGCTACGGCCTGTCGGCGAACCTGATGTCGCTCGGCGGGCTCGCGATCGCGATCGGCCTGATGGTCGACGGCTCGGTGGTGGTGATCGAGCACGCGTTCGCGAGGCTCGGCGAGCACCCCGGCGAGTCGCGCGCGCGGGTGATCCTCGAGGCGGTGCTCGAGGTCGCCACCCCGGTGATCTTCGGCGTCGGGATCATCATCCTCGTCTTCCTCCCGCTCATGACCCTGCAGGGCATGGAAGGCAAGATGTTCGCGCCGCTCGCCTACACGATCGCGATCGCGCTCGCGATCTCGCTCGTGATCTCGCTCACGCTGTCGCCGGCGCTCGCGTCCTACCTGCTGCGGGGTGGCGCCGAGGGCGACACCTGGCTGATCCGGGCGATCAAGGCGCCGTACCTGCGCATGCTCGGCTGGGCGCTCGCGAACGAGAAGAAGGCGATCGGCGCCGCGGTCGCGCTCTTCGCGGCGACGCTCGCGGTCTTCCCGTTCCTCGGCACCGCGTTCATCCCGGAGATGAAAGAGGGCTCGCTCTCGCCGGCGATGGACCGCGTGCCCAACATCTCGCTCGACGAGTCGATCGCGCTCGAGATGGAGGCGATGCGCCTCGTGCTGGAAGTGCCGGGCGTGAAGTCGGTGGTGTCGCGGATCGGCCGCGGCGAGAGCCCGGCGGATCCCGCCGGCCCCAACGAGGCCGATCCGATCGTCAGCCTCAAGCCGCGCGGCGAGTGGCCGGGCGGCTGGACGCAGGACGACATCGCCGAGGCGATCCGCGACAAGCTGAAGGTCATCCCCGGCGTGCAGCTCGTGATGGCGCAGCCGATCTCCGACCGGATCGACGAGATGGTGACCGGGGTGCGGGCCGACATCGCGGTGAAGATCTTCGGCGACGACCTCGCGACGCTGAAGGCGAAGGCCGACGAGATCGCGCGCGTCGCGGCCGGCGTGCGCGGCGTGCGCGATTTCCGCGTCGACCGGATCACCGGCCAGCAGTACCTGACGATCGCGATCGACCGGGCGGCGATCGCGCGGGTCGGACTGAACGCCTCGGACGTCCACGACGCGATCGAGACCGCGATCGGCGGCAAGCGGGCGACCGAGATCTACGAGGGCGAGCGGCGCTTCGCCGCGGTGGTGCGGCTGCCGGAGGCCCTGCGCGACAGCGTCGCCGAGATCCGCCGCATCACCCTCACCTCGGCGCGCGGGGCGATCGTGCCGCTCGACAGCCTGGCGAAGATCGAAGTGGTCGACGGGCCGGCCCAGATCAGCCGCGAGACCGCGAAGCGCCGCATCGTCGTGGGCGTCAACGTCAAGGACCGGGACCTCGGCGGGTTCGTCGCCGAGCTGCGGCAGAAGGTGGACGCGCAGGTCCGGCTGCCCGAGGGCTATTACCTCGAGTGGGGCGGCCAGTTCGAGAACATGCAGCGCGCCCTCGGGCACCTGATGATCATCGTGCCGGTCACGATCGCGGCGATCTTCTTCCTGCTGTTCCTGCTCTTCAACAGCCTCCGCTTCGCGACGCTGATCATCACGGTGCTGCCGTTCGCGTCGATCGGCGGGGTGCTCGCACTCGCGGTCACCGGCGAGTACCTGTCGGTGCCCGCCTCGGTCGGCTTCATCGCGCTGTGGGGCATCGCGGTGCTGAACGGCGTGGTGCTCGTCTCCTACATCCGCAAGCTCCGGGACGAGGGCTTTGACACCCGCGAGGCGGTCGTCGAGGGCGCCAGGCTCAGGTTCCGCCCGGTGATGATGACGGCGACGGTAGCGATGCTCGCGCTGATCCCGTTCCTGTTCGCGACCGGTCCCGGGTCGGAGGTGCAGCGCCCGCTCGCGATCGTCGTGATCGGCGGGCTGATCACCTCGACGCTGCTGACGCTGGTCGTGGTGCCGACGCTCTATCGCTTCTTCGAGGAGCAGCGGGGCGGCTAGCGGCGGGCAAGGGCCCCCGCGCCGGTCGGTCCCCCGGTTACGCGGTCAGAGCTTCTTGTCTTCTTGTTCCTCTTCGCGGTCGCTGCAGCCTTGTTGGTCGTTCTCGACCGCGTCTTGCCGTGCGAGCCCGCGAAGAGCTTGCCGCGGCGGGTGCGGATATCGCCTTTGCCCATGAGCCTGCCTCTCGTTGGTGGTGGCGTGCGATTCTAGGCAAACGCGGCAAAAGGGGCTACAGCAGTCAGCGATGTATCCCGCGCCGGCGGAACCAGCCGGCGAGGCTCAGCCGCTCGCGCCGCGCGGGCAGCACCTCGTGCGGGAACCGGTCGGCGAGGAAGACGGCGAGCGTGCCGCCGCGAGGGACGACGTCGACGGAGGTTGCGCGCGGTCCCGCGCCGAGATGCAGCCGGAGCGCGCCGCCGTCCGCCTCGTCCCAGGCCTCGTTGAGATAGAGGACGAGCGACAGGACGCGCGCATCGTCGTCGCGGAACCGGTCGACGTGAACCGCGTACGCGGCGCCCGCCGGGTACACCGCGAAGTGCAGCTCGAGCTCGACCGCGCCGAGCTGCAGCTCGCGATTCACCGCCTCGCGGAGCCCCTCGAGGCGCGCGAGCACGGCGCGCAGCGCCGGACTCGCGGCGGCTTCGTCCAGCCACAGGATCTCGTCGCCGCGTACCGCCGTCTCGACGCGCCCGTCGCGGTCGACCCCCGCGGGGCGGAACGCGCCGGCCGCGCGGGCCCGCCGGATCTCGCCGGCCAGCTCCGCCACCAGGGACGGGGGCAGCCACGCCGCAGCGACGCTCCAGCCCTGATGCTCGAGCTCGTCGACGATGTGATCGACGGTGGGAAGTGCCGGCTGCACGCCGGGACGGCGCCCGAGCGCGTCAGCCGCGGAGCAGCCGCCGCCAGTCGGGAACCGGCACGTTGTGGCCCCGCCGGATGTCGCGCGCCATGCGGACCGCGGTCTCCACGCCGCCGTAGTACTCGGGGACGCGGCCGATCTCGGCGAAGCCGAGGCGCTCGTAGAACCGCCGCCCCCCGCGATTCGAGGCGCGCAGCTCGAGGCGGATCGCGCCGATGCCGGCGGCGAGTGCCGACGCTTCCAGCCACCCGACCAGGTGCCGCCCGACGCCCGAGCGCTGATACGCAGGCCGCACCGCGAGCAGGTTGAGGTGCGCGTGCTCGTCGCCGAAATACATGATCGCAAAGCCGATCAGGCGCTCGCCGTCGCACGCGACGAGCGTCGTGGTCGAGCTCGATGCGATGTTGCGGGCGACGCGCGCGCGCGTCCAGCTCCAGCCGAGTCCGGTCTCGATCAGCTCGCGGGAGAGCCCGGCGATCTCGGCCGAGTCGGCGAGCGTGGCAAGGCGCAGGGTGATGTTAGCGGGAAGCATGTTCGCTGCGGACGTGGAAAAAGCGACTGAAAACGAGCCTCGATGTCGTGTCAAGACCGACATGAAGTTTGCCTCCGAAACAGCGGGTTGGCAAACACGAGAGGGGCTCATGTCGTCCATTGGTGACAGCTCGCCCGGAGCCGTGGGGCACAACGTACCGGGCACATGCCTTGCTCGCGGACACGTTCGTTGTACACTCACCGCTCCAAGGAGGAGTCATGCTCAACAAGCCCGGACTGTTCGGACAGAACGACCGCTATCGCCGCGACTCGCGCGGCCTCGAGCCCGCGACGCCGGTCCCGGCAGAGAGCCCACGGAGCGATCCGGCGCCGGCGCCGGCGCCCGCACCCGAGGCGCCGAAAGCCGAAGCCGTCAAGCCCAAGACAGAGGAGATCAAGGGCAGTCGCCTCACGGTCGGGCCCGACATCAAGCTGAAGGGCGCCGAGATCACCGACTGCGACACGCTGGTCGTCGAGGGTCGCGTCGAAGCGTCGATGGACGCGCGCGTGATCCAGATCTCCGAGAGCGGCTCGTTCCACGGCACCGTCGGCGTCGACGTCGCCGAGATCCGCGGCCGGTTCGAAGGCGAGATGACCGCGCGGAAGCAGCTGATCATCCACCCGGGCGGGAAGGTGACCGGGAAGATCCACTACGGCAAGATCGTGATCGAGGAAGGCGGGGAGCTGAGCGGCGACGTCGGGACGATCACCGACGTGAAGCCGGCGACGGTGCTCTCTGCGCCCAAGTCCGCGATCCAGGCCGCGAGCCACTAGTCCGGCAGGCTGCAGGGCCGGGGAGGCGTCGCCTCCCCGTGAAGTCACGCCAGTGCGAGGGCAGCAAGACCGCGTCGGGTAGAATTCGCGGCCTTGCTGCCCTCGCACGGCAATGTCCGCCGAAACCCGAGCTCGCCTCTTCAAGTTCGTCAGCCCGGCAGTCGCCCAGGTGGGGCCCGCGTCCGGGGTAGACCTCACGTTCGAACGGCCGCGCGATCCCAGCCACGGGGACTACGCCACCACCGTCGCGCTGCAACTCTCCAAGACCCTCAAGAGGCCGCCGCGCAAGATCGCCGAGGAAATCGTCGCGGCACTCCCGGCCTCGGATTTGACGGAAGCCCCCGAGATCGCCGGCCCGGGCTTCATCAACTTCCGCCTCAAGCCCGCCGCCAAGCAGGCGATCGTGCGCGCGGTGCTCGAGGCCGGCAGCGCGTACGGCCGCGCCGACCGCGGCCACGAACGCAGCGTGATGGTGGAGTTCGTCTCGGCGAATCCCACCGGGCCGCTGCACGTCGGCCACGGCCGTCAGGCCGCCCTCGGCGACGCGATCGCGAGCCTGCTCGAATCGCAGGGCTCCCGGGTGACGCGCGAGTTCTACTACAACGACGCCGGCCAGCAGATCGAGAACCTCGCGGTCTCGGTGCGCGCCCGCGCGCAGGAGATCCTGGGCGAGTCGCATACCTTCCCCGAGGACGGCTACCGCGGCGAGTACATCCGCGAGATCGCCCAACGCTACCTCGACGAGGTCGGTCACGACCTCGGCGACATCGAGAAGATCCGCAAGTTCGCGGTCGCGGCGCTCCGCCGGGAGCAGGACGAGGACCTCCGCGCGTTCGGGGTGAAGTTCGACAACTACTACCTCGAGAGCTCGCTCTACACCGACGGCCGCGTGGACGCGACGGTGAAGCGCCTCGCGGCCTCGGGGAAGACCTACGAGCACGACGGCGCGCTGTGGCTGCGCACGACCGACTACGGCGACGACAAGGACCGCGTGATGCGGAAGTCGGACGGCGGCTACACCTACTTCGTGCCCGACGTCGCCTACCACATCACCAAGTGGGAGCGCGGCTTCGAGAAGGTGATCAACGTCCAGGGCATGGACCATCACAGCACGGTGACGCGGGTGCGGGTCGGTCTGCAGGCCGCGGACCTGGGCATCCCCGCCGGCTATCCCGACTACGTGCTGCACAAGATGGTCACCGTGATGAAGGGCGGCGCGGAGGTGAAGATCTCCAAGCGCGCGGGAACCTACGTCACCTTGCGCGATCTCATCGACGAAGTGGGCCGCGACGCGGTGCGCTTCTTCCTCGTCTCGCGGCGCGCCGACACCGAGTTCGTGTTCGACGTCGACCTGGCGAAGTCGCAGTCGGAGGAGAATCCCGTCTACTACGTGCAGTACGCGCACGCGCGCGTCTGCCGGATGTTCGAGCAGTGGGAGGCCGCGCATCCGGGCGAGCCGGGCGCGGTATCGCTCGCGGCGGTCGATCTCGCGCCGCTCGCCGATCCGCGGGAGCTCGCGCTCGCCGCGAGCCTCGGCGACTTTCCCGACGTGCTCGCCGCGGCGGCGGACGAGCTCGCGCCGCACCAGGTCGCCTTCTACCTGCGTGAATTGGCCGGCGAGTTCCACAGTTACTATAATTCGGTCCGCGTGCTCGTCCCCGAGGAGACGGTTCGCCATACCCGGCTCGCGCTTTCGGCGGCGGTCCGGCAGGTGATCGCGAACGGACTCGGTCTGCTTGGGGTGAGCGCGCCGGAGCGAATGTGAACCACTCGATCGTGCCGGAATGAGGGACTACAAGCCCCGGGCGCGCGAAACGAAGCGCAAGCCCTCGGGCGGCACCCTCATCGGGATCTTCATCGGCCTCGTCCTCGGGCTCGCGCTCGCGGCCGGCCTCGCGCTCTACATGACGAACGCGCCGGTGCCCTTCGTCACCCGCGCCGACAAGGCGCGCGCCACGCCGCCGCAGGCCGACCGCGCGCTCGCCGAGACCGCGCGCAGCGCCGACGCGAAGGCGGGCGACGCATCGAAGCCGCGGTTCGACTTCTACAAGATCCTGCCCGGGCAGGAAGTGCCGGTCACCGAGAAGGAGCTGCGCGCCGCGGCGAAGGCCCCCGACAAGTCGGGCGCCCCGAGGGACCTCTACTTCGTCCAGGCCGGCGCGTTCCAGAACCCGGCCGACGCCGACAACCTGAAAGCGCGGCTCGCGCTCGCCGGGCTGGTGGCGAGCGTCGAGCCGGCGAACCTGCCCGACAAGGGCATCTGGTACCGCGTCCGGCTCGGCCCGTACACCCAGCTGGATGAAATAAATCGCGTTCGCGCGACGCTCGCCCAGAACGGAATCGACGCCGCGCTGGTCAGAATCAAGAATTGACCCCTGCCACGGAGCCTTCATGATCCGACGCTTTCTCGCCGCCGCCGCGTTCGCCTCGACCGTCCTCGCCCTTGCCCCGGCGGCGGCCCAGCCGCCGCCGGGCGTCGTCGAGCTCAACCCGCCGCTCGCGACCGACTCGAAGGGCAAGGTCGAGGTGGTCGAGTTCTTCTGGTACGAGTGCCCGCACTGCTACGCGCTCGAGCCGTATCTCGAGGCCTGGGTCAAGAAGCTCCCGAGCGACGTCGAGTTCCGCCGCGTCCCCGCGACATTCAACGACCGCTGGACCATCTCGGCGCGCGTGTTCTACACGCTCGAGGCGATGGGGCTCCTCGACAAGCTGCACCGTCCGCTGCTCGATGCGATCCACAAGGACCGCCTGCGCATCACCGACGAGCGCCAGCTGACCGAGTGGCTGCAGGGGAAGGGCGTGGACGTCGCGAAGTTCTCCGCGACGCTCAAGTCGTTCGCGGTCGAGGGCCGGCTCAAGCGCGCGACGGCCCTCGTCCAGGGTTCGAAGATCGACGGCGTACCGGCGCTGATGGTGAACGGCCAGTACGTCATCGGCGCCGGTGCGGGCGGCTCCGAAGAGCGGATGCTCGCGATCGCGAGCTCGATGATCGACCGCTCGCGCAAGGAGCTCGCCGCCGCGACGCCGCCCGCCTCCTCCGCCGCGTCGGCGAAGAAGAAGTAGGGGATTCCAGTCGGTTCGGCGGCGCGGAACGCGCTGCCGGGCGCGACCTTCCCCTCTCCCCTGGTGGAGAGGGGCCAGGGGTGAGGGAGGGCGAATACAAACCGTGCCGGGGGGCGTCTTCATCACCGGTGCGTCGAGCGGCATCGGCGCTGCGCTGGCCGCGCACTACGCCGCCACCGGCGCGACGCTCGGGCTCGTCGCACGCCGCGCCGACACCCTCTCCGCACTCGCCGGGCGGCTCGCGACGACGACGGTCACCTACGCCGCCGACGTAGCCGACCACGCGGCGATGCGGGAAGCCGCGGCGGACTTCATCGCCCGGTACGGCGTCCCCGGGATCGTCGTCGCGAACGCCGGCGTTTCGGCCGGCACGCTCGGCTCGGAGCCGGAGGATCTGCCGGTCCTCGAGCGGATGCTCCGCACCAACGTCGTCGGGCTCGCCGCCACGCTCGCGCCGTTCGTCGCACCGATGCGCGAACGCGGCGGCGGGATCCTCGCCGGCATCGCCAGCGTTGCCGGGTTCCGCGGGCTGCCCGGGGCGGGCGCCTACTCGGGGTCTAAGGCGGCCGCGATCGCCTGGCTCGAGAGCCTGCGCGTCGAGCTCGCCGGCTCGGGCGTGGCGGTCGTGACGGTGTGCCCCGGCTACATCGATACGCCGATGACGCGCGTCAACCGCTACCGCATGCCGTTCCTGCTCGACGCCGACGAGGGCGCCCGGCGGATCGCCCGCGCGATGGAGGCGCGGCGGTCGTTCGTGGTCATCCCGTGGCAGATGGCGCTCGCCGGCCGCGTGTGGCGCGCGCTCCCGAACTGTCTGTACGACGCCCTCGCGGCGCGCGGGCCGCGCAAGCCGCGGAACCTCCCGCTCTGACCGGACTCATCGACGCGGCCGGCATCGAGCACGCGCGCGCCGGCGGCGACGCGCGCATCGTCTGCCTCGTCCCGAGCATCACCGAGCTCGTCTGCGACCTCGGGCTCGCCCCGCAGCTCGTGGGGCGGACCGGCTTCTGCATCCACCCCCGCGAGGCGGTGAAGGCGATCCCGAAAGTCGGCGGCACCAAGGACGTCGACCTCGACGCATTGCATTCGCTCGCCGCGACGCACGTTATCGTCAACGTCGACGAGAACCGCAGGGAAACGGTCGAGGCGATCGGCCGGTTCGTGCCGCACGTGATCGTGACGCACCCGCTCGCCCCGCGCGACAACCTCGCGCTCTACCGGCTGATCGGCGGGATCTTCGGGCGGGAGCAGGAAGCCGAGCGGCTCTGCGCGCGGTTCGAGGCCGCCTTTGCCGCCGCAGAGCGCGCCGCCGCCGGCTTCGCGCCGCAGCGCGTGCTCTATCTCATCTGGCGCGATCCGTGGATGACCGTGTCGCGCGATACCTACATCGCCCGCACGCTCGCGTTGGTGAACTGGGAGACCGTGCCCGAACGCGCGACGGCGCGCTACCCGCAAATCGCCCTCGACGAAGACTCGCTCGCCGGCGTCGACGTCGTCCTCGCCTCGAGCGAGCCGTACATGTTCCGCGAGCGTCACGTCGCCGAGCTCGCGGCGATGCCGGCGCTCGCGGGCAAGCGCATCGCGCTCGTCGACGGCGAGATGACCTCGTGGTACGGCTCGCGGGCGATCGCCGGGCTTGGATACATGCCGCGCTTCCGGCGCGAGCTCGAGCGCGGCTTGCACTAGGAACGGGCCCGAGCGCACCGCACCGGGGCGAGCTCGCGCTGCGCCACGCAGCGCTTTGCCGCGGCGCGGCTCCGGCGTATCGTAGGTGGCGCCCAAGACGGAGGCGCCGATGGCGACAGTCCAGGCAGAACCCTACGAGTTCGCGTTCGAGCCGCGGTCCTGCGCGCTCGTGATCATCGACATGCAGCGCGACTTCGTCGACCCCGGGGGGTTCGGCGAGGCGCTCGGCAACGACGTTTCGCTCCTCCGCAAGGCGATCGCACCGACGAAGCGGGTGCTGGACGCGGCACGAAAGCGCGGGCTGCTCGTCATCCACACGCGCGAAGGGCACCGCCCCGACCTCGCCGACCTGCCGGAGGCGAAGAAGCTGCGCGGGCGCCTCAAGACCGGGATCGGCGACGCCGGGCCGATGGGGCGCATCCTCGTCCGCGGCGAGTACGGCCACGACATCATCGACGAGCTCAAGCCCGCGCCCGGCGAGCCGGTCGTCGACAAGCCCGGCAAGGGCGCCTTCTACGCCACCGACCTCGGCTCGATGCTGCAGAACCGCGGCATCCGACAGCTCGTCGTGTGCGGCGTCACGACCGAGGTGTGCGTCAACACCACGGTGCGCGAAGCGAACGACCGCGGCTACGACTGCCTCGTGCTCGAGGACTGCGTCGGGTCGTATTTCCCGGAGTTCCAGACCGCCGCCCTCGCGATGATCAAGGCGCAGGGCGGCATCTTCGGCTGGGTGAGCGACTCCGGGCGATTCCTGCAAGCGCTGGACAAGGCGTAGCGACAACAACCTCAGGGGGCAACATGACGAACGGTACGGCGGCGGTGCGATGGTGGGTGCCTGGAGACTGGAACGGCTTCTTCGGGCTGTTCACGAACGTCCTTCTCAACGTGATCGTGCTGACGGGTCTGTGCCTCGGCGTGGTCAACCTGCCGGAGGACATCGTCTTCGGACGCATCCTGCCGGCGCTCGGCATCGCGCTGCCGCTCGGGAACCTGTACTACGCCTACCTCGCCAACCAGCTCGCGAAGAAGGAAGGCCGCGCCGATGTCACCGCGATGCCGTACGGCCCGAGCGTGCCGCACATGTTCATCGTCGTGTTCGTGGTCATGCTGCCGGTGTACCTCTCGACGAAGGACGCGAGACTCGCCTGGCAGGCGGGTCTCGCGTGGTGCTTCATCATCGGCGTGATCGTGCTCCTCGGCGCGTTCGTCGGCCCGTGGATCCGCGCCCACACGCCGCGCGCGGCGATGCTCGGCACGCTCGCCGGCATCTCGATCGCGTTCATTTCGCTGCGGCCGGCGTTCCAGATGTGGGAAGTGCCGTGGATCGCGTTCGTCTCGCTCGCGATCGTGCTGATCGCCTGGACCGCGAACGTCCGGCTGCCCGGCGGGCTGCCCGGCGGCCTCGTCGCGGTGATCGTCGGCATCGTGATCGGCTGGGCGGCGACCGCGTTCGGCTGGAGCGACTACATGAAGGCGCAGAACGTCCAGGCGTCGTTCGCGCAGTTCGGGCTGCACCTGCCGCTGCCCTCGGTGGAGGTGTTCACCGGCCTCGCCAACGTCGCGCCGCTCCTCGCCACCGCGATCCCGCTCGGCATCTACAACTTCACCGAGGCGATGAACAACGTCGAGAGCGCCGCAGCGGCCGGCGACAACTACAACCTGCGCAAGATCCTGCTCGCGGACGGCGTCGGCGCGATCGCGGGCGCGATCCTGGGCAGCCCGTTCCCGCCGGCGGTGTACATCGGTCATCCGGGCTGGAAAGCGGTGGGCGGCCGGATCGGTTACTCGCTCGCGACCGGCCTCGTCATCGCGGCCGTGTGCTTCCTCGGCCTGACGGCGCTGCTGCTGGCGGTGGTGCCGCTAGTGGCGATCCTCCCGATCCTGCTTTACATCGGGCTGGTGATCGGCGCGCAGGCGTTCCAGGCGTCGCCGAAGGAGCACGCGCCGGCAGTGGTGCTCGCCATCGTCCCGAACGTCGCCGCCTGGGGGCATCTGCAGGTCGACAGCGCGCTCGCCGCGGTCGGCACCGCGGCGGCAACCGTCGGCCTGGACAAGCTCGGCGCCACCGGCATCGTGTACCACGGCATGCAGCTCCTCGGCGGCGGCGCGGTGCTCGCCGGGCTGGTGCTCGGCGCGATGGCGGCGTGCATCATCGACAAGCAGCTGAGGCACGCGGCGGTCTGGGCGTTCGTGGGCGCCGTGCTCGCGTTCTTCGGCTTCATCCACGGCGAAACGCTCGGATGGGCCAAGGCGCCGCTCGTCGCGCTCGGCTACGCGCTGTTCGGCGTGGTCTGCCTCGTGCTCGGCGGGCGGAAGGAGGCGCCGGCCTAGGACGCCTTGATCGCCATCAGGCGCAGGTGCTTCGGCCGCTCCTCGATCGCTCGCACGGTGCTGAACTTCGCGCGCAGCTCGTCCTCGGCCCCGGTGCCTCGGCGGACGTCGAGGATCAGCCGGCCGCCGGGCGCGAGCAGTGCGTGCACGCGGTCGAGGTAGGTCGCGACCGGGTAGTGGAAACCCCATGAGATGAGCGAGAGCGCGAGGTCGATCTCGCGCTCGGGAGCGATCTGGAAGTCGGGCGCGGCCTCGATCGTGACGATCCGGTCGTCCGGCACCCCGTTGGCACGCAGCAGGTCGCGCGCGACGTCGAGCGAGTTGTAGAAGGCGCCGTCGCGCTCGAACCCGTAGAAAATCCGTTCCTGGATCGACGTCCGGTCGAGGAGCAGCACGCGGGGGGAGTCCGCCGCGTAGTGGTGGTAGAGCGGCGCGTCGATGCCGGCGACGCCGGAGCCGACGTCGAGGATGCTGCGGCAGTGCGCGGCGAGGTGCGGCCGCAGCCGCTCGAACTCCGCGGCGATCTCGTCGGCGAAGCGCCGCCGGATCGAGCCGCCGCGCAGCATCGCCTCGAGCCGAACCGCCGGCCGGAACAGACGCGAGCCGAACACCGCCCGCCCATCGCCGCCGAACAGGCGATCGAGCGCCAGGAACGCGCGCATCGCGCGGGGCGAGCGGATGAAGTCGAGGTGCTGCGTGCGCTGGTAGAGGATGTAGGGCAGCGCTGCCGCGGGCACCTCGAGCGTCGCGCTGCTGCGCCCGGCCTCGCGCCGGCCGCCGGTCACTCCGGCTGGATCCCGGCGAGCTTCACGAGCTGCGCCCAGTGCACGATCTCGTTCTGGATGAACTTGGCGAGCTCGGCCGGGTTCATCGGCGCCACGTCCACGCCGATGAGGGCGAACTTCTCCTTCACTTCCGGCTTCGCAATGCCCTTGACCGTGACGTCGTGCAATCGCTGCACGATCTCCGCGGGCGTCCCCGCGGGCGCCATGAGCGCGAACCAGGCGATCAGCTCGTAGCCCTTCAGCTCCTCGGCGACGGCGGGCATGTCCGGTGCGAGCGGCGTCCGCGTCGCCGAGGTCACTGCCAGACCTCTCAGCTTGCCGCCCTTCGCCTGGGCGAGCGCGTTGCTCAGGTCCACGAAGGTGAACGAGAGCGTTCCGCCCAGGACGTCGGTGACGGTCTGCGGGATGCCCTTGTAAGGGACCTCGACCACGTCGAGCTTGCCCATGGACTTGAGCATCGCGAGCGAGACCTGCGAGCCGGCCGAACCGTAGCCCGCGGAGAGCTTGCCCGGCTTCGCGCGCGCGTCGGCGAGGAACTCCTTGAAGGTCTTGATCGGCGAGTCGGCCCGCAACATCAGCATGAACGACGTCGTGCCGATGCGCGCCACGGGCGCGAAATCCTTCACCGGATCGTAGGCGAGCTTCTTGAACAGGCTCACGTTCGCCGCCTGCGGGGTGTTCGTGGTCAGCAGCAGCGTGTAGCCGTCCGGCGCGGCCTTCGCCACTTCGGCGGCGGCAATGGCGCCCTGCGCCCCGGGTTTGTTCTCGACGATGAACGGCTGCTTCAGCGCTTCGTTCAGCTGCTGACCGACGAGGCGTGCCACCTGGTCGGTGGCGCTGCCCGCGGGGAACGGGACGATCAGCTTCACCGGGCGGGAAGGATAGGTCTGCGCGTGCGCGCCGAGGGTGAGCGCCGCCAGGCCGGCGGTGACGAGGCTGCGGAACATCGGTTTCCTCCTGCTGGTCGATCGGATCATCCTGGCACGAGCTCCGCCGGCACCTCGATCTCGATCTCGAGGACGAGGAACACGAGGCTCTTCCCGTGGGTATCGAGGTTGAGCGAGTCGTTGACGCCGCCGTCGAGCACGCCGTCGAGCACGAAGTTCATCCCGTGGAGCTTCGGCAGCAGGTAGCGCTTCACCGCGGACGGGCGCCGGTGCCGGAACGCTTCGGCGACCCGCGCCTCGGTGAGCTGCTCGGCAATGAACGGAAACGCCTCCGGGCGGTAGGCGAACACGCTGATGTTCGAGCGGTCGCCCTTGTCGCCGGTGCGGCCGTGGGCGAGGAGGTGGAGCGGGACGCGGGCCATCGGCTCACTCCAGGATCTCGAAGCGCGCCGGCACGCGCTCGCGCGGCACCAGGCACGACACCGTCGACAGGCGCGAGCGCAGGCTCGTGCGCACCCCGCCGCCGCCCGCGGGGCCGCAGGTGTACAGCGTGGTGACCTCCTCGAGCAGGCGCTCGACGCGCGCGCGCTCGGCGTGCACTGCGGCCGCGCGCAAGCGCACGTCGCGTGCGGCGCCGGGCGGACGGGCGGCGAGCAGGCGGCCGCCGTCGTCGGCGAATACGCTCAGGACGCCAATCAGATCGAAGCGGACGTCGAGCGCACCGCCGATGCGCTCGCGCACGACTTCCGCGCCCAGGCGCGCACGCGCCTCCGCGTTGGGTCCCGCATAGGAGATCTCCGCCTCGCCGAGCCAGCCGCCGTCGAACCAGGCGTTGACTTTCAGGGTCGCGGTTCGCGGATGGCCGCGCACGCCCGCCACCGCGACGCGGTCGCGGCCGATCTCGTTCACCTCGGCGTCCGAGATGTCGGCGACGACGTCGGGCGTGAGGTAGGCCGCCGGATCGTGGACCTCGTACAGGAGCTGCTCCTTCACCGTGCGCGCGTCCACCAGGCCGCCGGTATTCGCGGCCTTGCCGATCGTGAACGAGCCGTCGGCGGCAACCTCCGCGATCGGGAAGCCGACGTGCGCGAGATCGGGCACGTCCTTGAGGCCGGGGTCCGCGAAGTAGCCGCCGGTGACCTGCGCGCCGCACTCGAGCAGGTGCCCGGCCATCGTGCAGCGACCGAGCGCCGGCCAGTCGTCCTCGGCCCAGCCGTAATGGGCCATCGCCGGACCGACCGCGAGCGACGGGTCGGCGACGCGGCCGGTCACGACGACCTGTGCGCCGGCGCGCAGCGCATCGGCGATCGGCTTCGCGCCCTGGTACGCGTTCGCGCTCACGAAATCGCGCCTGCCGCCGGGAAGGTGCTCGGCGAGGAGCGCCCGCCCGCGTTCGTCCGAGAGGTCGTCGCCTTCGACGACGCCGACGCGCAGGCTCCGCAGCCCCAGCTCCCGCGCGAGCGCCTGCAGGCGCCGCGCCGCGGCGCGCGGGTTCGCCGCGCCGAAATTGCCGACGATCGGGATGCGGTGCTCGACGCAAGCCGCGAGGACCGGACCGACGAAGCGGTCGAGCTGCGGCTCGTAGCCCCCCTCGGGGTTCTGCCGCCGGGCGATCTGCGCGAGTGCGAGCGTGCGCTCGGCAAGCGTCTCGAAAATCAGCGCCGCCGGGCCGCCGCGCGCGACGAGGGTCTCGACCACCGGGCCGGCGGCGTCGGTGCGGTCGCCCGAGAACCCCGCGCCCCCGCCGATCGCCAGTGCCTCGCCCGCCATTGCGGCTCCTCCCCCAGTGGACGGGCCTATGATACCGGCCTCCGCTCGGTCATTTGATCTCCGTCAGCCAAACGCAAGGTTGAGGGGCTAGCATCCGGCCCGCCATGCGTTTTCCCCGTTCCCTGACCCGATTTCTGCCGGCGTTCGCCGCGGCGGCAGTGTTCGTGGCGGTCAGCACCCTCACGCGGGTCGCGCTCGCGCTGCGGCCCGAGGCGAGCGTCCTTGGCGCCGGTGAGCTCGCGCGCAGCTTTGCGCTCGGGCTCGCGTTCGACCTCGTTGCCGCCGCTTATGCGGTCACGCCGCTCCTCGCGTGGCTCGCGCTCGCACCGAACCGGCTCGCCCGCACGCGGATCTACCGCTCCGCCACCCTCGTCCTGTTCGGTGTCGCGTGCTTCGGGGCGCTGCTGCTCGCGGTCTCGGAATGGCTGTTCTGGGAGGAGTTCGGCGCGCGCTTCAACTTCATCGCCGTGGACTACCTCCTCTACACCCACGAGGTCCTCGGCAACATCTGGGAGTCCTACCCGGTCGGCTGGGTGCTCGGCGCACTCGCGCTCGCTGCCGCGGGACTGACGGTGCTCGCGGCGCGCACGCTCTGGCGATCGTCCGCCGCGCCGCTCGGGTGGCGACGCGGGCTCGGCCTCGTCGGGGCGCAGGTTGCGCTCCTCTTCCTGCTCACGGCCCTCGTCGACAGCGACCTGAAGAACCGGTCGGCGCACGACTACGCCAACGAGCTCGCTGGCAACGGGTTCTACGAGTTCTTCGCCGCCAACCGCCGCAACGAGCTCAGCATGGAACGCTACTACGCGACCCTGCCGCTGCCCGAGGCGCTCGCGACGGTGCGGCGCGCGCTCTCGCCGGCGCAGTGGGTCGACCCGGGTGACGCGAGCATCGAGCGCTTCGAGCCGGGTCACGGCGCGGAGCGGCACCTCAACGTCGTGCTCGTCAGCGTGGAGAGCCTCGGCGCCGAGTTCCTCGGCGCCTACGGGGACAAGCGGGGCCTCACGCCCAACCTCGACCGGCTCGCGCGCGAAAGCCTCTGGTTCGCGAACGTGTACGCGACCGGCAACCGGACCGTCCGCGGCCTCGAGGCGCTCGCGCTCGCGCTGCCGCCGACACCCGGCCAGTCGATCGTCCGCCGTCCGAACAACGGCGTCCTGTTCTCGCTCGGCAGCATCTTCGAGGACAAGGGCTACGGGGTGCTGTTCGCCTACGGCGGCTACGGCTACTTCGACAACATGAACGCGTTCTTCGACGCGAACGACTACCGCGCCGTGGACCGCCGCAACATCGCGTCGGACCGGATCGAGTTCGAGAACGTCTGGGGGGTGGCGGACGAGCACCTGTACGACCAGGTGATCGACGAGATCGAGCGCGAGAAGACGGCGCATCCCGACCGGCCGGTATTCGCGCACGTCATGACCACGAGCAACCACCGCCCCTACACCTACCCGCCCGGCCGGATCGACATTGCGTCGGGGACCGGCCGCGAGGGCGCGGTGAAGTACTCCGACTACGCGCTCGGCCGCCTGATCGAGCGCGCGCGGGCCCACTCATGGTTCGACGACACGGTGTTCGTGATCAGCGCCGACCATGGTGCCAACGCGCGCGGCACGTCGCAGATCCCGGTGGACAAGTACCTCATCCCGGTTTTCGTCTACGCCCCCAAGCACGTGGCGCCGCGCCGCGTCGATCGCCTCATGTCGCAGATCGACATCGCACCGACGCTGCTCGGCGCGCTCGACTTCTCGTACTACACGAAGTTCCTCGGCCGCGACGTGCTCCATTCTCCGCCCGCGACCGATCGTGCCTTCGTCGCCAATTACCAGACGCTCGGCTATCTCCGTGGCGAGGACGTCGTCCTGCTCGAGCCGAAGCGCGGGATCGAGGTCTTCCGCCGGCGCGGCGACGCGCTCGTCCCGCTCCGCGACCCCGATCCGTCGCTCGTGCGCGAAGCGATCGCCTTCTATCAGGTCGCCTCGCACGCGTTCCGGCACGGGCTCTACCTCGACGAGGAGCAGGTTCCGCCGGGCGAGCGGGCGAACGCCCAGGACGCCCGCCGCGCGCCGCAACCGCTGAGCGCCTACCGGCTCATCGCGCCGGCGGCGCCGGCCGGTTCGTAAGCGCGACGCCGGCGATCCCGGCGACGAACTGCCCGCGCCACAGGGCGGTCGTGAGGACGGGCTTCGCGTAAAGCCCGCGCGAAGCGCTCACCCGGCGCCGGCCCGCACGCTCACGTACGACCCGGGGGCGTCCTCGATGACTTTCAGCTTGCCGTCGCCCGGCACCCGCGCCGGGACGCGCTCGCCGGCGTTGCGTGCTTCCATCCACGCCTGCCAGTCGTTCCACCACGAGCCGTCGTGACGGGTCGCGCCCGCCTGCCACTCGTCGGGGCCGGACGGCAGCGCGTCGTTCAGCCAGTAGCAGTACTTCTTCGCCGCCGGCGGGTTGACGATCCCGGCGATGTGGCCGGAGCCGCCGAGCACGAAGCGCACCGGGCCGCCGAGCCGCTTGGCGCCGAGATACGTGGATTTCCACGGCGCGATGTGATCCTCGACGGTCGAGATGAAGTACGCGGGTGTCCGCACCCGAGCGAGGTCGATCGGTACCCCGGCGAGCCGCACTCCGCCCGGGTCCTTGAGCGCGTTCTTGAGGTACATGTTGCGCAGGTAGAAGCTGTGCATCTTCGCGGGCATGCGCGTGGAGTCGGAGTTCCAGTACAGGAGGTCGAACGGGAACGGCTCCTTGCCCATCAGGTAGTTGTTGATCACGAACGACCACACGAGGTCGTTCGAGCGCAGCATGCTGAACGTGCCCGCCATCTCCGAGCCTTCGAGGAAGCCGCGCTCGTTCATGCGGCGCTCGAGGCTC
The DNA here is from genome assembly GCA_963789885.1 of uncultured beta proteobacterium. Lineage (GTDB taxonomy): Bacteria > Pseudomonadota > Gammaproteobacteria > Burkholderiales > SG8-39 > DATEDA01. The sequence goes on along the minus strand of CAWBNB010000049.1, from coordinate 160,754 downwards.
TCGACCTGCTGCTCGTCGATGAAGACGCCGAGCTCGCCGGGGATCGAGAAGTCGAGCAACGCGACGAAGAACGTCGCGCTGTTCACGCGGTCGTCGCCCTTGGCCGCCATGTAGCCGAGCGTCGCGCCGAGCAGCGTGCCGCCGAGGCAGTAGCCGATCGTGTTGATCCTGCGCTCCCCGGTCGCCTGCTCGATCGCCTCCAGCGCGGCGAGCGGGCCCTCGATCATGTAATCCTCGAAGTTCTTGTTGGCGAGCCGCGCGTCGGGATTCACCCACGACACCACGAACACGGTGTGGCCCTGCTGGACCGCCCAGCGGATGAACGAGTTCTTCTCGCGGAGATCGAGGATGTAGTACTTGTTGATCCAGGGCGGGATGATCAGGAGCGGCTGCCTGAACACCGTCTCGGTCGACGGGTTGAACTGGATGAGCTGCATCAGGTCGTTCTGGAACACGACCTTGCCCGGCGTGGTGGCGACGTTGTGGCCGATCCGGAACGCCTTCTCGTCGGTCATCTTGATGCGCAGCTGCCCGTCGCCCTCGTCGAGGTCCTCGAGCAGGTTCTTCAGGCCCTTCACCAGGTTGGTGCCGCCCGACTTCATCGTCTCGCGCAGCACCTGCGGGTTGGTGAGCGCGAAGTTCGACGGCGACAGCGCGTCGACGTACTGGCGAGTGAAGAAGTCGACCTTCTTCTTCGACTCGCCGGGCAGCCCGTCGATCCCCGACACGACGTCGTGGATGTGGCGCGCGGCGATGAGGTAGCTCTGCTTGATGTAGTCGAAGACGAAGTTGTTCTGCCAGTCCTCGTCCTTGAAGCGATTGTCGCCCTGCGCCGGCGCGGCGACCGGCTCGGGCGTCTGGCCGATGAGCTTGAGCCACGACGACTGCCACAGCCGGAGGTAGTCGAAGTACATGTTCATCTGCGCCTGCGCGAGCGCCATCGGGTTCGCGAGCAGCTTCGCCCACATGTCCATGAACGCGCGCGCGATGCCGAACTCGTCGGTGACCGCCAGCCCCTTGCCGTTGGCATGGCGCGTCACGAAATCGGCGAGCACGTTCGACGAGTGCTCGGCGACCTTGCCGAGGATCTTGGCGACCTCGGCGGGGTCGGGTGCCTGCCCGGTCTCTTTCGTGTCCATCCTCTCCTCCCGTTCCCCGTTCTTGGTCTAGGTGCGGACGAACCGGACGATGCCGTCGGCGCCGGGGATGCGCCGGAGCACGCCATCGTGCATGAGGTAGTTCAGATGGGCGATCGCCTCGCCCATCGCGAAGAACGTCTGGTGGTCGTCGAGCTCGCGCCGGAACAGCGTGCCGATGACGTCGGCCGCGCACTTCGGCTCGCCGCAGACGTCCTCGAGCTCGCCGAGGCGGAGGCGATGGTGCTCCTCGAGCTGCGCGACCCGCTCGAGCATGCCGCGGAACGGCAGCCCGTGCGAGGGCAGCACCAGTGCACCCGGCGCGGTGAGCGCAACGAGGTGCCGGAGGCTGCCCAGGAAGAGCCGCAATGGATCTGCGTCCGGATCGACCTGGTTCACGCTGATGTTGGTGGAGATCCGCGGCAGCAGCATGTCGCCCGAGATCAGCACGCCGATCTCGGCGCAGTAGAGCGATGCATGCTCGGGTGCATGCCCGTAGCCCATGATCACGCGCCAATGCCGGCCGCCGATCGCGAGCTCGTCGCCCTCCATCATGCGGCGGTAGGTCAGCGGAAAATCCGGCGTCGCGCGTCGGTACACGTTGCCGCGCCTCACCAGTACCTCCAGCCGGTCGCCGGCGAGGCCATGGCGCGCGAGGTGCGCGACGAGCGCCCCGACCGAGTAGCCGCAGGCCTCGTCGCGCCACGCGTGCGCGATGACGAAGTCGCCCTGGGACATCACCAGGGGCGCGTCGAACCGCGACATGAGCCAGCCGACGTTACCCGCGTGATCGGGATGGAGATGCGTGGCGACGATGCGGCTCACCGCGCGGCCGGCGAAGAAGCCGTCGAAATGGCGCTGCCACAGCTCGCGCGTGGCGTCGGCGGCAAAGCCGCAGTCGACGATCACGAGCCGGTCGCCGTCCTCGAGCAGCCACAGGTTGATGTGGTTCAGCGCGAACGGCAGCGGCATCCGCAGCCAGTGCACGCCCGGCGCGACCTCGACCGTCGTGCCCGGTGGCGGCGGCGCGGCGTGCGGATAGTCGAGGACCTGCTCCGGGTTCACTGTAGGGTGAGCTAGAATGCGGCGGCGCATTATAGTCCACCGCTGCATCACCTCCCGCGCTGGAGAGCCTATGGACCGCCCCGGGCACCTCGCTTCCGCCGTCCCGATGATCGACTTCCCGCAACTCGCCTTCGACCACGGCGAGACGATCGCCATGCTGCGGCGGACGGTGCGCGAGTTCGCCGCGGCCGAGATCGCGCCGCGCGCGGCGGAGATCGACCGCTCGAACGCGTTCCCGATGGACCTATGGCCGAAGATGGGCGCGCTCGGCCTGCTCGGTATCACCGTCGAGGAAGAGTACGGCGGCGCGAACCTCGGCTATCTCGCGCACATCGTCGCGATGGAGGAAATCAGCCGCGCGTCGGCGTCGGTCGGGCTCTCGTACGGCGCGCACTCCAATTTGTGCGTGAACCAGATCCGCCGCAACGGCTCGGACGCGCAACGCCGGAAGTACCTACCGAAGCTCGTCTCCGGCGAGCACGTCGGCGCGCTCGCGATGAGCGAACCGGGCGCCGGCTCCGACGTCGTCGGGATGCGGCTTCGCGCCGACTACCGGAACGGGACCTACGTCCTCAACGGCAACAAGATGTGGATCACCAACGGCCCCGACGCCGATACGCTGGTCGTTTACGCGAAGACCGACGGGGCGGCGGGCCCGCGCGGGATCACGGCGTTCGTCATCGAGCGCGGGATGAAGGGCTTCTTTACCGCGCAGAAGCTCGACAAGCTCGGCATGCGCGGCTCGAACACCTGCGAGCTCGTCTTCCAGGACTGCGAGGTGCCGGAGGAGAACGTGCTCGGCGCCTTCAACAAGGGCGTCAACGTGCTGATGAGCGGGCTCGACTACGAGCGCGCGGTGCTCGCCGGCGGTCCGATCGGGCTGATGGCGGCGTGCCTCGACGTGGTGATCCCCTACGTCCACGAGCGCAAGCAGTTCGGCCAGTCGATCGGTGAATTCCAGCTCATGCAGGGCAAGCTCGCCGACATGTACACCACGTTCGGCGCCTGCCGCGCGTACGTCTATGCCGTCGGGCAGGCGCTCGATCGCGGCGAAACGACGCGCAAGGACGCCGCGGGCGCGATCCTCTACGCCGGCGAGAAGGCGACGTGGATGGCGGGCGAGGCGATCCAGTGCCTCGGCGGCAACGGCTACATCAACGAGTACGCCGCCGGCCGACTGTGGCGCGACGCGAAGCTCTACGAGATCGGCGCCGGGACGAGCGAGATCCGCCGCTGGCTGATCGGGCGCGAGCTGTTCGGCGAAACGGCGTAGACGAATGCTGCCCCTCGAGACGCTGCTCCTCTTTACGATCGCGTCGTTCGTCCTCGCGCTGACGCCGGGGCCGGTGTGGCTGTACTTGATCTCCCGCACGCTCGCCCAGGGGCGGCGGGCGGGATACTTCTCGATGCTCGGCGTGACCGCGGGCCTCGCGGTGCACGCGGCCCTCGGCGCGTTCGGGCTGACGGTGATCCTGCTCGCGATCCCGCTCGCGTTCGACGCGATCCGGCTCGCCGGGGCAGCCTATCTGCTGTGGCTCGCGTGGACCACGATCCGCGGCGACGGCCTCAGTTTCGAGGCCCGCCCGCTGCCGCCGGCGTCGGGCGCGGCGCTGCTCCGCCAGGGTTTCGTCGCCGCGTTCCTCAACCCGAAGGTCGCGATCTTCTATCTCTCCCTCTTTCCGCAATTCGTCGATCCCGCGGCCGGATCGGTGCTCACGCAGAGCCTCCTGCTCGGCGCGGTCCAGCTCGCGACCGCGGCCGCAGTCGACGTGTCGGTGGTGACCGCCGCCGGGTTCGTCGCGCGCTGGTTCGCCGCCCGGCCCGGCTGGCTGAAGGTGCAGCGCTGGTTCCTCGGCGGCGCGTTCGGCGCGCTGGCGGCCTGGCTCGCGTTCGATCGCAAGACCGCTTGAAATCCTGACGGGAGTATCCGCATGCCTAACGACCCGATCGTCATCGTTTCCGCCGCCCGCACGCCGATGGGCGGCTTCCAGGGCGAGCTGAAGGGTTTCGCCGCGCCCGAGCTCGGCGCGGCCGCCATCCGCGCCGCGGTGGAGCGCGCGAAAGTGAAGCCCGAGCAGGTCGAGGAGGTGATCATGGGCTGCGTCCTGCCCGCCGGCCAGGGCCAGGCGCCGGCGCGCCAGGCGTCGCTCGGCGGCGGGCTGCCGCTCGCCACCGGCTGCACGACCATCAACAAGATGTGCGGTTCGGGGATGAAGGCGGCGATGCTCGCGCACGATCTGCTGGCCGCGGGAACCAACGACGTCATGGTCGCCGGCGGCATGGAGTCGATGACGAACGCGCCGTATCTGCTGCCGAAGGCCCGCGCCGGTCTCCGCATGGGCCATTCCCAGGTCATCGACCACATGTTCTACGACGGCCTCGAGGATGCGTACGAGAAGGGCCGCCTCATGGGCACGTTCGCCGAGGAGTGCGCCGGGAAGTACGCGTTCACCCGCGAGGCGCAGGACAACTTCGCGATCACGTCGCTCCAGCGCGCGCAGCAGGCGAACAAGGCAGGCTGGTTCGCGTGGGAGACCACCCCGCTCGCGATCAAGGCGGGCAAGGACGAGAAGTTCATCGAGAACGACGAGCAGCCGTTCAAGGCGAACCTCGAGAAGATCCCGACGCTGAAGCCCGCCTTCCGCAAGGACGGCACGGTCACCGCGGCGAACTCGTCGTCGATCTCCGACGGCGCGGCCGCGATGGTGATGATGCGGCGCTCCACCGCCGAGAAGCTCGGCCTCGCGCCGCTCGCGGTCGTCGTGGCGCACTCGACCCACGCGCAGGAGCCGGCGCTCTTCACCACCGCGCCGGTGGGCGCGATCCGCAAGATCTACGAGCGGACCGGCTGGAAGGCGAAGGACGTCGATCTCTACGAGATCAACGAGGCGTTCGCGGTGGTCACGATGGCGGCGATGAAGGAGCACGGCCTGCCGCACGACAAGGTGAACGTGCACGGCGGCGCGTGCGCGCTCGGCCATCCGATCGGCGCCTCCGGCGCGCGGATCATGGTCACGCTGATCGGCGCGCTGCGGAAGTACGGCGGCAAGCGCGGCATCGCCAGTCTCTGCATCGGCGGCGGCGAGGCGACGGCGGTGGCGCTCGAGCTCGCGTAGGCCGAGTACCGATGGCGAAGCCGACGCTGATCTTGGGGAGCGCGAGAGGCTGTGGCCCCTCGCGTCGCGACGCCTGATGCCCGATCCCTATACCCCGCCCGGCTCGCCGGTCGGCGACCCCCCGGACGCGCGCCGGCGCTCGTCGGTCCTCGCGGTCGTGCTCGGCTTCTTCGCCGATATCGGCACCACGATGGTCTTCGGCATCGTGCTCGCGATCGTCGGCGGCGCCGGGCTCGCGGCCGGCGGGGCGTCCCCCGAGGTCATCGACGCGATCGTGGAACGCTCGGCGGGCTTCCAGCTCTTCGGTCTCGCAGGCGGGCTCTGCTGCACCGCGCTCGGCGGCTACGTGGCCGGGCGGTTCGCGAACCACGCCGAGTACGCGAACGCGTTCGCGGTCGGCGTCGCGTCGCTCGTTTTCGGCGAAGTGATGCTGCTCGTCCAGCCGCAGGACTATCCGGTCTGGCTGCGCCTCCTCGGCGACGTGCTGGTGGTCCCGGCGGCGCTCGTCGGCGGGCATCTGCGCATGCTCCAGAAGCGCGCCGCGAGGTGACCCCGTGCTGTTGACGCCCGAGCAGGAGCAGATCCGCGACACGGTGCGCGCGTTCGCGCGCAAGCGGCTCGCGCCCCACGCCGCCGAGTGGGACCGCAAATCGGCGTTCCCGCGCGAGGCGCTGAAGGAGATGGGCCCGCTCGGGCTCTTCGGCGTCTGCGTGCCCGAGCGGCTGGGCGGCGCCGGCCTCGACCACGTCTCGCTCGCGATCGCGCTCGAGGAGATCGCCGCCGGCGACGGGTCCTGCTCGACGATCGTCGCGGTGCAGAATTCGGTCGTCTGCGGCCCGATCCTCAACTTCGGCCGCGAGGCGCAGAAGGACTGGTGGCTGCCGCAGCTCGCGCGCGGCGAGCTGCTCGGCTGCTTCTGCCTCACCGAGCCGCACACCGGCTCGGACGCCGCCGCGATCCGCACCCGCGCCGACCTGGTCGGCGACGAGTGGGTGCTGAGCGGCGTCAAGCAGTTCATCACCACCGGCAAGAACGCCGACGTCGCGATCGTGTTCGCGGTGACCGACCGCAAGGCCGGAAAGCGGGGGATCAGCGCGTTCATCGTGCCGACCGACGCCAAGGGCTACGTCGTGAACCGGCTCGAGCACAAGCTCGGCCAGCGCGCCTCCGACACCGCGCAGGTGGCGTTCGAGGCCTGCCGCATCCCCCGCGAGAACATCCTCGGCGCCGAAGGCGAGGGCTACCGCATCGCGCTTTCCAACCTCGAGGGCGGCCGGATCGGCGTCGGCGCGCAGGCGGTCGGGATGGCGCGCGCCGCGTACGAGGCGGCGGTCGCCTACGCGCGCACCCGCGAGACCTTCGGCAAGCCGATCATCGAGCACCAGGCGGTGACTTTCCGGCTCGCCGACATGGCGACGAAGATCGAGGTCGCGCGGCAGATGGTGCTGCACGCGGCGGCGCTCCGCGACGCGAAGCAGCCATGCCTAAAGGAGGCGTCGATGGCGAAGCTCTTCGCGAGCGAGATGGCGGAGAGCGTCTGCTCGGACGCGATCCAGATCCACGGCGGGGCGGGCTACGTCGACGACTTCCCGGTGGAGCGCATCTACCGCGACGTGCGCGTCTGCCAGATCTACGAGGGCGCGAGCGACATCCAGCGGCTCGTGATCGGGCGGACCATCGCCGCGGAAGGACCCTGAGCCCGCCACGGACGCCGGGCGCCCCGGACGCTCGTGCCGGGGCGGGGGCGCGGGAATCGTCGAAGATGGGAGCGCCCAAGGTCAGCATCATCACGCCCACGTTCAACCGCGAGAGATTCCTGCCGCTCGCGCATCGTTGCTTCCTCTCGCAGACCTATCCCGATCTCGAATGGCTGGTGCTGGACGACAGCCCGGCGCCGTCTGCGTACCTGCGCGCCCTGAGCGATCCGCGCATCAGATACCACCACTCCGGCGAGCGTTTCTCGATCGGCCGCAAGCGCAACCGCCTGATCGCCGAGGCGGCCGGCGACATCATCGTGCAGTTCGACGACGACGACTACTACTCGCCGCGATACGTCGCGCGCATGGTGGCGCGCCTGAACGAGGGCTTCGATCTCGTCAAGCTGTCCGGCTGGTTCCTCTACTCGGTGCCCTACCGGTCCTTCGGCTACTGGGACCTGACGGTCAAGGAAGGGCGGCACCACCGGTGGTCACCGCAGGAGGGGCCGCCGACGGTCATCGTCGTGCGCGCCAGCACGGACCCTGCGGTCGCGAACAACCACCTCGGGTACGGGTTTTCCTACGTCTTCCGGAAGAAGGTGTGGGAGGCGATCCCGTTCAGCGACGACGCGCACTGGAACGAGGACACCCCGTTCGCGGTGGCGGCCGACAAGGCGTTCCGGCTCCTTCACTTCAAGGACCGCCGCGGCCTCTGCCTCCACATCCTGCACGAGGGCAACATCTCGCGGTCGTTCCCCCAGTACCGGCTGCCGTCGTTTCTCCTGCGGTGGTTCTTCTCGGCGCGCGTGCGCGACTACGTGGCCTGCTGATCGGACGGCCGGTCCGCCTCGAAGACCATCGTCTCGAACGCGGCGATCTCCTGGTCGCCGACGTTGCGCCCGTGCGATTCGATCCCGCGCAGGTTCACGTCGGCCGACGCGCCGTAGGCGCAGCGCCGGATGCCGATGAAGCCCGCCTCGCGCAGCGCCATCTCGAGCAGCTCGGCGTCGTACAGGAACTGGTGGCCCCAGCTGCGGAACGCGTTGTTGATCACGAACGCCGCCTTGTAGGCGCGCGGCTCGGCCATGCATCGGTCGACGATCCAGCGGATGTACCGCTCGCCGGCCGGATCCCGCTGTCCGCCATACAACCCCAGCAGCACCGCGAGATCCGGCGTGGCGACGCGGAGCGTGCCGCCCGGCTTCAGGATGCGATTGCACTCCTGCAGCATGGCGCGCCCCGATTGCCATGGGACGTGCTCGATCATGTGCTCGCTGAAAACGTAGTCGAACGTCCGGTCGGCGATCGGGAACGCCTCGGTCGCGTCCAGATGGACGACCGTCTCCGCGAGCGGCGTCACGTCGGTGCTCAGCCAGCCCGGCGGGCTGCCCGGTCCGGCGCCGAGATGCAGCTTTCGGACAGGGTGGGAGGCGACGTATGCTTCGATGGCGCGTCGCGCCGCGCGCTCGTCGGGCGCGGTCCCGGTGCCTCCTCCGGCCTTCCCGAAGAGGCTGGCGAGCAATTTCCCAAGCATGTCTGCGGCTGGTTTCTCTCCGGCAGCGGGGCCGGGTGGCGAGCGTACCAGACCCCGCGGCCGGCGAGCGTGAGCGCACGCGGCTGGCTTCGCACCCGTGTGGTACGGTGCGCGGGTTGCAGCGTGGACGCAAAGCGCGCGGTTGGCGGTCGATCGGCCGCGACAACGAGGAGGCCCCGCATGTCCGCCGCGGTCGATTTCTACTTCGATTTCTCGTCGCCCTACGGCTACGTCGCGAGCCACAAGATCGACGCGCTCGCCGCGAAGCACGGCCGCGAGGCGGTCTGGCGCCCGTTCCTGCTCGGCGTCGCGTTCAAGGCCACCGGCCAGCAGCCGCTGCCCTCGATTCCGATCAAGGGCGACTACGCGAAGCACGACTTCCTGCGCAGCGCGCGCTTTCACGGCGTGCCCTACCGGCACCCCACGAACTTCCCGATCGCCTCGGTCGCGCCGACGCGGGCGTTCTACTGGCTGAACGCCAGGGACCCGAAGCGCGCGAAGGACCTCGCGCGCGCGCTCTACGCCGCCTACTTCCTCGAGGACGTCGACATCTCGAGCGCCGACAACACGATCGCGGTCGCCGCGAAGAGCGGGTTGCCGGCGGAGGAGGTGCGCGCCGGCATCAACGACCAGACGGTGAAGGACCTGACGAAAGCCGCGGTCGACAAGGCGCTCGCCATCGGCGCGTTCGGCTCGCCCTACGTCGTGATCGACGGCGAGCCGTTCTGGGGCGTGGACCGGTTCGACCAGATCGAGAAATGGCTCGCGACGGGGGGGTTCTGAAGTCGGTCTGCGTCTTCTGCGGGGCGAACACGGGCAATCGCCCGCTGCTCGCCGAGACGGCGCGCGCGATGGGCGAGGCGCTCGCGCGCCGCGGCATCACGCTCGTCTTCGGCGGCGGGCGCGTCGGCCTGATGGGGGCAGTGTCCGCGGCCGCGCGCGGCGCGGGCGGCCGCGTGGTCGGCGTGATCCCGGCGGCGCTGCAGAGGAAGGAGCTCGCTTATGAAGGTGCCGACCTCAGCGAGCTGATCGTCGTGAAGTCGATGCACGAGCGGAAGGCGCGGATGGCCGAGCTCGCCGAGGGCTTCATCGCGCTCCCGGGCGGCTACGGCACGTTCGAGGAAATCTGCGAGATGATCACCTGGGCGCAGCTCGGCATCCACCGCAAGCCGTGCGGCGTGGTGAACGTGGACGGCTACTTCGACGGCCTGCTCGGGCAGTTCGACCGCGCGGTCGCGGAGGGCCTCCTCAAGGCACCCCATCGCGGGCTCGTCGTTGCCGCGCCGGACGCGGAAGCGCTGCTCGACGCGATGACCTCGTGGACGCCGCCCGCGCTGGAGTTCAAGCTCGACTGGTCGAGCACGTAGGCACAGACTCGCGACAGGCTCGCAGCGGGCCGCTGCCGGCCTCGCTTCAACTTCGATCCTGCCGCCGGCCGTTCGCCGGCCGCTCGCTACGCTTCCACTCGGGGCGCCGGTCCGGGCCGCGACTGTTCCGTCCGGGGGCCGGACGCGCGCCGCGCTCGGCGCGCGCGCTGGGCTCGAGGCCCGAAATGACCCCGACGCGGAGCGCTGCGCCCGTGTACCGCTCGATGCTGCGCATCAGGTGCTTCTCGCGGTGCGCGAGCAGCGTCACGGCGACGCCGGGCCGGCCCGCCCGGCCGGTGCGGCCGATTCGATGCAGGTAATCCTCGGCCTGGCGCGGCGCGTCGAAGTTGATGACGTGGCTGATGCCGGGCACGTCGATGCCGCGCGCCGCGACGTCGGTCGCCACCAGGACGCGCATATGCCCGTCGCGCAGGCGTTGGAGCATGAGGGTGCGCTCCCGCTGGCGCATGTCGCCGTGCAGCGCCCCGGCCGAGAAGCCCTGCTCCTGCAGCGCGCCGGAGAGGTCCTCCGCGCCGCGCTTGGTGGCCGTGAACACCACCGCCTGCTTGAGCTCGGTGTCGCGCAGCAGCGCATCGAGCAAGCGCGTCTTGTGCGATAGGTCGTCCGCGAACAGCGCGCGCTGGTCGATCTTCCCTCCGGGCGCCCGCGCCTCGGCGATGTCGATGCGCCGCGGCGCGCGCGTCACGCGCTGCGCGAGGCGTCCGACGACGCCGTCGAGCGTCGCCGAGAACAGCAGCGTCTGGCGCGTCCCCGGCGTGCGCGCGACGATCGCGTCGATGTCTTCGGTGAACCCCATGTCGAGCATGCGGTCGGCCTCGTCCAGCACGAGGATCTCGACGCGCCCGAGGTCGATCCGACCGCGGTCGAGGTGATCCTTCAGGCGGCCGGGCGTCGCGATCACGATGTCGACTGGCCGCGACAGCTGCTTCAGCTGCAGCCCGTACGGCATGCCGCCGACCAGGCAGGCGGTGCGCAGGCGCTGACCCTCGCCGTAGGTGCGCGCGGCCTTCTCCACCTGCAGCGCAAGCTCACGGGTCGGTGCGAGCACGAGGATCCGCGGGCCATTGCTGCGGGCGGTGGCCGGTTTCGCCGGCGGCGTGGACCACAGCCGGTGCAGGGACGGCAGCATGAACGCGGCGGTCTTGCCGCTGCCGGTCTGCGACGAGACGAGGAGATCGGCGCCGGCGAGCGCCGCGGGGATCGCGGCGGACTGGACGGGCGTAGGTGCGCTGTAGCCGAGGGCGGCCAGCGTTTCGAGCAACGACGAATGCAGGCCGAGCGTAGCGAAGCTCATGGATTTCCTTTCGTGTTTCGGCGCCAACCGGAAGCCGCCATGCCAAACCGAAAGGAAATCTTTCGACGGGCCCTGCGAGGAAGGTCGGGGACGAGATGCTGCGTTGCAGCGAGGGGCGGACTGTACGCGAAAGTCCCGGAATATGCGAGCGATACGTGGCTCGCTGGCGATCCGGAGCCGCAGCCAGAGACCGGTCGCAATTTGCGACCGGTTCAAAGCCCGACGGATTGACCGGACGCGCCCGGTCGTGGTACAAAACAAACACTCGTTTGGTTTAGAGCCATGCCCGCCGCCCGCCCTGCCCGCGCGCCCCGCGCCGACAACCGCCTGCCGCTGATCCTCGACGAGGCGGCGCGGCTCTTCAGCGCGCGCGGGTTCCACGGCACCTCGATCCGCGACATCGTGGGCGCGGTGGACATGCTGCCCGGCTCGCTCTACTACCACTTCGCGACCAAGGAGGCGCTGCTCGCCGCGGTGTACGCAGAGGGCGTGCGGCGAATCTCCGAGGCGGTGAGCGCGGCGATCGCCGGCAAGCGCGATCCGTGGGAGCGCCTCGAGGCCGCGGCGATCGCGCATCTCGAGGCGCTGCTGCAGGAGAGCGACTACGCGCAGGTCGTCATCCGCGTGCGGCCCGCGGACGCGCCCTCGGTCGAGGGCGAGCTGGTGAAGCTCCGTGACGACTACGAGCGGCTCTTCGTCGAGCTCGTGCAGGCGCTGCCGCTCGCGCGCGGAACCGACCGGCGGACCCTGAGGCTGATGCTGCTCGGCGCCCTCAACTGGTCGCAGACCTGGTACCACCCCGGACGGGACAACCCCCGCGCGATCGCCCGGCGCTTCGTCGGACTGCTGCGCGACCAGCAACTCCAGCCCACATGAGCGCCGATATCCGCCCCAAGGTCCTTGTCACCAAGATCGGCTTCGACGGCCACGACCGCGGCAGCCGCGTCGTCGCGGCCTATCTGCGCGACGCCGGAATGGAAGTGATCTACACCCCGCCGTGGCAGGAGATCGGCGCGGTCGTGAAGCTCGCGATGGAGGAGGACGTCGACGTGATCGGCGTCTCCTCGCTCGCGACCGATCACCTGATCGTGCCGAAGCTGATGTCGGCGCTGCGTGCCGCGGGCTGGGCGAGATCGCGGTGATCGTCGGCGGGATCGTGCCGGACGAGGACGAGCGCGCGCTCGTCGAGAGCGGCGTGGCGCGGGTATTCCACCCCGGCGCGTCGCTGGAGGAGATCGCCCAGTTCATCCGCGAAGCGGCGGCGAAAGCGCGCGCCGCACGCACGGCAGCGTAGGAGCGAGACATGAACAAGCCCCGAGAAATCCCCCCGCCTTCGGCCACCCCCTTCGACAAGGGGGCGAGCGAGTGGAAGGCGGAGTACGCCGCGCAGATCGGTGACGATCGCCCGGTCGTCAACCGCTCCGGCATCCCGATCGAGCCGCTGTACACGCCGCGCGACTGGGACGTCGTCGCACTACGACGAGGCGCTCGGATTTCCCGGCCAGCCGCCCTACACCCGCGGCATCTACGCCACGATGCATCGCGGCCGCACCTGGACTCAGCGACAGCTGATCGGGCTCGGCACGCCGGCCGACTACAACGCGCGCCTGCTCGACATCATCTCGCATGGCGCGACCGCGGTCTCGCTGATCCCCTGCAACTCGGTGTTCCGCGGCTACGACATGGACGAAGTCCACGAGGAGCTGCTCGGCACCTGCGGCACGGTGGTGAACAGCGCGGCGCACATGGACCGCGCGCTCGAAGGCGTCGACATCGCCGCGACGAGCTGCGCGATGAACGACCCGAGCCCGTTCACGCTGCTCGCGTTCCTGCTCGCGACGGCGAAGAAGCGGGGCGTGCCGTGGCGCGCGATCGCCGGCACGTCCAACCAGAGCGACTACCTCTCCCACTACGTCGCGAACCACATGTTCTTCCGCATCGCGCTGCCCGGGGCGCGGCGGATCCTCGCCGACCACATCGAGTTCTGCAACCGCCACGTCCCGCGGTGGAACCCGATGTCGGTCGTCGGCCAGCACATGCAGCAGGGCGGCGCGACGCCGGCCGAGGCGATGGCGTTCACGCTCTCGACCGCGGTCCAGAACGCCGACGACTGCGTCGCGCGCGGCATGGATCCCGACTCGTTCCTGCCGCGCTTCACGTTCTTCTTCGACATCTCGATCTCGTTCTTCGAGGAGATCGCGAAGTTCCGCGCCGGCCGCCGCATCTGGGCGCGGATCGCGCGCGAGCGCTTCGGCGCGAAGGATCCGCGCTCGTGGCGCTTCAAGTTCCACGCCCAGACCTCCGGCGTCGACCTCACCCGGCAGCAGCCGCTGAACAACGTGGCGCGCGTCGCGGTGCAGGCGATGGCCGGCATCTTCGGCGGGCTCCAGTCGCTGCACACCGACTCCTACGACGAGGCGCTCTCGACGCCGACCGACGCCGGCGCGCGGATCGCGGTCGCCACGCAGAACATCCTGCGCGAGGAGGCACACCTGACCGACGTCATCGACCCGCTCGGCGGCAGCTTCTACGTCGAGCGGCTCACCGACCAGATGGAGGCCGAGATCCTCCGCATCATGCGGATCGTGGAGGACGCGGGCGGGATGTATCGCGCGGTCGAGTCGGGTCTCGTGCAGCGGATGATCGGCGAGTCGGCGCGGCGGTTCCAGGCGAAGGTCGACGCGGGCGAGCAGACGATCGTCGGCGTGAACCGCTACCAGGTCGACGAGGAAGCCGGCGATCGCCGGCCGCTCGCGCGCCCCGACCCCGCGGTCATGCGCGCGCACATCGAATCGTTCAGGACGTGGAAGGCGGCCCGCTCGCAAGGCACGGTCGCGCGCGCCCTCGACGCGCTCGCCGCCGCGGCCCAGGCGCCCAACGCGAACGTCTTCGAGCGGGTGGTCGCCGCAGCGGAAGCCGGCTGCACGCACGGCGAGATCTGCGCCCGGCTCCGCCGCGAGCTCGGGTTCGGCCACGTGCAGGCGATCGTCTGAGTCCGCGGATGGGGAAACAGTTCGAAACCGCGCGCGGCACGGTGTACCCGTGGCAGCTCGACCACGTCGGGCACATGAACGTGCAGTTCTACATCGCCCGCTTCGACGAGGCGAGCTGGCAGCTGCTCGCCAATTTCGGCCTCACCGGCTCGTTCCTCCGCGACAACCACCGCGGCATGGCAGCGCTCGAGCAGCACACCTACTACAAGCGCGAGCTGCTCGCGGGTGCCCTGATCCGGGTCGCCTCCGAAGTCGAGGAGGTGAAGGCGAAGGTCATCCGCTTCACCCACCGGATGTACGACGTCGAGACCGGCGAGGAGGTCGCCTCGACCACGATCACCGCGGCGCACCTCGATACGGACACGCGGCGCGCGGTGCCCTTCTCCGCGGACGTCGCCGGACGGCTCGGCGCGGCGCTCGCATGAACGCTCCCGGGCATCCGCTCGTCGCGCCGATCCTGGCCGGCGACCGGCGCTCGATCGCGCGCGCGATCACCGCGGTCGAGAGCGAGTCGGCGGCGGGCGCGACCCTGCGCGAAGCCCTGTTGCAGCACACCGGCCGCGCGCACGTCGTCGGCATCACCGGCACGCCGGGCGTGGGCAAGTCGACGCTGATCGATCGGCTCCTCGGCGAGTGCCTCCGCCGCGGTCGCCGCGTCGGCGTGGTCGCGGTGGATCCGTCGAGTCCGGTATCGGGCGGTGCGGTGCTCGGCGACCGCGTGCGGATGGGCAGGCATGGCGACGACGACCGCGTGTTCATCCGGTCGGTCGCCTCGCGCGGGCATCTCGGCGGTGTGTCGCGGGCGACCGGTCGGATCGTCGACGTCCTCGATGCGGCGGGCTACGACCCGATCGTCGTCGAGACCGTCGGCACCGGCCAGTCGGAGGTGGAGGTGCGCGAGCTCGCCGATACGCGCATCGTCGTCTGCGCGCCCGGGCTCGGCGACGACATCCAGGCGATCAAGGCCGGCGTGCTCGAGATCGCCGACATCCTGGTCGTGAACCGCGGCGATTCGCCGCTCGCGGCCGACACCGAGCGCGCCTTGCGCGAGATGCTCAAGCTGCGGCGCCGCGGGGCGTGGGAGGTCGCGGTCGTGCGCACGACTGCGACCACCGGCGAGGGCGTCGCCGCGCTCGCCGATGCCGTCGAAGCGCACGCCGCGTTCGCCGGACGCGGGCGGCGGCTGCGCGCGCAGGCGCCGGCGACGATCGACGACGTCGCCGCCGTCGACCGTGCGATCACGACGCGGCGTTCGGTGCGCGCGTTCCTGCCGCGGGCCGTGCCGCGCGCGACCGTCGAGCGGATCCTCGCCGTCGCCGCCCGCGCGCCGAGCGGCACCAACACCCAGCCGTGGAAGGTGTACGCGCTCGCCGGGGAAGCGAAGGCGCGGTTCACGCGCGCGATCGCCGCGGCGTTCGATGCCGGCGCCTCGACGCGCGAATTCGACTACTACCCGACGAAGTGGTTCGACCCCTACCTCGCCCGTCGCCGCAAGATCGGCTGGGACCTCTACGGCCTGCTCGGCATCGGCCGCGGCGACAAGGAGAAGTCGCACGCCCAGCACCGGCGCAACTATGTCTTCTTCGACGCGCCGGTGGGGCTCGTCTTCACGATCGACCGCGAGCTCGAGACCGGCAGCTGGCTCGACTACGGGATGTTCCTCGAGAACGTGATGATCGCCGCCCGGGCGCGCGGGCTGGATACCTGCCCGCAGGCGTCATGGATGGAGTTCCCGCAGCAGGTTGCGGAAGCGCTCGGCCTGCCCGGAAACGAACAGGTCGTGTGCGGCATGGCGCTCGGCTACGCCGATCCGGACGCGATCGAGAACCGCCTCGTCACCGAACGCGAGCCGGTGTCGGGCTTTGCGCGATTCGAAGGCTTCGACGACGAAGGAGGCAATGATGGCTAGCATCCTGCCGCTCCGCACCCCCTCGATGCGCGACCGCGTGAGCGCGGCCGAATGGGACATGCGCGTCGACCTCGCCGCATGCTACCGGCTGGTCGCGCGCTACGGCATGACCGACCTCGTCTACAACCACATCACCGCGCGCATCCCCGGGCCGGAGCACCACATCCTGATCAACGCCTACGGGATGCTCTACGAGGAGATCACCGCCTCCAGCCTGATCAAGGTCGATCTCGCCGGCAACGTGATCGCGAAGCCGGACGGCCTCGACTACTCGGTGAACGCGGCCGGCTACATCATCCACAGCGCGGTGCACGAGGCGCGCGAGGACGTGGTGTGCGTGATCCACACGCACACCCGGGCAGGGACCGCCGTGAGCGCGCTCGCGGAAGGCCTGATGCCGCTCTCCCAGACGGCCATGCGCTTCCACGGCCACCTCGCGTATCACGACTACGAAGGCCCGGCGTTCAACCGCGGCGAGAAGGAGCGCCTGGTGCGCGATCTCGGTGACCGCAACGCGATGATCCTGCACAACCACGGTCTCCTCGCGTGCGGCCCGAGCATCCCTCAGGCATTCAACCTGATCTACTGGCTCGAGAGCGCGTGCCGCATCCAGGTCGACATCCTCGGCTGCAACCGGCCGCTGCACACGGCGCCGCCCGACGTGGTCGAGGGCACCGCAGCGGCGCTCTCCGGGGCCGAGATCACGCTCGACAACGAAGGCGACACGAACCCGCATCTCAAGCGCGACGCGCAGAAGTCGGGCACCGGCTACGGCATGCTGGAATGGCCGGCACTGCTGCGGATGCTCGACCGCGTCGATCCGTCCTACCGGGAGTAGCGAATGGAAGCGAAGGACGAGGCCGCGCTCCGCATCGAGCATCTCGCCGCGCGCGACCCGCTCATGCGTTTGCTCGGAATGGAGTGCGTCGCCGGCGGGCCGGGACGGGCGGTGACGTCGCTCGCGGTCCGCGAGCATCACCTCAACTTCAACGGCACCTGCCACGGCGGGGTGACGTTCGCGCTCGCCGACGCCGCTTTCGGGCTCGCCTCGAACTCGCACGGCGTGATCGCCGCCGCGATCGACGCGCACATCACCTATCAGCTTGCGGTGAAGCCGGGAGACACGCTGACCGCGACCGCCGTCGAGACCTCCCGCACCCGGAAGCTCGGCGTCTATCGCATCGACGTCACGCGCCAGGACGGCGCGCTCGTCTCGACCTTCACCGGCACGGTCTACGTCACCGAGCGGCCGAACGAACCCTAGGCCGCGCGCCTTCCGGCGCCGGGTTCAGGTTCCCCGCTTCGACATCATCACCGCGTCGTCGACGATCTTGAGCGGCGTGCCGCCCCAGAGCAACGCGATGAAGAAATGCGAAATCAGCTTGGACTTCTGCAGCGCATCCCACTTCGCCTGGTCGAGCAGGATCACCTGCCCCGTCATCCCCATTTCGCCGATGATCGTGAAGACGCCCTGCACCACCGGCCCGGTCGGCGTCTTGTCCCACTTGATCTCGTCCTTGCTCGCGAGGGTCTTCGGCTCGGTGCCCGGATACACCGAGAACACGCCGTTCGCGCCGTCGGCGGACCGCAGCGAGCAGGCGACGCGGCTCCCTCTCGGCTTGGCTGGGGTGGGGGCTGACATCGGAAAGCTCCGGGAACCGGGACGCACGTAGTCGGGGAACCGCGATTCTAAGGGCGCCGCGCGCTGCGTGCTATAAGGCCGCCGTCGGACCAGAAGACACCGGGAGATCAGCATGCTGCAGCGGTTCGTGCCTTGGATGCTCGTGGCCGCGCTCGCGTGGCCGGCTGCGGCGCAGGACGCCTATCCGTCCAAACCGGTGCGATTCGTCATGCCGTTCCCCGCCGGCGGGCCGGCCGACGTCCTCGCCCGGCTGTACGCGCAGAAGCTCGCCGAGCGCTGGGGCAAAGCGGTCATCGTGGAGAACCGGGTGGGCGCCACCGGCACCATCGGCGTCGATGCGGTGGTGAAGTCGGCGCCCGACGGTTACACCCTGCTCTTCACGGTCGACCTGCCGATCGTGATGGCGCCCGCCCTCTTCAAGCCGCCGTACGACCCCAAGCGCGACCTTGTGCCGGTGGCCGCCGTAAGCGAGGGCGCGAACATGCTGGTCGTGCATCCTTCGACCGGGATCCAGTCGCTCGCGGAGCTCGTCGCGGCCGCGAAGGCGCGTCCGGGCGCGCTCACCTTCGCGTCGGCGGGCAACGCATCGCCCGGCCACGTGTGCGGCGAGCTGGTGAAGATGGGCGCCGGCATCGACCTGACCCATGTCCCCTACAAGGGCGCCGCTCCGGCGATGAACGCCGCCCTAGCCGGCGAGGTCTCGATGTTCTGCGGCCCGATCCCGGTCGGCCTGCCGCACGTTAAGGCGGGGAAGCTGCGCGCGCTCGGCGTTACCGGCACCAAGCCGTCGCCGCTCGCGCCCGGGGTCGCCCCGCTGTCGGCCACCTACCCGGGCGTGGTGCTCTCCAACTGGTACGCGGTCTTCGCCCCGGCACGCACGCCCGCCGCCGTGGTCCAGTTCCTCCAGGACGAGCTGGAAAAGGTCTACGCCGATCCCGCCGTGCGCGAGCGGCTGTCGTCGATCGGGCTGGATCCGGTGTGGCTGTCCGCGACCCAGCTCGCCCAGGCGATCGACGCCGACGGCGAGCGCTGGGCCCGGGTGATCAAGGGCGCGAACATCCGCGCGGAGTGAGCGCGGGATTCCGCTGCGGACAATGGGCAAGCTCGGCCGCATCGCCGGTCTCACCCGCTCGCTCGTCCTCTACCACGGCATCCCCTTCCGCGCCCGCCGGCTCGCGCGGCTCTATGCACCGTTCCTCGCTCCCGGCGGGCTCGCGTTCGACGTCGGCGCGCACGCGGGCAACCGCGTCCGCGCATTCCGGCGGCTGGGCGCGCGGGTGGTCGCGGTCGAGCCGCAGCCCGACTTCGCGCGCCTCCTCCGTGCGCTCTACGGGCGCGACCCGCAGGTCGCGATCCTCGAGGCGGCAGTCGGCGCCGCGCCGGGCGAGGCGCGGCTCCTCGTGTCGGAGCGCACGCCGACGGTCACCACGCTCTCCGCCGACTGGGTGCGCCGGGTGGGAACGGACCCGTCGTTCCGCGGCGTGTCGTGGTCGCCCGGCGCCCGCGTCCCGGTGACGACGCTCGACGCCCTCGTCGCCGCGTACGGCCGCCCGGACTTCGTCAAGCTCGACGTCGAGGGTTCGGAAGGTGAAGCGCTCGCCGGACTGTCGACGCCGGTCGCGGCGCTCTCGTTCGAGTATCTCGCCGCGGCGCGCGAGCTCGCGCTCGCGTGCGTCGACCGGCTCGCGGCGCTCGGGCGCTACGAGTACAACTGGTCGGTCGGCGAGCGGCAACGGCTCGCCGCGCCGCGCTGGCTAGAGCCCGATGCGATCCGGGCGGTGCTGCGCGGGCGGGCGGCGGGCTCGGGCGACGTCTACGCCCGGCTCGGGACTTGAGCCGAACGCGCGCACGAGGAGCCGCGTGAGGTCGACCATTCCGCCGATGCCGGGGCGGCGCGGCGCGGGCCCCGCGACGAATCCGTCCGCCATCAGCGCATCGAGCAGCGGCCCGGGCCGTGCGATCACGTGCACCGGCACCTCCCACGACGGCTGCTCGCCGGCGACGCCGACGGGCGGCTGGTGGTCGCCGAGGACGACGAGGACCAACTCCGCGCCGCGCTGCTCGCGCAGGTAGCCGCCCAACCATTCGAGCGCGTAGCTCACCGCGTCGGCGTACGCCGGATCGAGGTTCTTCCATTCCGCGCGGTACGCGCGCAGGGCCGCTTCGACGTCGGGGTCGTAGGGCCGCGGTCCGAGGAGGCGCTGCCAATCGGGCTGGTACGGCGGCACCGGCCGGAACGGGGCGTGGCTGGTGATCGTCGGGAAGAACACGAACAGCGGCCGGCGCGGGTGCGGCGCGACCTCGAGCCGGTCGAATTTCGCGAGCGCGTACTGGTCCGGGATCCGCCACCACCCGAACTCCGGACCGCGGTAATCGAGCCGCTCGGCGCCGTAGATCGCATCGAAGCCGTAGAACCATTCGCCCTCGCGCCAGTCCTGGCGGAGCCCCGGCATGAGCGCGACGGTGCGGTAGCCGCGGTCGGCGAAGGTGCGAACCAGGCTCCGGCGGCGCTGGGTCACGAGCGTGTTGTACGCGTCGCCGTCGCGCACCTCGACGCCGGAAAGCAGGCTCGCGTGCGCGAGCCACGACGCACCGCCGAACGTGGGCGACTCGACGAACGCCGACACGATGGCGCGTCCGGTTGCCGCGGCCGCGGCGGCCAGCGCATCGCGGCTTGGCGCGAGCCGCGCCGAGTGCTCGGGGCGGTCGAAGGTCGCCGCGCCGTACGACTCGAGGAAGACGACGAAGACGTCCGCGCCGCGGACCCGCCCGAGATCCGAGGCGAGCGGCGGGCTCTCGGGCAGGCCCGCGCCGCCGCCGCGGAGAACGTGCGCGGCGAGCACCGCCTGGCGCGCGTAGCTCGCAATGACCGGTGCGGGAAACGACCCCGGCACGAACGGATAGACCACGATCACCGCGAGTGCCGCAGCGGCGAGCACGTTGCGCGATCGCGGCGCGGCGAGCGCCAGCCCGACGCGACCCCAAGCCCAGTGCCCGATGCCGAACAGCACGACGAGCCCGAGCGCGACGCCGGCGCTTGCCGCCACGAGCACCCAGGGTGGCGTCGCCTCCGCGAACATCGCGACCACGCGCGGCACGTGCGGCAGATCGTAGTAGAGGTTGATCGGCCGGCCGTACAGCTCGCGCGCCATCACCTCGGCGTACCGGGTGAGCGCGAGGACGACGAACGCTCCCGAGAGCAGCCCGAGCGCGCGCGGCGACAGCGGCCCGCGGCGCCACACCGCGACTGCGACGAGAAGCACCGCGACGGCGAGCTCGATCGACGCCGCCGCCTGCGGCCGGATCCAGGGCGTCGGCCAGAGGTTGGCGAAGGTGAGCGCGAAGTTGAGGAGCGCGAGCGCGGCGGCGAGCGCCGCCCAGCCGAGCCAGAGGCGGATGCGCATCACCCTATATCCGCTTCGCTTCGAACTCGACGATCAGCTCGACCGTGTCGCCGACCCAGCCGTTGGCGAGGCCGTAGCTCATGCCGAAGGCGCTGCGCTTGAAGCTCCCGCGCGCCGAAGCGCCCATCACGTAGGCGTCGGTGCCGGGCAGCTCGTACTTCCCGCTCTTGTTCCAGGTGACGTTCAGCGTCACCGGTTGCATCTTCCCGATCATCTCGAGCTGACCCTCCACCACGAACGTGCGCTCGCCGGTGCGCTTCGCCGTCGCACCCTTGAAGACGATCTCGCGGAACTCGCCGGCGTTGAGGAAGTCGGGGCTCCGCAGATGGTTGTCGCGCTTGCGA
This sequence comes from uncultured beta proteobacterium, assembly GCA_963789885.1. Lineage (GTDB taxonomy): Bacteria > Pseudomonadota > Gammaproteobacteria > Burkholderiales > SG8-39 > DATEDA01. The sequence continues at coordinate 139,232 of CAWBNB010000049.1, read as the reverse complement.
TGCGCGGTGTAGATGCTGTCCGCGTCGATCACCAGGCGCACGTCCGAGAGCGCGCCGTTCTTCTCGTCGAACGCGTAGGTGCCGGAGGCCTTCTGAAAGATCCCGAGCACCTTCGCGTAGCCGAGATGTTCGACCAGGAACCCCACGCTGAAGTGTTCGGGATCGATCTGGTAGCGGGCGGGCTGGGCATGGGCGGCAGCGCTCAGCGCGCAGAACGCAACGACCCGCAGTACGAGCTTGATCATGGACGAGGTTCCCCGGAGTGCCGGCGCAGCCAGATCACGTCGGCCGCGAAGGAGGATAGCAGCAACGCGAGCGCAAGCGCCGCGAGGATGCTCGTCGCGGGAGGTGCGAGCACCGGCGCGAGTACGGTGACGAGCGCGGCGGTCTGCACCGCGCAGACCAGCTTGCGCCGGGAGCGCGGCGGCAGCGGCGCGCGCAGCCACGGCGCGAGTGCGCCGGCGGCGACGAACGCGTAGCGCGCGAGGCCCGACGCCAGCACCCACGGCCCGGCCTTGTCGAGCTGCCAGGCAAGCGCGGCGAGCACGGCGAGCAGCGCGGCATCGGTTTCCATGTCGAACCGGGCGCCGAATGCGCTCGTCATCCCGGTCGCGCGCGCGACCGGGCCGTCGACCGCGTCGAGCAGCGCGGCGACGATGGCGAGCGCGAACGCGAACCCCGCGAACGCGCCGCCCTGCTCGCCGATCAGCCCCGCGAGGAGGGCCGTGAGCGCCGCGCGTGCGAGCGTGAGCCGGTTCGCCGATCCGAACCGGGCGAAGGGATGGTGCGCGCCGAGGTTCACGAGCACGAGCCCGGCGACGAGCGCGTAAACCGCCAGTGCCTTGGCGACGTACAGCGGTCCGAGCGCGAGCTCGCGCGCGATCACGGTCGCCGCGGCCGCGAGCGCGATCGCCATCAAGGCAATCACCACCGCGGCGGGGTGCGCCGGGCGTGCCCCGGTTGAACTAGTATCCTTCGCTGCCATGTCTGCTGGGGACGACGCGCGTGCGTTTTGGGTAACCGGGCCCTGCCAGGGGGAGATACGGAGCGAGCCGCTCGTCCGATGCAAGCCCGGGGAGGTTCGGGTGCGCGCACTCTACAGCGCTCTGAGCCGGGGCACCGAGACCTTGGTCTTCCGCGGCGAGGTGCCGCCGGGCGAGTACGAGCGCATGCGCGCGCCGTTCCAGGCCGGGGACTTCCCCGCCCCGGTCAAATACGGGTACATCAGCGTCGGCGAGGTGGACGACGGCCCGCCGGCGCTCCGTGGCCAGCGGGTGTTCTGCCTCCATCCGCACCAGACGCGCTATGTCGTCCCATCCGAGGCCGTCCGTCCGCTCCCCGCGGGCCTCCCCCCGGCGCGGGCGGTGCTCGCGGCGAACCTGGAGACCGCGATCAACGGCCTGTGGGACGCGGATCCGCGGATCGGCGACCGGATCGCGGTGATCGGCGCCGGTGCGCTCGGATGCCTCGTGGCGTGGCTCGCCGGCCGCATGCCGGGCTGCGAGGTCGAGCTCGTGGACACGAACCCGCACCGCGCAGCCGTCGCCCGCGCGCTCGGCGTCGGCTTCGCCCCGCCCGGCGCCGCGCGGCGCGAGGCGGACCTCGTGATCCACGCGAGCGGCACGCCCGACGGCGCGGCGCTTGCCCTCGAGCTGGCCGGCTTCGAGGCGACCGTCCTCGAGCTGAGCTGGTTCGGCGCGCGCGCGGTGCCGCTCGCGCTCGGCGCCGCCTTTCACGCGCGGCGGCTCACGCTGAAATCGTCCCAGGTCGGGAACGTCGCGCCGGCGCAGCGCGCGCGCTGGTCGCGGGAGCGGCGGCTCGACCTGGCGCTGCGCCTCCTCGCCGATCCGGCGCTCGACGCGCTCGTGACCGGCGAGGACCGCTTCGAGGACCTGCCGCGCGTCCTGGCGCGGCTCGCCGCCGCGCCGGGCGACACCATCTGCCATCGCATCGTCTATAGGTAGCCGCAATGTACTCGGTGTGCGTCCGCGACCACTTCATGATCGCCCACAGCTTCAAGGGCGAGGCGTTCGGGCACGCCCAGCGACTGCACGGTGCGACCTACGTCGTCGACGTGGAGTTCCAGCGGCCGGCACTCGACGCGGACGGCGTCGTGGTCGACATCGGCCGCGCCGCCGTCGCGCTCCGCGCCGTGCTCGACGCCCTCAACTACCGCAATCTCGACGACGAGCCCGCGTTCGCCGGACGGAACACGACGACCGAGTTCCTCGCGCGCGCCGTGTTCGACCGGGTCCGCGCCGCGATCGGCGCCGGCCGGCTCGGCGAAACCGCGCGCGGCCTCGCGCGGATGAAGGTCACGCTGCACGAATCCCACGCGGCGTGGGCCGCGTTCGAGGGTGAGCTGTGACCGCCGGGAGGCCGGAGTAGCCCGGAGCGGGGGGAAGTGGAAGCACCCGAGCTCGACTTCGTCATTCCCGGCGATCCCAGCGCGTTCACCGGCGGGTACGAGTACGACCGCCAGGTCGTGGACGGACTGCGCGCGCTCGGCTGGAACGTCGTGGTCCACGGGCTCGACGCGAGCTTCCCCGTGCCGACGCCCTCGGCGCTCGCGCACGCGCGGGCGATGCTCGCGCGCATCCCCGATGGCGCCAGGGTCCTCGTCGACGGGCTCGCGTTCGGCGCCATGCCCGAGATCGCCGCGGCGGAGGCGCGCCGGCTCCGGCTCATCGCGCTCGTGCACCATCCGCTCGCGCTCGAAACCGGCCTCGAAAACGGGTACGCCGAAGCGCTGCGCGCGTCGGAGGCAGACGCTCTCGCCGCCGCGCGCATCGTCGTCACGACCAGTGCCGCGACGGCACGCGCGCTCGCCGATTACGGGGTCGCGGCCGAGCGGACCGTCGTCGTCGAGCCGGGCACCGACCCCGCGCCCCTCGCGCGCGGCACGCGCGGGCGCGTGCTCGAGCTCCTCTGCGTCTCGACGGTCGTCCCGCGCAAGGGACACGCCGTGCTCGTCGAAGCGCTCGCACCGCTCGTCGACCGCCCGTGGCGCCTGACCTGCGTGGGCAGCCTGGCCCGCGCGCCGAAGACGGTCGCCGCACTGCGCCAGCAGATCGCGCGGATGCGTCTTGCCAGCCGGGTGCGGTTCGCAGGCGAGGTCGACCGCACGGCGCTCGAGCGCTACTACGACCGTGCGGACGCGTTCGTGCTCGCGACGCTCCACGAAGGCTACGGCATGGCGCTCGCCGAGGCGCTCGCGCGCGGCCTGCCGATCGTGTCGACCCGGGCGGGCGCGGTGCCGGAGACGGTGCCGCCGGATGCCGGGCTGCTCGTCCCGCCCGGCAATCCGATCGCGCTGCGCGCCGCCCTCGCGCGGTTCTTCGACGAGCCGGAGCTGCGCGCAACCCTCGCGGCGGGCGCGCGGGCGGCGCGCGACCGGCTGCCGACTTGGACGGAGTCCTGCTCGCGGCTCGCGCGCGCGCTGGAGGGCGTCGCGGATGCCTAGTTTCAGCGTCGAGTGGCTCGCGCTGCGCGAGCCCGCCGATGCGGCGGCGCGATCGGTGACGCTGGCCGACGCCTTCGCTACGCGCGCGCGGCGGATCGTCGACCTCGCGTGCGGAACGGGCAGCAACATCCGGTTTCTCGCGCCGCGGCTCCTGCGTACGTCGGACTGGCTCGCGGTGGACCAAGATGCGCGGCTCCTCGACGCGCTCGCGCCGCCGGCCGGCGCGAGGGTCTCGACCCTGCAGCTCGACCTCGCGCACGCGCTCGACGAGGTGCCGCTCGCCGGCCGCCACCTAGTGACTGCGTCGGCCCTTCTCGACCTCGTCTCCGCGCCCTGGCTCGCCCGGCTTGCGGCGCGGTGCGCGGAGAGCGGCGCGGATGTGCTCTTTGCGCTCACCTACGACGGTCGGATCGGTTGGTCGCCGGCGGAAGAAGGGGACGAGCGCGTGCGCGAACTGATCAACCGGCACCAGCTCGGAGACAAGGGCTTCGGCGCCGCCCTCGGCCCCGGCGCGGCCGCCGCGGCCGTCAGTACTTTGAGCGCGCTCGGCTACGAGATCCGCACGGCACCGAGCGACTGGAGCCTCGGGCCCGAATCGCCCGCGCTCCAGACGGCACTGATCGACGGCTGGGCGCTGGCCGCCGCCGAGGTCGCGCCTGCAGACGGCGACGCGTTGCGCGACTGGGCGAAGCGCCGGCGCGCGCACGTCGCTGCAGGCCGCTCGCGCCTCCGCGTGGGTCACCTCGACGTGGCGGGTCAGCTCTGTCATCATGCCCGAGCGGATCGCGAAGACCGACGCCTTCAAGAACATCGAGGACCCGACCGGCTCCGGGCCGTTCAAGATGGTGAAGGCGGAGTGGGTGCCAGGCAACAAGGTGGTCTACGTCAAGAACACCGACTACGTCCCGCGGAAGGAGCCGCCGTCGTGGGCCTCGGGCGGCAAGGTCGTGAAGGTCGACCGCGTGGAGTGGATCTATATCCCGGATTCGCTACCGCGGCCGCGGCGCTCAACGCCGCGAGGCCGACATCTGGGAGCAGCTGCCGCCCGACCTGATCCCGGTGCTCGCGAAGAACAAGCAGGTGACGGTCAAGAACATCGACCCGCTCGGCTCGATGGGCATGATCCGCTTCAACTTCCTGCACCCGCCGTTCAACAACGAGAAGATCCGCCAGGCGGTGCTGCTCGTGGTGAACCAGCAAGACTACGTGATCGGCATCGCGGGCGACCCGAAGAACGGCAAGCCCTGCTACTCCTACTTCACCTGCGGCACCCCGCTCGCCACCGAGGCCGGCGCCGAGCCGCTGAAGGGCAAGCGCGACTTCGAACGGGCGAAGCAACTCGTCAAGGAAGCCGGCTACAAGGGCGAGAAGGTCGTCATCATCGACGCGACCGACCAGCCGATCGTGCACTCGCAGTCGCTGATCACGCTCGAAAACCTGAAGAAGATCGGCCTCAACGCCGAGATCCAGGCGGGCGACTGGGGCACGCTCATCACGCGCCGCGCGGTGAAGGAGCCGCCGGACAAGGGCGGCTGGAACATCTTCCATACCTGGCTCGTCGGCCCCGACATGGTCAATCCCGCGGTCAACTTCCCGATCCGCGGCACCGGCGAGAAGGCATGGTTCGGCTGGCCGACCGATCCGAAGATGGAGGAGCTGCGCGAGACCTGGTTCAACGCGACCGACGCCGCGGCCTCGAAGAAGGCCGCCGAGGCGGTGCAGCGGCGCGCGTTCGAGTTCGTGCCGATCATCCCGACCGGGCAGTTCATCCTGCCGACGGCCTATCGCTCCAACGTCTCGGGGCTGATCATCGCACCGATCAATCTGCTCTGGAACGTGGAGAAGAAGTGAACTGGGTCCCCGCCGGCGCGGGGACGACGAATACGTCGCCCCCGGCGCTTTCCCGGGGGCCCGGAACTCCCGTAGGTGCTCGCGTATGTCCTGAGGCGGCTCGCCGCGACCGTCGCCGTCATGGCGGTGGTCGCGTTCGTCGTCTTCGGGCTGCTGTATCTCACGCCGGGCGACCCGGCCGCGATCCTCGCCGGCGACGCGGCGACGAGCGACGACATCCGCCGCATCCGCGAGAAGCTCGGGCTCGACCAGCCGTTCCACATCCGCTTCGGCGCCTGGCTGTGGGCGCTCGCACACGGCGACCTCGGCACCTCGATATTCACCAACCTGCCGGTGACGCAGCTGATCGGCCAGCGCATCGAGCCGACGCTCGCGCTGACCGGGTGCACGCTGCTCGTCGCAGTGCTGATCGCCGTGACGCTCGGCGTCCTGGCGGCGGCGCGCGCCGGGAGCTGGCTCGACCGCGCGGTGATGACGTTCTCGGTGCTCGGCTTCTCGGTGCCGGTGTTCGTGCTCGCGTACATCCTGATCCTGGTGTTCTCGATCGAGCTCGACTGGCTGCCGGTGCAGGGCTACGCGAACCTGCGCGACGGGTTCTGGGAGTGGTTGCGCCACCTCGTCCTGCCGAGCATCGCGCTCGGCACGGTGTACATGGCGCTCATCGCCCGCATGACGCGCGCGAGCATGCTGGAGGTGCTGGCGCAGGACTACATCCGCACCGCACAGGCGAAGGGGCTCGACCAGGCGAGCGTGCTCGGCCGCCACGCGCTCAAGAACGCCGCGATCCCGATCGTGACGATCGTCGGCGATCGGCGTCGCGCTCCTCATCAGCGGCGCCGTGGTCACCGAGACGGTGTTCGCGATCCCGGGCGTCGGGCGGCTGACCGTGGACGCGATCCTGCGCCGCGACTACCCGATCATCCAGGGCGTGACGCTGCTCTTTTCCGCGGCGTACGTGTTCGTGAACCTTGCGGTCGACCTGTCGCTACCTGTACCTCGACCCCCGCATCCGCTACTGAATGCTGAGGATCTTCAAGGACGCCCTGGCGCGCCATCCCACCGCGGTCGCGGGAGGCGTGGTGCTGCTCGTGCTGATCCTCGTCGCGTTCGTCGCGCCCTGGCTCGGCACGGTCGATCCGCAGGCGGTGGCGCCCGTGCAGCGCCTCAAGGCGCCCTCGGCGGCGCACTGGTTCGGCACCGACATGCTCGGACGCGACGTCTACAGCCGGGTCGTCTACGGCGCGCGCGTATCGCTCGCCGTCGGCATCGCGGTCGCGCTGATCAGCACGCTGCTCGGGCTCGCCATCGGCCTGGTCACCGGCTTCGTGCGCGCGATCGATCCGGTCGTGATGCGGGTGATGGACGGGCTGATGTCGATCCCGTCGGTGCTGCTCGCCATCTCGCTGATCGCGCTCACCCGCGCGAGCGTCGGCAACGTGATCGCGGCGATCACGCTCGCGGAGGTGCCGCGCGTCGTGCGCCTCGTGCGCAGCCTGGCGCTGACCCTCCGGGAGCAGCCCTTCGTCGAAGCTGCGGTCGCTGCGGGGACGCCGCTGCCGCGCATCCTGCTGCGCCACATCCTGCCGAACACGATGGCGCCGCTCCTCGTCCAGGGCACCTACGTCTGCGCCTCGGCGATGATCACCGAGGCGATCCTTTCCTTCATCGGCGCGGGTACGCCGCCCAACATCCCGAGCTGGGGCAACATCATGGCGGAGGCGAGGAGCCTCTTCCAGATCGCGGGCTATCTGATCATCTTCCCGGGGATCTGCCTTTCGCTCACCGTGCTCGCGGTCAACCTGCTCGGGGACGGCCTGCGCGACGCGCTGGATCCGAGGCTCGCGAGGCGGATGTGAGCGCGCTCCTCGAAGTCGCGGACCTGCGCACGCATTTCTTCACGCGCGACGGCGTCGTCGCGCCGCCCGTTGAGCGAGGCGCAGGTCGCAGTCGAAGAGGACGTCGTCGCCCATGCGCAGCATGCGATAAGCGAAGGACGGAGCATCGGCGAGCCGGGGCACCGCGGGCATGCGCAACCCGGGCAAGCCGTCACCGAGGAGTGCCGGCGCGACCGTGATCTGCAGGCGGTCGAGGAGCCCCGCAGCGAGGAACCCGGACACCGTCGCGCCGCCGCCCTCGACGAACACGGTACGGCATCCGCGTTCGTGCAGCAGGTCGAGGATCGCCGCGTAATCGAGGCGACCCTCGCGCGCCGGCAGGCCGACGACTTCCGCTCCGCCGAACCGCTCGCCCGACTGCGCCCGCGCGGCGTCGCAGACGAGGAGCGTCGGCGCGGCCCCGTCGCTGAAGAGGCGCAGGCTCGCCGGCAGCCGGCGCCGCGGATCGATCACCACCCGCAGGGGATTGGGCCCCGGTACGAGCCGCGTGGTCAGCCGCGAGTCGTCGGCGAGGACGGTGTTCGCGCCGACCACGACCGCATCGCACAGGGCGCGGAGGCGATGCATGTGGACGACGTTTTCGTCGCCGGTGATGAAGAGGGACTCGCCGCGGCGGGTCGCGACGAACCCGTCCAGGCTTTGCGCGAGATGGCCGATCGTGAACGGGCGATCGCGGGCGGCGCAGAGCGGCAGATAGAGGGCAACCACCGGATCCGCTGCCGCCGCTGCCAGCACCGCTTCGGCGCTGCCCGCGCGCACGGCCGCGAGCAGCAGCGGCCACACCACGTCGATCTCCGGCATCAACCGAGTATAGAGCCGGTCCGCGGGACGCCGCTGCTAGAATCCGCGGCATGCCCGCGATCAAGTCGGCACTGAACGCCCGCTCGGAGGAGTTCCGCGCGAACGCGGCGACGATGGCCGCGCTGGTGCAGGATCTGCGCGGGAAAGTGGCGCAGGTCTCCCTTGGCGGCGACGAAAACGCACGGGCGAAGCACGTCGGCCGCGGCAAGCTGCTGCCGCGCGAGCGCGTGCGCGAGCTCCTCGACCCCGGGTCGCCGTTCCTCGAGCTGTCGCAGCTCGCCGCCTTCGACATGTACGACAACGAGGCGCCGTGCGCCGGGATCATCACCGGGATCGGGCGCGTGTCGGGTCAGGAGTGCCTGATCGTCGCGAACGACGCGACGGTGAAAGGGGGCACCTACTACCCGATGACGGTCAAGAAGCACGTCCGCGCGCAGGAGATCGCGTGGCAGAACCGGCTGCCGTGCCTCTACCTCGTCGACTCGGGCGGCGCCAATCTGCCGCGGTGGGAGGACGTGTTCCCCGACCGCGATCACTTCGGCCGCATCTTCTACAACCAGGCGAACATGTCCGCGGACGGCATCCCGCAGATCGCCTGCGTGATGGGCTCGTGCACCGCCGGCGGCGCGTACGTGCCGGCGATGTCGGACGAGACGATCATCGTCAAGGGCCAGGGGACGATCTTCCTCGGCGGTCCGCCGCTGGTGAAGGCGGCGACCGGCGAGGTCGTGACGCCCGAGGAGCTCGGCGGTGCCGAGGTGCACACCCGGCAGTCGGGCGTCGCCGACCACTACGCGCAGAACGACCAGCACGCGCTCGCGATCGCGCGGCGGATCGTGAAGAACCTGAACCGCGGAAAGGCGCCCGGCGTGACGCTCGCCGACCCGCGGGAGCCGCTCTACCCGCCGGAGGAGGTCGGCGGCGTGATCCCGAACGACGTCCGCAAGCCGTACGACGTGCGCGAGGTGATCGCGCGCCTCGTGGACGGCTCGGAGCTGGACGAGTTCAAGCAGAACTACGGCACGACGCTGATAACCGGCTTCGCGCGCATCTGGGGCTATCCGGTCGGCATCGTCGCCAACAACGGCATCCTCTTTTCCGAGTCGGCCCTCAAGGGCGCGCACTTCATCGAGCTCTGCGCGCAGCGCGGGATCCCGCTCCTCTTCCTGCAGAACATCACCGGCTTCATGGTCGGCAAGAAGTACGAGGCGACCGGCATCGCGAAGGACGGTGCGAAGCTGGTGACCGCGGTCTCGTGCGCGAAAGTGCCGAAGTTCACGGTCATCATCGGCGGCTCGTTCGGCGCCGGCAACTACGGCATGTGCGGCCGCGCCTACGGTCCGCGGTTCCTGTGGATGTGGCCGAACGCGCGGATCAGCGTGATGGGCGGGCAGCAGGCGGCGAGCGTGCTCGCGACGGTGCGGCGCGACGGCATCGAAGGGAGAGGCGGTGCGTGGTCGGCCGAGGAGGAGGCCGCGTTCAAGCAGCCGATCCTCGAGCAGTACGACCGCCAGGGTCACCCCTACTACGCCACCGCGCGGCTGTGGGACGACGGCGTGATCGCCCCGGAGGACACCCGGCGCGTGCTCGCGCTCGCGCTCTCGACCGCGCTCAATGCGCCGATCGAGCCGACGCGGTTCGGCGTCTTCAGGATGTAGCGCGATGTCCCTTCACCATGCCACCGTCGAGTGGCGCCGCCTCGGCGCCGAGTTCGACTACAAGACCTACGACCGCGGACATTGGCTCGCCTTCGGCGACGACATCCGCATCCCGGGCACGGCGGCGCGCGCCAACATCCCGGACACCGCGCCGCACTCGCCCGGCGTCGACCCGGAGCAGGCGTTCGTCGCGTCGATCTCGAGCTGTCACATGCTGTGGTTCCTGCACATCGCGTGCACGGCGAAGCTCGTCGTCGATCGCTACGTCGACAACGCGGTCGGCGCGCTCGAGAAGAACGCCGAGGGCAAGCTCGCGGTCACGCGCGTGCGGTTGCAGCCGGCGGTGACCTTCGACGGCCGGCAGCCGACGGCGGAGGAGGTTCGCGCGCTGCACGAGAAAGCGCACGAGAAGTGCTTCATCGCCAACTCGGTCAAGACCGAGATCGCGATCGAACCCCAGTTCGACTGAAGGGCGCGGTAGGGTCGCTGCATGCAACCGACTGCCTACGACCGCCCCGAGCACGCCGAGCTCCGCAAGACCGTCGCGCGCTTCCTCGCCGAGGAGGTCGAGCCGCACGGCGAGAGGTGGGAGGAGCAGGGTTACGTTCCGCGCGAGGTGATCCGCAAGCTCGGCGGCCTTGGGCTACTCGGCATCACCTGTCCACCGGAGTATGGCGGCGCCGGGGCGGACAACGTCACCGCGGTCGCGTTCCAGGAGGCGTTGTCGCGCTCGACGTTCGGCGGCTTCGTCATCACGGTGCTGGACCACACCGACATGGCCTCGCCGCACCTCGTGCGCGCCGGGTCGAAGGCACAGCTCGAGAAGTACCTCCGCAAGATCATCGCCGGCGAGCTGGTGACCGGGGTCGCGGTCACCGAGGCCGACGCGGGCTCCGACGTCGCGTCGATCCGCATGCGCGCTCGCCGTCACGGCGACTCGTGGGCGCTGAACGGCACCAAGATGTTCATCACCAACGGGGTGCACGGCGATCTCTTCTTCGTCGCGGCACGGACCGATCCAGAGGCCAAGGGATCGCGCGGGATCTCGATCTTCATCGTCGAGAAGGGCACGCCGGGCTTCCGCGTCGGCCGCGCGCTGAAGAAGCAGGGCTGGCTCTCGTCCGACACCGCGGAGCTCGTGTTCGAGGATTGCCGCATCCCGGCGGGCAACCTGCTGGGCGAGGAGAACGCCGGCTTCTACGCGATCATGCGGAACTTCCAGACCGAGCGGATCGCGCTCGCGGCGATGGCGGTCGGGCACTGCCAGACCGCGCTCGGGCTCGCGCTCGACTGGGTCATGAACCGCAAGGCGTTCGGCGCGACGCTCTTCGACAAACAGGCCATCCGGCAGCGGCTCGCGATGCTCGACGCGAAGGTCGAGGCGGCGCGGCAACTCCTCTACCATTGCGCCTGGCTCACCGACCAGGGGCGCGACGCCGTGCGCGAAGTGTCCGGCCTGAAGGCGCTCAGCGGCGAGCTCGCGAACGAGGTGATGTACGCCTGCCAGCAGTTCCACGGCGGGATGGGCTACATGCGCGAGAGCCCGATCGAGCGGCTCGTGCGCGACGCGCGGGTGCTCGCGATCGGCGGCGGCGCGACCGAGGTGATGCTGGAGGAAGTGGCTAAGCGGTTCGAGGTGTAGTCAGTGCGCCGGCCCGCCCCGCTGCGCGTACCCCGGGCCCGGCTTGAACGCGAGGAACCCACGATGAAGCACCGCTATTTCGTGCGCGGCGCCGAGGTGCCGCACTATCACCCGGCGAACCACACCGGCACCAGGAACCACCGGCTGATCGGGCCGGAGACCGTAGGTGCGCAGGGCGTCGAGGTCGTGCTCGGAGTCGTCGAGCGCGGCCAGGGCGCACTGCCCCACGCGCACCCGGGCATCGAGCAGGTCTGCTACATGCTCGAGGGCACCGCGCTCGCCGAGGTCAACGGCGAGCGGTGCGAGCTCGGCCCTGGCGACGCGTGCTACTTCCCGCCCGACGCGATGCACGTCTTCACCGTCACGAGCGAGACGCCGGCGAAGGTGCTGGTGATCTACACCCCGCCCTACGGCGAGTCGCCGGAGAAGGTCGTGCGGCCGAAGACCTGAGATGGACTTTTCCTTCACCCCCGAGCAGGAAAGCATCCGCGAGGCGATCGCGCGCCTGTGCGCGCCATTCGACGCCGACTACTGGCTGCGCAAGGATCGCGAGGGCGGGTTCCCGGACGACTTCCACCGCGCGCTTGCGGACGCCGGCTGGCTCGGCATCGCGATGCCCGAGGCGCACGGCGGCGCGGGCCTCGGCATCACCGAGGCGGCGCTGATGATGCAGACGATCGCCGCCACCGGCGCGGGCCTCTCGGGTGCTTCCGCCATCCACATGAATATCTTCGGGCTGCATCCTGCAGTCGTCTTCGGCACCGAGGAGCAGAAGCGGCGGTGGCTGCCGCCGCTGATCGCGGGGCGCGACAAGGCCTGCTTCGCGGTTACCGAACCCAACGTCGGGCTGAACACGCTCAAGCTCAAGACGCGCGCGGTGCGCGAGGGCGACCACTACGTCGTCTCCGGGCAGAAGGTCTGGATCTCGACCGCGCAGGTGGCGACCAAGGTGCTGCTGCTCGCGCGCACGACGCCGCTCGAGGAGGCGCGGGGCACGCAGGGGCTCTCGCTCTTCTACACCGACCTCGACCGGCGCTTCGTCGAGGTGCGGGAGATCGAGAAGATGGGTCGGAAGCCGGTCGACTCGAACCAGGTGTTCTTCGACGGCCTGCGCGTACCGGCGGCCGACCGCATCGGCGAAGAGGGCAAGGGCTTCGAGTACATCCTGCACGGCATGAACCCCGAGCGCATCCTGATCGCCGCCGAAGCGGTGGGGCTCGGACGGGTCGCGCTTAAGCGCGCTGCGGCGTATGCGAATGAACGCATCGTGTTCGACCGGCCGATCGGGCAGAACCAGGCGATCCAGCACCCGCTCGCGAAGTGCTGGGTGGAGCTCGAGGCGGCCGACCTGATGGTGTTCAAGGCCGCCTCACTGTACGACGCGGGGAAGCCGTGCGGCGCCGAGGCGAACGCCGCCAAGTACTTCGCGGCGGAGGTCGGCTTCCGCGCCTGCGAGACCGCGATCCTCACCCACGGCGGCATGGGCTACGCGAAGGAGTATCACGTCGAGCGCTATCTCCGCGAAGCGTGGATCCCGCGGCTCGCGCCGGTGAGCCCGCAGCTCATCCTCTGCTTCATCGCGGAGAAGGTGCTCGGGCTCCCGAAGTCGTATTAGGACCGCGCGCCTCGCAGCGCACCCGATCGGCGCGCTGTTCACCCTCTCGCAGGCTCCGCCTCTGCGACGGACCGTCGCTCGACCGCGCGGTATCATCCGCCCGCCATGACCTACGAAACCCTGAAGGTGGACAAGACGCCGGCCGGCATCGCGCTCGTATGGCTCAACCGGCCCGAGATCAGGAACGCGTTCAACGAGACGATGATCGCCGAGATCACGGCGGCGTTCCGCGCGCTCGACGCGGACGCCGCAGTACGCGCGATCATCCTCGCCGGACAGGGCAAGGCGTTCTGCGCCGGCGCCGACCTGAACTGGATGAAGAAGATGGCGGGCTACACGTTCGAGCAGAACTACGACGACGCATTCGGGCTTGCCAATATGCTGCACACGATCCACACGGTTAGGAAGCCGACGCTCGCGCGCGTGCACGGCGCGGCGTTCGCCGGCGGCATGGGGCTCGTTGCCGCGTGCGACATCGCGGTCGCGGGGCAGAGCGCCGAGTTCTGCCTGTCGGAGGTGAAGCTCGGACTCGTCCCGGCGACGATCAGCCCGTACGTGATCGCGGCGATGGGCGAGCGTGCCGCCTACCGGTACATGCTCACCGCGGAGCCGTTCGAGGCGGCGGAGGCGTACCGCATCGGCTTCGTGCAGGAGATCGCCCAGGACGAGGAGCTCGACGGCGTCATCAACCAGATCCTCGGGCACCTGGTCCTCGGCTCGCCCGCGGCGCACACCGCGACGAAGGACCTGATCCGATCCGTCCGCGGACAGCCGCTCGGGCCGGACCTCATCAAGGACACCGCGACGCGGATCGCCGCCGCACGAGCGTCGGACGAGGGGAAGGAAGGGATCCGCTCCTTCCTCGAGAAGCGGAAGCCGGCGTGGGTAAAGGCATCATCCCGCTCCGGTGCTGGCGAGAGGCGGACGAAGAGCCCCAAGCGCAAGCGCTAGGTGCATTACGTTCGGTAACGGTCATGAGGCTCACGTAGCAAGCCTGATGGCCGGTAGACTAGCTAGCGGCAATCGGGGAAGAGAGACGATGGCAAAGCCCTCACCGGGGGATGTTAGAGAGGCGCCGATCTATACCGCGGCAGAGACGGCTCACTACCTGCGTCTGCCCGCATCGACGGTGCGTGCTTGGGCCTTCGGTCAGCCCTATCGCCGGAAGGGCGAGAACCGGTGGTTTCAGCCGGTGATCGGCGCGGCCGATCGTAAATTCCGTCGGCTCTCTTTCATCAACCTGGTCGAGCTCTTCGTGCTCGCGGCTATCACGCGCGCGCACAGAGTCCGGCTCCAGCAGGTCAGGCGGGCGGTGGGATTCCTGAAGCGTCATTTCCCGACGGCCCATCCTCTCGCCGACCATCAGTTTCAGACGAATGGCGTGGATCTCTTCGTCGAGAAGTTCGGCGAGATCCTCAACATCTCGCGCGATGGTCAGATTGAGATGAGGGAGCTGATCCGGGCGCATCTCCGCTGCGTAGAGCGGGACACCAAGGGTGTGCCGATGAAGCTGTATCTGTTGCCCCGCAAGGCTCCGTCCGTCGCCCGCGGCGTCGTCGTCATCGATCCGAGGATCGGGTTCGGTCGCCCCGTTCTCGACGGCACCGGCATCCGCACCGAAGTATTGATCGAGCGCTTCAGCGCAGGCGAGCGCATCGAGTCGCTCGCCGCCGACTACGGCCGTTCGTCCGCGGAGATCGAGGATGTCGTCCGCTGCGAGCTCCCGCTCGCGGCGTGACGCCGAGCGGCTCGCCTCTCTCGTCTTCTTCATCGACCGGAGTCTGGGCGGCCGGGTGATCGCCGAGGCGCTCCGCGCGGCCGGGGCTCAGGTCGAGATTCACGATACCCACTTCGACCTCGATGCGCCGGACGTGCAATGGCTCGCGGCCATGGGCGACCGGGGCTGGGTGGTCCTGTCCAAAGATGCGCGCATCCGGCGGGACGCGTTTGAGCGGGAGGCGCTGCGGTCGGCGAACGTCAAGGCCTTCTTCCTGACTCAGCAAGGGCTCACGGGTGAGGAGATGGCCCAGATCTTCGTCGCCGCGCTGCCCGGCATGGTCACGAGAGCGGGTCGCCAGCCTGGGCCGTTCATCTACACGCTCTCGCGCGAGGGCGTGTTTGCCCGTGTAAGGCTCAAGGGCTGACCCGGTCGACCGATCAGACCACCCGCCAGGGTGGAGAGTCGGCTGTGATACGCTCGCCGCGCCTAGCGTCCCCGGCTGTCGCGGACCGACCGATGTTCACAAAAATCCTGATCGCCAACCGCGGCGAGATCGCCTGCCGCGTCATCCGCACCGCCCGCCGGCTCGCGATCAAGACCGTCGCCGTGTACTCGGAAGCCGATGCGCGCGCGCAGCACGTTCTCGCCGCCGACGAGGCCTTCCTCATCGGCCCGGCCGCGGCGAAGGAAAGCTATCTTCGCGGCGACCGCATCCTCGAGGTCGCGCGTGTCGCCGGCGCGCAGGCGATTCATCCCGGCTATGGCTTCCTCTCGGAAAACGAGGACTTCGCCGAGGCCTGCGAGCGCGCGGGCGTCGTGTTCATCGGCCCGCCGGCGTCCGCGATCCGCGCGATGGGCTCGAAGAGCGCGGCGAAGCGCATCATGGGCGAGGCCGGCGTACCGCTCGTCTCCGGTTACCACGGCGACGAGCAGGATCCGGCGTTCCTGCAGCGCGAGGCCGATCGCATCGGTTATCCGGTGCTCATCAAGGCCTCCGCCGGCGGCGGCGGCAAGGGCATGCGCATCGTCGAGGCCGCGGCCGACTTCGCCGCCGCGCTCGCCTCGTGCAAGCGGGAGGCGGCATCCGCCTTCGGCGACGACCGCGTCCTCGTCGAGAAGTACCTCCGCCGCCCGCGCCACATCGAGATCCAGGTTTTCGGCGACCGCCACGGCAACTGCGTGCATCTCTTCGAGCGCGACTGCTCGGTCCAGCGGCGCCACCAGAAGGTCCTCGAGGAAGCGCCGGCGCCCGGCATGACGGCCGAGCGCCGCGCCGCGATGGGCGGCGCCGCGGTGGCGGCGGCGAAGGCGATCGGCTACGTCGGCGCAGGCACCGTCGAGTTCATCGCCGACCAGGCGGGCACGTTCCACTTCATGGAGATGAACACCCGGCTCCAGGTCGAGCACCCGGTCACCGAAATGATCACCGGCGAGGACCTCGTCGAGTGGCAGTTGCGCGTCGCCTGGGGCGAACCGCTGCCCAAGCGGCAGGACGAGCTGCGCATCGACGGCCACGCGCTCGAGGCGCGCGTCTACGCCGAGGATCCGGCGAAGGGCTTCCTGCCGGCGACGGGGCGGATCGTCCATCTCGGCACGCCGCCCGCGTCGAGACACGTGCGGATCGACACCGGCGTCGCCGCCGGCGACGAGATCTCGCCGCACTACGATCCGATGATCGCGAAACTGATCGTCTGGGACCGCGATCGGCCGGTAGCGCTCGCCCGCATGCGCGCCGCGCTCGAAGCGTTCCAGGTCGTCGGGCTCACGACGAACGTCGGATTCCTCGGCCGGCTCGTCGCGACCAAGGCGTTCGCGGGCGCCGACCTCGACACCGGTCTCATCGAGCGCTCGAAGGACGAGCTCTTCCCGCAGCCGCGCCCCGCTTCCGACGAAGTGCTTGCCCTGGCGACGCTCTCGGAGCTGCTCCGCCACGAGCGCGAGTCGGGCGAGCACGCTGCCGCTTCCGGGGATCCGTGGTCGCCCTGGGGCGCGTGCGACGGCTGGCGCCTCAACCAGGACAACCACCACATCTTCGTCTTTCGCGAAGGCGAGCACCAGGTCGCGGTGACGGCGCATTACCGGAAGGGCACCTACGAGGTCGAGCTGCCCGGCGGCCGGCGAATGCTCTCGGGCGGGGAAACCGGCGCGCATGGCCTCCGCGCGTGGATCGACGGCGAGGTGGTGGAAGGCACGGTGGTGCACTCGGGCGCGACGATCGACGTCTTCCACGGCGCCGAACGCCATTCGCTCGAGCTCCACGACCCCTGGCTCGCCGAGGTCGAGGGCGACGCGCACGGGGGCGGGCTCGCGGCGCCGATGCCGGGCAAAGTGATCGCGGTCCTCGTCGCGGCGGGTGCAAGCGTCGAACGCGGCGCGCCGCTCGTGATCATGGAAGCGATGAAGATGGAGCACACCATCACCGCGCCCGCGGCGGGAACGGTGAAGGAGATCCTCTACGCCGTCGGCGAGCAGGTCGACGAGGGCGCCGAGTTGATCCGATTCGACGCCGCCTGAGGGCCGTCAAACGCAATCCTTGAAGCGTTCGCCTCGGATCCTTGAAAGTCCTTCTCTACATTCCCTCGAAAAACGCCGATGAGTGGCACGCGGCGTTCGCGCGCGCGCTGCCGCAGGCGCAGTTGCACGCGTGGGCGCCCGGGCCGGTGTGGCAGGCGGACTACGCTGCGTTCTGGTACCCGCCACGCGAGCTGCTCGACGGGCAGACGCGGCTCAAGGCCGCGTTCAACCTCGGCGCCGGCGTCGACGGGACGCTCAAGGCGCTGACCGTTCCGCCGGGTGTGCCGCTCGTCCGCCTCGAGGACGCCGGCATGGGCCCGCAGATGGACGAGTACGTCGGGTGGGCGGTGCTCCGCTATTTCCGCCGCCTCGACGAGTACGCCGGGCAACAGGCGCGGGCCGAGTGGAAGGTGCACCGGCCGCGCCGGCACGAGTCGTTCACCGTCGGCGTGATGGGGCTCGGTGTCCTCGGCGCGAGGGTTGCGCAGGCGATGATCGCGCTCGGCTTCCCGGTGTGGGGCTGGAGCGCGAGCGCGAAGTCGGTCGACGGCGTGCGGACCTTCGCCGGCGGGACGGAGCTGCCAGCGTTCCTCGCGGGCGTTCAGGCGCTCGTGTGCCTGCTGCCGCTCACGCCCGAGACGGCGGGCCTGCTGAATCGCACGACACTCGGCAAGCTGCCGCGCGGCGCGTACGTCGTCAACGTCGCGCGCGGCGGCCTGGTGGTCGACGACGATCTCCTCGCGCTCCTCGACGAAGGGCAGCTGGCCGGCGCGACGCTCGACGTGTTCCGCGAGGAGCCGCTACCCGCGTCGCACCGCTTCTGGTCGCATCCGCGCGTCTTCCTGACGCCGCACTGCTCGGCGCTGACCATGGTCGAGGACTCGGTCGCGCAGGTCGCGGACAAGATCGAACGGCTCGAGCGCGGGCGAACCGGTGACCGGCGTGGTCGATCTCGAGCGCGGGTACTAGAATCGCCTCATGTCCCTGCCCGGCAGAGTCCGCATCGTCGAAATGGGTCCGCGCGACGGCCTGCAGAACGAGCCGAAGAGCGTCCCCACCGCGGTCAAGGTCGAGCTGATCGAACGGCTCGCCGACGCCGGGCTGCCAGCGGTCGAAGCGACCGCGTTCGTGTCGCCGAAGTGGGTACCGCAGATGGCCGACCACGCCGAGGTCCTGCGGGCCATCCGGCGCAAGCCCGGCGTCTCGTATCCGGTGCTCGTGCCGAACATGCAGGGCTTCGAGGCCGCCGCAGCGGCCGGGGCGGAAGAGATCGCAGTGTTCGGCGCGGCATCGGAGACCTTCAGCCGGAAGAACATCAACGCGTCGATCGCCGAAAGCCTGGAACGCTTCGCGCCGGTCGCCGAGGCGGCGCGGGCGAAGGGCATCAAGGTGCGCGGCTACGTCTCCTGCGTCGCCGGCTGTCCCTACGAGGGCGAGGTAGCGCCGGGGGCGGTCGCGGCCGTCGCGAAGAAGCTGCACGCGATGGGCTGCTACGAGATTTCGCTCGGCGACACGATCGGCGTCGGCACCCCGGGCAAGGTGAAGCGGATGATCGAGGCCGTCGCGCGCGAGGTGCCGGTACCGGCGCTCGCGGTGCACCTGCACGACACCTGGGGCCAGGCGCTCGCGAACCTCTACGCGGCGATGGAGATGGGGGTCGCCACCGCCGACAGCTCGGTCGCCGGACTCGGCGGCTGTCCGTACGCGAAGGGCGCGTCCGGCAACGTCGCCACCGAGGACGTCATCTACATGCTCGACGGTCTGGGGATCGAGACCGGCGTCGACCTCGCCAGGGTGTTCGAAGCGGGCCGCTTCATCTGCGACGCGCTCGGGCGCGAGCCGACGTCCAAGGTGGCCAAGGCGCTCGCCGCGAAGCGCGCGGCATGAGCGGGAAGCCGAAGCTCGAGCTGATCCCCGGCGGGCGGGTCGACGACGTGCCTTCGCCCTGCATCAACGTGTGCAAGATGAATCCGCAGACCGGCTGGTGCGATGGCTGCTTCCGCACCATCGACGAGATCGCCTGCTGGTCGGGCGCGACGCGCGAGGAGAAGGTCGCGGTGCTCGCCAAACTCGCTGCGCGCAAGAACAGCATTGCTTCCTGAGCAGATCCGGGTCTTCGAGCGCGGCTGGCTCTCGTCGAACAACGTCCTCCTGCGCGGGACGGACGGCGCCGCGCTGATCGACTCCGGATATCTCACGCATGCGCCGCAGACTCTCGCGCTCGTCGCGCACGCGCTCGGCGGCGAGCCGCTCGCACGGCTCGTCAACACCCACTGCCACTCCGACCACATGGGCGCGAACCGCGCGCTGCAGGACGTGCACGGCTGCCGCATCACGATCCCCGCCGGCGAGGCGCCGCTCGTCGACCGCTGGGACGAGCGCGAGCTCGTGCTCGGTTTCGCCGGCCAGCGGGCCGAGCGCTTCCGCTACGACGACACGCTGCGCGCCGGCGACACGTTCCGGCTCGGCGACATCGACTGGCAGGCGCTCGCGGCCCCCGGCCACGATCCGCACGCGCTGATGTTCTTCGCCCCCGAGCACGGGATCCTCGTCTCGGGCGACGCGCTGTGGGAGGACGGATTCGGCATCGTGTTCCCGGCGCTCTTTGGCGAGCTCGCCGCTTTCGGCGAAGCGCGCGCGACGCTCGAAACGATCGCGAAGCTCGGCGTGCGCACCGTCATTCCCGGCCACGGACGGGTGTTCGCCGACGTCACCCGCGCGCTCGAGCGCTCGTTCTACCGCCTCGACGGCTACGAGGAGGACGTCACGCGGCACGCCCGGCACTGCGTGAAGGTGCTGCTCGTCTTCGCCCTGCTCGAGAAGCGGCGGATGGCGGTGGCGGACCTGCCACGCTCCTGCGAAGAGGTCGGGCTGCTGCGCGAGCTAAACGCGCGCCATCTGCACATGAAGCCGGAGGCGCTCGCCGACTGGCTCGTCGCCGATCTCGTGCGCGCGAGGGCGATCGCTCGCGATGGCGGCGACATCGTCCCCCTGGTGAAGGCTTAGGCCCGCGCCCGAATCACTTCGCGCGCCACCCGCCGTCCACGACCATCGTGTGACCGGTGATGTAGCCGGCCTCGTCGCTCGCGAGGTAGCACACCGCGGAGGCGACGTCCTCGACCGTGCCGCGCCGCCCGGCGGGCACCAGGGCGCGGACCTGCTCGTCGCTGACGGCGACGCCGCGGCCGCTCATGTCGGGCACGCCCGGGCCGAGGATTCCCTGGGAGTTCTGGCGCAAGCCGGTGGGAATCGCGCCCGGGCAGACCGCGTTCACGGTGATGCCCCGCGCCGAATAGGCGACCGCCATCTGGCGGGTGAGTCCGACGACGCCGTGCTTGGCGGCGATGTACGCCGCGCCCCCGCCAGTGCCGTTGAGCCCGGCCACCGACGCCATGTTCACGATCCGGCCGCGGCCGCGCGGGAGCATGTCCTGCAGCGCGCGCTTGCAGCCGAGGAACACGCCGGTGAGATCGATGTCGATCACGCGCCGCCAGACGGCCTCGGTCATCTCGTCCACGCTGAAATAACCGTCGAGGATCCCGGCGTTGTTGACCATGATCTCGAGCGGACCGAACCGGCTCACCGCCCCGGCCACTGCGCGATCGATGTCGGCGGCAACGCTGGTGTCGGCCCGGAACGCCGCCGCGCCGCCGCCCGCGGCGCCGATCATCTTCGCCGTCTCCTCCGCGGACGCCGCGTCGAGGTCGACGGTCGCGACCCTCGCGCCGCGCGCGGCAAGCGCGAGCGCGATCGCCCGTCCGAGGCCGGAACCCGCGCCGGTGACGACTGCCGTACGGTCAGCAAGATTCATTGGCAAGCTCCTTATCGATTTGTCGATTGGTTCGATTCCTCACTGCAGGAGGTTCTTGAAGATCCTGCCGTCCTTCATGATCACCACGAAGTTCTTCGCCGGCTCCTCGATCAGCTTGAGGTTCGTCAGCGGGTCGCCGTCCACCAGCAGCAGATCCGCCAGCGCGCCTTCTTCCACGACGCCCAGCCGGCCCGGGTACGGGTCGCGCGGGCCCGACAGCTTGAGCAGCTCGGCATTGGTGCTGGTGGCCATCGCCAGGGCCTCCGGTGCGGTGTACCACTTGAGCATCTTGACGAGCTCCGCCCCCTGTCGCGTCGCCGCAGACGCGGAGAACAGGATGTCGGTTCCGAACGCCATCTTGATCCGGTATTTCTTGGCCAGCGCGACGGTCCGTTCGGTCCCCGCGATCACCTGCTGCAACCGAAGACGATTGGCCGGCGCCAGGAACGCGGCGGCCGCGTCGTCCGTGAAGGGCTGGAAGCTCAACCAGATGCCCTTCTGCGCGATGAGCTCGGCGGTCGGATCGTCCATCAAGTGGCCGTGCTCGATGACCTTTACGCCCGCGGCGATGGCCCGCCGTATGGCGGCCGGGGTGTACGCGTGCACGCCGACGTAGGTCCCCCAGTTCTCGGCGGCCTGCACCGCCGCCCGCAGCTCGTCCTCGTTGAAGGTGGACACGTCCAGGGGACTGTGCGGCGACGCGACGCCGCCGCCGGCCGTCAGCTTGATCTGCGAGGCCCCGAGCAGGAGCTGCTCACGTGCGCGGACCCGCACCTCGTCCGGTGAATCGGCCACCATGCTGCCGTTGATGAGCTCCATGCGCGACAGCGGTCCGCCCAGTCGCCGCGGCAGCTCGGATGGGCTGCGGAAATCGCCGTGACCGCCGGTGATGGTAATCATCGCGCCGGACGGATAGATGCGCGGTCCGACCGCGAGGCCCTCGTCGATGGCGCGCTTCAGCCCGAACGACGGCCCGCCCAGATCCCGCACGCTCGTGAAGCCTCGCATCAGGGTGGCCTGCGCCTCCGCGCCGGCCAGCAGGTTCAGATAGCCGACGTCGCTCTCGATGGCCTGCGACGGCAGGGGTCGGACGAGCATGGTGTGCCAGTGGTTGTCGATCAGTCCGGGCATCAGCGTGCGCCCGCCGCCCCGGATGCGCTGCACCTCGACGCCGGCCGGATCCGCGATCGGCCCGCTCGAGATCGTCCTGATCACGTTGCCCACTACGAGAACGTTCGACGCTGCCGACAGGCGGTCGGCCGTCCCGCTGTAGATGCGGACGTTCTCGAACAGCACCCCGCTAGGCGGCCGGTCCTGCGCGAGGGCGACCGACACCGGGCAGCAGCCGAGGACAAGGACGGCGTTCAACAGGTTTTTGCGCATGCAATGCATCGGAACGTCCCTCGGTGGTGAAATCGGGTACGGCGTAGCGGCGAATGGACGAACGCCCGGCCTTCGGCGACGGAACACTAAAACGCCAGCGACTCGATTTCGCCCGCGCCGAAGAACTCGCGGGTGTAGCCGACCGCCGCCTGCGCGTCGAAACCCTTGCAGGTGTAGAGCACGATCGAGAAGAACTTCGCGCTCGTCCACACGTACGCCGCGATGCCGGAATCGATCAGCGGCAGGAACGCGTCGAAGCCCTGGTTCTCCGCCTTTCCGAGCCCGGCCGGCGAGTAGATCGTCGGCTCGCCGTACGCCCTCAGGTCGAGATGCGCGGCGATGCCGAGCAGGTACGCGGCGAGCCGCTCGCGCGTGACCTCGCCGACGTAGCGGCCCTCGACCAGCAACCGCTGGCGGAAGACCTCCGGCGCGAGATTCCTCATGCCGTCGCGCCCTCGGCCGCCGGCTCGAGCACGCTCCAGTCGCCGACGCGCAGCGCCCCGATGTCGCGGCTCACGTCGCGGCCGCTCTTCAGCGCCTCGGTGACGAGCGGGGCCTCCTTCGGAAAGCCGAGGAGGATCGCGCCGGCGATCTTCCCGCCGGCGACCACGAGCTTCGCGTAGCGGCGCGCCTCGGGATCCTCGAACACGACCACCTGGTCCTCCGGGGTCGCAGCGATGCGTCCGATCGACGCGAGGTCGGCGCCGACCACCTTGAGGATCGTCGACGGGATCGTGCCGGCGTACTCCTTGTCGTCGCCCACCGCGTTCGCCGCCGCGATCGCGCCCTGCTCCACGCACGCCGGCCACAGGCCGTAGAGCTCGCCGCGGAACTCCGCCGCGTCGCCGACGCAGTAGATGTTCGGTGCGCTCGTCCGCAGGTGGCTGTCGACGACGACGCCGCGGTTCACCGTCAGGCCCGCCTCCGCGGCGAGGGCGACGTTGGGACGGATCCCGGCGCACGCGAGAAACACGTCGCATGGCAGCGCCCGGGCGTCCCGCAGCACCGCCTCCTTGACGAGCCCGTCCTCGACCGCGAGGCGTGCCACCTCCGACTCGACGAAGACCTGGATGCCGAGCCCGGCGAGGTACTCGCGGAGGACCGTCCCGCCGCGCTCGTCGACCTGCCGCTGCAGCGGCCAGCGCCCGCGCTCGAGCACCGTCACGCGCAGGCCGAGCTTCAGGAGCGCGTACGCGGCCTCCAGCCCCAGCAGCCCGCCGCCCGCGACGACCGCGTTGCGCGCGTCCGTGTCCTGCGCGTAGGAGCGGATGTACATGGCGTCCTCGGCCTCGCGCAGCACGAAGGTGCCCGCGGCGCCGAACCCGGGGATCGTCGGGACGTAGCCCGCGCTGCCGGTTGCGAGGATCAACCGGTCGTACGGCAGCGTTTCGCCGGTGGCGAGCGCGACCGTCTGCGCGCCGACGTCGATCCGCGCGGCGCGCGTATTCAGCCAGCAGGAGATCGCATTTTCTGCGTACCACGCGTCGGGCAGCAGGTAGAGCCCCTGCATCGCCGAGCGGCCGTAGATCAGCCGCGTGATGCCCATGCGGTTGTAGAGCGGGAACTTCTCCTTGCCCACGACCGTGACTTCGCAGTCGGGATTGAGCCGCCGGACGTGGTCCGCAGCGGTCACGCCGGCGATGCCGTGACCGATGACGACCACGCGGCGGACGGCCGGGTCGAAGCGCGCCGCCGGCGCGGGCGCGGTGCGCGTCGCCGCCCGGCGCTGCGGCGTGAGCGAGACGGCGACCGGGCCGTTCACCCGCGCGCAGCAGGCGAGCCGCGTGTTGTCGGCGAGACCGAGCCGCGCGAGCGTCGCGCGCTCGTCGTCACCGAGCGCGGAAACGTTCCCCATGCCCTCCAGGATCGCGACCGGGTCGGCGCCGCAGATCCCCATCCGGCAGCCCGATTCGAGCGTGAGGCCGCACTGCTCGGCGATCGCGAGCAGCGTCTGGCCCGGCTCGATGGCGACCCGCTTGCCCTCGGGCTTGAACGACACCTGCGCGCGCTCGCGCGTCGCCGCTTTCTCGAGCGCGATCGCGGCGCCCTCGCCGAGCCGCGCGGCCGGCGCGCTCGCGGTCGCCACCGAGAGCGCCACGAAGCGACGCTCGACGAGCAGCGTGCGCGCCAGCCAGACGACGGTGACCGCAAGCACCGCGCCCGCGGATGACCCAACCCAGGAGCGGCGCCGGCGTCGTCCCGGCGAGAGCACCGACGGCGCCGACGATCGTTTCGGCGCTGAACCAGTAGTAGACGTTGAACGCGACCGCCGCGAACAGCGCGGTCAGCGTGTTGACGCGGACCTTGGCGAACGTCTCGAGCGTCGTGAACGCCGCGAGGCTCACCGCCATGTAGGCGGCGAATTCGAAGTACATCCGCGGCACGGTCACCGCGGGCGGGTCCGGCACGAGGTAGAACGCCGCGACGAATCCGGGGAACACCGCCGCGAAGAAGCGGCGGTAGCCGACGTAGCGCCGGTCATCGTCGTACTGGTCGGCGAGGTATGCGACCTTGGGGTTGAAGTCGTAGCAGTTCTTGGTGCAGCCGACGCAGGGGCGGCAATGCGAGTTGGGGACCGTGACGAACGGCGTCTGCCCGTAGAGCCGCTGCACCGGCAAGAGCGGGCACACGCTCGAGCACCAGCCGCTCTTGCCCTTGAAGACGACGCCGCCGAGGAACGCGAGGCCGAGCGCGGCGAGGATCAGCGCGGCGGTCGTCGCGCCGTCGGCGTTGAACAGGAACTTGCGCGCCGACACGAGCGCGAAGAACGCGGCGATGCCGATGACGAAGCTGTATTCGCGGATCGCGGGCGTGTGCGTGAGCCCCTTCGTGAACCCGGCGACCGCGCGGCAGCTGGTTGAGCGCCGCGAGCGGGCAGACGTTGCGCCACAGCCCGGGCGCGACCAGGAAGACGGCCGGGACGATCGGGATGACGAGCTGCCACAGCAGGAAGAGCCCCTGCTCGGGCCGGACGACGAGGAGGCCCGCGAGCGCGACGGCCGCGGCGACGCTGAGCACGCGGAGCACGTGCCAGGCCGCGATCGGGACACGGGACGGAAGCTGCGTGTAGTTCGGAAAGACCGGCAGCGCCGCGCCGTTCATCGGGCCCTATCCCAGTCCGAGATTCCGGACGCGGCCGGTGGTCTGGCGGAGGCGAAGGGAGAGAATCCGCGCGAGGTCGAACAGCACCATGCGGGCGAGCGCGGGCTCCTTGGCCGCGAGCACCTCGAACGCGGGCAGCGTGAGGCTGCGGATCTCGCCGTCGGAGAGCGCCCGCACGTTCGCCGAGCGCGGCTTGCCGTCGACGAACGACTGCTCCCCGAACACCGAGCCCGGTTCGATCGCCGCGATCTTGCGGAGCTCGCCCGCCTTCTCGCCCTCGACCAGCACCTCCAGGCTGCCGCGGGTGACGATGTAGAGCTCCTGCGCGGCGCTGCCCTCGCGGACCACGACGTCGCCGGCGACGAAGCGTCGCGCCTCGGTGTGATCGATGAGCTTCGCCCAGTCCTCGGGGGTCGCGCGCGGAAGGAACACCAGCTCCTCCGCCTGGGGCGGGTGGGCCGCGGCCGCGCCCGAGTAGTCGAACAGGGATGTGAAGTCCATCGCGCCCTCTCTGCCCCCAAGGATAACGTGCCTTCGCCCGCTATACCTCGAGTTCCTCGATCGTCGCCCGCACGCGCGAGCCGTCGATTTCCAGCCGGGCCACGGCGACCGGCAGCCGGAAGCGGCGCGGCCCGGCGCTGCCGGGGTTGACGTACAGGACGCCGGCGCGCTCCTCGATGCGCGGCCGGTGCGAGTGGCCGGAGACGACGACCCGGAAGCCGTCCGCCGCCGGGTCGATCTCCAGCCCGGCGAGGTCGTGGACGACGTAGACGCGGACCTCGCCGATCCGCACCGTCTCGGTGGCGCGGACTCCACGCGCCCAGCGTGCCCGGTCATTGTTCCCGCGGACTGCGGTGAGCGGCGCGAGCGCGCGCAGGTCCGCGAGGATTTCCGCGCCGCCGATGTCGCCGGCGTGGATGATGTGCGACGCGCCGCGCAGCTGCTCGAGCGCCTCCGGCCGTAGCAGGCCGTGGGTGTCCGAGATCAGGCCGACGCGCATCGGCCGGTCAGGCGAGCGCGATGCGGAGCTCCGGACCGTTGCGCAGCGTCTGGTAGACGACGCAATACCGCTCGGTCAGCTCGAGGAGCTTCGCGCGCTCGGCTTCCGGCGCGTCGCAGTCGAGTTCGATCGCGAGGCGGATCTGGCGAAAGCCCACCGGCGCATCCTTTGCTACTCCGAGCGTGCCGCGAAAGTCGACGTCACCCTCGGCGCGAAGCCGCCCACCGCGCAGCGCGATGCCCATCGACGTCGCCACGGCCGAGAGCGTCACGCCCGCGCAGGCGACCAGCGCCTGCAGCAGCATGTCGCCCGAGCAGGCCTGCAGGCCGCTGCCGCCGGTACCGGGATGGAGGCCGGCCTCGACGAGCGCCCGCCCGGTCTCGACGCTGCACGACACGCCTTCGCCGAGACGGCCTTCGGCCTTGAGCGTTATGGTCCCGGCCTGTGGGTCGTCGCGATAGCGCTGCTTGAGCGGCGCCTGGATCGACCGCAGCTCGTCACGGTTCATCCCGAGTCTCCTCGTCCGGTCGGTCGACGAAGTTTGCTCCGGCCGGCGCGAAATGGGTAGCGGAGGAGCCGCCGCCACCCGCGGTTGATATCGCGCGACCCGGGCCTCATGTACCCTCCCGACTCCGCCCGCCGCGATGTCCATCCCGCCCGCCACCTTCGCCCTGATCGTCGCGACCGTGCTCGCGTACATCGTGCAGCTCGGCGCAGGCGCCCAGTGGGTGCTGAGCTTCGCGCTCTGGCCGCTCGGCGCTTCGCCGGACGTCGGATCGAACGTCGTGGGCGGCACGTTCCAGCCGTGGCAGCTGATTACCTACAGCTTCCTCCACGGCGGCTTCACCCACCTCTTCCTCAACATGTTCGCGCTGTGGATGTTCGGATCCGAGCTCGAGCGGCTGTTCGGCCGGCGGCGCTATCTCACCTACTGGTTCGTCGCGGTGCTGTCGGCCGGGATCACGCAGCTCGTGGTGTCGGCGGCGACCGGCTCCTACTACCCGACCGTGGGGGCGTCAGGCGGCGTGTTCGGGCTGCTGCTTGCTTTCGGGATCAACTTCCCGCGGCGGGTGATCGTGCTGCTGATTCCGCCGATCCCGATGCCGGCGTGGCTGTTCGTGATCGTGTACGCGGCGATCGAGTTATATCTGGGCGTGACCGGGACTCAGGCTGGGGTGGCGCACTTCGCGCACCTCGGCGGGATGCTGGGCGGGTGGCTGATGCTTAAGTATTGGCGGCGGCGCGCGTACGGGCGGTGAGGCGAGCGTACGCCGGTGTTGATCCTTACTGCTCCGACTCTCTGCCAAGTCGCGTCACTTTGTCTGGACGCGCCGCTGCGGGCGCTCCGTGCACGCACTGCAACACAAAGGCTGTAAAGCAGCGCGACGGTTCCATCCGATAGTCGTCGGCAATTCCCTTAGCGGATCGACGCGCGCGTGGGAGCGAGCCCACGTTCGCGATGCTCGGCGGGTGCTCGGCCGAGCGAAGCGCCGATCATCGACGCGATGTCGGTGCGGCGCGCTTTCCATTTTCGCGGTCGTCCGGTATACACGTATGCTGGTGCGATCGCGATCGGGAGACCGACGGAAGTTGCGATCGCCCGCACTCATCGCAAAGGAGGAAAGTCGAAATGAAGAAAGACCGGCGCCCACAGCGCGGCTTCTCGCGTCGCGAGTTCATCCAGACGGCCGCCGCCGCCGCGGGCGGAACGATGTTCACGACGCCCGCGCTCGCGTTCAACCCGCACAAGAAATCACGGCCGAAGCACCCGGACCCCGACCTGATCCTCGTCGACGGCAGGATCCACACGATGGACGCGCGCAACCGCGTCGTGTCCTCGGTGGCGATCAAGGACGGCCGCTTCATAGAGGTCGGCAACGTCGGGCGGTCCAGCTACGGGCGGGAAACCAAGGTCATCGATCTGAACGGACGAACGGTCGTTCCGGGCATCATCGACAACCACAACCACTTCGTGCTGATGGGCAACCGGCCCGGTTACCACACGCCGCTCGAGAACGCCTATTCCATCCCGGACGTGCAGGCGATCTACAAAGCGCGGGCGGCCGGCATCCCCGACGGGCGCCTGGATCACGACGATCGGCGGGTTTCACTTCAACCATATCTACGCCACGCCGGGCGATCCGACCAGCGGCCGCCTGCCGACCCTGGCCGAGCTCGATGCGGCCGTAAAGAACAATCCGGTGTTCATCGAGGTCGGCTTCACCGGGCCGTCGGTGACCAACAGCGCCGGCAAGGCGATCCTCGAGGCGAACGGCGTCACCGTCAGCCCGACCGGCGCCATCGCGGGAGGGACCCAGTCCTCGACCGCGCTCCTTTACCTGCGGAACACGCTCCTCACCCCGGAACAGCGGCGGCGTGGTGTTCTCGACGCGATGCAATATGCTGCGATCGTGGGCGTGACGACGCACCTCGATCAGGGCGCATTCCAGAAGACGAACACGCCCTCCGACGGCGCCGCTCACGAAGACAACTTCACCATGCACCTGCCGTTCCTGGAGATCTACGACCAGGGACTCGGCCTCGTTCGGCTGCGGATCAACTTCCTGCACATGGAGCCGCTCGCGGACACCCCGGAGCTGGTGCAGCGCCTGAAGAACGCGTTCCCGTTCTTCGGAGACGACATGGTGAGGAGCGGAGGCATCGGCGAGTTCATCGCCCAGGGCACGAGCACCACCAGCCCGTTCCTCGCCGCGGCGAGGCGCGTCGCGGCCGCGAACTGGCGGGCGGAGGTGCACTCGCTCGGCCGCCGAAACACACCCGCCAGCGCGCCGGCCGACTTCGAGCTGGAGATCGGGGCGTTCGAAACGGTGAACGGCGAGTTCCCGGGGGTGGTCCGCGACCGGCGCTGGGTGGTCGCGCACGTGCCCGGCATCACCCAGGAATGGATCGACCGCTTCCAGGCGATCGGGGGCAACCTCTCGCTGACTGGCTGGCAGTACCTCGCCGGCAACCCGACCACGAGTACGGTGGCTCCCTACGCGGGACCGCCGTTCCGGATGATCGTCGACAGCAGCTACCGCCAGGACGGCATCCACGTCGGCATGAGCTCAGACGGCATGCAGATCGCGCCGATGAATCCGTGGCTCCACATGTATTACGCCACTACCGGCCTCAATGCACGGAACGTGCAGATCAATCCGGGGCAGCAGATCTCGCGCGAGGAGGTGCTCAGCCTCTATACGCGGCAGAACGGCTGGTTCCTGCGCGAGGAGGATCAGCTCGGCAGCATCGAGGAAGGCAAGCTCGCGGACCTGGTGGCCCTCAACCGCGACTACTTCTCGGTGGCGGCCGAGGATCTCAAGCAGATCCGATCGGCACTTACGGTGGTCGACGGCGACGTGGTCTACGACAACCTCGACGGAAAACACCACCACCACCACTATCACCGATGAGCGTTACGCCGTGCAGGGGCGGTCCGGCCGGTGTCCGGCCGCTCCTGAGCGGCGGACGCCGTGTGGTGGTCGACGGCCATCCGATCTGCAGCGAATGCGGCTGCGCCGTCGAACTCGCGGCGCCGGATCGTTGGGACCACACGCGTGGCGGGAGACGTCCGCCGCGGATAACGCCCGCGGCCCTTCACGCGACCGTCTGCTTCGACGACTTCAAGGCCAGGTTTCCCTCGGTCGCCTGTTCGGAGGACGACTGGCGGGAAGGCGTTCGCCGCCTCAGCGCGTTTCGTGACAGCCTCGCCGCCGTAGGGCGACGCCGTGCGCTCCGGCCGGGCGAAAACCCCTATCTCGCTCTCGTGGAGCGACTCGGCGGCGGCGGCGGCCACTGGCAGCTGACCCCCGGTCTCGCGCACCTGCTCGACTTGGCGGAGCGCCGACGCGAGCTCGCGTCGCTATTCGCGTGGGCGATCCCGACCGAGGATGCGATCGAAGTGCTCGCCCGGCACGGGCCGCTCGTCGAGTGCGGGGCCGGAATGGGGTACTGGGCGGCGCTGCTGCGCGCTCGAGGAGTAGACGTAATCGCGTGCGACTCGGCACCGCCCGGGCGCAGCGCACGGAACGCGTATCACCGGCGCGCCAGGCGACCGTGGACCGAAGTCCGCCGCGCCTCGTCCGCCGAGACGGCGCGTCGACATGCGGATCGTACTCTCGTACTTTGCTGGCCGCCGTTCGACGACGACGGCGCAAGCTACGCAGTGCTGCGCGCTTATCGGGGCGATGTCGTGATCTACATCGGCGAGCCCGACGAAGGCGCCACCGGTTCGGTGCGCTTCCACCGCGAGCTGCGCCTGAACTGGACGTTGCTCGAAACGCGCGATCTTCCGCATTGGCCGCGCCTTCGCGACCGGGTCATGGTTTACCGGCGGAATCCGCAGAGGCGTCCGCACGTGGAACGCGACCGGTGCTTCGAATGCCGGCGGTTCATCCCGACCGGCGCCATCGGACGCTGCGACGAGTGCTTCGAGCGCCGCCCGCCGGCGCTCGCGCTCCAGGTTGGCAGACACCGCGTCGAATACCCGCAAGACGTCGTCGACGCTATGCCGCCGGCGTTGCGCAAAGCGTTCGAGGCGAGTCCGAACAGGATCCGTTGACGCGGACGTGGGCGAGCGTCGCGTCGGCCACCGTCACCGGGGCCAACCGACGAGTGGGCCACCGTCTAGGGCGAGGAGCGCCTGTTGGCGGGCTAGTGTTCGTGGCCGGTCCTGGGTCCAGCGAACGCCTTCGCCCTCGCCACCGCGGAATCGTAATCAGTAGCACAGGATAACGGCAGATTCGCGTGCCGTTCGCGGCACGCGTCCCACGCCTTGATTGCTTCCCAGTAGCCAAGGCTGCAGCGATCGTCGTCACCACATTCTTCCCTGACCAGGGTCACGCGCGCCTCTCGCTGCCGTTTATCGAGTTTTTCGGACTCGACATCTACAGCAGCCTCGTGCTTGGCCCGCCGCTGCGTTTGGTACGAATCCCACAATGCGGGCATTCGAACGGCAGCGTAGGCTACGAGCAGGCCCGTCGCGGTGCCGACGGCAATCTTCCAGAAGCTCATGATCTACGAGTTCGTGCATTGGTCCAGCCGGATTCACCAATACCTCATGATACGGACAGAAACCGAGAGGCCGCTTCTGGCCGAGCGCTAGGCCTGCCGCGGCGCCGCGACAAGACGGGAGAAGCAGCCCGGCTTCGACAGGATGCGTCGGGACGCCCCCGACGTCGCCGGCCAGTGACTACTCCGCTGCCCGCAGTGTTAGGATCCGCCGCCGCCCGTCCCGGCTGCCCTCACCCCCGATCATGCGGCCCTCCCTGCAGTCGCTCCGCGGCGACATCCCCGGCGGACTCGTCACCGCCATCGCCAGCCTTGCATTCGCGCTGACGTTCGGCATGCTCGCGCTTGCGCCGCTCGGTCCGGAGCGGGCCGAGCTCGGCATCCGCGCGGGGCTCATCGCGGCGATTGTCGGCAATCTCGTCGCCTCCGCGCTTACCGGGACGGCCTTGCCGGTGAGCGGACCGCGCGCCTCGGTCACCCTCGTCCAGGGTGCGTTCGTCGCGAGCCTCGATCGCCGACCCCGCTCTCGGCGTCCACGAAGTCCTCACCCTCAGCGGCCTGTGCGTCGCCTGCGCCGGCGTGATCCAGGTTCTGTTCGGAGCGCTGCGGGTCGGGACCGTCGTCAAGTTCGTCCCGTATCCGGTCGTCGCGGGCTTCATGTGCGGCGTCGCGGTGCTGATCGTGCTCGCCCAGGTGCCGCACGTACTTGGCGTCGCACCCAACGTGCTGCGCACGCCCGGGCTCGGCTGGGTCGGTGCGGTACAGCCCTGGACTGCAGTCGTGAGCCTTGCCACCGCAGGCATGGTGTTCGTCGCAGCTCCGCGTTCGCGCCGCGTTCCGGCGGCGCTGGTCGGGCTGCTGGGCGGCACGGCGCTCTACTACGCGCTGCGCATCACGGTCGCCGACGCCGCGCTCGGGCCGACGGTCGGCACGCTACCGACCAGCCTCCCGCTGCCGACGGCCCTCGAAGGCGCGTTCTCGGCTCTCGGGACGCCCGCGGCCGGAAAGCATCTGTTCGCGCTCGTGACCAGCGCAGCGGTGATCGCGATCATCGGCACGATGGATTCGCTCTTGGGCGCCGCAGCGATCGACAACGTCACGGAAACACGTCACCAGGCGAACCGCGAGCTCGTCGCCCAAGGCCTGGGCAACGTGGCCTCCGCACTCTTCGGCGGCGTCGCGATCGCGCTTTCGCCGGCGCAGGCAATCGCCGGATGGCGCGCCGGCGGCCGGACCCAGGCGACGAGCTACGTCTCGTCGGCGGCGCTGCTCGTCCTGATGGTCGGCGGCGCGCACCTGCTTTCGAAACTGCCGATCGCGGTGCTCGCGGGGATCATGCTCGTGGTCGCCTGGAACCTGGTCGACACCTGGACGCGGAGCCTGCTGCGACGTCTGGTCGCCAACGTCCGCGACCGGTTTGCCTGGACGAACACCGCAGTCGTCGTCCTGGTCGCGGGGGCGATGGTCGCGATCAACTTCGTCGTCGCGGTGATCGCGGGGATCTTCCTGTCGATGGCGCTGTTCATCGCCGCCGTGAATCGCTCGCTGGTGCGCGCGGTGCACGACGGCGCCGCACGGCCGTCGCGCCGGGTCTATGGCTCCGGGGAGGAGCAGCGGCTGGCTCCGCTCCGGACCCGCATCAAGCTGATCGAGCTGCAGGGCGCGCTGTTCTTCGGCAACACCGAGCGCCTCAGCACCCAAGTCGAGGCCCTCGCAAAGGCTGCCGACTACGTGATCCTCGATCTGCGGCGCGTGACCGACATCGACGCGACCGGCGCCCTCGTGCTCGAGCAGCTGGTGAAGCGCCAGCAGGCCGCAGGCGTGCACGTGGCGCTCGCCGGGATTACGCCGAAGGGCCGGCGCGGGACGGCGCTCGTCGCGAGCGGGACCTTTCTCTCGCATGAAACGAGGCGCTGGTTCGTCGACGCCGACCGGGCGATCGAGTGGGCCGAGCGGCGGCTGCTCCGCGAGGTCGAGCACGGCCCGCGCCGCGAGATCCCGCTCGAGCAGCTCGCCCTGACGACCGGCCTCGATGCGGAAGAGCTCGAGGTCATGCGGGAACTGCTTAGGCGGCAGGAGCTGGATCCGGACGAGGTCCTGTTCCGCGAGGGCGAGTCCGGCAACCGCCTCTACGTTCTGGCGCGCGGCGCCGTGTCGATCGTGGTCCACGGGAGCGACGGCGCTGACAGCCGCCTCGTAACCTTCGCGCCGGGTTCACTGTTCGGCGAGGCCGCCCTGTTCGACGGGAACGACCGTTCGGCGACCGCGATCGCGGCCGAAGATGCAGTGGTCTACAGCCTGTCGCGCACGACGCTCACCGCGCTGGCGGTCACTCATCCCGCGCTGGCGAACAAGCTGCTGTTCAACCTCGGCCGTCACCTTTCGGGCCGCCTCCGTCACACGACCGCCTCGCTGCGCGAGCTGGGCGAGCCCTCGGGCTGACTTGCCGCGTCCCCGGTCAGTCAGCCCGAAGCGCCCGCCACGGATGCGTACTGCCGTCCGGCGTCGTGACCTTCCCCACGATCCGGTCCTTCGTCGCGCGACCCTCGAACCGCACGGCTCCGCCGTCGTAGGGAAACCGGAAGAACACGAACTGTCCCCGCACGTACGCCCGCTCCAGCGGGATGCTCTTCCCGCGCACGCTCGCCGCACCCGATAGCGTCTGGAAACTCTGCGCGAGATCGAGCGTGACCTCGCGCGTCCCGCCCGCGAGCGGCACCCGCGTCTTCCACTCGCCCATCACCATCGCCGGCACGACCCAGAGGTAGATCGTGCTCTTCTTCTCGACCCCGACCGTCTTCCCCGGCGCGTCCACGACGATCCGCGCGTCCGGCGGCCAGTCACCCATGTCGCCGTCGTGCGAAACGAGCCGCGTCCCGGGCCGCAACTCCTCGAGGAGCTTCGGCCGCAGCTCGAGGTTGAAGTCGGGCAGCAGGTAGAACGCGACCACCGTGGCGGCGGAGAGGTCGGTCTTGAAGATGTCGCGCTCCTCGAACCGCACGCGGTCGGCGACGCCCGCCTTGGCCGCGTTGTCGTTCGCGAGCTTGACGAGCTGGCCGACGTAGTCGACGCCGTAACCGCGTGCCCCGTACCGCTTCGCCGCGGTGATCGGAATGCGACCGTCGCCCGAGCCGAGGTCGATGAGGAAATCGCGCCCGTTCACGCCGGCGAGCTTCAGCATCGCGTCGACGACCGGCTGCGGGGTCTGGACGTACGGGACCTCCTCGGCAGCGAACCCGGGCGCGACCAGGAGAGCAACCGGGACGGGCGCGAGCAGGAACGCCGCGACCGCGGCCAACGACCGCGGGCCCTTCATAGCCGCCGCGCGGTGAATCGTCCGGCAACAGCGCCATCGCGCAGGATCTCCCCGCGGAGCTCGTCGCCGTCGGCCGTGCCCTCGTACACGCCGGACCACGGCGACGCACCGGGCACGGTGAACTTCACCGCCGTGCCGCGTGCACGCCCGCCGGCGACCTCCTGCCGCCCGCCGTCGTACTCGAGCCCGCCCTCGAAGAGCTGGAACCGCTGCGCGAGCGTGACGTTCGCGGGGCGATCGGGCGCGAGCGTCGACTCGAGCCGCCAGTTCCCCGCCAGCCTCGCCGGGACGTACCAGAGGAAGATCTTGCTGTTGCGGTCGATCCCGACCGGCTTGTCCGGCGCGGGCTTGACCTCGGCCACGTCCGGCTCCCACTCGCCCATGTCCCAGTCGTGGGTGACGACGCGCGTCCCAGGGCGCATCTGCTCGAGGATGCGCGGCCGCAGCTTGATGTTCAGCTCGCGGAAGAGGTAGAGCGTCAGCACCGTCGCCGGGCGAAGGTCGGTCTCGAAGAGGTCCTCGACCTTGAACGTCACGCGATCGGACACGCCCTCCCAGCGCGCGTCGAAGCGGCTCTTCGCAATGAGATCCTGCTCGATCTCGATCCCGATTCCGCGTGCGCCGAACCGCTTCGCGGCGGTGATCGGGATGCGGCCGTCGCCCGAGCCGAGGTCGATCACGAGATCGCCCGGCCCGACCTTCGCCAGCTCGAGCATCCGGTCCACCGTCGATTGCGGGGTCGGAACGTAAGGCGCGTTGGAGAGATACCCCTGTCCGTGGCCGACCGCCGGCAGCGCGAGGCAGGCGGCGAGCGCGAGCGCGCCCCTCACTTCGCGCCGTCTCCGCGGCCCTCGGGAATCGGCCGGCCCCCGTCGCGCCATTCGACGGCGGCGTGGAAGCCGTGCGCCTCCGCGTGGTGCTTGAACCACATTCCTTCGGGCGTGTGCCGGGTGATGCCGTCGAAGAGCGTCGCGATCAGCTGCGTGTTCGCGAGCCCCATGTTCTCGTAGGCCTGGTTGATCATCAGCTTCTGCATCATCAACTGGTTCTTCGGTACGCCCGCCATGCGGCCGGCGAGCGCGTTCACCGCGTCGTCGAGCCGGCCGGCGGGGACCGCATCGTACACGAGGCCCCACGCTTTGGCGGTGGCGCCGTCGATCGTGTCGCCGGTGAGCAGCATCCGCTTCGCCTTCTCCGCGCCGAGCCGGTAGACCCACATCGCGGTCGTCGGGCAGCCCCACACGCGCGCCGGCATGTAGCCGATCCGTGCATCCTCGGCCATGACCACGATGTCGGCGCAGAGCGCGATGTCCGAGCCGCCGGCCACCGCGTACCC
The DNA here is from genome assembly GCA_963789885.1 of uncultured beta proteobacterium. GTDB lineage: Bacteria > Pseudomonadota > Gammaproteobacteria > Burkholderiales > SG8-39 > DATEDA01. Next base: position 103,115 of record CAWBNB010000049.1, on the reverse strand, counting down.
GTGGACCTTGCAGATCACCGGCTTGTAGCTGCGCCAGATCGAGAAGAAGTCGTCGGTGAACCGCTTCATGATCCGGTAGTCCTGCATCGGATCCCAGGGCATGTCCTGGATGAGCGGCGTCGCGCCCTCCGCGTACGCCTTCAGGTCGTAGCCGGCGCAGAAGGCGCGGCCCGCGCCCTGGAGGACGATGACGTGGACGTCGTCGTCGGCGTTCGCCTCCTCGACCGCGCGCCGGATCTCGCCCGGCATCGCGTCGTTGATCGCGTTCAGGCGCTCGGGCCGGTTGAGCGTGATTCGCCCGATGCGCTCGTCCTTGCCGTACGTCAGCGTGGAGTAGGTCATGGCGCGCTCCCGGCGCGGGCGAGGAGCTGCTGCGCCGCTTTCACGACCGGTCCGTCGACCATCTTCCCCTGGTACTCGACGACGTTCCCGCCCGCGGCCTCGCACGCGGCCACGATCCCGCGCGCGCGCTCGAGCTCGGCCGGCGTTGGCGTGAACACCTCGAGCACGGCCGGCACCTGCTTCGGATGGATGGCGAGCTTCGCCGTGTAGCCCATCGCCTTCGCGCGCGTCGCGTCGGCGCGCAGCCCCGCCTCGTCGTCGATCACGACGTGCGGCACGTCGATCGCAGCGATGCCCGCAGTCGCCGCAGCCTGAACGATGCGCGACCGCCCCCATAGCAGCGGCTCCCAGGCGAGCTCGGCGCGGAGATCGGCGGCGAGATCGACGCCGCCGAACGCCATCGCTCGCACGCGCGGGTCGGCGTTCGCGATCTCGGTTGCGGCCTCCAATCCGCGCGCCGACTCGATCGTGCAGACGAGGGGGACTTCGGCGACCAGCCGCGCGTAGAGCCGGACCTCGAACGCGGATTCCACCTTGGGCAACAGGATGAAATCGGGCGCAACGCCGGCGGTGACGAGCGCGTCGAGGTCGCGTACGCCGGCCGGCGTATGGATGTTGTTGACGCGCAGTCCGCAGACCTGCCCCGCCGCGAGCCCGCGGCGGTGCCCCGCGCGGAAATGCTCGATCAGGGTCGCTCGCGCTTCGTCCTTTCCCGCGAGCGACACGGCGTCCTCGAGGTCGAGGATCAGCCCGTCGGCCCCGGTCGCGGCGGCCTTGGCGAAGCGATCGGGCCGGTTCCCCGGCGTGAAGAGGAGGACGCGGCAGAGCGCGACGTCGGGGGCAGAGGTGCTCATGCGTAGCCCGCCTTCGCATACGGCGTGTCGGCGGCGCGCTTGTACACGAGCAGGTTCCGCCGGTAGGAGAGCACCAGCTCGCGGCGCTGGTTGTACGCGCGCGTGTCGACGGTGAGGATGCCCTCGTTCGGCCGCGACTTCGACTCGCGCTTGTCGACGATCGTCGACTCGGACTCGGTCGTGTCGCCGGCGTAGACGGGCGCGGGCAGCTTGATGTCGGTCCACCCGAGGTTCGCGACGACCCGCCCGAAGGTGCGGGTGGTCGCCGCGGTCGCGGCGGTGATGAGCCACGGCTCCTGGATGCGGTAGCGCCCGTCCTGGTGACGCTCGATCCACGACAGGTCGTGGAACTGCGGGTTCGCCTCGAACGAACGCCACGCGTGCTCGACGGCTTCGTCGCGGTAGAACGTCCGGCGCGGGTAGTGGACGAACGTTTCGCCGGGCCGGGCGTCCTCGAAGAAGATGCCGTAGCGCTCGACCAGCGCGCCGTCGGGAAGCTTGGCGTAGAGCATGAAGCGCTCCTCCTCGACCGGTGGCGCGGGCGGTCGACCCGCCTCGTCCGGATGCCTGCCGCGCTTGTACACGGCAAGGTCGTAGGTCAGCTTCGCTACCTCCTTCCCTTCCGGTGTCACGCCGCGCGAGATCACGGTGACGATGCCGTGGTCGTCGCCGCCATCGCGCACGCCGGCGATCTCGGATTCCGAGTAGAGCGTGTCGCCGCCGAATACCGGCCCGGTGAGCGCGATCTCGGCGAAGCCGACGATCGCCTTCTTCCGCCCGAAGGTGCGGGAAGCCATGCCGATCACGCGCTGCAGCGTCACCGTCGACACCATCAGCGGCTTCTTCCACGTGGTCTGCGCGGCGTAGTGCGCGTCGTAGTGGAGCATCGCGGCGTTCAACGTATCGAGCGCCTCGTCGAGGTTGTCCTGCTGCGTGAGCGTGACCCCCGGCCGATGCTTGAACCGCTGCCCGGCGGCGAACTCCTCGAAGTCGAGACCGAAGCGCTCCTGGTAGCGGGCCTCGCCCGCGCGAAGATAGGCATAAAAGCTCATGGTTTCCCTCTCTGGATTCGCGCTTCGCGGACGGACGGGCGCTATATCACGCCGTCGGCGCGCAGGCGGGCAATTTCCTCGCGCGCGAAGCCGGCGTCGGCGAGCACCGAATCGGTGTCGGCGCCGAGCGCGGGCGCGGGACGGCCGGCGAGCGGCAGCCCCTCGCCACGCAGCGGGTTGGTCAGCAGCGCGAGCGGCGGACCGCCTGCCACCGCGATGGATTCGATCCGCGCGCTGCCCTTCACCCACGGGTTCTCGAGCGCCTGGGTGACGTCGTAGATCGGCGCCGCCGGGACGCTGCCCGCGAATTCCGCGAGCCACTCGCTCGTCGTGCGCGCCTGGAGCGCCTCGTCGATCAGCTCGGTGAGGAGCGAGCGGTGCTGCAGCCGGTCCGGAAACGTCCGGAAGCGCGCGTCGTCGATCCACTGCGGCCGCCCGATCTTGCGGCAGAGCACGCCCCAGAACTTCTCCTTGTTGCACATCAGATAGATCCAGCCGTCGCGGGTGCGGTAGCTCTGGCACGGCGTCATCGACGCGTGCGCGGAGCGCGCGATGCGACCGGTCGCGGCGCCGGCGTTGAGATACCAGTGGCCGATGTAGTTCAGGTTCGCGAGCGCGAGATCGAACAGGCTCACGTCGACGTCGCGCCCGCGTCCGTCGCGATTCGCGGCGTGCAGCGCGGCGAGCAACCCGGCCGCGAGCGCGACGCCGGTCATGAGGTCGACGAGCGAGAGCCCGAACCGCGCCGGCGACGAATCCGGGTCGCCGGTGAGATGGAAGTAGCCGGCCTCGGCCTGCATCATGTAGTCGTATCCCGGCCATGCCGCACGCTCCCCCTCGCGGCCGTAGCCGGTGAGGTGCGCGCAGACGATCTTCGGGTTCGCTGCGGCGAGCTGCGAGTAGGTGATCCCTAGCTTCGCCGGCACGTCGCCGCGCAGGTTGCTCGCCACGGCGTCGGCGTGCGCCACGAGGCGGTGGAACACCGCCCTGCCCTCGGGTCTGGCGAGGTCGAGCGCGATGCTCTTCTTGCTGCGGTTGAGGCCCTGGTAGAAGACGCTGCGCGCGGTCTCGGGCAGCGCGGCGTGGAAGTGCGGCCCGACGACGCGCGAGACATCGCCGCCTTCGGCCTTGTTCTCGACCTTGATCACCTCGGCGCCGAGGTCGGCGAGGAAGAGCGTCCCGAACGGACCCGCGCCGTACTGCTCGACGGCGAGGATCCGCACTCCTTCCAGCATCGGTTTCGACGTCATCGCGAGCTCCGTCGGTGGTTCGGTGTGGCCTTCGTCATAATGGTATCCGTCCGGAAGAAACCTTGAAGCTGGCGAAGGAAGAACGATGACGACAGGACCCCGGGTGCTCGCGGGGCTGGCAGCCGCTGCATTTATGACCGCCGTGCAGGGACAGGCCTATCCGGATCGCCCGATCCGGGCGGTGGTGCCGTTCCCGCCGGGCAATGCCTCCGATCTCGCCACGCGCACGATCGCCGAGCCGCTCGCGAAACGCCTCGGCCAGCCGGTGGTCGTGGACAACCGGCCGGGGGCGGCCGGCACCATCGGCGCGGACGCGGTCGCGAAAGCCAAGCCCGACGGCTACACACTGCTCGGCACGTCGTCGGCGTTCAGCGTGACGCCATCGGTCTACCGGAAGCTCCCGTACGACGCAGAGCGCGACCTCGTGCCGGTCGCCCCGATCGGCTGGACGGTGATGATGCTGGTGGCGACCCCGAGCTTCCCGGCGAACAACGTGCCGGAGCTCATCGCGGTGCTGAAGGCGAATCCCGGGAAGCACAGCTACGCGCATCTCGGCGCCGGCGCGCTCAGCCAGATGGTGATGGAGCTCCTCAAGCAGATGGCGGGCGTCGACGTCGTGGGTGTGCCCTACAAGGGCAGCGGGCAGGCGCTCACCGACCTCATCGGCGGCCAGCTCCCGCTGATGTTCGACGGCCTCACCTCGGCCAATCCGCAGGTCAAGGCCGGCCGGATCAAGGCGCTCGCGGTCAGCTCGAAGCAGCGGACGCGCTTCGCGCCGGACGTCCCGCCACTCGCCGAGTCGGGCGTTCCCGCGTTGCGGGACTACGACGTGCAGGCCTGGACCGGGATCTTCGCGCCGGTGGGTACGCCGAAGGCGATCGTCGATCGGCTCAACGCCGACATCGGTCAGCTCGTCCAGAGCCCCGAGGTCAGGGAGCGGCTCGCCGCGCAGAATCTCGAAGCGTTCCCGCCGACGACCCAGAGCGAGTTCGCCGCGTACATGAAGTCGGAGTTCGACCGCTGGCGGCAGGTCGCGCGCGAGGGGAAGATCGAAGCGGCGCAGTAGCGCAACCGGCGTCCCTCCCGAGCGCCGCTTCTGCGGCCATGGCTGCCAGGCCGCAGGCAACCGGAATCACCACCTTCACGGCTCGACCGGAAACACTCGGTTCGCGAACGCCGTCCCGTAGAGTCGCTCGGTGATCCAGCGCCTGCGCTCGCGGTCACTCAGGCCCCGCGGCAGTCCGGACTCGACCAGGACGCGGGCCGCGTCGAACATTTCGGTGCACAGGCGCACGCGCTCGCCGGCCGTGAGACGGCGATACTGCGCCGCAACGAATCGCTCGAACTCAGGAGTCGTGTCCCGCATCCATGGCGCTCCGCAGAAGAGCGTCGACGCCAAGCTTCGCGCTCCAGGAATTAAGGTAAGCGTCGTCAACGCCGGACGCAAGGAGGTTGCGCACGTCGCGCAGCTGGAATGCGGAGTCGCTCGGCGCCGCCCAAACCAGCTTGGACAGGATCAGGTCCTCCTTGCTGATGATCCACGCGGTGGTTCCGCCGAGCTCGTGACGCTGGCGGCGGGCGAACTCGTGCCGCTGGAATTCGTCGTCCTTGCGCACGATCAGGGCGACCTTGACGAGCTTGGCGAAGTGGAAAAGGTTGAAGAGGCCGCGCGCCGCGATTGCGGACCGGACCGCCTCGTCATCCACGTAATACTCCGGCAAAAATAGCTCGACCACCCGCTCGGCGTCGGCCCGGACGAGTTCGACGACGATGTCGATGTCGCGTGTCATTCGGGGGACCGCGTAGACGCTCATCGCAACGGAGCCGGTCAGCATATAGTCGATGCCGGCGCGTTCGAGTCTGGCAACGACGTCGGTCAGTACCTCGAGCTCGCTGTTCATTCGCGGTGACGATGGAAACCGTGAGCCGGGCCCGGACCGGCCGGCAGCGAAGCGTACCGCAGAAGCGTGCTGGCGCTCCGGCTGGTGGTGTGCCCCGTCGGCGCCGCGGAACTACTTCCGCAGCAGCTCGTACCCGGTAGGATTGTCGGGGCAGGGCCCGAAGCCGCACTCGAGCAGCGTGGACACCGCGTTCCCGAGCGCGATCAGCACGAACAGCCACCCGAGGACCTGCGCGGTCGCCGTGGGTCGCCATTCGCTCACGCCCTCGGCGAACTGCGCTTCGATGAAGAGCAGCGCCGCGGCGAAGAGCGCGATCAGGAAGAAGGCGACCAGCGCCCAGGTATAGAAGTGCCAGCCGAGGAGCTCCGAGCCGTACGAGCCGGTGCCGGGCACGACGTGCAGGAGCACCTGACGCGCGGCCACCGCGCCGCCGACGAGCGCGCTGACGATCACGACGCCGTAGTGGGACTCGGACGAACCGAACCGGACGTTCAGCATGAAACCCAGCCCGGCGCCCAGGAACGCGGCGCGCTGCACCAGGCACAGGGGACACGGCAGCTCGCCGCGCGCGATCTGCCAGTAGAAGGCGACGCCGAGCACGGCGCAGACGCCGAGCAGCGCCAGGGCGTTGAGAGCGCGTGCGAGGGCGGTCATGTGCCGGCCCTCAGAGGGCGATCTTGAGCGGGTCGGTGATGTGGCCCTGAAGCACGTACACCAGGACGGCCAGCGCGAGAAACCAGACCCACACCGCGGTCTTGCGCAGCCCGAGCATCGCGACGATCGCCGCGAGCACGAGCACGATGAACGGCACCGCCATCGGCAGCACGATCATGTGATTCCCCCTTGCGACAACGGGCGCGCCGTCGGCGCACCCCTTCGTTATTCGTATTTCCGCGTGTCCTCGACGACCTTGCCGTCGTTCGGCAGCTCGCCTGGCTTGTGGAGAGTAACCTCGCCGCGCAGTTTGGTCACGTCGCGAATGGTCGCGACCAACGCCTCGGCGAGGCCCGCCGGCGCGGCCTCGACCTCGCAGTGCAGCGTCATCCGGTCCTGGCCTTCCAGCTGGTCGACGACCAGCCTTGCGCGCCGGATCTCGGGATGGCGCTTCAGCACCTCCGCCACCTGCGCCGGCTGCACGAACATCCCCTTCACCTTGGTCGCCTGGTCGGCGCGCCCCATCCAGCCCTTGATGCGCACGTTGGTGCGGCCGCACGGGCTCGGCTCGGCGAGCACGGCGGACAGATCGCCGGTCGCGAACCGGATCAGCGGGTAATCGGGGTTGAAGCTCGTGACGACCACCTCGCCGACCTCGCCCGCAGGCACCGGGTCGCCGGTGCCCGGCCGCACGATCTCGAGCAGGATGCCCTCGTCGATGACCATCCCCGCGCAGACGTTCCCGTCTGGGCCGCGCGTCTCGTACGCGATCAGCCCGAGGTCGGCGGTGGCGTACGACTGCATCACGCTCAGGCCGCGCTCCGCCAGGGTCGCGCGGAGCGACGGCGGCAGGTACTCGGCGCCGACGCCGGCCTTTTTCAGGCACGAGATGTCGACCTTGAGCTCGGCCGCCTTCTCGACGATCAGCTTGAGGAACGACGGCGTGCCGATGTAGCCGTTGACGCCGAGCTCGGCGATCGTGGCGACCTGCATGTCGGTCTGTCCGACGCCGGTCGGCACCACCGTGCACCCGCAGGCGAGCGCGCCGCTCTCGAGCATCGAGCCGGCGGGGGTGAAGTGGTAGGCGAAGGTGTTCACGACCAGATCGCCGGCGCGAAAGCCGCCCGCGTGGAGCGCACGCGCGGTGCGCCACCAGTCGCGTCCCTGGCCTTCCGGCTCGTAGATCGGGCCCGGCGACACGAAGATCTTGGCGAGCTTTCCGACCGGCGCGGCGTTGAGCCCGCCGAGCGGACGGCGCTCCGCCTGGAGCGCCTTGAGATCGGATTTCCGGGTCACCGGCAGCCGCGCGAGCGCGGCGCGCGAGGTGACCGCGCGCGGATCGACGTCCTGCAGGATGCGGGCGAAGCCCGGCGCGTTCGCCTTCGCGTGCGCGACCTGCTGCGGAAGCCGCCCGAGGAGATCCCGCTCGCGGACCTCCGGGTCGCGGGTCTCCAGCGCGTCGAAGAAGTCGGTCACGTCGGTGCGCGGCATGCCGGCCTAGGACAGCCAGCGCTTGCGCCGGCGGTAGAACTTGGTGTCGCGGAAGCTCTTGCGGCCCGCGGTCGAGAGGCCGAGGTAGAACTCCTTGACGTCATCATTCTCCCGCAGCCGCTTCGCTTCACCGTCCATTACCACGCGCCCGTTCTCGAGGATGTAGCCGTAGTCGGCGTAGCGCAGGGCGATGTTGGTGTTCTGCTCGGCGAGCAGGAACGAAACGCCCTCCTTCTGGTTGAGGTCGCGGACGATCTCGAAGATCTCCTCGACGAGCTGCGGGGCGAGGCCCATCGACGGCTCGTCGAGCAGGATCATCTTCGGCCGCGCCATCAGCGCGCGCCCGATCGCGGTCATCTGCTGCTCGCCGCCGGAGGTGTAGCCGGCAAGCGAGTTGCGGCGCTCGCGCAGCCGCGGGAAGTACTGGTAGACGAGATCGAGGTCGCGGGCGAGATCGGCGCGGCCGATCGAGCGGGTGAACGCGCCGGTGAGGAGGTTCTCCTCCACCGTCAGGTGCTGGAAGCAATGCCGCCCCTCCATCACCTGGCACACGCCCATCCGCACCAGGTCGTTCGGCGTCAGCTGGTCGATGCGCCTGCCGTCGAACTCGATCGAGCCCTTGGTCACCTCGCCGCGTTCCGCGCGGAGCAGGTTCGAGATCGCCTTGAGCGTCGTCGTCTTGCCGGCGCCGTTGGCGCCGAGCAGTGCGACGATCCGGCCCTTCTGCACCTGCAGGGACACGCCCTTCAGGACGAGGATCACGTGGTCGTAGATGACCTCGATGTTGCTGACCGCGAGGTAGGCGGGAGCGCTGTGTGCCTCGGGCTTGGGGATCGCCGACATCGTGGAGTCCGGGAAGGGGAGACGCGAAGGGGGACGGCGGCGAGACGCGGATGAAAAAGGGGAAGGTATCTACCCTTCCCCCGTTTCCCTTGCCCCTTCCCTAGGCGCTCAGCCGGCCGCCTTGCAATCGCGCAGCTGGATGCCCTTCTCCTTGGCGTACTGCGCCGCGGAGGCCTCGATCATCGGCCGCACGATCGACTGGTCGGAGGTGATCCAGTCGGTGATCACGTTCCACTTCTTGCCGTCCCACTGCAGGAACTTCACCGACCCGCCGCCTTCGTGGTCGAGGCACGAGACCTTCAGCGGCTGCATCAGGCCGCTCGCGCCGAGCTCCTTGAGGCGCTTCTCGTCGATGTTGAGGTTCTCGATGCCCCAGCGCATCTGCTCGCCGGTGACCGGCTTGCCCTTGCCGAACTTCGCCTGCGCGTTGCGGATCGCCTCGGCAGTGATGATGCCGGCCACGACACCGCGCGTGTGGTAGATCGAGCCGATGCGCGACTTGTCGTCGAGGTCGCCGTTACCCTTGTTGTAGACGAACTTGATGACGTCCTGCATTACCGGGAAGCTCGTGCCGGGCAGGTTGAAGCCCGCGGCGATGTAGCCCTTCGCGGCGTCGCCGGCCGGAATCACGTCCTCCTCGGCCCCCGACCACCACACCCCGACCATCTTGGTGCGCGGGAAGCCCGCCTTCGCCGCGGCCTTCAGCGCCGTCGGGTTCATCACCCCCCAGCCGCGCAGGATCACCCAGTCGGGCCGGATCTGCCGGATCTGCAGCCACTGCGACTGCTGCTCGTTGCCCGGATGCGGCACCGCGATGTGCGTCACCTCGAAGCCGTACTTCTTCGCCTGCACGTCGAGGATCCCGATCGTCTCCTTGCCGTAGGCCGAGTCGTGATAGAGATTCACGATCTTCTTGCCCTTCAGCTTGTCCATCCCGCCTTCCTTCATGCCGATGAACTTGATCTTGGCGGTGTTCTGCGACCAGTAGTTCGTGATCAGCGGGAAGACGTACGGGAAGACCCGGCCGTCGGAAGCGTCGGTGCGGCCGTAGCCCATCGAGATGATCGGGATGTGGTCGGCGGTGGCCTTCTCGACCAGCGAGTAGGTGATGCCGGTCGAGAGCGGGTGGATCACCGTCGCGCCGGTCGGGCCCTTCTTCTTCAGGCGCTCGTAGCACTCGACGCCCCGCGCATTGTTGTACTCGGTCTCGCACTTCTCCCAGGTGAGCTTGACGCCGTTGATGCCGCCGTCGCGGGCGTTCAGCATCGCGAAGTAGTCGATCATGCCGCCGCCGAAGCCGGAGCCGCCGGGGGCATAGGGTCCGACCCAGTAGAAGTTGGCCGGGATGAACTGTTCCTGCTGGGCCTGTGCGCCAGTGGCGGCGAGCGCGAGCCCGGCTGCTGCAACGAGCGCCGCGAGGGGCCGGGCCGCTCGTGTCCCAAAATCCTTCAACATCGCTGATCTCCTCAAAAGTGGACTGAAATCCCTGTTTCCCAGGTTGTCGGGTTGTCTGGCTTCGGGCCGGCCGAAACTATACGCCAAACCCCATGCGGATCAAAGCTTAAGCGCGGGCGCGGCCCGGTGCCGGGGCCCTAGTGCGGGAACGGCCAAAGCCGGAGCTTCTCCTTGCCGATCTGCCACAGCCGGGCGAGGCCGTGCGGCTCGACGATCAGGAAGAAGATGATCAGCCCGCCGAACACCATCAGCTCGAGGTTCGATACCACTGCGTGCGAGATCTCGATCCCGGTCGCGCGCGAGATACCCTCCGTAGCGAGGTTGAGGAAGATCGGGAAGAGCGTGATGAACGCCGCGCCGAGGAACGACCCGAGGATGCTCCCGACCCCGCCGATGATCACCATGAACAGGATCCGGAACGAGAGGTCGAGGTTGAACGCTTCGGGCTCCACCGTGCCGAGGTAGCAGTACGCGTACAGCGCGCCGGCCACGCCGCAGTAGAACGAGCTGATCGCGAACGCGAGCAGCTTGGTGTGCATCAGCCGGATGCCGATCACCCCCGCGGCGACGTCCATGTCGCGGACCGCCATGAAGGCGCGCCCGGTCTCGCTCCGCACCAGGTTCTTCGCCAGCAGCGCGAGCACGGTGACGATCGTGAGCGTCAGCAGGTACTTGGCGACCGGCGTCTCGAACGCGTAGCCGAGGATCTCGATCTTCTGCGCGGTGATCACGCCCGAGCTCGAGTGGTTCGAGAACCAGCCGATCTTCTGCAGTGCCCACAGCACGAAGAACTGGCAGGCGAGGGTCGCGACCGCCAGGTAGAAGCCCTTGATCCGCAGGCTCGGCAGGCCGAACACGATCCCCACGAGCGCCGCGCACACGCCGCCGAGGATGAAGGAGCCGATGATCGGCATCCCCGGGATGCGCAGCTCGAAGTTGTACGCCATGAACGCACCGACCGCCATGAACGCGGCCGTGCCGAGCGAGAGCTGCCCGGCGTAGCCGGTCAGGATGTTGAGGCCGAGCGTCGCGAGCCCGGCGACGAGGAACGGCGTGAGCAGCGCCGAGAGCCAGTACTGGTCGGCGACGAGCGGTACGACGACGAACGCGACCACGAGCAGCACGCCGATCCCGATCCGGTCCTGCAGGATCGGAAAGATCTGCTGGTCGGCGGCGTAGCTCGTCTTGAACTGACCTGCTTCGCGGTAGAACATCTAAGAGCACCCCTGAAAGGATCTCGTACGAACAAGGGGACGAGGGAAGGGGTGGGACCCTTCCCTTCCCACCCGATTCCCTTGTAGATCCCTCACGCTGGTACGAGGGGGCGAGCCCCCTCGTAGCTCCCCGCCCGTGCGCTCGCCCGGCATGTCCGGCTACACCCGCTCGATGATCTTCTCGCCGAACAAGCCCTGCGGACGAACCAGCAGGAACGCGAGCGCGATCACGTACGCGAACCACGACTCGATCCCGCCGCCGACGTAGGGTCCGAGGTAGACCTCGGCGAGCTTCTCGGTGGCGCCGATGATCAGCCCGCCGACGATCGCCCCGGCGATCGACTCGAAGCCGCCGAGGATCAGCACCGGCAGCGCCTTGAGCGCGACGAACGTGAGCGCGTACTGGACGCCGTTCCGGACGCCCCACATCAGTCCCGCGACGAGCGCCACGAACCCGGCCACCGCCCACACGATTCCCCAGATCTGCTTGAGCGGGATGCCGACCGCGAGCGCCGCCTGGTGATCGTCGGCCACCGCGCGCAGCGCCCGTCCGATGCGCGTCTTCTGGAAGAACACCGCCAGCACCGCGACCAGGATCCCGGCCACCGCCGACGCGAAGAGATCGAACTGGCTGATCGCGATGTTCGCCTTCTGCGAGAGCCACTCGATCGGGACGTCGGGGACGCCGAGCTCGAGCCCGTGCGGCTGCGAGCCCCAGAGGAGCTGCGAGAGCCCCTCGAGCACGAACGTGAGGCCGATGGTCGCCATGAAGAGCGTGATCGGCGGCTGGTTCACGAGCGGCCGCAGCACCACCTTCTCGGTCACGAGGCCGAGCACCACCATCACCGCGAGCGTGATGACGAGCGCGAGCCAGAGGTTGACGCCGCGCTCGAGCAGGCTGACGAAGGTGAGCGCGGCGAAGAACACCATCGCCCCTTGCGCGAAGTTGAACACGCCCGAGGCCTTGTAGATGAGCACGAAGCCGAGCGCGACGAGCGAGTACATGACCCCCGCGAGCAGGCCGCCGACGAGCACCTCGATGAAGAACGCGAATTGCACCGGCGCCTCCACGATTCCCTAGTGCGCGACGCCCAGGTAGGCGTCGATCACCCGCTGGTCGCCCCGCACCACGTCGGGCGTGCCGTCGGCGATCTTGCGGCCGTAGTCGAGCACCACCACCCGGTCCGAGATGTCCATCACCACCCCCATGTCGTGCTCGATGAGCACGATGGTCGTGCCGTACTGTTCGTTGACGTCGAGGACGAAGCGGCACATGTCCTGCTTCTCCTCGATGTTCATCCCGGCCATCGGCTCGTCGAGCAGGAGCAGCTCCGGCTCGGCGGCAAGCGCCCGCGCGAGCTCGACCCGCTTCTGCAGTCCGTAGGGCAGCCGCCCGACCGGCGTCTTGCGGATGTGCTGGATCTCGAGGAAGTCGATCACCTCCTCCACCTTGCGGCGATGCACCATCTCCTCGCGCTTCGCCGGGCCGAACCAGACCGCCTGCTGCAGGAAGTTCGTGCGCATCTTCAGGTTGCGCCCGGTCATGATGTTGTCGAGCACGCTCATGCCCTTGAAGAGGGCGATGTTCTGGAACGTGCGGGCGATGCCCATCTTCGCCGCCTCGTGGCTGTCCATGTCGGGGCGGGTCTGGCCCTTGTACGTGATCCGGCCCTGCTGCGGATGGTAGACGCCGTTGATCACGTTCAGCATCGAGCTTTTGCCGGCGCCGTTCGGGCCGATGATCGCGCGGATCTCGTGCTCGCGGACGTCGAACGAGACGTCCTGCAGCGCTTTCACGCCGCCGAACGAGAGCGCCACGCTCTCGACCACGAGGACCGGACCGCCGATTTCGCGCTGCGGCTGCATCGGCCGGGGGGGCGAGCTTCAGGCGGCCTTCTTGGCCGCCGCAACCGGGAAGGTCTTCGCGTCGACGATCCGCAGGTTGGCGGCTATCTTGCCGACGCGCCCGTCCTCGAACTTCACCTGCGTCTCGACGTAGCACTCCTTCTTCCCGCCGTAGAGCGCGTCGATCAGCACCCCGTACTTGTCGGCGATGAACCCCCGACGCACCTTGCGCGAGCGGGTGATCTCGCCGTCGTCGGGGTCGAGCTCCTTGTGCAGGATCAGGACGCGGTGGATCTGCGAGCCGGCGAGCTTCGGATCGGCGGCGAGGTCGGCGTTCACCTTCTCGACGCAGTCGCGCACGAGGTCGTACACCGCCGCGTGGCTGGCGAGGTCGGTATAGCCGGAGAACGCGAGATTTCGCCGCTCCGCCCAGTTCGCGACCGCGTCGAAGTCGATGTTGACGAACGCGCACACCATCTCGCGCGCGTGGCCGAACGCCACCGCCTCCTTGATGTACGGGAAGAACTTCAGCTTGTTCTCGAGGTACTTCGGCGCGAACAGCGTGCCGTCCGCGAGCTTCCCGACGTCCTTCGCGCGATCGATGATCTTGAGATGGCCGTCCTGGTCGAAGTAGCCGGCGTCCCCGGTCTGGAACCAGCCGTCGTTCGTCTTCGCTTCGGCGGTGGCCTCGGGGTTCTTGTAGTAGCTCTGGAAGAGCCCCGGCGAGCGGATGAGGATCTCGCCCGCGTCGGTCACCTTGATCTCGACGCCCTTGACCGGCGGGCCGACGGTGTCGGCCTTGACCTGGCCGTTGGGCTGCACGCACACGAACACCGAGGTCTCGGTCGAGCCGTAAAGCTGCTTGAGGTTGATGCCGATCGAGCGATAGAACACGAAGAGGTCAGGCCCGATGGCCTCGCCGGCGGTGTACGCGAGCTTCACGCGGCTCATGCCGAGCACGTTGCGCAACGGACCGTAGACGAGGAAATCGCCGATCCGGTACAGGAGGCGATCGGCGAGGCCCACCGGCTCCTTCGCGTCGAGGATCTTCGCGCCGACGCGCCGCGCGAGTCCCATGAAGTAGCGGTACATCCCGCGCTTGAGCGCGCTCGCGTCCTCCATCCGGATCGTCACCTGCGTGAGCAGCGCCTCCAGCACGCGCGGCACCGCGAAGTAGTACGTCGGCCCGATCTCGCGCATGTCAGCCATCACCGTCTCGACGGACTCGGGGCAGGAGACGCAGAAGCCGACGACGTAGGGCTGCGCGTACGAGAAGATGTTCTGGCCGATCCAGGCGGGCGGCATGTACGCGAGCACCTCCTCGTCGGGCGTGAGGCCCTCCATCTCGGCGCCCATGCGGGCGGCGGTGATGAGGTTCTGGTGGGTGAGCACCACGCCCTTCGGGTGGCCGGTCGTGCCCGAGGTGAAGAACATCGCCGCGGTGTCGCTGCCGCTACCCTTCTCGACCTCGGCGAGGAAGAAATCGGGGTGGCGCGCGTCGTACTCGCGCCCGGCCGCCTGCAGGCTCTCGTAGCTCGCGAGCCCGGGCTGGGCGTAGTTCCGCAGGCCGCGCGGGTCGTCGAAGTAAATGTAGGCGAGCTTCGGGCACTGCGCCTTGACCTCGAGCAGCTTGTCGACCTGCTCCTGGTCCTCGACGATCGCGAACGCGATCTCGGCGTTCTGGAAGACGAACACCATCTCCTGCGCGGCGGCGTCGGAGTAGAGGGGGATCGGGATGCCGCCGAGGCACTGCACGGCGGCAACCGCCCAGTAGAGGCGCGGACGGTTCTCGCCGACGATCGCAAGGCTCATGCCGCGCTTGAAACCCTGCGCGGCGAGGCCGCAGGCGAGCGCGCGGACTTCGGCGGCGACCTGCGCCCAGGTCCAGGCCTGCCAGATGCCGAGGTCCTTCTCGCGGATCGCCGGATGGTTGCCCCGCACCGCCGCGTGATGCAGCAGCAGGCGCGGGAAAGTGTCGAGCCGCTCCGCCATGTCACCCTCCTCAGGGCGCGAAACCCGGGCAAGAAGAGCGCGCCGCCGTTGTTTTCCCGGCGGTCGCGCGAGGCGGCGATTGTAACCGACGCCCGTCGGGTCGGGCGCGTACGGACGAGGGGCCACATCCCCTCGTCCCCGAAGCCGGGAACCGCTCCGCCGGCCGCGGGCGCTAACCGTAGGTGAAGAACCCGCGCCCGGTCTTGCGCCCGAGGTAGCCGGCCTCGACCATCTCGACGAGGAGGGGCGCCGGACGGTATTTCGGGTCCTTGAAGCCCTCGTACAGCACGTTGAGCACCGCGAGCTCGACGTCGAGCCCGATGAGGTCGCAGAGCGCGAGCGGGCCGATCGGGTGGTTGCAGCCGAGCTTCATCGCCTCGTCGATCTCGGCCGCGGTGGCGAGCCCTTCGCCGAGCGCGAAGATCGCCTCGTTGATCATCGGGCAGAGCAGGCGGTTGACGACGAACCCGGGCGAGTTCCGGACCTTCACCGGCGCCTTCCCGATCGTCTTGGTGATCGCCTCGACCGCAGCGTAGGTCGCGTCCGAGGTCGCGAGCCCGCGGATCAGCTCGACGAGCTGCATCACCGGCACCGGGTTGAAGAAATGCATCCCGATCACCTTGTCGGGGCGCTTGGTCGCCGCAGCGATCCGCGTCAGCGAGATCGACGAGGTGTTCGACGCGAGGATCGCGTCCGGCTTCGCCAGCGCGTCGAGCTGGGCGAAGATCTTGAGCTTCAGCTCGAGATTCTCGGTCGCCGCCTCGACGAGAAGGTCGCAGTCCTTCAGCGCGGCGACATCGGTCGACGTCTTGAGGCGCGCGAGCACGGCGGCCTTGTCGCCGGCCGACATCTTCTCCTTCTTCACCAGCCGCTCGAGGCTGCCGTCGATCGCCTTCAGTCCCCGGTCGACCTGCTGCTGGCCGATGTCGGTCATCGTTACCGCGTGCCCCGCGACGGCGAAGGCCTGCGCGATGCCGTTGCCCATGGTGCCGGCGCCCACGACGCCGATCTTCTCGATTGCCATTCCGTTCACTCCTTGAAACGTCGTCCGCGAAGCTGCTGCCCGGTCCACCGCGCCGCTCACGGCATCACGATCTCCCGCGCGACCCCGCGCACGTCCATCTCGTAGTCGAGCCCCTGCACCGGCGGCCGCGCGTAATGCCACGTCAGACCGGCGTGCATTGCCCCGCGCGCGACGATCTCCTCGGCGAGGAACGGGTGGATGTCGTGGACCGTGTAGACCTGCGTTGCGGTTGCCGCCGCCCAGCTCGCGCCGAGCTCCGCGAGCCGCCGCTCCTGCTCGCCGAGCACCCAGCGCGCCTTCTCTCGCATCCCGGCAGGCGAGGTGTCGCCGTAGCGGATGGTGCGCTCGCGGTAGCTGCCGGGGCCTTCCTTCGCTTCGCCGCTGCCCGCGGTGATGAAGCTCGGCGGCGCGCCGGCGCTCGCCGGCACCGTGTACGAGAACGCGTGGAAGCCCGGCTCCCGCGGTTTGTCGAGCTCCGGACAGACGTTGGAGCGCGCAACCGGGTTCACCTCGTTCTTGAACAGCCCCCAGCGCTCGAGCGTGCCCACGTACACGCGGTTGAACGCCTTGAAGCCTTCGTCGGTGAACGGCTCCGGCGAGCGGAGCTCGCAGGCGCAGAACGCCGTGAGCGGGCGGCCGCGCGCCGCGAGATACGCCTCGATCGCGCGAAAGGCTTCCGCGATCGGCACCGGCCGCCGGAAGCGCGCGCGCTCGATCTCGAAGCCGGCTTCGGCGGCGACGCCGGCGGAGTACTGGAACGGGCCCGCGACGAAGCGAAATCCGCCAGCGGGGAAAGCGATGACTTCGGCCATGTGCGCTCCGGCGCGGTCGAACCGCGGAGGCGTCGATTGTAGCGCTGCCCTCGCGTCCCTCGCCCGCGTCGGATTCATCCCTTCCGTATCCCCGCGATCTGCGCGGCCTCGCGCGAGCGCTCGTAGTCCTGCCGGATGAAGGCGTCGAAGCCGGCGGACGTCATCAGTTCGGGCGTCGCCGCCTGGACCCCCAGCTCGCGCATCTTGTCCAGCACCGCAGGGGCCGCGAGCGCCTTCGCGAGCGCCGCCTGCAACGCCGCGATGACGTCCGCCGGCGTTCCGGCCGGGGCGAGGATGCCGATGTAGCTCGCGGCGGTGAAGCCCTTGACGCCGCTCTCGTCCATGGTCGGCACCTCGGGCGCGAGCGGTGAGCGCTTCTCCGCCGCAACGGCGACGAAGCGGGCCTTCCCGCTGCGATGGTGCGGCAGGGCGGACGAGAACTCGGTCATCGCGCCCTGGATGTTGCCGGCGACGAGATCGGGCAGCAGCGCGCCGCCGCCCTTGTAGGGCACGTGCACGAGCTGCGCGCCGCTCTGCGCGTTGAACCGCGCCAGCGTGAGGTGGGTCGCGCTGCCCACGCCAGCCGTTCCGACGCCGACCTGCTGCTGCTTCGACAACGCGATGAGCTCCTGCAGCGTGCTCGCCGGAACCGCCGCATTGACGATGATCGCGTGCGGCACCAGGCTGGTGAGCCCGATCGGCGCGAAGTCCTTGAGCGGGTCGTAGCCGAGCTTCGCCTGCACGAACGGGCTCACCGTCAGCGGCCCGTTCGAGCCGGTGAGCAGCGTGTAGCCGTCGGGTGCGGCATGCGCGACGTGATCCGCGCCGATGCTGCCGCCGGCGCCGGCGCGGTTGTCGACGACCACCGGCTGGCCGAGGGCTTCGCCCATGCGCTCGCCCACGAGCCGCGCCACGAGGTCGGCGTTCCCGCCCGGGGCGAACGGCACCACCAGCCGTATCGGTCGCTCGGGATATGCGGCACGCGCGGCACGCGGGGCAAGCGCGAGCAGCGGGGTCGCGCCGATGGCGAGCAGCAGGTCACGACGTGAGATCGACATCATTTCCTCCCTTGGGATGAGTTCGGCGGCATCCTTGACGTAGGTGGTGCGCGCGTCGTTCGCGAACGCATGCCCAACCTCGTAAGCGTGCATCTCGGCCTGCGGGGACGTCCGCAGGCGCCATTCTCGGGCCGCTCGGGCCGAACCAGTCAGACTTGAACGGCATCTTGTGAAGAGCTGCTATGCCCCTCCGGTCTGGCCGATCGCGCCGCGTGCGCCGGCTCCCTCCGCTGCGATCGCTCGCGTTCTCAGGGTCTCCTCCAGGGTCGCAATGGGACGTTGCTCGAACGGCAGATCCCACCGATGACAGTTGGCCCGGTCGACGATCTGCGCCGGAAGCAGGATCTCGGCCGGCACCGGTTCGCCCCGAAGATGCCGCACGGCGCACTCGGTTGCCAACGCCGCCATGTGCATCGCGCTGAAGTCCACCGTCGCAAGCATCTCGCCTTGCTTGATCGCCGCGATGGCTTCCGGAATGGCGTTGACGCCCGCCACCGCCGCCTTGCGTCCCGCGGCACCCAGCGCGTCGACAGCCCCGAGGGCCATGACGTCGTTGGCCGCGAGGCAGGCTTCGAAGCCATCGTTGGCCGCTAGCCATTGCGCGACGACGTCGCGCGCCGTTTCGCGCACGTAGTCGCCCACGCAGGTGCCGATCATCGCGATCGCGGGATGCGCCGCAGCGGCGTCGCGGAAGGCGCGCACGCGCGCGATGCTGCTGACGGACTCAACCGGCCCCGACACCACGAGCACCCGTCCGCACCCCTGGAGGTGAGCGAGCAGGTACTGCGCGATCTCGACTCCCAGCGCGTAGTCGTCCGCCCCCACGTATGACACGCAGTGATCGGCCGGAATCGGGTTGACGAACGCGAACAGCGGAATCCCCGCAGCATTGATCCGTGCGATGGCCGCGTTCACGCGCGTCGGGTGCACCGGCGCGACCACGAACGCGTCCGCGGGCATGGCGAGCGCCCGATCGATCAGCTCGCCCTGCTCGTCCGGGTCGTCGCCTCTTACCGGCACGAAGTGCAGCGTCTGCGCGCCCAGGCGCTCGGCCGCACGGTCCGCGCCAAGCCGCGCAGCGGCGTACGCAGGGTTGGTGCGGTTCTTCGTGAAGACCGCGATCTTCATGTCAGCAAATGGCGGCGGTGGCGTGCGCGCAGCTCGGGCACCCTCAAGCGACTCACGATCGGGAGCGGCGGTCCGGTCGAAATCGATCGGCAGGATATCCGACGTCGCTCCTTCAGCGGCTGAGCACGGGCGGCCCCAGCCGCTGAAGGAGGCTGACGGCCTCCTGCGCCATCCGCGTCAGCGGGCGCTGGGCGGAAGTGGCGACGGCCATCACGCTGCGCAGCGCCGGGCGCACGATCGGGCGTGCGACGAGCTTCGCCCCGTCGCCTGCTTCGAGCAGCGCGTTGCGCGCCAGCACCGCGAACCCGTGTCCGCGTTGAACCAGATCCACGATCGCGCGGACGCCGTCGACCTCGAGCGCGATCTGCGGCTTCAGCCCGAGCGCGGCGAGGCGGGAGTCGACCAGCATGCGCACGGTGTGCGGACGGCTCGGAATGATGAGCGGGAACTCGGGCAGGCTCCTCAGCGTCACGGTCGTACCGCCGCCGGCGCCTCCTCCCGAGGGCGCGGGTCCGATCAGGCAGAGCGGCTGCTCGGCGAGGGGCACGAGCTCGACGTTCGGGGACGACGGGGGGTTGTAGACGACGCCGACGTCGACGCGCCCGTGCGCGAGCCACTCCAGGATGTGCACGGTGAGTCCCTCGACGATGCTGATGTCGGCGCGCGGGAAGCGGCTGCGGAACTCGGCGACGAGCGGACCGGAAAGCAGGCGCCCGACCGTCGGCGGCAGCCCCACCGCAACGCGCCCGACCGGCGCGGTGCGCGATTCGTCCAGGTCGGCCCTGGCGCTCTGCACCTGCTGGAGGATCCCCCGCGCGTGCGCGAGCAGGCGGCCGCCGGGGGTTGTGAGCGTGACGCCGCGTCCGTTGCGCAGGAACAGCGTCTGCCGCAACTCCACCTCCAGGCTGCGGATCTGCCGCGAGAGAGCGGGTTGCGCGACCGCGAGCAGCTGTGCGGCCCTGGAGAAGCTGCCGGCGTCGGCGACGTGCACGAAGTATTCGAGCTGCCTCAGATCCATGCTGGCACCCATGCCGAATCGGGATAGCAGCTAGTTTAGCAATGCCGTTCCATTCTGGCGAGCCCGGCGGCAGAATCTGCGCTGGTCGAGGACGAACGAGGCTGCTGCCATGGCGAGGATCCGATCACCGTTCAAACCCACCCTTAGGAGGAAGTCCATGCAATTGAAGCTCGTCTGTGCGGCGCTGTGCAACCGGCAGCTCGATTAGCGGCCATGAACGGAATCGTCGTCCGCAACATCGAGCGCGCCGATGCCGGCGCGGTGGAGCGCCTCGCACACTTCGGCGTCGCCACCCTGCACGAGGCGCAGGGCAGAGTCGGACTGATGCGGCCGTTCATGCGGCCGGTCTATCCGGGGGCGAAGGCGTGCGGCACCGCGGTAACGGTGCTCGCACATCCCGGCGACAACTGGATGCTCCACGTCGCCGCGGAGATGATCCGCCCCGGCGACGTCGTGATCGTCGCGCTGTCGGCGGAAAACACCGACGGCTTGTTCGGCGAGCTCCTCGCCACGTCGTACCGCGCCCGGGGCGCGAGGGGGCTCGTCATCGAGGCCGGCTGCCGCGACGTCGCCGAGCTGCAGGCGATGAAGTTCCCGGTGTGGTCGCGCGCCATTTCGGCCAAGGGCACGGTGAAGGCGACCGTCGGCTCGGTGAACACCCCCGTCGTGTGCGGCGGTGCGCTGATCCAGCCGGGCGACGTCGTTGCGGCCGACGACGACGGCATCGTCGTCATTCCGCGCGCCGCTGCGTCGAAGGTGGCCGAAGCAGCCGCCGCCCGCGAGCAGAAGGAAGATGCGAACCGCAAACGGCTCGCCGCCGGGGAGCTCGGCTTGGACATCTACGGCATGCGCGACGCGCTGGCCAACGCCGGCCTGCGCTATGTCGACCACACGGACCAGATCTGAGGAAAAGCCATGAACCGCGCCTACCGCGCCATCGCAAGTTTGTTGATCGCCGTATCGGGCCTCGTCGGCAGTGCTGCCGCCTTCGCCCAAAACTACCCGACGAAGCCCGTGAAAATCGTCGTCGGCTTCGCTCCGGGCGGCGTAGCGGACATCACCGTGCGCATCGTCGCCCAGAAGCTCAGCGAGCGGCTCAAGCAGCAGTTCCTCGTGGAGAACCGCCCCAGCGCAGGCGGCATCATCGCGGCGGAGGCGGTCGCCAAGGCCCCGCCGGACGGCTACACCCTCCTTCTCATTAGCAACGGGAACGCGGTCAGCGCGTCTCTATTCAAGAAGCTGAGCTACGACCCCGTCAAGGATTTCGCCATGGTCTCGGAGATCGGGTATTTCGGACTCGCCATCGTGACGAACAACGAGTCCAAGCTGAAGACCGTGAAGGAGATCATCGCCGCGGCCAAAGCGAGCCCGGGAAAGCTCACGGTCGGAACCATTGGCATCGGCAGCACGCAGCACCTGTCGGCGGAGCTGTTCAAATCGCTCGCGGGGATCGACCTCACGGTTGTGCCCTTCAAGGGATCGTCCGAAGTCCTGACCGCGCTCAAGGGCGGTGATATTCAGCTCGGCTTCGAGATTCTCGCGCCGGTCATGGCGCAGGTGAAGGGGGGTGGCCTGCGTGCGGTCGCGATTACGACGCAAAGCCGCTTCCCGGGTCTGCCCGGCGTGCCGACCGTGATCGAGAGCGGCGTGCCCGGTTACGAGGTCGCCTCCTGGAACGGCATCGCCGCGCCGGCGAAAACGCCTCGGCCGGTGATCGATCTTCTCAACAAGGAAATCAACGCGGTCCTCGCACTTCCCGAGGTGAAGCAGCGCTTCGACGAGCTCGGCGTCATTCCCCAGGGCGGCACGCCGGAGGAACTCGGCGCGCTGCTCACGAAGGAGATCGCCAAATGGAAGGACGTCGTCGCGAAAGCCAAGATCGAAAAGCAGTGAGCGCTGCCGATTCCTCGAAGATTGCCGGCATCTCGTCGATGGCGACCCGTGAGGTGCTCGGCGAGCTGGCCGCCGCGTTCGAGCGGCGTTCCGGCCGCGTGGTCGCTTTCGAGTCGGTCGGCGGGGTGGATGCCGCCAGGCGCGTCGGCCTCGGGCGAGCCGTTCGATGTGGTCGTGCTCGCGTCGGATGCGATCGACAAGCTGGTCGACGCCGGCCGCATTGTCGCGGGGAGCAAGGTCGGGCTCGCCCGTTCGGGCGTCGCCATCGCGGTCCGATCGGGCGCACCGCGTCCGGATATCGGCTCGGAAGAGGCCCTCCGGCGCGCCGTGCTGTCCGCGCGCAGCGTCGGCTATTCGACCGGACCCAGTGGCGTGGCGCTGGCCGCGCTCTTCAAGCGCTGGGGCGTTGACGGCGAGATCAAGGACCGGATTGTCCTCGCGCCGCCCGGCGTGCCCGTTGGCACCCTCGTCGCGCGAGGCGAGGTGGAGCTCGGCTTCCAGCAGCTGAGCGAGTTGATGCACGTGAGCGGCGTCGATGTGATCGGACCGCTGCCGCCGGCAATCCAGATCATCACCACGTTCTCGGCCGGCCTCTGCGCCAACTCGAGGCAAGGCGATGCGGTGCGCAGCCTGCTCGACTTCATGACATCGCCGTTGTCCAGCGACGCGAAGCGGCGCCACGGCTTGGAGCCGGCCTGACTTTCCGGACGCGGCTGCGAACACAAGGAGACGACCGATGATCATCGATTGCCACGGCCACTACACCACGGCGCCCAAGGCGCTGGAGAACTGGCGCAACCAGCAGATCGCCGGCATCAAGGACCCGGCGGTGATGCCCAGGATCGGCGACCTGAAGATCAGCGACGACGCGCTGCGCGAGTCGATCGAGTCCAACCAGCTCAAACTCATGCGCCAGCGCGGCTTGGACCTGACGATCTTCAGCCCGCGTGCCAGCTTCATGGCGCACCACATCGGCGACTTCGGCGTGTCGTCGAGCTGGGCGGCGATCTGCAACGAGCTGTGCTTCCGCGTCGCGCAGCTCTTCCCGGACAACTTCGTCGGCGCCGCGATGCTGCCGCAGTCGCCCGGTGCCGATCCGAAGACCTGCATTCCGGAGCTGGAGAAATGCGTCAGGCAGTACGGCTTCGTCGGCATCAACCTGAACCCGGATCCTTCGGGCGGTCACTGGAAAGAGCCGCCGCTGTCGGACCGGCACTGGTATCCGATCTACGAGAAGATGGTCGAGCACGATATCCCGGCGATGATCCACGTGAGCACGAGCTGCAACGCGTGTTTCCACACCACCGGCGCGCACTACCTGAACGCCGACACGACGGCCTTCATGCAGTGCCTGACCTCGGATCTGTTCAAGGACTTCCCGACGCTGCGCTTCATCATTCCGCACGGCGGCGGCGCCGTGCCCTACCACTGGGGCCGCTTCCGCGGCCTCGCGCAGGAGCTGAAAAAGCCGCTGCTGAAGGACCATCTGCTTCACAACGTCTTCTTCGACACCTGCGTCTACCACCAGCCGGGCATCGACCTGCTGACCCGCGTGATCCCGGTCGACAACATCCTGTTCGCGAGCGAGATGATCGGCGCCGTGCGCGGAATCGACCCGGAGACCGGCAACTACTACGATGACACCAAGCGCTACATCGAGGCCTCGACGATCCTGAGCGCGGCCGACAAGCACAGGGTGTACGAAGGCAACGCGCGGCGGGTGTTCCCCCGCCTGGACGCGGCGCTCAAGGCCAAGGCCCGCTGACGTGGAAGAGAGACCGATGGAATTCCAGAAGACTCCCGGCTGGCTGGATTGGTGCGCCAGCCCGTCGAAGCCCAGATTCAAGGTGCCGGCCGGCAGCGTCGACGCGCATTGCCACGTGTTCGGACCGGGCGCGCAGTTCCCCTACGCGCCGGAGCGCAAGTACACGCCCTGCGACGCCTCGAAGCGCGAGCTCTATGCGCTGCGCGACCACCTCGGCTTCGCGCGCAACGTCGTCGTGCAGGCGACCTGTCATGGCGCCGACAACCGCGCGATGGTCGATGCGCTCGTGCATTCGGGCGGCAGGGCGCGCGGCGTAGCGACCGTCGGGCGGTCGGTGACGGACCGGGAACTGCAGGCGATGCACGCTTCCGGCGTGCGCGGCGTGCGCTTCAACTTCGTCAAGCGGCTGGTGGACTTCACGCCGAAGGACGAGCTGATGGAGATCGCCGGCCGCATCGCGCCGCTCGGCTGGCACGTCGTCGTCTACTTCGAGGCGGTTGACCTGCCGGAGCTTTGGGACTTCTTCAGCGCGCTGCCGACCACGGTGGTCGTCGATCACATGGGTCGCCCGGACGTCAGCAAGCCGGTCGACGGCCCCGAGTTCGAGCGGTTCGTAAGCTTCATGCGCGAATACCCGAACGTATGGTCGAAGGTGACCTGCCCCGAGCGGCTCTCGGTCACCGGGCCGAAGGCGCTGAACGGCGAGCGCGCCGCCTACCGCGACGTCGTGCCCTTCGCGAAGCGCATCGTCGAGACGTTTCCCGACCGCGTGCTGTGGGGCACGGACTGGCCGCACCCGAACCTGAAGGACCACATGCCCGACGACGGACTGCTGGTCGACTTCATCCCGCACATCGCGCCGACCGCCGAGTTGCAGCGCAAGCTGCTCGTCGACAACCCGTTGCGGCTCTACTGGCCCGAAGAAGCGCGCTGACGGCTCGCCGGTCGTCGATCAGCGGCTCATCTCGCATGGGCCTTGCGCAGAAACTCGAGGGTCCGGGCGTGTGCCGTCTCGGCGGCGTCCTTCACGTAGGTCGCGCGGGCGTCGTTCGCGAACGCGTGGCCTGCCCGGTAGACGTGCGTCTCGGCCGCGGGGATCGCTCGCTTCACCGCCTCGATGACCTCGGGCGGGGAATGCGTGTCGGTCGCCCCGAAGTGGAAGAGCATCGGACAGCGCGGCGTCTTGTCGAGATACGAGCCGAGCCGGGTCCCGTAGTACGACACCGCGCCGGCCAGCGCGAGGTCGCACGCCGCGCGCAGTGCAAGACCCCCGCCGAGGCAGAATCCGACCGCGGAAACGCCGCGGCCCCGATCCACCCTGCCGACCGCCGCGGCGATGTCGAGCCGGGTCTTTTCCCACGGAATGCCGCTCATCAGTTCCCGGCCGCGGTCGGGCTGGTCGAACGGCACGACGGTGCCCGGCGACGCGCGATCGACGAGGGACGGAACGATCGCGTCGAACCCGTTGCGCGCGAAGAATCGCGCCACCGACCTGAGCTGATCGGTGAGGCCGAAGATCTCCTGCAGGATCACCACGGCGCCGGCGCGGTCGCCGCCCGCCGAGGCCTCGAACGCGTCGAGCGCGAAGCCATCTGCTGCGGTCAGGCGGATCATTGCCTCACCGCGTCCGGTATCGGTATCTGTCATTGATCGCTCCAAAGTCACGGTCGAACGAAGCGGCGAAGCTGCATTGTCGTTACAGCCACAGGATCCGCTTGCGGTACTCGAGGTCGGTCAGCAGCGGCTCGGCGGGTCCCTCGTGGAAGACCGCGCCCCGCTCGAGCGCGAACACGCGATCGGCGAGGGCGAGGACGAGGTCCAGGTTGTGCTCCACGATCACGATCGACGCATGGCTGCGCAGCCGGTCGAAGACCGCGAACAGCTCCTGCACGATCGTAGGTGCGAGTCCCTCGAACGGCTCGTCCAGCAAGAGCAGCTTTACGTTCCCGGACAGCGCACGTGCCACCGCCACCATCTGCTGCTCGCCGCCGGACAGGTAGTCGGCGGCGACGTGCATGCGCTCCTTCAGGCGCGGGAAGTGCGCGAAGATCTGCTCATCGCTCCAGACGACGCCGTGCTTGCCGTCGGTGGCGCGCGCGAGGCGTCCGAGCGCGAGGTTGTCGGCCACCGTCATGCCGGCGAAAAGGCCCCGCCCCTGCGGCACGTAGCCGACGCCCAGGCGCGCGATGTCCGGCGCCGGCATGCCGGCGATGTTGCGCCCCTCGTACTCGATCGTTCCGGAGGCCGGCGGGACCAGTCCTGCGAGCGTCTTCAGCAACGTGGACTTGCCCGCGCCGTTGCGGCCGAGGAGCGCGACGATCTCGCCCTCGCGCACGTCGAGCGTCGCATCGTTGAGGATGTGGCTCTTCCCGTAGTAGGCGTTGACGCCCGTGAAGCGCAGCAGCGGCGCGCGATCGCGCAGTCCGCGCGCAGCGCGGCCGGTGGCGGGCGGCGTGCCGGTTCCGGTGTAGACCTCCTGCACCCTGGCGTCCCCGCGCACCTCGTCGGGCGTGCCCGCCATCAGCACTTCGCCCTGGTTCATCACCGTCACGTGCTGCGAGAAGCCGAGCACGCGATCGATGTCGTGCTCCACGATCAGCACCGGAATGCTTGCGGCCACGCTCTTCACCAGGCTCGATACCCGCTCGCGCTCGGCGGCAGCAAGCCCCGCGAGCGGCTCGTCGAGCAGCAGGACCTGCGGCTTCGAAGCGAGGGCGATGCCGACGTCCAAGAGCCGCTGCCCGCCGTAGGAGAGCTCGCCCCCCGCGATCTCCTCGATGCCTTCGAGGCCGAGGAACGCGATCAGGGCCGCGGTTTCCGCGTGGATCTCCGGGTAGCTGTCGATGTCGCGCCAGGCGTTGAAGCGTCCGGGATGCCTCGCCTGCAGCGACAGGCGCAGGTTCTCGTGGATCGACAGGCCGCGGAACAGGTTGGTAATCTGGAACGAGCGTGCGAGGCCGCGCTCGCAGATCCGGTGCGGCGGCAGGTCGCGGATCTCCTCGCCGTGCAGGCGCACCGTGCCGGCGTCCGGGGAGAACATGCCCGACACGAGGTTGAACATCGTGGTCTTCCCCGCGCCGTTCGGTCCGATCAGCGCGTGGACCTCGCCGGCCGTGATCGCCAGGGACGCGTTCGCGACCGCACGGATGCCGCCGAAGTGCTTCGACACCGCGTCGACTTCGAGCACCGTCCCCAGCCGCGCGGCGGGACGCAGGAACTCGGGCAGCGGCAGGCCGGCGTGGATGCGGCGCGCATTCATGGCTGCGGCTTCCTCTAGCGGCGGCCGCCAGCGCCGTTGCAGCTTGGACCAGATGCCGACGAGTCCGGTCGGCGAGAAGAGGACGAACCCGACGAAAACCAGTCCGAACCAGAGGAGCCAGTTCGCGGTCAGCATCGAAAAGAGCTCGCGGAACAGGATGTAGAACAGCGCTCCGAGCGCGGGGCCGAGGATGTGATGCATCCCGCCGATCACCACCATGGCGAGGAGCTCGCCGGAAAACGCTACCGCGGTGCCGTCCGCGGACACGAGATACTGCTGGAATCCGAGCAGTGCGCCGGCGAGCCCGGTCACCACCGCCGAGATGACGAAGGCCGCCAGCTTGTACAGCTCGACGGGATAGCCCTGGAACATGGCCCGCTGCTGGTTCTCGCGAATCGCGACGAGCACGTGCCCGAACGGCGAGCGGGTGACGCGCAGCAGGCCGTAGAGGACACCCAGTGCGATGAGCGCGACGACCGCGTAGTAGACGAACGCATCGTCGAGGGAGATCGGCCCGATGCGGCCGCGCTCGAGGCCGCCCAGCCCGTCCTCGCCGCCGGTCACCGCGGTCCAGCGGAATGCGACCGCGTAGGTGAGCGCGCAGAGCGCCAGCGTGAGCAGCGAAAAATAAACGCCGCGCCGGCGCAGGATCAGGAATCCCACCGCCGTCGACAGGACCGCGACGAAGACGAGTGAAATCAGGATCGGCATGAAGATCTGGCCGTGCAGCCAGCTCTTCTGCGCGATCGCGGCCGCGTAGGCGCCGATGCCGAACCACGCGGCGTGGCCGAACGAGGTGAGCCCGGTATAGCCGACCAGCAGGTTGAGGCCGACCGCCGCGATCGACAGAATGACCGCGACGCTCGCCGTATTGACCGTCAGGCCGGAGAGGCGCATCGCGAAAGGCAGGGCGACGAGCACGAGCGCGCCGATCCAAAGCGCCCGGTACTTCGCGTTCGACAGGCCGCGCGTCATTCGAACTTCTCGATACGCTCGCCGAGCAGCCCGCGCGGCCGGAACAGCAGCACCAGGAACATGAGCACGTAGATCGAGGCCTCGCCCGCCGCCGGCAGGAAGTTGATGGTGATGCCGCGCACCACGCCGACCAGCAAGGCGGCGAGCACCACGCCCCAGAAGCTGCCCAGGCCGCCGATCACCACCACCACGAAGGCGACGGTGATGATCTCGGCCCCCATCGCCGGATACACCAGCGCGATCGGCGCGAAGAGGGCCCCGCCCAGCGCCGCCATGGCGACGCCCAGAACCACGATCGTGGTCATGTAAGGCTGCAGCCGGATGCCGAGCGCCGCGACCATGTCGGGGCGCTGGATGCCGGCGCGCACGACGCGCCCGAACGACGTCTTGTTGAGCAGGAGCCAGACGCCGGTGAGCACCACCGCCACCACGGCGAGCAGCAGCAGGCGGTAGCGCGAGAACAGGAAATCGCCCAGCACGACGCTGCCCTTCAGCGCCGCCGGCATCGACGCCGGCAGCGGCGCGGCGCCCCAGACGATGCGGATCGCCTGCTCGGCGATCATCGCCAGGCCGAAGGTCACGAGCAGGCTGAGGATCGGATCGGCAGTGTAGAAGCGGCGCAGGAAGAAGCGCTCGAACAAGATGCCGAGCAGCCCCACCGCGACGGGCGACAGCGCCACCGCCGGCCCGAAGCCGAGGTATTTCGCGATCTCGAGCGACGCGTACGCGCCGAGCGCGTAGAAGGCGCCGTGCGCGAGGTTCACCACCCCGCCGACGCTGAAGATCAGCGAAAGGCCGAGCGCGATCAGGAGGTAGTAGCCTCCGAGCACGAGGCCGTTCACCACCTGTTCCAGCAGGAACAGGACCTGCATACTCAATCGGTCACCGGAAGCGGGCGCTGCGGCAGTGCCCGCTTCCGGCAGCCGCCTACATCTTGCACTCGCTCTGCTCTTTCGTCGGCGCGAGCAGCTCCAGCGGCTGGTCCGGCTTGGGCACGGCCGGCCCGAACTGGAGGAAGTCCGACTGGTCCTTCGCCTGGCCCTTGGGCTTGACCGTGAAGGTGTAGGCCTCCTGCATCATCTGATGGTCCCACGACCGGAAATAGCCCTTGCGCGGCTTGAGCAGGTCGAACTGCGGCTGCTTCTCGAGGTAGGCGATCAGCTTGTCGTTGTCGGACGACTTGATGTCGTTCATGGCCTGCGCCAGGACCTTCAGCGAAACGTATTCGATCCAGGCATGGTTTTCCGGAGTCTTGCCGTGCTTTTTGCGGAACGCGGCGACGAAGGCCTTCGTGCCCGGGGTGTCGATCTCGTGGTGCCAGACCGTCGGCCAGATCCCGCTGAGGTTGCCTTCGCCCGCCGCCCAGGCGTCCGCCGTGTTGAGGTTGAAGCCCGCGACCGCATACGGCAGGCCGAATTCGGCGTACTGCTTGACGAAGTTGGTGACCTGGTTGCCGCCGAGGTTGGTCGCGACGAGATCGGGCTTCTGCTGCCGGACCTTGAGCAGGTACGGGCTGAAGTCGGTCACGTCGGTGGCGCACAGCTCGTCGCCGATCGTGGTGGCGCCGTTACCGGTCATGAAATTCTTGGCCGCCTTCGCCAGGTCGTGGCCGAAGAGATAGTCCGAGGTCAGGTAGAAGACGCGCTTGCCTTTCACGAGTCCGTCGCGCAGCAGCGCCTGGCCCTCGGCGTTCACCATCACGGTGACGGGAATATCCATGTGGAAGGTATATCGGTTGCAGTTCTTGCTGCGCAGCGCGTCCGAGCGCGCGCCGGTGCTCAAGAAGAAGCGCCGGTTGCGCGCCGCGACCTGCATGATGGTCAGCGCGGAGGCCGAGTTGATCTCGCCGAGCAGCAGCGCGACGCGGTCCTGCTCGTACATGCGCTGGGCCTTGGTCGACGCCGTCGTGGGATTGACCGAATCCTCCGAAATAAGCTCGATCTGCCGGCCCATCACGCCGCCGGACTGGTTGATCTCCTCCTCGGCCATCTTGATGCCGAGGACGGCGTATTGGCCGAGTGCGCCGAGGAAACCCGTCAGCGGCGTGAGATGGCCGATCTTGATTTTGTCCGACTGGCTGCGCACGATCGCCGGGAAGCCGACGGCCAATGCGCCCGCGACCGCCGCGCCTGCCTGCAGCAGTTTGCGGCGACCTGCGGAGGTGCTCGTGGAAATCCCCTCCTGCTCGTGCTCGATCATTGCGGTCTCCTCCTCGTTGGCCCGGCTCGTATTGCACAATGCCGGAAGCGAATTCACAGTATTCAATAAAGGGACAGCGTTCGCAAGCAAGCGGCAGCGCGACGTCGACCGAGCGCGAGCCGCGCGGCGGCGTCAGGCGACGCGCGTCGTCTTCTTCTCGTCGTAGCCGAGCTGCGCGGAAATCAGCCGCGCGGCCTCGCGGACCTGCTGGGCCTTGTCCTGCAGCGACTGCAGCGGCAGCCGCCATACCGCGCCGGAGATGCCGACCGCGCCCGCGAGGCGTCCCGCGAAATCGTGAACCGGGACGGCGACGCAGCGGATCTCGGCGTCGAACTCCCCGTCGTCGTACGCGATGCCCTTGCGGCGCACTTCCTCGATCTCGCGCAGGAGGCCGTCCCGGTCGACGATGGTCTTGGCGGTGAACCGGCGCAGCGGATCCCGGCCGAGGAACTGGCGGATCTGCCCGTCGTTCAGCGCCGACAGCAGCACCTTGCCGAGCGCGGTCGCGTGCGCCGGGCGCTGCCCGCCGGTGCGGTCCATCATCTGCAGCAGCCCCGATCCCGCCGTGCGGGCGATCACCACGATGTCGTTGCCGGAGCGGATGGCGAAATGTCCGGTCTCGCCGGTCTCGCGCGTCAGGGTCTCGAGCACCGGCGTGACGAGCGCCAGCAGCGAGTTCTCCTCCAGCGCACCCGCGGCCAGGGTGAACAGCCGGCTGCCGATGCGATAGCGCTTGGAGTCGCGCAGCTGGGTGAGGTAGCCGAGCTGGGCCATCGTCTTGATCAGATGGAAGGCGGTGCTGTTGTGCAGCCCGACCGACTTGCTCAGCTCCGCGAGGGTGATGCCCTCCCGATTGCGCGCGACCTCCTCGAGAATCGCGAAGGCGCGCTCGAGCGACTGGATGCCGCCGCGCTCCTTCGACGACTCGGCCGCCGCCACCTCCGGGACTTCCGCCACGACCTTTTTTCTCGTCCCCATGCCGCGCCCTATCGGTCCTCGGCCGGCGTGGTGACGACGATGAACGTCAGGTCGGTGAGCCCGTTGTTGCAGATCGAGTGCCGGACGCCGGGCGGAATGAAGATGACGTCGTGCTTGCGCACGATCTGCCGCCGGCCCGCGATC
This sequence comes from uncultured beta proteobacterium, assembly GCA_963789885.1. Taxonomy (GTDB): domain Bacteria; phylum Pseudomonadota; class Gammaproteobacteria; order Burkholderiales; family SG8-39; genus DATEDA01. Next base: position 71,969 of record CAWBNB010000049.1, on the reverse strand, counting down.
TCCATCGAGCCTTCCCCTTCGAGGACGTGGTAGATCTGCTCCTGCACCTTGTGCGCGTGGGTCTCCACGTACGCCATCGGCTGGTAGGTCGAGATGCGGTAGTCGACCAGGCGCGATCCGGCCGTTTCGGGCCGCACCAGCGGCTTGGAGAGCGCGCCGCCGAAGTGGCCGGGATACTGTTTCCACGGCGTCTCGACGACGTTGCGGATCACCGCCGCGGCCCTGCTCTTCGTTTTCTTCGTCGCCTTCATCTCACGTGCTTCTTGCCGAAGATCGGCTCCTTGTGCGGAATCGGCGGCAGCGCCCAGGCGCCGGTGCCCGGCGGCCGGACGTCCGCGTCGACGTGGACGTCGATCAGGCACGGCTTGCCGAGCTTCACCGCGTGCTCGAGCGCGCCCTTGAAATCCTGCGACTTGGTCACCGTGAGGCCTTCCACGCCCGCCGCCCTCGCCCACGCCGCGAAATCCGGGTTGTAGGGCTTGCGGTCGGGCCCCTGGTAGAAGGCGGTGCCGTGCTCGCGGCCCTCGAAGTACGCGTACTGCAGGTCGCGGATCGCGGCCCAGGCGAAGTTGTTCCACACCACCCAGACCGCGGGAATGTCGTATTCGACTGCGGTGCAAAGGACGTGCGACACCATGGTGAACCCGCCGTCGCCGCAGATCGACACGCAAGGCTTATCCGGCGCCGCGAGCTTGGCGCCGAGGATCGAGCTCGGGCCGAATCCCATCCCCGAGTAACCCCAGGTGTTCAGCATCGTCTGCGGCCGGCGCGCCTCCCAGAACTGCATGAACCAGTTGTGGTGGATGCCGGAATCGAGCGAGATGATCGCGTCGTCGGGCAGCACCGCACGGCAGTCCGCCACGATGCGCTCCGGCCGGATCGGCGCGGCGTGGAGCTCGAAGTTGGGGCGAACGTATTGCTCCCACTCCGCGCGCCAGGCGGCGATCTGGGCGTGCCATTCCGCGAACTGCGACGCGCCGTCGATCCTGCGGCTCGCCGCTTCGGCGAGAAGCTGGCGCAGGAACGTGCGCGCGTCGGCGAGGATGCCGAGGTCGGGGGCGTAGTTCCTGCCGATCTCGGCGTGGTCGACGTCGACGTGAACGAGCTTCGACGCCGGGATGTTCCAGGAGTAGCCCGGCATCCACGAAGAGGACGAGCGATCGTCGAAGCGCGCCCCGATCGCGATGATCAGGTCGGTGTGACGTCCCGCCTGGTTCGCCGGGTACGCGCCGTTGCGGCCGATGAACCCGAGCGACATCGGGTCGCGCATGTCGAGGCAACCCATGCCGTTCGGCGAGCTGATGACCGGAACGCGGTATCGGATCGCAAACTCGGTGAGCTCCTTGCCCGCCTCGGACAGCGTCACGCCGTGACCGATGAAGACGACCGGCCGGCGCGCGGCCTGCAGCATGTCGAGCACCGTCCGCACGTCGTCGGGCGAGGCGCCGCTTCGGCGCTTGTCGAAGCCGTTCCACGCCGGCTCGAGCGGCACCTCGGCCTCCTCCTGGAAGAGGTTGAACGGGATGTCGACGTTCACCGGTCCCGGCCGGCCGCTCGTCATCGTGGTGACCGCCTGGCGCAGCGCCAGCGGCAGCATGTCGACGCGCGTCGGCTGGAAGCTTCGCTTCACCACCGGGCGGACGACGTTCGGGAAATCCGCCTGGTTGTGCCGGTTCAGCTCCTGGAACGGCCCGCGGTTGAACTGCGAGGTCGGCACGTTCGCGGTGATCGCGAGGAGCGCGGACGAATCCGTCTGCGCCACGGCGAGCGCCATGATGATGTTCGCGGAGCCCGGCCCGGTGGAGGTGAGCGTCGCCACCGGCTGGTGCTTCACGCGGAAGTAGCCGTCGGCCATGTGGGCAGCGGTCTGCTCGTGACGCGGCGAAATGAGCTTGACCTTGTCGCGCACCTGGTACAGCGGATCGAGCAGGCCGACGTTGCCGTGGCCGCAGATGCCGAACACGTAGGGGATCTTCTCGTTGACCAGGAACTCCGCGATCAGGTCGCCGCCTTTCCTGGTCGCGGTCTTGCGGCCGCTGTCGGCCGCGCTCGCCAGGCCCTTTTCCGTTGGCTTGTTCATCCCGTTCTCCTTACATCGCGAATTCGCGCGGCGCCCCCGCTGCGGGGCGGGCCGGGCGCGGCCGGACGGCGTGAAGCGCCGCGAGATAGCCGAAGGTCATGCCGGGGCCGAGCATCGCGCCCGCCCCCGGATATTCCCCGCCCATGACCGATTGCATGTCGTTGCCCACGGCGTAGAGGCCGGCGATCGGATTGCCGGCCGCATCGCAGACCTGCGCGTCGGAAGTGGTGCGCAACCCGAGGCTCGTGCCGAGGGGCACCGGCTCGACGCGAACCGCGTAAAAAGGCGCGCGCTCGATCGGGCCGACGCACGGATTGGGCGCGTGCGCCGGGTCACCGTTGTTGCGGTCGTACGGATTTCCGCCTTTGCCGAAATCGAGGTCGATGCCGGTCCGAGCGAAGTCGTTGTGGCGCCGGACGGTTTCGGCCAGTCCTTCCGCGGCAACGTCGATGGCTCCGGCCAGGGCCTCGATGGTGTCCGCAGTCTGCAGATATCCGGAAACGACGTACCGCGCGAGGCGCAGCGTCAGCGGCCGGATCATCCCGAGGCCGTACTTCCAGACGAAGCGCCGGTCGCAGATCAGCCACGCGGGGACATTGGCGGTGCGGTACATCGCACGCGTGAACTCGTGATACGACACCGCTTCGTCGGTGAAACGCCGGCCCGAGCGTCCGACCGCGATCAGCCCCGGCTTCGCCCGGTCGAGAACGATGTGCGGGTAGACCGCGGTCGTTCCGTCGGCCCGCGTCGCCAGCGATCCGGGAAACCAGAGCGCATTGTCCTCGCCGGACGGGCCAAGCACGCCACCGGCCTCCTGGCCGAGCCGGATCGTGTCGCCGACGCATCCGTCGTAGGCGGGCGTATGGCGTGCGACCGGCGGCCGGAAATGCTTCTCGCGCAGGGCGGCGCTCGCCGGAAAGCCGCCGCCTGCGAGCACGACGCCGCGGCGGGCGCGCACGCGCAGCGCCGTGCCGTCGCGACGCACGAGGGCGCCACGTACTCCATCGGCGACGATGAGACGCTCGGTCTTCGTCTCGCACCACACCGGCACCCGCCGGTCGAGAAGGCTCTTGTAGAGGCGCGCGACCAGCGCATTGCCGAGCACGAGGCGCGTGCCGCGCGGGTAGCGCAGGCGGTCGGCGAGAAAGCGCAGCACGAGGCGCGCACCGAGCAGCGTCCCATCGACCGATCGCCCCGCACGCAGGAGCCGTGCCGCTTCGCCGCGCGTCACCATGATCCCGCCCAGCAGCATCAGCTCGGGAATCGGCCATCCGACGCGCGCGAACTCGTCGCCGAGCAGGCGGCCGTCGAACTCGGGCGGTTCGAGCGGCCGCTGCCCGGTCGCGGCGCCGGGAAGGTCCTGGCGATAGTCGGGATGCACCGGGTACGGCCGGAATGCAAAGCCGGCGTGCTTCTCCAGACAGGCGATCATCGCGGGGCCGGCGGCGAGGAAGGTTTCGCGCAGCGATCGTTCCGCCTTGTCGCCGATCAGCGCATCGAGGTAAGTCGCGGCCGCGGCATCGCCGACCGGCGGAATCCAGAGCGTTCCGGACGAGCGCGCGCTGGTGCCACCGATGCGGGAGGTGCTCTCGACGACGAGGACGCGCGCGCCTTCGATGGCGGCCACGAGCGCGGCGGTCATGCCCGACGCGCCCGATCCCAGGACGACGAGATCGAACTCGGCGTCGAACGGGCCGGCGGCGGCGGAACTGTCGGCGTTCATTGCACGATCGGGCCTCGCTTCATTCCATACTATCGCATCTCACTTTATATTGTGAAATCTCCGGCATTCGCGGCCGGGGCGCGGCATGCGACCGTCATCAGCTTCCGGCGGTGCATCGGTTATCCTTTCGCATCAGCAGACTAGGAGCACGCACCATGGCTACCCGCCCCGACCCGCGCGCCGAGATCAAGCTCGATCCGGCCTCGCTGTTTCTCGAAGAAGTGTTCACCGACCGCCGGGTCGGCACGATCCGGCGCCTGACGCCGGTCGACGGCAACGGCGCACCCGACCCGAGCCGGAAGGTCGTTTACATCGGCGAAACGCAGGTCATGAGCAACGTCGGCGCGTTGCCGATCGTATTCGAGATCGACGCCACGTCGGTCGCCGACGCGGCGACGAAGTTCGGCCCGCTCGCCAAGGACGCGGTCGAGCAGACGATGCGCGAGCTGCAGGAGCTCCGCCGGCAGGCGGCCTCGTCGATCGTCGTTCCGCAGGGCGGGCTTCCGCCCGGCGGTCTGGGCGGCGGCGGCGGCGGGAAGATCCAGCTGCCGTAGCACCTCTCGCCCCCTTCGACCGGGGGCGATGTCAACCCCGGAGGAGCCAGCCGCGTTTCCGCCCGAGCGCGATTTCACGCGCGGAAGGACTCGCCCTTGAACGCTCCCCTCCCTGCCGGCTTTGCCGGACCGCTCGAAGAGTCGATCACGCTCGGGCAGGCGAAGAAGCTCGTCCAGTGCATGGCGCACGAGGCGAGCTTCCTGCTGCTCGCGCCGCCCGGCGTCGGCAAGTCCGAAATGGTCTACCAGGCCGCGCGCGAGGCCGGCCTGCCGTGCCGCTCGCTCCTCGGCACCCAGATCGCACCGGAAGACGTGAGCGGCGTGCCGCGCATCGTCGGCGAACGCTCGGTCTTCTGCCCGCCGCGCCTGCTGCTGCCCGAGCTGCCCGAGCCCTTCTGCCTCTTTCTCGACGAGCTGCCGGCCTGCGCGCCCGACGTGCAGAAGGCGTTCTACTCGCTCCTGCTCGAGCGCCGCCTCGGTGAGCACACCCTGCCGAAGGGGACGTGGGTGGTCGCCGCCGGCAACCGGATCCAGGACCGCGCGCTCGTGCGGTCGATGAGCTCGGCGCTCGTGAACCGCGTGACGATCCTCCATCTGCGCGTCGACGTCGAAGAGTGGCTCGCGTGGGCCCGGCGCAACCGGGTGCGGCCGGAGATCCTCGGCTTCGTCTCGTACATGCCCGATGCGCTGATGCGCGGGGTGCCGCCCGAACCGGTGCCGTTCTCGACGCCGCGGAGCTGGGCGCAGCTCTCGCGCGCGCTCGACATGGCCGAAGCGGGCGGCGTGCTGACGCGGGAGACGCGCCGCGCGCTCGCGTTCGGGCGCCTCTCGGCCGAGGACGCCGCGATCTTCTGCGCGCTCGCCGAGGAGGCGATCGGCGCGATGCACCCGGTCGCGCACTACGTCGAGCATCCCGAGCGGCTCCCGCGCGGCGACGCCGCGCGCTGGTTCGTCCTGAACTGCATCCGTCAGCACGTACGCGACGGCAAGCTCGCGGGCCTGAAGCCGCGCGCGGTGAACCGCTTTCTGAAGAGCCTCGCGCACGAGCATCAGCTGACGCTGCTCGCCGATCTCGTCGACCGCTGGGGCGCGCTCGGCGCGGACGCCGCGATGCTCGGGCTGCTCAAGCAGGTCGCCCGGCTGTGACCCGCCCGGTGAGCGGCCGCTCGCTCCTCGAGCGCATCGAGCGCGGTCTGCGGATGGTGACGGTGCCGTTCCCGCACCTCGCGGGGCTCGCCGCCGCGACGCGTGTCTCGCTGGACGAGCGCCTCCCGACGATGGGCGTTTTCGCGTCGGGCCGGCTGGTCGCCAACCCGGCGTTCGTGCAGCGACTCAAGGACGGCGAGCTCGTCTTCGTGCTCGCGCACGAGCTGCTCCATCTCGCTCTCCGCACGCACGACCGTGCACGCGGCGCCGATCGGGTGGAGTTCAACTACGCCCACGACTACATCATCAACGACATCCTGCGCACGGAACTCGGCCAGGCGATCCCCGCCGGCGGGCTCGACATGCCGGGCGCGCGCAACCGCTCGGCCGAGGAGATCGTGCTCGAGATGCGCCGGAACGCCTCGGCGCAGACGAAGACGCGCGTGTGGGAAGGCGAGGCGACCACGGCACGCCGCGCATCCGGCGCCGGCGACGAAGCCGGAGACGTGCTCGATGGCGCACGCGAGGCCGAGCTCTTCCCCGACGAGGCGGGCGACCAGCAGGCGAGCGCGGAGCGGATGAAAGCGCTCGCGGCGAAGGCCCTGAGCCTGGCCCGCGCGATGGGCCTCGCAAACGGCCTCCGCGGTACCGATGCCGGCGCTACGAGCCAGACGGTCGCCGCGCTGCGCGGTGTCTATCGCACGCCGTGGGAGCTCGCGCTGCAACGCTGGCTCGAGTCGGTCGCGCCCGGCGAGCGCACGTTTGCCCGCCCGTCGCGCCGCGGCGCGGAGCGCACCGACGTCGTCCTGCCAGGGCGCCGGCGCGAAGGCTGGATCCTCAACGTGGTGCTCGACACGAGCGGCTCGATGACCGACGAGATCCCGCGCGCACTCGGCACGATCGGCGAGTTCTGCGACGCGGTGGGCGTCGACCAGGTGCGGCTCGTGCAGTGCGATGCCGCAGTGACCGCGGACGAGCTGGTCGCGCCCGAGTCGCTCGCCGAGCGTCGGGTCACCGGCTACGGCGGCAGCGACCTTTCGCCCGCGCTGCGCCATCTCGCCGAGGACCAGCACGTGCGCGCGGCGGTCGTCATCACCGACGGGGACATCGCCTATCCGCAGGACGCCATGCCCTACGACGTGCTGTGGGTGCTGCCGGCGCGCGGGGCGGGCGCGTTCGGACCGCCGTACGGGCGCGTGATCGCCATGCAGCCCGTTTGAAGGAGAGCAAATGAAAGTCTTGCAGGAACTCGTCGCCTACTTCGACCGCCGTGGGCGGCTCACCAGGAAGCAGATCCGACGGCTTCTCGACCAGGGGCTGCTCGCCGCGGATGCGCCGCTCACCATGATCGATCTCTGCGATCCGGTCGGCGCGACCTACTATTTTCGCGTGGCGGGCGAAGCCGCGGGGCCGCTCTGGGGCACCGGCGTCTACACCGGCGACTCCGCGATCGCAGTGGCAGCGGTCCACGCCGGCCTCGTCAAGCCCGGCGACTCGGCGATCGTGAAGATCACCGTCGAGCAGCCGCTGCCCCGATACGCCGGGTCGCTGCAGAACGGCGTGACGAGCCACGAATTCGGTCCGTACGGGACCGCGTACCGGCTCGCCGCGGTGTAGCCGCCGCCGATCCGATGAGGAGGAGTGCCGGAAGCCTGGTCGGTCGTCCGTGTTATTATTGGAATTTCTGAGTTTACGAGATTCAGAACATGGAAACCGGCAAGATCGGCCGCAACGGCACCCTGGTGATTCCCGCCAAGTTGCGGCGCCGCTTCGGGTTGCAGGAAGGCGGGATGGTCGTGCTCGAGGAGACCGAGGACGGGATCAGCATCCGGCCCGCAGTGGCGGTGCCGGTGGAGGTGTACTCGGCGCGCCGCAAGGCGGAGCTCCTGCTCAACAACGCCGTCGACGCCGCCGACTACAAGCGCGCCGTCCGCGCGGTGCGCAAACTCGGATTGGATCCGGAGAGTATCCCGCACCGCCGGCCGTGACGCACCGCGTCTTCCTCGACGCGAACGTGCTGTTCTCGGCGGCGTGGCTGGAAGATTCCGGACTCGCCCGCCTGTGGCGCGTCCCCGATGCGACGCTGATCACCTCGCGATACGCCTTGGCGGAGGCAGAGCGGAACCTGGAGAGCGGCGAGCAACGCTCGCGGCTGACCGCTTTCGCCAAGAGCATCGAGCTCGTCGATGCCGTCGCCGGGGGGCGGTTGCCCGACGGCGTCAAGCTGGTCGAGAAGGACGCGCCGATCCTCCTGGCGGCGATCGAGGCGGGTGCGACCCATCTCCTAACCGGCGACCGACGCCACTTCGGGGACCTCTACGGAAAGTCGATCAAAGGCGTAAAGATCCTCTCGCCGGCCGAGTACCTCAAGTCGATCTAGCGCGGCGCGCCGAGCGCGATCGGGGGATAATCGCGCCCCGTTCCATTCCCGCACCGATTCCCGGTCAGTCCGATGGCGCAATACGTCTACACCATGCGCCGGGTGGGCAAGGTCGTCCCCCCGAAGCGCGAAATCCTCAAGAACATCTCGCTCAGCTTCTTCCCCGGGGCCAAGATCGGCGTGCTCGGGCTGAACGGCTCGGGCAAGTCGACCCTGCTCCGCATCATGGCGGGCGAGGACCAGAATTTCGAAGGCGAGGCGGTCCCGATGCCGAACATGCGCATCGGCCATCTCCCGCAGGAACCGCAGCTCGATGCCGCCAAGACGGTCCGCGAGTCGGTCGAGGAAGGCCTCGGCGACGTGCTCGCGGCCAAGAAGCGGCTGGACGAGGTCTACGCGGCCTACGCCGAGCCCGACGCCGACTTCGACAAGCTCGCCGAAGAGCAGGCGAAGCTCGAAGCGGTGATCGCGGCGTCAGGCGCCGACAGCGAGCACCAGCTCGAGATCGCCTCCGATGCGCTCCGGCTGCCGCCCTGGGACGCGAAGGTCGAAAAGCTCTCCGGCGGCGAGAAGCGCCGCGTCGCGCTGTGCCGGCTCCTGCTCTCGAAGCCGGACATGCTGCTGCTCGACGAGCCGACCAACCACCTCGACGCCGAGAGCGTCGAATGGCTCGAGCAGTTCCTGCAGAAGTTCCCCGGCACCGTGATCGCGGTGACCCACGACCGCTACTTCCTCGACAACGTCGCCGGCTGGATCCTCGAGCTCGACCGCGGGTTCGGCATCCCGTGGGAGGGCAACTACTCGTCGTGGCTCGAGCAGAAGGAGCAGCGGCTCGAGACCGAGGCGAAGCAGGAGGCGGCGCGCATCAAGACGATGAAGGCCGAGCTCGAGTGGGTGCGCCAGAACCCGAAGGCGCGCCAGGCGAAGAGCAAGGCCCGCCTCCAGCGCTTCGAGGAGCTGTCCTCGTACGAACACCAGCAGCGGAACGAGACGCAGGAGATCTTCATCCCGGTCGCCGAGCGGCTCGGCGACAAGGTGATCGAGTTCAAGGACGTGAGCAAGGGCTACGGCGACCGCCTGCTCATCGACAAGCTCTCGTTCTCGATCCCGCCGGGCGCGATCGTGGGGATCATCGGCGCGAACGGCGCCGGCAAGTCGACGCTGTTCCGCATGATCGCGGGCAAGGAAAAACCCGACTCGGGCGAGATCGCCATCGGGCCGACGGTCAAGTTTGCCTACGTCGACCAGTCGCGCGACGACCTCACTGCGGGGAAGAGCGTCTGGGAAGACGTCTCGGGCGGCCAGGACATCCTCACCGTCGGGAAGTTCCAGATGCCGTCGCGCGCCTACGTCGGCCGCTTCAACTTCAAGGGCGCCGACCAGCAGAAGATCGTCGGCCAGCTCTCCGGCGGCGAGCGCGGCCGGCTGCATCTCGCGAAGACGCTGATCGCCGGCGGCAACGTGCTGTTGCTCGACGAGCCGTCGAACGACCTCGACGTCGAAACGCTGCGGGCGCTCGAGGAGGCGCTGCTCGAGTTCGCCGGCACGGTGCTGGTGATCTCGCACGATCGCTGGTTCCTCGACCGCATCGCCACGCACATCCTCGCGTTCGAAGGCGACTCGCAGGTGGTGTTCTTCCCGGGCAACTACCACGAGTACGAGGCGGACAAGGTGAAGCGTCTCGGCGAGGAGGCCGCACGGCCGAAGCGCATCCGCTTCAAGCCCCTGAAGTAAGCACCTCGTGACGCGCGCCCCGGATGCGACGCGTCGCCGCCTGATCGGCGCGATCGGCGCCGCGCCGTTCGCGCTCGCGACGCCGGCGCCCGTGCGCGCGCAGCCGAAGCCTCCGACGAACGACGGCGGCCCGTTCGTCCCGACGCCGTGGGTGATCGTCGACGAGATGCTGAAGCTCGTCGAGATCCGTCCGGACGACACGGTCTACGACCTGGGCTCGGGCGACGGGCGCTTCGTGATCGCCGCGTCGAAGCGTCATGGCGCCCGCGGCGTGGGCATCGAGCTCAACGGCGACCTCGTGATCTTCTCGCGCGTGCAGGCCGAGCGCGACGGCGTCGCCGAGCGCGTGAAGTTCGTCGAGGGCGACGTCCTGAAGGCCGACCTCCGCGACGCGACCGTGGTGACGATGTATCTCCTGCCGCGCCTCGTCGTCCAGCTCGTGCCGAAGCTCCGTGCCGAGCTGCGTCCCGGTGCGCGGATCGTCTCGCACGACTACCCGCTCGAACCGTGGCGCCCGGACAAGACGCTGATCTTCGACGTCGAGGAGAAGTTCAACATCAACGGCATGACCGAGACGAAGCTCTTCTACTACGTGGTGCCGGCGCAGGTCGACGGGCGCTGGGCGCTGGAAGCGGATCAGCCGATCGCGGCGCGTCCGGTCGAGCTCGCGATCGAGCAGTGGCCCGACCGGCTCGAAGGCGCGGCGATCGTCGACGGCACCTCGCTCGCGCTCCGCGACCTCACTGTACGCGCCGACGCGATACGGTTCGACGTCTTCCACGCCGGCCGCATGCTCGTGTTCCGCGGCCGGGTGACCGGCGCGACGATGGCAGGCGAGCTGACCCGGCCCGGGAGCTCGGGCCGCTGGACGGCGCGTCGCCTGCCCTGAAGGGAAGTGGTAGCGCCCTAGTCGGCGAGCTTCTTCAGCACGTGCCGGCGGTTGCGGGTGTAGGGCCGCACCTCGCCCGGCCAGCGTCCCGCGTCGACCGCCTTCGCCCAGGCCTCGCTCACCAGCACTTCGGGGCTGTCGAGCTCGTACATCGCGCTGTACTTCGGCTCGCCCTCGGCGACGATCGTCTTCTTCTCGCCGCCGATGATCATCGTCAGCGGCACGCTCGTCCAGCGGCGCACCGAGCGCACGCCGGGAACCTTCCTGATGAGCGGGATGTGCTCGGTGTCGTAGACCTCGTTGAAGAGCGCTTCCTTGTCCGGGTCCACGTCCATGCTCGCGATGAAGAGGTAAGGCATCGTGTCAGCTCCGTTTGTGCTTCCGGCGCGCCTTGCGCTTCGCCGGGGGCTTCGCGTCGCGCGTCTCGAAGTTCGCCGGCGCGACGACCTCGATCATCTCGATGTCCCTGCGAATGCGCGAGCTCGCGGTGGCGAATGTTCGGCGGCTGGTAGAAGCACGTGCCCGCACGCATGGTCACGTTGCCGACGCCCTCGTACTCGAACTTCACCCAGCCCTTGAGCACGTAGACGAACTGCACGTCGCAATCGTGATAGTGCCACTCGCCGTGCGGTGCCTTTCCGGGCCGAGCGCGGATGACGTGAGCGACCACCTTGCCGCGGGTCGCGCGCTCGATGCCGAGGTCGCGGTACTCGAAGTAGCTGCGCAGACCGCGCCGCACGAACTTCGACTTGGCGCGGTGGCTGACGTTGAAGCGCTGGGCTCGGGCGTTCACTTGGCGTCCTCCTGGATGAGCGTGGCGCGAATTGTCGCGCAACGCCCGCGAGGTGCTGACAACCCGCGCCGGTTGGAGTACAACCCGCGGACCCCAAAGGAGGAACCCGACATGAGAACGAAGCTCGCCGGGGCGGCGCTGTGCGCCGCGCTCGCCGCGTTTGCGCCCCACGCGCTCGCCCAGCCCTTCCCCTCGAAGCCGATCAAGATCATCGTGCCCTTCCCGGCCGGCGCCACGACCGACATCGTCGGGCGCCTGGTCGCGAGCCGCATGAGCGAGACGATCGGGCAGCCGGTCGTGGTGGAGAACCGCGCCGGCGCCGGGGGCCAGCTCGGCGCGGAGGTGGTCGCGAAGGCGCCGCCGGACGGCTATACGATCCTGGTGCACAACGTGACGTTCCCGATGGCGTCCGCCGCGGCGCAGTTCGCCAACCGGCCGCTGTACAACGTCGACACCGATTTCGCCGGGATCTCGATCGTCGTGTTCGTGCCGCTGGTGATCACCGCGAGCCCGACGATCCCGTCGAAGGACCTGAAGGAGCTTGCCGCCTTCCTCCAGGCCAACACGAGCGCGCACTACACCTACGGTTCGACCGGACCCGGGTCGTTCATGCACGTGATCGGCGAGGCATTCAAGCGCGAAGCGAACGTAGAGATGACCCACGTGCCGCTCAAGGGCGCCGCGCCGCTCAAGCAGGAGCTGCTCGCCGGCCGGCTGCAGGTCGGCGGGGACCAGCTTTCCTCGTCGCTCGCCGACATCAAGGCCGGCAAGCTGCGCGCGCTCGCGACCAACGGCTCCAAGCGCGTCCCCGAGCTGCCGGACGTCCAGACGGTGCGCGAGCTCGGCTTTCCGCTGCTCGAGGCCGAAGGTTGGAATGGCTTCTTCGCGCCGGCCAAGACGCCGCGCGACGTGATCGACCGCCTGCAGCGCGAGACCGCCGCAGCGGTGAAGCACCCCGACGTCGCGAAGCGGTTCGTCGAGATCGGGGCCGAGCCGGTGGGCTCCTCGTCCGCCGATCAGGACGCGATCCTGAAGCGGCAGCTCGCGCAGTTCCGGCCGATCATCAAGGAGATGAAGATCGATTGAAACACCGCGGCCATAGGGCCGCGTGCCTCGCTCAGCACCCGATCGGCGCGCTGAAAGGACAGCGCCGCGCGTCAGCGCGGCATCAACACCATCTGCGTCTGGATGGTAAGCGAGAGCAGCCGACCGCTCTCGTCGGTGATCCGCGTCTGCCAGACCATCGTCGTCTTCCCGCGGTGGAGCGGCGTCGACTCGGCGCGCACGACGCCCGAGCGTCCCGCGGCGAAGAAGTTGGTCTTGGATTCGAGCGTCGTCGTGGTCGCGCCGGCCGGCAGGTTCACGATCGTCGCCGCCGCGCCGACCGTGTCGGCGAACGCCATCAGCGTCCCGCCGTGCAGCGCACCGCCAACGGTCCGCAGATCGTCCCGGATCGTCAGCTCGGCGACGACGCGTTCGGCGGCCGTTTCGACGAATCGGATGCCGAGCAGCCCGGGCAACGTGCCCACGAGCCTCGCGTTCATGCCATTCGGGTCCATGGCGAAGATTATCCGTCACGCCGTGCCGCGCCGGCGCAGGTCCTCGCCACCGACCCCCGGATGATCTCCGCAAGGCGGCGCTCGTCGCGGCCCGCGTAGTCCGGATCCGCGAACACGAGATAGAGGTCCGCCCAGCGCTCGGAGCCTTCCCGCAGCGGCAGCGCCTTGAGGCGGCCCGCCGCCAGCTCTTCGCGGACGTTCTCCTCCGGGTACCACGCAAAGCCGAGCCCCATCGTCGCCGCCCGGATGGAGGTCGCCTTGTAGCTCACCGTCCAGCGCTGCTCGGCGCCGGTCCACGCGCCCGGGCGGGTGCGCTGGGTGCCGGAATCGCGGATGACCAGGTGCCGGTGCCGCCGCAGGTCGCGGTCGGTCAGCTCGCGGCCGAGCTTGTGGAGCGGATGGTCGGGGTGCGCGCAGGCGATGAAGCGCAGCCGTATCAGCAGGTCGCCGAGGAATCCCTGCGGCACCTGCGAGGTGATCTGCCAAATCCACCGAGCGGGACTGCAGCGCTTCGTCCGTCCCGCCGAGCACCGTCTCGTACAGCTCGATGCGCGTCTCCGGCCGTTCGCCGGCGAAGTCGCGCAAGGCCTCGAGCAGCAGCCACGTCGGGAAGATCACCTCCACCGCGAGGCGAAGCTCGGGCTTCCAGTCCGCGGCCATTGCCTTCGCGCCGTCTTCGAGCGCCGCCGCCTCCTCGACCAAGGTACGCGCGCGCCGGTAGAGCACCTGCCCGGCGTCGGTGAGCGCGGCCTTGCGGCCACGGATTTCGAAGACCTTCACGCCGAGCAGCGATTCGATCTTCTGCACCGCGTAGGTCACCGCGGACTGGCTCTTGTGGAGGGTCGCCGCCGCCTGGGCATAGCCGCCGGCGTCGACGACCGTCAGCAGGGCGCGCCACTGCTCGAGAGCGATTCGTGGGGTGGCCACCTATCTAAATATTAGATCGACTTTGGCCGAATTATTGTGCTTTTCTATCTGATCAGTAAATATAAATATCAGGGGCATCGAAACCAGGAGGTGCCCATGAAAACCCTGCTCCAGCTCAACACGAGTCTCTTCTCCGATGGTGGCCAGTCGAGCCGCCTCGCGGCCCGCTTCGTCGCCGACTGGCGTGCCAGCAATCCGGGTGGCGTGGTGATCGCGCGCGACCTCGCCCGCGACCCGGTGCCGCACCTCACGGCCGAACGCTTCCAGTCGTTCCTCACCCCAGCCGGCGAGCGCACGGAAGCGCAACGGGCGGTGGTCGAGTACTCGGACACGCTGATCGACGAGATCCGGCGCGCCGACGTGATCGTGATCGGCCTGCCGATGTACAACTTCGGCGTCCCGTCGACCCTGAAGGCGTACTTCGACCACATTGCACGCGCCGGCGTGACGTTCCGCTACACCGAGCGGGGGCCGCAGGGCCTCCTGACCGGGAAGAAGGTGTACGCCTTCGCGACGCGCGGCGGCTCGTATGCAGGTACGCCGGGCGACACCGAGACCGCGTTCGTCCGGCAGTTCCTCGCCTTCCTCGGCCTCGACGACGTCGAGTTCGTCTACGCGGAAGGGCTGGCGATCAGCGAAGCGAGCAAGGTCGCCGCCCTGTCGCGCGCCGAGCGGACGATCGAGCAGCTCGCCGCTCCGGAGCGGCTGGCGGCCTAGCCGAGCGCCTTGAGATCCGCGGCGGCGAGCTTCAGCGCCGCCGCGGCGACGTTTTCCTCGAGGTGCGGGATCGACGCCGTCCCCGGGATGGGCAGTATCACCGGGGAGCGCGCCAGCAGCCATGCGATCGCGACCTGCGCCGGCGTGGCGCCGGCGTGCTTCGCCGCGCGCTGCACCTGCGACGAACGCAGCAGCCGGCCGGCGCCGAGCGGGAACCACGGGATGAAGGCGATTCCCGCCTTCTCGCACGCCGCGAGGACGTCGTCCGAACTGCGGTCGTCGAGGTTGTACTCGTTCTGCACCGAGACGATTGACGCGATCCGCCGCGCTTCGGCAAGCTGGCGCACGCTGACGTTCGACACGCCGAGATGGCGGATCTTGCCCGCGGCCTGCGCTTCCGCGAGCGCGCCCATCGACTCGGCGAACGGCACCCTCGGGTCGGGCGCGTGGAACTGGTAGAGGTCGATCCGCTCGAGCTTGAGCCGCTTCAGGCTGCCGTCGAGCGCGCGCCGGAGGTGCTCCGGCCGCCCGTCCGGATCCCAAGCGTGCCGCTTCGGCCGCACCAGGCCGCCCTTCGTGCCGATCACCAGGCCGGGCGGATATGGATGGAGCGCTTCAGCGATCAGCGTCTCGTCCACTTCCGGGCCGTAACTGTCGGCGGTGTCGAAGAAGTTCACGCCGAGCTCGATCGCGCGGCGGAGCACGCGGTGCGCCGCTGCCCGGTCCTTCGGCGGGCCCCAGATGTCGGGGCCGCACACGCGCATCGCGCCGAATCCCATCCGGTTCACCGTCAGGTCACCGAGCCGGACGGTGCCGGCGGCTGCAGCGGGAAGCAAGCGCGCGTCCTCCAGAAAGCCAGCACGATCTTCGCCGCAAGCCGGCTCGCCCGCAAGCGCCCGGCGGGCGAGCGCTCAGGCGGCGAGCGGCTCGAACGCCGTGACCTTCGCCCCGACGGCGTACTCGACGCCCCCTGCCTCCACGCACGGTGGCCGCTCGCCGAAGAAGCGCGCGATCGCGGTGATGACCTCCTCGACCGTGTCCGTGGCGAACTCGCCGGACATCGCGGCGAGGTCCTCGAGCCGGCGCCCGCCGATCTCGCGCGCGCCGCCTGCGGGCGCCCGCGCGATGACCCGCTCCACGGTGCGCTGCGCGTACTCGGGGTCGCTGCACCAGCCGCGGTCACCGGCGGCCGGGCCGAGTCGCGAAAAAGCGGGGGCGCTGATCAGGAATCTCGCTTTCATGGTCGCTCCTCTTCTGGTTGCGGACGGGATGGAGGAATTATTTCCTTACCGGCGAGCCCGGCGAATCGACCCGAGGCATAGGCCGACCATCCACCCGTGGTATTACCCGCGCCCGATCCGGATCAGCGCCGGCCCCGAATACCCTTCGAGGCCTGCTCGGGCGGGCCCGGGAAGAAAAGGCTTGAAAATGACCGTCCTACCCGAAGCGATCGACGCCGCGCTGTGCGAGGCGACCGCCCCGGCCCTCCTACCGCAGCGGTTTTCCCTGCAGCTACCGCTTCATTGCCGCGAACGCCTCATCGGCGACTTTCAGTGTCCGATCGACGTCGGCATCGGTGTGGACGATCGAGATGTAGATCTTCTCGTTCGGGTTGATGAGGATGCCGCGCCGGATCATCTCGAGCGCCCAGCGCAGGCCGAGCTCCTTGTCGGCGGTCGTCAGGTCCATCCAGTTGCGCAGCGGCTTGCGCGCGGTGAACCGGACCCCGAACACCGCATCCTCGCCCGGCGTCTGGACCGCGAAGCCGTGGCGCTCGCCCGCGGCGACGATGCCGGCACGTAGCTGCGACCCCGTCCGGTGCAGCCGGTCGTACACGCCGGGTTGCGCGAGCGCGTCGAGCGCCGCGCAACCGGCGGTCGCGCCGATCGGATTGCGGCTGAGCGTATGCGTCGCCCATACGACCTCCGCGCGCGGGCGCTTCCGTCCGTCGAGCACCGACATCACGTCCGACGTCCCGACCACCGCCGCCATCGGGAAGCCGCCGCTCATCGCCTTGCCGTAGCACGCGACGTCGGGCACGACGCCGTAGCGCTCCTGCGCCCCGCCCCAGGCGATGCGGAAGCCGGTCACGATCTCGTCGAACACCAGCACGATGCCGTGCTTCCTCGTCACCTCGCGGAGCGCCGGCAGGAAACCCGGCTCCGGCAGCAGCACCCGCTGGAGCGGCTCGACGATCACCGCGGCGAGGTCGGCGGCGTTGCGCTCGATCGTTTCGACCGCGCGCGCGGTGTCGTTGAACGGCGTCACCAGCACGGTCTCGCCGGTCTGCGCCGGGATCCCGACCGAATCGGGCTTCGCGTGCGGGTACTCGGACGGCGCGGACGGCACGGTGCCCCACAGGCTGTAGTCGTGCATGCCGTGCCACGAGCCCTCGAACTTCAGCACCTTGTTCCGCCCGGTGAAGGCGCGCGCGATGCGCAGGCTGTAGAACGTCGCCTCGGTGCCCGAGCCGGTGTAATGCACCGCGTCGCCGCACGGGATCGCCTCGACGAGCCGCTTCGCGAGCGCGATCTCCGGCGCGGTGAGGAAGTAGAAGGCGGTGCCCTTGCCGAGCTGGGCGGTGACCGCGTCGACGACCGCCGGATGCGCGTGCCCGAGCAGCGCCGGGCCGGAGCTCAGGTGATAGTCGATGTACTCCTTCCCGGCGACGCTCCAAACGCGGCTTCCCTGCCCGCGCTCGACCACGAGGTTGAGATCGGGCGGCAGCTGGAAGAGGCCGAGCCCCCCGCCGGCGAGGTACTTGCCCGCGTCGGCGAGCAGCGCGGTCTGTCGTTCCGATGTCGTCATCTTAGCGTCCGGTCTGTTCGAGCAGGATCTCCACGTTGTCGGACGGCGCACCCTGCGTCAACACGCTGTGGCGCGTCGTGTTCAGGAACAGGATGCGCTCCCCGGCGCGCAGCTCGCCGCTCACGGCGTAGCGCATCCGGGGATCGATCCGCGCCGAATCGTACTCGAGCCGGAACGGCAATGGCACCTGCCGCCCGTTGGTCCTGAAGCGCGTCTCGGCGATCACCGTCGCTGGCGCGTCGGCGCGCGAGACGTCGACGAGGCGGACGATCGCTTCGGTCTCGGGCGGGATGGCGATCCGCAGCCGGTAGGTGAGCGTGCCGCCGAGCGTCTTCATGGCCGGGGGTTGCGGCGCAGGGGTGGTGCACGCCGTCAGGGCAGCGGCGAGACCGGCGGTGAACGCCGCGACGAGCGCGACCGCGGGACGCCGCACGCCTTCAACCCCGTGCGCTGGCGGTGAACGTGAACCCGACCTTCTCGAAATAGACGCGCGCGGCCGGGTCGATCGCTTCGAGGCGGTCGCCGATCTGGCGCGCGAAGTCGATGTCCTGCATGTCGTGCACGCCACCGGTGATCAGCACCTGCAGGATGCCCTCGGTCTCGCCGACGTTCCGGAACGCGCGGCAGACACCCGGCGGCACCGACACCGTGTCGAGCTCCTCGAGCACGAGCCGCTCCGAGCCATGGTCGTTCCAGCGCAGCTCGAAGCGGCCGCGGAGCACGGTGAACGTCTCGTAGGTCTTCACGTGCGCGTGCAGCTCCGGCCCCTGTCCCGGCGGGCAGACGGCGAGCGTCATCGTCATCCCCGCCGCGCCGCGGATCGGCGCGTTCGAGCTGATCGGCGTCGCGCCGGCCTCGAGGCCGATCACCGACAGCAGCTTCCGCGCGTAGATCACGTCCTTCGCCTCGAGCGGGACGCCGCTTTCCGTCTGCGTCGGGAGCGGTTTCAGCTCGCGGAAGCGCGCGACGCGCTGCGCCATGTCGCCTTGCGTGAGCTCGATCGTCTTCATCTGCCTCTCCTGCAGCCGCCGGAACGGCGGACTCTAAGCCAGCGCCGGACCATCGCGCACGACGCGGTTGCGGCCGAGGCGCTTCGCCTCGTACAGCGCGCGGTCGGCGCGCGCGATCCAGTCGCCGGCGTCCTCGCTGTCCGGCTCCGCCTGCGCGACACCGACGCTGACCGTGCACTGCAGGACGACTTCCCGCCCCATGGTCGCCGTCTCGATCCGCCGGCGGATGCGTTCGGCGATGATCGCGGCACCGTGCTCGTCGGTGTCGGGCAGCACGACCGCGAACTCCTCGCCGCCGTAGCGTCCGGGGACGTCGGATGCGCGCACCGTCCGGCCGAGAATCGCGGCGACGCTGCGGATCACCACGTCGCCGGCCGGATGCCCGTGCTGGTCGTTGATGCCCTTGAAGTGATCGATGTCGAGCATCAGCAGCGACGAAGCCTGGCGGCTCCGCCGGCAGCGCGCCATCTCGGTGTACGCGATCTGCTCCCACGCGATCCGGTTGAGCAGTCCCGACAGCCCGTCGGTGCGGCTCAGCGCCGCGAGCATCCGGTTCTGCTCGCGCATCCGGCGCGAGACCCGGTAGGTCGCCACGCCGACCGCGAGCGGGTAGGCGATGAGGAGCGGCAGGCACGCAACGACGTTGAGCATAGTCGTCGTCGGACGGAAATCGAAACCGAACGCGAGCACCGCCGCCGCACAGCACGCGGCCTGTACCGCCGCCGTGCGGGCGAAGAACCTGAAGCCCCCGGCGCTGATCTTGTCCATGCTCAGCATCGCGACGAGCAGCGCGCTCGGCAGCAGGTTGAATCCCATCAGCGCGACCCACACGCCGCCGGCGCCCGAGTCGGCGATCAGGTTGCGAAGCTCCGCGCGATAGGGATCGCGGCTGCGGTTCGCGATCAGCCGGGCGACGTGCGGCCAGAGGAAGCCGTTGAACGCCAGTGCCGCCCAAGTCACCGGGTTCGCGCCGTGCTGGTAGAGCACCGACGCAACGCAGAAGAACCCGAGCCCGAGTCCGAGCGTGCGCGGGCCGTGCATGCGTCGTGCGAACGCGAGCCCTTCTTCGCGGCCGCGGCTCGAGAACGCGGGGGGTTCGGGCGGCGGCTGCCACGTGTCCGGGGCGTCGTACCCAGGGCGCTCGGGCTGATCGGCGAATGTCGCCGGCGCGCCGGGCATGCCTCCTTCCCGTAGTTGTGGCGGGTTCACGGTCCCATCCCCGATGCCCCGCGATGCGCGGGCCGGACCTCAGGCCGTCGTCCGCCGACGGCGGACAAGCACGAGCACGGCGCCGCCGGCGAGCACGGCCAGGGACTTGTTCATGCGCCTCCTCGTCGGATGTGGACCAGACTCAGGAAACGTTACCAGACCTGAGGAACACCGGCAGATCGGTGGTCGGCGGATGCACCGGCACCGCGTAGAACATGTCCGCGACCCAGCCGCGGTGATAGCTCGTGTGATTGACGACGTGCAGCAGGATGTCCCCGCGGCTCATGGTGCCGGCGTTGCCGCCGATGAGCGTGAAGTTCACCGTCTCGTTCAGGCCGGCCTCGGTCAGCCGGTCGCCGTAGGCGATGTACCAGTCGTCCATCGCGGTCTGCGCGCGCCAGAGGTCCGCGAACTCCGGGTGGAGCACCGTCTTGAGCGCCGGGATGCCGTGCTCGCGCCCCTCCAGGTGCGCCTGCCAGATCACGTCGACCGTGTACAGGTGGTTGAGGGTGTTGACCATGTTCTTGAACAGCGTCGGCCGCTCCTTCGTCGCCTCGCCCGCGGGCAGCGCGGCGACGGCGTCGAAGATGAGCTTGTTGGCCCAGGCGTTGTACCGGGTCAGCATGCGGGCGGTCTGCGGGGTCATCGGGCGCGCCTCATCGGTCGGGTCCTCCGTTCGGGGAGATTGTAGGGGTAGACTCGCGGTCCGATCCAGAAAGGGGAAAGCCAATGCAGATGCGACGTCTAGGCAAGGGCGGCCTCGAGGTCTCGGGGCTCGGCCTCGGGTGCATGGCCATGACCAGCCTCTACGGGCCGGTGGACGAGGCCGAAGCGATCGCCACGGTCCGCGAGGCGCTCGACGCCGGTGCCAACTTTCTCGACACCGCCGACGCTTACGCCGACGGCAAGAACGAGGAGCTGCTCGCCCGTGCGCTCGCCGACGGCTATCGCGCAAAGGCGGTAGTCGCCACCAAGTTCGGCAACGTGCGGACGCCCGACGGCAAGCCCGCGGCGAACGGCAAGCCCGAGTACGTGATCGAGGCGTGCAACAAAAGCCTCGCCCGGCTCAAGATCGACGCGATCGATCTCTACTTCCAGCACCGCGTCGATGCGAGCGTGCCGATCGAGGACACCGTCGGCGCGATGAAGCGCCTCGTCGACCAAGGCAAGGTTCGGTACCTTGGACTCTCCGAGGCAGGGCCGGAGACGCTGCGCCGCGCCAACGCCGTGCACCCGATCGCCGCGTTGCAGACCGAGTACTCGGTGTGGTGCCGCTTCGTCGAGCAGGGCATCCTCCCCGTCTGCCGCTCGCTCGGCGTCGGCTTCGTCCCCTACTCGCCGCTCGGCCGCGGCATGCTCACCGGCGCGATCAGCTCGGCCGCCGACCTCGGCGAGAACGACCGCCGCCGCGACCACCCGCGCTTCCAGGGCGAGAACCTCGAGCGCAATGCGCGGCTCGTGCGGCCGCTGATGGAAATGGCGGACGCGAAGCGCTGCGCCCCGGCGCAGCTCGCGCTCGCGTGGCTCCTCGCCCAGGGGCCCGACATGGTGCCGATCCCGGGCACGAAGCGCCGCACGCACCTGCGCCAGAACCTCGCCGCGCTCGAGATCAAGCTCTCCGCCGACGAGGCCGCGGCGCTCGCGCGCGCGATCGACGACTCGGACGTGCAGGGCACGCGCTACCCGAAAGGGCAGCTCGGGCTGCTGGGGCTTTAGCCGCCGTTTAGGCGGCGGATCTCGTCGCGCCAGCGGGCGACGAGGCGGTCGAGCTCCGGATCCTCGCCGCGGTCGCGCACGCGCCGCTTGCGAAACGCGAGCTCGTGCTGCGCGTTCACGAGCGCTGCCGACGCGCGCCGGCGCAGCGGGTCGATCCGGCGCGTGCGCAGCATGCGGTCGCCGGCGATCTCGCCGTACTCGTCCCGGCTCACCGTTCGTCCGACCTCGGCCGCGAGCTCCTCGCGGATCACGCGCCGCTCCCACACGCCGCTTCGCCAGAGCGCGACGGCGAGGATCGCGACGAACGGCAGGAAGATCGTGAGCTCGACCAGGCTGCCCGACAGGAACGCCTGGAAGAAGCCGGGCCCGGGTGCGTTGAGGTCCTCCTGCGGCGGGGGCTCGCCGGCGGCCGCGGCGGCGAGCGCGAAGAAGAGCGGTAGCGCGTTGTTCACCGCATGCGCAGCGATCGCGAGCACCAGGCCGCCGATCGGCGCGAGCATCCGCAGCCAGCGGCGGCGCGTCTGCAGCGCGAGTCCGAGCGAGGCGCCGAAGAGCGCGGTGAAGAGCGCGTGCCCGCCGAGCCCGAAGAGCGCGTAGCGCCAGCCGAGCTGCAGCCCCCACGGCGCGACGCCGGTCTCGGCGTAGCCCTGCGCGACGTAGATCGGCGCCTCGAACCAGTTGAAGCCGAGCCCGACCAGCGCGCCGTAGACGATGCCGTCGCGCATGTTGTCGAACTCGGCGCGGAGCAGCCAGAAGAGCGCGAGCACCCCGATCGCCTTGGTCAGCTCCTCGACGAGCGGCGCGGAGATCGGCGCCGAGATGAGCTGCGCCGCGTCGGCACCGAGGATCTCCTTGACCATCGGGTGCTGCATGACCCAGGCATCGACGGCGACGGCGAACGCGGTGTTGAACGGCAGCGCGAGGCCGGTCGCGATCAGGCCGCCCCAGAAGAACGCGGCGGCGAAGAGCCACGGCTGCTCGCGCTCGCGCCGGTCGAGGTACCAGAGGATGCGCAGGGGGACGAGCGCGAGCAGGCTGGAAGCGAAAAGCGCGCCGAAGAACACGGCCGACACGTCGGCGCGCATCCCCACGAACAGGCCCAGCTGGACGAGGGCGGCGACGCCGAGCAGGCACGCGAGCACCGCCGAGAGCACGAGGCAGGGCCCGCGCCGGCGTAGCGGCGAGCCGAGGAGCAGCGGATCGTAGTCGCGGTGCGAGAGGAGCGTCACGGCGGCATTGTCCAGGTTGCGGGCCTTCCAAGTAAACTCCGCGGCCTCGCCGAAGGATATGAAGGACCTGCCATGAACACCGTCGCCACCCTCGCTGCGGCGCTCGCCGCGGGCCGAACCACCAGCCGCGAGCTGCTCGAGCAGGCGCTTGCGCGCATTGCCGATCCGGCGGGAGAGGGTTCGCGCGCGTTCCTCAAGACCTACGCCGATACGGCGCGGGCCGAAGCCGACCTCGCCGATCGGTTGCGAAAGAGCGGCATCGTCCGCTCACCGGTCGACGGGCTGCCGGTGTCGGTCAAGGACCTGTTCGACGTCGGCGGCGACGTGACGCGCGCCGGGTCGAAAGTGCTCGCCGGCGCCCCGGCGGCGAAGGCCGACGCGCCCGCGGTCGCGCGGCTGCGGGCGGCCGGCGCGATCCTCGTCGGCCGCACCAACATGGTCGAGTTCGCGTTCGGCGGTCTCGGGCTCAACCCGCACTACGGCACGCCGCGCAATCCGTGGGACCGCAGGACCGGGCGCGTCCCCGGCGGCTCGTCGTCGGGCGCCGGCGTCGCCGCCGCCGACGGGATGAGCGTCATGGCGCTGGGGAGCGACACGCGTGGGTCGGTGCGCATCCCGGCCGCGCTGAACGGCGTCGCCGGATTCAAGCCGACCGCCCGGCGCGTGCCGCGCGAGGGCGCGTTTCCGCTCTCGTACACGCTCGACTCGATCGGACCCCTCGCACGGACTGCGGCGTGCTGCGCGGCCTACGATGCGGTCCTCGCCGGCGAGCCGGACGCGACGCTTGCCCCGCTGCCGGCCAGGGGACTGCGGCTGATGCTGCCGCGCTCGAGCGCGCTCGACGACCTCGACGCTCAGGTCGGCAAGACCTTCGAAGCAGCGCTCGGGAAGCTCTCGCGGTCGGGCGCGGTCGTCACCGAGGTCGCGATGCCGGCATTCGACCGCCAGGACCGGTACTTCAAGGGCGGCGGCTACGCCGGCGCCGAAGCCGCGGCGATCCATCGCCCGTGGGCGAGCCGCATAGGCGAGTACGACCCGCGGGTCGGCAAGCGCGTCGCGATGGGCAACGACATCCCGGCGCCCGATCTCGTCGAGCTCGGCTTCGTCCGCGCGGCGTACCTCCGTGAGGTCGAGACCGCGGCGGCGCCGTTCGACGCGATCGTGATGCCGACCGTGCCGTGCGTCGCGCCGACGATCGCCGAGGTCGACGCTTCCGACGACGCCTACTTCAAGTGGAACGCGCGGGTGCTGCGCAACGCCGGGCTGATCAACTTTCTCGACGGCTGCGCGGTGACCGTGCCGTGTCACGAGCCGGGCAGCGGACCGGTCGGACTGATGGTGTGCGGGGTTGCGATGACCGACCGGCGGACGCTCGCGATCGCGTGCGCGCTGGAGCAGGCGCTCGCCGGCTAGAGCGCGTCCCGCACCGTCCGTACCAGCGACTCGGTCATCTCGTCGATCGCGTCGCAGACGAACGCGGCGCCGAACTCGTGCAGCCATGCGCGCTCCGCAGCGCTGCTCGAAGTCGCGACGATCGCGATGCGCGGATTCACCTGGCGCGCCGCGATGCAGATCTGCATCTTGTCCGCGAGCGTCGGATTCGTGACGAGGATCATCCTGGCGTCGGCCATCCCTGCGGCGCGCAGCACCTCGGGGTCGGCCGGATCGCCCCGCACGACGGCCAGCCCGCGCCCGCGCAGTTCGGCGAGCGCGTCGGGGTCGGCGTCAATGACCGACACCGGCACGCCCGCTGCCGCGCAGCGCTGAACGACCCTCCGCCCCAGCTCGCCCAGACCGGTGAGCGCCACGGCGGGCGCGCTCTCGGGTACCGGCGCGGCGCCCTCTTGCGTCGGAGCGTCGGCGCGGCCGCCGGCGAGCCGCGCCTCGCGCGCCGCCACCACACGGAAGAGCAGCGGGTTCAGCGCGATCGAAACGATCGCCACCGCGACCAGGATGTCCATCCCCGCCGGCGGCAGGATGCCGAGCTGCTGGCCGAGCACGCCGAGGATGAACGAGAACTCGCCGATCTGGGCGAGGCCCACGGCGACGGTCAGCGCCGTCCGCTGCGTGTCGCGCAGGAGCTTGACGATCCCCAGTGCGACCGCCGGCTTGACGACGAGCACGATCGCGAGTGCGCCCGCGAGGAGCAGGGGCTGCGACGTCACGACGCCCGGGTTGAAGAGCATTCCGACGGAGACGAAGAAGAGCGCCGAGAAGACGTCGCGGAACGGCACCATGTCGGCGGCGGCCTGCGGCCCGAACCGCGACTGGCCGACGACGAGACCGGCGAAGAACGCGCCGAGCGCAACCGAAACGCTGAAGACCTCCGCCGCGAGCAGCGCGACGCCGAGCGCGACGACGAACACCGTCAGCGTGAAGAGCTCGGTCGAGCGGGTGCGGGCGATCCGCTCCATCGCCGGCGCGACGAGGCGGCTCCCGACCGCCCAGACGAGCGCGGCGAACACCGCGGCCTTCCCGAGCGCCAGGCCGAGCGCGCTCGCCATCCCGGCCGGATCGGTACGATCGGCAGCAAGCGCGGGCAGCATCACCAGCGCGACCACGGTGAAGAGATCCTCGACGATCAGCCAGCCGACCGCGACGTGGCCGTCGCGCGTGCTCAAGCGGTCCTGCGCCACGAGCATGCGCATCAGCACGACGGTGCTCGCGACCGCGAGCGCCATGCCGAACAGCATCCCCGCGGCGTGGCTCCAGCCGAACGCGCGGGCGATCGCCCAGCCGGCAACCGCCGCGACCGCGCTCTGCGCGACCGCGCCCGGGACCGCGATACGCCAGACGCGCAGGAGCTCCTGCGGATGGAAATGCAGCCCGACGCCGAACATGAGCAAGATCACGCCGATCTCCGCCATCTGCGAGGCGAGGCCCGCATCGGCGACGAAGCCCGGCGTGTAGGGCCCGACGACGATCCCCGCGAGCATGTACCCGACGAGGGTCGACAGTCCGAGGCGCTGCGTCACCCAGCCGAAGGCGAGGGCGACGGCGAGGCCGCCGGCGAGCGTGATGATGATCGAGAGGTCGTGCATGCGGCGTCGAAGCCGGCACCGCCGGGATGCGGCGCCCACCGGCCGAGGGTACACGACGGCGGTGAGATCGGTCCGGTCGGCACTAAGCCTCGACGCGCGCAGCGCGCGCGGCGAGTCAGCGTCAACTACGCCTCACCCGCCCGCATGCGGCGACTGTCGCACCGAGTTGCCCGTGCTACGGTTAATGCGTGCGCCTCCTCGCGCTCCTGCTACTCGCTCTCGTCGCGTGCGCGGCACACGCCGAAGTGCGCGCGCGCGTCGCCGCGACCGATCCGCCGGCCGACGCGACGCTCGGCCGCGACCAGTCGTTCTACGTGCGCATCCAATTCGACGCCGACGAGCCGGTCAGCCTCTGGGCCCGCGCCTATGCCGGCGGCAAGCGGATCGAGAAGGGCTGGCGATCGAACGCGTCGGCGACGTACTCGGGCTCGGGCTACGCGCTCGGCTGGGTCTCGTTCTACGTCCCGATGGACGTGGACGAGATCCGCATCTTCGCCGGCGGCGGCAAACCGTATCGCGAGTGGCAGGTGGCCTCGTACCCGGTCAAGCTGCGCTGGGGCGACGGCCCCCCGGCCGCGGAGGCGGCGCCGTGGGTCCCCGAGCTCCAGCGCGCGACCGCTGCGGCGTGGGAGGCGGAGCGCCGCGCGGCGGCGGCGAAGCCGCAGAGCGCGGGCGAGACGGCGTTCGGATTACTGGTGGTTCCGCTCTTCCTCGGCGCCGTCCTCGCCTGCGTCGGCGCGCCGGTCTGGGCGCTGTGGCAATGGCGCGGCTGGTGGCGACTCGCAGCGGTGGTGCCGTTCGCCGTCATGGCGTTCGTCGTCGTGCGGATCGTCATCGACACCAGCCGCGATCCGACCTCGCACAACCTCTGGCCGTTCGAGATCGTCTACTCCGGCGCCGCGGGGCTCGCGCTGATCATCGTGCTCGCCCTGGCGCGCCGCTTCACCCGCGTCGGCGCACGGGCTTCCTGACCGCGGCGACCTCGGCCTGCAGCGCCTTCAAGGGCGGCGACAGCTCGCCCTTGCGCCAAACGAGCGCGGTCGTGGTCGCGGCCGCAGCTTTCGGCAGCGAGTAGACGGTCACCCCCTCGTCGCGCCGGATGGTCTCCAGCACCGAGCGCGGCACGATCGCGACGCCGGTGCCGGAGGCCACGCACGCGACGATCGCGTGATAGGAGGCGAGCTCGAGGATGCGATCCGGCACGACCCCGTCCTCGCCGAGCCAGCCCTGCAGTCGCCGGCGGTACGCGCAGCCGCTCGGAAAGGCGATCAGCGTGTCGGCGCGGACGTCGCGCCCGCGCCGGATCGCCGGATGGGACCGCGGCGCGACGAGCACGAGCTCCTCCCGGAACGCCGGCATCGTCTCGAGCCGGAGGGACGGCCGGCAGTCGGCGACGAACGCCGCTTCCAGCCGCCGGCCGAGCACCGCCTCGACCAGCGCGTCGGTGGTCCCGGCCACCAACTCGACGGTCACCGCCGGGTGCGCGGCGTGGTAGCGCGCGAGGAGCGGCGGCAGACGGCTCGCCGCGGTGCTCTCGAGCGTCCCGATCCGGAGCACGCCGCGCGGGGAGTCGCCGGCGAGCGCGTTCCGCGCCTCGCCCGCGAGACGGAGCATTTGCTCGGCGTACTGCAGAAAAACCTGCCCGGCCGGCGACAGGTGCAGCCCGCGCTTCTCGCGCACGAAGAGCTGCGTCCCGAGGGACGCTTCGAGCTGCTGGATGCGCGTCGTGACGTTGGACTGGACGCGGTGCAGCCGGCGCGCCGCCCGGCTGATGCCGCCCTCGTCGGCGACCGCCTTGAACACCTGCAGGGAGGCGAAGTCCATGATTCTCTATTCGAGAACGATATGTTCACGATTATTCATTTGCCGGGATGCCTCCGTCAAGGTACCGTCTGTCGTGCGCACCCTGCCTGGCGGAGGCGACCGATGGCGATCCAGACCGAGCTCACCCGAGCGCTCGAGCTCACCCACCCGATCATCCAGGCGCCGCTCGCCGGCGGCGGCGATACGCCGGCGCTCGTCGCCGCGGTCGGCGAGGCGGGCGCGCTCGGGTTCATCGGGGCGTCCTACCTGACGCCGGCGCAGATCACCGAGGCCGCGCGCGCGGTGCGCGGCCTGACGAAGCGGCCGTTCGGGATCAACCTCTTCGCGCCCTCGCCCGCGCCCCCGCCGGCGGACGCGACTGCCGCGCTCGCACGCGTGGCGCCCTACTTCGCCGAGCTCGGGCTGCCCGCGCCCACTGCGCCGGCCGCGCCCGCCGACGCGTTCCCGGCCCTCTTCGAGGCCGCGCTCGCGAGCGGCGCCTCGGCGTTCAGTTTCACGTTCGGCGTCCTGCCCGTCGCGGCGATCGACGCGATCAAGGCCCGCGGCATGTTCCTGATGGGCACCGCGACCAACGTCGAGGAAGCCCGGGTGCTCGAGCGGGCGGGTGCGAACGCCGTCGTCGCGCAGGGGAGCGAGGCGGGCGGCCATCGCGGCACGTTCGTGGGCGAGACCGACGCCGGCATGGTCGGCACCATCGCGCTCGTGCCGCAGATCGTCGACGCAGTGCGGGTGCCGGTCATCGCTTCGGGCGGCATCATGGACGGGCGCGGCATCGCCGCCGCGCTCGCGCTCGGCGCGAGCGGCGTGCAGATGGGGACCGCGTTCCTGACGTGCGAAGAGGCGGGAATCCCCGAGGCCTACAAGCAGGCGATCCTCGCCGCGCGGGAGAGCGACACGCGCATCACGCGTGCCTTCTCCGGCCGGTCCGCGCGCGGCATCGTCAACCGGTTCATGACCGAGGTCGAGCGTGCGGGAGGCGTCGAAGCGATCCTGCCGTTCCCGCTGCAGAACTCGCTGACGCGCCCGCTGCGCGCCGCCGCGGCCAAGGCGGGTCGTGCAGAGTTCCTCTCGCTCTGGGCGGGTCAGGGCGCGGGCATGGCGCGCCGGGGCTCCGCGGCACAGCTGGTCGCGCGGCTCGCCGAGGAAGCCGGCTCAGTGCTGCGGCGCCTGCCGGTACAGTAGGGCGGGACGCAACGCCGGTCGCTGCGGTGTGCATGGCGCACCGCCGCCGGACTGGGGTACCTTCGGAGCGTCGCTCGCTCCCGGGCGACCGGGAGGAGTGGATGACCAAGCAGCAAAGCGAGGCGGACTCCGCCTACGCGTGGGTGCGCCTCGCCGCGGCGCTCGCGATCTCGTCCGTCGGCGGCGTCGGCCTGTGGTCGGTGGTCGTGGTGCTGCCGACGGTTCAGGCGGAATTCGGCGTCGCGCGCGGCGACGCCTCGCTGCCTTACACGCTGACGCTCCTCGGCCTGTGTGTCGGTGGCCTGCTCATGGGCCGGCTCGCCGACCGCTTCGGCGTGGTCGTCCCGGTGGTGATCGGTGCGCTCGCCCTCGGCATCGGCTACGTCGCCGCGAGCGCAACGGCGAGCCTGTGGCAGTTCGCACTCGTCCAGGGGCTGATCATCGGCCTCCTCGGCGCTTCGGCGACGTTCTCGCCGCTCATCGCCGACATCTCGCTGTGGTTCGTCCGCCGGCGCGGGCTGGCGGTGGCGATCTGCGCGAGCGGCAACTACCTCGCCGGCACGATCTGGCCGCCGGTGGTGCAGCACTTCATCGAGACCGTGGGCTGGCGCCAGACCCATTTCGGCATCGGCATCGTCTGCGCGGCGGTGATGCTGCCGCTCGCGGTGGTCATGCGACGGCGGCCACCGGTGTTCGAGTTTTCGCCCGCGGGCGCGCGCGTGGCGTCGGGAAGCCCGCGACCGCTCGGCTTCTCGCCGGGCACGCTGCAGGGCCTCCTGATCGTCGCCGGCCTCGCCTGCTGCATGGCGATGTCGATGCCCCAGGTCCACATCGTCGCGTACTGCACCGACCTGGGCTACGGGCCGGCGCGTGGCGCCGAGATGCTGTCGGTGATGCTCGGCCTGGGCGTCGTGAGCCGGCTCGCGTCGGGCTGGATCTGCGATCACATCGGGGGCTTGCGCACCCTTGCGCTCGGGTCCTTGCTGCAGGGGCTCGCGCTGATGCTGTTCCTCCCGTTCGACGGGCTGGTGTCGCTCTACGTCATCTCCGGGCTCTTCGGCCTCTTCCAGGGGGGCATCGTGCCGGCGTACGCGATCATCGTCCGCGAGCACTTCACGCCGCGGGAGGCCGGCACCCGCATCGCCGCGGTCATCACGGCGACGCTCTTCGGCATGGCGCTCGGCGGCTGGATGACCGGCGCGATCTTCGACCTCACCGGCTCGTACAAGGCGGCGTTCGCGAACGGGATCGGGTGGAACCTCGTGAACCTCACGATCGCACTGTGGCTGGTGCGGCGCTCGGGCGGCGGGTTCTTCCCGCGCGCCCCCGCGCCGCTCGCACGCGCCGGCTGACCGCTGTGCCGCGCTTGGAGCGAAGCGCAGGTTCGGGTAGAGTCGCTGCAAACGATCCGCGCCTGGCCAGGCCTCGGCGCGCCCCCGCAGAGGAGGATTCCCGATGGCGACCGAAGCGAAGCCGAAATCCGCGAGCGGCACGGTCACGCTCCCGTACACCGGCCAGGAGTTCCTCGAGAGCCTCGACGACGGGCGGGAGATCTGGATCTACGGCGAGCGGGTGAAGAAGATCACCCAGCATCCCGCGTTCCAGAACACCGCGCGGATGATCGCGCGGCTCTACGACGCGCTGCACGAAGACCACAAGTCCGGAAGAACGTTCTCACCTGCCCGACCGAGTGGGGCGGGTTCACGCATCGCTACTTCATCGCGCCGCGCACGGTCGAGGAGCAGGTCGCCTCGCGCAACGCGATCGCCGAGTGGGCGCGCGTCACCTACGGCTGGCTCGGCCGCTCGCCCGACTACAAGGCGGCGTTCCTCGGCACCCTCGGCGCGAATGCGGAGTTCTACGCGCCGTACCAGGCGAACGCGCGCAAGTGGTACCGCGCGAGCCAGGAGCGCGTGCCGTTCGTGAACCACGCGATCATCCACCCGCCGGTCGACCGCAAATCGCGCCCGGCGCGCCGGGCGGCGCGACCGACGTGTACTGCCACGTCACCAAGGAGACCGACGCGGGCATCTACGTGAGCGGCGCCAAGGTCGTCGCGACGGGGTCCGCGCTCACGCACTACACGTTCGTCGCGCACCACGGCCTGATCCCGGTGCAGGACAAGAACTTCTCGATGGTGTTCATGATCCCGACGAACGCCAAGGGGGTGAAGCTCATCTGCCGGGTCTCGAACGAGTACCGCGCCGCGGCGATGGGCAGCCCGTTCGACTACCCGCTGTCGAGCCGGCTGGACGAGAACGACGCGGTCTTCGTGCTCGACAACGCGTTCGTGCCGTGGGAAGACGTGTTCGTCTACGCCGACGTCGAGAAGGCGAACAACTTCTTCCCGCGCACCGGCTTCCTGCCGCGCGCGATGTTCCAGGGCTGCACGCGGCTCGCAGTGAAGCTCGACTTCATCGTCGGCCTGATGATCAAGGCGACCGAGATCACCGGCGCGCGGCAGTTCCGCGGCGTCGAGGCGAACATCGGCGAGGCGCTCGCCTGGCGCAACATGCTGTGGGCGTGCACCGAGGCGATGGCGCACTCGGCCGACCCGTGGGAGAGCGGGTGCATCCTTCCCAGCATGGAGGCGGCCTCCGCCTACCAGGTGCTCGCCCCCGAGGCGTACGTCGCGGTGAAGAACCTGATCGAGAAGACGGTGGCGAGCGGGCTCATCTTCCTCAACTCGCACGCGAACGACTTCAAGAATCCGGAGCTGCGCCCGTACCTCGACCGCTACCTGCGCGGCTCCGGCGGCGTCGACGCGGTGGGCCGGGTGAAGGTGATGAAGGCGCTCTGGGACGCGGTCGGGACCGAGTTCGGCGGGCGCCACGAACTGTACGAGATCAACTACAGCGGCAGCCACGAGGAGATCCGGCGCTACGCGCTCTTCGGCGCGATCGCCTCCGGCGCGTACGACCGCTTCAAGGCGTTCGCCGACAAGTGCCTGAACGAGTACGACCTCAACGGCTGGACGGCGCCCGACCTGGTCAACACCGACAAGATCAACCTGTTCCGCAAATAGACAAGGGAGAACCATGAAACGCAACGTCGACCCGGGCCGCCGCAGTGCCCTCAAGCGCGGTGCCGCGCTCGCCACGGCGGGCGCCGCCGCCAGCCTCGGCTTCCCGCGTTCGGCCAGGCGCCCGCCCGCTCAAGATCGGCTACGTGTCGCCGCAGACCGGCCCGCTCGCGCCGTTCGGCGAGGCGGACAAGTTCGTGATCGGCGGCGTCCAGGCCCTCCTCAAGAACGGCATCACGATCGGCGGCAAGAAGTACCCGGTGCAGGTCGTGGTCCGCGACAGCCAGTCGAACCCGAACCGCGCCGGCGAGGTGGCCGCCGATCTGATCCTCAAGGAGAAGATCGACATCATGGCGGTCGGCAACACGCCGGAGACCGCGAACCCGGTGTCCGACCAGTGCGAGCTGAACGAGGTGCCGTGCGTGTCGAGCCTCTGCCCGTGGCAGCCGTGGTTCTTCGGGCG
The DNA here is from genome assembly GCA_963789885.1 of uncultured beta proteobacterium. GTDB lineage: Bacteria > Pseudomonadota > Gammaproteobacteria > Burkholderiales > SG8-39 > DATEDA01. Next base: position 39,963 of record CAWBNB010000049.1, on the reverse strand, counting down.
CAAGGGCGACCCGGCGAAGGGCTTCAACTGGACCTATCACTTCTTCTGGGGTCTCGAGGACATCATCGCGGTGTTCCTCAACCTGTGGGGCTCGGTGCCGACCAACAAGGTCGTGGGCGGGCTCTTCCCGAACGACGGCGACGGCAACGCGTGGGGCGATCCGAAGCTCGGCCTGCCGCCCGCGCTCGCGAAGGACGGCTTCAAGCTCGTCGATCCCGGCCGCTTCCAGAACCTCACCCAGGACTTCAGCGCGCAGATCGCGGCGTTCAAGAAGGAGAACGTCGAGATCGTCACCGGCGTCGTGATCCCGCCGGACATGAAGACGTTCCTGACGCAGGCGCGCCAGCAGGGCTTCCGGCCGAAGGTGGTCACGGTCGGCAAGGCGCTGCTCTTCCCGGCCGCGGTCGAGGCGCTCGGCGAGCTCGGCGACGGGATGTCGACCGAGGTGTGGTGGACGCCGACCGTCCCGTTCAAGTCCTCGCTCACCGGCCAGTCGGCGACGCAGCTCGCCGACGCGTACGAGGCGGCGACGAAGAAGCAGTGGACGCAGCCGATCGGCTTCGTGCACGCGCTGTTCGAGGTCGCGATCGACACGCTCAAGCGCGCCAAGGACGCGGGCGACAAGGCCGCCGATCCGCGACGCGCTCGTCGCCACCGACCTCGACACGATCGTCGGCCACGTCGCGTGGGGCAAGGGGCCGGTGAAGAACGTGACGCGGACGCCGCTCGTCGGGCGGCCAGTGGGTGCCGGGCAAGAAGTACAAGTACGAGCTGGTCGTCGTCGACAACCGGACCGCGCCGAACGATCCCGGTCGCGGGCAAGCTGAAGCTGATCGGCTGACCCTGTCCTCGCGCGGGAGCACGGCGCCGGAGGCGCGCTACGCGGCGCCGCGTCGTCCGATGACCGAGGTCCTCGCACTCGCGGGCGTCGGAAGTCGTTCGGCGCCGTGCGGGTCGTCGACGATCTGACGCTGTCGGTCGAGGCCGGCGAGGTCGCTGGGCGTCATCGGCCCGAACGGCGCCGGCAAGACCACGCTGTTCAACCTCGATCGGGCGGCGACCTGCGCGCCGACGCCGGGTCGATCCGCTTCCGCGGCGAGGACATCACCGCGGCTCGCGCCCCACGAGCGCTGCCGCCGGGGCATCGGGCGCTCCTACCAGATCCCGCAGCCGTTCGGCGGCATGACGGTGTTCGAGAACCTGCTCGTCGCGGCCACGTTCGGCGCGGCGCTGCCGCGAGGACGCGGCGAGCGGCGCGTGCGTCGAGGTGCTCGAGCGCACCGGGCTCCGGCGGCCACGCGAACCGCGCTCGCCGGCTCGCTCACCCTTCTCGACCGCAAGCGCCTCGAGCTCGCGCGCGCGCTCGCCACGCGGCCGCGAGCTCCTCCTGCTCGACGAGATCGCCGGCGGCCTGACCGAGCACGAGTCGCGCGAGCTGGTCGCGCTGATCCGCGAGATCAAGGCGCGCGGGCGTCGACGATGATCTGGATCGAGCACGTCATGCACGCCCTCGTCGCGGTCGCCGACCGGATCGTCGTGATCAACTTCGGCGCGAAGCTCGCCGAGGGCGCGCCCGCGCGCGGTGATGGCCGACCCGGAGGTCCGGCGCGTCTACCTGGGAATCGAGGCGTGAGCGCGCTGCTCGCCACCCGGGGGCTCACCGCGTTCTACGGCGACTTCCAGGCGCTGTTCGGCATCGACTTCGAGATCCGCGCCGGCGAAGTGGTCGCGATCATCGGCGCCAACGGCGCCGGCAAGTCGACGTTCCTCAAGACGGTCACCGGGCTGCTCGCCGCGCCGCCCGACCGGATCGTGCTCGACGGCGAGCGATCGGCGGGCATGCCCGCCACCGCATCGTCCGGCGCGGCATCGCCATGGTCCCGGAGGGCCGGCGGCTCTTCCCGAGCCTCACCGTGGAGGAGAACCTGCTCGATCGGCGGTTACACGAGCGCAAGGGACCGTGGAGCCTCGCGCGCGTCTACGAGCTGTTCCCCGCGCTCCGCGAGGTGCGCGCGCTCCCCGGCAACGCGCTCTCGGGCGGCCAGCAGCAGATGGTCGCCATCGGCCGCGCGCTGATCGCCAACCCGCGCCTCCTGATCTGCGACGAGATCTCGCTCGGGCTCTCGCCCCTGGTCGTGACCGCGCCTCTACGGCGCGCTCCCGGCGATGATGCGCGAGGGGCTGACCGTCATCGTCGTCGAGCAGGACGTGGGCTCGCGCAGCGCACGACCGACCGCCTGTACTGCTTCCAGGAGGGCCGCGTGTCGCTGCAGGGGCGCTCGAGCGAGCTCGCGCGCGCCGCGATCTCCGCTGCGTACTTCGGGTCGGGCGTGGCGGCATGATCGGCTGGATCGACACCGTCCTGCAGGGCGCTGCTGCTCGGCGGCCTCTACGCGCTGTTCGCGATCGGGCTGTCGCTCATGTTCGGCGTGATGCGCCTGGTGAACATCGCGCACGGCGACCTCATCGTGCTCGCGGCGTTCCTCGCCATCGGCATCGCGCTCGGCGGTCCCGGCCGGTCCGGCGCTCGCTCCTCGCCATGGTCGCTGCCGGTGATGGTCGCGGTCGGCTACGGCCTCCAGCGCGGCGTCCTGAACCGCACGCTCGGCAAGGACATCCTGCCGCCGCTGCTGGTGACGTTCGGGCTCTCGATCATCATCCAGAACGTGCTGCTCGAAGTGTTCTCCGCCGACTCGCGCGGCCTGAGCGCCGGCGGCCTCGAGACGCAGAGCATGCGCATCGCCGGCGACCTCGCGATCGGCTGGCTCCCGCTGATCACGCTGCTCGTGGCGCTCGGCCTGACCGTCGCGCTCGAGTGGCTCTTCGGACATACGCACGCTCGGCCGCGCGTTCCGCGCCACCTCCGACGATCCGCAGGCGGCCGAGCTGCAGGGCATCGACCACCGCCACGTGTACGCGCTCGCCACCGCGATCGCGTTCGCGGTGGTCACCGTCGCGGGCGTCTTCCTCGCGCTACGCACCACGGTCTCGCCGAGCGACGGCCCGGGATATCTCCTCTACGCGTTCGAGGCGGTCATCATCGGCGGCCTCGGGCTCGTTCTGGGGCACGTTCGCGGGCGCGCTGGTGCTCGGCGTCGCGCAGGGCATCGGCTTCCGCCTCGATCCCGGCTGGGGCATCCTCGTCGGGCATCTCGTCTTCCTCGCCGTGCTGCTCGTGCGGCCGCAGGGTCTCTTCCCGCGGACGCGGGACTAGCGAGCGGACGAGCCGGCCGCCGTCGTCCATCGCGCCACGCGCGCCAGCCGGGTCGCCGGGGTCGCGGCGGTCGTCGCGCGTGCTGGTGCTCGCGTCGCTCCCCGCGTGGGCCGACCCGAGCACGCTGCGGCTCTTCGTCGAGTTCGCCTGCCTGCTCGCGCTGGCGCAGATGTGGAACCTGCTCGCCGGCTACGGCGGCCTCGTCTCGGTGGGGCAGCAGGGCTATCTCGGCGTCGGCGGCTACGCGCTCGTCGTCGCCGCCGATCTCGGCGGCCTCAACCCGTTCCTCTGCGTTCCGCTCGCGGGCGTGGTCGCGGCGCTGGTCGCGGTGCCGACCTCGAGGATCGTGTTCCGGCTGCAGGGCGGCTACTTCGCGATCGGCACCTGGGTGGTGGCAGAGTCGCTCCGCCTCGTCGCCTCGAACACGGCCGCGGTCGGCGGCGGCACCGGCACCAGCCTGATCTCCATCCGCGAGTTCCCGAAGAGCCATGCGCGAGTCGGTGACGTTCTGGATCGCGCTCGCGGTGGCTCGTCGGCGCGGTCGCGGCGCTCTACTGGCTGCTCCGTTCGCGGCACGGCCTCGCACTCACCGCGATCCGCGACAGCGAGCGCGCGGCGGCGAGCCAGGGCGTGGACATCGCCGCGACCAAGTTCTGGGTGTACGTGATCGCGGCGTTCGGCTGCGGCGTCGTCGGCGCGCTCTACTTCCTGGTGAACCTGCGCATCTCGCCCGACGCGGCGTTCGGCGTGAGCTGGACCGCGTTCGTGATCTTCATCGTCGTGATCGGCGGGATCGGCACGATCGAGGGCCCGATCATCGGCACGCTGCTCTTCTTCGTGCTGCGCGAGACGCTCGCCGATTTCGGGACCTGGTACCTGATCGTGCTCGGGCTCGTCGCGGTGGTGGTGATGGTGCGCTTCCCGCGCGGGCTGTGGGGCTACGTCGCGCGAGCGCTTCGACCTGCATCTCTTCCCGGTCCAGCGCCGGGTGTCGGCGTACGATGCCTGAACTGCACGATGGCAATCACCTTGCTCCGCAACCAGTGGACACACGCGTTCAAGCCCCCCAAGTAGCCGCGCAGCCGTGCGAACCGCGCTGATCACCGGCGGGAACCGCGGCATCGGCCTCGCCGTCGCGAAGGGGCTCGCCGCCGCGGGCCTGCGCGTCGTCATCGGGTCGCGGTCGGTGCCGGACGGTCAGGCGGCGGCGCGTTCGATCACGGACGCGCAGGCGACCGCCATCGAGCTGGACGTAGCCGATCCGGTGTCGATCGACGCCGCGGTGGCGTCGCTCGCGCGCGAGCGTATCGCGATCGACGTGCTCGTGAACAACGCCGGCATCTACAGCACCGGCGACAGCTTCACGGTCGCGATGTCGGCGGTGCGCGAATCGATGGAAGTTCACCTGTTCGGGCCGCTCGCGCTGTGCAGGGCGCTGGTGCCCGGGATGGTCGCGCGCGGATATGGGCGCGTCGTCAACGTCTCGTCGGGCTACGGCGCCTTCAGCAGCGGCCTGGGGCCCGATACCGCGTACTCGATCTCCAAGGCCGCGCTCAACGCGCTGACGCTCAAGCTCGCCGGCGAGGTGCGCGGCGACGTCAAGGTCAACGCCGGGTGCCCCGGCTGGGTACGCACACGGATGGGCGGGAAATCCGCGACCAGCTCGGTCGAGGAGGGTGCGGACACGATCGTCTGGCTCGCGACGCTGCCGGCGTCAGGTCCGACGGGCGGGTTTTTCCGGCACCGGCGCCCCGTGGCCTGGTGACGCGGGAAGCGCCGGCTCTCGGCCGACGAGGCCTGACCGGTACTAGGCGAAGAACGCGAACGTCCGCGCCTCGATGCTCTGGCGCGGCGGCGCTCCGGGCGGCGTGGTCGGATCGACGAACGACGTGTGCGCGGTGAAGCGCGCGCGGCCGTCCTTTGCCGAGTCGTAGACCTTGAACACGAGCGCTTCGTCGCGCCGCATCTCGGGGAAGTAGAACCAGCGGTGCTCGGGGTTGAAGCGGACCTGGTAGGTCTCGCCGACGCGGTGCGGATAGCGGCGCTCGGCGGCGAGCAGATCGCCGGGGGCGACGCTCCGCGCGTCGGCGATTGCGAGCGGGTTCGACCGGATCGGCTGGTTGATCGCGCGCCAGACCTGGATGATCGCGAACCGGCCCGCGAGCAGGCGGTCCGCCTCGTCGGGGAGGCACTCGCGCACGCGCTGCGGTCCGGACCACTCGGTGTAGTCGTTGTGGGCGGACAGCACCGGTTCACGCACGAGCCGCGCCTCGCGCTCGGCCTCGTCGCCCGAGCGCAGCGTGTGGTCGAACACCACGACGCGCGCGGCGCCGGACACCGCCTTCACCAGGCGCTCGACCTCCGGGTAGTAGACGGACGCGAGCTGATCCTTGTCGAAGAAATCCGCCACCGCGGTCGGGTGCGGCACGAACGCGAACCCGTTCCGGTCGAGCGAGAAGGTGCCGGCGAGCGGCCGCCCGTCGCGGATCGGCATCGGGCGCTGCTCCTTCGCGCCGACGTTGCGGCGCCGGATGTTCCCCGGGCCGAAGGTCTCGTTGACCGGCTTCTCGCCGGTGTCGACGGCATAGGTGATTGCGGCGGTGATCGCCGCGCTTCCGGCGGCGGTGTCCATCGCAGATGTCCCGGTGAGATCGAGCCGGACGCGCGGGGCGCGGCGCCTTAGCGAGGCCTGACCATCGGTCTGGTCCGCTCCGGTACCGTAGCACCTCCCTGCGCGCCGACCACCCGGTCGCCCACCACGACGGTGTCGGGGCAAGGCTCTCCACGTCGAGTCACCGTGCCGCCGCGGCGACACCCCTCGTCCACGGCAGGTTGCGGGGCGGAAGCGGGCGCCGCGCCCGCGGCGTTCGTCGAAATGCCCGCGAGCGGCCCCGGAACGACGCTGAGTCCCGCCCGCTCGGATCCGGGCGGCGAAGCGGCTGCCCCGGTAGCCGGGTCGACCGGGCTCGACGGATCGATGTAAGTGCAGGTCTTCGTATCGCTGGAAATCACGAGCTGCCCGCCGGGAAACCGCTTCTGCAGCATCGTGTGGATCGGGGGCTCCAGGTCGATCGGCGTCATCTCGGCGCGATACACGATCAGGTTGCGCTGGAAGACCGTGTAACAGTCGGCCCAGGCGGGCGCGGCAAGCGCCGCCGGGACGAAGGCAAGGACGGTGAGCGCTCGTTTCATGCTGCCTCCTCGACGGTACGGGTGTAGAACGCCGTCATAATGGCGCAAAAATGCCGGGCGCGCCAAGCCGCGGATCTTCACCACCGTGAAGATCCCGCACTCGGCGGCATTCCCGGCGTTGCACTCGACGCCGTCCGCCGTCAGGTGCCGGCGGTCCGGAGTTGCGCGCCCGGCCCGCCCGGTCGTATGCTGATGGCATAGACAGGGGAGGCGACCGATGAACGCCGTCAACCGCGCCACGAACATCCTGCTCCAGCCGCAGAGCGAGTGGTCCGCGATCGCGCACGAGCGGAGCGATCCGAAAGCGCTCTACCTCGGCTACATCGCGATCCTGGCGATCCTGCCGGCAGCGGCGACGCTCATCAGCACGTGGCTGATCGGCAGCCTCGGCTTCGGACGGCTCGGGGCACGCGTCGCGCTGCAGGCGGCGCTCACCGGGTATGTCCTGAGCCTCGCGATGGTGCTCGCGATCGCGCTCGTCGCGAACCTGCTCGCCCCGCGCTTCGGCGGCAGGAGCAACTTCGACCAGGCGCTGAAGCTCACCGCCTACGCGCTGACCGCCTCGTGGGTCGCCGGCATCTTCACCATCCTGCCCGTGGTCGGCTGGCTGATCTCGCTCCTCGGCGGGCTCTATTCGCTCTACCTGCTGCAGGTCGGCGCCCCGCAGCTGATGAAGATGCCCGAGCGCGATGCCGTCGGCTACGGCATCCTGCTCGTCGCGATCGGCGTCGTGATCACGTTCCTGATCGGCGCCGCGCTCGCGGCGACGTTCGGGATGGGCGCGATCGGTATGATGGGCGCCATCGGGCGGTTCTGAGCCGGCGCGCGGTGGAACTCCAGTACCGGTCGCGCGGTCGGACGCCAGGGGCCGCCATGCTGAACGCCATCCGCGAGTTCTTCGACCAGCACGTCGCCGCCGGTGCGGGCGACGACGATCGCCACGCGCTCCAGCTCGCCACGGCGGCGCTGCTCGTCGAGACGGTCCGCCTCGACGGCGGGATCGACGCTGCCGAGCGCGCGGCGGCGCACCGCGCGGTGCGCACGAAGTTCGGGCTGACGGACGCGGAGGCCGCGGCGCTGATCCGGCTCGCCGAGGAGCAGGCGCGCGAGGCGACCGACTACTACCAGTTCACCTCGCTCATCAACAAGCGGCTCTCCGCGTCGCAGAAGGAGCGCGTGATCGAGCTCATGTGGCAAGTGGCTTACGCCGACGCCGATCTGAGCGCGCACGAGCAGCATGTCGTGCGCAAGATCGCCGACCTTCTGCACGTCCCGCATCGCGCGTACATTGCGGCGAAGCTGCGGGCGCGGGACGCAGCGCAACGCTGACCTGCGCTCGCGGTCTCTCCGTTTCGGCGCCTCAGGCTGCGCCGAGCAGCAGCTCGAGCTGCTCCGCGCGCGGTACCCCGGCGGCGGCGAGGCTCGCCGCGAACGCGGAGCCCGGCCCCACGAGCGGCGCGACGTCGCATTCGAGCAGGCGCAGGCGCCCGGTCGCGGTCTCGTGGATGAGGTCGATCCGCGCCGCCCAGTCGACCGCGTACACGCCGGCAATCTCCGTCGCAAGGCGACGCACGCGCTCTGCGAGCGCCTCGTCCGCGACCGGCGTGCGGTGCGGCCGCAGCAGGTACTTGCGCGCGAACGAGTACGGCGTCCCTGCGGGGAGGTCGAGCCGCAGCGGCATGCCCACGCAGTCGTGGATCACCGCCACGGTCAGTTCCGCACCGACGATCTGTTCCTGTGCGATGAATCCCGCGCTCCGCGCGCGCTTCGGAATCGGGCGGGTCCGGACGAGCCGCATGCCGAGCGAGTCGGATCCCCACCGTGGCTTGACGACGATCGGGAACGACAGGCCGGCGGCTTTCTGATGCAAGCGCGGTCGCGGGACAGTCGATGCCGGCGGTGGTTGCGATGCCGTGCGCCACCCATTTGTCGTAGCAGCGTGCCATGACTGCAGCGCTCGGACCGAGATAGGGGATGCCGGCGCGGCCGAGCGTCTGCGCGGCAACAAGCATTACCGGGTCGGAGAGGCGCAGCAGCAGCGGTCCCGGCGGAAGATCGGCGACCGCGTCCTGCCGGAACCGGATCTCGGTCACCGCGCGACCGGCGCGCTGCAGCTCACCGGCGATCGTGCGCGCTTCGCGTCGATGGATCCAGGCGAGCGGCTGCGCCCGCCAGGGTTCGATGACGACCGTGGTCGAGCGCTTCCCGCTCACGCGCGCTTCATGCGCGCCACGCAGCGCTCGACTTCCTCGCGCATGCGCTCCGCCGGCAGACGGCAGCGCATGCCGTGGCCGGGGAGGAGCCACTCGAAGCGGTGGTCCGCGAGTCGCGCCATCGACGCGACCTGGCGATCCCAGTCGTACCAGCAGACGCCTCGCGACGCGGCGACGCGCTCGCCCTTCGCGTCCGACCAGGCGTGGTCGCCCGAGAAGAGGAACCTCTCGCGGTAGAGCAGGCACGTCGAACCGGGCGTGTGCCCGGGCACCGGGATGAACGAGACCTCGTCGTCGAACGCGACCGGCACTTCGCCTTCGAGCATGATCTCGACCTCGCGCGTGCCGGCGACGACATCGTCCCGGTGCAGGATGCGCTCGCAGCCGAAGCGCTCGCGGAACTTGCGGTGGTCGGCAACGTCGTCGCGATGCGTGAGGAACATCCAGCGCAGGCCGCCGAGCGCTTCGATCGCATCGACGAGCGGCGCCGCGTAGCGCGGCGAGTCGATCAGGATGTTGCCGCGCGATCGGACGATCAGGTAGCTCCGTGCGCCGTAGCTCGACTCGGCCGCCCAGCCGCAGTAGTGGACGCCGTCCTCGATCGGCTCCGGGAACGCCGCGCGCGCAGCGGCGAGCCCGCGCTTTCTCTCCGTCCCGATCGCGGCGACCGGGCAGGCGACGAGCGCCATGGCGGCCCGCTGCGCGGCCGGCTCGTCGACCGGCTGGCGGTGGACGTACGAGGCGTCGCGCCCCTCGGCGAACGACTCGGGCGCGACCTGCCGGCAGGTGCCGCAGTCGATGCAGGTCGAGTCGACGAAGAACTCGCCGGGGACGTTCGCTGGCAGGCGTTTCGAGAGCGCGGCCATCACGCCGCCGCTGATTCGACCTACTGCTGCTTGAACCCGATCGCCTTCACGACCGGACCCCACTTCGCCTGCTCGGTGTCGATGAACACCGCGTACTCCGCCGCCGACGACGGGAAGGCGATCCCGCTGACTTTCGCGTACTGCTCGATCACCTCGGGCGATTTCAGCGCCGCCGTCGCCGAGGCGTGGAGCCGGGCGAGGACCTCGGGCGGCGTGCCCGCGGGCGCGACGAGCCCGTACCAGTTGTCCGAGTTCACCTTCGGGTAGCCGAGCTCCGCGGTCGTCGGCACGTCGGGAAGCGCGGCCGACCGATTCGCGCTCGTGATCGCCAGCGCCTTGAGCTTCCCCGAGCGGAGGTGCGGCAGCAGCACCGGCACGTCGAAGACGCCCATCTGCACCTGCCCGCCGAGCAGATCCTGCACCGCGGGCGCCGCGCCTTTGTAGGGCACGTGGACCAAGTTCACGTCGGCTTCCGCCTTGAGCAGCTCGCCGGCGAGATGCGTGATCGTGCCGCCCCCGGCCGAGCCGAAGTTGATCTTCCCGGGATTCGCCTTCGCGTACGCGATCAGCTCGGCCAGCGTGTTCACCGGCAGCGACGGATGCACCGCGAGCACCTCGGGCACCTTGACCACGGTCGTGATGAGTGCGAGGTCCTTCTTCGGGTCGTAGGGCATCTTCTCCATCGAGAACGGCGCGATCGCCACCGCCGAGCCGCTGTTCAGTGCGAGCAGGTAGCCGTCCGGCGGCGCCTTCGCTACGTTGTCGACGCCGAGCACGCCGCCCACCCCGGCGCGATTCTCGATGATCACCGGCTGGCCGAGGCTGCCGGTCATCCCTTGCGCGAGCGCGCGTCCGAACAGATCGGCCGGGCCGCCGGCCGGGAACGGCACGATGATGCGAACGGGCTTGTGCGGATAGGCCTGCGCGGCAGCCAGGCCCGGCACGAGCATTGCTGCAGCGCAGATCAGCGCCCGAATCGACTGGTGCATTGTTACCGCCTCCTTGGAATGGTCGCCCGCGGATCGTACAGGAGCGCGCGCGGCGCGTGGGCTACCATGCAGCGCGCATTCGAGGAGAGAGACCGCGATGAGCACATCCGCTCCTGCCCGCATCGGTGCCGCCATTCACCGCCGCTACGACGAAAGCGTCCAGGTCCCGGCCGACCTTGCGGGCGCCGACGCTCTGGCGGCGATGAATGAACGCGCGGTCTGCCGGCGCTACCGCGCCGAACCGGTGCCCGAGGCGCTGCTGCGAATCCTGTTCGCGACCGCGCTCGCATCGCCGACCAAGAGCGACTTGCAGCAGGCGAGCATCGTGCGCGTGACCGCGCCGGCCGATCGCGCGGCGATCCATGCCCTGCTGCCGGGTTCGCCGTGGATCGCCGGCGCACCGGAGTTCCTCGTCTTCTGCGGCGACGGCTTCCGGCTGCGGCGGATCTTCGAGCGGCGCGGGCTCGCGTTTCCGAACGAGCACCTCGACGCATTCTTCAACGCGGCGGTGGATGGCGCGATCGTGCTCTCGACGTTCGTGCAGGCGGCGGGGCTCGCTCGACTCGGCAGCTGTCCGATCAGCGAGATCCGCAATCACGCGCAGGCGATCGCCGAGCGGCTGGCGCTGCCCGACTGGGTGTTCCCGATCGCCGGCCTCACGCTCGGCTGGCCGGAGGCGTACGAGCCGTTCAGTCCGCGGCTCGCGCTGACCGCGACGGTGCACCAAGGCCGCTACGACGCGCGCCGCGTCGAGCTGGAGCTCGACGGCTACGACGAGCGCCGCATCCGCGATCGCCCGTACCGGCGACAGCGCCTCGCCGAGCGCTTCGGCACCGCCGAGCGCTACGGCTGGACCGAGGACAAGGCGCGTCAGTACAGCGAGCCGCAGCGGGCGGACTTCGGGGCGTTCGTGCGGCGCAAGAGATATCGGCTCGAGTGAGGCGGACGCTTCCACGCGGCGGGATGCACTACACTCGCCGCGCGCCCGCACAGGAGAGCCCATGCGACCCATCCCGACCCTCGCTGCCTTCGCCCTCGCGCTCGCCGCCGCCGGCACGTCCGCGCAGCCCTATCCCTCGAAGCCGATCCGCGTGGTCGTGCCGAACCCGGCCGGCGGCTACTACGACGTGATCGCGCGCGCCATTGGGCAGAAGGTGGGCGAGAGCATCGGCCAGCCGATGGTCGTCGAGAACCGCGTCGGCGCCGGCGGCAGCCTCGGCACCGAGTTCACCGCCAAGTCGCCTCCCGACGGCTACACGATCATGGTCGGCGGCATCGGCCCGCACGGCATCGCGCCGAGCCTGTACGCGAACCTCCCGTACGACCCGGTCAAGGACTTCGCGCCGATCATCCTCGTCGCGACGACGCCGAACATTCTCGTCGTGCATCCGTCCTCGCCGATCAAGTCGGTGCAGGAACTCGTCGCGGCGGCGCGGCAGAAGCCGGGCGGCCTCAGCTACGCGTCGAACGGCAACGGCACTTCGCAGCACCTGTCGGCGGAGATGCTCGCCACGACGATGGGGCTCAAGCTGAATCACGTCCCGTTCAAGGGCAGCGCCCCGGCGGTCACGGCGATGCTCGGCGGACAGGTCGACTTCGCATTCGTGGTCGCGCCCGACGCGCTCGCGCACGTCAAAGCCGGGAAGCTCCGCGCGATCGGCGTGACCGGCGCGAAGCGGGCCGCGCCGCTGCCGGACGTCCCGACGCTCGCCGAGGCGGGCGTGCCGGGCTACGAGGCGACGGCGTGGTTCGGTTATCTCGCGCCGGCCGGCACGCCGCGCGAGATCATCGATCGCCTGAACGCGGAGGTCGCGAAGGCGCTGGAATCGCCCGACGTGCGCGAGCGTCTCGCGCCCGGCGGCCTCTCGGAGCTCCCCGGCGGCACGCCGGAGCGCTTCGGCGACTTCATCAAGACCGAGATCGCGAAGTGGTCGAAGGTGGTGAAGGAGTCCGGCGCGAAGATAGACTGAAGGAATGGAGCGCCGCGAGGCCGGAGGCCGCGGGGGCGCCAGCGGGCGCGTTACCGTTACAGCGGGTACACGAGCAGCGTATCGATCGCCTTCGAGTCGAAGACGACGTGCCGCCGCCGGAAGCGCGGCGTGCCGCCCTCGAGGACGACGCTGTCGCGGTACTGGCCGGTGGAGAAGATGCTGCTTGCGCCGTCGTGCTCCATGACCCGGATCACGGCGTAATTCGACCGCACCTCGCAGGCACCCGCCTCCTCCCCGATCACCTGCACGCCGGAGACGAGGTGCCGGTAGCAGTGCGCCTCGTAGATGTTCGCCACGCGGAGCGACGTGATGCGGTCGCGGAGCTGGCCGCGCGAGCGGGTGTGGATCACCGCGAGCGGCAGCCCGCGGTCGAGGTTGTAGCGCGAGGCGACCTTGTACTCGCCGTCCTCGGTGAGGAGCCCCGCGAGGTCCTCGAGGCGGTTCTCGTCGATCGCCCGCGCCCACTCGTACACGAGCGCTTCGATCGCGCGCTGCACGGCCGCGTCGACCGGCATCAGTAGCCCATGTCGGTGCGGTAGGTCTGCCAGAAGTTGCGCAAGCCCCGTTCGGAAAGCTTGGTGGTGCCGCCGCTCACGAGATCCTTGCCGCCCATGTACATCACCGAGGCGGCGTCGCCGGCGCCGCCGGTCGCGCGCCGGATCATGTTGCACACCGCCGCGTCCTCCATCGAGACCATCCCCGCCGAGCCGACGAGGTTGGTCTGCATCAGCCGGCGCTCGGTCAGCTCCGGCGGATCGTCGGCGAAGCCGAAGTAGGTCCAGTTGAGATCGCACGAGTCCGGGCCGTTCGGGATGAGCTGCCGGGTCGCCAGGCTGTGCGCGATCTGGTGCAGGACGAAGCTCGGATACAGGGACAGGATCTGGACGCTGATGCCGTCGCCGTACTCGTCCTGCCACTGGAGGATCGAGTAGTCCTCGAGCTTGAACCCCTCGTTGTGCGAACGCAGGCCGGACGCGGTCTCCTTGTAATCGGCGGACGGCTTCTCGGTGCCGGCCTTGGTGTAGAAGTACTGATGCCGGCCGCTCCGCTCGATGAACATCGCGGACTCCTGCGACTGTCGCGACATGCCGAACGTGCCGTAGAAGGCATGCAGGATGTTCGCGTGGTACGAGTCGCGCGGGTTCTCGTGGTAGTTCTTCCAGTTGGCGTTGATGCGCTGCGTGTCGTAGCCGAGCACTTTCAGCGGCTTGATCAGCGTGCGGCGGATGCCGTCGCCCGCCTCGCCCAGCCAGTCCGCGAGCGGCGGCGTGTCGGGCGAATACGTCGCGAACACGAGGCCGCAGAACGATTCGCAGCGCAGCTTCTGCAGGCCGTGATCCTCGAGCCGGAAGTCGGCCGGCAGCCCGCCCTCGCCGCGCAGGCCCCGCCGGAACGCGGCCGACTTGAGATCGCCGCTCAGGTTGTAGACCCAGGCGTGGTAGACGCAGTAGAACTCCTGCGCCTTGCCGAGCTCTTCGCGGCAGACGAGGTTTCCGCGATGCGCGCAGCGGTTCACCATCGCCCGCAGCGCGCCGGACTCGTCGCGGCACACGATGACCGGCGCGTCGCCGACCCGCGTGCACTTGAACGAACCCGCCTCGGGGATCTCCGCCTCCAGTCCGACGTAGTGCCACATCGGGCCGCGGAAGATGCGCACCTGTTCGCGCGCGTAGACGTCGGGGTCCGAGAAGACCCAGTACGGCGCGCGGCCGGGCCCTTCCTGCGGCCACGCGCGTGCGATCGGTACGGTTTCGAGTGCGCTCACGGTCGGGCTCCGATGCTGCTGCGGGTGCGTAATCTAGCACCGTCCCGGGTGCGTCCGTCCGAGCGCCCGCTCCCCGAGAGCGGCTGCGCGAACGGCCGCAGCCGCCCCTAGCGCGGCAGCGGCACGCCGAGCGCCGCGAGCTGCGCCTCAGCGGCCTCGACCCAGCCGCGGTTCGCCGCCGGGCTGGCCGGGCTCGGATGAAGGATCTGTCCGACCCTGATCTTCCGCGCCGCTACGCCGTCGACGCGATCGCTTTCCAGCACGGCGCGGATCCGCTTCTCCGCGAATGCCCCGACGCCGATCGCATGGACCGGCGCGAGCTCGGTCAGCGCGACGGCGAGGTGGGCATCGCAGGCGTTGTGCACGGCGCGAAGGAGCTGCGCCGGAAGCTTGTCCGGCGTGAAATTGCGCCCCGACGCCTCGAGGAACGCGAGCGGGCAGTAGTTGAGCACGAACCAGTCGGCGAAGAACGCCTCCGCGGCACCGAACCGGTCGGCCGCCCAGCCCCAGAGTCGCCGCCCGCTGACCTCCGAGCGGTCACACTCGAAGCCTTCGATCGGCCGCCGCGGATGCTCGCGCTTCGGTTTGTCGACCGCCGCGCGAATCCCCATCCAGTCGCGGACGGCCGCGATCTCGCCGAACGGGACACCGGTCTGCATCATTCCGAACGGCCCCGGGTTCATGCCGAGCAGCACGACGCGCTTCGGACCCGCGCCATAACGCGTGACGTACGCCTCGTAGGGCGCCCACGCATACTGGTGCGGGTCGTAGACGTGCGCGACCGGCGGCGGGAACTCGAGCTTCGCGAGCGAGCGCGAGAGCCTGCGCGCGGCCTCGAGCAGCGTGGCGGCCGTCAGTTGCCCTTGCCCCAGCGCAACGCGAGCGGCTGGAGCTCGGCGGCGAGCGCGAGCAGCCCGGCGCGCGTCTGCGGGTGCATCGGCTCGAGCGGATGTCGCACGGCGTCACTCTTGATCACGCCGCCTTCCTTCATCACCGTCTTCGTCGCCCGCAGGCCGCACTGGCGGTTCTCGTAGTTGAGGAGCGGCAGGATGCGCGCGTACGCCGCGGCGGCTTCGCTCTTCCGCCCGGCGCGATAGTGCTCGAGCACCGGCCGGATCAGATCGGGCGCGAGCGCGCTCGGCATCGTGCCGGTCGCGCCCGCTTCGAGATCGGCCATCAGGGTGATGCTCTCCTCGCCGTCGAACGGACCGGCGATCGCCGCGCCACCCGCAGCGATCAGCGCGCGCAGCTTCGCCGCGGCCCCGGGCACCTCGATCTTGAAGTAGCAGACCTGCGGCACCTCGCGCGCGAGCCGCGCGAGGAACGGCACCGAGAGCGTCACGCCGCTTAGCGGCGCGTCCTGCACCATCAGCGGGATCGAGACCGCCTCGGCGATGCGCGCGAACTGCTCGAACACGCCCGGTTCGTCCGCGCGCAGCGTCGCGCCGTGATACGGCGGCATCAGCATCAGCATCCGCGCGCCGGCCGCCTCCGCGCGCCGCGCGCGCTCGATCGCGATCCGCGTGCTGAAGTGGCTGCACGTCACGATCACCGGCTTCCGCCCGGCGACGTGCTTGAGGCAGAGGTCGAGCAGCGTGTCGCGCTCCGCGTCGGTGAGCAGGAACTGCTCGGAGTAGTTGGCGAGGATGCAGATGCCGTCGACGCCCTGGTCGATCATGCAGTCGAGCACGCGCCGCTGGCCGTCGAGATCGACGTCGAAGCGGTCGGTAAAAGGCGTGGGGGCGATAGGGAAGACGCCGGTGTAACGCTCGCGCGCGGCGGTGGTCATGGACGGTGCGCTCCGGGGGAGGAGTCCCGGAGGGTACAGCAGTGGGCAGCGTCCCGCGGTGCTGCGTCGCAGCTTGACGCTCCTCCGGGCGCGGCTCAACGTGAGCGGGCCACCAAGGGAGGCCAACAATGAACATACGTGATCGCCGCCGGTTTCTCGCCGGCGCCGGGGCGGTTTCCGCCCTCGCCGTTTCGGGGCTCGTGGGACGCGCGGTGCAGGCCGCGATGGGCCCGAACGACAAGTTCGACCTGGTGATCAAGGGCGGCGAGGTCCTCGACCCGAGCCAGAAGCTGCGCGCGCGGCGCGACATCGGCATCCGCTACGGCGTGGTCGAGGCGGTCGAGGCCGACATCCCGGCCGATCGGGCGCTCCGCGTCCTGAACGCGAGCGGCAAGCTCGTCACACCTGGCCTCATCGATCTGCACTCGCACGTGTTCCCGTACGGCTCGGCGATCGGGATTCCCGCCGACGAGCTCGTGCCGTTCCAGGGAACGACCACGCTCGTGTCGGCGGGCGATGCCGGCGCCAACAACTTCGCCGTGTTCCGCCGCCACATCGTCGCGCAGACCCGCTGCCGGCTCTACGCGTTCGTCCACATCGCGAACATCGGGCTCGCCGGCTTCCCGGTGGGCGAGCTCTTCAACATCGACTACGCGCAGACCGACGCGGCGGCCAAGGCGGTCGCCGAGAACGCCGACATGGTGATCGGCGTGAAAGTGCGGATGTCGGAGAACGTGATCGCGAAGCATGGCCTCGAGCCGCTGCGGCGCGCGATCCGCGCGTGCGAGCTCTCGGGCACCGGCGGCAAGGTGATGTGCCACATCGGCGGCGTGCAGACCCGCGAGCTGATGTCGCAGATCCTGAACACCCTGCGCGCGGGCGACATCCTGACGCACAGCTACTCGGGCTTCCCGAACGAGGCGGGCGAGGGGACGAACATCGTGCAGGACGGCAAGCTCCTGCCCGCCGCGCTCGAGGCGAAGCGCCGCGGTGTCATGTTCGACGTCGGACACGGCGGCGGCAGCTTCGACTACACGATCGCCGAGGCCGCGATCCAGCAGGGCGCGACGCCCGACGTGATCTCCTCGGATATCCACGTCTTCTCCGGCAACACGCCCGGGATGCCCTACCTCACCTGGGTGATGAGCAAGTTCCTGAACATGGGCTTCACGCTCGAGCAGGTGGTGACGATGGCGACGATCAACCCGGCGCGGATCATCAACCGCGCGCCGAAGCTCGGCACGCTGCAGAACGGCGCGCCCGGCGACGTCAGCATCCTCGACGTCGTCGAAGGCCCGGTGCGATTCGTCGACACGCGCAAGAACGAGCGCGACGGCAAGGTGCATCTGCGGCCGGTGCAGGCGGTGGTGGGCGGCGTGCCGTTCGGACGGCCGTACAACGCGCCGTTCGCGGTGCGATAGGCGCGACGCGTCAGCGCGCTACAGCGTCAGCGCTAGGCGCCGGCTTCCACCTTCTTCGAGATCGGCGGCGCGGGCATCCGGGCCTCGCCCGGCTCGAGGACGAACGTGTGATCGAGCGACCACCACGTCCCGTCCACGCCGGGGCCCGGGGCCGGCTCGCCCTCGTGCTTCACGTAGTGCCCGATCAGCGCCTTCGTGACGCCGAACTGCGAGTCGGTCTCGAGATACTTGTCGTCGTTCGTGTAGACCTGCGAGGCGATCGTCTTCCAGCCGGGCTTGAAGAAGATGAAGTGCAGGTGCGCCGGACGCCAGTTGTGGCGCTTCTGCGCGCCGAGCAGCACCCCGGCCGGTCCCTCGATCGGCACCGGGTAGGCGCCCGGCTTCACGCTACGGAACGCGAAGGAGCCGTCCGCGTCGGTCGTGAATATCCCGCGCAGGTTCATCTCCGCCTGCGATGGGTCCTGGTTCTCGTACAGGCCGACCGGCGAGGAGTGCCAGACATCCACCTGCACGCCGGCGATCGGCCGCCCGCCCGCGTCGCGCACCCGGCCCTTGAAGAACAGTGCTTCGCCGGGCACCGGCGAGCGCAGCAGCGAGCCGCCGTTCTCGACGTGCGGCGCGCCCGCGCGCCAGAACGGCCCGAGGTTGTTCGCCTGGGTCGGTTGCGTCCCGTTGGCGCCGTTGTTCAGCAGGCAAACGAGGTTCGACACGCCGAGCGCGCCGGCGATCAGCATCGCCTCGTTGTGGCTCGCAGTCGTATGCTGCCCGATCGCGTTGACGAGCCGGATCGCCGCCTGGAACTCGCGCTCGTTCAGCCGCACCTCGCGCACGAACGCGTGCAGGTGCCGCACCAGGGCTTCGAGGATCTCTTTCGTGCGCGCGTCCGGCGTGCGGTGCATCTCCGCGATGACCGCGCGGGTGACGTCTTCCTGGGTCTCGATGATCATGGCGATCAGCCTCCGCCGCTGGGTTCACTCCGGCTTCTTCGACTCGGCCAGTGCACGCTCGAGCACTTCACGGTCCAATCTGTCCTTGTCGCGCACGCTCTGCTTGGTCTTTAGCAGACCCTCCAGGTTGAGCGTACGGACCGGTACCCCATCGAGGTCGATCGTGACTGCGTAGGGGAGCAGCGACTCGTAAGTTTCGCCGCAAGCGTTGAACATAAGGTCGACGATGAAGGCGTCGGCGACGCGGATGGTCTCGGCATCCGCGAACCATTCGGGATCCAGATCCTTGGCGACCCCGTCCGGCAGCAGCAGCAGCGCACGTTTGACCTTCTCTCCCTCGTCGCGCGTGGGCCGCAGCACCAGGTCGATGTCCACCGTTCCGCGCTGGTAGCCGAGCGCGTTCAAGGCGTATCCGCCGATCAGCAGGTAGTCGACGTCGTGATCGTGGAGCGCGCGCAGCAGCAGCTTGAGGTCATCGACGCTCGCCGGCCGCGCGAGCTTCGAGGAAGGATCGGTCATTCACCGTCGCACGGCCCGCCGGCGCGCGTTTAACGCCACGGCGCGCGCCAGCGCCTCGTCGGTGTGGCGATTCATCTCGGCATGGGATGCGAACCGATAGATGCCCTTGCGGACCCCAGTCGTTGCCATGGCCGCCAAAGCCTGGCCGGCCGCTTGATGCGCCGCAGCCTCCCGGAGCGCCCCTGCGCTGGGCACGGCCGATGGCTGGCGGATCTCGCGTTTGCCGATCGTGCGCATGCGGGCAGTATGGCAGAGCAGGGTTGGAGGGGAAAGGGCGCGCCGCGGGCGATGTCCGCTCACGCCGGCAGATTCTCCCGCAGCACCAGGCTGATCCGGGCCGGCTCGACGCCGGTGGGCGGGTCGCGGCCCCGCGAGGATAATCGGTCTCCTCCCGGAGCGGTGAAAATGCGGTTCGACACCTACCTTCGCTACGACGATCTCACGCGCGCCCTGCACGCCCTGGCCGCCGCGCATCCCGCGCTCGTCCAGATCGAGAGCATCGGCAAGAGCTTCGAGGGCCGCGACATCTGGCTCGCGACCGCGACGCGCTTCGACTCCGGCGCCGACCGCGACAAGCCCGCGCTCTGGGTCGACGGCAACATCCATGCGACGGAAGTTGCCGGTTCGATGGCGTGCCTGTATCTGCTCCATTACCTCGTCACGCAGTACGGCACCGACCCCGAGGTGACGCGCTGTCTCGACACGCGCGTCTTCTACGTCTGCCCGCGCCTCAACCCCGACGGCGCCGAATGGGCGCTCGCCGACGTGCCGAGGATCATCCGCTCGAGCACTCGCCCCTACCCCTATGACGAGGAACCGATAGCGGGGCTGCGCCGCGAGGACGTCGATGGCGACGGCCGCGTGCTTACTATGCGCGTCCCCGATCCGAACGGCCCGTGGAAGGTCTCCGACCGCGATCCGCGGCTGATGGTCCGCCGCGATCCGACCGAAACGGGCGGCCGCTATTACCGACTGCTCCCCGAAGGGACGATCGACGCCTGGGACGGCGTCACGCTCGAGCTCGCCCCGCGCCGCGAGCAGCTCGACCTGAACCGCAACTTTCCGGCCGGCTGGCGGCAGGAGCACGAGCAGCACGGCGCCGGACCCTTTCCGACCTCGGAGCCGGAGGTACGCACCGCGGTGGAGTTCATCGCGTCGCATCCGAACGTCACCGGCGCGATCCTGTTCCACACCTACAGCGGCGTGCTGCTGCGGCCGTACTCCCACCAGGCCGACGACACGCTCCCCGCGGAAGACCTGTGGACCTACCAGAAGCTCGGGGCGAAAGGGACCGAGCTCACCGGTTATCCGAACATCTCGGTGTTCCACGATTTCCGCTACCACCCGAAGGAAGTGATCACCGGTTCGTTCGATGACTGGGCCTACGACCACCTCGGCCTCTTCGCCTGGACGATCGAGATCTGGAGCCCGCAGCGCGCGGCGGGGATCGCGGACTACAAGTTCATCGAGTGGTACCGTGAGCACCCGCTCGAGGACGACCTGAAGCTCCTCGCCTGGAACGACGGCGCGCTCGGCGGCCGCGGTTTCGTCGACTGGTATCCGTTCCGCCATCCGCAGCTCGGCGACGTCGAGCTCGGCGGCTGGGACGCGCTCTACACCTGGAGCAATCCGCCCCACGCGCTCCTCGAGGAGGAGATCTCTCGCTTCCCGAAGTGGCTCGTGTGGCACCTCCTCGTCTCGCCGAAGCTCGAGCTCGTCGAAGCGACCGCGACGCGGCTCGGCGAGGACTCCTGGCGCGTACGGTTGGTCGTGCAGAACTCCGGCTGGCTGCCGAGCTACGTCACGCAGCGCGCGCTGAAGAACAAGACCGTGCGCGCGCTCGTCGCGGAGATCGAGGTGCCCGACGGCGCGCGGCTCGAGACGGGCAGCGCTCGGGAAGAGCTCGGACAGCTCGAGGGCCGCGCGTACAAGCCGGTCGTCCCGAGCGGCTGGGCCGGCTGGAGCGGCGACGCGACCGAGGATCGCGCCAAGGTGGAGTGGGTGGTCCGCGCGCGGCCGGGCGGGTCGGTGAAGTTGACCGCACGCCACGCGCGCGCGGGGGCAGTGCGGGCGGAGGTCATGCTCGATTCACCGGGGTGATCGCAGGGATCCGAATTCGCGATTGAAGACCCTGTCTGGGGGCCTTATATTCTTATTGTGCGATGCACCATAATCGCCAGAAACGAATGAGGCTCCATATGAATCAAGAACTTGGCTCCATGATCGACTTGCTGGATCGGGTCCAGATGAACGCCGCCGACCGCGCGGCGGCTACCGCTACGCTGCAGCGTGCAGAGGCGCTCGCCGAGGCGGTGTATCGCGCGATCAAAGCGGTGCAAGCCGTCGCTCAGTGGGCGGGGCACGGCGTCCGCGCGCTCACGCAGCGCGTTCGCGCGCGATTCGCTTAACTCGAAGACCGCGTCAGCGGCGCGGCACGCCGATCGCGAGCGGCCGCACCGCCGCGCCCTTCTCCAGCAGCGGCAGAATTATCGTGCACGACGTCCACACCTTGTCGCGCGCCATCTCGCCGAAGTTCGCGTTCTCGATGGGGTGAATGCCCATCCGCGTGAGCGTGCGCGTCGAGCGCGCGCCTGCTGCCCCGGCGAGCGGTCGTGGTACCGTCGGCCGCCGAAAGGAGGGATGCCGCAATCAAGAACAGCCCGACCCGCTACGGAGTCGTCACCAAGGTCCTGCACTGGACCGTCTTCGTGCTCATCCTCAACCAGTTCGTCGTCGCGGCCGCGATGCTCAACACGCCGCAGGGGAAGACGACCGCCGGCTTCGCCCAGGGGACGCTCTACAACTGGCACAAGTCGATCGGGCTCATCCTGCTGCTGGTGGCGCTCGCGCGCTACATCTGGCGCAAGACGACGCCGCTGCCGGACTGGGCGCCCAACCTGAGCGACGGCGAGAAGCGCGTGCTCGGGTGGATCGAACCCACGCTCTACTTCTGCATGTTCGTGATGCCGGTCAGCGGCTTCCTGTTTGTCATGGCCGGCGGCTACGGCGTCAACTTCTTCGGCGTCTGGAACATGCCCAATTTCGTCGGCAAGCACGCCCTGCTGTCGAAGATCGCCGAGTGGACGCACATCGTCACCGCCGCGGCGCTGTTCCTCACCCTGCTCGCCCACTGGACGCTCGGCATCCGCCACCAGTGGCTCCACCGCGACCGGTATCTCCACCGGATGCTGCCGTTCACGCACCAGAGGTAGCCGGTGAATCGCCGCAGGGCACTGCTGTCGCTCGCACCCGCGCTCCTCGCATCCGCGTGGCTGCCCCGCGCGTGGGCGACGGCGCTCCCCCGCGCCGCGGCGGTGCCAGGCGGCGTCGCGCGAATCCGCCTCGGCGCCGCGGATCCCCCGCCGCGCGCGCACATCGGCAAGGATCGCGTGCTGGTCGTGCGCGACGGCGACGAGTGGGTTGCGCTCGTCGGCATCGCGCTTGCCGCGAAGCCGGGCACGAAACTCAGGGTGGAGGCGCAGCGCGCGGGCGGCGCGCTCGAGCGCTTCGACGTCGACGTCGGCCCGAAGCAATACGCCGCACAGCATCTCAAGGTGCCGCCGGGCCAGGTCGACCTTTCGCCCGAGGATCTGGCGCGCTACGAGCGCGAGCGCGTCCATCTCGCCGCGGTGCTGAAGACGTTCAGCGACGCCGTACCGGCGATGCTCGCAATGCTGCAGCCGGTGCCCGGGCCCCGTTCGGGGACCTTCGGGCTACGCCGTTACTTCAACGGCCAGCCGCGCAGTCCGCACACCGGGATGGACATCGCGGCGCCCTCGGGCACGCCGGTGATCGCGGCGAATGCGGGACGGGTGATCGACACCGGGGATTACTTCTTCCCCGGCCGCACCGTCATCCTCGACCACGGGCAGGGATTGCTCTCGCTCTACTCGCACCTGAGCGCGATCGAGGCGGGCGTCGGCGACGCCGTCGTGGCCGGCGCACCGATCGGCAAGGTGGGCGCGACCGGCCGCGTCACCGGGCCGCATCTGCATTTCTCCGTGTATCTCAACACCGTCGCCGTCGATCCGGCGCTGTTCCTGCCCGATTGATCAGCGCGGCGGGGTGGCGCGATCGTCGGCCAGCGCGGCGACGTCGCGCTTGGGCAGCACGTGCTCGTCCCGGAACCACCGCTGGATCTCGGCCGCCTGGACCTCGCAGCTGTCCGAGGCGAGGTCCTCCTGGAAGTACTGCACCTGGATGTAGTGCACGAGCTCGTGGGCGAGCGAATCGTCGATCGTCCGCTTGAACCGCCGGTAGTACGAAGGGTCGTCGCTCAGATAGATCTCGTTCCGCGCCATCGCGTAGGAATTCGCGACGAGGTGCGGCCGGAACTGCCATTGCACCTCCATCGCATCCTGGAACTGGCGGAGCGGGACCGTGCTCTCGACGAAGACCGCCGGCAGCGGGACGTCCGGGCGGAGGGTGACTTCCATCCGCTGCGCGACGGCCTCCAGGACGAACCGCGGATCGAAGCGGAGCTTCACCGGCTCGGCCGGCGGGGCGTCGTCGCCGGCGAGGGCGGGGCTCGAGACTGCGAGCGCGGCGAGTGCGGCGACCGACCAGCGGGCGAAGCGGTTCATGACGTCTCCTTCGAAACCTGCGGCCGCGAAGTGCGACCACGACAGTTCGAAGGCTAGGGACGGCGGTGTCGCCTGGAAGTGCGCTTACGCACTTCCAGGCACGGCCGGAGGAACTAGCGGGCGGCGTCCGCCGGCTTACGCCGGAGGGACTAGGGATGAAACCGCTGCTGCAAGCAGCGGTTTCGCCGACTTTGGGGAGCCCGAGGGGCTGTGGCCCCTCGGATCGTGACGACTACCTGCCGCGTCAGGCGGCGCCGCGAACTTCCTCGACCAGGCGCTCGAGGCGCGCGAGGTCGCGGATGACGAGCGCGTGCTCGCCGCGCTCGAGGATGCCGAGCTTGACGAGTGCCGAGAGCTCCCGCGTCACCTGCTCCCGATAGGTGCTGACCCGGCTGGCGATGTCGGCGTGCTTCGGCGCGGGATCGATCCGCGCCGTGTTGCCCGTGGCGCCGGCCTCGCGCGCGAGGCGCAGCAGCTCGGCGTGGATCCGATTCTGCACGCCGAGCGTGCTGAGATCGATGACCCGCTCGGAGAGCCCCCGCATCAGGCTCGCGAGCCGCAGCAGCACGCGCTGCGCGACCGGCGGCTCCTCCCGGAGCAGACGCCGGAAGACCGCCGGCGGCATCGACGCAACCAGCGTGCTCTCGAGGGCGATCACGTCCGCCGAACGCGGCTCGCCGTCGATCGCCGCGACCTCCCCGAAGTAGTCGCCCGACCCGATGTCGCGAAACGTCACCTGCCGGCCACCGGCGGAGTAGGTGGTCACGCGCACGCGACCGGAGACGATCAGGTACAGGTCGCGATCGTCGGCCTCACGCGAGATGATCTGCTGCTCGGGCGCGCAGGTGCGCCACGCGCACTCGCGCGCGAGCGCATCGAGCCGCTCGGCGGGAAGACCCTCGAGCAGCGCGATGGCCTTCAGGCCGAGGCTCGAGGGTTGCTGGGCTCTTGTCATGACGCGCACTATAGGATACGAGCACGCCGGCGGCTGCCGGAAAGTGCGCTTACGCACCTGGGGCGTGAAGCCGCAGCGTCCTGACGGCCCGACGGGGCTGGCGGGCGCGGCGCCCGAGTTGGGCGTAGTGTTGGGGCTGCCCGGCGATCACCATCCCCGAGGGGGTCTATGGAAGCGGCGCGGATCGAGCTCCTGCAGCGCATGCCCGTCTTCGGCGGGATCCGGGCGGACATTCTGCGATTCCTGCTTGGGACGTGCCCGATCGTCGACGTTCCAGCGGGGGAGTACTTCTTCCGCGAGCGCGACCCGGCCGACGCGATGTTCGTCCTCGAGGCGGGGAAGGTTGCGGTGCTGAAGTCCTGGCAGAACGAGGAGTACCTGCTGCACGCGCTCGAGACGGGCGACTGCTTCGGCGAGATGGCGCTGATGGATCTCATGCCGCGCAGCGCCTCCGTGCGTGCCACCGAGGACTGCCGGGCGATCCTCGTTTCCGCCGCGAGCCTCTACCGCGTGTACGAGAAGGATCTCGAGCAGTTCACGATGATCCAGATGAACATGGGGCGGGAAGTGAGCCGCCGGCTGCGCGAAGCGGACGAGCGGCTCTTTCGCGCGCGGATGGGAACGCCGGGGGTGGACGCGCAGTACGTCTTCCGGGCGAGCTAGCGGCTCGGCCCGGCGCGCTACGTCTTCGCCTTCGCCTCTTCGAGGCGGTCGGTCGCCGGCGGCGGGGTGCGCGACAGCGCGGAAATTTCCGCGCGGAGCCCCGGCGTCATGTCGATCTTCACCGAGTCGAGCGACGCCTGCAGCTGGTCGACGTTCCGCCCGCCGATAATGGGGGCGGTGATCGCGGGGTGGCTGCCGGTCCACGCGACGGCCATGCTCATCGGGTGCACCCCGCGCTGCTTGCAAAGCGCGGCGAAATTCGCCGCGGTTTCGTGCATCCAGTCCTCGCCGTAGCGGACCTGGTACATCGGATTGGAGACGAGCCGGCCGGTCCCCGGGGCTTCCTTCTGCTCGTACTTGCCCGAGAGGAGTCCGCCGCCGGCGGGGCTGTAGGGCACCACCCCGAGGCCGTTCGCCTCGGCCATCGGCAGGATCTCGACCTCGGCCTGCCGCTTCACCAGGTTGTACATCGGCTGGAGGACCTGGAGCCGCGCCCAGCCCTGCGCCTCCTCGATGTCGACGGCTCTCTGCGTCTGCCACGCGGTGTGGTTGCTGAGCGCCGGGTACAGCACTTTCCCGGCGCGCACCAGATCCTCGAGCGCACGCAGCGACTCCTCGAGCGGCGTCGACGGGTCCATCTGGTGCAGATAGAGCACCTCGACGCGGTCGGTTCGGAGCCGCTTCAGGCTGTCCTCGGCCGCGCGGGTGATGTGGCGGCGGGAGAGTCCGCGCGCGTTGACGTCGGCGCCGGTCGGGTTGAAGCACTTCGTCGCGATGACGAGCTCCTCGCGGTGACCCTGCATCAGCGCGCCGAGGATCGTCTCCGAACGCCCGCTGCTGTACTGGTTCGCGGTATCGAAGAAGTTGATGCCGGCGTCGCGGCACGCCTTGTACATCGCCGCGGAGGCGCCTTCGTCCGCGTCGCCGCCGTAGGCCATCGTGCCGCCGCAGAGCTGCGACACCTGCACGCCGGTGCGTCCGAGAGGCCGGAATTTCATGCGCTCACCTTCGCGTTGGTTTTCGCGATACGCCGTCAGCGTTTGCGGTTGATCAGGAGGACCGTGCCGGCGGCGATCGCCGCCACGCTGACCCAGATCGGGATCGCGACGGTTTCCTTCTCCTTGACCGAGAGCTCGATCGGGCCGAGCTTCGCCTGGTGCGTCTCCTTGGTGTAGGAGAAGCTGCCGAGGATCAGGCCCGCCACGCCGGCGACGATCAGCAGCACACCGAGGATCCTGGCCAGGGTCATTGGTTCAATGGTAACCCGCTTCGCGCGGGGTCAGGCGCCCCGGGGCCGTTGCTCCCTACGCCATGCCGCGGGCGGCGTGCCGGTGAGCCGCTTGAACGCGCGCGCGAAAGCCGCCTCCGAATCGTAGCCGACCTCGAGCGCGACGGAGGCGACCGGCGCGGACGTCTCGCGCAACAGCCCCGCCGCGATCTGCATCCGCCACTGCGTGAGGTATTGAATCGGCGGCCGGCCGACCAGCTGCACGAACCGGTCGTACAGGGCCGACCGCGACAGCGAGACCTCGCCCGCGAGCGCCTCGACCGTCCAGTCGCGCGCCGGCTCGCCGTGCAGGAGCGCGAGGGCGCGCCCGACGTGGCGATCGCGCAGCGCGGCGAGCCAGCCGCTGCTCTCCTCGGGCAGCGTGTCGACGTAGCGGCGCACCGCGTCCACGAACATCATTTCGCTCATCCGCTCCAGCACCGCCTCGGCGCCGGGGCGCCGGTTCTGCGACGCGTTGACCGCCTGCTGCATCACCTGCGCCACCCAGTCGCCGTCGCCCGCCGCGCGGACGCGGAGCAGCCGCGGCAGCGTCGCCACCAGCGGGTTGAACGGCCGGAGGTCGCAACCGAGGAATCCGCAGACGAGGTTGGTCAGCGCGCCCGGCGACGGCGTGCCGATCGAGTCCTTCTCCGCGTTGTGATAGGCGACCGGGATGGGCTTCGGGTCGTCGCGCGTCGCGAAGAACCACTCGGCGTCGCTGCGAGCGGGGCGCAGCCCGGGCGCGCTCGACATCACGTGCGGGTCGCCGTGCGGGAACATCACGATGTCGCCCTCCTCGAGCCGGACCGGCGGCTCGCCGACGATCGCCGCCCAGCCGCTGCCCTTCGTGACGACGTGATACTCCATCACGTGTTCGACGCCGGGCATGACCGCGTCGGCGATCTCTCTCGCCGCCGGCGCCTCGGCGGCCCATTCCTCGCCGCAGCTCACGTAATAGAAGACCGCGCCGCGCAGGCGCACGGAACGCAGGACGTCGGACAGCGTATCGCGGGTCATCGAGCGGCTTCGCCGGACTCCCGGGCAAGGGCGGCGGACGTTCGGGCAAGCGCCACCGCAGAAGCGGACGCGCGGGCAAATCTGCACGACGCCGGGTGAAGCGTCAACCGCCGCCGATCCGAACAATGCGAGGCGTTCGCGGCTGCGAACGTTTGCTCAACCCCACACTCAGGAGACCCCGTCATGATCACAGCCGATCTTCGTGCCCCTTCGCGGGCCAATCCGGGCGCGCCGCAAGCGCCCGATCTCGCGGCCATCAAGCAGCGCCAGCAGGCAACCTGGGCGAGCGGCGATTTTGCCGTCATCGGCACCACGCTGCAGATCGTCGGCGAATCGCTCGCGGAGAGCGCCGACGTCCGCGCCGGCGAGCGCGTCCTCGACGTGGCGGCCGGCAACGGCAACGCCACGCTCGCCGCGGCGCGCCGGTTCGCGCAGGTGACCTCGACGGACTACGTGCCGGCGCTGCTCGAGCGCGGCCGGGCGCGGGCCGCCGCCGAGGGGCTCGACGTCGAGTTCGAAGTGGCCGACGCGGAGGACCTGCCGTTCGGCGACGCGACCTTCGACGTCGCGCTCTCGACGTTCGGCGCGATGTTCACGCCCGATCACACCCGGCCGGCGCGGGAAATGCTGCGCGTCGTGCGGAGCGGCGGCCGCATCGGCCTCGCGAATTGGACCCCGGAAGGGTTCCTCGGCGAGCTCTTCAGGGTCATCGGCGCGTACGTGCCGCCGCCCGCCGGAATCAAGTCCCCGATGCTGTGGGGCACCGAGCCTCACCTCGTGGAGCTGTTCGGCCCGCAGGCGCTCGACATCCGGACCGTGCGCAAGAACTTCGTCTTCCGCTACCGCTCCGCGGCGCACTGGATCCAGATCTTCCGCGACTACTACGGTCCGACGCACAAGGCGTTCGCCGGGCTCGACGCCTCCCGGCAAAGCGCGCTGGCGGCCGACCTCGCGGCGCTGCTGGAGCGGTGGAACGTCGGCGGCCCCGACTCGCTTGTCGTACCAGGTGAGTACCTCGAGGTTGTGATCGTCAAGCGCTGAGGAGACGAGGGCGCTTCTTTCGACGGCGGGTGTGGCCGGACGACGGGCGCTCCCTCGCGGAACCTCCCGGCCGACGGGTCATTCCGAGGGGACGTCGCGGTGATCCGTCCTAAGACTGCGCGGGGCTTCTGCGCTTCTTCGATCTGGCTGCGGATTGTGGGAAGCGCCACCGACGAGCCATGCGGATCGGTCTCGGCTGCACCGCGGTCCTCACGGCTGCACGCGCAGTGATGTACGCATGCACATCCTCAGCCGCGTAGAGCGGCGCGCCTGCGTCGATCTCCGCGGCCGACGCCTCAGCTCCGGCGATAAACGCTTCGCGCATCTCGGCCAACTTGAGGGCGTTCGCCGAGGTCATAACAACATCCTTCGGGAAGGCGGTCACCACGGTAATGCCAGAGCGATGGATAATCAAGGTCCGATGCGCGATTCCTCATCGACGGTCGGGAGCGAGTCAGGCATGCTCGCATGCGATGAACATCTGGGTCGACGCCGATGCCTGCCCCGCCGCGGTGAAGGAGATCCTTTACCGCGCCGCCGAGCGCGCGCGGGTGCAATTGACCCTGGTCGCCAACCAGCCGCTGCGCACGCCACCGTCGCCCTACATCCGCACGCTCCAGGTGCCGCGCGGGTTCGACGTCGCGGACAACGAGATCGCGAACCGGGTCCAGGCGGGCGATCTCGTCGTCACCGCCGACATCCCGCTCGCAGCCCAGGTGATCGAGCGCGGCGGCCACGCGCTCGACCCCCGCGGCGAGATGTACTCGGCGGACACGATCCGCGAGCGGCTCACCATGCGCGACTTCATGGACGAGCTGCGCGCGAGCGGCGTGCAGACCGGCGGCCCGCCGCCGCTCGCGCACGGCGACCGACAGCGCTTCGCCAATCAGCTCGACCGGCTGCTGGCGCGGGCCGGGCGAGAGTGAACTTCCGGCGCTCGCGGAGGCTCTGACGAGGGGATAATCCCCTCCCCCATGCAACCCGCCCGCGACCTGTCGAGCTACCGAAAGCACTGGGCCGAGCGCTTCGGCACGGCCCCCTTCCTGCCGATGTCCCGCGCCGAGATGGACGCGCTCGGCTGGGACAGCTGCGACGTCATCGTCGTGTCCGGCGACGCGTACGTCGATCACCCGAGCTTCGGCATGGCGATCATCGGGCGCGTGCTCGAGGCGCAGGGGTTCCGCGTCGGCATCATCGCCCAGCCCGACTGGCACAGCGCCGAACCGTTTGCCGCGCTCGGGGCACCCAACCTGTTCTTCGGCATCACCGCCGGGAACATGGACTCGATGGTGAATCGCTACACCGCGGACCGCCGCATCCGCAGCGACGACGCGTACACGCCGGGCGGCGAAGGCGGCAGACGGCCCGACCGATCGGTGATCGTGTACGCGCAGCGCGCCCGCGAGGCGTTCGGGGACGTCCCGATCGTGATCGGCGGCATCGAAGCGTCGCTCCGCCGGATCGCCCACTTCGACTACTGGTCGGAGAAGGTGCGCCGCTCGATCCTGCTCGACGCGAAGGCCGATCTCCTCGTGTACGGCAACGCCGAGCGGCAGATCGTCGAAATCGCCCATCGACTCGCCGGCGGCGAGCCTATCCACGACATCACCGACCTCCGCGGCACGACGTTCGCGCGCAAGGCCACCCCGCCGGA
This sequence comes from uncultured beta proteobacterium, assembly GCA_963789885.1. GTDB lineage: Bacteria > Pseudomonadota > Gammaproteobacteria > Burkholderiales > SG8-39 > DATEDA01. The sequence continues at coordinate 9,877 of CAWBNB010000049.1, read as the reverse complement.
CTGGATCGAGATCGACTCGACGCACCTCGACACGCCCGGCGTGCTGAACCCGCCGGTCGATCCGTACGCGATGGAGGACAACGCGGGGACGAAGGCGTCGACCTCGCCGCCGGGCCACAACGTCGTACGCTTCGAGCGTCGGGTGAAGAACGCCGACCGCGAACGCAGCGTGATCCGGCTACCGTCCTACGAGCAGGTCGCCGACGACCCGGTGCTGTACGCGCACGCCTCGCGCATCCTGCACATGGAGTCGAACCCGGGGAACGCGCGCGCGCTCGCGCAGCGCCACGGCGACGTGGACGTGTGGCTCAACCCGCCGCCCGTCCCGCTCACGACGAAGGAGATGGACGCGGTTTACGAGTTGCCCTATCGCCGGCAGCCGCATCCCTCGTACGGCGACGCGAAGCTCCCCGCGTACGAGATGATCCGCTTCTCGATCGCGATCCAGCGCGGCTGTTTCGGCGGCTGCACCTTCTGCTCGATCACCGAGCACGAGGGCCGCATCATCCAGAGCCGTTCGGAGGACTCGGTGATCCGCGAGATCGAGACCGTGCGCGACACGGTGCCGGGCTTCACCGGCGTCATCTCCGACCTCGGCGGCCCGACCGCCAACATGTACCGTCTCGCGTGCAAGAGCCGGGAGGTCGAAAGCGCCTGTCGCCGGCCGTCATGCGTGTACCCCGGCATCTGCCCGAACCTGAACACCGATCACGCGCCGCTCATCAAGCTCTACCGCCGCGCGCGCGCGCTGCCGGGGATCAAGAAAGTGCTGATCGCCTCGGGCGTGCGCTACGACCTCGCGATCGAGTCGCCCGAGTACGTGAAGGAGCTCGCGCAGCATCACGTGGGCGGCTACCTGAAGATCGCCCCCGAGGCGATCGGCGAGGGCCCGCTCTCGAAGATGATGAAGCCGGGGGTCGGCGCGTACTACCGCTTCAAGGAGCTCTTCGACCGCTACTCGAAGGCGGCGGGCAAGGAGCAGTACCTCATCCCGTACTTCATCGCGGCGCACCCCGGCACGACCGACGAGGACATGCTCGAGCTCGCGCTGTGGCTGAAGCAGAACGGCTTCCGCGCCGACCAGGTGCAGGCGTTCCTGCCCTCGCCGATGGCGACGGCGACCGCGATGTATCACAGCGGCAAGAACCCGCTAAGGCGCGTCTCGCGCGCGAGTGAAGAGGTGATCGTCCCGAAGGGCCTGAGAGTGCGCCGCCTGCACAAGGCGTTTCTGCGCTACCACGACGCGAACAACTGGCCGGTGCTGCGCGAAGCGCTGCGGCGGATGGGCCGCGCCGATCTCATCGGCAGCGGCAGGCATCAGCTCGTGCCGGCGTACCAGCCTGCGGGAACGGGCGACGCTCGCGAAGGCCGGCGCAGCGCAGCCCGGCCGTTCCGCACGCAGCACACGGGTTTGCCGAAAACCCCCACCGTCCACAAGGCGGCGGGGCCGCGCCGCCGGGCGAAGGCCTGAGCGGCCGCCAGCACGCTCTCGGGAGCATGCGAGATTTGCGTATCCTTCTCGCCGCCGGCGTCGCGCTGGGTGTGTTCGCCGCCTCGGCGGCCGCGCAGGACTACCCCGCCAAGCCGGTCCGCATCGTCGTTTCGTCCTCGGCGGGCGGGTCGCCCGACATCCAGATTCGCCTCGTGACGCACAAGATGACCGAGGCGAACGGCTACGTCTGGGTCATCGAAAACCTGCCCGGCGGCGGCGGCAACATTGCGCCCGAACGCGTCGCGAAGTCGCCACCGGACGGCTACACCCTGCTGATGGCCTCGGCCGGGCCGCTCTACATCAATCCGTCGCTGTACCCGGGCCTGCCGTACGACATCGTGCGCGACTTCGAGCCGATCACGCAGATCTCGCACACCCCCAACATCCTCGTGGTGCATCCGAGCGTGCCGGTGAAATCGACGAAGGAGCTGATCGCCTACGCGAAGGCCAACCCGGGCAAGCTGCGCTTCGGCTCGGCCGGCAGCGGCTCGTCGCAGCACCTGTCGGCGGAGCTCTTCAAGCGCATGGCCGGCGTGGACCTGCAGCACATCCCGTACAAATCGAGCTCGCAGATGACGACCGAGCTCGTCGCCGGCCAGATCGAGCTCGCGTTCCAGAACGCGCCGCTCGTGCTGCCCTACGTGAAGGCCGGCAAGCTGGTCGCGCTCGCGGTCACGACGAAGACCCGCCTCGCCACCGCCCCGGAGGTGCCGACGCTGGACGGGTCCGGCCTGAAGGGTTACGACTTCGGCGGCGGCAGCGCGCTGCTCGCGCCGAAAGGCACGCCGCCCGCGATCGTGGGAAAGCTCGAGGCCGACGCGCGCGCCGCGCTCGCGTCGGCCTCGGTCCGCGAGCAGTTCGCGCTCAACGGCTTGATCCCGGTCGGCAACACCTCCGGCGAGTTCGCCGCCAACCTGAAAGCCGAGATCGCGCGCATCGCCCCGATCGTGCGGGCGAGCGGCGCGAAGGTGGATTGAGGCGATGACCGCGGCGCCGAGCGGGCCGAAGGTCTTCCTCGATTACGACCAGAAGGCGCTCGACGACGCCTACGACCAGTCGGTCTACGCGCCCAACCGGCAGCAGCTCCTCGCGCGCATCGCACACGCGAGCGAGCTCGTACGCCAACGCCTCGGCGCGCCGGGGCGCTTCGCCTACGGCCCGACGCCGATCGAGCAGCTGGACGTCTACCGCACGTCCCTTCCGAACGCGCCGATCAACGTGTATCTCCACGGCGGCGCGTGGCGCGCGGGCCGCGCGCGCGACTACGGCTATCCGGCCGAGATGTTCGTCCTCGCCGGCGCGCATTACGTGGTCCCGGACTTCGACAACGTCGAGGAAGCCGGCGGCAGCCTGTTCGTGATGGCCGATCAGGTGCGGCGCGCGGTGGCCTGGGTCCATCGCAACGCCGCGCGCTTCGGCGGCGACGCGACCCGGCTGTATGTCTCGGGCAGCTCGTCGGGCGCGCACCTCGGCGGCATCGTCGCGATCACCGGCTGGGAACGCGACTTCGGGCTGCCGGCCGATACAGTAAAGGGGTACACGCTGACGAGCGGCATGTACGACCTGCGCGGCCCGCGGCTCTCCAAGCGTAGCCGGTACGTAAGGTTCACCGACGAGATGGAAGCGGCGCTCTCGCCGCAACGACATGTCGATGCGATCCGCGCGCCGATCGTGCTCGTCTACGGCACGCTGGAGACACCGGAGTTCCAGCGCCAGTCGCGGGAATTCGCCGCGGCGCTGCGCAAAGCGGGCAAGCCGGTAGAGCTCGTCGCTGCCGAGCACTACAACCACTTCGAGATCGCCGAGACGATCGCGAACCCGCACGGGCCGGTCGGCCGCGCGGTGCTCGCGCAGATGCGGCTCGGCGGGGCGGCCGCCGCAGGCTGACGCCCCGCGGAGGTCCTCCGGCTACCGCGCGAGCGGATCCGGGCGCAGCTCGAACTTCACCACGCGCGGCCGGTTCTCCTTCCCGCCCTCCAGGTGGAAGGGCGTCCGGCTGCCGAAGGTGGTCCAGATCGCGCGTCCCTTCCAGCCGGCGTTCGGATCGTCGATGCGCCCGTCGACGTTCTTCGCGAACATGCCGGACGGATACGGCACGCGGAAGCTCACGAACCTGCCCTCCACGAAGGCGTAGATCGAGTCGCTCAGGTTGCCCATCGCGATCGGCACGTTGCGGCCGAGCCCGAGGATGCCCTTGTGATCCACCCAGACGTAGTAGCTTGCCTCGGCGCTGCCCGGGGTCTTCACGTCGCGCAGCTGCGGCCCCGGGAACCGGTGCAGGGTCCAGCCTTCGGGGCAGTGCGCGCCGGTGGCGGTCGGACCGTTCAGGACCTTGCACTTGCGGCGGTCGAACTGCCCGAGATGCCCGCTCGCGAGCGCCACCCAGTAGACGCCGTCCATGTCGATATCGCCGCCGCGCGGCCCGAATCCGGGCAGCGGCGGCTCGTACACCTCGGTGATCGCGGTGTGCGTGGGATCGCGCCCCGGCACGACGCGGACCACCTGTCCGGGGTAACCGATCGCAGTGCCCCAGATCGTGCCGTCGGACGGGCTCACCGCGACCGCGTACAGGTTCAGCGCGACGCGCTTGTCCTTCGCCGGGTCGACCGGCTGGTCGGGCTCCACGTACTCGTCCCGCCGGCCGTTGCCGTTCGTGTCGAGCACGTGCGGCGACCAGCCCTGGGATCGGACTTCGTCCCCGGTCTCCTCGTACAGCCGGCGATTGAGCCAGCCGATGACGCCCGGACCGACGACGCCGGGACTCGTCCACAGCGTGTGGTCGGAGTCGTAGGCGAAATTGAGGTGATGCGTCGGGAAGCACGTGCTGATCAGCTTCCACTGACCGGTGGCGGGGTCGTACATCGACAGGTGCCGGTTCGCCTCGCCGTTCAGCGGGAACGCTTTCGCCGACGGATGATCCGACCCGGTCTTGCAGAACGCCGGATTCGCGTTGGGACGCACGCGCGAGGTGAGCCACACCCGGCCCTTCTCGTCCATCATCGGGTTGTGGTTGAGGGTCTTGCTGTCCCAGATCGGCGCCGGCCCCCACCACGCGGAGGGCCCGAACGGCGCGCCCTTCGAGGAAGGCGTGGCGGGGTCGCGAACCGGGTGCGGGATCTCCTTCGCGGTGTGCGTCTGCGGATCGAGCTCCGGGATGAGGTCGGTGCTGTCCTCGGTCGAACCGTACGCCTTGCCGCCGGCGTTCACGCGCGGGTCGCGCCGGTCGGTCGAGACGAGGTCGTGCAGGTAAGCGGTCGGCCGGCTCCAGTCCCAGAGCGTCACGACGACGTTGCGCTCGACGCCCTGCGGGCGATCGGGCTTCGAGAACGGCAGCTCGCCCGCCTTGATGGCGTCAGTCCAATCGGCGAACAGCTTGATCGCGCGCTCGCCGTCGAGCCGGCTGATATCGCGCGCCATCAGCGCCTGTGCGCTGCCCGCGCGGAGTCGCTGGCGCCACGCCTCGACCGAGCTGCCGGCCTTCGCGAACGCCTCCGGCACGGTGCGCATGCCGGGCGTCCCGAGCGCGTGGCACGACTGGCACGCGCCGCTCTTGATGGTGTTCAGCCACTGGCCCTGGCTCGTCACCGGCCCGAGCGGGAACTCGTTCGCCTGCGGCACGCGCAGGAGCGCGAACCAGTGGATCGCCGGGTAGTACTGCGCCGCCTCCCTGGGCGAAGGCGCGACGACCGCTTTGAGGTTCAGCGTCTTGCCGGGCGTCGCCTTGACCTTCGGCGAGTCGACCAGCCCGTAGCCGCGCACCCAGACTGCGTAGCTCGCCGGCGGCAAATCGGGGATGAGATAGCGCCCCTGATCGTCGGTGACGACGATCTTCGCGAACTTCGTGGGCAGATCGGTCGTCTCCGCGATCACCCAGACGCCGGCCTCGGGCCCGGCCCTGCCCGCGACCACGCCACCGAGCTCGGACCGGCCGACGCCGACCGCCGGTTTCGACTTGTCCTGCGCGTGGACGGCGCCGACCAGGCCCGCCACGATAAGTGCTGCGCATGCTGCCGTCCGCCGAGACGGCGTTTTCACTGTTCCCACGCTTCCTCCCTATCCCTTGTTGTCGGTGCGGCCGCGTCCGGCCCGACCTCGGCCGGGCCGGACGCTTCGTTCACACGAGCTCGAGGCCGTCCTGCTTCAGCGGATGTGGACAGCTACCCACCAAACATATTCCTTCCGCGGGAAACCCGCATGGGCGAGCGTCCCCCCGGGACGCGGCTTACTTAATGCGCGACGCGACCCCGTTGCACCCGACCTGGACCGCGGCACGTCGGGCGTGAAATCCCGATCTCGCACCCGGCCCCGCCAGACGGAATCAGCCCTTCCGCGCCGCCAGCTCGAGGAGCTTCACCAGCGCATGCAGCGTACGGTTCACCGGCGCCGGCACGCCGAGCGCCTCGCCACGCCTGGCGACGTAGCCGTTCAGGGCGTCGATCTCGGTCGGCTTTCCGAACCCGATGTCCTGCGCGGTGGAGGAGATCTGCGCCGGCATCGCCTCGCCGATCTTCCAGACGCGCCCCATCAGGTCGTCGGTGTCGAGGCGCACGCCTTCGGCGCGCGCCACCGCCACGGCCTCGTCCACGACCTGCGGCATCACCTCGCGCGACCATGGGCTCGCGATCATCGGACCGTAGGGGAGGCGTGAAAGCGCACAGACGGCGTTGTAGGCGCAGTTGATGATGAGCTTCGTCCACAGCTCGCCATCGACGTTGTCCGATACGCGGCAGGGCACCCCGGCGCGTTCGAAGAGCGCCGCGACCGCTGCGGCGCGCTCCATTCCCGCGCCGCCCGACCCGCCGACCACGAGATCGCCGCGGCCGGTGTGCCGCACATGCCCCGGCCCCGCCATCTGGCAGCCGACGTACACGACCGCGGCCACCACCTCGGCATCGACGAGCGGCCGCATCCGGGCGGCGTTGTCCACCCCGTTCTGCAGGCTGACGATCGTGGCGCCGCGCACGAGATGGGGTGCTATCGACCGTGCCGCCGTCTCGGTGTCGCCGGATTTCACCCCGACGAGGACGAAAGCCGCGCCGGCGACGGCCCCGGCGTCGGTGGACGCGGCGACCGGCACGCGCTCGCGGAACTGCAGCGTGTCGAGGAGGAGGCCGTCGCGCCGGACCGCGTCGACGTGCGCGGGCCGCCCGATCAGCGTCACCGGGGCGCCGGCGCGCGCGAGCATCCCCCCGAAGTAGCAGCCGACGGCGCCGGCGCCGAGCACGGCGACGCGCGGCCAGGGAGTCGAGTTCATGGGGATCGAACGGGTAGCCGGGAGCGGAGCGGCGAATCTAGCGCCGATCGCGGGGAGAATCAACGCGGGACCGGCGCGCGAATACGGGTTACGCTGCCCGGCGATCAACCGGAGGAAAACGCATGGCAAGCGCTCGGAAGCAGCACGTCGTGAGCAACAGGCTGCACTCGCGGATCCTGAACGGCAAATCGATCTTCCCGCACGCGGTGTCGGTGGAGGGCAAACGGCTCGTCTTCCTGTCCGGCCAGCTCGCGTGGGACAAGGACGGCAACGTCGTCGGGAAAGGCGACATGCGCGCCCAGTTCCGCCAGGTGTGCGAGAACATCGGGACCGCGCTGGCCGAGGCGGGCGCGAGCTGGGAGGACGTCGTCCAGACGAACACCTACGTCACCGACATGGACGCGTTCTTCACGTGCGCGGACATCCGGCACGAGTACTTCGGGCCGGGCTGGCCGACGAGCACGACGCTGGAGGTGAGCCGGCTCGCTCACCCGGACATGATGGTCGAGATCGAGGCGGTGGCGGTGCTCGGCTGAGCACCGCGGCGGGATGCGCTGACGAGAGCGCGGCGCCGATGCGGAGTGACTCGATGGCGTCACCCCGCCGCGGCCGCTTTGGCCTTCTCCTCCAGCGCGCCCCACCGCTCGAAGGCGCGCTCGAGCAGCCGCTCGATCTCCTCGGCACGCTGGCGATCCGCCTTGCTCTTCTCGTGACCTTGCTTGTGGTAGTCGGCGCTCGCCATTCGCGCCGTCAGGTCGTGCTGTTCGCGCTCGAGCGCCTCGATCTCGGACGGCAGCGATTCCAGCTCGCGCTGCTCCTTGAACGTGAGCTTCACTTTCTGCGGCTGGCGTGAGGGCTTGCGGTCGCCGCGTTCGGACGGCGCCGGGGAAGCCGGCATGGATGCGGCGGCCGGACGCTGCGCGAGCCAATCGCTGTAGCCGCCGACGTACTCGCGCCACTTTCCGCCGCCTTCGGCCACCAGCGTCTGCGTCACCACGTTGTCGAGGAATGCGCGGTCATGGCTGACGAGGAGGAGCGTGCCGGCGTACTCCTGCAGCGTCGCCTCCAGCAGCTCGAGCGACTCGATGTCGAGATCGTTGGTGGGCTCGTCCAGCACGAGCAGGTTGGCCGGCTGCGCGAACAGCCGCGCGAGGAGGAGCCGGTTCCGCTCCCCGCCGGAGAGGCTCGCGACCCTCGCCTGCGCGCGGCGTGGCGGAAACAGGAACTCGGCGAGATAGCTCATCACGTGCTTCCGGCCGCCGCCGACGGCGATCCAGTCCGACCCCGGGCTGATCGTGTCGGCGACGGTCCGCTCGGGGTCGAGCTGCTCGCGCATCTGGTCGAAGTACGCGACCTGGAGGTTGGTGCCCAGGCGCACGGTGCCCGTGTCGGGTGCGAGTGTGCCGAGGATGAGCCGGATCATCGTGGTCTTGCCCGCGCCGTTCGGGCCGATGAGGCCGATGCGATCGCCGCGCATGATCCGCATCGACAGGTCGTGCACGATCACGAGCTCGCCGAATCGCTTGCCGACGCCCTTCAGCTCGGCGACCAGCCGGCCGGAGCGCTCGCCCGCGTCGAGCGTGAGCTTGATGTTGCCCAGGCGCTCGCGGCGAGCGGTGCGCTCGGTGCGGAGCGCCTCCAGGCGCTTCACGCGGCCTTCGTTGCGTGTGCGGCGCGCCTCGACGCCCTTGCGGATCCAGAGCTCCTCCTGCGCCCAGAACTTGTCGAAGCGGCGGTTGGCGAGCTCTTCGGCGGCGAGCTCGTCGCGCCGGCGCGACTCGAAGGCGGTGAAGTTGCCCGGATAGGAGCGCAGCGCCCCGCGATCGAGCTCGACGATGCGCGTCGCGACACGGTCGAGGAACGCGCGGTCGTGCGTGATGACAATCGACGCCGGCCCTTTCAGCAGCAGCTCCTCCAGGCGCGTGATGCCGTCGATGTCGAGATGGTTGGTCGGCTCGTCGAGCAGCAGCAGCTCGGGTTGCAGGGCGAGCGCAAGTGCGAGCGCGCCGCGCTTGCGCTCGCCGCCGGAGAGCGTCGACGGATCCATCGCGCCCTCGAGACCGAAGCGATGCAGGAACTCGATCAGGCGTGCTTCGGCGCGCCAGCGATCCCGTTCGTCATGGATCTGCTCGAGGTGGCCGCGTAGCGCGAGGCTCTCGCGCAGGGTCGAGGCGGGGGGAAGCTCGGGCTCCTGCTCGACGAGCGCGACCGACAGGCCGTCGCGCGTCTTGAGCTCGCCGTCGTCCAGCGCCGCCGCGCCTGCGAGCACGCGCAGCAGCGAGGACTTCCCGCTGCCGTTGCGGCCGATCAGCCCGATCCGGTCGCCCTCGAGGACGGTGAGCGCCGCCCGGTCGAGGAGCGGGAGATCGCCGTACGCGAGCTGCGCGGCGGCGAGGGTGGCGAGCGTCAAAGGTTCAGGAGACTCCCAGCAGCTCGACCTCGAAGACGAGCGTCGCATTCGGCGGAATGACGCCGCCGGCGCCGCGGGCGCCATAGCCGAGGTCCGGCGGGATGGTCAGCTTGCGCTTGCCGCCGACCTGCATGCCCTGCACGCCCTGGTCCCAGCCGCGGATCACCTGTCCCGCGCCGAGGTTGAAGACGAACGGGTCGCCACGATCCTTGCTCGAGTCGAACTTCTTGCCGCTGGTGAGCCAGCCGGTGTAGTGGACCGTCACTTTCTGGCCGGCGGCAGCCGTCTTGCCGGTGCCGACGGCGAGATCCTCGATGACGAGACCGGCGGGGGATTGTGGTGTCGACATGTGCGGCTCCTGAAGGGGAGCCGCGATTGTAGTCGCGATCAGGTCGCGCGAACGGCACGCCCGGCGCGCGGGAGCAGCTTCGCGAGCTCCATGCCATCCACGAGCCGAATCTTCTTCTCGCCGGCGAACTTCCGCGCGCCATCGGTGATCTCGCCGGTAGCGACGTAGACGCAATCGTTCGCTTCGTGCGCGTCCTTGGCTGCGTACAGATCGCGAAGCGGCTCGACGCCGGTACGCGCGACCTTCCAGCGCTTGCACGCGACGAGCGACCTACGTCCTGCCTTGGTCATCTCGAAGTCCGCGGCGGCGCCGTCGAGTCGGTTCACTGCATAGCCGTCCTTGCGGAAGGCGTCTTCCATCGCGCTGGAGAAA
>CAWBNB010000048.1:0-125568 GCA_963789885.1 uncultured beta proteobacterium | reverse complement strand
CAACGAAAACCCCGCCACGCGGGCGGGGTTCCGTTGCGCGACGTGCTGCTCAATGCAGCTTGCGGCGGCGAGAGAAGCCGAGACCGGCCAGGGCAACGCCGAGAAGGGCGAGCGTGGCCGGTTCGGGGACTGAAAGCGCGGAGAATAACTGGCCTGTGTTGGGGGCGCCGAATGTGTTGGGTATTGGACCTGACCAAGCGAAATCAGTGGCATTGCCGCCAATGCCCTGGAGCTGCAGAGAATCCCCAACTGCGGTTCCGGAACCTTCACTCACGCCAATGTCGGTGCTTATCTGTCCGCTTGCGGGGCCATCTAAGGCGGTGAAGGACCCCTCGTAGCTGAGGAACTGCTGGACCAAGCTGTTGTTGTAGACGAGCGCGATGCCATCAGGGGAGCCGTTCTGGAGCCCGGGCGCCAAAACAAAAGTCGTGCCGAAGCCGCCCTGCTGATTCAGAATGGTCCCCGAGAGCGCGATAGTGTCGTAGGAGAGGCCGTTCGCCCCGTTATAGAGAACGATGCTCCAGCCCGTGAGGTTGGCGCCGGCAGGGCCCGCAACTTCGATCGCTTCACCTGTGTCCGCCCCCACGTTGTCGTAGTGGATCTCGTTGATGAAAATGGGGACGAAGGAGAAGGACTGGCCCGTGTTGGAGGCACCGAACGTGTTGGGCATCTCACTTGCCCAGAAGAAAGAACCTGAGTCGGTGCCAGAGCCCTGGAGCTGCAGCGAGTTCCCAGCGGCACCGGAACCACTTTCACTAACAACAATGTTCGTGCTCGTCTGCCCGTTCGCTGGGCCGCCTACCGCCGTGAAAGAGCCCTCGTAGCTGAGGAACTGCTGGACGGCGTTAGCGTTGTTTACGAGCGCAATGCCATCAGGGGAGCCGTTCTGGATTCCATTCGTCGGGTAGTTCACGACAAGCGTGCCGAAGCCGCTCGCCTGATTCGGAATGGTCCCGGAGAGCACCGTCGTGTTGTACACAGAGCCGCCGCTGCCGTTATAGAGCACCACGCTCCATCCCGTAAGGTTGGTGCCGGCAGGTCCCGCAATTTCGATTGCTTCGCCAGTGTCGGTCCCCGCGTTGTCGTAGTGGATCTCGTTGATGAAAACGGGGACGGCTAGGACGTGCAGCGGGAGTCCAACCAGGGAAAACGGTACGAGGATTGAACCCAAACATCGTGCAACTCGCCTCGACAGGATTTCCATGCTGGAATCCTCCGGATCAAAGCACGTGGCGAACTGTGTTGTGCACGCAAGATGCGTGCTATTGCCATTAACCACCACGGCATCAGTCGGTTACCAAAGAGGAGGTCTTGCTTTGAGTTCCGAACTGTAAAGTGTCCCGACGCGAATTCGGCGATCAACGGATACGCCGCCACTCCCACGGCCACACCGCGTTCACCTTCCCGCCACAAGCCCGTGTAACCATCCTTTACTGTTGGCTCGCGCAAGCCGGACTACGCTTGATGTGCCACTTCACCCGCGCTGCACCCATGACCGTGAAACTCCACCGCCTCGAGGTCTCCTGGATTGGCTGGCCCCGTAGGTGGGAGCGCTGGGCCTATGCGGATGGTGCCGAGAGCTACCACCGCTACTGGTGCGGGCCTTGCGTGGTGACGATCTGGAAGCCGGTAATCGCAGTCGACGGCTCGGGGGGCTAGCGGTCTGCAGATTTGCGCCTCCACCCCCACGGCGGCACTGGCTTCGCGTCCTTCCATAGGCGGACCCGCCGCGCCTTAGCGCCTTCTTCCTCGTCCCGATACACGAGCCGATCCTGCGTCGTCTGCTCGTGCTGGTATGCCTTGTAGTGCCACGCCATGCCGGCGCGGACCTGCTCGAGGCCCACATCACGAAGACTGACGTACACGGCGCACACCTCGCGGCCGTATCTGTCTTTCTTGTGGCAGCGGACCTCAACCCGCTTCTGGAACACGAGCTCCGATAGGTTCTGCTTCGAGCGTTCACCGTAGGGCTGGCCCTTCTCAGGAGCATCGATCCCGGCGAACCGGATCTTGTGCTGGATCTTCCCGTCATCCAGGACTGTGATTGTGTCGCCGTCCGAAACTCCGACTACGCGGCCTTCGACAACCCACTCGGCAGCCTGAGCGGTGCCGAGAGTCAGGGCTAGAATCGCTGCAGCGAATAGGGGAGCGAGTTTCACGACGGCATTCTAGGGGAGGAAAGAATGCAGCTCGAGGCCGAGTGCGCACGCCAGAGTGACTTTCTGGCCGTAGCGAAGGTTCGTCGCTTCCAGAAATCCAGGGGCCGGAACGACAAGCTCCAGATACCGGTTCAGTCTCGCTTCAACGTAGATATGCGAACGAACGGCCGCGCCAAGCTCGTCCTCACCGCGAAGCGCTTCGATGAACTCGTCGCTTAGGTCGGTATCAACAGGTTCAACCAATTCGATCTCCGATCCATTCAGGCTTGCACTTGGTCGCAAAACGTCGTCAGCAGCGCGTCAACGCAGGTCTCCACCACCTCGCCCGCGTCCGTTAGCGCAGCACTCAACGATTCGGAAGTCGTGAGGCTAGCGTCTGGAGCTTTGGCGGCGGGCCATCAGCTATCAGCGTGTGGAGCCGGACAAACGCCGAGCGCTGCGATTCACTGAGGCCATCGTCCGCTGGACAGCAGGATGGTTCACCATCGCCATCTGCCGCGCTATTTCGGGCGACATCGGAAGGGCTTGGGTCATTGTTTCGGCTGGTCAGACCTTGACCGGCCCGCGCCCCAACGTCGCCTCGATCCTGTTCTGCAGCCGCTTGGCCAGGTAGGCGTACTCGCCGGGCTTCCAGGTGAGTAAGTTGTATTGGCGGGTGTCGAAGTGGACCTTCGCAAGCTGATCATCGCGGCACAGCCAAATCACTCGCAGCCCAAGACCCAACGCGAATCCCGCCTCGAAGTACACGCCTCCGCGCTGGCCGGTAAAGTCCGCCACGACGAAACGGCTGCGCCGGATCATAGCGATGATCTCTTCGTCAATGCGATTAAGATGCTCGTGCTGGTCGATCCGCTTCGGATCGTAACCAGCCGTGCGAATGGCGGGCTCGATTGCATCGGTCCAGAGCGGCTTGATGTCATCCGCGAACCACATCGCACAGAAGCCGATCGGGCTCTCGGCGTTGGTCGCACGAAGTTCCTCTAGTAGTGCATGCCCGCGCGGCGTTATCTGCGCCTGGAGAAGTACAGCGCCCCCACCGATAGTTGACGAGGTGTGACCACGGCCTCTGCCGCGATGGCGCCGATGGACCGACCCTGCTTGCGCAGCCGCCGGATCGCGGCCTCGGTGGCGACCTCCACGCGCGGCCTGCCGATAGCCTTGCCCGACTTGGTGCCGTGCTTTTTCGCGCGCTGTAAGCTGGCACGAACGTGCTCCACGATCAGGCTGCGTTCGAACTCAGCGAATACGCCGGCCATCTGGAACATGGCCCGCCCAGCCGGCGTAGAGGAGTCGAGCGCCTGCTGGTGCAGATAGAGACCGACGCCCGCCGCCTCTAGCTCGCCTAGTACTTCAACCTGTTAATTACGAAGCATAGTGGCGACCCAGCTTCCGATCGGCATCTTGGCGGGTGAACGTCCACTGGATAGTTCTTCGCTCGGCGTTACGACGTCGCTGCCAGGCGGCCACCTCACGAGCGAGGAGCTTTGGGTCGCCGATGCGGCGGTTCAGGCACTGGCGACCGAGCGCGGCGATTTCGATTTCCGCCATGTTCAGCCAGCTTGCATGCTTCGGGGTGTAGTGGAAGACCACCCTGCGAAGAAGCTTGCTTGCGGCCCGCGCGCCAAGGGTCTCGACGAAGCAGGATCGGAAGTGGGTGCTGAGGTTGTCGACGACCAGATGGATGCGTCTGGCCGACGCGGTACACGGTGTCGATCAGGTGCTGCGCGAAGGCGACGAAGTCCGCCTTGCCTCGATGATCGGTGACCTGCGTAACGCGTCGACCGCCGAGCGGTTCCACCGCGACGAACACGTTGCAGGTCCCAGAGCGAACGTACTCATAGTCCCGACGCAGTGCCGTTCCCGGCACCATCGGCAGGCTCGGCCGACTGTCGTGCAGCAGTTGCTTGCTCTTCTCGTCCACGCAGACCACCGGTTCGTTCGCGTTCCAAGGCCGGGCGTAAAGATCCAGCAACTCGTACATCCGCTGCCGATACTCTCGCGTCAGTACGCCCACGCACCACATCATTTCGCGCCAGGGCTTGAGGCAGTTTTTTTTAGCAGCCGACGGATCGTTTCGCGGCTGATGTCGTGCATACCGGGGCGGCCTCGTGCCTCGCGCTCCAGCAACACCAGCGTCCACCGCTTGGCCCCTGTCGGGGGCTTCGAGCAGGCCAGCGCGGCGAGCTCCGCCTCGACGTCGGTCTCGTACTTCCGAGGCGCGCCCGGGTCGCTGCACGTCCCGCAGCGCATGGTCCAGCCCGCCCTCCAGATACGCCGCCCGCGTACGCCAGATCGCCGTGCGACCCACCCCAAGGACTTGGCAGATCAGCGCCTCCGGCACCTTCTCGTCGAGCGCCGCCAAGATATGCGCTCGATTGACTTCCCGTGCATGGCGAAGGCCCTTGCTGCGGCACTCGTCCAGTACCCTGCGGTCCTTGTTCGACAGCGTCAGCTCGGTCTGGCGCATGGCCGTGCCCTCCTTCCGGGAGTGGGAACACGGCCATTGTAGTCATGATTCGTTATTTGCGTGTTGATGTACTAGGAGCGCCACCAAGTCCTGCAAGCTGCGCCCGAGCCGGTCCACGCTCCACGCGGCCACCATGTCGAACTCGCGCCGCGTGGCGGCCTTGAGCATGCGATCGAGCGCCGGGCGCCACGAGCGCCCCTTAGTGCCGCTGATGCTGTGGTCGATGAACTCCTCGGCGATCTGCCAGCCTGCCTTGGCGGCGACCTCGCGCAGCGCCTCGACCTGCTGGCGCACACTCTGCTGATCGGTTGACACGCGCGCGTACAGCGCCACTCGCTTCATGTTGCCCTCCCGTACCGTAACCATGTGGTTTCAGATCAGGAGCTTGTGGCTCCATAAGTCTTTGACGGAGCGTGGGTCCTCTGGTCCTCTGGCCCGCCGGAGGCAGGGGTTACCGTCTCGGGTACCGGGGCATTCGAGCAGATATCGGCTGCTTGGAGTGGCGACTGCGCGACTGCGCTCTGTATCTAGAGTTGGAGCCGCTTAAACCCCTCGCACGCCGCAACCAGCGCCGCGCTGATCCCCGGCTCCCACGCCGAGTGACCGGCGTCGGCAATGACCTGGTAGTCCGCCTCAGGCCACGCCGCCGCGAGTTCGTGCGCCGAGACGATCGGGCACACGACGTCGTAACGGCCCTGCACGATCACGCCCGGAATCCCGCGCAGCCGCCCGGCGTTCGCGAGCAACGCGTTCTCTGGAAGGAAGATGTCGTGCCGGAAGTAATGAGCCTCCATCCGCGCGAGGCCGAGCGCCACGACGTCTCCAGCGAAGTAGTCCACCGTCTCGCGCGACGGCAGCAGGGTCGAGCACGACCCTTCGTACGTGCTCCACGCCCGGGCGGCCGGCATGTGCACCGCGGGGTCCGGGTCGACGAGCCGCCGGTAGTAGTTGCCGAGGAGATCGCCGCGCTCGTCCGCGGGCAGAAAGCCCGCGAACCTCTCCCACGGCTCCGGAAAGATCGCGCGCAGACCGTAGAGGAACCAGTCGATCTCGCTCTTGCGGCAGAGGAAGATCCCGCGCAGCACGAGTCCGAGGCAGCGCGCCGGATGCGCCTCCGCGTACGCGATCGCGAGCGTCGAGCCCCAGGAGCCCCCGAACACCAACCAGCGCTCGATGGCGAGCGATTCGCGCAAGCGCTCGAGGTCCGCGACGAGGTGCTGCGTCGTGTTCTCGCGGAGCTCGCCGAGCGGGGTCGACCGCCCTGCCCCGCGCTGGTCGTAGACGACGATTCGATAGGCCGCCGGGTCGAAGAACCGCCGGTGCTTCGGCGACGATCCCGATCCCGGCCCGCCGTGGAGAAAGACGACCGGGATGCCGTGCGGGTCGCCGCACGTCTCCCAGTACATCGAGTGAATCGCGTCGAGCGGGAGCATCCCCGACGCGTAGGGCTCGAGCGGAGGATAGAGCTCGGTGCGAGGCGTCCCGTTCGTCACACCGGCCCGCAGCCGCCGTCGACGAGGAGATCGGTGCCGATCATGAACCGGGCGGCGCTGGACGCAAACCCGATCGCGTTGCGAGCGTGCGTCGCGCCCATCACCCCCGCGCCCCGGCCGTCGAGCCGGGACGCGTCGTGCGCGCCGCTCACGGAGTGAGAACGGTCGAGCCCGTGGTCTTGCGCGCCTCGAGGTCGCGATGCGCCTGCGCCGCGTCCTTGAGCGCGTAGCGCTGGGCGATCTCGATCTTCACCTTGCCCGACTTGACGATGTCGAAGAGATCGTTCGCGCACGCCACGAGGTCTTCGCGCTTCGCCGCGTAGGTTGCCAGCGTCGGCCGGGTAAGGTACAGCGATCCCTTCTGCTGCAGGATGCCGGGCGCGAACGCATCGACCGGCCCGGAGGCGTTGCCGAAGCTCACCAACATGCCCATCGGCTGCAGGCAGTCGAGCGAGCCCATGAACGTGAGCTTGCCCACCGAATCGTAGACCACCGGGACGCCCTTGCCGCCGGTGATCTCCTTCACGCGCTCGACGAAGTTTTCGCGCGTATAGACGATCGTGTGCTCGCAGCCGTGCGCCTTCGCGAGGGCCGCCTTCGCGTCCGAGCCGACGGTGCCGATCACCGTCACGCCGAGCGCCTTGAGCCACTGTGAGGCGATCAGCCCGACGCCGCCGGCGGCGGCGTGCCACAGCACCGTCTGGCCGGGCTGCACCTTGAACGTCCGCTTGATGAGGTACTGGGCGGTCATCCCCTTCAGCATCATCGCCGCGGCGGTGTCGAAGGAGATGCCGTCCGGGATCTTCACCGCGCGGTCCGCGGGATAGAGGCGGACTTCCGAATACGCGCCGAGCGGCGGCGACGCATACGCCACGCGATCGCCGCCTTGAGGTCGGTCACTCCCGCTCCGACCGCTTCCACGACGCCCGCGCCCTCCGAACCGGTGCCGCTCGGCAGCTGCATCGGGTAGAGGCCGGAGCGCTGGTAGACGTCGACGAAGTTGAGACCGACCGCGTGGTTGGCTGACCCGGATCTGGCCGGGACCGGGATCGCCGACCTCGACGTCCTCCCAGACGAGCACCTCGGGACCGCCGGTCTTGTGGAATCGAATCGCTTTGGGCATCAGCTTCTCCTAAATGAAGGGCCCGCGGGTTGAGCGCGGGACGGATGTCGCTACCGAAAGAGCGTCAGCACGCCGGTGTAGCCGTACAGCCGGTCGTGGGAAATCTCGCCGTTGCAGAAGAAACCCGCGAGCGGAAAATCGCCGAGGCGCTCGCGAACGATTCCGAGTTCGGCCGAGCGGCGCCCGAACATGTGCTCGCCGCGACCGACGCACGCGTAATAGAGTCCGCCCTTTGGCGGGCCGTCGAGCTGGCCGGCGATCGAGTCGAGCATGCGCCTAAGGTCCTCGCGGGCGGACGCACCGTCGCGCCGGCAGAACATGACCTGCATCCCGGGCTCGACGTAGGCGCCGATCGCGATCGCCTTGTGCTTGGGATCGATGCCGACCAGGTTGCGCACGACGTAGTCGCCGGTGTCCGACCCGGACACCGGCAGGCCGACGTGGATCGACTGGACGGCGTGCCGGAGATCTCCGCCCGCCTCCAGCTCCAGCTCGGCGCGCAGCACGTCGAGCGCGGGACGCCCGTCGAGCGCGACGATGATGTTGCGCTCGCCCTCGGTAACCTCGTGGCGCACCGGCGTCGCGCCGGGGCCGCGCCGCAGCGGTGAGCACCCTTGCGTGAGCCGGGTAGCGAGCTCGATCCGCGACGACAGCACGACGCCCGACAGCCCACCCTGCAACACGTCGTTCGCGACCTGGAAGGTCGCCGACCGCGAGCTCGAGAGGCCGCCGACGAGATATCCGCTCGCGACCTTTGACGACATGTCCTCGATCAACTCGGGCATGTCGTCGGTCTCCGGGTCGCCGTGCACGATCGCGAAGTGCGCGGCCTCGGCGCCGCTCGCGGTGCGGAGTCCGAGCGCCGGCGGCCGGAGCTTGCCCGAGAACACCTGGAACTCGCCGGCCGGAAGCGCCGCCAGCAT
Organism: uncultured beta proteobacterium; assembly: GCA_963789885.1. Classification (GTDB taxonomy): domain Bacteria; phylum Pseudomonadota; class Gammaproteobacteria; order Burkholderiales; family SG8-39; genus DATEDA01. The sequence goes on along the minus strand of CAWBNB010000048.1, from coordinate 117,403 downwards.
CACCGACACCGCCGGCTCGTCGAAATATTCCACGCCGCTCCCGAGCACGCCGATGCCGACGGAGCCTACCCACTCCTGCACGCCCGTCTCGTCGCGCAGCCGGTCGAGCATGTCTCCGGCTGACCCGCCAAGGCGATCGCTCACGTACAGGAACCCCAAGTTCGCGCCCGGCGGCGGATCGCCAGCAGTGGCAAGGGCCCGCTCGACGGCGTCCTGCCAGCGCGCGGCGCGCGCATGCCCGGCGCGGAACGAGCTCGCGGTTGCGGTACCGCGCCCGGTCATTTGCCCTTCTTCTCGGGCTTCGCTTCGGGCTTCGCCGCCGGCGGGGGATTCTGCACCTGCTGCAGCAGCGACCACCAGGCGTCCGCCACCGACGGGGGCGCCCCGGCGTTCGGCTGCGCTCCCGCCTTCGGCTGTGCCCCGGCGCCCGGCTGCATCGCCTGGAAGGCCGCGAGCGTCGCCTTCTGCATCTCGAGGCCCTGGATCGTCATCCGCAGGACGTTCATGTTCATGCTCAGCCAGTTCTCGACCGACTTCAGGTCGGCGATCCGCTTCTCGATGTCATTCGGGTCGAGGAGCGGGGCCAGGCTGCCAAGCGGCAACCCCATCGGCGCCCACATCTTCTTGAGCAGCTCGAACGGGTCCTGAAAGGGTGTGTCCTGGCTCATGGCGGGAAATGCGCGGGGCTGGAGGGGGCGTGCGCAGGCTACCTCGGGGTCGTCGAGTTTAGGCCCCGCGCCGCAAAAACGCCAGCATCTCGTCGCCGCGCGCCATCGTGTCCTCGTAGCCCAGGTGGATGAGCGCCTTGGTGAAAGGCGCTTCGAACAGCAGATAGCTCGCAAGGTTCGAGCCGTTGCGGTTCATGGCCCCCACCGCACGCAGCAGGAACCTGACCGCACGCGGGAAATGCTGAGCGTAACGCGCCGCGATCCGCTCGATCTCCTGGCTCGGATGGAGCACGAACACGTCGATCGGCCGTAGCGACAGGCCGAGCTCCCTCGCCTTGTCCGGTTCGACGCATTGCAGGGTCTTGTTGATCCGCTGCAGCCGTTCGATGTCGACCGCGAGGCTGTCGAGAAAGATCGAGTTGAGCGCGTGACCGGCGATCTGCGCAAGGGACGGATACAGGTTCGACCGCACCCGCGCCGGCTCGTGCGACTGGCGGCCGGTCCCGATCACCAGCACCTTGTCCGAGCCGAGGTGGAGCGCGGGCGAGATCGGCGCAATCTGGCGCATCGAGCCGTCGCCGAAGAACTCGCGGTGGAACTTGACCGCCGGAAAGATGAACGGGATCGCGCTCGAGGCAAGGAGGAGGTCGACGCTCAGCGTCGTCGACGCCCCGACCCGCTGCCAGCGCTCCCAGTCCTCGAGCCCCGAACCGCCCTGGTAGAACGTGACGCTCTGGCCCGAGGTATAGCCCGAGGCGGTGACCGACACCGCGTAGACGGCGCCGCTGTCGATGTTCGCCTGGATGCGGCCGAAGTCCATCGTGCGGGCGAGCATCTCCCGCAGCGGCGTGTTGTCGAGGAGCGAGATTGGGTTCGTGCGGTTGATCAGCATCAGGTTGCCGAGCCACCGCCGGCCGGTACGGATGATCCCCGGCCAGTCGCTGCGGTACACGTGGTCGCAACGGAAGCCTTCCCACACGCCGACCAGATGCCGCACGCTCTCGGCGAAGTCGTCGGCGTGGATCGCGAGCGCAGCGGCGTTGATCGCGCCGGCGGACGTCCCGCAGAGGATCGCGAACGGGCTCTCGCGCGGCTGACCGCAGAGTTCCGCGACCGCCTTGAGCACCCCGACCTGATAGGCGGCGCGCGCGCCACCCCCGGTGAGGATCAGCCCGGTTTTTTTGCCGGTGCTCATGACGCTAGGGGCCACGGCCCCTCGTGCTCCCCGAAGTCGGGAGCACCGCTGCCCGCGGCACCGGTTTTCGCGCTGCTTGTCATCGGTCCCCGCGCGGCCCTCCCCCGACTGCCTCGGGACCGCGTATCAGGGGAGTTTAGCGCCCGGGGCTAGGCGGAGAAAAGCGTCCGCTGCGCGTTGGCCTCGACCACGGTCAGCGCGGTCATGTTGACGATCCGTCGCACCGTGGCGGACGGGGTCAGGATGTGCGCGGGGCGCGTGCAGCCGAGCAGGATCGGGCCGATGGTGACGCCGTCGGCGGCGGCCGTCTTGAGCAGATTGAACGCGATGTTGGCGGCATCCAGGGTCGGCATGATCAGCAGGTTTGCCTCGCCCTTGAGCCGCGACCGCGGGAAGGTATTGGCGCGCACGTCCTCGGACAGCGCCGCGTCGCCGTGCATCTCGCCCTCGACTTCGAGGTCGGGCGCGCGCCGGCCGATGAGCTCCAGCGCCTGGCGCATCTTGACCGCCGTCGGCCGGTCGCTCGTGCCGAAATTCGAGTGCGACAGCAGCGCCACGCGCGGCGTGATGCCGAAGCGGCGGATCTCCTCGGCCGCGAGCACGGTCATCTCCGCGACCTGCTCGGTGGTCGGATCGAAGTTCACGTAAGTGTCGCAGATGAAGAGCGTGCGCTTGGGGAGGATCAGCACGTTCATCGCGTAGAAATGGTTGACGCCGTGCCGGCGTCCGAGAACCTGGTCGATGTAGTGCAGGTGCAGATCGTGCGTGCCGAAGGTGCCGCAGAGCATGCCGTCGGCCTCGCCGCGGTGAATCGCCATCGCACCGATGCCGGTTGCGCGCCGGCGCATCTCGATCTTCGCGTACTGCACCGAGACCCCGCGGCGCTCGGTCAGACGGTGGTACTCGTGCCAGTACTCGCGGTAGTGCGGGTGCGACTCGATGTTGATCAGCTCGAAGTCCGCGCCCGGCTTGATGCGCAGCCCGTGTCGCTCGATCTGCCGGTCGATCACCGCCGGACGGCCGATCAGGATCGGCTTGGCGAGCGCTTCGTCGACGACCACCTGCACCGCGCGCAGCACCCGCTCGTCCTCGCCCTCGGCATAGACGATCCGCTGCGGGGACTGCTTCGCCGCCGCGAACAGCGGCTTCATGATGAAGCCGGTGTTGTAGACGAACTGCTGGAGCGAGTCGCGGTAGGCGCCGAAGTTCTCGATCGGCCGCGTCGCGACGCCGGAGTCCATTGCCGCCTTGGCGACCGCCGGTGCGATCTGCACGATGAGCCGCGGGTCGAACGGGCGCGGAATCAGGTACTCCGGCCCGAACCGCACGTTCTGCTCGCCGTAGGCGGCGGCGACCACGTCGGACTGCTCGGCGGTGGCGAGGTCGGCGATCGCCTTCACCGCGGCGATCTTCATCGCCTCGTTGATCGTCGTGGCGCCGACGTCGAGCGCGCCGCGGAAGATGAACGGGAAGCAGAGGACGTTGTTGACCTGGTTCGGGTAGTCGGAACGGCCGGTGGCGATGATCGCGTCGGGCCGCGCCTGCTTCGCGAGGTCGGGGAGAATCTCCGGCTCGGGGTTCGCGAGCGCGAGGATGAGCGGGCTCGCCGCCATCTTCTTCACCATCTCCGGCTTGAGCACGCCGCCGGCCGAGAGGCCGAGGAAGATGTCGGCGCCTTCGATGATCTCGGCCAGTTTGCGCGCACTCGTCTTGCGGGCGTAGCGCGCCTTGTTCGGATCCATCTCCTCCTTGCGGCCCTCGTACACCACGCCGGCGATGTCCGATACCCAGACGTTCTCCATCCTCATGCCGAGACCGACCAGGAGGTCGAGACAGGCGAGCGCCGCGGCGCCGGCGCCTGAAACGACGAGCTTCACCTTCGCGATGTCCTTGCCGACGACGCGCAGGCCGTTGGTCACCGCGGCGCCGACGATGATCGCGGTGCCGTGCTGGTCGTCGTGGAACACCGGAATCTTCATCCGCTCGCGACACTTGCGTTCGATGTAGAAGCACTCGGGCGCCTTGATGTCCTCGAGGTTGATGCCGCCGAACGTCGGTTCGAGCGCGACGATCATGTCGACCAGCTTGTCCGGGTCGCGCTCGTCGAGCTCGAGATCGAAGACGTCGATGCCGGCGAACTTCTTGAACAGCACCGCCTTGCCTTCCATCACCGGCTTGCCGGCGAGCGGACCTATGGCGCCGAGCCCGAGCACCGCAGTCCCGTTCGAAACGACGGCCACCAGGTTCGCCCGCGAGGTGAGCGTCGCAGCCTCGGCCGGATTGCGGACGATCTCCTCGCACGCCGCAGCGACGCCCGGCGAATAGGCGAGCGCGAGGTCCCGCTGGTTGAGCAGACCCTTGGTGGGGGTGATCGCGATCTTCCCGGGCTTCGGCAGCCGGTGATAGTCGAGCGCTGCTTTGCGGATTTCCTCGTCCATGGTGGGTCGCCCTTCTGGTGGGAGCTTCTGATGGGAGCGGTCGCTCGAGGCATTATATTCGTAGGCAGCCCTATAATTTCGCTGTGGGTGAGCACGACGTATTGCTGGTCGTCGACGTTCAGAACGATTTCATGCCCGGCGGGGCCCTTGCGGTGCCGCGCGGCGACGAGGTCGTCCCGGTGATCAACGCGGTCGCCGGCCGCTTCGCGAACGTCGTGATCACGCAGGACTGGCACACACCGGCACACATCTCCTTCGCTACCAGCCACGCCGGGAAGAAACCCTTCGAGCGGGTCAAGCTTCACTACGGCGAGCAAGTGCTATGGCCAGAGCACTGCGTACAGGGTACCGAGGGCGCGGCCCTGCATCGGCAGCTTGCGATCCCGCACGCGCAGCTCGTCTTGCGCAAGGGCCACCATCGCCATGTCGACAGCTACTCCGCGTTCGTGGAAGGTGACGGCAAGCACGCGACCGGGCTCGCCGGCTATCTTCGCGACCGTGGGATCGAGCGGATATTCATCTGCGGTTTGGCGACCGACTTCTGCGTCGCGTGGACCGCGCTCGATGCGCGCAAGGCCGGCTTCGAGGCGGTCGTGATCGAGGACGCCTGTCGCGCGATCGACACCGGGGGATCGCTTGCCGCCGCGTGGCGCGACATGGACGCGGCGGGCGTGAAGCGGATAAGCTCGCGGGAGCTCGCGGAGCTCGATGCGGGTCAACTGGTGGCAGTGCCGCGCGTTGAAACGGACCAAAGCTCAGGGAAGCGTCATGCGTAATGGTGTCGTCATCGGGCTTGCCCTCCTCGCGATCGCGGGCTGCGCCACGCCACCGGGCGTGGGTCAGCGCGACGCGGCCGGCAATCCCGTCCTGGAGCGGCTCACACCCGCCGAGTGGACTCAGATCGGCCCCCAGGCGCCGGTGCGCTTGAGCGTGCCGACGCTCGTCACCCTGTCGCAGCAAGGGGTGAGCCCGAACGACATCATCCGCCGCTACTATCAGACGGGCACCCGCCTCAAGTTGAACGATGCCCAGCTCGCAGCGCTGCGCAAGGAAGGCGTCGACCAGCGCGTTTTGGATTACATCGCGAGCGCGGAACAGGATGCGGCGCGGATCGACGCGATCACGGTGCAGGCCGACCAAGCGGCCCAGGCGCGGCTCGCCTATGACCGCACGCTCTACGCAGGCTGGTGGGGCGCCTATCCCTCCCTGGGCTACTGGGGGGCCGGCTTCTTCCCGTACGCCGGCTACGGCTGGGGGCCCCGCGGCAGCGGCTGGTACGGCGGGATAGGCGTCGGCTTCTAGGCTCGCGCTGCCTGGCGCCGGCCGGTCCCGGACATTACATCGTTACCGCTCCCGGCCCGCCTCGTGCAGCGTGCGCTGCACCGGCGACAGGACATACTCCAGGACCGTCCGAGTACCCAGGTTGATCTCCGCCGTCACCTGCATGCCGGGCGAGAGAGAATAGCGCTTGCCGTCCGCCTCGAGGTAGGGCGTGTTGAGCGATACCAGCGTCCGATAACCGGACCCCGTCGTCGGCTGCTGTTCGGTACCGCGCCGGTCCGAACGGGCGTCGGAAGCATCGCTCGCGTCGGGGCTGATCCGCTTCACCTGGCCGTCGATCATCCCGTACTTCTGGAACGGGTAGGTCGCGAGCTTCAGCTTCACCGGCCGCCCGGCACCGACGAATCCGGCGTCGTCGTGCTGCACCCACACCTCGGCCTGCATCGGGTCGTTGGTCGGCACCAGCGTCATCAGGACGGTGCCGGGCTGCAGCACGCTGCCGAGCGTGTGGGTTGCCAGATCCTTGACGATCCCGTCCTGCGGGGCGCGCAGCTCGAGCAGCTCGTGCCGCGCGGTGGACTTCGCCCACTCCTGCTGCAGCTTCTGGAACTGTGCCTCGGCGTCCACCCGCTCGTTCTGCAGGGTCTGCTGATAGTTGGAGGCGAGCTGCGCGAGGCGCTTGCGCGACTGCTCGATCGACGCGGAGAGGCTCTCTATCGTGAACTCCTGCGCCTTGAGATCCTGCTCCTTCTCGATGCGGTCGCGCTGCTTCTCGAGATACATCATCCGGCCCGCGTAACCTTCTTTCGTGAGCTTCTCGAAGGCCGCCTCCTGCTCGCGATAGATCGGCAGCTGCTTCCGCAGCTTCGACTCGATCTCCTTCGCGCTGCGCAGGTCCTGCTCCGCCTTGGCGAGGATCGTCTTCTCGGTCTCGAGCGAGTCGAGATAGGCCTGCCGCCGGGCGCGGAACTGGGCGTCGACCTGCGCGAAGAGCGCCGGCGGATCGCCTGACTGCCGGGCGAGCGACGTCCCGGCGAGCTCGGCATCGATGCGGCGGAGCTGCAGGCTGCGGGACGCGAGCTCGCTCCTGAGCGCCTGCCGGTCGGCCTCCGAGAACCGCATGTCCATGCGGGCGAGGATCTGGCCCGACTTCACCACGTCGCCCTCGCGGACGAGGAGTTCCTTGACGATCCCCGACTCCGCCGGCTGCACGATCTGCAGGTAGTTCTGCGGCACGATCCGCCCCTGCGCGACCGCGATGATGTCGAGCCGGCCGATCGCCGACCAGACGAACGCGGCCGCGACGAGCGCGAGCAGCACCCACAGGACGACCCGCGGGAACGGCGACGGCGGCGCCTCCTGCAGCTTCAGAATGCCCGGCGCGAAGTCGAGCTTGTCGGCCGCGAGCGTCCTGATCCGGGTCGGCGCGTCCACGTCAGCCTCCCGAGCGCTTCGCCGTCAGCGACTGGGCGGGTCGCACCGGTGCGATCGGCTCCTGCGGCGGGCCGAGCCGTACGACTTCGTCCACGTGCAGGGTGCGCGGCAGATGGTGCGCAATAAAGAGCATCGTTACCCGCCCCTTGAGCTGATTGACGGTGCGCGTGAAGGATTCCGCGGTCTCCTGATCGAGGCTGGAGGTCGCCTCGTCGAAAATCAGGACCCGCGGCCGCTTCAGCAGCGCTCGAGCGATCGCGAGGCGCTGGCGCTGGCCGCCGGACAGTCCCACCCCGTGCTCGCCGATCACCGTCTGGTAGCCCTCCGGCAAACGCTCGATCACCTCGTGGATCTCGGCCATCTTGCACGCCTGGATCACCTGCTGGAACCCGGCGTGCGGGTTGGCGAGAATGAGGTTGTCGTAGATCGTGCCCGAGAAGAGCACCGTCTCTTGCGGTACGACGCCGAAGTTCGCACGCAACTCGTTCGCGGCGAGGGTGCGGGTGTCGCGTCCGTTCAGGAGGATGCGGCCGTCCGTCGGCAGGTAGAAGCCCTGGAGGAGCTTGGCGAGCGTGCTCTTGCCGCTCCCCGACGGCCCCATGAGCGCAACGCAGGCGCCGGAGCGCAGCCGCAGGTTCAGCTTCTCGTAGAGGTACGGCAGGTTGTCGGCGTACCGGAATGCGAGATCCTGCGTCTCGACTTCCACGACGTCCGGGCTTGCGCGCGCCGCAAGCAGCGTCGACGGCTCGGCGGGCGCGTTCATGATGTCGCCGAGACGCTTCACCGCGATCGCCGACTGCTGGAACTCCTGCCAGAGGCCGACGAGTCGCAGCATCGGTTGCGAGAGCCGGCTCGCGAACATCTGGAATGCCACCAGCATCCCGATCGTGAAGCCGGCGTTCCCCATCACGATCCATGCGCCGACGCAGAGGATCAGCAGCGTCATCACCTGCTCGAGCGCCGTCGCGACCACGTTGTAGGTGTTCGAGAGCTGGCGGGTGTTGAAGCCCGCCGTCAGGTAGCTGGCGAGATAGTCGCCGTACCGGCTGCGCAGCTGCGGCTCCATCTGGAGCGACTTGACGGTCTCGATCCCCGCGACGTACTCGGTCAGGAACGCCTGGTTGCGCGCCCCGAGCAGGAACTGCTGGTTCAGCCGAGCCCGGATCAGGGGCACGATCAGGATGCTGATCGTCACGATCGCGGCGAGGATTCCGAGCGCGATCAGGGTGAGCTGCCAGCTGTACCAGAACATCAGCGCGAGGAAGACCGCGAGAAACGGCAGGTCGAGCAGGAGCGTCACGGCGGCACCGCTGACGAACTCGCGGATCGTCTCGACGCCGTGCAACCGCGCGACGATCGTGCCGGTCGGTCGGTGCTCGAAATAGCGGGCGGGCAGTCCGAGCAGGTGCTCGAAGACCCGCGTGCCGAGCACGGCGTCCACCCGATTGCCGGTGTGCAACACCAGGTATTGCCGCACCCAGGTCATCGCGGTGCTGAACAGCGTGACAACGACCAGCGCAACACCGATCACGACCAGCGTGTTGACCGTCTGATGAACGACGACCTTGTCGATGACGACCTGCGTGAAAAGCGGCGTCGCGAGCGCGAGGAGCTGGATCGCGGCCGAGGCGAGCAGCACGTCGCGCCAGATGCGCTTGTGCTTGAGCAGCTCGGGCACGAACCACCGGAAGCCGAAGGCCGCTGCGCCTTCCGCGCGCGCGTCGGGATCGGCGAGCGGCCGCCCCGCAAGTGCGAACTGGACGACGAGTCCGGTGAAGCGTGCGGAGAAACCTTCCGGGGTGACCGTTGCCGGGCCGGCGCGACCCGGCTCGATCAGCTGCAACTCGGTCTCGGTCGCGCGGGTGACGACTGCCAGCCGGTGCGCGGGACCGTCCGTGCCTTCGACCGGTACGGCGGCGAGCAAGACGACGCAAGGCGTGCCGATCGCGGCGATACCGTCCGCCGTCGCTTCGCGCGCCGCAGCCTCAAAGCCGAGGCGTCCGGCGGCATGGAGTAGGGTCTCGAGGGAATACGGCGGCGGGAACTCGCGGAGGACGAGCGAGGCGTCGAACGGCACCCGCTCGAGCTGGCACATCGCGGCCAGCGCGAGCAGCACGTCCTCCTTCGCCAACCCGACGTCGCGCACCTTCCCTCCCCGACTGCCCCGCACGGCACCGCCGGGAGCCCGAGCAGTTTATGCCCGAACCTCCACGCGAACAGGGATTTACGTGCGTCCCCGCGCCTTATTCCGCAAGGGTCCCGGCGGTTAGAATGCCGCGTCCCCGAGCCTGCGACAACTATTCCTCATGCCGCCACCTGCCGACGATCCCCGGGCGCGCGAACGCCCGCAGCTCGCAGCGCGCATGGCCGCGATCGAGCCCTTCCATGTCATGGAGATTCAGCGGCGCGCGTTCGAGCTCGAGGCGGCCGGGCGGCGCATCGTCCACATGGAGATCGGGCAGCCGGACTTCCCCGCGCCGCAGCCGATCGTGGAGGCCGCAATCGCGGCGCTCCGGCGCGAGCCAATGGGCTACACCGATGCGCTCGGGATCCGCCCGCTCCGCGAGGCGATCGCGCGGTTCTACGCCGACCGCTATCGCATGAAGGTCGCACCGGAACGGATCGTGGTCACCGCCGGCGCCTCCGGTGCTTTCCTCGTCGCGATGGGCTCGCTGATCGGCCCCGGCGACGAGGTGCTCATGCCGGACCCGTGCTACCCGTGTAACCGGCACTTCGTCCGGATGTTCGAGGGTCACGCCAAGACGATCCCCGCGGACGAAGGCGCGCACTACCAGCTCTCGCTTGCGGACGTGCGGCAGCACTGGGGGCCGCGGACGCGCGGCGTGATGCTCGCCTCGCCCTCGAACCCGACCGGCACCGTCGTGCCGCTCGACGCCCTGCGCGCGATCATTGCCGAGACCGAGGCGCGCGCGGGGTTCGCACTCGTCGACGAGATCTACCAGGGACTGACCTACGACGGCCCCCATCTCCCGACCGCGCTCGGCTTCTCCGACCGGGTGTTCGTCGTCAACAGCTTCTCGAAATATTTCTGCATGACCGGCTGGCGGCTCGGATGGCTGGTCGCGCCGTCAGCCTACGTGCGCGAGATGGAGCGGCTCGCGCAGAATGCGTTCATCTGCGTGTCCGCGCCCGCGCAGTACGCGGCGCTGGCGGCGTTCTCGCCGGCAACGATCGCAATCCTGGAAGAGCGGCGGGCGGAGTTCCACCGGCGGCGCGACTTCCTGGTGCCGGCGCTCCGTTCGCTTGGCTTCAGCGTGCCGCTGATGCCGCAGGGGGCGTTCTACGTCTACGCAGGCTGCGAGCGGTTCGCGGACGACAGCGAGGCGTTCGCGTGGCGGGTACTCGAGGAGGCCGGCGTCGCAATAACGCCGGGGATCGACTTCGGCGAGCATGGCGCGCGCTTGCACGTGCGTTTCGCCTACACGCGCTCGCTAACCGACATCGAGGAAGGCGTGGAGCGGTTGGCGCGTCTGCTCGCCCACTCCCGCTGAAAGAAAAACCCCGCCGGAGCGGGGTTTATTGCGGATTCGGGTACCTTGGCGCCTCAGACCGCGGTGCGCGCTGATTCAAGCTGCGGCGCCGACTCAGGCCGCGGTGCCACCCAGGCGCGGGGCGCGCAGCGTCTGTTCGAGTCGCTGCTTCTCCGCCATCACCTTCTGCGCGTAGCCCTGTGCCGGGTCGTCGTGGGCGCCGTTGTACATCTGCAGGCCGGCCTCGACTCCGCCCGTAAGGCGGATGTATTCCTTGAGGATCTGGGCACCGACCAGGATATTGGTTTTCGGATCGAGCACCGCATCCTCACCGCCATGGACGGCGAGCTTCTCGGTGTGGAACTTGGGGATCACCTGCATCAGGCCCTTCGCCCCCATGTCGCTTTCGGCGATCGGATTGAAGCGGGACTCGACCGAGATCACGGCGAGAATGAGCAGCGGGTCGAGACCCACCGTCCGGCCGACGGTGTACGACTCGCTCACGAGGTCCACGGTCGCATCACCTGCGACGCGGTAACGTCGGGCGAGATAGCCCGCGAGCACCTTGTGCTGCGGGTCGCGCGCCGTGGTGGTCTCCGCCTCAAGCGGGTGCGGCGTATCGATCGTGCCGGCGAACGCGGTGGCGTTCGTGGGCCCGAAAGGCAGGACCCGGCCACCCTCGATCGCAACCAGCACCAGGGCAAGCAGGCCGAATCCGGCGAGAACGCCTTGCGCGGCCCCAATCATCGCTTGCCACCCTTTACGCAACTGCACCGGCAGGTTGGGCATCTTCATGCTCACCTCCATGTCCACAACGCGGCGCGGTTTTCTCCACGCACGCTCGACCAAAGCCCACCCCGCCCCGAAGGGCGGGCTAGACAGCTTGTTATCCCCTGCTGAACCCCGTCCGACTGGAAGCCGTTGTTCTTGGCTTCCCGAACCGCTGCGGCTCGCTCCCCGACGCCGTCGCCTGCACTCCTCCGACCCTTGGTGCTAGCGAGGTGTTGTCACGTTGAGCGGTAGGCTGATTGAGTCGTTGTGAAATTACCGAAAAACGCAGTCTAATGAATGAGTTAACCTCGTGTCAAGCAATGAAAAACCAGTGCCGAATCAGAGACTTGGAGATGCACTGATGGTGCGTTGCACAATAAAAAAATTTTGGGCGAAATGCAGCCCAGCCCTGCCGCTGGCCGGCTGCTAGAATGGCACCGTCCCCTTGGCGAAAGCCGGGGGGATAGGCAGTTCAAGTGCCGAATGTCTGCGGTTCGGACTTTGCCTGCACAAAGCCCGACCGCAGACGATTCGACTTCCGCCTAGGGCCGTGACCCGGTTGGGAACGGCCAAGCAGCAGCGGGATTGAGGGCGGTTCTCGCCCCTTGCGCCGCCGCGGCCGACGGAGCAGCAGGTGCTGCCGTCGGTGCCGATGGCGCGGATCTCGCCGCCGGCTTGGCCGCAACTACCGGCTCCGCCTTCTTCTTGGCGGGTTTCTTCGCAGCTTTTTTCTTGGCGGCCTTGCGGGCCGCCTTTTTCTTTGCGGGCTTCTTCTTGCGTGAGGCCGGCTTTTTCTTCGCTGTTTTCTTTTTGCTTGCCGCTCTGCGTCTTCCTGCCTTCTTCTTCTTGGCCTTCTTGGCGGTCTTCTTCTTCGCAGCTTTTTTCGCTTTTCTCTTCGTTGCCATGCTTGCACTCCTTCCAGGGTTGACGAAAGGTGCTACCAACTGCACCCGGCCGTACCGGCCCGGGTATCCGGCCGCGGGAAGAAACTCCAGCCGCCGAATCCGTGATGCCGCGGCTTACACGCGGCGCTCCATACAAAAATGTCGGAGCCCGCAGAGGTCCGACACCGTGGTCATTCCGGACGTCCCGGTGCGCCGGCCCGCACCGGCGCTAGTAGCTCGCATTTGTCGCGCCCCGCCCCTGCCCGGACACAGCGCGCCTCGCCCATGAATCCGGTCCGCAAACGAGTCCGTGCCGCTCGGCAATCGCTCACTCCCAATTCAGCGCGCCCCCGGTCTGGTACTCGATCACGCGCGTCTCGAAGAAATTGCGCTCTTTCTTCAGATCGATCATCTCGCTCATCCACGGGAACGGATTCGCCGCACCTGCATAGAGTTGCTCGACCCCGATCTGTTGGCAGCGACGGTTCGCGATGAAGCGGAGATACTCTTTGAACATCGGCGCGTTCAACCCGAGCACGCCGCGCGGCATCGTGTCCTCGGCATACCGGTATTCGAGCTCGACCGCCTGCCTGATGAGCGTCTGAATCTCCTCGCGGAACTCCGGGGTCCACAGGTGGGGGTTCTCGAGCTTGATCTGGTTGATCAGGTCGATGCCGAAGTTGCAGTGCATCGACTCGTCACGCAGGATGTACTGGTACTGCTCGGCGGCGCCGGTCATCTTGTTCTGCCGGCCAAGCGCGAGGATCTGGGTGAACCCGACGTAGAAGAACAGCCCTTCCATCACGCACGCGAACACGATCAGGCTTCGCAGCAGCTCCTGATCCGCGTCGGGTGTCCCGGTCCGGAAGGACGGGTCGGTCAGCGTGTCGATGAAGGGGACCAGGAACTCGTCCTTGTCGCGTATCGAGGGGATCTCGTGATAGGCGTTGAACACCTCGCCCTCGTCCAGCGCGAGGCTTTCGACGATGTACTGATAGGCGTGGGTGTGGATCGCCTCCTCGAACGCCTGCCGCAGCAGGTATTGCCGGCACTCCGGCGCGGTGATGTGGCGGTAGGTGCCGAGCACGATGTTGTTCGCCGCGAGCGAGTCCGCGGTGACGAAGAATCCGAGGTTGCGCTTCACGACGCGCCGCTCGTCATCGGTCAGGCCGTTGGGGTCCTTCCAGAGCGCGATGTCGCGGCTCATGTTGACTTCCTGCGGCATCCAGTGGTTCGCGCACGCCGACAGGTACTTGTCCCAGGCCCACTTGTACTTGAACGGGACGAGCTGGTTGACGTCCGTCCGCCCGTTGATGATCCGCTTGTCCTCGAGCCGGATCCGCCGATGGTCGGCTTCCGGATTGGTCGGCTCGGGCGCGCGCACCCTCGCCGCCGGCGCGAGCTCCGCTGCGGTGGTCGGTACGAAACCGGCAACACCTAGCAAGCCGAATCCCGACATCGCCTGCTGCCCAAGTGCGCCGCCTGCCATCACATCATCGTCGAACTGCAACATCCTTCTCCTCCCTCGTTCCTGGGGCCCTTACTGGCAGGCCTCGCATTCAGGGTTATCGATCGCGCAGAACTTCGGCTCACCCGTCTCCGCCGCGGGGGCGGCGAGCGCGCCGCCGTCGCTCGGCACGGCGTTGAGCTGGCCCGCCTTGACGGTCGATTTCTCGGCGTGCGTCGCACCCAGAGAGCGTAGGTAGTAGGTCGTCTTCAACCCCCGCAGCCACGCCAGCTTGTAGGTTTCGTCCAGCTTCTTGCCCGACGCGTTGCCGAAGTAAATGTTGAGCGACTGCGATTGGTCGATCCATTTCTGGCGTCTCGCCCCTGCCTCCACGAGCCACGACGCGTCGACCTCGAACGCCGTGGCGTACAGCCGGCGCAGCTCGGCCGGCGCGCGATCGATCCGTGCAAGGCTGCCGTCGAAGTACTTGAGATCGGCGATCATGACCTCGTCCCAGAGCCCCGCCGCCTTGAGGTCCGCCACGAGGTACTCGTTGACGACGGTGAACTCGCCCGACAGGTTCGACTTCACGTAGAGGTTCTGATAGGTCGGCTCGATCGACGGTGACACGCCGATGATGTTCGCGATCGTGGCCGTAGGCGCGATCGCGAGGCAGTTCGAGTTGCGCATGCCGTGGCGCTTGATGCGCTCGCGCAAGGCGCCCCAATCGAGCGTTTCCGACGTGTCGACCTCCACAAACCCGCCCCGCTCTTCCTTGAGGAGCGCGAGGGTGTCCTGCGGAAGCACACCCCGATCCCACAGCGAGCCCTTGAAGGACGAATATCGGCCGCGCTCTTCGGCGAGCTCCGTCGACGCCCAGTAGGCGTGAAATGCCACTGCCTCCATCGACCGATCGGCGAACTCGACCGCCTCGGCCGACGCGTATGGAACGCGCAGGAGGTGCAGGCAGTCCTGGAAGCCCATGATCCCCAGCCCGACCGGCCGGTGCTTGAGATTGGAGTTCCGCGCCTTAGCGACCGCGTAGTAGTTGATGTCGATCACGTTGTCGAGCATCCGCATCGCTGTGGCGATCGTTGCCTTCAGCTTACCGTGATCGAGCCGCCCGTCGCGCATGTGCGCGACCAGGTTGACCGAACCGAGGTTACACACCGCGATCTCGCGATCGTTGGTGTTGAGGGTGATCTCGGTGCACAGGTTGGAGCTGTGCACGACGCCCACGTGCTGCTGCGGCGAACGGAGGTTGCACGGGTCCTTGAAGGTGATCCAGGGATGTCCGGTCTCGAACAGCATCGAGAGCATCTTGCGCCACAGCTGGACCGCGGGAATCTTCTTGTGCAGCTTCAGCTCCCCGCGTGCGACCTTCGCTTCATAGCCGAGATAGGACTGCTCGAACGCGGCGCCGAACTTGTCATGCAGGTCTGCGGCGTCGGACGGGGAGAAGAGCGTCCATTCGCCGTTTTCCACCACCCGCTTCATGAACAGGTCCGGGATCCAGTTCGCCGTGTTCATGTCGTGGGTCCGGCGCCGGTCGTCGCCGGTGTTCTTGCGCAGCTCGAGAAACTCCTCGATGTCGAGGTGCCAGGTCTCGAGGTACGAGCACACCGCGCCCTTGCGCTTCCCACCCTGGTTGACGGCGACCGCGGTGTCGTTCACCACCTTGAGGAACGGCACCACGCCCTGTGACTTCCCGTTGGTCCCCTTGATGTGGCTGCCGAGCGCCCGCACCGGCGTCCAGTCGTTGCCGAGACCACCGGCGAACTTGGCGAGCAGCGCGTTCTCCTTGATCGCCTCGTAGATCCCGTCGAGGTCGTCGGAAACCGTCGTCAGGTAGCAGCTCGAGAGCTGGGACCGCCGCGTCCCCGAGTTGAAGAGCGTCGGGGTCGAACTCATGAAGTCGAACCGCGACAGCACGTCGTAGAACTCGATCGCCCGCTCTTCCTTGTTGATCTCGTTCAGCGCAAGCCCCATCGCCACGCGCATGAAGAAGGCCTGCGGGAGCTCGATGCGACGGCCGTCGACGTGCAGGAAGTAGCGGTCGTACAGCGTCTGCAGGCCGAGGTAGCCGAACTTGAGGTCGCGGTCGGCGTCGAGCGCGGCACCGAGCCTGAGGAGGTCGAAGCGTGCGAGCCGCTCATCGAGAAGCTCCGCCTGAATGCCGTGCTTGATGAACTGGGGAAAATAGTCCGCGTACCGCGTGGACATCTCGGCCTGGGAAGTTTCTTCCCCCAGGACCTCGAGGCGGATCGTGTGCAGCAGCAGGCGCGCCGTCACGTAGGCGTACCCGGGATCCTTCTCGATCAGCGCGCGCGCCGAGAGGATGGCCGACTTGCGCACCTCGTCCATGGGCACGCCGTCGTACAGGTTCTTGACCGTCTCCTGGAGGATCGCCTGCGGACCCACCGCGTCGCCCAGCCCCGTGCATGCGCCCTCGACGAGCTCCTTCAGCCGCGCGATGTCGAGCGGGCGGCGCTCGCCCTTCTCGAGCGCGTGCAGCACCGGCTGCACCGAGGCGGCCTTCTTCTGGGCGGCCTCGTGCGCGCGGACCTGGGCACGCTTCTCCCGGTAGAGCACGTAGGCCCGCGCCGCGTCGTGCTCGCCCGAGCGCATCAGCGCCAGCTCGACCTGGTCCTGGATGTCCTCGATGTGGAAGGTGCCGCCGGTCGGCTGGCGGCGGATGAGCGCGCCGACGACCCCTTCGGTGAGCCGCGCGACGACCTCGCGGATGCGGGCGGACGCCGCGCCCTGACCGCCGGTCACGGCAAGGAACGCCTTGGTCATCGCGACCGAAATCTTGCCTGGCTCGAACGCGACCACCGCGCCGTTTCGGCGTATGACCTTGTACTGGGCTAGAAGCGAAGCCTGATGAGCTGGGGCGGACTCGGGAACACTTGCGGTGACGAAAGGCTGGGACGGTACGGCTTCACCCGCAAGTTGCATCTCGGTCTCCTCTGTTCGTGCTTATTGATTGCTCGGGCCCCCTCCGGCCCGCCCGTCCGGCGCCCGCGGCCGGACCACTACATATAGTGTACTAGTAGAGTAGTAGCCCTAATTCTAGTGCGCCGGACAACCGGTTGCAACGCTTTTCTCAAGCCTTTCACGGCTCCAGCGCAGGTTGTGCGCGCAGCGCGTGAAGTTCGTCACGGATCCGTCACTTGTGGATCGAGCGACGCGGACGCGGAGGGACGCCGACGCGGAAGACCTGCGAGAGGGCCGACGGTGGGAACCGCCGACGAGGGGCCCGACGACCAGCCGCGACGCCTCAGCGGCGGCGGCGCGCGGCCCCGACAAGCGCTCGCAGCCGCGGCCAGTCGAACGCCGGGCCTGGATCGGTCTTGCGGCCCGGCGCGACGTCGCTATGGCCCACGAGGTCGGCGATCGGGTAACGCCGTCTCAGGGCGATCACGACGGCCGCGAGCCGGTCGTACTGGACATCGGCGTATGGGACGGTATCGGTCCCTTCGAGCTCTACCCCGATCGAGAAGTCGTTGCAGCGGGAGCGGCCGCCCCACTCGGACTCGCCGGCGTGCCAGGCCCGCCGCCCGCACGGCACGAACTGGACGACCTCGCCAGTCCGCCGCACGAAAAAATGCGCCGAGACTCGCAGCGTCCGCAGCGACTCGTAAGCCGGGTGGGACGAGCAGTCGAGCGTGTTCGTGAAGAGCCGCACGACGTCGTCGCCCCCGAACACCCCCGGAGGCAGGCTGATGTTGTGGACGACGAGCAGCGTGATCTTGGTTCCGCGCGGGCGGGCGTCGGCGTTTGGCGAGGGCACCTGCCGCGCTCCGGCGGCGATCCCGGCGGTGTCGATCCGCAACGACGGCGTCCCGCCCCGGCCGGGAACCCGTCCCGGCGAGCGCCGGGCGCCGCGGTCGGCGCGCGTCGCCACGCCCCGCTAATGGATCCCGAGCCGCTCCATCCGGTAGCGGAGGGCGCGGAAGGTGATGCCGAGGAGCTTGGCCGCGGCGGTCCGGTTGAAGCGCGTCTTGTCGAGCGCTTCGAGGATCGCCTCGCGCTCCACCCGGTCGAGGTACTCCTGGAGCGGCCACTTCGCGTTCGGCGTCTGCGGCTCTTCGGCGATCGTCGGCGGAGCGAGCTGCAGATCGTCGGGCTGGATCTCGTCCGTCCCCGAGAGCGCGATGGCACGCTCGAGGACGTTTTCGAGCTCGCGCACGTTGCCCGGAAAGTCGTATTCGACGAGGGCCGAGAGCGCCGCGGCGGAGAGCCTCCGGCGCCGGGCACCGCTTTCCTCGCCCAGGCGCGCGAGCACCGCGTCGGCGAGCAGGGGAATGTCCTCCCGGCATTCGCGCAGGCTCGGCAGGCGCAGCTCGATGACGGCGAGCCGGTAATACAGGTCCTGCCGGAACTTGCCTGCTTCGACCAGCGCGGGGAGCGACCGGTGGGTCGCGCAGATGATGCGGACGTCGACCGGATCTTCGGTGGTCGCCCCGACCTTGCGGACCCGCTTCTCCTGGATCGCGCGGAGCAGCTTCACCTGCATCGGCAACGGCAGGTCGCCGACCTCGTCCAGGAACAGGGTCCCGCCGTTCGCCGCATGGAAAAAGCCCTCCCGGTCGGTATCGGCGCCGGTGAAGGCCCCCTTGCGGTAGCCGAAGAACTCGCTCTCCACCAGATTCTCGGGGATGGCCCCGCAGTTCACCGGCACGAACGGCCGGTCGCGCCGCGCACCGCCCTCATGGATGAGGCGCGCCGCAAGCTCCTTGCCGCTTCCGGACTCGCCGGTGAGATAAAGCGGCGCCTGGCTGCGGGCGAGCTTGTCGATCATCGAGCGCACCTGCTGCATCGGCGGGCTGTCGCCGAGCAGCCGGTACGCGCCGTCCCCCTCGGGCTTGGGCACCGCCTTCTGCGGCAGGTTGAGCGCCGACTTGACGAGCGTGCGCAGTTGTTCGAGCGAAAGGGGCTTCGACACGTAGTCGAACGCGCCCGCCTTGAGCGCCGCTACGGCGTTCTCGGTGCTGCCGTGTGCCGTGATCACGGCCACCGGAAGGTCGGCGCAATGCGCGCCGATGTAGCGCACCAGCTCAAGGCCGTCGCCGTCCGGCAGGCGCATGTCGGTGAGGCACAGGTCGAAGCTCATGCGCTCGAGGAAGCCGGTCGCCTCGGCAACCGATCCGGCGCATTCGACCCCGAGGCCCATCCGGATCAGGGTGAGCTCGAGCAGCTCCCGGATGTCGGCCTCGTCGTCGACCACCAGCACGGTGGTCTTTGCGGCTGCGCGACGCTCCGGCCGGTTCATCCCCGTACCCCCTGCCAAGTGATCCGGAAATCGCCGCCGGCCCCGCGGTCGACGTAGTCGAGCCCGGCTCCGTTCGCCCCGCACAGCTCGCGGGCGATGTACAGGCCAAGGCCGGTGCCTGCGCTGTAGGTCGTGAAGAACGGCTCGAACAACTGGCTCTGCAGGTCCTTCGCGACGCCTGGGCCGTCGTCGATGACGTGCAATTCTAGCCGATTGCCCTGCCGCAGCAGGCGTAGACGGACGCTACCCGCGCCCTTCAGCGAGTGGCGCCATCCGTTCCGGACGAGGTTCCACAGCACCTGGTGCAGGTGGACGCGGTCGAACTCGACGACGCCGTCGCCGTCGAGCTCGAGCACGAAGCCCTCGCGGTCGACCTGCTCGTTCTGCGCGAACTCGTCGAGGAACGTGCCAAGGAAGGGCGTGAGCCGGATCGCCTCCGGCTGCACGCGGTCGCGCCGATTGAGCTCGAGGACGTCCTTCACCATCCGGTCGAGCCGCCCTGCGTTGTCGCGGATGATCCGGATCAGGCGCTCGCGCGCGGGCTGCCGGTTCTCCTCGCTCATCAGCTCCGACGCGTGGGTGATCGCCGCGAGCGGGTTGCGGATCTCGTGCGCGATGTTGGCGGTGAGCCGGCCGAGCGCGGCGAGTTTCAGCTGGCGCGCCTGGTCTTCCAGCTTGGAGATGTCCTCGAGGTAGATCACCGTGAAGCTGTCGTTCCCGACGCCGGCGTCGACGAACCGCGCGCGCACCACCGTTCCGGTCTCGGGAAAGGTCAGTACCGGCGTCGCGCGGCCCGTGCCCGCGCGCCATTCGGCGAGCGCCTGGGCGAGCTCGACCGAGAACGCCTCGATCTGATCGAGCTCGGGCGCCGGCCGCCCGAGCAGGTGCCCGACCCGCGGGTTGTGGCTGCGCACGAGGCCGTTCGAATCCACGACGAGCACACCGTCCTGGACGTCCTGGATGACGCGTTGGTTGATGCGAAGCTGGTTGGCGAGATCGAGGCCGCGCTGCCGGGCGACGCGCTCGTTGGTTATCACGCGTTGCGCGAGCTGGTTGGTGACGAGCGCGGTGGCGAAGTAGCCGATCGAGATCATTGCTGGCGGCAGGAGACCCCCGACGCTCTCGCCGAAAGCGATGACCTCCACCGCCTGCTCCACGAGCACCGCGATGGTCGCGAGCGCCGCGTAGAACAGCAGCAGCCGGCCCCGGCTCACCAGCGACGCCGCAGCGATCGAGATCAGCAGCATCACCGCGAGGCCGCTGCGGAAGCCACCGCTCGCGAACATGAGCAGAACCGTCGCCGCGATGTCGGTGCAGATGTGAGTGGTGAGGTGGGTATCGAAACTGCGGGGCGCCCGCTTGAGCGCCACCTGGAACGCGACCGCGGCCGCGAGATACGCCGCGGCGGCGGCCGTGAAGAGGCGCAGGTCGTGGCTACCCAGGTTCAGCGCGTCGCCGTAGACGAGCGCCGAGGCGAGGAACAGCGCCGCGATCGCGATCCGGTAGGCGTTGAAGTAGCGAAGCGAGACCCAGAACGAGTCGGGAGCCACCTGCGGCTCGCGCGGCTCCACCTGCTGGGTATGCGCCCGGAACGCGGCGAGTTCCGGTGCGGCGGGCTTGTTCAAGCGCTGAACAGCCGACGATGTTCGTCGGAGCAGAAGTACCGACCCTTCGCCTCGACTGCCTCGGAAACCGGTAGGTGGACCCCGCACTGGCTGCAGTCCACCATGCGTTCGCCGTTTGCGGGCGGTTTCCGCGACGCCTCGCCATCGCGCCTGAGCCCGCGCCACAGGAAGTAGGCGACGAGTCCGACGAGGACGAGGATCAGCAGCTTGCCCATGATGAAGGGAGGCGTGGGACCGCGGCGATTATAGGGTTGCGGCAGGGCTGCGGCTGGCGCGTTCGCGCCCGGAACGTGAAGAGTCGCGCACCGGCACCAACGCACGGGGGGCGACAGAGGGGAAAGCTGGTCGGGGTGACTGGATTCGAACCAGCGACACCTGCGTCCCGAACGCAGTACTCTACCAGGCTGAGCTACACCCCGAGTCGCGGAAAGAAGGCGGCGGCGCCGGCTGAATCAGTAATTGCGCTCCACCGCGAAGGCTGCCAAGTGTAGCAGACCTTGCCTGTAGGCTGAATCGCCGGCGGCGGCGAGCGCGTCGCAGGCCGCTGCCGCCTCGGCCCGGGCCTGTCCGCGCGCGACCTCGAGCGCGCCACTTGCATGGACCGCGTCGAGGACCGCCACGAGCGCATCCCGCCCGCCCTCCTCGATCGCCCGCCGGACCGTCGCGATCTGCGCCGGAGTGCCGCGGCGCATGACATGGATGAGAGGCAGGGTCGGTTTCCCCTCGTTCAGATCGTCGCCAATGTTCTTCCCGGTCTCGTGCAGGTCGCCGGAGTAGTCGAGCACATCGTCGACGAGCTGGAACGCGGTCCCGAGGTGGCGGCCATAAGCGGCGAAGCCGTCCTCGATCGCGGGCGAGGCCC
Organism: uncultured beta proteobacterium; assembly: GCA_963789885.1. Taxonomy (GTDB): domain Bacteria; phylum Pseudomonadota; class Gammaproteobacteria; order Burkholderiales; family SG8-39; genus DATEDA01. The sequence goes on along the minus strand of CAWBNB010000048.1, from coordinate 96,032 downwards.
CTCCGAGGATCGCGCCGAGCCGGGCAGAGGCCTCGAACAGCTTCGCGGTCTTGCGGCGGACCACCTCCAGATACGCGTCCTCGCCGACGTCGGCGTTGTGGACGTTCAGGAGCTGCATCACCTCGCCCTCGGCGATGGTGTTGGTCGCCTCGGCGAGCACCTCCATCACGCGCATGCTCCGCACGGCCACCATCATCTGGAAGGCGCGCGAATACAGGAAATCGCCCACCAGCACCGAGGCCGCGTTGCCAAACGCCGCGTTCGCGGTCCGGCGACCCCGGCGGAGCTCCGATTCGTCGACGACGTCGTCGTGCAGCAGCGTGGCGGTGTGGATGAACTCCACCACCGCGGCGAGCTCATGGTGATGCGGTCCGCGATACGCGCACGCGCCGGCGGTAAGCAGCACCAGGACCGGACGCAGCCGCTTGCCGCCGCTGGCGATGATGTACTCGGCGACCTGGCGCACGAGGACGACGTCGGAGTCGAGCCGGCGGCGGATCAGGGCGTCCACGGCCGCCATGTCGTCGGCGACGAGGGCGCGGATCGGGTCGAGCGAGGCGGACAAGCGGGGCGGGCGGATCCGAGAAGGCCCGGAGAGGGTAGCACAAGCGGTCTTTGACTCAGCCGCGAAGCGATCGGTATAATGCTGAGTTTCCTGGGAATTTACCCCCACGAACTCCAAGACCAACCCCTAAGGGCGGTGCGCATCATGTACGCGGTTATCAGGACCGGCGGTAAGCAATACCGGGTATCGGCCGGCGACAAGCTGAAGGTCGAAAAGCTGGCGGCCGAAGTCGGCGCCGAGGTCGTCCTCGACCAGGTGCTAGCGATCGGCGACGGTGACGCGGTGAAGTTCGGCGGCCCGCTCCTCGCCGGGGCGGCGGTAAAGGCGACCGTCGTCGCTCACGGCAAGCACGACAAGGTCTCGATCTTCAAGCTGCGCCGCCGCAAGCACTACAAGAAATCGCAGGGGCATCGCCAGCAGTACACCGAGATCGCCATAACCGGCATCTCCGGCTGATCGCCGCCGAAACGGAGCGTCAAAATGGCACACAAGAAAGCAGGCGGAAGCTCGCGGAACGGCCGCGACTCCCAATCGAAGCGGCTCGGCGTGAAGCGCTACGGCGGCGAAGTGGTCCCGGCCGGGAGCATCATCGTGCGGCAGCGCGGAACTAGGATCCACGCCGGCCCGAACGTCGGGATGGGGCGCGATCACACGCTGTTCGCGAAGGTCGCAGGGCGGATCGAGTTCGGCGCAAAGGGCCCGGACTCGAAACAGGTCGTGAGCGTGATCCCGGCACAGTAGGCTGGCTTCCCAACAACGAAGCCCTATCCGCGTGATAGGGCTTTTTTGTTGGTGTCCTCCGCAAGCATGAAGTTCGTCGACGAAGCCCGCATCTCCGTGCACGCCGGCAAGGGCGGGGACGGCGCGGTCAGCTTTCGCCGCGAGAAGTACGTCCCCCGCGGCGGGCCCGACGGCGGCGACGGCGGACGCGGCGGAAGCGTCTACGCCGTTGCCGATCGCAACGTGAACACGCTCATCGACTACCGCTACGCGCGCATTCACCGAGCGAAGGACGGGGAGAAGGGCCACGGCAAGCAGTGCAACGGCCGGGGCGCGGAGGACGTGCGCTTGCGGATGCCGGTCGGCACCGTGATCACGGACCGCGAGAGCGGCACTCTAGTCGCGGATCTCGCCGCGCACGGCCAGGTCGCGGTGCTCGCGCAGGGCGGCCGCGGCGGCCTCGGGAACGTCAACTTCAAGTCGAGCGTGAACCGGGCGCCACGCCGGGCGACCCCGGGCAAACCCGGCGAAAGCCGCGAGCTCGCCCTCGAGCTCAAGGTGCTCGCCGACGTCGGCCTGCTCGGGCTGCCGAACGCCGGCAAGTCGACTCTGATCCGCGCCGTGTCGAGCGCGCGGCCGAAGGTGGCCGACTATCCGTTCACCACGCTGCACCCCAGCCTTGGCGTCGTGCGCGTCGACATGAACCGGAGCTTCGTCGTCGCCGACATTCCGGGACTGATCGCCGGCGCCGCGGAGGGCGCGGGTCTCGGGCACCAGTTCCTGCGCCACCTGGCGCGCACCCGGCTGCTGCTTCACGTCGTCGACATCGCGCCGTTCGACCCGGCCGCCGATCCGGTTCGCGACGCGCGGGCGATCGTCGCCGAGCTGCGGAAGTACGACGAGCGCCTGTACCGCAAACCGCGCTGGCTGGTGCTCAACAAGGCCGACCTCCTCCCGCCGTCCGAGCGCGATCACGCCGTGAACGAACTCGTCCGCCGGCTGCGCTGGAAGGGCCCGCGGTTCGTCGTGTCCGCCGTCACCGGGGAAGGCTGCCGCGAGCTCTGCTACGCCGTGATGAACGAGCTGGAGCGCAAGTCATGAGCGACCGTGTGCGCGACGCAAAGCGGCTCGTCGTCAAGGTCGGGAGCTCGCTCGTCACGAACCGGGGCGAGGGCCTCGACCTCGCGGCGATGGGAAACTGGGCGCACCAGATCGCGCAGCTCCGGGTCACCGGAACGGAGCTTGTGCTGGTCTCGAGCGGAGCGATCGCGGCCGGCATGCAGCGGCTCGGCTGGAAGAAACGGCCGCATGCAATGCACGAGCTGCAGGCCGCGGCCGCGGTCGGCCAGATGGGGCTCGCGGAAGCCTACGAAGGCTGCTTCCGGAAGCACTCGATCCGCACCGCCCAGGTGCTGCTGACGCACGCCGACCTCGCGGACCGGAGCCGGTACCTGAACGCGCGATCGACGCTGCGCACGTTGATAGCGCTCGGGGTCGTCCCGGTCATCAACGAAAACGACACCGTCGTCACCGACGAGATCCGCGTCGGCGACAACGACACGCTCGCGGCCCTCGTCGCGAATCTCATCGAGGCCGACGTCTCTGATGATCCTCACGGACACCGCGGGTCTCTTCACCGCCGACCCGCGGCGGGACCCTGCCGCGACCCTCGTCCGCGAGGCGCGCGCCGGTGAGCCTGCGCTGGAGGACATGGCCGGGGGCGCAGGCAGCGCGCTCGGTCGCGGCGGCATGCTCACGAAAGTCCTGGCGGCGAAGCGCGCTGCGCGGAGCGGCGCGCATACGGTGATCGCATCCGGCCAGGAGCCCGACGTGCTCCTCCGGCTCGCCGCGGGCGAGGCGATCGGCACGCTGCTCTATGCGGACACCGCGCCGCTCGCCGCGCGCAAGCAATGGCTCGCAGATCACGTGCAGGTGGGCGGTCGCGTGGTGCTGGACGCGGGTGCCGTCCGCGCGCTCGCCACCGGCGGGAAGAGCCTGCTGCCGATCGGCGTGAAGCGCGTAGAAGGCGAATTCGAGCGCGGTGCCGTCGTCGCCTGCGTGGCCCCGGACGGCCGGGAGGTGGCCCGCGGACTGGTCAACTACAGCGCCGCGGAGTCGCGCCGCATTCTCGGACACCCGTCAAGCGAGATCGAAAGCGTTCTCGGCTACGTGGACGAGCCCGAGCTCATCCATCGCGACAATCTCGTGCTCCTCTGACCCGCCTTCAATCGGCGAACGAGCCTTCCGGGCGGGCATCCGGATGCCGGCCGAAGCGCAGCGCGTCGACACCCTCTCGCGGCGTGTTGATGGTGTGCTTCCCGGGACAGAAGAAATTCCAGTACAACTCCCGGCGAAACATCTGCGTGGTGCGCTCGCTGACCGGCTCCCAGCTCGCGCCCTTCACCGGCACCCATCCGCCGTCGCGGTTGGCCCGCGCGTAGATCTTGTGCTCGCGCGTGCTGCAGCGGAACCCCTCGTAGCTCACGTTCTCCGCCGAGGCGTTCTTGGCGACGACGGTGAACCGGACGATGCCCTCGCCCGGCAGCGAGATCGAGGTCGAATCCACGAAGTACTCAAGGGAGGTCTTCGGGGTGACGTCGTACCGGATCAGGGTCTGCTCCTTCGGGAACAGCGGGAGCTTCACCTCCGGCTCGATTTTCGCGTGCTGCGGCGCGGCAGGGTCGTCGATCTCCTCGGCGGTCACCAGTGGCGCGGGGCCCGAGCAGGCGCCCGCCGCGATCGCGGCCGCAAGCACCAGCCCGGCGAGAGGCTTCACGCGAGGTCCGCGACCAGCGCGTCCCGCACGTTGCGCGGAACCGCTGGGATCTCCGCGTGGTACTCGGGATGGTCGACGCCGATCGCGAGGTCGTCGCCGCGCTTAAGCGCCTGCGCCATCGGCTCCGCAAGCTCGAAGCGCAGGAAGTGCACCGCGGAGGTCTTCTCCTCGTTCTCCCGTTCGAGGTCCTCGTCGGCCACGGCGTAGACGCGCTCGCAGCCCTGGACGCGGATCCAGACCCGGTCTTCGATGCCCTTCAGCCGCGCCAGCATTCGCTTGCGCTCTGCCGGATCCGGGTACTCGATCATCATCGTCGCCTTGAAGTTGCGCCCGTCGGGGACGAGGGGATTGTAGGCCTCGAGCTCGCTGCGGATGCCGTCCTCCTCGAAGACCCGCTCGATTCGCAGCATCTCCTGGATCTGGTAGCGGATGGTCAGCTCGTCCTCGAATGCAAGGGCGACGTGAGCGCCGAGCTCGACCTTGCGGTTCTTCTTGTGCGCGATCACGCGCGCGCGAAAGTCGTTGCGCTGCCGCGCGTAGGCCTCGAGCGATAGCAGGCTGCCGCGCTCGATCTTGGCCCTCGTCATGACCGCCCGGCCAGCCCGTAGGCGATGCGCAGCAGCGCGAGCGGGTGCTCCCTGCGCGCTCGCGTCTCGCCCATGCCCTGTTCGATGTGCCGGCCGGCGATCGGACAGTCGGAGCTGATGTAGTCCGGATCGGTGCCGGCCATCGCCCTGAAGACCGGTCTCCCGATCTTCATCGCATTCGCGAAATACTCGGTCTTGACGCCCCACGTGCCGTCGTGTCCCGAACACCGCTCGACCGTATTGACCTGTGTACCCGGCATGAGCTCGAGCAGCTCGCGCGTCTTCTGGCCGACGTTCTGCACGCGGGCGTGGCAGGGAATGTGGTACGACACTTTGCCGAGCGGCTGCTTGAAGTCGTTCTTGAGCAGCCCGTCGCGGTTCCTGAGCACAAAGTATTCGAACGGGTCGAACATCGCCTCGGCCACCGCCTTCACGTCCGCATCGCCGGGGAAGAGCAGCGGCAGTTCCGACTTGAACATCAGCGTACAGGACGGAATCGCCGTCAGGATCGCATATCCGTCGCGCGCAAGCTTGACGAGCGGCGGGATGTTGACGTTCTTCAGCCGCTCGACTGCATCGAGATCACCCAGCTCGAGCTTCGGCATCCCGCAACAGGCCTCCTTCTCGACGAGGACGTACGGGACCTCGTTGTGATCGAGCACTGCGAGCAGGTCGTCGCCGATCCCCGGTTCGTTGTAGTTCACGTAGCAGGTGGCGTAGACCGCGACCTTGCCGGGCGTGCGCTCGCCGTCACGGACATCGAAACGCCTGGACGGCGCGGCGTGGCCGCGGAACCTGCCCGGACTGTAGGGCGGCAGCTTCCGCTCATGGTGGACCCCGAGCGCCTTCTCGAGCGCCGAACGCGCGGGACGGTTCGCATTCAGGGCGTTCACCGTCTGCGCTACGACCGGGATCGCGGCCAGCTTGCCGAGGGCGTCGGTGCTGGACAACAGCTTGTCGCGGAAGCGGACCTCGCCGTTACGGAACTTGACCGCCTTGGCGCGCAGCATCAGATGCGGGAAGTCCACGTTCCACTCGTGCGGCGGAACGTACGGGCACTTCGTCATGTAGCAGAGGTCGCAGAGGTAACACTGGTCGACGACCTTGGTGTAGTCCCTGGTGTCGACGCCGTCGAGCTCGCCCGTCTTGCCCTCGTCCACGAGATCGAAGAGTGTCGGGAACGCGGTGCACAGGCTGACACAGCGGCGGCAGCCGTGGCAGATGTCGAAGACGCGGTGCAGCTCGCGATCGAGCTTTTCCGCATCATAGAAGTCGGGCGAGCGCCAGTCGATCGGATGACGCGTTGGCGCTTCGAGGCTGCCTTCTCTGGCCATGATGGATGTAGCCGTGTGTACCGGCGCGCGCTCGCGCCGGCGGGAACGACGCGGGTGGCAGCGACGCGGTCGGCAGCAAAAGAGGAGCGGCGGACGCCGCTCCTCCCCCGAGCCTCCGCGCCGCGCGTCAGTCGGCGAGCGAGTCGAGCGCCTTCTGGAAGCGGTTCGCGTGCGAACGCTCGGCCTTCGCGAGCGTCTCGAACCAGTCGGCGATTTCGTCGAAGCCCTCCGACCGCGCCTCCTTCGCCATCCCCGGATACATGTCCGTGTACTCGTGGGTCTCGCCGGCGATCGCCGCCTTGAGGTTCTCGCGCGTGCGGCCGATCGGCAACCCGGTGGCCGGATCGCCGACCTGCTCGAGGTACTCGAGATGGCCATGCGCGTGCCCGGTCTCGCCCTCGGCGGTGGAACGGAAGACGGCGGAGACGTCGTTCTGCCCCTCGACGTCGGCCTTGTTGGCGAAGTACAGATAGCGGCGATTGGCCTGCGACTCGCCGGCGAACGCCGCCTTGAGGTTGCCTTCGGTCTTGGATCCTTTTAGCTGTGCCATGAGCGGCCTCCTTGTTTGCGCCTGAAGTTGCGGGGGGTCCGGCCCCTCGCGAGAAGTTGATTTAGACTGGCTCTAAATCACCGATCGACTATAGGCGCGGGGCCATGCGCGTGTCAAGCCGATCTTCAGCGGCCGAGCGCCGCCTCCACCTCCGCGAAGGTCGCGGCCACCGACGTGGTCTCGATGCTGATGCCGAGGTCGCTCGCGATCTGGGTGAGCGAGAAGATGCCGCGGACGGTGTCGCCGTCGGCCCCGGTTTCGACCACGAGCGCATGCTGGCGCCCGGCCTTGTGCAGGGTAGCGGCGACGTGGCCGATCTTCGCGTCGATCAGCGCGTCGATCGGCAGCGCCTCCATCCGATCGAGCGGCGTCATGACCTCGCGGACCGGGACTTCGTGGTGCTTCACGCCGTGCTCGAGCGCCACCTGCATCGGCCGCTCGCCGAGGACATCGGTCGCGGTGATGATCCCGAGCACGCGGTGCGCGTGGTCGACGACGATCAGCGAGCGGACGCCGCGGCGGATCATCGACCGGTTGGCGTCGTCGACCGACGCGTCGGGCTCGATCGTCGCTGCCGGCACGATCGCGAAGTCGGTCATGACCGACAGCGCGCGAGAGTCGAGCGTGAGCCGCTCGCCACTGTGGGGCGTCGTGGCCCGCAGGCGAGCTCCCGACCTCAGGCGTCGCAGCGGCAGGGCAGCGTAGTCGAGCGTCATCGATTCGGTCCTCCTGGAGGCTGGCGCCGATGTTAGCGGGTCTCGCGCGGCGCCCGCGAGGCGTCGTGCCGGCGCTGGTCGCGGGCGAGATAGCGCGCGAGCTCGGAGAGCGCCTGCTGGTACACGTCGCGCTTGAACTCGATCACCGATCTCGAGCGGGACCCAGTACTCGCTCCAGCGCCAGGCGTCGAACTCGGGGCGCTCGGTCGCGCGCAGGCTCACGTCGCAGTCACGGCCGACGAGGCGGAGCAGGAACCAGATCTGCTTCTGGCCACGGTAGCTGCCGCGCCACTCGCGCTTGATCCACTGCGACGGCACCTCGTAGCGCAGCCAGCCGCGGGTGCGCCCGAGGATCTTCACGTGACAGGGCTCGAGCCCGACCTCTTCGCGCAGTTCCCGGTACATCGCCTGCTCCGGCGTCTCACCGTGCTTGATGCCGCCCTGCGGGAACTGCCAGGCGTGCTCGTGAACGCGCTTTCCCCAGAAGACCTCGTGCCGGTGGTTGCAAAGGACGATCCCGACGTTGGGGCGGTAGCCGTCCCGGTCGAGCATGATCGGCTCCGTGAAACAGTTGTCCGGACCCATTCTTCCACAATTCCCACAGGCTGCAAAGCAAGCGAGCGCGTGCGGGCGCGGCTCCGCTAGAATCCGCCCGGTCCTAGGAGAGCTTCACGCGATGCGGGCCTCGCAGTTTTTCGTCTCGACGCTCAAGGAAGCGCCGGCCGACGCCGAGATCGTCAGCCACAAGCTGATGCTGCGCGCCGGGCTGATCCGCCGTCTCGCGGGCGGCATCTACACCTGGATGCCGATCGGCCTCCGCGTCGTGCGCAAGGTCGAGGCGATCATCCGCGCGGAGATGAACCGCGCGGGGGCGATCGAGGTCTTCATGCCGGCGATCCAGCCGGCCGAGCTGTGGCAGGAATCCGGCCGCTGGGTCAAGTACGGCCCGGAGCTCCTGCGCCTCAAGGACCGGCACCAGCGCGACTTCTGCGTCGGCCCGACCCACGAGGAGGTGATCACCGACGTCGCGCGCCGGGAGCTCCAGAGCTACCGGCAGCTGCCGGTGCACTTCTATCAGATCCAGACCAAGTTCCGGGACGAGATCCGGCCGCGGTTCGGGGTCATGCGCGGTCGCGAATTCACGATGAAGGACGGCTACTCCTTTCATGCCGATTACGCCGACCTCGAGCGCGAGTACCGGAACATGCACGACACCTATTCGCGCATCTTCGGCCGGCTCGGCCTGCAGTTCCGCGCGGTGGCGGCGGACACCGGTTCGATCGGCGGCACCGGCTCACACGAGTTTCACGTGCTGGCCGAATCCGGCGAGGACGCGATCGCCTATTGCCCGCAGTCCGACTACGCGGCCAACGTCGAGCTCGCAGAGGCGCTGGCGCCGCGCGCAACGCGGGCCGCGCCGGCCGTGGCGATGCAGAAGGTGCCGACGCCGGGCAAGACGCGCTGCGAGGACGTCGCCGCCCTCCTCGGCCTCCCGCTCACGCAGACGGTGAAGGCGATCGCCGTGATGCACGACGAGGCGTTCAACCTACTGCTCGTGCGCGGCGATCACGATCTCAACGAGATCAAGGCGCAGAAGCTTCCCGACCTCGACCCGTTCCGGTTCGCCACCGACGCCGAGATCGACCGCCATCTAGGCTGCAAGGCCGGCTACATCGGCCCGGTCGGCATCGATCCGGCGATCCGCGTCGTTGCCGACCGATCGGTCGCGGCGATGGCGGATTTCGTGTGCGGTGCGAACGAGGAGGGCTTTCACCTCACCGGCGTGAATTTCGGCCGTGACCTGCCCGAACCCGCGCTCGTCGCGGATATCCGCAAGGTCGTGCCGGGAGACCCGAGCCCGGACGGCAAGGGATCGCTCGCGATCGTCCGCGGGATCGAAGTGGGACACATCTTCCAGCTTCGAACGAAGTACTCGACCGCGATGCAGGCGACGTTCCTCGACGAACAGGGCAAGCGCCGCCCGTTCGAGATGGGCTGCTACGGAATCGGGGTGACCCGCATCGTCGGCGCGGCGATCGAGCAGGGCAACGACGAGCGCGGCATCGTGTGGCCCGACCCGATCGCGCCCTTCCGCCTCGCGATCGTACCGCTCGGCTACCGCCGCAGCGACGCCGTCCGTCAGGCCGCTGATGGGCTGTACGCAAGGCTCGCCGCTGCGGGCATCGACGTGCTGCTCGACGATCGCGACGAGCGTCCCGGCGTTCTCCTCGCCGACTCGGAACTAATTGGCATCCCGCACCGCGTCGTGGTTGGAGACCGCGGGCTCAAGGATGGCAAACTCGAGTATCAGGGTCGCAGGGACGCGTCCCCGACCGTCGTGCCGGTCCTCGAGGCAGCCGACTTTCTGACAGCGAGACTGTGCGCCACCTCCTGACTGCGGGAATACTGCTCGCGCTCGCCGCGGCACCGGGCGCGGTGAGCGCGGGCGCACAGGAGTACGAACCGCTCTCGGCGAGCGTGCAGGCGGCGCTCTCGCGCGCGATCAGCGACAAAGGCGTTCCGCAGCTCAAGTTCGCCCACCCCGAGGACGGGTACAAATGGCTGCTCGCGATGTCGGACCGGCTCGCGAAACGCGTCCCAGACACGCAGTATCGGGTCGAGCTGCTGAAGACGGTGCACTACGAGGCGACCCGCGCCGGGCTGGATCCGCAGCTCGTCCTCGGCATCATCCACGTCGAAAGCGGCTTCAAGAAGTACGCGGTTTCGAAGGCAGGCGCGCGCGGGCTGATGCAGGTCATGCCCTTCTGGGTCGGGCTGATCGGCGCGAAAGACCACAACCTCTTCCACCTGCGGATGAACATCCGCTACGGCTGCGTGATCATGCGCCACTATCTCGACATCGAGAAAGGCGACCTCTACCGCGCGCTCGGCCGCTACAACGGCAGCCTCGGGCGGCCGGAGTACCCCAACCTCGTCCTGGCGGCCTGGAAGGGCACCTTCAAGTACGAGGGGCGATTGGCCTGACCGCGGCCGCTTCAGTCGGCAAAGATCCCGGCGATGGTCGCCTGGATGGCGGCGGCAGCGGCCGCCGGATCCGCCGCCTGGCGGATCGGGCGCCCGACGACGATGTAGTCGGCGCCGTTCGCGAAGGCCTGCGCGACGTCGACGGTGCGCTTCTGGTCGTCGACCGGCCGATTCTCGATTGGGCGAATGCCCGGGGTCACGACCAGGATGCGGTCGCCGAGCTCGCGCTTGAGCATCGGCGCTTCGAGACCCGACGAGATCACCCCGTCGCAACCCGCCTCGAGCGCGCGGCGCGCGCGCGACAGCACCAGACGGTCGACGTCGCAGGCGAAGCCGAGGTCGTCGAGGTCGCCGCGATCGAGGCTAGTGAGCACCGTGACCGCGAGGATCTTCACGTCGCCCTTCTCCGCCGCGGCCGCTTCCATCATCTTCTGGTTGCCGTGGACGGTCGCGAGTGCGATCCCGCGTCCGCGCAGCGCCCGCACTGCGCTGCGAACGGTCTCCGGGACGTCGAAGAACTTGAGGTCGACGAACACGCGCTTGCCGCGCGCGACCAGCCAGTCGACGAGCTCGAAGTAACCGCCGGTCATGAAGAGCTCGAGGCCGAGCTTGTAGAACACCGCTTCGTCGCCGAGCTTCGCGACGAGCGCGCGCGCATCGCTCACGGATGGCAGGTCGAGCGCGACGATCAGCCGCTCGCGGCGCGGAATCCTGCGGGAATTTGCCACAGTTTCTCCGGCATGTTCTTTGCGTTAATCGGGTTCGCAGGCACCTGATACCCCGATGATCCTGAATTTTATCTCGGCGACCGGCAGTCCCGACGAGGACGGCGAGTTCTCTCCGGAGAACCTCCGCGGGTGGCTGTCGTCGCTCTCGGCCGCCGACGCCACCGGCACTGCCCGCGCCCTCATCGACCGCCTGGTGCAGGTGAACAAGGCGGAGCTGCAGAGCCGGCTGCGGTTGCGGCTGCTCGACATGTTCCGCGACCACATCGACTGGCTCCTGCCCCAGCTCGAGAGTCGGATCGCCCGCGCACAGCCGCCGCTCGCGGGGAATCTGCGGCAGGTCGCCTACTTCATCGAGAAGCTCCTGAAGGAGCTTGCGCTCGGCTACTCCCGCGCCGTCCTGCGCGTGCCGCGGGCGTGGCTCTCGCTCGGCTTCAAGGGCCAGCTCCACGTCCCGCTCACCCGTGCGATGGACTTCCACGCGCGCCGGCTCCAGCTCAGCCAGCGCCTCTATGCGCGCAACCCGGGCGGCGTCTGGAGCGAGCTGCACCAGCTCTACCAGGTCGCGCGCGACTGGGGGTTCGCCGACCGCGAAATCGACGCGCCGCAGACCTCGCCGCTGCGGGTCTACCGCGACGCGCTGCTCCTTGCGTTCGCGCAGCCGACGAAGCTGATGCACGGGGACTTCCTCCGGGTGCAGGCCTTTCTCGCTGCCAACGCCGATCTCGCCGAGCTTTCCGCGGGCGGCAAGGTGGCGGACCCGCTTTGCGTCTTCGCGGTCGATCCGCGGCGCGACCGGCCCGGTGTTGCCTACGCCAAGCGCGCCGACGCTGGATACGACAACGGCGCGCTCCTCCTGCTGACGCACCGCCTCGTCGAGCGCCTCCAGACCCAGCTCAAGAAGCTCCACGACGGCGTCCCGCCCGCCACGCTCGGGCTGCCGGAGGAGTCCGCCCGGCTCGCGTACCAGGAGCTGATGCAGCGCCTGATCACGCACTGGCGCGGCGAGCGCAAGGCACGCGCCACGCGCATGCGGTTCCATCCGCGGGTCGAGCTGTGGGTCGGCCTGCGCGAGATCTGGCGCGTGCTGCGCGCCGAATCGCCCCAGGACACGCCGGCCGCCGACATCACCCAGCGCGAGGCCCCCGCACGCGCGAGCGAGTGGATCATCGCCAACGAGAGCTCGCGCGGCTTCGCGCTCAAATACATGTCGGGCACGCTGCCGCCGATCAACGTCGGCGAGATCGTGGCGATCAAGGGCAAGGACCGCGGGTCGGTCTATGTGTGCCTCGTCCGGTGGATCCTGTCCAACACGCCCGAGCACTTCGAGCTCGGGTTGCAGCAGCTCGCGCCGGTCGTGGTGCCTGCGGTCTACAAGCCCGCCCAGCCCGAACGCGTTGCGCCCGAGCCGATCCTGTTCTTCCCCGAGATGCCGGCGCAAAAGCGCGCGCCAGCGGTCGTCGCACCTCCCAACCGCCTCCGCTCGAACGAGTCGTTCAGCCTGCGCCATCGTCGCGGGCGCCTGGATCTCCGGGCGAGCCGGGTGATCGAGAAAACACCGAGCATCGAGCTGATCGAGGTCTTCGCGTCGCAGACCGCCTGAGCGCGAGCGCCCCGGCGCCACCGTGAACTGGTTCATGCCGCGACCCCGACGCGGGTGTCGCGAACGTGTCAGGCCCTCGACAATGCCTCCGCACTTCGGTTAGCGAGTGCGCGCGACCCCGGCAGGCTGCTTGCGTCGCGCGGGACCCGGATGCGATCCTGTGACCGAACGCACGTTTGGACGCTCGCGAGCTTCCGGGCGCGGCATTCGAGTCGACGTCACGAGCGCCGTTTCAGGGCTTAGCAGGCCGGCGTCCGTTCCGGGAAACGGCAGGGTGTCACGGCCGGAGCCGCGTCCGACGGGCCACCGGCAACTCAATGGCATGGTCCTTGCGACCCCGGGGGCAGGTCCGCACGACGGACGCCGCTCGATAACATCGACTACAGGAGCCGGAGATGCCACTGCACTTGACGCTGCCGCAGACCGCCGAGGGCGAGTCGAGGCGATTCGAGCTCGCACCCGAAGAGGTGCCGGGCTGGCTCGCCACGCTGCCCAAGGACGACCCCCACACCGCGGGGCGCATGATCCTCGAGAAGCTCGCCCCGCTCAATCGCGGGCGGGTCCGGATCACGCTCCGCCAGGACGTCACCGAGGGCATCCTCGGCTTCGTCGAGCACCTCCTGCCCCGCCTCGACGCCGCGCTTGCGTCCGGCACGCTGCCGCTCTCGCTGCAGACGCGGAGCTCCGCAGGGCTCGCGGAAGATCTCCTCACCGAGCTCGCCTACTCTTACAAGCTGCTGCTCGTCGAGCAGTCGCGGCGGCTCTTCGGCTTCGCCTCGAGCGGCCGGGCGCTGCTTCCGGTGCTGCGGGCCATGCAGATGCTCGCGCAGCGCCTCAAGCTCGGCTACCGGATGTACGCGACCAACCCGAAGTCCGTCTGGTCGGAGCTCCACGAGCTCTATCAGTTCGGGCTCCGGCGCGGGCTCGCCAACCGGGCGCTGGTCGAAGGCGGCGAGACGCCGCTTTCGGTCTACCGCAGTGCGCTGCTGCTGGCGTTCGCCGAGCCGCTCAAGCTCATGCAGGGCGACCTCGATCGCGTAGCTGCCTGGCTCGAGCGCTTCAGTCACCAGTCGGTGCTCGGCCCGGCCGGCCAGCAGAAGAGCGGGCAGGGCCTGTTCCTCATCAAGGCACAGCGCGATGTGCCGGGTTACGCGCTGTCGAAGCGCCACCACCCGGTGCCGCAACCGCATGACCTGCTGCTGAACACGCTGCCACTCGCCGAGCACCTGCTCGACCAGCTCGCGCGGCTGTCGGCAGGCGAAACCGCAGTGGCCGTAGGGTTGCCCGAGGATGCGGCAGACGCCGCGTTCCGGGACCTGATGGGCCGGCTCGTCAAGCACTGGGGCGCCGTACCGAACCGCCGCTTCACGCGGTTGCGCACGCACGCGCGCGTGGAAGTCTGCGTCGGCATCCGCGGCATCTGGGAGTTCCTCAACTCGCGCGGCACGACCAAGCCGAGCGCGGGTGAATGGATGGTGACGAACGAAAGCCCGCGCGGCTTCGCGCTAATGCACGTCAAGGGGCCGATCGAGCCGATCCGCGTCGGCGAGGTGCTCGGCCTGCGGACGCGCGACAGCCACACCTGCCACATCTGCGTCGTGCGCTGGGTGCTCTCCGACAATCCCGAACACCTGGAGCTCGGTCTCGAAGAACTCGCGCCGACCGCACGGCCGGTGTCGATCCGCAAGACCCGCGGCCCGTCGCAGGAGTCGGAACACGTCCTGCTGCTGCCCGAGGTGCCGTCGCTCAACCAGGCACCGGCGATCCTCGCGCCGCTCTTCCCGCTCGACTCGACCTGCGAGCTGTCGCTCGGCGACCTGCAGTCGAAGCTGCGAGTGCGGGCGACGCGGCTGCTGGAGCGGACGGTGAGCGTCCAGCTCGTTCAGTTCAGCGCCGTTAGCTAACCGTCCACAGCACTTCCGACCGTGCGGGGCGCCGGATCCTCCTGGCGCCCCGTACGTTTTGGAGGCGACGTTTTCTCGTCGTGCACGAGCGCCCGTAGCGGCGCGTTGATCGCCCGGCCGGCCCCGGCCGCCGCGCGCTCCATCACGCCGTCGATCACGATGTCGCTACCGTGCCAACTGCCCGAGCCGGCGAAGACCAGGCGGTCATAGACCTGTGCGATCGTGACCTCGTCGGGATCGCAGGCGAGCGTCCACCGGTCGCCCACCACCCGGGCGAGCCACCCGCCCGCCGCGAGCTCCTCGAGCAGCCGCTCGCCCGCCTCCCGCGGGACGCGCGCTGCGGCGAGTACTTCCCGGGTCCGCAGGGTGCGCGTCTCGCCTTGCGCGCGCACCAGCACCCGCAGGATCTCGAGCGCGTCCCGGAATTCCGTACCGGGCCGCGTCGACGCCCCGTCACGCAGCACATGCAAGTCGGGAAGTGCGGCCGCGATCTCCGCACCGAGCAGCGTCACGACCCACGACAGGTAGATCCACAGCAGGAAGATCGGAACGGTCGCGAAAGCGCCGTAGACAAGCGCATAGCTCGGCACCTTCGAGATGTAGACGCCGAAGCCGTGCTGCACCAGCGCGAACACGACTGCAGCGACACCGCCGCCGATCGCCGCGTGCTTGACATCGATCCGCCGGTTCGGGACGACGAGGTACACGAGCATGAACGCGATAGCGGTAAGCGCGAGCGGCACCAGGCCGAGCAGCAGCGCCGCGGCACCCGGGATCTGTCTCGCGTAGCCGAGCGAGGCACCGACCACGTACGAAGTGACGGTCAGGCTCGCCCCGATCAGCAGCGGGCCGAGGGTCAGCACCCCCCAGTACACGAGCACGCGCACGACGACCGGGCGCGGGCGCCGCACGCGCCAGATCGCGTTGAAGGCGGTCTCGATGGTCGTCATCAGCATGATTGCGGTCACGCCCAGGAACAGCACGCCCACTGCAGTGAGACGCCCGGCGTTGTCGGTGAACTGGTTGATGTAACGGGTGACCGACTTCGCCAGCGCGGGCGGCAGCATGTTCTCGGCGAAGAACGAATCGATGCCCTGCATGAGATGCTCGAACACGGGGAACGCCGCGATGACGGTCAGCGCGATCGTGATCAGCGGCACGAGCGCGAGCAGCGACGTGTAGGCAAGACCACCGGCGAGACTGAAGCAGCGGTCGCCGGCGAATCGCCGGCCGACGTGGCCGGCGAAGCGGCCGAGGAGCTGGAGGCGAGTGCGCACCGGCGTGGCGGAGGGTCCTGGCAGGACGCTTCGTATAATAGCAGCCGCCTTCGCCGCTTCCCGTGCACGATGCCCGACGTCCTCGTCCTCTATTACAGCCGCTACGGCGCGGTGCGCGACATGGCGCGCTGGGTCGCGCACGGCATCGAGCGGGTCGACGGGATGCGGGCGCGGCTGCGCACGGTGCCGAAAGTATCGGCCGTGTCCGAAGCGGTGGCACCCGCGGTGCCCGACTCGGGCGCCCCGTATTGCGAGCTCGCCGATCTCGAGGCATGCGCCGGGCTCGCGCTCGGCAGTCCGACGCGCTTCGGCAACATGGCCGCGCCGATGAAGTATTTCTGGGACGGCACGGCCGAGCTCTGGTTGCGCGGGGCGCTCTCCGGCAAGCCGGCTGCGGTCTTCTCGTCGAGTTCGAGCCTGCACGGTGGTCAGGAGACGACGTTGGTTTCGATGATGCTGCCGCTCCTCCACCATGGGATGGTGATCGTCGGCCTGCCCTACACCGAGCCGGGACTGATGGCCACGGCGAGCGGCGGCACACCTTACGGCGCGAGTCACGTCGCCGGCGCGGCCTCCGACCGTGCGATCGACGAGACCGAGAAGGCGCTCTGCATCGTGCTCGGGCGCCGGCTCGCTGACATCGTCCGGCGGATGGGGAAATGACCACCGGCCAGGACGCGCGCCGGTACCTGCGCGGACATCGCTCCGGCGTGCTCTCCACCGTGTCGGCGAAGCTGGGCGGCTACCCGTTTGGCTCGATCGTGCCGTTCGTGCTCGACCGCGACTGCCGTCCGGTGATCCTCGTCAGCGCCCTCGCGGAGCACACGAGGAACCTCGTCGCCGATCCGCGCGCGAGCCTGATCGTGCACGACTACGCCGACGACGTGCAGTCGGGCGCACGCCTCACGCTGGCCGGCGATGCGGCTCGGCTCGTCGACGACGGCGAAGCACAGGCGAGGTATCTGCGTCAGTTCCCGGCCGCGCAGGAACTGCTCGCGCTCGGGGATTTCTCGTTCTGGGCGATCGCGCCGAAGCGGCTGCTGTTCGTCCGGGGATTCGGGCGCATCGACTGGATCGACGCCGCGGAGTTCGCGCCTCCGGCCAATTCCCTGGCCGAGGCGGAAGCGGACATCGTCGCGCACATGAACGCCGACCACACGGTCGCGCTCGCCGACTACTGCCGGCACTACCGCGGCGTGACGCCAGTCGCGGTCGAGATGACCGGGATTGACTGCGACGGCTTCGACGTCCGCGCCGACGGGCACCCGTTGCGCTTCGAGTTCCCGGACGTGGTCACCAACGCCGGGAAGGCCCGGGAAGCGCTCGTCGCGATGGCACGCGAGGCGCGGACGCCCTGACGCCGCGGGCGCAAGGGGCGAGCGCGGCGGGGCCCTCGCGCTCGCCCTCCCCCCGCCGGGGTGGACCGATCAGGGCGTCCCGCCGTGCTGCGGGTTCAGTCGCTCGCCGCTCGTGAGCTTGTTGAGCGCGCTCACGTAGGCCTTGGCCGACGCGACGATGATGTCCGTGTCCGCGCCGACGCCGTTCACGATCCGCCCGCCCTTCGAGAGCCGCACCGTCACCTCGCCCTGCGACTCGGTGCCCTGCGTCACTGCGTTCACCGAGT
The DNA here is from genome assembly GCA_963789885.1 of uncultured beta proteobacterium. Taxonomy (GTDB): domain Bacteria; phylum Pseudomonadota; class Gammaproteobacteria; order Burkholderiales; family SG8-39; genus DATEDA01. The sequence continues at coordinate 78,666 of CAWBNB010000048.1, read as the reverse complement.
AGAGCAGCAGGTCGGTCCCGCTCTTCGCGAGGCTCTCGATCGCCTTGAACGTGGCGTCCACCGGGCCGTCGCCGCTCGATTCGGCCCGACGCTCGGTGCCGCCCTCGTTCAGCACGATCGTCGCGTGCGGCCGCTCGCCGGTCCCGCTCCCCTGTTGCATCCAGACGAGGCGCCAGTGCTCGCGCTCCGCGGTTGCCGCCTCGTCGGAAACCAGCGCATGGATGTCCTCGTCGAAGATGTCGGCCTTCTTGTCGGCGAGATCCTTGAACCGCTGGAACGCGATGTTCACCGCATCCTCGCTCTCGAGGTCAATCCCGAGCTCCTTCAGGCGCTGCTTGAAGGCGTTCCGGCCGGAGAGCTTGCCGAGCACGATCTTGTTCGTCGTCCAACCGACGTCTTCCGCCTGCATGATCTCGTAGGTCTGGCGCGCCTTGAGGACGCCGTCCTGATGGATGCCGGACGCGTGCGCGAAGGCATTCGCGCCCACGACCGCCTTGTTCGGCTGCACGACGAACCCGGTGATCTGCGACACGAGCCGCGAGGCCGGCACGATCTGGGTGGTGTCGATTCGCGTCTCCAGTCCGAACACGTCGCGACGCGTCTTGAGCGCCATCACCACCTCCTCGAGCGAGGTGTTGCCGGCGCGCTCACCGAGGCCGTTGATGGTGCACTCGATCTGCCGCGCGCCGCCGACCATCACGCCGGCGAGCGAGTTCGCCACCGCCATGCCGAGATCGTTGTGGCAATGCACCGACCATGTCGCCTTGTCCGAGTTCGGGATCTTCGCGCGCAGGTTGCGGATGAACTCGCCGAACAGCTGCGGCACGGCATAGCCGACGGTATCGGCGATATTGATCGTCGTCGCCCCCTCCTTGATCACCGCCTCGAGCACGCGGCAAAGGAAATCGACGTCCGACCGGCTCCCGTCCTCCGGGCTGAACTCCACGTCCGGACAGTGGTTGCGCGCGAACTTCACCGCCAGGCGTGACGCCTCGAGCACCTGCTCCGGGGTCATCCGGAGCTTCTTCTCCATGTGCAGGGCGCTCGTCGCGATGAACGTGTGGACGCGCCAGGCCTTCGCGCCCTTGAGCGCCTCGACACCGCGCGAGATGTCGCGGTCATTGGCGCGGCAGAGGCCGGCGACGACTGAGTCCTTGATCGTGTTCGCGATGGCACGCACGGCGTCGAAGTCGCCGTTCGACGCGGCGGGAAAGCCGGCCTCGATCACGTCGACGCGCAGTCGCTCGAGCTGCTTGGCGATGCGCAGCTTCTCCTCGCGGGTCATGGATGCGCCGGGGCTCTGCTCGCCGTCGCGGAGCGTCGTGTCGAAGATGATCAGCCGGTTGTTGCTCATGGTCGCCTCCCGAGAAAGGCCTTAAGTTGGGTCCCGCAGCGCGCATGACGCGCTGCGACGAAACGAACCGAATTGGGGGAAAGGAGTGTGCTAGCGCGCGGGGCGCAGCAGCAGCCCGAGCAGCAGGCTGCGGACAAGCAGGAGCGTCAGCGATTGCGCTTGACGTGGCATGGCCCTGACTATAGCGGCAAACCGGCCGGGCCTGCAAGGCCCCCGTCGCGGGGGCGCCGCCGACGCTAAAACGCAGATCGGGACTTGCGGAATTTCCAGACCCAGATCACGTACCCGGAAAGCGCGTATGCGACGAAGAGACCGAACAGCACCATTGGCGGATTCGCCGACACGAGGATCAGCCCGAGCACGATCACCAGCACCGCCCAGAACGGGACGCTGCGGCGGAAGTTGATGTCCTTGAAGCTGTAGAAGGGGACGCTGGTCACCATGGTGACCGCGGCAAACAGCGTCACGACGCAGGCAAGGCCGAACAGCCAATCGGTGCGCTGCAGATCGAAGTCGTCGATGATCCACACGAACCCGGCGACGAGCGCCGCCGCCGCCGGGGACGGCAGGCCCTGGAAGTAGCGCTTGTCGACGACTTCGGTGTTCACGTTGAAGCGCGCAAGCCGGAGCGCGGTGGCGGCGCAATACGCGAACGCAGCGATCCAGCCGAGGCGCCCCAGGGGCCGCAGCGCCCACTCGTACATCACGAGCGCCGGCGCCGCGCCGAAGGCAACGACGTCGGCGAGGCTGTCGTACTCGGCGCCGAACTCGCTCTGGGTGCGCGTGAGCCGCGCCACCCGCCCGTCGAGGCCGTCGAGCACCATCGCCACGAAGATCGCGATCGCCGCGTGCTCGTAGCGAGTGTTCATCGCCTGGACGATGGCGTAGAAGCCGCCGAACAGCACCCCGGTCGTGAACAGGTTCGGCAGGATGTAGATCCCGCGTCGGCGGAGGGTGCCCCGCAGCAGGCCCTTGCGGGGCGGGTGCATCTCCGCCATGGTCAGAGCTCGGCCAGGACAGTGCTCGCCGCCCGGACCTTTTCGCCGAGCGCGACCCGGACGCGCGCCTCCGGTGGCAGATAGACGTCGACGCGGGAGCCGAACCGGATGAAGCCGAAGCGATCGCCGCGGCGGAAACGGTCGCCCGCCTTCGCGTAGCAGAGTATCCGGCGCGCGATCAGCCCGGCGATCTGGACGCAGGTGACATCCGGGCCGGCGTCGGCCTTGAACCACAGCGCGCTGCGCTCGTTCTCCACCGACGCCTTGTCGAGCGCCGCGTTCACGAACGCGCCCGGGTTGTACCAGGACTGCCGTACTTCGCCGTCCACCGGCGAGCGGTTCGAATGAACGTTGAAGACGTTCATGAACACGCTCACCTTGGTCGCCGCGCGCTTGAGGTACGGATCCTCGGCGCTCTCGACCGCGACGATGCGGCCGTCGGCCGGCGAAACGACCGTCCGGACGTTACCGGGGATCGCCCGCGCCGGATCGCGGAAGAACTGGACGACGAATGCGACCGCGAGCCAGAGCGGGGCCGACCACCACCCGCCGAAGAACCAGGTCGCCGCAACCGCAGCGATCACGGCCGTAGCGACGAACGGCCAGCCTTCGCGGGCGATGATCGGATGCGGATAAGCGCCCAACCGCGCTAGTTCTTCGACGTGTCGACGAGCCGGTTCTGCTTGATCCACGGCATCATCTCGCGCAGCTTCGCGCCGACCTTCTCGATCTCGTGCTCGGCGGTCAGCCGCCGGCGCGCGAGCAGCACCGGCGCGCCGGCGCGGTTCTCGAGCACGAACTCGCGCGCGTATTCGCCGGTGCGGATGCGGCCGAGCGCCGCGCGCATCGCGTCCTTGACCTCGGGCGTGATGATCTTCGGCCCGGTGAGGTACTCGCCGTACTCGGCGTTGTTCGAGATCGAGTAGTTCATGGTGCCGATCCCGCCCTCGTACATGAGGTCGACGATCAGCTTCAGCTCGTGCAGGCACTCGAAGTACGCCATCTCGGGCGCATAGCCGGCCTCGACCAGCACCTCGAACCCGGCCTTCACCAGCTCGACGCAGCCGCCGCAGAGCACCGTCTGCTCGCCGAAGAGGTCGGTCTCGGTCTCTTCCTTGAAGCTCGTCTCGATGATGCCGGCGCGGCCGCCGCCGATCGCCGCGGCGTACGACAGCGCGACGTCGCGCGCCCGCCCCGACGGATTCTGGTGGAGCGCGATCAGCATCGGCGTGCCGCCGCCCTGCGCGTAGGTGGAGCGCACGGTGTGCCCGGGCGCCTTCGGCGCGACCATCCACACGTCGAGGTCGGCGCGGGGCTGGATCTGGGCGAAGTGGATGTTGAAGCCGTGGGCGAAGGCGAGCGACCCGCCCTTCTTGATGTTGGGCTCGATGTGCTCCTTGTAGATCGCCGGATGGTGCTCGTCGGGGAGCAGGACCATCACGATGTCGGCGCCCTTCACCGCCTCGCCGATCTCCTTTACCGCGAGCCCGGCGTTCTTCGCCTTGTCCCAGGACGGGCCGCCCTTGCGCAGGGCGACCGTCACCGCGATGCCCGAGTCCTTGAGATTGAGCGAGTGCGCGTGGCCCTGCGAGCCGTAGCCGACGATCGCGACCTTCTTGTCCTTGATCAGCGAAAGATCGGCATCTTTGTCGTAGTAGACCTTCATGATGTCCTCGTATGTGCTGGAGCGTGCTGGATGGACGAATGGCGGCGGCGCGCGCGAGCCGCGCGCCGCGCCGTCAGACCCTAAGGACCCGCTCGCCGCGGGCGATACCGGATGCGCCGGTGCGGACGGTCTCGAGGATCGCGGTCTTGTCGAGCGCCTCGATGAACGCGTCGAGCTTGGAGCCGGTGCCGGTGAGCTCGATCGTGTAGGTCGTCTCGGTCACGTCGAGGATGCGGCCGCGGAAGATGTCGGCCATGCGCTTCATCTCTTCGCGATCCTTGCCGGTCGCCCGCACCTTGATCAGCATCAGCTCGCGCTCGATGTGCGGCGCCTCGGAGAGATCGACCACTTTCACGACCTCGATCAGCTTGTTCAGCTGCTTGGTGATCTGCTCGATCACGTCGTCCGAGCCGACCGTCACGATCGTCATGCGCGAGAGCGAAGCGTCCTCGGTCGGCGCGACCGTCAGCGACTCGATGTTGTAGCCCCGCGCCGAGAAGAGGCCCGCCACGCGCGACAGCGCGCCGGCCTCGTTCTCGAGCAGGATGGAGATGATGTGGCGCATCGCCACCGGCTCGCCGGTCGGCAGCGTGTAGGGGCTCGCGCCCGGCGGGGAAGTGGGAGCGTTCATCGTCGTTGTCCGGCGCGCCCGCTCACAGCTCTTCGGCGAGGATCATCTCGGAGATCCCCTTCCCGCCCGGGACCATCGGGAACACGTTCTCCGTCTGGTCGGTGACGAAGTCCATGAACACGAGCTCGTTCTTCCGGGCGAACGCGTCGCGCAGCGCCGGCTCGACGTCCTCCGGACGCTCGACGAGCACGCCGCGGTGGCCGTAGCCCTCCGCAAGTTTCACGAAGTCCGGCAGCGCGTCCATGTAGGACTCGGAGTAGCGGTTGCCGTGGAAGAACTCCTGCCACTGGCGCACCATGCCCATGTAGCGGTTGTTCAGGTTGACGACCTTGATCGGCAGGCGGTACTGCTTGCAGGTCGAGAGCTCCTGCAGGCACATCTGGATGCTCGACTCGCCGGTGACGCACGCAACCGTCGCGCCGGGATTCGCGAACTGCGCGCCCATCGCCGCGGGCAGGCCGAAACCCATCGTGCCGAGCCCGCCGGAGTTGATCCAGCGCTTCGGCCGGTCGAACTTGTAGAACTGCGCCGCCCACATCTGGTGCTGCCCCACGTCGGAGGTCACGAACGCCTCGCCCTTCGTCACCTCGTACAGCTTCTCGATGACGAACTGCGGCTTGATCACCTTCGACGAGCGGTCGTAGCGCAGGCAGTCCTTCGCCCGCCACTCGGCGATCTGCGCCCACCACGCGGCGAGCGCACGTTGATCGACCTTCTGCGTCTGGCCCTCGAGCTGCTTCAGGAACTCGTCGAGCACCTCGCGCACGTTGCCGACGATCGGGACGTCGACCTTGACGCGCTTCGAGATCGAGGACGGGTCGATATCGGCGTGGATGATCCGGCGCGGCACCTGGCCGAAGTGCTTCGGGTTGCCGATCACGCGGTCGTCGAACCGCGCGCCGACGGCGAGCAGCACGTCGCAGTGCTGCATCGCCATGTTCGCCTCGTACGTGCCGTGCATGCCGAGCATGCCGAGGAACTGCTTGTCGGTCGCGGGGTAGCCGCCAAGGCCCATCAGCGTGTTCGTGCAGGGGAAACCGAGCGCCCGGACGAGCCGCGCGAGCTGCGGCGCGGCGTCGGACAGGATCACCCCGCCGCCGGTGTACACCATCGGCCGTTTCGCCTCGAGGAGCAGCTGGACCGCTTTCTTGATCTGCCCGGGATGTCCCTTCACCGTCGGGTTGTAGGAGCGCATGCCCACCGTCTCCGGGTACTCGAACCGGCAGGTCTGGGTCGTGACGTCCTTCGGGATGTCGACCAGCACTGGCCCGGGCCGACCGGTCCGGGCGATGTGAAACGCCTTCTTGATCGTCGGCGCGAGGTCCCTCACGTCCTTCACCAGGAAGTTGTGTTTGACGCACGGCCGGGTGATGCCCACCGCGTCGCACTCCTGGAACGCGTCGAGCCCGATGGCGTGGGTCGGGACCTGCCCGCTGATGATCACCATCGGGATCGAGTCCATGTACGCCGTCGCGATCCCGGTGACCGCGTTGGTGACGCCGGGCCCGGAGGTCACCAGGCAGACGCCGACCTTGTTGCCCGCCCGGGAATAACCGTCCGCAGCGTGGGTCGCGCCCTGCTCGTGGCGGACCAGCACGTGCTTCACCTTGTCCTGCTTGAAGAGCTCGTCGTAAATGAAGAGCACCGCCCCGCCGGGATAGCCGAAGACGACTTCCACGCCCTCGGCCTGCAGGCAGTGGATGACGATCTCGGCGCCGGTGAGTTCGGGCACGGCGAGCTTCGTGCCTGGGTCCATCTCAACCCCTATTCTGTTGAATATTTGGTGAAAACTGCCGGGAAACTAGAGAAGTTAAAGGCTCACTGCGGTTTGGTCAAGCATCGCGGCAGGAAGCGCCATCGGGCCCTGTAGTTCGTCCCCGCACCGGGCACGGACCGGCTCGCGCCAAAACCCCATTTGATACTATCGCGCGCCATCCTCCTCCAGCGGGTCGTGCGCGCCGCGGCGCGCCTAGAAAAGGGACGCCACCCCTGGCCTCGCGCACCGAACTCTCCGAGTTCCTCGCCGGCGTCGAACGCCGCGCCTTCAAGCAGGCGCTGTTCGCCGTCCGCGACCACGAGGCTGCGCTCGACATCGTCCAGGATGCGATGATGCGGCTCGCGGAGCGTTACGGCGACAAACCCCCGGCCGAGCTGCCGCTCCTCTTCCAGCGCATCCTGCAGAACGCCATCCGTGATTTTTTCCGCAGGCGGAAGGTGCGATCGCTCTGGACAACGCTCCTCTCCGCGCTTACACCGCACCGAGACGATGAGGACGCCGATCCGCTGGAAACTTTGGAAATTGCCGCCGGTCCTAATCGCGAAGGGGGTCCGGACGCGCAGCTGGAGCAGGCGCAACTATTTGATTTGATTGAGAAGGAAATCCGGAAACTCCCCGCCCGTCAACGCGAGGCGTTTCTGCTTCGTTATTGGGAGGAATTGGACGTGGCCGAAACCGCTGCCGTGATGGGATGCTCGGAGGGCAGCGTGAAGACGCATTGCTCACGCGCAGCGCACACCCTGGCGGCCGCGCTCAAGGCCAGAGGTATCGAGCTGTGAACGAGTTGGAACTCGCCCGGACGGTCAAGCAAGCGCTGGACGCCGGCCTAGGGCTGTCGCCCGAGGCGATCGCACGCCTGAAGGTCGCTCGGGAGCACGCGCTCGAGCGGCATCGGGCGCCCGTGGGCGAGGTCGCGCTCGCCGGGGCCGGCCGGGGCGGTGCCTCGATGAGCGGCCCAAGCTACTTCCTCACCCGGATCCTGCTCCCCGCCGCATTCCTCGTCGCGGCGGCGATCGGCCTCCAGCAGTGGCAGGAAGCTCAGCGCGCGGCAAGTCAAGTCGCGCAGCGGGCGGCGGAAATCGAGGAGATCGACAGCAGGCTCCTCACCGGCGACCTCCCGATCAAGGCTTATCTCGACGAGGACTTTCAGGCATGGCTAAAGCGCACCTCGGAATAGCCCTCGCGCTCTGCCTCGGCCTTTCCGTCGCCAACGCCCAGTCCAGCAAGCAAAACCCCGCCTGGGGGCAGCTCACCCCGGAGCAGCAGAAGATCCTCGCCCCGATCCAGGGCGAGTGGGACAAGCTCGACCCGCTGCGCAAGCAGAAGTGGATCCTCGTCACGCAGCGTTACCCGAAAATGAAGCCCGAGGAGCAGGCGCGGCTGCAAAAGCGCATGCAGGAGTGGGCGACCCTGACGCCCGACCAGCGCCGCGCCGCGCGCGACAAGTACCGGGAGTTCGAGCAGCTGCCCCCCAAAGAGCGCCAAGCGATCCGCGATAAGTGGGACCAGTACAAGCAGGAACTCGCCCAGAAGCCGCCAGCCGCTCCCGCCCAGGAATCGACACCGCCTGCCGAAAGTGCCCCCCCCGAAGGTGCCCAGCCGGCGGACGGCGCTCAGCCCGCGCCGGACACCCAGTCCGCCGCCGGCACCACCCAGCCCGTAGCGGCAACCCCCTCACCCCAACAGCAGTAATCGCACTCTCCGCATGACGCCAGCCGGCGAAGCGGGAATGCCGTCGCGCACCGCCGCGCCGCTCGTCCGGCGGCTAGCCGCGATGGTCTACGAGGGGCTCGTCGTGGTGGCAATCCTGCTGATCGCGAGCTTCCCGTTCGCCGGCGCCGCGACTGGCCGCCTGGAGGGTCTCCCGCAGCGTCTCTTCCAGTGCTATCTCGTCCTCGTCGTTGGCCTCTACTTCGTCTGGTGCTGGCGCCGCGGCGGACAGACGCTGCCGATGAAGGCGTGGAAGCTGCGGGTGGTCGACGCGAACGGCGCGCCGCTCGCGACTTCGCGGGCGATCCTGCGCTACGTCGTTGCGGCGCTCGCGCTCGGTTCGAGCGCGGTCGCGGCCCTCGTCCTCCTGCGGTATCCGCACGAACCCGCCGCCTGGCTCGCCATCGCGCCCGGCCTGGCAACGCTCCTCTGGAGCGCGGTCGATCGCGACCGGCAGTTTCTCCACGACCGGCTCGCCGGGACCCGGATCGTCCCGGCCGAACCGGTCAGCGCCGCTCCACCCACCACATCATCGCCACCGCCGCGAGCAGGAACAGCGCGCTAGGCGCCGCCGCGGCCGCGAACGGCGGCCAGCGCTCGAGCACGGCGACGTGCGAGAAGAGCGCATTCAGGAAGTGGAAGAACACGCCGATCATCAGCCCGGCGAAGAGCTTCACCCCGACGCCGCCGGTGCGGACCTGGACGTACGCGAACGGCAGCGCGAGCGCCATCATCACGAGCGCGGCGAACGGGTAGACGAGCTTCTTCCACAGCGCGATCTCGTAGCGTTCGCTCCGCTGCTTGTTGGCCTCGAGGTGCTGCGTGTACTGGTACAGCCCCCACGCCGACAGCTTCTCCGGCACCACCAGCAGCACGTTGAGCATGTCGGGCGTCACGACCGACGTCCATTCCAGGGCCGGCAGCGTGCGCACGCTCGCGCCGTTGTCGCCGAATTGCGTCTGCGTGACGCTCGCGAGCTGCCATTTGTTCGCGCCGGCGTAGCGGCCGCTCGCCGCCTGGCTGATCGAGAGCAGCCGGAAGTTCGGGTCGAAGTCGTAGATCTTCACGCGCTTCAGCGTGGCGTCGGGCGACACCTCGCCGATGTTCACGAACTGCGTGTCCGACTTGACCCACAGCCCGGTGCGGAGCTCCGAGCTGACCGAGGCACCGAGCCGGTCGAGCCGCAGGCGCTGCGCCGCCCGCTCGGACACCGGTCCGACGAGCTCGCCGAAGACGACCGCAAGCACCACGAACACCATGCCGATGCGGGCGAGCGTGCCCGCCGCCTGCAGCGGCGACAGGCCGGAGACGCGCATCACCGTGTACTCGCTGTTCGCCGCGAGCGTCGACAGCGCGACCAGCGTGCCGATGAGCACCGCGATCGGGAACAGCTCGTAGACGTGCCCGCCCACCGACAGCAGGACGTACGCGAACGCATGTACCAGGCGGTAGCTACCCTTGCCAACGTCGTCGAGCTCGTTGATCAGGTCGAAGAACATGAAGAGCGAAAGGAACGCAAGGAAGACGAACGCCGTCGCCTTGTAGATCTCGCGCGCGAGATAGCGGGTGATCGTCCTCATCGCCGCAGCCAGAGCTTGAACCCGAGGGTGTTGCGCCACAGGAACAGGAACGCGGTCAGGCCGAGCATCGCCGCGTGCAGCACCCACCACCCGACCTCGAACCGGACGCGCCCCTGCGCGACCCACGCCTGCACGATGCTGAGCAGGTTGCTGTAGACCATGTAGGCGAACACGGCGAAGATCAGGTTCACCGACCGGCTCGCGCGCGGGTTCACGAACGCGAGCGGGATCGCGAGCAGCGAGAGGTTCAGCGCGACCAGCGGCAGCCCGATGCGCCACATCAGCTCGGCGCGCAACTCCCGGTCCCTCGACTCGAGCAGCTCGAGCGTCGGGGCGGTCTTCGGGCGCTGCGAGGCCGCGCGCGCCTCCTTCGTCTTGATCCGCGCGGCGTAGCGCTCGAACTCGGTCACGCGGTACTCGCCGGTGCCCGGGATGCCGTCGTACTGCCGCCCGTTCAGCAGGACCGCGAAGCGGTCGCCGTTCTCGGCCGACTCGATGAAGCCTTCGCGGCTCACCGTCACGCCGCTCCGGCCGCGCTGGTTGTTCGCGATGAACACGTTGCGAACGACGTTCTCCGTGCCATCGACAGCCTCGACGAAGAAGACCCGCTCGGCGTTCGACGACTCGCGGAACACGCCCGGGGCGATGCGCGCGACGTCCTCGCGGCTCTCGAGGTTGCGGCGGTACTCGTCCGCCCGGCCGTTCGCCCACGGCGTCAGGAAGAGCGCGAGCAGCATGATCAGGAGCACGATCGGCGCGGCGAAGATCAGCACCGGCTTCACCCACGCGGTGAGCGGCAGCCCGGACGCGGACCACACGACCATCTCCGAGTCGCGGTAACTGCGCGAGACGGCCATCAGCACCGACACGAACAGCGTCAGCGCGAAGAGGATCGGGAGGTAGTTGAGCGCGGTGAAGCCGAGCAGGGCGAGGATCGCATCCGACGGGAGCTTGCCGCCGGCCGCGCGCGCGAGCATCCGCACGAGCTGGCTGGTGACGGTGATCGCGAACAGCACCGAGAACACGGCCGCCGCGTAGTTGCCGACTTCGCGCAGCAGGGAGCGCTGGAAGATCACCGGCCGGTCCGGAGCGAAGTCATGTGGCGGTGGACAGGCGGATGCATCGGGTGGTTCCCGGCGACCGCCGGCTTTGACGCGGGTGATTCGGAGCGGGGATAATCCGACTCGCCTCGGCGGGCACGACGCGCGCGCTCCAGAGGAATCGAACGTTCAAGGGAGAGTCGATTGGAATTTAGCACGAAAGCCCTGGCGCCGGAGAAGACCGCAACGCCGTGTCTCGCGGTCGGCGTGTTCGAGTCGCGCAAGCTCTCGTCCGCCGCGGACGCCCTCGACCGCGCGACGCGCGGCGCGCTGCGCGAGCGTCTCAAGCAGGGCGACATGGAGGGCAAGTCCGGGACGACGCGGCTGCTCTTCAAGCCGGCCGGCACGGCCGCGGAGCGCGTCCTGCTCGTCGGGCTGGGAGCCGAATCGGGGTTCGGACCGAAGGAATACCGGGAGGCAGTGCGTGGCGCGGTGGCCGCGGCCGCCGACACCGGCGCGGCCGAGCTCGTGCTCTGTTTCGGCGAGCTGCCGGTGAAGGAGCGCGATGCGGCGTGGCGCGCGCGTCATGCCGCGCTCGGGGCCGCCGAGGCGCTCTACCGCTTCGATGCGATGAAGAGCAAGAAGACGCCGCCGCGCACGCTCAAGTCGGTCGTCTTCGGAGTCGCGCGGAAGCCGGCGGAAGCGGCCGCGGAGCGCGGCACCGCCGAGGGTCGAGCGATCGCGGCCGGCGTCGCGCTCGCCAAGGATCTCGGCAACCTGCCCGGCAACGTCTGCACCCCCGCCTATCTCGCGGAGCAGGCGGAGAGGCTCGCCCGCGAGCAGAAGTTCGGCGTCGAAGTGCTCGAGCGACGCGACATGGAGAAGCTCGGGATGGGCGCGCTGCTCTCGGTCGCGAAGGGCTCGCGGCAGCCCCCGAAGTTCATCGAGCTCCGCTACCACGGCGGGGCGAAGACTGCGAAGCCGGTCGTGCTCGTCGGCAAGGGAATCACCTTCGACACCGGCGGCATCTCGCTCAAGCCGGCCGCCGAGATGGACGAGATGAAGTTCGACATGTGCGGCGCGGCGAGCGTGCTCGGCACGTTCCGTGCGGTCGCGGAGCTCAAGCCCAGGCTCAACGTCATCGGGCTCGTCCCGACGACCGAGAACATGCCCGGGGGCGCGGCGTCGAAGCCGGGCGACATCGTCAAGAGCATGTCCGGCCAGACGGTCGAGATCCTCAACACCGACGCGGAGGGCCGTCTCATCCTGTGCGACGCGCTGACCTACGCCGAGCGGTTCGGGCCCGCGGCCGTTGTCGACATCGCGACGCTCACCGGCGCGTGCGTGATCGCGCTCGGCCACGTGGCGAGCGGGCTCTTCGCGAATCGCGACGAGCTCGCCGACGAGCTCGTCGCGGCCGGACGGAACAGCTGGGACCGCGTCTGGCACATGCCGCTCTGGGACGACTACCAGGAGCAGATCAAGAGCCCGTTCGCGGACTTCGCGAACATCGGCGGCCGGCCGGCGGGTAGCGTGACCGCGGCGTGCTTCCTCTCGCGCTTCACCGGCAAGTATCCGTGGGCGCATCTCGACATCGCCGGTACGGCCTGGACTTCGGGCAAGAACAAGGGCGCGACGGGCAGGCCGGTCCCACTGCTGACGACATTCCTGCTCGGCAGGGCCACGAAGCGATGACGGCAATCGGGCGGCGCGATGACGGAACTCGCGAAAGAGCTGTTCAACAGCCGCCGCGAGGGTGCGGACCGCGGCGGCGGTCCACCGGATGACAAGGATAGATTTCTACGTCGATGCCGATGACCGGCTGCGCGTGGCGTGCCGGCTGGCGGCGAAGGCCGTGTCGCAGAAGCTGCGCGTGCTCGTCTATGCTCCCGATGGCGACACCGCCGCGGCGCTGGACAAGCTGATGTGGACGACCCCCGCGATCGGATTCCTGCCCCACGTCGTCGCCGGGCACCGCCTCGCGGCGGAGACGCCGGTCGTGATCGCACGCGGTGCGGAAGACGCCCCGCACGACGAAGTGCTCGTCAATCTCGCGACGGAATGGCCCCCCGCGTTCGCGCGCTTCCGGCGGCTGGTCGAGATCGTGACCCGGGACGAGGACGACAAGCGCGCCGCGCGGGAACGCTTCCGCTTCTACCGCGACCGCGGCTACGAGATCCACACGCACAACCTCGCTGCGGCGGCGGGGTCGAGTTGAGGCGCAATGGCCGATAACGACGTCCTCGGAAAGGCCGACGCGCTCCTGCAGCGTCACCGCGCGGCGCGCGCGGCGCAACGCCCCGAGCCGCCGGTCGAGTTCCCGGTGCTCACCGACGTGGTATCCGAAGCGCACGCTCCGGCCGCCCCACCCGCGCCTGCGCCGCCGCTCAGCGAGGAGGACCTCGTTCGGATCGAGCGCGATCTCCGCCTCGAGCTCCTCGCCCTCCTCGGCCCGGAGTTCGAGCGCCTGGTCGAGTCGAAGGTGCACGAGCGTCTCGGCGCCAAGGTCGAGGAGATCATGAGCCTCACGCGCAAGGTGATCGAGGCCGAGGTCCGGGGTGCGGTGCGCGACGCGATGGCCGAGGTGATCGCCGCCGAGACCGCGCGGCTCAGGGGCGAGCGCTAGCCGCGCACCGCATGGAACTCGCGAAGAGCTTCGATCCGGCCGCGATCGAGTCGCGCTGGTACGCCGAGTGGGAGCGCCGCGGCTACTTCGCCGCCGGGCTGGACGCCGGCAAGCCCGCGTTCTGCATCCAGCTGCCGCCGCCGAACGTGACCGGCGTGCTGCACATGGGCCACGCGTTCAACCAGACGATCATGGACGCGCTCACCCGCTATCACCGGATGCGCGGCTTCAACACGCTCTGGCTGCCCGGCACCGACCACGCCGGGATCGCGACGCAGATCGTGGTCGAGCGCCAGCTCGAGGCGCAGGGCACCTCGCGCGGCGAGCTCGGGCGCGAGAAGTTCGTCGAGCAGGTGTGGGCGTGGAAGGAGCAGTCCGGCTCGACGATCACCGAGCAGATGCGCCGGCTCGGCGCGTCCTGCGACTGGGCTCGCGAGTACTTCACGATGGACCCGAAGCTCTCGCGCGTCGTCACCGAGACGTTCGTGCGGCTCCACGAGCAGGGGCTCATCTACCGCGGCAAGCGGCTGGTGAACTGGGACCCGGTGCTGCTCACCGCGGTGTCCGACCTCGAGGTCGAGAGCGAGGAGGAAGACGGCAGCCTCTGGCACATCACGTATCCGTTCGCGGGCGGTCCGATCGGCGGTCTGCGCGGTCTCACCGTGGCGACCACCCGCCCGGAGACGATGCTCGGCGACCTCGCCGTGGCGGTGAATCCGGAAGACGAGCGCTACAAGCACCTGATCGGCCAGCGCGTCGTCCTTCCGCTCGCCGACCGCGAGATCCCGGTCATCGGCGACGCCTACGTCGACAAGGCGTTCGGCACCGGCGCCCTGAAGATCACGCCCGCGCACGACTTCAACGATTACCAGGTCGGGCAGCGGCACGGGCTGCCGCAGATCGGCGTCCTCACGCTCGATGCGAAGATCAACGACAACGCGCCGGCAAGGTACCGCGGGCTGGATCGCTACGACGCCCGCAAGCGCATCGTCGAGGACCTGAAGGGGCTCGGCCTCCTCGGATCGGTCAAGCCGCACCGGATGACGGTGCCGCGCTGCGGCCGCACCGGCGCGGTCGTGGAGCCGATGCTGACCGACCAGTGGTTCGTCGCGATGTCGAAGCCCGCGCCCGAGGGCACGCTCTTCCCCGGCCGGTCGATCGGCGGCGTCGCGCTCGATGTCGTGACCGAGGGCAAGGTCAGGTTCTTCCCCGAGAATTGGGTCAACACCTATAACCAGTGGCTCACCAACATCCAGGACTGGTGCATCTCGCGCCAGCTCTGGTGGGGCCACCAGATTCCGGCGTGGTACGACGACGCCGGCCGGATCTACGTCGCCCGCGACGAGACGGCGGCGGGCGCGCAGGCGCGCGCGGCCGGATTCACCGGGGCGCTGCGGCGCGACCCGGACGTGCTCGACACCTGGTTCTCCTCGGCGCTCGTTTGCCACTCGACGCTCGGCTGGCCGGATCCGCAGGGCGACGACAAGAAAGCGTACGAGCTCTATCTCCCGTCCTCGGTGCTCGTCACCGGCTACGAGATCATCTTCTTCTGGGTCGCGCGGATGATCATGATGACGACCCACTTCACCGGCCGGGTGCCGTTCCGCGACGTCTACATTCACGGCATCGTGCGCGACCATGACGGCGCGAAGATGTCGAAGTCCGAGGGCAACGTGATCGACCCGGTCGATCTGATCGACGGCATCGCGCTCGAACCCCTGCTGGAGAAGCGGACCACCGGCCTCCGCCGCCCCGAGACGGCACCGCTCGTGGGCGAGCGCACGAAGAAGGAATTCCCGGAGGGCATCCCCGCCTACGGCGCGGACGCGCTGCGTTTCACGATGGCGGCGTACGCGACGCTCGGCCGCAATGTCAACTTCGACTTCAAGCGCTGCGAGGGCTACCGCAACTTCTGCAACAAGCTGTGGAACGCGACGCGGTTCGTCCTCATGAACACCCAGGGCAAGGACTGTGGCCAGGACGAGGCGAAGCCGGTGACGCTGTCGTTCGTCGACCGCTGGATCGTGAGCCGGCTGCAGCGCACCGAGGCCGAGGTCGAGAAGGCGTTCGCCGACTACCGTCTCGACAATGTCGCAACCGCGATCTACCGTTTCGTGTGGGACGAGTACTGCGACTGGTACGTCGAGCTCGCGAAAGTCCAGCTCCAGGGCGGCGACGAAGCGCAGCAACGAGGCACGCGCCGGACGCTCGTGCGCGTGCTCGAGACGGTGCTGCGGCTCGCGCACCCTGTCATCCCGTTCATCACCGAGGAGCTGTGGCAGAAGGTGGCCAGCCTCGTCGGGAAGAGTGGCGACAGCATCGTAGTCGCGCGCTATCCGAAGTCGGAGCCGGCGAAGATCGACGAGGCCGCCGAGCGCGAGGCGGAAACGCTGATGGCGCTGACCAACGCCTGCCGGAACCTCCGGAGCGAGATGAACCTCTCGCCGGGCGAGCGGGTGCCGGTGCTCGCCGAGGGCAACCAGGCGCGGCTCGCGCCGCTCTTCCCATACCTGCAGTTCCTTGGGCGGCTGTCCGAAGCGACCGTGGTCGCACAGCTGCCCGACCTCGACTCGCCGGTAGCAGTGGTGGGCGACACGCGGCTGATGCTGAAGATCGAGGTCGACGTCGCGGCCGAGGTCGCACGGCTCGAGAAGGAGGCCGCGCGCCTCAGGGGCGAGGTCGTCAAGGCCGAAGGGAAGCTCGGGAACAAGAGCTTCGTCGAGCGCGCGCCGGCGGCAGTGGTCGCCCAGGAGCGCGAACGGCTCGCGAGCTTCCAGTCGACGCTCGAGAAGGTCCTGGCCCAGGTCGAGCGCCTCAAAGCGAAGGCCTGACCCTCCGTCCGATGCATCCCGCGCTGCGAGCGTTCCGCTATCGCAGCTTCCGCATCTTCTATGCCGGCCAGGGGCTGTCGATCCTGGGGACCTGGATGCAGACGATCGCGACGAGCTGGCTCGTGTACCGGCTCACCGGCTCGGCGTTCATGCTCGGTCTCGCCACCGCGGCGCTGCAGTTCCCGATGCTGTTCGTCGCTCCGGTCGCCGGCGTCTGGGCCGACCGCGTCGACCGGCGGCGAATGCTGATCGTGGTCCAGGCGCTCGCCTCGGTCCAGGCGCTCGGGCTCGCCGCCCTCACCTGGACCGGCGCCGTGCAGGTGTGGCACGTGCTCGCGTTCTCGCTCCTCCTCGGCACGATCAACGCGTTCGAGACGCCCACCCGGCAGGCGTTCCTGCTCGACATGGTCGAGAACAAGTCGGATCTCCCCAACGCGATCGCGCTCCAGTCGATGCTCTTCAACAGCGCGCGATTCGTCGGGCCGACGATCGCCGGCGTGGTGCTGGCGTTCGCGGGCGAGGCGCTCTGCTTCCTGCTGAACTCGATCTCCTATCTCGCGGTCGTCGCGGCCTACCTGCTCGTCCGCGTCGCCGCACGCGCGCCCGCCGCCGAGCACAAGCCGCTCGTGCACGAGCTCCTCGCCGGTTTCCGCTACGCCTTCGGCGAGCCCGCGATGCGGCGCCTGATCCTGCTCCTCGCCGCGCTCTCGCTCTTCACCGCGCCGTGGCAGTCCCTGATGCCGATCTACGCCGGCGAGACCTTCGCCGGCGACTCGAAGACGCTGGGCCTGCTGATCGGCGCGGTGGGCTTCGGCGCGCTCGCCGCGACCGGCTTTCTCGCGATGCGGCCGAGCATCCGCGGGCTGGGGCGAATCATCAAGTCCGCGGGGCTCGTCGCCGCGCTCGCCCTGACCGGGTTTGCGCTGTCGCACTACTTCTGGCTCTCGCTCGTGCTGCTCGCCGCGTTCGGCTGCGGCCTGATCGCTGCGGTCGCGTCCACCAACACCATCCTGCAGACGATCGCCGACGACGACAAGCGCGGCCGGATCATCAGCATCTACGTCATGACCTTCCTTGGGCTTGCGCCGATCTCGAACTTCGTCGCCGGCGCCGTCGCCCAGGCGATCGGCGCGCATTGGGCGATCTTCGGCTGCGGCGTCGGCCTCACCCTCGCCACCGGCCTCTTCGCGCTCAACTACGAGAGCTGGCGGCGGTCGATCCGCCCGATCTACATCAGGCAGGGAATCATCCCGCCCCCGCCGACGGAGACGCCCTAGGGGCGCCGCCGCAGCACGATCCCCGCTCCTCCTCGACCCAGGCGGGCACTCTGCCGTCCGGGCCGACCTGCGGTCCGGGCGCGGCGGTCTCGACGACCAGCGCTGCGGACACGGCGGCGAACAGGGCCACGGCGGCCGATGCGGCCGCGAATGCGACTTGTTCCACGACGGCCATTCCCGATCTCCTTGACGCCAAGCGCAACGACGCCATTGCACGTCGCCGGTCGGGAAGCGGAGGGGATGCGGGCGGGCATGGCCGCGGCGGAATGTGGCGGAAGGATGACGAGTGTGTCGCGGCCGGCGGCGGTAGGGAACCGTTGCCGCACCTTGGCGGCCGCGGTGACGCTCTCGTCGTCGGCCGGCGGGAGCGCGAAGTAGCGTTCGGCGACCACGACCGCGGCGAGCACCAGCGTCGCGAACACTAGCGTCCAGGTCGCCCATACCAGCCTCTTTGCATAGCGCTCCGACGCGGTCGCCGCCTTGGCGAGTGCCTCCGTGAGGCGATCGAGCGACCGCGTCAGCTGGTCCCCGTGCCCGGGCGTCTGGTCCAGGTCGCTGTCAGTCATGGGCGCAAAGCTCTCCGAGTCAAGCCGCCAAGCGCGGCGGCGCAATCACACCACGTTCGCGAAGCCAGTTGAAGACGCTTGCCGGCGGGGGTCGTCCTTCCCCGCCCGCAGGAAGGCAAGTCCCTGAAATGCAAGGGCGCTGGCAGATCGTGGCAAAAGGATGGCTTTCGCGGCCCGCCGGGCGGTGCCCGCAGATCGCTGGTGTATAGTCGCCGCGACCTCCTCACCTTCCTCCGCATGAGCCGCCGCATCGCGATCGTCGAGGACGACGCCGCCATCCGCGAGAACGTCGCCGACACGCTCCGCCGCCAGGGTTACGAGATCGCCGCCCACGCCGACCGCGCACAGGCGCTCGCGGCGTTCCAGGGACGCCTGCCGGATCTCGCCATCGTCGACATCGGGCTCGGCACCGACGTCGACGGCGGCTTCACGCTGGTGCGCGAGCTGCGCGCGATGTCGGCGGAGCTGCCGATCATCTTCCTCACCGCGCGCGACAGCGACTTCGATCTCGTCGCCGGCCTGCGGCTCGGCGCCGACGACTATCTCACCAAGAACATCAGCATGCCGCACCTGCTCGCGCGCATCGCCGCGCTCTTCCGGCGGAGCGACGTGCTGCGCTCGCCGCCGAAAAGCGAGGAAACGGTCGACCGGGGAGCGCTGCGCCTCGACCTCAAGCGCATGACCGCCGCCTGGCGCGGCCAGCCGGTGGACCTCACGCTGACCGAGTTCTGGATGGTGCACGCGCTCGCGAAGTACCCCGGCCACGTCAAGAACCGCGACAGCCTCATGGCGGACGCCAATCTGGTGGTCGACGACGCGACGGTCACCTCGCACATCAAGCGGATCCGCAAGAAGTTCGTCGCCGTCGACCCCGCGTTCGACGCGATCGACACCGTCTACGGCATGGGGTACCGCTGGGTATCGGGCTGAGTCGGCGCGGCGCTTTCCTTGAGCGGAACGCACGAGGGACCAGCTAGACTCGGCGCCGATGCAGACGAGGGTTTCCGAAGCTCCTGCCGCTCCCCGCGCGCGGCTGTCGATCCGCGCGAAGGTCGTGCTCGTCTCGCTCGTCCTCGCGGCGATCCCGTTCGTCGGCTACGGCTACGTGCGCGAGATGGAGAACATCCTGCGCGCCGCCCAGGAGCAGCGCGTCATCGCCACCGCGCGCGCGGTCGCAACCGCGCTCCACGACCGGCCGCGGCTCCTCGAGTTCAGGGTCGAGGAGGACGGCTCGAGCCGCCGGCCCGCCGCGCGCGCGGCGACGCAGGAGATCGAGCAGATCCTCATCGGCCTGCGCCGCGCGAGCTCGCGGATCTTCGTGATCGACCAGCAGCGGCGCCTGCTCGCGGTGGCCGGCAGCCTGCGCCAGGACGCGCCGGCGGAGCCCGCCGATCCGGGCGGCGCGTGGAACTGGGTCCAGTCCCGGCTCCTGCGCCCGCTCTGGGCGCACCTCCTCGAGCGCCCACCCGAGGACTTCGACGACGCCATCCCGGAGGCCCTGCTCTCCGGCGGCAAGGAGGTCGACGCCGCGCTCTCCGGCGTGCCCGCCTCGCGCTGGCGACCGACGCCCGACGGCCGCGCGGTGGTGCTCGGCGCGGCGCATCCGATCTGGAGCGGCACCGAGGTAATCGGCGCCGTCGTCGCCGAGGAGACGACGAACAGCGTGCTCACGCTCAGGAACCGCGTGTTCGAGCAGCTGCTGACGGTCACGCTCGCGGTGTTCGTGCTCGGCGCCGGAACGCTCTTCGTGTTCGCCTCGCGTCTCTCGGGCCGGCTGCGCCGCCTGCGGGACGAGGCCGAGCAGGCGATCGACGCGCGCGGTCGCGTGCAACGCGGGTTCCGCGCGAGCGGCGATTCGGACGAGATCGGGGACCTCTCGCGCAGCTTCGCCACGGCGGTCGACCGGCTCACCGAGTACAACGAGTATCTCGAGCGGATGGCCGATCGCCTGTCGCACGAGCTGCGCACGCCGATCGCGGTGGTCGGATCGTCGCTCGACAACCTCCGCACCCGCGACATCCCGCCGGACGCCCAGGTCTACATCGCTCGCGCCGAGGAAGGGGTCCGCAGGCTCAACGCGGTCCTCACGCGGATGAGCGAGGCGACGCGGCTCGAGCAGACCCTGCGCACGACCGAGCGCGAGCGGTTCGACCTCGGGCGCGTCGTGTCCGGATGCGTCGCCGGCTACACCGCAGCGTTCCCGCTGGCCCGCTTCGAGCTGCGGCTGCCGGAGCGCCGCGTCGAGATCGACGGCTCGCCGGACCTCGTCGCGCAGCTCCTCGACAAGCTGGTCGACAACGCACGCGACTTCGCGACGGCGGGCGAGCCGATCGCGATCGCGCTCGACGCGGATGGCGCCACGGTCCGGCTGTCGGTCTCGAACGTCGGCCCGCCGCTGCCCGAGGCGATGGCCAACCGGTTGTTCGAGTCGATGGTCTCGGTCCGGGCGCCGGGCGCGAAGACAGATGCGCCGGCGAAGCCGCGAGGTGAGCCCCATCTCGGCCTCGGTCTTTTCATCGTGCGGCTGATCGCCGAGTTCCACGGCGGAAGCGCACGCGCGCGCAACCGCGAGGACGGCGGCGGCGTGACGGTCGAAGTGAGCTTTCCGGTCGCCGGCCACGCGGCCGCCGCCGGTCAGGCCGGTTGAGTCGGCCCGTGGGTTCGCCGGCCGCGCGCCGATTCAGCGACCTCGTCGCGCAGCGCGCCGAGGTCAGTGACGTTGAGCCGTTTCATCGGGGCCGGCTCACTTCTGATCGGCCTGATCCCGCCGCTCGTCGGCGGATTTCTGCAGAACCTGCTCCACGCCCTTCGCCTTGTCCATCAGCTGCCGCTGGCTCTTGAGGATGTCGGGCGGCGGCTCCTTCGGCTTCGAGTCGCAGCCGGCGATCGCCGCGATCGCCGCCGCAATCAGGAACGGCCCTGGACGCATGTCGTCCTCCGCTGTCTAGAATTCGAGGCTGTCGCGGATCGCCGCGATCCCCGCGGCAGCGCAGACGTCGTCTTCCTTCCCGCCCGGTGCGCCCGAAACGCCGATCCCGCCGAGGATCGAGCCGCCGGCGTCGATCATCAGGCCGCCGCCCGCCGCGACTACGCCCGGGCGGTTCCGGATGCCGCTCTGCGGCGACGCGCCTTGCGTCGCGTGGGCAAGGTCGGTGGTGTTGGTGCGGAAGCTCACCGCGGTCCAGGCCTTGTCCCGGGCCATCTCGACCGTGTGCGGCCCGGCGAACCGGTCGCGGAGCACGACCTGCACGACGCCCATCCGGTCCACCACCGCGACGGTTGCCTGGAAACCGTTCGCGCGGCACCTCGCGATTGCGGCCTGCGCCGCCTTCAACGCCGTCTCCGGGGTAAGCACGCGCACGCTGTACGTCGCGTCCTGCGCCGCCGCCGTCGCGGCGAGCATGGACGCGGCGAGGACCAGCGTGCGGCGCGAGACGTTCACTTCTTCTTCATGAAGAACGTGAACTCCTTGCCCGCCTCGGAGTGCGAGAGGAGATCGTTGCCGGTCTGCTTCGAGAACGCCTGGAAGTCCTTCACCGATCCGGGATCGGTGGCGACGATGCGCAGCACCTGACCCGTCGTCATCTCCGCGAGCGCCTTCTTCGCCCGCAGGATCGGCAGCGGGCAGTTGAGCCCGCGGGTGTCGAGATCCTTGTCGAAATCCATGACTGTTTCCTCCATCTCTTTGTGGCCGGTCGCGGCAATCGCCGCTGGCCCAGGGGCAGCGATCAATATAGCAGAACCCGTGCGCCGCGCTCCCGTCCTCACGAGATGCGCTGGTAATAGAGGTTCTGCGGATGGTTCGCCTGCGCGAAGAAGAACCACCGCTCGGCGAGGAGCCCCGCGTACTGGACGAGGAACGCCCCGACGAGCAGCGCCGGGAGCTGCCAGGCGAGGCCGGCGGCGAGCAGCGCGAGCGGCACGGGGAAGACGGCGACGAGGAACGTCCACTTGATCGACCGCACGAACTCCTGCGACGCGCCGTGAAAGAACTCGCGGGTGTTGAACGAGCCGCCCATGAAGCCCTGCGAGGTCTGCACGATGCGCGGATGCTTCACGCCGATCGCGGTCTGCAGCGTCGATTTCGGCTTGAGCCGCGCGTTGCGAACCAGGCTTGCGGCGCGCGTGACGAGCACCGCGAGCGTGAGCCCGGCCGCCCAGGCCGCGATCGGCCGGACGACTGCCGGCTCGACGAGCGCCGCGAATCCGGTCGCCAGCATGAGCCCGGACGCGCAGCCGAAGAGCGCATAGTTGACGATCGTGAGCGGCGAATGCCATTCCTGCAGGAAGCGGAGGCACGCGTAGACCATCCCGGTGCAGACGAAGAGCGCCGCGCACAGGACGATCCCGAGCGCACCGATCGCGAGCGTGCCGAGCGGGCCCGAC
The DNA here is from genome assembly GCA_963789885.1 of uncultured beta proteobacterium. Classification (GTDB taxonomy): domain Bacteria; phylum Pseudomonadota; class Gammaproteobacteria; order Burkholderiales; family SG8-39; genus DATEDA01. The sequence goes on along the minus strand of CAWBNB010000048.1, from coordinate 56,224 downwards.
GCCGGAAGCCCGAGCGCGTGACCGAGCCCGTACGCGGCAACGCACGCCATGAACGCCGGCAGGACGATCACCTCGCGCGACAGCCATGACGTGCGCCACATCGCCGCCGCCCGCCAGGCGCGCTCGGGATGCCCGAGGTGGAAGAACGACGCGACCAGCCCCGCGGCGAGGAAGGCCAGCGCGAGCGCCGCGCCCGCCCGGTAGAACGCCGCTCCGGCCGGAACGAGGTTCAGCGCCTGCACCGCGACGAGCGCGACGAAGAGCCCCTGTCCGACGCCGATGAGCGTCGTCAGGAGGATCACCGACCACGCGGGATGCACGCGGGCTCCGTGGGTACGCCTACCAGGTCGTCACGTCGTCCAGCGACGGCGACTTGAGCGCCGGTTTCGGCAGCCGCCCGTCGACCTTGAGGGGGTTGTCGACGCGCTCGAGGTCCTCGGCGCGGACCTTGATCTCGGTCTTCCGGCGCGGGAGATAGTGGTTCGCCGGATGCGTGCCCCACTCGGGCATCAGCTGGTAACCGCCCGCATCCTGGATTGCCCGCGACACCTCGGACTGCGGGTCGTGGATGTCGCCGAAGAGCCGCGCGTTCGTCGGGCAGGCCATCACGCACGCCGGCCGGCGGTCCGCGGGGGGCAGCAGCTCGTCGTAGATCCGGTCGACGCAGAGCGTGCACTTCTTCATCACCTTCTGGTGCTCGTCCACCTCGCGCACGCCGTACGGACACGCCCACGCGCAGTACTTGCAGCCGATGCACTTGTCGTAGTCCACCAGGACGATCCCGTCCTCGGCGCGCTTGTAGCTCGCGCCGGTCGGGCAGACCGGCACGCAGGGCGGATCCTCGCAATGCAGGCACGACTTCGGGAAGTGCACCGTCTGCGTGTTCGGATACTCGCCGGCCTCGAAGCTCTGCACCCGGTTCAGGAAAGTCCCGGTCGGATCCTTCCCGTACGGGTTGTCGTCCGAGAGGAAGCCGGCCGCGCCGGAGGTGTTCCACTCCTTGCAGCTCGTCACGCACGCGTGACACCCGACGCAGACGTTGAGGTCGATCACCAGCGCGAGCTGAGTCATCCGCCGATCCTTTCTCCGGCCACGAAGGCCTGCCACTTGCGGCGGATTTGCTCGACGCCGGGAACGGTTCCGAGGGCCGCCACCTGCGGCGACGTCACTTCGGGCTCGTCCGCCGCTACCCTGTAGATCCGCACCCTGACGTCGTACCAGCCGGCCTGCCCGGTGACCGGGTCGGAGTTCGAGATCGCGCCACCCGGCGCGGGCAGCTCGTCGGTGATCAGGTGATTCAGCAGGAAGCCACGCTGCGACTCGTTCGCATCCGGTGCGAGCGCCCAGGCGCCGGACGCCTTGCCGATCGCGTTCCAGGTCCAGACGGTGCCCGCTTCGACCGCTTCGCTGTGACGTGCCATGCAGCGCACGCGCCCCCATTGCGATTCGACCCAGATCCAGTCGCCGTCGCCGATCCGGTGCGCGCTCGCCGTGCGCGGGTTCACGTACAGATAGTTGTGCGCGTGGATCTGCCGCAGCCAGGCGTTCTGCGAGTCCCACGAGTGGTACATCGCCATCGGGCGCTGCGTCACCGCGTTCAGCGGATACTTCTGCGCGTCGGTGAGCTGCGCCTCGAGCGGCTCGTAGTAGAACGGCAGCGGATCGAAATACGTCTCGACGCGCCCGCGCAGATGCTCCGGCGGCCGCCGCGTCGGCCACTTGCCCTGCGCCGCCAGGCGAAAGCGCTGCAGCACCTCCGAGTAGAGGTGGATCAGGATCGGCTCGCCGAAGCGGCGGATGCGCGTCCGCTGCGCCCACTCCACGTAGCCGCGGTTCCAGTTCCGCATGTAGCGGTAGGAAGCGGGCAGCGGGTGATGGAACACGCAGTCGTTCTTCGCGTACATCTCCCACTGGCGCGGGTTCGGCTCGCCGACCATGAACTTCTCGCCGCCCTTGCCGCGCCAGCCGGCGAGAAAGCCGATCCCGGAGCCGGGCTCGGTCTCGAAGTTCACGATGAAGTCGGGATAGTCGCGGTACTTCCGCGACCCGTCGGGACGCACGAACGCGGGCAGCTTGAGGCGCGTGCCGAGCTCGACCAGCACCTCCTGGAACGGCTTGCATTCGCCCTTCGGCGCCACCACCGGCACGCGCACCGAGTCGGTCGGCCCGTCGAACTCCGAGATCGGGCGGTCGAGGATCGACATCACGTCGTGCCGCTCGAGGTACGTGGTGTCGGGCAGCACGAGATCGGCGAACGCCGTCGTCTCCGACTGGAACGCGTCGCACACGACGATGAACGGAATCTTGTACTCGCCGTCCGCATCGCCGCCTTCGACGCGGTCGTTGAGCATCCGGCGCACTTCCATGGTGTTCATGGTCGAATTCCACGCCATGTTCGCCATGAAGATCATCAGCGTGTCGATGCGATAGGGATCGCCGCGCCACGCGTTCGTGATCACGCTGTGCATCACGCCGTGGACCGAGAGCGGGTGCTCCCACGAGAAGCCCTTGTCGATCCGCACCGGTCCGCCCGCCTCGTCGACGAAGAGATCGTCCGGCGAGCCGGGCCAGCCGAGCGCGAGGTTGCCGAGCGGGGTGTTCGGCTTGATCGCGTGCGGGCCGTTCGGCGGCTTCGCCTGCGGCGGGATCGCGCGCGGGAACGGCGCCTTGTGCCGGAACCCGCCCGGCCGGTCGATCGTGCCGAGCAGGCTCATCAGGATCGCGAGCGCGCGAATGGTGTGGAACCCGTTCGAGTGCGCGGCAAGGCCGCGCATCGCGTGGAACGCGACCGGGTTGCCGGTAACCGACTCGTGTTCCTTCCCCCAGCAGTCGGTCCACGGGATCGGCAGCTCGATCCGCTGGTCGCGCGCGGTGATCCCCATCTCCTGCGCGAGACGCCGGATCGTCGCCGCCGGCACGCCGCTCACCTGCTCGGCCCAGTCCGGCGTGTAGTGCTTCACCCGCTCCTCGAGGAGCTGGAACGCCGGCTTGACCGGCGTCCCATCGGCCAGCCGGAACTCGCCGAGCAGAAACGGATCGGCCCCCTCGGCGTGGGTCGCGACTGCGCGATCGGTGTGCCGGTCCCACCACATCTGGTTCTGCGGATACTGCGGGTTCACCTCGTCGGCGTCCGGGTCGCGGACGAAGAGGCCGAAGCGGTCGCTCGACTCGTCGAGGTTCACGAGCTGGCCCGCATTGGTGTAGCGCACGAGGAAGTCGCGGTCGTACAACCCGAGCGCGATGATCTCGTGGATGAGCGCGAGCAGCAGCGCGCCGTCGGTCCCGGGGCGGATCGGCACCCACTCGTCGGCGATCGCCGAATAACCGGTGCGCACCGGGTTGATCGAGAGGAACTTTCCGCCCTCGCGCTTGAACTTGGAGATCGCGATCTTGAGCGGGTTCGAGTGATGGTCCTCGGCGGTGCCGATCATCACGAAGAGCTTCGCGCGCTCGAGGTCGGGGCCGCCGAACTCCCAGAACGAGCCGCCGATCGTGTAGATCATGCCGGCGGCCATGTTCACCGAGCAGAATCCACCGTGCGCGGCGTAGTTCGGCGTGCCGAACTGGCGCGCGAAGAGGCCGGTGAGCGCCTGCATCTGGTCGCGCCCGGTGAAGAGCGCGAACTTCTTCGGGTCGGTCGAACGGATGCGCCCGAGGCGCTCCTCGAGGATCCGGAACGTCTCCTCCCAGGAGATCTCGACGAACTCGCCGTCGCCGCGCGCCGCGCCGGGCTTGCGCAGCAGCGGCTTCGTCAGGCGCGCCGGCGAGTACTGCTTCATGATCCCCGACGCACCCTTGGCGCAGATCACGCCCTTGTTCAGCGGGTGATTCGGGTTGCCGTCGATGTAGCGCACCTCGCCGTCGCGCAAATGCACGCGGATGCCGCACCGGCACGCGCACATGTAGCAGGTGGTGGTCTTAACCTCGGTGGCCAACTCGAGTTCCCGGCGTGGAAGTGTGAAGACGCATTCTGCGGCTCCTTCTGCGGCGCAGCAACCAGTGGAACTGATGCCAGCATAAGGCACCCTGACGGCTTCCTCGTCGGCGCTCGGCTAAGATGCGCACGTGAAAATCTGCATCGTCTCGGACAGCCACGACCGCGCCGACGCACTCGCGCAGGCAGTGCAGGAGGCAAAAGCGGAGGGCGCCGAGGCGGTGATCCATTGCGGCGACCTCATCGGCGCCCAGACGCTGAAGCCCGCTATCGCGCTGGGATTGCCGCTGCACCTCATCCACGGCAACAACGTCGGCGACCCGGCGGCGCTGCACAACCTGGCGCGCGCGAGCGGCGGGCTGCTCCAATACCACGGCCCCGACGCGCGCATCGAGCTCGCCGGCCGGCGGGTCTTCGTCGTGCACTATCACGACTACGGCTACGCAGTGGCGTGCACCGGCGACTGGGAGCTGGTGTGCTGCGGACACTCGCACGAGGCCGAGACGCGGAAGGTTGCGAACGTCAAGGGCGGCGCGACCTGGCTCGTCAATCCGGGGACGGTGGCGGGTCTCGCCGCGCCTCCGACCTGGGCGCTGGGCGATCTCGCGGCGATGCGCTTCGAGCTGCGGGAGCTCGGCCGCTAGCCCGCGTCGGGCACGCCCCCCCGCGAGCATTGATCGCCTCTATGAGCGCATAGCGAAGATCAAGGCCAGGGCTTGTCCCGCGACACTTAGAATCCTCGCCGAAACGGCGAGGAGACAAGAAATGTTCACCAGCAATCCGTTTGCCGGACTTTCCATAGCGCCTGCCCTCATGCAGGCCTATGTCGTCATCATGATCGCCCTGGTTGCGGCCGGGACGCTGTTCGACATCGTGCACAAGGGGAGCGCCAGAGTATTTTTTCGATAACTGGCGCAAGTCGAAAAGCAAAGGGTCGAAGCAAGTCGGTGGCGGCGAATTGATGTCGATCGCCATCAAGACCGGCCTCGTCGACGTCCTCACCTCCGGGGAATTCTGCAACGCGCGTCGCCGGCTCGCGCACCTGCTGACCATGTACGGGTTCGTGATCTACGTCGTCACCACCGCCGTGATGGTGTTCGTCTATCCGACGCCCGCGACGCCGACGCCCGCCATCCTGCCGCAGCTCTGGTGGCTCGGCGGCCTGATGGTCTGCCTCGGCGGATACTGGTTCTGGTTCTTCATTCGGGCCGATGTGGCCGCCGAGGGCAATTCGCCGCTCCGCATCATGCGCGCGGATCTGTTCATTCTCTCGCTTCTGGGCAGCGTAACACTGGGCTTGATCTGGGCGTTCCTGCAAACCAGGGGCAGTTCCGGGGCCAACGTGCTCTTCGGTTTGTACGTTATCGCCACGACGGTGCTGTTCGGATCGGTGCCGTGGTCCAAGTTTGCCCACATGTTCTTCAAGCCTGCGGCAGCCTTCGAAAAAAGGCTTTCCTACGCGAACGAGTCCCGGAGCAACCTGCCCGCGCCCGCGGACAAGCCCGCGACGTTCGGCAGCGCGCGCGAACGACCCCAGCACTACTGACCGGCCCGCCCTCGGGACCTCATTTCGGGAATATCTAGGGAGACCACGCGACCGCCATGCCAACCTTCGTCTACATGACCCGGTGCGACGGCTGCGGGCACTGCGTCGACATCTGCCCGTCCGACATCATGCACATCGACAAGACCTATCGGCGCGCCTACAACATCGAGCCGAACATGTGCTGGGAGTGCTACTCCTGCGTGAAGGCCTGTCCGCAAAACGCCATCGACTGCCGCGGTTACGCCGACTTCGCCCCTCTGGGCCACAGCGTCCGGGTGCTTCGGGAAGAGGCCAAGGCGACCATTTCGTGGCGGCTCAAATTCCGGGACGGCCGCGAGAAGAACTTCGTGTCGCCGATCCGCACGACGCCCTGGGGATCGATCAAGGGGCCGGCCGAGTACGCTGCGCCTCGCCCCGAGGATTTCGCCCGGCAGGAACTCGCGCACGAACCGGATGCGCTCAACATCAAGGGCGGCTTGCCGGCGCTGCGTCCGGATCAACTGAAGCAGGGAGTCGTCTGATGGGACTGTTCGGCGGCAGGAAGACGGTATTCGTCGACGCGGACATCCTCGTCATCGGCGGCGGCATGGCCGGCTGCGGGGCGACCTACGAGTCCCGCTACTGGGGGCGCGACCTGAAGATCGTCTGCGTCGAGAAAGCGAACATCGAGCGCAGCGGCGCGGTCGCCCAGGGCCTCTACGCCATCAACTGCTACATGGGCATGCAGTGGGGCGAGAACCAGCCCGAGGACCATGTGCGCTACGCGCGCAACGACCTCATGGGCCTGGTGCGCGAGGACCTGGGCTACGACATCGCCCGGCATGTGGACGGCACGGTGCACAAGTTCGAGGAATGGGGCCTGCCGATGATGAAAGACCCCAAGACCGGACGGTACCAGCGCGAAGGCAAGTGGCAGATCATGATCCACGGCGAAAGCTACAAGCCGATCGTCGCCGAGGCGGCCCGCAAGGCCGCGACCGAGGTCTACAACCGGATCATGGTCACCCATCTGCTGATGGACCAGACCAAGCCCAACCGGGTCGCCGGCGCCGTCGGCTTCAACGTCCGGACGGGCGACTTCCACGTGTTCCGCGCGAAGGCCGTCATCGTCGCCGCCGGCGGTGCGTCGCACATCTTCAAGCCGCGCGCCGTGGGCGAGGGCATGGGGCGGACCTGGTATGCGCCCTGGAGCAGCGGGTCGTGCTACGCGCTTCCGATCCAGGTCGGCGCCAAGATGACGCAGATGGAGAACCGCATCGTCCTCACCCGCTTCAAGGACGGCTACGGACCCGTGGGCGCCTACTTCCTCCATCTGAAGACGTACACGCAGAACGGCTTGGGCGAGGAGTACGAGAAGAGGTGGTACGAGGACACCAAGGCTTTGGTGGGTGACTACGTCGACCATCACCCGGTGCCGACCTGCCTGCGCAACCACGCCCTCCTGAAGGAGCTCGCCGCCGGCCGCGGTCCCATCCGCATGGTGACCAAGGAGGCCTTCCAGGACCCCCACAAGGAGACCGTCGGCTGGGAGAACTTCCTCGGCATGACGATCGGGCAGGCGGTGGTTTGGGCGTCGCAGAACATCGACCCCAAGCACGTCAACCCCGAGCTGACCACGTCCGAACCCTACGTCATGGGCTCTCACGCCACCTGCTCTGGCGCGTGGGCGAGCGGGCCGGAAGACTATGCCCCGCCGGAATACCAGTGGGGGTACAACCGCATGATGACGGTCGACGGCCTGTTCGGCGCCGGCGACACCATCGGCGGCACCGCCCACAAGTTCTCGTCAGGGTCGTTCACGGAAGGCCGGATCGCCGCCAAGGCGGCGGTCAAGTACGTGATGGAAAAGGGGAAGGACCAGCCTCAGGTAAGCGAGAAGGAATACCGCGACCTCGAGAAGGTGATCTACCAGCCGCTGGAGAACTACCGGGTCGGCCGCAACGAGATCGTCGCCGGGACCGTATCGCCGAGCTACCTTCTCCCGATCCACGGTCTGCAGCGCCTCGAGAAGATCATGGACGAGTACGTCGGCGGCATCAGCACCAACTACATGACGAACGGCGTGCTGCTCAACCGCGGCCTCGAGTTGCTGACCATGCTGAAGGAGGACATGAGCTGCATGGGCGCGGAGGACCTGCACCAGCTTCAGCGCGCCTGGGAACTGCACCACCGGCTTCTCGCCTCGGAGTCCGTGACCCGGCACACGCTGTTCCGGACGGAGACGCGCTGGCCGGGGTATTACTACCGGGGCGATCACATGAAGCTCGATGACGAGAACTGGCACTGCTTCACCCTGTCCCGCTACGACCGCAATACCGGCAAGTGGGACATGGAGAAGGCGCCGGTCTACCACATCATCGACTGACGGGGCCCGCGCCCCCCCTCTAGCCCAGCCGCCTGCCCGCCTCCAGGAACGCGGCCTTCAGCTCGTCGTAGGTGAGCGCGACGGGGAACTGGGGGAACTCGCGGATGACGTTTTCCGGCGGATGGAACAGGATGCCCGCGTCCGCCTCCCCGAGCATCGCCGTGTCGTTGTAGGAATCGCCCGCCGCGATCGTGCGGAAGTTGAGCTCGCGGAGCGCCGCGACGGTCCTGCGCTTGTGATCCGCAAGGCGGATGCGGTACCCGCTGACCCGCCCGTCCGGCGCGGTCTCCAGCCGGTGGCAAAGCAGCGTCGGATAGCCGAGCTGGCGCATCAGCGGCGCGGCGAACTCGTAGAAAGTATCCGACAGGATCACCACCTGGTGCCGGTCGCGCAGCCAGTCGAGGAACTCCCGCGCCCCGGCGAGCGGGCCCATGCCGGCAATCACGTCCTGGATGTCCCGCAACCCGAGTCGATGCGCGGCGAGGATCCCGAGCCGCCCGCGCATCAACTTGTCGTAGTCGGGCTCGTCGCGCGTGGTGCGAGAGAGCTCCGGAATCCCGGTGCGCTTCGAGAATTCGATCCAGATCTCGGGCACGAGCACCCCTTCGAGATCCAGGCAGGCGATCTGCACTCGCGGCCTCCCCCGGTGGCCCCGACCGGGGCGCTGGGCCAAAGGGCCGTATTCTCCGGGGTGGCGCTGCGCCGATCAAGGCACGCGGCGCGGCCTGCGTGACGTTCTAGGAGGTGCCGGCGTCCCGGCCGCGCGCCGCGTAGGCTTCCACGAAGTCCACTGCGGCCTTGCTGCCGCCGGCGAACGCCTTCATCGCCTCGGCGTGCAGCACTTCCATCGCCTCTTCCTTGTACTGCAGGTAGAGCGTCGAGGTCAGAACCTCGGGCTTGCGCGGGCGGGGCAGCGCGATCGGCATCGTCTTGGTGATGCGGCCGGGACTGTTGCTCATGATCAGGAGCGTGTCGGCCAGGAAGATCGCCTCGTCGATCTCCGAGGTCACGAACAGCACCGTCTGGCGCCGGTCCTCGTAGAGCCGCAGGAAGTACTCCTGCATCAGCTCCCGCGTCATCGCGTCCAGGCCGCGGAACGGCTCGTCCAGCATCATGACCGCTGGGGTTGTTGATCATCGCGCGCGCGAGCTCGGCGCGCCGCTGCATGCCGCCGGAGAGCTGGATCGGGTACTTGTCCCGGAAGTCGCGCAAGCCCACCGTCTCGAGCAGCGCCATCGCATCCGTCTGGATCTCCGCGCGCGGGCGCTGGCGCTGCACGATCGGGCCGTAGGCGACGTTGGCGAACGTCGTCATCCACGGGAACAGCGCCGTCTCCTGGAACACGACCAGCGGTCGACCCCGGGGCCGGTGCACCGGCGCCGCCCAGCAGGGTCACCGTCTCCGGACATCGGGCGCTCTCGTAGCCGGCGAGGACGTTGACGAGCGTGCTCTTCCCGCAGCCGGACGGCCCGATCAGCACGGTCAGCTTCCCGGTCTCGAGCTGGAAGGAGCAGTCCTCGACGACGCTCTTCCGCGCCGCCCCGATCCCGAACGACTTGGAGACGGATCCGGACCTCGAGCGCGACCCGACCCGGAGCGCGGTTACCGTAGCGGACGGTGGCGGCGGACATCGGCTGTCAGAAGAGCCGCTGCCAGGGCGCGAACAGCTTGCCCACGACGCGGATCAGCCCGCTCCAGAGGTACCCGGCGATGCCGATGCTGATCATCCCGATGATGATCTGCGGGTAGTTGCCGCCGACGTAGGACGCCCAGGTGAAGTACCCGAGTCCGGACTTGCCGGCGATCATCTCCGCGGCGACCACGACCTCCCAGGTGATCCCCATGCCGATCGTCATCCCGGTGAAGATGCTCGGCAGCGTCGCCGGCAGGACGATCCGCCAGAAGATGTCGCTCCGCCGCGATCCGAGCGAGAGCGCCGCGCGCACGTACCGCGCGTCGATGTTCTGCGCGCCGCCGAGCACGTTGAGCACGACCGTGAAGAACGCGCCGAGGAAGATGACGAACGCGATGCTCGACTCGGTCGTCGGCCAGAAGATGATCGCGGCCGGCACCCAGGCGAGCGGCGGGATCGGACGCAGGATCTCGAGGATCGGGAAGGTCAGATCGTGCGTCAGCCGATTGGTCGCCATCGCCAGCCCGAGCGGGATGCCGATGATCTGCGCTGCGACGAAGCCGATGAACCCGCGGTAGAAGCTCGCCAGCCAGTTGTTCCAGAACTTGCCGTCGCCGAGGATCTTGTCCAGGCTCCCGAGCACCTCGGTCGGCGCCGGCACCGCGGCGAGGAACGGAAGGCTGAACCTGCGGCCAAGCTCCCAGACCACCAGGACCGCCGCGATCGAGAGCGATGCCGCGCGCCGTCGCGCGCTGAAGACCGCCTTGCGGAGCTTGGTCGGATTGATCACGCCAGCTCCCGCTCGCCGGCCTCGAACGCCTTCGTCGCTTCCTCGTGGACCGCATCGAAGACCCGCGACTTGAGCTCGAGATAGCGCTTCGACGAGCGCACCCGGAAGCTCCGCGGGCGCTCGAAATCGACGGCGAGGATCTGCTTCACGCGGCACGGGCGCGTCGTCATGATCACGCACGCGGTCGGCGAGAAAGAGCGCCTCCTCGAGGTCGTGCGTGATGAAGAACACGGTCTTGCGGACCCGATCGCACGCCTGGAGCAGGAACTCCTGCGCGACGCCTTTGGTGAGCGCGTCCATGGCCCGGAACGGCTCGTCCAGAAGCAGGACGTCGGGATCGTTGATGAGCGCGCGCGCGATCTCCGCGCGCCGGCGCATCCCGACGAGAGCTCGTTCGGATAGCGATCGCCGATGTCGGCGAGCCCGAGCTCGCCGAGCTGGGCGAGGGCCTCGCGCTTTGCCTCCCGGCTCGACAGGCGCCCCTGCACGACCGGTCCGTAGGCGACGTTGTTCGTGGATCGTGCATCCAGGGGAAGAGCGCGCCGTTCTGGAACACCACCATCCGGTCGGCGCCGGGTTCGGCGGTATAGCGTCGGCGAGCAGATCGTCCGCCCGTCGAGCGCGATCTCGCCGCGCGAGATGCCGTGGAACCCGGCGATCGCCGTGAGCAGCGTCGTCTTGCCGCAACCGACGGCCCGACCACGACGCAGAACTCGCCGGCGGCGATGTCGAGCGAACAGTTGTCCACCGCCAGCACGTTCACGCCGTCGGGGTCGTACACCTTCGACACCTCGCGGATCGCGATCGCGCCGGACGTGGCAGCGGCCATCGTCAGGCACCGTCCTGGACGGTCCAGCGCATCAGCTGGCTGCCCAACGCCCTGATCAGGGCGCTGAACAGGTACCCGATGACCCCGAGCGTCACCATGGCGATGACAATCACCGGGAACTGGCTGAGCACGTACGAATCCCAGATCAGGAACCCGAGCCCGTATTCGCCCGACACCATCTCCGCCGCGACCAGCGAGAACCAAGCGACCCCTACGCCGATCTGCAGCCCGGTGAAGATGAACGGGCAGCGCACCCGGGCAGCACGATCCGGCAGAAAGATATGGCGCGGCTTCGAGCCCAGGCAGCGCGCGGCGCGGAAGTACACTTTCATCGATCGATTCGACGCCAAGCAGCGCGTTCGAGCGTGGTCGCGAAGAACGCCGCGAGGAACGCGAGGAAGATGATCGGCGCCTCGCGACTGGTGAACCCGCAGAAGATCAGGATCGCAACCGGCACCCAGGCGAGCACCGGGATCGGTCGCAGCGAGCTCGACGATCGGGAACGTGTAGTCCCGGAATGCCTTCTTCCAGCCCATGAAGAGGCCGAGCGGCACGCCGAGCACCGTCGCCCAGAAGAACGCCTGGGTAACCCGCCAGACGCTCCACAGGATGTGCTTGTAGTAGTCGGGCGTGAACAGCGAGGTGCCGATAGGTCGGCGTGCGCGAGGTGAACTCGCGCCAGACCTCGACCGGACCGGGCAGCTTGTTGAACCGCGGGATGGCGAAGAACTCGGTCAGCAGATACCAGAGCGCGACGAACGCGACGATGCCCGGCGAGTCCGACGTACGGCGTGGACTGCTTGAGCGAATGCCGCAGCCGGGCGAGCGCGAGCCCCGTGACTCCGGCTGCCGACCCCGTGAGCTGGCCGTCGCAGCCGGCGCGCTGGTCGCTGACGACGCGACAGGGCCCACCGGACGAACGCTCCCGCGCTTACCGCGGCGACCGGCTGCCGGCCTACTTCGGGGCCTTCGACACGTCGAGCGGCTTGATGATCCCCAGTGGGACGGTTTCACCGTCGCCTCCTGCGCGACCGCAGCGCGCGATCGAGTCGTCGATGGCGCCGTGCCGGCGCCTTGTCGACGTCGATCACCTTGGCCTGAGAAGAGGAAGGTGTAGATCGTCGTCCAGGTGCTTGCTGCACCCGGTCGTCGAACGTGAACGGTTTCTCGTCGCGGATCGGGCTTCCGCCGCGCTCGGCGGGCACCGCGCCGAAGAGCGAGAACCACGCCATCCGCGTCGTGATCCCTTCGGTCTGGCTGCGCACCAGGTCGGCCACCTTCTCCCAGTTCTTCGGGTCGAGGATGAACTGCTGCGCCTCGAGTTCGGCCTTCAGCCACCCCTTGACGGCATCGGGCTCGCGACTTCGTGAAGTCCTCGCGCATCGCGATGAACCCGCCGTCGGGCATGCTCGAACGCGTGGCCGGTGACCACCTCGCGCGCGATGCCCTCGCCGACGAAGTCCCCGATCCGCGACACAGAAGGCTCCCACAGCGCGGCGGCGTCGATCCGCTTTGCGCGGAAGTTCGTCGCGATCACCTCGATCGACTGGTTGAGCACCTCCTTCGGCTTGATGCCCGGTCATCTCGATCACCTGCCGCAGAAAACGGTCCGCGCAGCTCCCGCGCGGCGTCGCGACGACCTTGCCGTCGAGCCACTTCACCGCCTCCTCGGCGGACTTGAACGCCGGCGCATCCGCGCGGACCATGATCACGTTGCAGCGCTGCCCGGCCGAGAGCCCGTGCTTGCCACCAGCTTCACGTTCGCCTGCTTGCCCTTGGTGGTCGACACGACCGCCGGCATGTCGCCGAGGTAGCCGATCTGCTGCTTGTCCGCGAGCATCGCGTTGACGATGATCGCGCCCTGCAGCGCGCTCTCGAACTCGACCGTGCTACCGGGCGGCAGGTGCTTCTTCCACAGCTCGAGCCCGCGGATCACCACCGCAGAGTAGGAAATCGTGTCGTAGGGCTGGTAGCCGACCGTGAGCTTGACCGCCTGGGCGGACGCAGCGAGCGGCGCGCCGAGTGCAAGCGAAAACAGTAACACCTTCGCCAGCGCGAGGCGGCGTCCGGTTGCGTTCATGGGTGTGTTCCTCCTTGGTCGCGTTCGCGTCGGCGCATGCTCGGCGCAAGTGCGGCTCAGGGTTCCCGCACAAAGGGTCCGCGAACGACCGCGGGAGACTAAGCGCGCCGCCGACGGGTTGTCAAACGGATAGGAATTACTTAGTGCCCGATACAAGAGGGCTGAGACCGCCTGTCCGGGAACCAACCACCGTCCCCGCCGGCGGGTCAGCAGGACTTCGGAATGTGCGCGGTCGCCGGGTCCGACATGTCGTGGTCGTAGACCTTCATCTTCACCGTGACGCATTCGTCGATGTACCTGCGCAGTGCCTCGTCGCGGTGACCGAGCGACAACGCCTCTCGCGTGCAGATCATCGCGAAGACCGCGCGCGCGTTTTCGCCCTCCGCCGCGATGGGCGCCGCGTACGCGAGACTCGGGAGCAGGAGGAGCGCAGCTACGGTCTTCATGGCGGGCAGTCTACTCCCCGACCTCGGCGGCGTTCCAGGATCGTCAAGTGGCCACCCGGCGACCACATTTGTGGTGCACTCGCCCGAACATATCGATCTGGCGAAGCATTCGTTCGACGGCGGTCGCGGAGCAGGCAGACTCCGCGTAAGACCGTGCCTACCGACGCGCACCGTTTCCGCACGAAACACCGCGTGGGCCGGCGCCGGCGGATGCCGCAATCGCACAATCAGGCACGACAACGGGTTAGAGTAGGCGGCGTCAATGGCACGGTTAATGCACCATGTTTCTTGATTAGGGGCGCGAAAAGCCCCGACCGAGCGGCCCAGCGCCGCGCACCGATGGAGGAGCCATGGCAAGCGACACCCGTTCCCTGCCGAAACGAACCCCGTTGCCCAAGGAGGAGGACGCGCGGCTCGAGTCCGAGGACCGGCGCGCGTTCCTGCGCAAGAGTGCCGCCATGGCCGGCGGCGCCCTCGCCGCAGGCGGCGTCGCCGCCCCCGCGCGCGCGGCGCCGCTGGCAATTCCGGGCACCGAGCAGGAGATGGGCCGGCCGATCCCGCCCGCGATGTACGGCATGCCGTCCAAGTACGAAGCGCATGTGGCGCGGCGGCGCAGCGATGTCCTCGTCAACCGGCAGAACTGGTCCGACTGGAGCATGACGCCGCTCCAGCACCAGTACGGCATCATCACTCCGAACGGCCTGATCTACGAGCGCCACCACGCCGGCACGCCGGACATCGATCCCAAGACCCACCAGCTCGTCATCCATGGCATGGTGCGGCAGCCGCTCGTGTTCTCGATGGAGGACCTGATGCGGTACCCGACCGTGTCGCGGTTCTACTTCCTCGAGTGCTCGGGTAACGGTCTCACCGACTGGCTCAAGCCCGCCTCGACTACCGTGCAGCAGACGCACGGACTGCTCTCGGGGGCGCAGTGGACCGGGATCCCGGTGTCGTGGCTGCTCGACGAGGCGGGCGTGCAGCCCGGCGCGAAGTGGATCGCGTTCGAAGGCGCCGACGGCGCGAGCCACACGCGCTCCGTCCCGCTCGAGAAGGCGCTCGACGACTGCCTGCTCGTCTATGCGGCGAACGGCGAGATGCTGCGGCCCGAGAACGGCTATCCGCTGCGCCTGCTCGTCCCCGGCTGGGAGGGGAACGTCTCGGTCAAGTGGCTTCGCCGCATCAAGGTCGGCGACCAGCCGTGGCACTTCCGCAGCGAAACCGCGCGCTATACCGACCCGATGCCGCAGGGCAAATGGCGCCAGTTCAGCTTCGACATGGAGTGCAAGTCCGTGATCACCCGTCCGTCGGGGGGCATGAAGCTCGGCGGGCGCGGATGGTACGAGATCCAGGGGCTCGCCTGGTCGGGCAACGGCGCCATCCGGGCGGTCGACGTCACGCTCGACGGCGGCCGGAACTGGCAGGAGGCGACGCTCGATCAACCGGTGCTGGACAAGTGCCTGACCCAGTTCCGCTTCCGGTGGAACTGGGACGGCGGCCCGGCGATGATCGCGAGCCGCGCGGTCGACTCCACCGGTTACGTTCAGCCGACGGTGGCCGACCTGCAGAAGATGCGCGCGATCGTCGGCTTCGTGCAGCACCACAACGCCATCCAGCCATGGTCCGTTGCCGCGACGGGGGAGGTGAAAAATGCGATCCCGGGCTGAGCTTGCCTGTGTAGTGGCGATCGCCTTCGCCGCGGCCGGCTGCGCCCAGATGCAGCGCACCGAGCCGGCTCCGCCGAAGCCCGCGGTCGGTTACGGCAAGCCGCTCAGCGAGGCGGACATCGCGCCCTGGAACGTCGACATCCGCACCTCCGACGGCCGCGGGCTGCCGGCGGGGAGCGGCAGCGTGGCACAGGGCAAGACGATCTACGAGGCGAAGTGCCTGGCCTGCCACGGGGCGGACGCGAAGGGCGGTCCGGTCTACGGCGCGATGGTGGGCGGGATCGGCTCGTTCACCACGAACGCCCGGGTGCTCACGCCGGGCAGCATGTACCCGTACGCGCCGATCCTGTTCGACTACATCCGGCGTGCCATGCCGATGGACCGGCCGATGACGCTGACGCCGAACGAGGTCTACGCGCTGTCCGCGTACATCCTGAACCTGAACGGCCTCGTGCCGGCCAACGCGGTGATGGACGCGAAGACGCTGCCGGCGGTCCAGATGCCGAACCGGAACGGGTTCATCGTCGACGACCGGCCGGACGCGAAGGCGGTACGCTGCATGACGAACTGCAAGTAGCGCCCGCGCGCGGGGCCGTAGCGCGGCGACCGACTGTCCGGTCGCCGTTTTTCTGCCCGGCGCTGTTTCCCCGGGAAACACGCGCCGATCGGCGGGGCCGCGATCCGGCGCATATCGATCGAAAAATTAGTGATTTAATCTCCTACCGGGCGTGGCACAAAATCTGCGTCCGGTACTAGGGATCAGCCCGACGAATCAGAGGTAACGCACATGGCCAAGACCGCAGCCGACTGGGCAGCCCGCCCGAAATTCCCGGCGACCCACTACGTGGACTCGCGCATCTACACCGACCCGGCGATCTTCGCCGAAGAGCGCGAGAAGCTCTTCCGCCCGAGCTGGATCATCGCCTGCCACGAGTCGGAGATCCCGAACCCGTTCGACTACCGGCTCTTCACCCACCCCGCCGGGGTGCCGCTGATCGTCGTGCGCGGCGACGACCAGAAGGTGCGGACCTTCTACAACATCTGCCCGCACCGCGGAAACACGATCCTGTACGACCCCGCCGGGCAACGCCAAGCGGATGACGTGCATCTTCCACCAGTGGTCGTTCGACACCCGCGGGAGCTGCGTCGACATCTCGCGCGGCGAGCAGGGCTACCAGGACCGCTACGGGAAGCAGGACGCGAGCCTGCGGGAGGTACGGACCGAGGTGGCGTTCGGCGGCTTCGTCTGGGTGAACGTCGACGACGGGGCGATCGGCCTGCAGGAGTTCATGGGCGGCGCGATGGACATCCTCGAGCCGTACATGCGCGAACCCATGGAGGTGTTCCACTTCCACAAGGCGATCGTGCGCACGAACTTCAAGCTGTGGCACGACACGAACAGCGAGTTCTATCACGACTATCTGCACTACTTCAATCGCATCACCGGGATGATGCAGCCGGGCTACTTCGAGCGGAAGTACACCGCGTTCCCGCACGGCCACGCGACCGTCGGCTCGATGCAGATCAAGTACGACAAGTACGAAGGCTCGATCGAGCGCGCGGTCGGCTGGCCGGGGCTCGCGCGCGGCGGCTGGTACATGGTCGACGTCTTCCCCGGCATGACCTACAACCTGCGCACGTCGGTGATGCGGATCGACACGTCGATCCCGCTCGGGCCGAACGAGGTGCTGATCGAGTTCCGCGGCCTCGGCCTCAAGCGCGACACGCCGGAGGAGCGCCAGCAGCGCGTCTTCGACCACAACATGATCTGGGGGCCGTTCGGCCGCAACCTGCACGAGGACCTCCTCGGCGTGCACGGCCAGGGCCGCGCGATGCGCGAAGGCACCGACTCGCGCTGGGTGATCCAGGGCCGCGAGGAGAACAGCACGATCCACGACGAGATCGGGATGCGCCACTACTACGCCGAGTGGAGCCGCTGCATGGGCCGCCCGGCGCACGACCCGTACCTCGAAGGCAAGCCGGTGCGCGCAGCCGCTTGAAGGAGGCCGCCATGACGACTCTCGAGCAGCGCCGCGCAGTCGAGGAGCTGGTCTACCGCTCCTGCCTCGCGCTCGACGCGAAGGACTGGAACGCGTTCCTCGCGCTCTGCGACCCGGCGTTCCGCTACACGATCGCCACCTACAGCCCGGAGATCCGAAAAGACCAGGTGTGGCTCGACCACGACAAGGCCGGCATGACGACGCTCCTCGGCAATCTGCCGAAGCACAACAGCGACCACTCGCCGATCACCCGTCACGCGACCGTTTACACCGTCGACGTCAAGGACGGCGGAGCCGAGGCGGAGGCGGTGTCCGCGCTCCAGGTGTTCAAGACCGCGCTCGACGGCGGGGCGACCGAGCTCTTCGCGGTCGGCCGGTTCCACGACACCGTCAAGCTGAACGGCGGCAACCCGACGCTCATGAAGCGCACGGTCCGCCTGGACACGCGCCTGCTCGGTTTCGGTTACCACGTGCCGTTCTGAATGAAGGTGCAGCTCAACGCGCGCAACCGCGCCTACGAGTTCGAAGCCGAGCCCGGGGAGAAGATCCTCTTCGCGGGCCTGCGCGCGCGGGTCGATCTGCCGTACGAGTGCGGCACCGGCACGTGCGGAACGTGCAAGGCGCGCCTGGTCGACGGCCGGGTCGACGACGGCTGGCCCGAAGCGCCGGGCCGCAAGTACCTCAAGGGGGCGGGCGAGTTCCTGATGTGTCAGTGCGCCGCGGCGGGCGACGTCACCGCCGAGGTAGCGAGCTTCGTGTACGCGAGCGATTCCGGGGCGTGCCCGGCGGTGAGCGCGGCCGGCGTCGTCGCCGGCGCGCGGGCGCTCACGCACGACGTGATGGCGCTCGAGATCGAACTCGACCGCCCGCTCGACTTCGACGCCGGCCAGTTCATGGCGGTGACGATGCCGGGCATTCCGGGCGCCCGCGGCTACTCGATGGTCAATTTCGGCCGCCGCACCCGCCGGCTCGACTTCGTCGTCAAGAAGAAGCCGGGCGGCGGCGTGTCCGAGTGGCTCTTCGGCGGGTCGCAGGAGCGCGCACGGATCGAGCTTTTCGGACCGCTCGGCAAGGCCACCTTCCACCCCAGCCTCGGCAAGCATCTCCTCTGCATCGCCGGCGGCAGCGGCATCGCCGGGATGATGTCGATCCTCGCCCGCGCCTGCGAGGAGCGCTACTTCGCGCAGTTCCGCGGCGACGTATTCTTCGGCGTGCGCACGATGCCCGATGCCTTCTACCTCGCGGAGCTCGCGGCGTTCCGGCGCGAGTTCGCCGAGACCCTGGCGATCACCGTCGCCCTCTCCGACGAGGACGTGCCCGAGCGCGCGGCGCGCGACCACCCGCTGCTACGCTTCGAGCGCGGGATGGTGCACGAGGTGGCGAAGCGGGCAATGCAGGGACGATTCCAGAACGTCCGGGCGTATCTCGCCGGGCCGCCGCCGGCGGTGGACGCGGCGATCCGGTTCCTGCTGCTCGAAGCGAAGCTCACCGCCGACAACATCCGGTACGACAAGTTCAGCTGATGGGGAAGAGCTTCGTCTGCCGCGTGGGCGATGTTCCGGCGAACGCGATGAAGGAATGCGCGGCCGAGGGCGGCCTCAAGCTCCTCGTCGCGAACGCCGGCGGCGAGTTCTTCGCCTACCAGGCGGTCTGCCCGCACCAGGACGTGCCGCTCTGCGAGGGGCTCTACGACGGCGCGATGCTCACCTGCCACATGCACCTGTGGCAGTGGGACATCCGCAGCGGCGCACCCGTGGGGCTCGCCGAGACGGCGCTAGAGCGCTACGATCTATCGATCGACGGGGACTCGATCTACGTCGAGTCGAAGAGCGCTCTCGAGATGGGCGAGCTCTTCGCCGGCGCCTCCGAGCCGACGCTAGCGAAAGCTCGCCGCGCTCGCGAAGCGCGAGGAGTACGAGCAAGGCGCGACGATCTACTCGGTCGGCGACCCCGCCGAGGACTTCTTCGTGCTCGACTCGGGACGGGTCGAGTTCCGGATCGGGCGCGACGAGCGGACGAGCCCGGCGGGGTTCATGCTGCGCAAGGGCGAGGTGTTCGGCTGGGCGGCGCTCCTCGACAGCCACCCGCGGCGGATCGCGCGCGCCCGCTGCGAGGAGCGCTCGACGGTGCTGCGCATCGACGGCAAGCGGACGTTGCAGGCGCTCGAGGCGGACCCCGCCTCGGGCTATCTGGTGATGAAACGGCTCTCGGCGCTGATCGCGCGCTATCTCGCCGAGCCGGGTGCGAAGTAGACGGAGGTAGGCGCGGACGGACGGTAGCGACGGGCGGAAACAAGAGCCGAAAGATCCGCAGGCGGCATCGAAGTGTCGCTGCAACATTCACCTAAGGAGGAAGTCATGAAAGCAGCAGCTGCAATCCGCTGGG
Source organism: uncultured beta proteobacterium (assembly GCA_963789885.1). Lineage (GTDB taxonomy): Bacteria > Pseudomonadota > Gammaproteobacteria > Burkholderiales > SG8-39 > DATEDA01. The sequence continues at coordinate 36,549 of CAWBNB010000048.1, read as the reverse complement.
CGCTCGCGGTGCTCGCGCCGGTCGCCCTGATGACCGGATTCGCGCAGGCACAGACGGGGGCGGACCTCGGCAAACCGGGGGGGCCGGTGAAACTGGTCGTCGGCTACCAGCCCTACTACACGCAGGCCTGGTCGGGCGTGGTGATGCGCGGCAAGAAATTCTACGAGAAGTACCTGCCGAAGGGCTCCGAGGTCGAGTTCCAGATCGGCCTGCAGGGCGCGATCATCGTCAACAACATGCTCGCCGGCAAGCAGAACATCGGCTACATGGGCGACATGCCGTCGATCGTCGCGACGACGAAGAACGACGTCGCCGACATCCGCCTGGTCGCGAACCTGGGCATCGCATTCGATCAGTGCAACGTGTTCCTCGTCAGGAACGACGCCCCGCAGTTCAAGGACGCGAACGAGGCGATCAAGTGGCTTGACGGCAAGATTGTCGCGGTGCCCAAGGGCTCCTGCACCGACCGTTTCGGCCAGGCCACGTTCAAGAAATCGAACATCCAGCCGAAGGAGTACCTCAACCAGAACATCGAGGTGATCACCTCCAACTTCCGCGCCGGCAAGATCGACGCGGCGATCATGTGGGAGCCGACGACCTCGCGCCTGATCCAGGAAGGGCTCGCCCGCCGCGTCGCCTCCGGCGCGAGCAACCAGGAGAACGACGGCGGCTTCTTGGCGATGCGACAGGATCTCATCGCCGCGCGCCCCGACGTCGTGAAAGCGTGGCTGAACGCCGAGCTCGACGCGCAGCTCTTCATCGCCGACCCGAAGAACGCCGCCGAGATCGTCAAAATGGCCAAAGAACAGACGACGGGCTTCTCCGAGCGCGTCCTGTGGTTCTCGCTCTACGGCAGCTATCCGGAGAATTTCGGCGGCGCGCCGGTGCGGAACTACATGTACTACACCTTCACGCCCGAGACCCGCGAGCTGATCAAGCGCGCAGCCGCGTTCCTGTATTCGATCAAGAGCATCAACACGGAGCAGATCCGGCCGGAGGCGATCCAGGCGAGCTGGACCGAGGAGATACTGAAGGAGCGCGGCCTGAAGTCGCCGATCGGCACGATCAAGGCCCAGCCCGACGCCCAGGCACCGAAGTGAGCGGATCGAGCGATCGCCGGCCGGTGCGCCCGCCGGCCGGCGCGGTGCTCCGCTCTTCCGCGGCGGGAGAGCGCCGCGGAGAGGGAGGGGAATGGAGCTAGCGCTCAACCAGCCGGCGCAGGACGCCGATCTCGACGTCCTGCGCGCCGCCACCCCGTTTCGCGACGCACCGGACACCCTGCTCCGCAACGTGCAGGGAATCGCGCGACGCGCGCGCTACGCCGCCGGGGAGCGCATCTACAGCTCGAGCGCCGACGCGGACGACATCTTCGTCGTCGTCTCCGGCCGGGTCGAGCACGTCTTCACCCCCGAGGTCGGCGCTCGCGATCCGCTCAAGCGGATGACGCGCGGCGGCGTGTTCGGCTGGGCGGGCCTGCTGCTCGGCCACACGCAACGGCTCGCGACCGTCACCGCGGCCGAGCCGACCGAGGTGCTGCGGATCGACACCGAGGCGCTCGTCAAGATCCTCGAGGCGGACGCCATCGCCGGCAACGCGGTGATGGAGCGGTTCGCGTCGATGATCGCGCGCGAGTTCACCGTGCCCGAGCTGCTCGCCCAGGTCAGGCGGCTGTCCGGGCAGCCGCAGCCCGAGGAAATGACGAGCCTCGGGCTCACGATGTATCGCCTGTCGCTGTGGCTGAAGAGTCCGCGGCCCTACCTGATGGTGGTGGGGTTCGCGCTCTTCCTCGCGTTCTGGTACCTGACGGTCGAAGTGTGGCGGCTGCCGCGCTTCAAGGAGATGCCGGGCATCACCGCGGTGATCAGGGAGTGGCTGAGCCCAAACCCGACTTACGGGCTGTCCTTCTACACTGCCGAGTACTACCAACACATCGGCATGTCGGTCTGGCGGATCGCCCAGGCGTTCTTCCTCGCGACCGTGCTCGGCGTGCCGTTCGGGCTCTTCCTCGGCTGGTCGCGCAAGTTCAAGGAGTACGTCTTCCCGGTATTCGAGCTCCTGCGGCCGATCCCGATCCTCGCCTGGGTGCCGCTCGCGATCGTGATGTTCATCGCCACCGAGTCGGCGGTCGTGTTCCTCGCCTTCCTCGCCTCCTTCTTCGCCACCGCGCTCAACACGATGCTCGGCGTCGAATCGATCGACGAGTCGTACGTGCGCGCCGCGTCCTGCCTCGGCGCGGGCAAGTGGCAAGTCTTCCGGCACGTGATCGCGCCCGGCGCCCTGCCGTTCATCTTCACCGGGCTGCAGATCTCGATCGGCGTCTCGTGGTTCTCGCTGGTCGCGGCGGAGATGGTGTCGGGGCAGTACGGCCTCGGTTACGTGATCAACACCTCGTACATGATGGTGCGCTACCCGACGATCGTCATCGGCATGATCACCCTCGGCTTCGTCGGCTACGCAACGAGCGCGCTGGTGCGCCTTGCCGGCGACTACCTGATGGAGTGGCGCGTGCGCGAGCTCGCGCTCGCGGAGCGCTGATGGATCTTCGCGCCCCCGATCCGGAAGAGCGCCGCGCCGTGACCCGCGGCCGGATCCTGATCGACGACGTGGTCAAGATCTACAACCCGGAAGGGGCGGCGGTCATGGCGGTCGATCACTGCTCGCTCGACATCGAGGCGGGCGAGATCTGCATGATCGTCGGACCCTCCGGCTGCGGGAAGACGACTCTCCTCAACGCGATCGCCGGCTTCCACGAGATCACCTCCGGCACGATCCTCCTCGACGGCGAGGTGCTGTGCTCGAAGGAGCGGCCGAAGGCCGAGCCCGGACCGGACCGGATCGTCGTGTTCCAGAACGGCGCGCTCTTCCCGTGGAAAACTAACCTGGACAACGTCGTTTTCGGGCCGGTGATGCAGGGCAAGCTCACGCCGAAGGAGGCGGTCGACAAGGGCCGCGCGATGATGGCCGACGCCGGCCTCTCGGGCGTCGAGCTCAACTATCCGGGCGAGGTGTCGTCGGGGATGCGGCGCCGGGTCGAGATCGTCCGCGCGCTGATGAACGATCCGAAGGTGCTGCTGCTCGACGAGCCGTACCGCGCGCTCGACTCGCTCACCAAGAGCGTGATGCACGAGGCGCTGCTCGAGATCTACTACAAGAACAAGGTGACGATCTTCTTCATCACCCACGACCTGGAGGAGGCGATCTTCCTCGGCCACAAGGTGGCGATCATGACGACCCGCCCCTGCAAGCCGAAGAAGGTGCTGGCGGTGGACATCCCGCATCCCCGCGACTACGGCGTGCTGACCTCCAAGCGATTCCGCGAGCTGATCGAGGAGACGAACGATGCCGTGCACGAGGAAGCGCTCAAGGCCTTCCGGGCCGGCGAGAAGGAGGGTTAGCGGGTGGCGACGCGGCTGAACAAGATCCTGACGAGCTCGGTGTTCTGGCGCGGGGTGGTGTCGATCATCGTGTTCATCGTGCTCTGGGAACTCGGCGCGCGCTCGAAGCAGTGGATGGCGCCGGAGTTCTTCGCCCCGCTCAAGGCGTTCCTGGGCGCAATGGGCTTCAAGAAGGACTACCTCCCGTGGATCGGCGTGGTGCCCGCGCCGAGCGCGGTGCTCGCCGCCTGGGGCGACGTCCTCACCTCCGCCGGCTACTGGACGAGCTGGTACAAGAGCTTCTTCCGCGTGATGGGGGGTTTCCTCGCCGCAATGTTCGTCGGGATTCCGTTCGGGCTCGCGCTGGCGGTCAGCCGCACCGCGTACGGCACCTTCTTCCCGACCTTCGAGGTGCTGCGGCCGATCCCGCCGCTCGCCTGGGTGCCGGCATCGATCATCTTCTGGCCGACGCAGGAGCTGTCGATCACCTTCGTCACTTTCCTCGGCGCGTTCTATACGATCGTGATCAACGTGCTCGGCGGGGCGCGGTCGATCGACCAGCGCTACTTCCAGGCCGCGCAGTCGATGGGCTCGTCGCGGTGGGACATCTTCCGGCGCGTGATCCTCCCCGGCACCCTCCCGTCGATCATGGTGGGCTCCGCGGTCGGTATGGGCATCACCTGGGAGGTCGTGGTCGCGGCCGAGATGATCTCCGGCGGCGGCAGCCAGGCCGCGGGCACCGGCGGCGGCCTCGGCTTCTTCATCTGGAACTCCTATGTCGGCGGCTCGTACGAGCAGATCGTCGTCGGCATGATCTCGATCGGGATCGCCGGCTACTTCTCGAGCGAGCTCCTGCGCACGCTCGGCAAATACGTCACGCCGTGGCTGAGGGTTCGGTGAGCGCCGTCCCGCACGCCCGCCCCGGCGCCGCCGCCGACCCGGTACAGCGCGCGGTCGACGCCGGCGAGATCGTCGTCAGCGGCGTCTCCAAGAGCTACGGCGCAACGCGGCTCCGCAAGGAGGTGGTGCGCGACTGCTCGTTCACGATCGAGCGCGGCAAGCTCACCGTCATGATCGGCCCGTCGGGCTGCGGCAAGAGCACGATGATCCGTCTCCTTGCCGGCTTCGAGCGGCCCACCGAGGGCAGCGTGACCCTGGACGGCAAGCCGGTCACCGAGCCAAGCCGCGACCGGCTCGTCGTCTTCCAGGAGACCGCGCTCTTCCCGTGGATGACGACGTACGAAAACATCCTTTACGGGCCGCGCGCCCGCGGCGAGGTGACGCGCGAGACGCTCGACCTCGCCGAGTTCCTGCTATCGAAGGTCGGGCTGCAGGAGTTCCGCAACAAGTACCCCGGCCAGCTCTCCGGCGGGATGCAGCGCCGCGCCGAGCTCGCGCGCGCGATGATCAATCACCCGCGGGTGATGATCCTCGACGAGCCGTTCCGCGGCCTCGACGCGATGACGAAGGAGCTGATGTGGGAGTACTACTCTCGGCTGTACGAGGAGTACCACCGCACCAACTTCTTCGTCACCACCGACATCGACGAGGCGGTCTACCTCGCCGACCGCCTGCTCATCATGTCCAACATCCCCACCCAGGTGCGCGCGGTGGTCGACGTCGACCTGCCGCGGCCGCGCCGGCTGTCCGACCTCGTCGAGAGCGACCGGGCGAACGAGATCAAGCGCGAGGCGCTGTCGATCCTGCACGCCGAGGCGATGCGCTCGTTCGCGCGCGGCAGCAAGGCCGCGGCGGACTTCGTCGAGGCGTACCTCAAGCGCGCGAACCGCGGGTAGCGGGTTTGCCCCTCGTGTCGTAAGGTCTGACCATGGAGATCGTGCTCACGCGGCCGGTCATCATCGGCCTAGCGATCGCCGGTGCGCTGTTCGCCACCGTGGCGTCGGTGCTGCAGACGAAAGGGAAGGTCAGTACGGAACGCGCGCGCCAGCTCAACCTCACCGGCTACGTGCTCATGGGCCTGAGCATGGCGCTCTTCGTCCTGGTAGGCCTGCGCGGCGGGTCGGCGTGACGGCGCAGCTGATCGACGGGGTCGAGATCGCGCGCCGGGTCCGCGCCGACTGGAAGGCGCGGGTCGACCGGCTGGCGGCGCAGGGCGTGACGCCCGGCCTCGCGGTGATCATCGTGGGCGAAAATCCGGCGTCGCAGGTGTACGTGCGGAACAAGGTCCGCGCCTGCGGCGAGATGGGCATCCACTCCGAGGAGTACCGGCTGCCGGAGTCGGCGACGACAGAGGAGGTGCTCGCGAAGATCGAGGCGCTGAACGCGCGGCCCCAGATCCACGGCATCCTGGTGCAGCTTCCCCTGCCCCGCCACATCGAAGCCCGGCGCCTTCTCGAGTCGATCGCCAACGACAAGGACGTCGACGGCTTCGGCCTGTACAACGTCGGCGGGCTGGTGAGCGGCGGCACCGTGTTCCCGCCGTGCACGCCCTATGGCGTCACCTGCCTCCTCGAGTACAGCGGCGTCCCGATCGCCGGCCAGAACGTCGTCGTGGTCGGCGCGAGCACGATCGTCGGCAAGCCGATGGCGCTGATGCTCCTGCAGAAGGAGGCGACCGTCGCGGTCTGCCACATCAGGACCCGCGATCTCGCGCAATTCACCATCCTCGCCGACATCCTGATCGTGGCGGCGGGCAAGCCGAACCTGATCACAGCGCCGATGGTGAAGACCGGCGCAGTGGTGATCGACGTGGGCATCAACCGGCTCGCCGACGGACGCCTCGTCGGCGACGTCGACTTCGAGGCCGTCCGCGAGAAAGCCTCCCGCATCACGCCCGTGCCCGGCGGCGTGGGACCGATGACGGTGACGATGCTGCTCGTCAATACCATCCAGTCCGCCGAGCTCTCGCTCGAGCGCGCCCGGACCGCGGGGGCGATCGAAGGTTAACGCTCCGACTGCGCGGCACCGATTCCCGCCGACGCCCGGTCAGAGCGAAAGGCTTTGACAAACCGGCCGGGCATGGATGAAATGCCGCACGATCCGCGCAGCCGGAGCCCCGCTCCCACCGGGTTCGACGGGCTGCGAACACGGGTGACTCGCCCTGAGGAGGAGCAGTCCCGTCGTGAGCTCGCAGTCGGCCTCGCATCGCATCGTCGAGAGAGCCGTGCTCGCCTGCCTGTGCGCAGTCTTCGCGGCAGCGACGGGCATCGCCTATACGTACTCCCTGAAGGACGACCTCGGTCCGGGGGCCGGCTTCTTCCCGTTCTGGCTGGGGCTGATCGGCGTAGTGCTCAGCCTGGCCCTCCTCGCGCAGTCGTGGCGGGGCCGATCCATCGGCGATGAGGCCGACGCGCGGTGGCCGGACCGGCCGGGCGCGCTCCGCGCGGTGGCATTGCTCGGCAGCCTGGTCGTTTCCGCGCTGCTCCTCGCGCCGGTCGGCTTCCGGCTGACCGCGTTCGTCGTCACCGCGGCGCTGCTCGTCGCGCTCGGCGTTCGTCGGCCGGTCGTGATCGTCGTCTTCGCGCTCGCTGCGAGCTTCGGGCTGTTTCACGTGTTCTACTACTGGCTCAAGGTGCCGCTGCCGGTCGGCCCGTTCGGGGTGTGACGGGCCGGCGGTGGACACGCTCTCGCACCTCGCCTCGGGATTCGCCGCCGCGCTCAGCCCGGCGTACTTTACCTACGCGTTCGCGGGCTGCGTCCTCGGCACATTGATCGGCGTCTTGCCGGGCCTGGGACCGGCCGCCGGCACGGCGATCCTCATCCCGCTCACCTTCAAGCTGGACGCGACCGGCGCGATCATCATGCTCGCGGCGATCTACTACGGCGCGATGTACGGCGGCACGATCACGTCGGTCCTGATCAACGTGCCCGGCGAGGCGGCGTCGATGATCACCTGCCTCGACGGACACCAGATGGCGAAGCAGGGCCGCGCCGGCACCGCGCTCGGGATCGCCGCGATCGGTTCGTTCATCGGCGGTACGGTGGCGACGATCGCGCTCGCGCTGGTTGCGCCGCCGCTCGCCAAGTTCGCGCTCAAGTTCGGCCCGCCCGAATTCTTCGCGCTGATGCTCCTGGGGCTGTGCCTGGTGAGCGGCCTCGCCGGGCGCTCGCTCGCGGCGGCGGCGCTGATGACCGTGCTCGGGCTGCTGGTCTCGATGATCGGCATCGACCCGGTACGCGGCGCGCCGCGCTTCGCCTTCGGCATCGCCGACCTCTACGACGGCCTCGGCATCGTCCCGGTAGTGATGGGACTCTTCGGCGTCGCCGAGATCCTGATCACCGCCGAGCAGCCGCTGCGCGAGGTCATCCGCTCGAAGTTCGGCAGCCTGCTGCCGAGCCGCGACGAGTGGCGGCGCGCCTGGGGCGCGATCTGGCGCGGCACCGGAATCGGGTTCGGCCTCGGCCTCGTCCCCGGCATCGGTGCGATCGTGCCGACCTTCGTGGCCTACGTCGCGGAGAAGCGCCTCTCGCAGACGCCGGAGCGGTTCGGCCGCGGCGCGATCGAAGGCGTCGCGGCGCCCGAAACGGCGAACAACGCCTACGCGAACGCGGCGATGGTGCCGTTCCTCACGCTCGGCATTCCGAGCTCGCCGACCATCGCGGTCCTGATGGGCGCGTTCATCGTGAACGGCCTCACCCCCGGGCCGTTCCTCTTCCAGGAGCGGCCCGACCTCGTCTGGGCGGTGATCGCGAGCTTCTTCGTCGGCAACGCGATCCTGCTCGTCCTCAACCTGCCGCTCGTCGGCCTGTGGGCGAAGATCCTGCACGTGCCCTTCGAGTATCTGGCGGTGGGCGTGCTGCTCTTCTGCCTGCTCGGCGCCTACAGCCTGCAGCAAAGCGTGTTCGACGTCTGGGTAATGATCGCGTCCGGAGTGTTCGGGTACGCGTTGCGCAAGCTCGACCTTCCGCTAGCGCCGCTCGTGCTCGGCCTGATCCTCGGCCCGCCGATCGAGAAGTCGCTGCGCACGTCGCTCGAGATGTCGGGCGGCGACTATGGGATCTTCTTCACCCGGCCGTTGTGCCTGGGACTCCTGATCGCCTCGGCCGCGGTGCTCGCCGGCGCGGCGCTGCGGCTCGCGCCGAAGCAGCTGCGCGAGGCATAGCCACCCACCAACCCCGTCGGTCCACAACCTGGAGGAGGTAGCGAACGATGAACGCCCCACTGAAACGCGTTGCGAGCGCGCTGGCATCGCTCGCCCTCGCCGCCGGCGTGGCGCTCGCGCAGGAATTCCCGAGCCGGCCGGTGGAGCTGATGGTGGCATTTCCGGCCGGTGGCAGCACCGACATCGGTGCGCGGGTCCTCGCGGCGATCGCCGAGAAGCAGCTGGGGCAACCGATGGTCGTGGTCAACAAGGGCGGCGCGGGCGGCCAGGTCGGCTGGACGGACATGGCGCGGCGCAAGCCGGACGGCTATTTCATCGGCTACCTCAATCTGCCGGCCACCAACACGGTGATCCTCGATCCCGAGCGCAAGGCGATCTTCGGTCCCGACGCTTTCGTGCCGATCATCAACCAGATACTCGACCCCGGCTTGATCTGGGTACGCGCCGACAGTCCCTACAAGTCGCTCAAGGATCTGGTCGAGGCGGCGCGCAAGGCACCGAACACCATCCGCACCGCCACCACCGGCATCCTAAGCGACGATCACTTGGCGATCCTAATGCTCGAGGAGGCCGCGCCGGGCGCCACCTTCCGCATCGTGCACCTCGAGGGCAGCGCGATGCAGCTGAAGGAGGTCATGGGCGGCAACATCGACGTCGCGTTCGACAACGTCGGCGCCGTCGCTCCGCGGGTACGCAGCGGCGAGATCCGTGCGCTCGCGGTGCTCGACCCCGAGCGCTCGAAGTTCCTGCCCGACGTGCCGACCACGAAGGAGCTCGGCTATCCGACCGTCGTCTCGAACTCGACGCGCGGCATCGCCGGGCCGAAAGGCATCCCGGCACCCGTGGTCGCGAAGCTCGCCGCCGTGCTCAAGAAGGCGATGGAGGATCCCGACCACGTCGCCAAGATGGAGGCGGCCGGGCTCGCGGTGAAGATCATGGTCGGGGCCGAGTACGAGCGCTACTACAGGGAGACCCACGAAAGGGCGAAGAAGTACGTCGAGTGGGCGAGGAGCCGGGGGCACAAGTAGCCGCCCAGCGCGTGCGCGTCCGGAGCGGGACGGCATGATCGGGCCGCACGTGCTCATCGCCGGCGCCGGGATCGGCGGACTGACCGCGGCGCTCGCGCTCCTGAAGCGCGGCATCGACGTCGACGTCTACGAGCAGGCGCGCGAGCTGAAGGAGATCGGCGCGGGGCTGCAGCTGAGCGCGAACGGCAACCGCGTGCTCTACGCGCTCGGGCTCGGCGAGGCGCTGAAGCGGCTCGCCTGCGAAGCGACCGGCAAGGAAGTGCGGCTCTGGAGCAGCGGCCAGACCTGGAAGCTCTTCGATCTTGGGGCGGTTTCGGTGGCGCGGTACGGGTTCCCGTACTTCCTGCTTTACCGCCCCGATCTGCTCGACATCCTCGCCCAGGCGGTACGCCGCGAGAAGCCGGATGCGATCCATCTCGGCGCCCGCTGCACCGGGTGCGCCCAGGACGGGGAGCGCGTCGTTCTGCGCTTCGAGGGTGGCGAGGCGACCGGCGATGCGCTGGTCGGCGCGGACGGCGTGCACTCGCAGATCCGGCAGGCGCTCTTCGGCCCCGATGCGCCCGAGTTCACCGGCCTCGTCGCCTGGCGCGGCACGATCCTCATGTCGCGCCTGCCCGGGCCCATGCGACGGCTGGTCGGCACCAACTGGGTGGGCCCCGGGGCGCACGTCGTCCACTATCCGGTCCACCGTGGGGAGTACATGAACTTCGTGGGGATCGTCGAGCGCAGCGACTGGCGCGTCGAGTCGTGGACCGCGCAGGGGACGAACGCCGAGTGCGCAAACGACTTCCGCGGCTGGCACGACGACGTCCATCGGATGATCGGCAACATCGACGCGCCGTTCAAATGGGCGCTTGCGGGCCGCCAGCCGATGGAGCGCTGGACGGTGGGCCGAGCAACGCTGCTCGGCGATGCCTGCCACCCGACCCTCCCGATGCTCGCTTCGGGTGCGGCCATGGCGATCGAGGACGGTTTTATCCTGGCGCGCGCGCTCGAGGCTCACGACGACATCGAAACCGCCTTCGCGCGCTACGAGGACGCACGGCGCGACCGGACGCGCAGGGTGGTGCTCGGCTCCGCGGAGAACGCACGGCGCTTCCACAATCCCGCGCTCGCCGATCGGGCCGGCGCGCGAGATTACGTCGACCGCGAATGGAGCGAGGAGCGAGTGAAGGAGCGCTACGAATGGCTCTTCACCTACGACGCGACGCTCGCGTCGGTCTGAGCCGGCGGCCCCCTTAAGGCGGCTGGCGGCCGGAAACTTGATTCCGACCCGGGAGAGGTCTATACATGAAACCTCGCCCGGCCACGCCGCCTCCTCGCGGTGCAACAGGCCGTTGCTTCACCATCAACGACCAACGCAGAAAAAGGGGGATATCCGATGACTCGATGGCGCTATCCGATCGCTGCTTCGCTCGTCGCGGCGTTCTTCGCTGCGTCGCACGCCGGTGCGGCCGACGTGGACTCCAACCGGCTGAACAACGCCGAGAAGGAGCCCGACAACTGGATGACCTACCACGGCACCTACAAGTCGTGGCACTACAGCCCGCTCGCCCAGATCAACACCGGCAACGTGGCGCAGCTGCGGGAAGCGTGGTCACACGTCGCGAGCCGGTCGGTCCGCGGCCTGCAGTCCTACCCGCTCGTCGTCGACGGCGTCCTCTACTACTCGGGCTCGTACAACCAGGTCTGGGCGCTCGACGGCGCGACCGGCGAAGTGCTGTGGCAGTACAAGCAGAAGCTGAACGAGGACCTGGTCGCCAAGCAGACCCACTCGCCGTACAACCGCGGCATCGCGATCGGCTACGGCAACGTCTACATGGGCACGCTCGACGGCAACCTGGTCGCGATCGACATGAAGACCGGCAAGCTCGCCTGGGAGACCAAGCTCGTCAATTCCGAGAAGCTCACGGTCGGCTTCACCGGCGCGCCGCTGCTCGTGAAGGACAAGGTGATCATCGGCGCGCAGGGCGGCGAATGGCCCGATCGCGGGCCGATCTTCGGCGTCGACGCACGGACCGGCAAGCAGCTGTGGCGCTTCTACACGGCCGGCGGCGAGGAAGGCAACGGCGACGCGCGTAACACGTGGCTGAACGACTCCTGGAAGACGGGCGGCGGCGGCGGCTGGATGGCGGGCGGCTACGACCCGGAGACGAACACGGTGTGGTGGGGCACCGCCAATCCCGCGCCGCTCTACGACTGGTCCGGCGCGGACTGGAAGACGCAGGGCGCGCGCCCCGGCGACAACCTCTACACGACCTCGGTGATCCTCCTCGACCCGGACACCGGCAAGCTCAAGGGCTATCACCAGGAGCTGCCGCACGACGCATGGGACTTCGACAGCGCGACCGGCGAGTTCATCATGCTCGAGCGCGGCGGCAAGAAGTTCGTCGTGCATCCGAGCAAGAGCGGCTTCGTGTGGGTCTACGACCGCAGCGGGAAGGTGGTCAACGTCTGGCGCCTGGTGAAGAACATCAACTTCGTCCAGGACATCAAGCCCAACGGCGAGCTCGTCGGGCGCCGCGACATGTCGGCGGGCAAGCACGAGAACCTCTGCCCGTTCATCGCCGGCGGCATGAGCTGGAACATGGGCTCCTACAACCCGAAGACCGGGCTCCTCTACAAGGTCGGCAACGAGTGGTGCATGGACCTCGAGGTCGTGAAGACGACGCCGGTCCTCGAGCCGATGGCGCAGCTCAACATCGGGGCGAACTTCAACATCACGCACCCGAAGGGCGACAAGGCGCACGGCCACGTCTCGGCGCGCGATCCGATCACCGGCAAGCTGAAGTGGGAGGTCAAGTACCCCGAGCCGCCGCTCGCGAGCCTGCTCTCCACCGGCGGCGATCTCGTGTTCGTCCCGGACGCGCGCGGCTGGCTGCGGGCCCTGGACGCTCGCACCGGCAAGGAGCTGTGGAGCCACAACAACGGCCAGGGCCACAACGGCGGGATCATCACCTACCGCGCCAAGGGCAAGCAGTACGTCGCGGTCACGACCGGCTGGGGCGGTCTCGCCGGCGACGACTACGCCACGTTCTTCGGCGGCGTGTTCGCCCAGATGCCGAAGGACTCGGGCGTGCTGAAGGTCTTCGCGCTGCCCTGAGCGGCATCGCGGCACGCTTCGATCGCGGCGGGCTGGCGGCGGCGCCTCCCGCCGCTTTGCATTCCTGGTCGCCTCGGGTGCGGGCCGACCGCCCTCCCCTGGTCTTCGGGTAACCTTGGCGCCGTGAGTGGAGTCTGTCGGTTCGCAGTGTTGCTGGGCGCGCTGTTCGTCTGCTCCGGGTCGCTCGCGCAAACGCCCGAACGACCCGGGCCGATGCAATCCGGGCGCCACGCGGCCGATGCCCCCTCCGGGGAGTCGAAAGCCGGCGACCAGTCGACCGCGGCGGTCGCGGCACCGCCCGGCGTGCCGGCCGCAGTCGACGTGAACCAGCTCTTCGCGACGAGCTGCGGCTGGTGTCACTTCAAGGGCGGCCGCGAGGCCGGCAAGGGCCCCAAGCTCATGGACACGACGCTCACCGACAGCGAGATCATCGCGCGCATCCGCGCCGGCAAGGTCGGCTCGATGCCCGCGTTCGGCTCGACCTTCAACGACGCGCAGCTCGCGGCGATCATCGCGTACATCCGGGCGCTCAAGCCGTGATGCCCGGTACAAATCCAGCCATGCGATCGCAGCGCACCATGTCGTCGCCGCCCTCACCGTCCTTGTGGCGCTCGCCATGGCGAGCCCTGCGGCCGAGGCGCGCCCCTACGAAGAGATCCGCGCGCGCGGGGAGATCTCGGTCTGCGCCAACCCGAACGCGCTGCCCTACGCGAGCAACCGTCCCGACCAGCCGGGCTTCCAGATCGAGATCGCGCGCGCGATCGCCCGGCGCCTCGACGTGCAGCTGCGCGTCGAATGGATCGTCCCGCGCATGCGGGCGAGTACGGTCGACTGCGACATGCTGATGGACACGATCGCGCTGCCGGACCTGCAGGGGCCGGCGGTCAAGCTCTCCGTGCCCTACCAGACCGGCGGCGTCGCGCTCGCCTTCGCGCCGGGACAGCCGACCGTCGCGCACTACAAGGACCTGCCGCCGGGGATGCGCGTCGGCGTGATCATGAACTCGCTCGCGAGCCTGATCGTGAGCAAGACCGGCGCGCGCATGGTGCCGTTCGGGTTCGAAGAGGACATGCTGGCGGCGGTCGGGAACGGCGAGGTCAGCGCCGGCGCCGTGTCGCCCGCCTCGATCGGCTACTACAACCTCACGCACCCCGACCGCAAGGTGACGCTCGTCTACGCCAACGAGAGCGAGCCGGAGCTCAGGTGGACCGTCGCGGTGGGCCTGCGCCGCGCCGATGCGCCGCTCGTCGAGGCGGTCAACGCCGCGGTGACCGCGCTGATCGCCGACGGGACGATCGCGGCGATCTACGCGAAGTACGGCGTCGAGCACCGGCGCCCCTGATCCGCCCCGCCCGGCGCCGCCGCCGCCCCGAGGCGCCGGCGAGCGTCAGGCTACGCCGCGCCGATCGAGCGACGCGCCGTTCGTGCGGATCACGTCGCGGTACCAGCGGAACGAATCCTTCGGCGTGCGGCGCTGCGTGGCGAAGTCGACGTGGACGAGCCCGAAGCGCTGGCGATAGCCTTCCGCCCACTCGAAGTTGTCGAGCAGGCTCCAGGCGAAGTAGCCGCGCACGTCGACGCCGCCCGCGCGCGCGAGCGCGAGCTGGCCGAGATAGCGCTGCATGAAGTCGATGCGCTGCGGGTCGTGCACATGGCCGTCCAGCGCAACCCAGTCGCAGTTCGACAGGCCGTTCTCGGTCACCACCACCGGCAGTCGATAGCGCTCCCAGTAGAAGCGTGGTCCCCACTGCAGCGCTTCCGGCACCACGTCGAAGACCTCCATCAGGGTGCGGGGCGCGCCCGGCAGCCGCGGTACGCGCTCCGGGTTGCCCTCGGGCCCCGCGCGGACGACATTGCCCTGGTAGATGTTGGCGCCGAAGAAATCGAGCGGCTGGCGGATCGAGCGCAGGTCCTCGGCGGGAAACGCGGGCACGTCCTTCGCCCACGCGCCCAGTTCGCGCTCCGGATAGCTCCCGAGGTACACCGGGTCGAGGAGCCACGCCGCCATGCCGGAGAACGTCGCGCGGCGTGCGGCTTCCACGTCGGCGGGCTGGGCGCTCGCCGGGATCGCGGGCTCGAGCGCGGCGACGTACCCGATCTCGCACGGACGCTTCGCGGCGGCGCGGATCGCGCGCGTGGCGTTTCCGTGCGCAAGCAGCACATGGTGGGACAGCCGCAGGATCTCGGCCCACGGGAGCTTGTCGCCGGGCGCGTGCACGCCGAGGTGATGCCCGAGCACGACGAACACTTCGGGCTCGTTGAACGTGATCCAGCGCGTCACGCGGTCCGACAAGCGTCCGACGACCGCCGTTGCGTAGTCCGCGAACCATTGCGCGCTGTCGCGGTTCAGCCAGCCGCCGCGCTTGTACAGTGCCTCGGGGTAGTCCCAGTGGAACAGGGTGACCCAGGGCTCGATGCCGGCGGCGAGCAGGGCATCGACCAGGCGGTCGTAGAAGTCGTACCCCTGGCCGTTCGCCGTGCCGACGCCTTCCGGAATCACCCGCGGCCACGCGACCGAGAAGCGGTACGCGCGGATGCCGAGTTCGGCCATCAGCGCCACGTCCTCGCGGTACCGCTCGTAGTGATCGCAGGCGATCTCGCCCGACGAACCGTCCCGGATCGCGCCGGGGCGGCGGCAGAACGCATCCCACACCGACGCGCCGCCGCCGGCGCGGGTCGGCGACGCTTCGATCTGATAGGACGAGGTCGCCGCCCCCCAGACGAAACGGCCGCCGAAATCCGCCGCCTGCGCGACGGCCGGCGCGAGCAGCGGGGTGGCAGTGGCGGAAGCGCCGAGCTTCAGGAAGTCGCGACGGTCCATCTGCCGGCGCCCGTCGCTCAGCGGCGCGCGAGCCGCCGGTAGGCCGCCATGTGGCGGATCGCGCCCTGCTGGTTCCCGATCGCCTCGAGCAGGAGCGCGAGGTTGTAGTGGCAGTCCGCGAAGCCGGGCTCCTCGAGCAGCGCCGTTTCGTAGGCGTCGATCGCCTCGCTCCGCCGGCCGGCATCCTGGAGCAATACGCCGAGGTTGTAGAGCAGGCCCGGATGGTTTCCCGCAACCCGCAGGCCCTCGCGGTACAGACCCTCGGCGGCGAAGAACTCCGACGCTCCGTGCAGCAGCCGGCCGAGATTCAGGCGCGCCCCCACGTGGCCCGGGTCGAGCGCGAGCGCCCGCTCGTACGCCTTCCGCGACCGCGCAGCGTCCTCCCCTTCCGCGGCCTCGCCGCGGCGGAACCAGTCTTCGGCATCCGGCTCCCGCGGCGGCTCGCCGCGTGCGAGGACCCGCAGCTCCCCGTCGGCGACGCGGACGTCGAGCTCCAGCACGTACTGGCCCGAGTCGGCCTGCCACTTCGCGCGGCCGTCGGCAACGACGACCTTGTCGCCGACCGCCGAGATCTTGAGGCCCGACAGCGGGGCGCTTTCGGGGAGCCGCCGGCGGAGGCTGCGGAGCGCTCGGGTGATCCGGTGCGACGGGACGTTCGCCGTCCGCAGCGCGCGGGCGGCGCGCAGCACGATCAGATCCTGGAAGGAAAAGCGGTACTCGCGGCGCTCGCCGCGCGCCGGGGACACGAAGCCCGCGCGCACCAGCCCGAGAATCGCGCTGCGCGGCATGCGCAGCATCCGTTCGACGTCGCGGACGCCGAAGTCGGACACGCCGGCCGCGCTACTTCCTCGCGGCCCGCTTCGCCGGGGCGGCCGGCTGCGCCGCGCGCTTCGGCTCCTTGCGCGCCTTCGCCTCGGCCGGCTGGGCGGCCTCGGGCGAGCGCTTCTGCAGGCTCGCGCGGAGCGCCTCCATCAGGTCGATCACCTGCGCGCCCTGGGCCGGGGCCTCCTCGGCGAGCGCGATCTCCTGCCCCTCGACCTTCTTCTGCACTGCCGCTTCGATGCGCGCCTTCACCTCGTCGGTGTAGCCGGCCGGGTCGAACGCATCGGTCGCCTGCTGGTCGATGAGCTGCCGCGCGAGCTTGAGCTCGGCGTCGCGCACCTCGGTCTTGGGGATCTCGAGCTCGGCTATCGGCCGCACCTCGGCGGCGTAGAGCAGCTGCTGCATCACGAGCGCGCCCTCGACCGGGCGCAGGATCACGATGTACTGCTTGCCGCGCGCCGCCCACCGGCCGAGCGCGCAGCGCCCGGTCTCCTGCAGCGCCTTCGTGAGCAGCGCATAGGGTTTGGCTCCGCCTTTGTCCGGCGCGAGGTAGTAGGCCTTGTCGAAGTACACCGGATCGACGCTCGCGATCGGGACGAACTCGGTGATCTCGACCATGTGGGTGCCCGCCTCCTCCAGCGCCTTCAGCTCTTCCGGCGTGAAGACGACGTACTGGTCCTTGGCGAACTCGTAGCCCTTGACCGTGTCCTCGCGCGGCACCACGACGCCTTCCTTGGCGCAGACGTATTGCTGCTTGAGCCGCGACCCGCACGGCGGCTTGTGCAGCATGTTGAACGAGATCGCGCCGGAAGCCTGCGTGGCCGAATAGAGCTTGACCGGGATCGACACGAGCCCGAACGAAACCGTCAGCGATGCGATAGACCGTGCAGCCATGGCTCACCACCTTCCTGTTGTTGTGCACCCCCTCGGGGGCCGGCCCTATGCCGGGGACCGTTCCAGGGCCTGCTCCAGGCTCTGCTTGTCCCGGAGGGCATTCTGCCAGCGATCGCCCGTCTTTTCCAAGCGGGACGGGGCATTTGTTAGCCGAAAATCAAGGGGATGGGCTTTTTCGAGCTCGTCCCAGGCGAGCGGCATCGAGACCGGGGCTCCGGGCACCCCCCGGGGGGAGTAGGCGACGTTCAGGGTCTTCCCGCGGACGTTCATGTTGTAGTCGATGAAGATCTTCCCGGTCCGCTTCTCCACGCTCCAGTCCATCGTGATGTCCTGCGGGTGCTGGCGGAGCAGGTGCCGCCCTACCATCTCGCAGACCTGCCGCGCGGCGTCGAAGTCGAGCGTCCGCTCGATCGGCACGAAGATGTGGAGCCCGGTCTTCCCGGAGGTCTTGACGTACGCCTCGAGGCCCATGCTCTGCAAGAGCTCGCGCAGCCAGAAGGCGACCTCCTTCCCTTTCTCGAACGCCTTCGTGTTGAGCTCGGGCTCGGCGCCCTTCGGCTCCTTGCCCGAGTAGATGTAGGGATCGATGTCGAACACCAGGTAGTCGGGGTAGTTCAGCACCGAGCGCTCCATCGCGGCAAGCGAGCTCGAGAAGTCGGCGCCCGCGACGCCCGAGTCCGGACCGGGCCGGCAGCGGGAGTGCCAGACGTGGAACTCGAGCGTCCCGCTCTGCGCGAGCCACAGGAGCGTCGGGAGGTTGTTGCAGAGCAGGTACTCGTGCTGCTCGCCCTTGGTTTCCGAGAAGACCTTCACCGTCTCCACGAACTCGGGCCGCTCCGCGGTCCAGTGCTTCTGGAAGAACCGCTCGCCGTCGATGCCCTCCGGCATGCGGATCATCGTCAGCGGGCGGTCGGCGAGATGCGGGAGCATGAAGCGGGACACCCGGGCGAGGTAGCGCAGCAGGTCCCGCTTGGTCAGCGCCGGCTCGCCGAGGGCGCGATCGGCGGGCCAGTAGACGCGGTCGAGGTGCGTGAGCTTGATGCGCGCCGCGCCGACGGCGATCTGCAGCGTCGTCCGCTTGTCCTCGAGCTGCTGCAGCACCTGGTCGGCAACGTTGTCGCCGGCGGGCTTTGCCGCTCTGGCGGGACGCACGCTTCCGCTGCGTCGCACCGCTTTCGGATCGACGTCGTCGCGCAGCCGCAGGAAAACCGGGGCGCGCAGGTGCCCGGCCTCCGTCCAGCCGGCGAACTTCACCTCCGCGACCAGGCTCGGCTCGAGCCAGGTCGCCGGGCCGTTGAGCGGCGGCTCCTCCGTGAAGCGAGGCTTCGCCACCCGCAGCGGCTCCGCGGCCCGCTTGACCTTGGCGAGCGTCGCGTCGTCGAAGCCGCTGCCGACGTGACCGACGTAGCGCAGCTTCTTTCCCTCCGGGAGGCCGAGCAGCAGCGCGCCCAGCGTCGACCTCGCCCCCTTCCCCTTCGTGTAGCCGCCGACGACGAACTCCGCGCTCTGGGTCGACTTGACCTTCAGCCAGCTCTGCGAGCGCTTCCCGGGCAGGTACGCGCTGTCGCGCCGCTTCGCCATGATCCCTTCGAACCCGCTCGCGAGCGCCGCCTTGTACAGCGCCTCGGCGTCGTCGTCGGCGTGGACGAGCTGCACGCGCAGCGAGGGCAGCAGGCACTGCTCGAGGTAGCGCCGGCGCGCCTCGTAGCGCGCAGGCCGCAGATCGACGCCGGCGAAATGCAGGAGGTCGAAGCAGAAGTAGGCGGTCGGCGTCGCCTGTTCACCGGCTGCGATCTCGCGCGCGGTCTTGAGCTGCGCCCGGTCCTGCAGCGCATCGAACGACGGCCTGCCGTCGGGCCCGAACGCGACGATCTCGCCGTCGAGGACCATCGTACTCACGAGCTGCCGGCCGAGCTCCGCGGCAATGCCGGGGAAGATCGCCGGTGTAGTCGAGACCGCGCCGCGAGCGGAGGACGACGCGGTCGTGATCGATGAAAGCGAGCACACGATAGCCGTCGAGCTTGGGCTCGTACGTCCAGCCCGGGTCGGCGGAGACCGCGTCGGCGCTCTCGGCGAGCATCGGCGAGAGCTTCGCCGGCAGCGGCTCGACCGGTCCGGTCGGGGCGAGCTCCGCCGCGGGGATGCGCTCGCGCGCCGGGCGCCGCTTGAGCGCCTCGACGGGCATGCCCGACAGCACCGACTCGCCGCGGGCCGTGACGTCGCCCGTATCGACGAACCGGTCCTTGTGCTTGATCAGGAGCCAGCTCTTGCGATCCGAGGTCCGCACCAGCGCGAACGAGCCCTTGAGCTTCACGCCGCGGAGAAAGATGCTGAGCTTGCCCTTCTCCAGGCCCGCGAGGACGCGGCGCTCGGCTTCCGCGCGATCGTGGAAGAAGTACTCCTGGCCCTCGTCGGGAGAGTACGCCCCGCAGTCCCAGACGATCACCTCGCCCGCGCCGTACTGCTTCTCCGGGATCACCCCCTCGAAGGACGCGTACTCGAACGTGTGGTCCTCGGTCGGGACCGCGAGCCGTTTGTCGGCGGGGTTCAGCGACGGCCCCTTCGGCACCGCCCACGACTTCAGCACGCCCTCGGCTTCGAGCCGGAAGTCGAAATGGAGGCGGCGCGCCGCGTGCTGCTGGACGACGAAGAGCAAGGGCCCCGGCCGGTCCGGTGCCGGCGCCGGTTTGGGCTCGGGCGTCACCTCGAACGCCCGCTTGGTGGAGTAGTCGCGGAGCGTCTTCGGTAGCGCCTGCGCCTCTTTGGCGGGCGACGCCCGCGCCTTTCCTGCCGGCGCCTTGCGATGCGGTGCCGTGCCGCGCGTCATCGGGAAGCCTTGCCCCGCGCCGCGTCCCAGAGCTCGGTGAAACGCGCGGCGAATTTCGGCCCGAGTCCCTCGTCCTCATGCTTGAAGTAGACGTACGCGCGCTCCCACGGCTGGGCGGCGATCTGCTCGACCCAGGCCTGCAGTTCCGCATCGCTGTACGCCACCCGGCGCAGCCGCAGGTAGCCCGATCTTGAAGTCGCGACGAGCGGCGGCGAATCCCCCTTGTCGGTATCCGCCGCGCACAGCATCGCGTTGTGGCCGCGCAGCATCTCGTAAACCGCCTCGTCCTGCCACGTTGGATGCCGAAACTCGCAAGCAATCTGGTGGCCCGGGGGGACCCCGCCGAGAAAGTCGGCGAGGACCGGGAGGTCCTTCCTGGAGAAGGGCGGCAGCTGGAAGAGAAGCGGCCCGAGCTTCGGGCCGAGCACGCGGGCGCGCCGGACGAACTCGGCGACGTCCTGCCCCACGTCGCGCAGGCGCTTGTCGTGCGTGATGCGGCGCGGCGCCTTGAGCGTAAACGCGAAACGGTCGGGCACCTCGCCGGCCCAGCGGGACAGCATGCCCTCCGCCGGCATGCGATAGAAGGTGTTGTTGATCTCGACCGTCGGGAAGCGCTCGGCGTAGTAGCGGAGCATCCCGTCGGCAGCGAGCTTCTCGGGGTAGAAGTTGCCTTTCCACTCCTTGTACGAGTAGCCGCTCGTTCCGGCCAGCAGGTCCATTCCTCAGGCTCTCCGACGCACGCACACCGCGAATTTACGCCTGCTGGCAGAATTCGCCGGAAGCGATGCGTACGGGGCGGGGATGAGCTCGGACGGGCAAACGGCGGCAATCGGCGACTGCGCGGGGCTGGCGCGCGCCCTGGCGGTGTGGGACTTCACCACCGGCGACGCCCGCCGCTTCCGCGACCGGCTCGAGCTCGTCATCGACGCCGCGGAGCAGTTCAGGCAGCAGGACATCGCCACGGATTTCGTGATCCTCCTCCATGGGGCCGCGACTCAGTTCGCGGCACGCACGCTCGCCGGGAGCAAGTTCGAACTGCAGGATCTTTCGGATGCTCACGCGCTGCTGCGGCGCCTGGTCGGGCTGGGCGGGCGAATCGAGGTGTGCCGCATCGCCATGGACCGGAGCGCGATTGCTCCCGAGAACATCCTCGACTGCGTCGCCATCGAGCACAATGTGTTCGTGAACGCGATCGCGCTGCAGAACCGGGGCTACGCCTACCTGCCGATCCCCTGAGGCGATTGCCCCCCGTCCTCCGGGTGCGCCCGGACCCGCTCGCGCAATGACCTGACTTTGACGATCTCGCGGAAACCCGAGCCTCAGGTCCGGCCTGGAGCGGTGGAATGGGCCGCCATCCGGCGGCGCTGTCTTTCCATCGCGAGATAGAGCGTGCCCATACCCAGAAGACCGACGACCGTGATCGCCACATAGGCGTTCGCAAGACCGCGGGCGCCGAAGTCCTCCCGGTGCCAGAACGCTCCCACGAGCACCAGGCCGTGCCACAGCATGAAGCTCTGCAGGGCCACGCGGCAGGCGCTCCAGCGACGCTCGCGCGCCAGCACCAGCGAGCCCACACCCATTAGCGCAAACCATCCGGCGAGCACGCGGGCAGTCAACGGCGTCAGCTTCCAGGCCCACGCATCAATCGCCCAGGATGGATCGACGAAGACTGCCAGGGCACCCAACAGCGTCACGATCCCCAGCGCCGCGAACCCCCGGTTGACGGCAGGCGGTAGCAACGGGTCGCCGGGTTCAGGCGCGCGGGGGTCGGTGCGCCGGTTGTTCCACCACAACCAGGTCACCAGGAACGGTGTGAGGACGTAGAGAATCAGCCACAGCTGGAACGGGAAGTGGTGGATATCGAAGCGATCCCAATGGAGCAGGGTCGCCGCCATCATGGCGACGGTGAACGTCGAGACCGGCGGGAACGCCATGGCGTAACAGTGCCACTTCTTTCCGGCGATCAGCCGCACGAACTGGTAGCCGCCGCCCAGATAGCCGGCACCGATGAACAGCGCCGTCATCGGCGGCTTGATGCTCCAGGCGAAGTTCTGGCCTGCGCGCTCCGGAAAGAAGTACAGGATGAGGAAGGCCAGCGCCAGGAACGGCACTACCGCTGCGAGCACGAACTTCGTCGCGGGCAAGATGCGGTCGTCGCGGACGATCGCGCCGGGCCGCTCCGGTACGGTTACGTGCATGATCGATCCTCCTGAAACGGCATTGGCGCCGACGCCCCGTTCGCACTGACTGCTTCTTCGCGCAAGCGGGGCGATCGCTCGTGTTCGCAATTCGATGGTCAAGAGACCTTCGAACGCTCGAGACGCACATTAGACGCGTAGAACCGATTCAGCGAGTAGAGCGAAGCCGGCTAGCTGTGATGGCCCAATAGGTTGTTTCTGTTCATTCGGACTGAGTCTGAGAGACTGGAAGGTGCGACCCATTCCAGATCTTTCACGACGCTCAGCCGAATGGACGCCTACAAGAATGACCCGAACTCACCGTTGCCCGTCGACTGGATGCGGTTCACCGACGTACTCAAACGCAGATCTCACGAGCTGCACGGCCGCGGCCGCGCCAACGTGAGCCTGCCGATCCGCACGCCTGACGTCGGTCGGCCGCTAGCCGGGCCGATCGCGAGCCGGCGCAGGCACGACCGCTCCTCGACGCCCCAAGCGCAGTCCGCGATCGATTGCCCGATCCAAGGCGCTGGCGATCGTCGAGCTGCGCCTGCCGGCGCCTGACCCGAGGAGCGCATTGCCCCGAGCCTGGGGGTGTCCTACAGCACGGTGAGCCGAGTGCTGGCCTCGTGCAGGTCTGTCGCGGCTCGCGATCTGAGTCCCGCCGAGCCGGTCCGGCGCTACGAGCTTCAACGTCGCGGCGATCTCGTTCATATCGACACCAAGAAGCTCGGACGCATCGAGCGCCCGCGCCACCGCGTGCCCGGCAGTCCGCGCCGATTCGGATCGATGGAGCAGGCCGGGAGAACTTGGGTTCCGTGGCCGATGACCGAAACCCGCATGCCGATGGCGACGGCCTCGGGGCGTGCCGTCGTGAAGTCGCTTGCACGCGATGCGAGCGCGAAGACCGCGCCCATGACGGATGCGCCGGTGATGAGGCCGAGATTCCTCGACAGGTTGAGCATTCCGGAGATGACGCCTCGCTGGTCCGGGGAGACATCCGTCATGACGGCGGTGTTGTTGGCCGCCTGGAACAGCGCATAGTTGGCGGTGACGATGACGATGGGGATCACATAGCCGGCGATGCCCAGCGTGGCCGGCGCCATGCATAGCGCCGAGCACCCGACCACCATCCCGGCGAGCCCGCTGACGGTCATGCGTTGCGCGCCGAAGCGGTCCACGATGCGTCCGGCGGGCACGCCGGTCAGCGCGGCGATCACCGGCCCCACGGACATGACGATTCCGACGAGAGCCGTGTCGAGGCCAAGTGCACGAGCGAGATAGAACGGCCCGACCACCAGCGTCGCCATCATCACCGTCGAGACGAGCGCACTCATGGCCAGGCTCGCGCTCAGCACCGGATCGCGAAACCTCGTCAATCGGATCAAAGGTGACGCTGCTCTCGCTTCGGCCAGCACGAAGAGCCCGACACCGAGTGCCGCGGCCACGAGCAGTGCCACGTTGACCGGGCCGAACCTGCCGCGCCCGATCGTCATCGCGAGCGCATAGGCCGCAAGCGTCAGCGCCAGCAGCAGCGTTCCCACGTGGTCGAAGCCGGTCTGATCCGCCTTCGACGCCCGACGGTCGGCGGGCAGGTAGCGCTGCGCGAGTACAAGAGCCAGGACGCCCAGGGGTACGTTGACGACGAAGATCGCCTGCCAGCCGAAGCCGGCGATCAGAACGCCGCCGAGCGAAGGACCGAGAGCGGTGCCCACCGCCGACATTGTCCCGAGCAGCCCCATGGCGCTGCCGGTCCTTGGCTTCGGAACTGCCTCGCCAACGAACGCCATGGTGAGAGCCATCATGACGGCCGCTCCGAGGCCCTGCGCTGCCCGGGCGGCAATCAACAGCCCGAGCCCCGACGCGACGCCACACAGGGCGGAGGCCGCTGTGAACAGGAAGATGCCGGCCATCAGCAGGCGCCGACGGCCGGTGATGTCGCCGAGCCGTCCGACGCTGACGATCAACGTCGTGGTGGCCAGCAGGTAGGCGAGCACGACCCACTGGACTTGCTGAAACGAGGCGGCAAACGCCTCGGCCAGCGTCGGCAGTGCGACATTGGCGATGCTGGTACCGAGAGAGGGCAGCAACATGCAGAGCGCCAGGCTCGCTAGCACCCAGCCCACCGATGGGCGTCCGTTCCGCACTTCCGGTCACCGCCTCATCCATTCCTGAAACCCTCACATGAACCCCGTCTGCTCTGGCGACTCCGGAAATGGAGCCGTCATGAAGATAGGTTGTTGTGTGATATAGCGGAAGGCGCATCATTTGCACTTGATTCGTGCATGTGACGCCATATCAGGACCACTACGCTTGGAACGACGCCATGGCCAGACCCGATCTCAATCTGCTTTTCACCCTTGACGTGCTGCTCGCGGAAGGCAGCGTTGCGCGCGCTGCCCGTCGGCTGCGGCTCAGCCCGTCGGCGATGAGCCGGGCGCTGGCGCGACTGCGCGAGGCGACCGGCGATCCGCTGCTGGTGAGGGCCGGGCGCGGTCTTGTCCCCTCACCCCGAGCGCTCGAGCTTCGCGAGCGCGTCGGTCAACTCGTGCACGACGCAGAAGCTGCTCTGCGCCCCGCCAATAAGCTCAACCTCGGACAGCTCGACCGAACGTTCACGCTGCGGACCACCGAAGGCTTCGTGGAAAACTTCGGGGCCAAACTCCTGGCTCGCGTCTCCGAAGAGGCTCCCGGCGTTCGACTGCGCTTCCTGCCCAAGCTCGACAAGGACAGTGCGCCACTCCGCGACGGAACCGTCGATCTGGAGACTGGCGTGGTGGGCAAGACGACCGGTCCGGAAGTGCGCGCGCAAGCGTTGTTTCGAGACCGCTTCATTGGCGTCGTGCGAACGGGGCACCCGCTGAGCGAGGGCGCAATCACCCCCGCCCGCTATGCCGCCGCAAGGCACATCCTTGTCTCGCGGCGAGGTATTGACAAGGGCCCCATCGATGACGCCTTGCTGCCGTTCGGACTGGAACGTGAGATTGCCACGATCGTTGGCGGTTTCTCGGCAGCGCTGGCTTTGGCTCGAGCCTCCGATCTGGTCGCCAGCGTTCCCGAACGACACACCGGCGATTTGCGCGCCGGAATGCATGCCTTCGCACTTCCACTGCCTATTCCGCAGATCACGGTTTCATTGCTCTGGCATCCGCGGTTGGATGGCGATCCAGCTCATCGCTGGCTTCGTGGGTGTGTTCGAGACGCCTGCGCCGAGCAACTCCGCGATCCGCCGACCCGCGGTGGATCTGCCAACGTTTGAAGTGCGGCTTTTCTTCGTTCGAGAGCACCGGCTCGGCTGTCGTCCTGTCGCGAGCGCCCGCTTCAAGCGCGGCGCGAAATCCGCGCGGCGGAGTAGCCTGTCGTCATGGACTCCCTGATCGCCGCTGCCGCGCGCGCCCTCGCCGCCGGCGACGCGCTCGGCGCCCTCAAGCGGGTCGGCGCTGCGCGACGATCCGCCGGCGCTGGCCCTGCGCGGCATCGCCATGGCCCAGCTCGGCGAGTACCCGCGCGCCCGCGAGCTCCTGCGGCGCGCCGCCCGCGGCTTCGGCGCCCACGAGGAGCTGGCGCGCGCTCGCTGCGTCGTCGCGGAGGCCGAGGTAGGCGCTGGCCATGCGCGACCTCGGCGGCTCGCCGCGCTCGCTGGCGGCCGCGGCGGCCACGCTCGAGGCGCGCGCCGATCGCGCCAACGCGCTGCAGGCGCGCCTGATCGCGGCGCGCCGGCTCTTGCTGCTCGGCCGCCTCGACGAGGCCGCGGCCGCGCTGGCACGCCTCGATGCGCGTGGCCTGCCGCCGTCGCTGGCGGCGGTGGCCGAATTGACCGCGGCCGAGCTGGCGCTGCGCTCGCTGCGCATCGGTCCGGCGCAGGCGGCGCTCGCCCGCGCGCACGAGGCGGCCGATCGCGCACGCGTGCCGGCGCTCGCTGGCCGAGGTGGCGGAGGCGCGGGCTGCGCTCGATCGTCCCGCCGCTCGGCGCCTCTTCGCCGGCGGCGAGCAGGCGCTGCGCCTCGACGAGGTCGCAGCGCTTCTCGCCTCGGGCGCCCTGGTCGTCGACGCCTGCCGTCGCGGGCTGCGCGCCGGCGCCGCGTGGCGGCCGCTGGCGCGCCGGCCGGTGCTGTTCGCGTTGGCGCGCGCGCTCGCCGAGGCGTGGCCCGGCGATGTCGATCGGCAAGCCTTGATCGCATGCGCGTTCGGCGCCCGCCGCCCCAACGAGATCGCATCGAGCGCGCCTGCGGGTCGAGATCGGCCGTCTGCGCGCGCTCGTCGCAGCGCTGGCGCGCATCGAGGCCACCGCGCGAGGCTTCGTCCTCAGGCCGCGCGGCGCGCGCGCCGTCGTCGTGCTGGCGCCGCCCATCGACGGCGATCAGGCGTCGCTGCTGGCGCTGCTCTCCGACGGCGCGGCCTGGTCGACCTCGGCGCTGGCGCTGGCCCTGGGGGCCAGTCAGCGCACCGTCCAGCGCGCGCTCGTCGAGCTCGAGGCCGCCGGACGGGTGCGCTCGATCGGGCGGGCGCGGGCGCGTCGCTGGCTGTCGCCGCCGCTGGCGGGATTCACGACAATCTTGTTACTCCCCGCTGCGCTCCCGCTCGAGTAGATTGGCCCTGCCGCGCCGATCCGAGGCGCGCCACTAGGAGCCAAGAGATGACCCGCAAGACAGGTAATGACAGACCCCAGGCGCCGACGCGCGCGGCCGAGATCGTGCGCGAGTATGGCCCCTTCGCCGGCGCCGACCGCGTACACGGCGTCACCCACGACGGCCACCGCGTCTGGGTCGCCACCGGGGCCAAGCTGGTCGCCTTCGATCCCGAGAGCGGCGAGCCCACGCGCACGCTCGACCGCGCCTGCGACGCCGGCACCGCCTTCGACGGCACGTACCTCTATCAGATCGCCGAGGCGCGCATCGACAAGATCGATCCCGCCACCGGCGACGTGGTGGCGTCGATCCCGGCGCCCGGTCACGGGGCGGACTCGGGGCTCGCCTGGGCCGAGGGCAGTCTGTGGGTGGGGCAGTACCGCGACCGCAAGATCCACCAGATCGATCCCGAGACCGGCGCGGTCATGCGCACCATCGAGTCCAACCGCTTCGTCACCGGCGTGACCTGGGTCGACGGCGAGCTGTGGCACGGGACCTGGGAAGGGGACGAGAGCGACATCCGGCGGATCAACCCGGAGAGCGGCGCCGTGCTCGAGCGGCTGGAGATGCCGCGCGGCACCGGCGTCAGCGGGCTCGAGTCCGACGGGGCGGACCTCTTCTATTGCGGCGGCGGAGGGAGCGGAAAGGTCCGCGCCGTGCGACGTCCGAGACGAGTCAGATCGTGATCACACAGCCAAGGAGCACATCATGAACACAGCCATTGCCGAAGTGAGCACCGCGAACCATCCCGTCGTGTCCAGGGACCGATGGGTGGCCGAGCGCAAGACGCTGCTGGCGCGCGAGAAGGAGCTGACGCGCCTGCGCGACCAGATCGCCCGCGAGCGCCGCGCGCTGCCGTGGGTGCGCCTCGAGAAGGACTACGTCTTCGACGCGCCCGAGGGCCGGCGCACGCT
Source organism: uncultured beta proteobacterium (assembly GCA_963789885.1). Lineage (GTDB taxonomy): Bacteria > Pseudomonadota > Gammaproteobacteria > Burkholderiales > SG8-39 > DATEDA01. The sequence continues at coordinate 8,898 of CAWBNB010000048.1, read as the reverse complement.
CGCCGACCTGTTCGAAGGCCGCCGCCAACTGCTGGTGCAGCATTTCATGTTCGGGCCGGGATGGGAGCAAGGTTGCCCGAGCTGCTCCTTCATGGCCGATCACACCGACGGCATGAACGTGCACCTGGCGCATCGCGACGTCACGCTGGTGGCCATCTCGCGCGCACCGCTGGCCGAGATCGAGCGCTTTCGCCAACGCATGGGCTGGCAGTTCAAGTGGGTGTCCTCGCATGGCAGCGACTTCAACCACGACTTCGGCGTCAGCTTCACCCCGGAAGAAACGGCCAAGGGCGAGGTCTACTACAACTACGGCATGTGGCCTTTCCCGCATGAGGAATTGCCCGGCATCAGCGTGTTCTACAAGGACGATGCGGGCAATGTCTTTCACACCTACTCGACCTACGGACGGGGCGTGGAGGTGATGATGGGCGCGTACAACCTCCTGGACCTCGCACCCAAGGGTCGCGACGAGGACAACCTGAACCACACCATGGAATGGGTGCGTCACCACGACCGCTACGAGCCGGCACCGCGTGCGAAGGCGGCGCCGGCGGTTGGTTCGTGCTGCTAGCGCCGGCCTGAAGGGCGCGCGGCCTGAGCGCGTGAACACGTCATGGCAAGCTTTTGGCCATGGCTGGCGCTCGCGGGGGCCGGCGCCCTTCACGGGCTGAACCCTGCCACCGGCTGGATGTTTGCCGCCGTCTGGGGCGTGCATTCCCGCGATCGGGCGCAGGCGCTGCGAGCCTTGATGCCGATCGCGGTCGGGCACACCACGTCGGTCGCGCTCGTGGCCGCCGCGGTGGCACTCGGGTTGTCGATGGATCGCGTTGTGCTGCAAGCCCTGGCGGGCGGGCTGCTTGTCGTCGTCGCGATGTATCACCTGTCGAACCGCACAGCCAAGCGGGCGCGGGCGCCGGTCGGACATGCCGGGCTGGCGCTCTGGTCCTTCGTGATGTCCACCGCGCACGGCGCCGGATTGATGCTGGTGCCGGCGCTGATCCCGCTATGCAGGGGAGACGCGCCGGCCCGGGAGATCTCGGCATCGGGCTCGCTGACGCTGGCGCTCGCGGCCGTCGGTGTTCACACCGCGGCGATGCTCGCCGTCACCGGCGTCATCGCCACCGGGGTCTGCCGCGGCTTCGACGCCGGTGCCACCTTGCTTCGGAGCCTCAGGCGGAAGCCGCCTCCAGCGCCGCGCTGAAGGTGGCGCCTGGCCGTTCGTTGCCACTCAGGTCGCTTCGACGGGCAAGCCGGCCACTCGCCACTCGGGCATTCCGTCCTGCAGGCGGCGCGCCTTGAGTCCCTTTTTGCGTAGCAGCGCGACCGCGTCGTACGACATCAGGCAGTAAGGCCCGCGGCAGTACGCCACGACCTCCCTGCGCTTCGGCAGCTCGGCGAGCCGCTTCTCGAGCTCGTGGACCGGGATGTTCACCGCGCCGGGCACGTGGCCGGCAGCGAACTCCTCGGGCGGGCGCACGTCGAGTACCGTCACGAGGCCCCGCTTCGCGCGATCGAGCAGCTCGCGCGCCGGCACGGGTTCCAGGTCGTCCTTGGCCGCGAAGTACAGCCGCACCGTGCGCTCGACCTCGGCAAGGTACGCCGCGCCCGTCTTTCCGAGCGCGCCGAGCAGCTCGACGATCTCGTCACCGGCGAGCCGGTAGTACACGTACTGTCCCTCCTTGCGCCCCACGATGAGGCCGGCGGCTTTCAGCTTCTGCAGGTGCTGGGAGGTGTTCGCCACCGCGGCGCCGGTGAGGGTCGCGAGCTGGTCGACGCTGCGCTCGCCCTGGGCGAGCAGCTCGAGGAACTCCAGCCGGACCGCACTCGACAGGGCGGTGCCGATCCGGGCCAAGTTGTGGAAGACCTCGCGCTTGGGATTCGGGGCGGTTGACATGCGTGGCGTTCCAGGTCTAGTATTCAAGCGATCTATTGAATATTACTTTGCTTGACGACTGGACGGAGTCTAGCAGCAACCGGGGAGTGGATGCCAATGGTGTCGCAGGCAGGGATCGCCGCCGAGCCGCTGATCCGGCTGGTCGTGTTCTTCGGCGTATTCGTCACTGTTGCGCTGTGGGAGGCGCTGGCGCCCCGGCGCCGAGCGACGTTCGCGCGGCGCAATCGCTGGCCGCACAACATCGGGCTCCTTGTGCTCGACGTGGGCGTGCTCAGGCTGGTGGCGCCGGGCGCGGCGATCGCGGTGGCCATCGCAGGCGAGGCGCACGGCTGGGGTCTCGTCAACGCGTTTGGCGTTCCGGGCTGGATCGCGATCCCGCTCGCCGTCGTGCTGCTCGACCTCGCGGTCTACTTCCAGCACGTGACGTTCCACGCAGTCCCGGCGCTGTGGCGGCTGCACCGCGTGCACCATACCGACCTCGACTTCGACGTGACGACCGGCACGCGCTTCCATCCAGTCGAGATCCTGATCTCCACTGCGGTGAAGTGCGCGGCCGTCGCCGCAATCGGCGCTCCCGCGGTCGCTGTGCTCGCTTTTGAGGTACTGCTCAACGCCACCGCGATGTTCAATCACGCGAACGGGCGGCTGCCGATCGCCTTCGATCGGTGGCTGCGCCGCGCCGTCGTAACGCCGGACATGCATCGCGTCCATCACTCGATTGTCCATAACGAGACCAACAGCAACTTCGGCTTCAACCTGCCGTGGTGGGACTGGCTCTTCGGCACCTACCGGGCGCAGCCCGCAGCCGGGCACGAGGCGATGACGATCGGCGTGGACGCGTTCCGGACGCGCGCGGACCTGCGCCTGGACCGGCTGCTCGCGCAACCCTTCCGCGACACGCCCGGCGGCTACGCGATCAACCGGCGGCCCGACCCCGCCCGAGGCGAAGCGAGGTAGACATGAACACGCTGCTGATCCTCAACGATCCGCCCTACGGGACGGAGAAGTCCTACAACGCTCTGCGCCTCGCGCGCTCGCTGCTTGACAAGGGCGTGAGCGGCGTGCGCGTGTTCCTGCTGGGGGACGCGGCAACTTGCGCGCACGCGGGGCAGAAGGTCGCGCAGGGCTACTACAACATCGCCGACATGCTCGGCGCAGTACTCCGCCGCGGGGGCGAGGTCGGCGTGTGCGGCACCTGCATGGACGCCCGCGGCATTACCGCCGATGAGCTGGTCGAGGGCGCGAAGCGCAGCTCCATGGACCAGCTCACCGAGTGGACCTCCGGAGCGGACAGGGTCCTCGTCTTCTGATCTCGCGACGGCGAACGGCCGGCCACCTGATCCGACCCGCGCGCGCGGCAAGCGGCCATCCCATTCATCCGAAGGACAACGCGAAGTGAGTCGGTACCGTCTCCTCCCCCGCCTGCTCCTCGTTGCAGGGATCGCCGGCGCCGTCCTTTGGGCGGGACTCCACCGCGACCAGCTCGATCCGGCAGCGCTGGATGGCTGGCTTTCCGGGCTGGGCATCTGGGCGCCAGTGGTCTACGTGACTTTCTACGCGGCCGGGACGGTGGTCTTCCTGCCAGGCGCCCTGTTTGCGCTGGCCGGTGGCGCGCTGTTCGGCCCGGTCTGGGGAGCGATCCTCAACCTTCTTGGCGCCACTCTCGGCGCGGGCATCGCATTTCTCTTCGCCCGTTACCTCGCTGGCGACTGGGTGGCGCGAAAGGCTGCCGGCCGCCTGAAGCGGCTGGTCAACGGCGTGGAAGCCGAAGGCTGGCGCTTCATTGCGTTTGTCCGGCTGGTGCCGCTGTTCCCCTTCAACCTGACGAACTATGCGCTCGGCCTGACGCGGATCGGATTCCTGCCGTATGTGGTCACCTCGCTCATCTGCATGGCCCCTGGTGCCATCGCCTATACCTGGCTCGGCCATGCCGGCCGCGAGGCCTTGGCTGGCGATACCTCGGCGATTCGCTATGGCCTGCTGGCGCTAGGGCTGCTGGCCGCGATGCCCTTCCTGCCGCGGCTGTTTCGCACTTTCCGCGCAAAGGCGGTCGATTGGATCGAGCCCGAACTGCTGCACCGGCAGATCGAGGACGGCGCAGCATTGACCGTGCTCGACGTGCGCAGCGCGGACGAGTTCGCGGGCGCGCTCGGGCATATCCCGGACGCTCTGAATATCCCCCTCGGCGAACTCGACCGACGGCTTGATGACCTGCGGTCGCGATCGGGCCAACGGATCGCCGTCGTTTGCCGTACCGAGAAACGCTCCGTCTCGGCTCAGGCGACCCTGCGGGCGGCGGGCTTCGCCGACGTGTCCGTGCTGCGCGGCGGCATGGAGCGCTGGAACGCATCGCGCTCTTCAGTGCCGTCCGGGACGCGTTCGACCGGAGCCGAGTGACGACCCAACCGGAGCGCCACGAGTCGATCAGAACCGCAAGAAGGGAAGACGCATGAATGCGCCGATCTACCTTGACTACAACGCCACGACGCCTGTCGCGCCCGAAGTGGCCGACGCGATCGATCCGTACCTGCGCGAGCACTTCGGCAATCCGTCGTCGTCGCACGTCTACGGCCGCCGTGCGCACGAGGCCGTCGATCGGGCACGGGAGCAGGTCGCGGCGCTGATCGGTGCAACGCCGGGCGAGGTCGTGTTTACCGGCTGCGCCACCGAGGCAAACAACCTCGCGATCCTCGGCGTCACGCGCGCGCTGCGCACGACGAAGCGGCATGTCGCCACCTTGGCGGTCGAGCATCCCGCGGTGCTGCAGCCGTGCCTGCGATTGCGCGAGGACGGCTGGGAGGTCACGATCGTCGAGGTCGACCAGCACGGCCGCGTCGATCCGCAGGCCGTCGCACGTGCGCTGCGCGACGACACCGCGCTCGTCTCGATCATGCTTGCGAACAACGAGGTCGGAACGATCCAGCCGGTGGCCGAGATCGCGGCGCTTGCGCGGTCGCGCGGCGCGGTCGTGCACACCGACGCGGCGCAGGCCGCGGGTAAGATCCCGATAGATGTCGGCGCGCTCGGCGTCGATCTGCTTACGCTCGCGGGACACAAGTTCTACGCGACCAAGGGCGTCGGCGCGCTGTACGTGCGCGCGGGAACGCCGCTCGCGCCCGCGCTCGTCGGCGCCGAGCACGAGCGGGGCCGGAGGCCCGGCACTGAGAACGTGCCGGCGATCGTCGGGCTCGGTGAGGCGGCCCGGCTGGCGCGGGAGCGACTGCCGCATTCCGGAGAGCATCTCCGCAAGCGGCGCGATTCGCTGCACGCCGTGCTCGCGGCGGGCGTACCGGGCCTCGAGCTCAACGGTCACCCGGAGCATCGTCTGCCGAACACGCTGAACGTGTCGTTCCCGCGCGCGAGCGGCCCCGCGCTGCTGCAGTCGGCCGAAAGGGATGTGGCGGCGTCGCTGGGCGCTGCGTGCCACGCGGGGAGCGACAGCGTGAGTGGCGTGCTCGCCGCAATGGGTATCGGCTATGAGCGCGCGGCCGGTGCGGTGCGGCTCTCGATGGGCGCGCCCACGACCGAGGACGAGGTGCAGCACGCCGGGCGCGCGCTCGTCGACGCCTGGCGGGCCGTTCGGCGGACGTGAGCGACTCTGCCGCGGTGCGGCACGACGTGTGATATCACACGCCGCGCGGCGCCTGGATTGCCGAGCGGGCGATGGGCTGAGGTGTTCAAGGGGCTGCGCCATCAATCAGGAATCCATCATCAGGTTCAGGTTCTGGCCTGGCCGTTGACGTTGAAATTAATTGTCCTATCCTTAAACCATCGAGGCGGCGCGTCTGACTACCCGAACATATGACTACGTCTTGGGACTTACCGCGGAGAATTGCTCATGAAAAGCGTGGCTGAAATTCTCAGGTCGAAACCTGAGCAGACCGTCCACACCATCACTCCCTCGGCGTCAGTATTCGACGCCGTCAAGTTAATGGCGGAGAAGAGCATCGGCGCGCTTCTGGTGATGGAGGACCAGAAGATCGACGGCATCATTACCGAACGCGACTACGCGCGGAAGATCGTCCTCATGGGCCGGTCGTCGAAAGAAACGCCCGTGCGCGAAATCATGACATCCCCGGTCATGTATGTGCGCCCTGACCAGACCAACGAGGAATGCATGGCGCTAATGACGGACAACCGCGTACGCCACTTGCCCGTCATCGACGAAGGTAAGCTGATCGGCCTCATCTCCATCGGCGACCTGGTGAAAGACATCATCTCCGAGCAGAAATTCATCATCGACCAACTCGAGCACTACATCATGGGCGACCGGGGATAAGCGCGGGCACCTGCTCGCCCCCCGCCCTCGGGCACGATGAACTCGAGGCGGATTTCCGTCCGCTGCTTCGCCTTCAAGGCCTCGGTGGAGAAGTCGCCGTCCATCGTCTGGGTGCATCCTGCCCGGGATCGAGCCGTTAGATGGCCGCGTGCGTTTGGAGCTTGTTGGTCGGTTTGATCTCTTTCTCGTCACTCCTGATCGGTTTCCCCTGGGTATCGATGAACTGGATCTTTCCTTCGAAAAAGCGGACGGGCTGATCCGTAGAACTGTTTCTCAGCTTGAGCTCCCCGGCAGGTTTGGCCGGAGAGACGACGCTGCCGCCCTTCTCGATCGGCTCCGTGACCTTGATGTCTGCCACTTCACCGGTCACGATCCCGGCCTTCGGCGGCCCCGAGGCCCGGGTCGCGGTAGAGACCTTGTCCTCGACCACGGCTGCCGGTACTTCCAGCCTCGGGTGGGAGCAGCCAAAGGCCATCGCCGCACCCGCCGCGGTCACCAACATCCCCACAAGCCTCGTCCACATTGCTGTCTCCTTGCCGTGGGAAGAGCCGAGCTTAAGAGACTTGAGTGAGCGTCTTGTCGAGCTCGGCTTCCGCATCCAGCCAGTCCTGAAGCTCATACCCGGGCAGGAAGCCACGATGCTCAGCGCGAAAGTACGCGGCTTCGGCAACCTGACCGTAACGCTCCTTCGGATCAACGGCTGCAGCGGCTGGCGCTTCACGGGTCTGCTGCGGCGTCGCAGCGCTCTTCGATTTGCCGGGAGATTTCTCGGCAGCATCAGTGGTGTATGCGTGGGTCATCGCCGTCTCCTCATTTACCCGAATGTAGGCTCCTGTCAACAGACGGTCGGACGGGGCGGGCTGGGCCCGCCCTCCGCCGTATCAAAATCACTTACTCGCTCTACGCCCTTGCAGCAGCTGCGACCTTGTGGAACGTGGAGTTGGAAACCTCGTAGGTCTCGACCTGAGGTGTTCCGTCAACCAACTTCGACAGGATCTTGGTCACTTCTGGATAAGACCCGCGGTTGTAGGTGTCCGCGTTCTCTTTGTTGTCCCACAGACTTACCCCGAACGCGCCATTGCCGACCGGGGCAATGAAAGTGATCTCATCCTGAAACCCCTTCTGCTTACGAAGCAAGGGGATGATTTCCGACTCCAGTTTCTGGGTAAATTCGGCCCTGCTGTTGGGCTTCAGATTCATCGATACTCGACGTGCATACATGTTCTGCTCCTTACTTGTGATGGCCAAGGGGGTATTGTAGATAACCATCTTTGGTTGAGATAGTACTAAGACCCCTTCAATGCCTTAACCAGGATGCGTTAAGTACCTTGACGTGTCAAGCAGAACCTACGATTATTTTGTTTGATTAACCCGATAAGGTTAATAGGAGGAGGCCATCCGGTGGATGTTTGTTTGGTCATCAAAGAGCGGCTGGCGGAGCTGGGGTTGGAACAAAAAGACCTCGCGGCGGCTGCCGAAGTCACGGAATCCTACGTTTCCCAGCTACTGACTCGGAAGAAATTGCCCCCCGCGCCTGATCGAACGGATATCTACGACAAGATGGGGAAATTTCTCAAGCTGTCGAGCGGCAAGCTTGCGAAGCTGGCCGAGCTCCAGCGCAGGGAAGAATTGAAGAGAGATTTCGAGGACCCGCCGGCGCCTTTATTTCACGAAGCGCGAGAGTTGGTTCTCCGCAAGTGCACACCGGAAAAGCAGCAACAGATACGAGCGATCTTTGAGAAGCAGCCCTTTGGCGAACTCGAGCGCCTCGTCACACAAAAGCTTCTGGACGTGGTCAAGCGAGTCGCCAGAGAGGAATTGGGGACTGAAAAGTGGCTCCATTCGGTGGCTCGACTCAGTGGCCGAAGCTATAAGCAGATGCGAGTCATGATCCTCGAGTTTCTCGACACAGACGTCTTCCACCTGTCGGTCGAGAACTGCGTTTCCTTCCTCGATCCGCTGATCGACTCTTGGGATATCGACCTCTCGACCTTCGGGATGGAAATTGTGCTGAACCACAGACTCGTCCCAGGGCACCCGAAGAAATTTGAGTTCGTTGAAACGGAACCCGACCAACCTTTCGGGGGTGAGCCGGGGCTCAACGCATTTCTTAAGGATCCTTCACTCAGCGGTAATGTCGCTCAGGAGGAAATCGAATTCTTAAAACGGTTGAGGTTCGCGGGAAAGCGGCCTACGCCGCTCTACTACTACCGGGAATTGCAGAATCTCAGAGATCCGCTGCACTTCCGCACTGTGGAGGGGTGATCGTTGTCTCTGCAACGAGTTCATGAGGTGCACGCCAAATGAAGCGTCACAAGGGTCGGCCCGAGGTGGTGGTGTTTTTCGCGCGGGTTCTGCAGATCGAGTAGCCAGCATTGCTTCACACGCCTACCCTCGGAAGCCGATCCACTCGCAACCTTACGCTTGAAGTGTTGCGAGTTTGCTCTATGGTCGCGCGACCGACCGCCAGATCGCGCGCGAAGATCTCAGCGGCCGCTTGCCACCCGTTTCTGCCTGTCGTGCTCTAGTAGAGAAGCGGGCCTTCGCGGACTTCGCTGACCGGCCAACAGCGGTCATGGCGCATTGCGCTCCATAGCAGCCGCCGAATTGGTGCTGTCGGCCAAAATGGTCAAAGGACGGTGAATGGGATTGAGCTGCTGGGAGACATAGCATTTTTTGACCTTCCATTCGTTGACGAGGTGACGCGCCGACGAATTGGCAGGCA
>CAWBNB010000047.1:0-150554 GCA_963789885.1 uncultured beta proteobacterium | reverse complement strand
CACTTCTTCGCGGGTGAGGCAGACCTTCACCGGGCGGCCGAGCATGAGGGCCGCCTTTGCGACCACCGCCTCGTGGTTGCACACGTCGCACTTGCCGCCGAAGCCCCCGCCGTTCGGCGCGGCGACCACGCGCACGTGCGACGCCGGCACCCGCAGCACGCGCGCGAGCATCCGATGCACGTAGTGCGGCACCTGGGTGCTCGACCAGAGCGTGAGCTTGCCGTCGGGATCGACCGCGGCGACCGCCGCGTGCTGCTCGATCGGGAGATGCGTGTTGCCCTCGAAGAAGAACGTGTCCTCGAAGACGTGATCGGCGTTCGCGAGCGCCTCGTCGACGTCGCCGAACTCAAACGCCTGCAGCCGGTGGATGTTCCCCCGCTCGCCGTAGTCGTGGATGCGCGGCGTCTCCGCGGCGAGCGCCTCTTCCGGCGTCGCGATCGTCGCGAGCGGCCGGTATTTCACGTCGATCAGGTCGAGCGCCTCGAACGCGGTGAGCTCGTCCTTCGCGATCACCGCTGCGACCGGGTCGCCGACGTAGCGCACGCGCTCGGGGGCGAGCGGAAACTCGTCCTGTGTCACCGGCAGGATCCCGAAGGCGATCGGGAACTCCTGGCCGGTGAGCACGAGATGCACCCCGGGCGCCGTCGCGGCGCGCGACGTGTCGATCGACTCGATCTCGGCGTGCGGGACGGGCGACCGGAGGAGCTTGCAATGGAGCATCCGCGGCAGCGCGATGTCGTCGGCGAAGCGTGTCTGCCCGGTCACTTTCGCGCGCCCGTCGACGCGGCGGCGCGGCTTGCCGACGACGTCGAACCGCTGCCTGGCGGCGCTCATCCCGCTTCCTTCATGCGGCGCGCGGCCTCTTCGACCGCCTCGAAGATCTGCTGATATCCGGTGCAGCGGCAGAGGTTGCCGGAGAGCGCCTCCTTGATCCGCTCGCGGCCCGCGTCCGGCTCGCTCTCGAGCAGCGCCTTCGCGGTCATCAGGATGCCCGGCGTGCAGTAGCCGCACTGCGCGGCGCCGAGATCGGCGAACGCCGACTGGAGCGGGTGGAGCGCGGGCCCGTGCGCGAGGCCTTCGACGGTCTCGATCGCGCGGCCTTCGCACTCGAGCGCGAGCTCGAGACACGAGAGGACCGGCCGCCCGTCGACGAGCACCGCACAGGCGCCGCACTCCCCGAGCTCGCAGCCGTGCTTGGTGCCGGTAAGCGCGAGGTCCTCGCGCAGCACTTCGAGCAGGGTCTTGTACGGCGCGACGACGGCGTCGAACTCCTCGCCGTTCACGCGCAGGCGCAGGCGAACGTTCGTGCGGGGGGGCTCGATGCGGCTCGCGATTGCGCTCATGCTCGCTCCGACGGGACCGCGGGAGGCCCCAATTGTTTGGTCCCCAAACTATACGCCCGCAGCCCGGCGCCGGCAAAGGATCGGGGCGGAGCCGCCGGGCAGACGCCGTGGCAGGTGCCCAAAGAAAAGGGCCGGCCTTCCGGCCGGCCCTTCGCGTCGTGACCCCGCCGGGCTCGCGGCTAGGCCGTCCCGCCCACCGTCAGCCCGTCGATCCGGAGGGTCGGCTGGCCGACCCCGACCGGCACCGACTGGCCGTCCTTGCCGCAGGTGCCAACGCCGGTGTCGAGCTGGAGGTCGTTGCCGATCATCGACACCCGGGTGAGCGCGTCGGGACCGTTGCCGATCAGGGTCGCGCCCTTCAGCGGATAGGTGACCTTGCCGTTCTCGATCATGTAGGCCTCGGACATCGAGAACACGAACTTGCCGTTGGTGATGTCGACCTGCCCGCCGCCGAAGTTGACCGCGTAGATCCCGCGCTTGACCGAGGCGAGGATCTCCCGCGGGTCGTGGCCGCCGGCGAGCATGTAGGTGTTGGTCATCCGCGGCATCACGACGTGCTGGTAGCTTTCGCGGCGGCCGTTGCCGGTGAGCGGCATTTTCATCAACCGGGCGTTCAGGCTGTCCTGGATGTAGCCGCGGAGCACGCCGTTCTCGATCAGCGTCGTGCACTGGGTCGGATTGCCCTCGTCGTCGACGTTGAGCGAGCCGCGGCGGGACGGCAGCGTCCCGTCGTCGACTACGGTGACACCCGGCGCGGCGACCCGTTCGCCGATGCGACCGGTGAAGGCCGACGACCCCTTGCGGTTGAAGTCGCCCTCGAGCCCGTGCCCGATCGCCTCGTGCAGGAGCACGCCCGGCCAGCCGGGGCCGAGCACGACCGTCATCGTTCCGGCGGGCGTCGGCCGCGAATCGAGATTGACGAGCGCCTGATCCACCGCTTTCGCCGCATAGTCTTCGAGCACCGCGTCGGTGAAGTAGGCATAGTCGAACCGCCCGCCGCCGCCGCTCGACCCCTGCTCCCGGCGGCCGCCCTGCTCGGCGATCACCTGAAGCGAGAGCCGCACCAGCGGCCGGACGTCCGCCGCCATCACGCCGTCGGCGCGCGCGACCAGCATGACCTCGTAGACGCTCGCGAGCGTCGCCATCACCTGCACGATGCGCGAATCGCGGCCGCGACAGATCCGCTCGAGCCGCTCGAGGAGCCGCACCTTGTCGGTGTCGACCAGCGAGCCGAGCGGGTCGAGCGCCGGATAGAGCTTCCGGCGCTCGCCGGGGCGCGCGACCGGCAGGTTGTTCGGGCCGCCGAGCCGCGCGATCGCGCGCGTCGCCCCGGCGGCGTCCTTGAGCGCCGCGAGGCTGATCTCGTCGGAGTACGCGAACGCGGTTTTCTCGCCGGCGATCGCACGCACGCCCACGCCCTGGTCGATGTTGAAGCTGCCCGACTTGACGATCCCCTCCTCCAGGCTCCAGGCCTCGGACCGCAGGTACTGAAAGTAGAGGTCGGCGTAGTCGACCTCGTGGGTCATGATCGCGCCGAACACCTGCTCGAGCTGCGGCGCTTCGAGCGCGTAGGGCGCGAGGAGCGTCTGGCTGGCGGTCTTGAAGAGCTGGTCCTGGGTCTGCATAGGGTCGCCTTCCTATAGTACGCGATGCCCGAGGGCGGGCAGGCTCGAGCGCACCTTGTCCGTAACGTTGGGGTCGACGTCGGCGACCACAACCCCCGGGCCACGGGCGAGGCTCGCCGCCACCCTGCCCCAGGGATCCACGATCATCGAGTGGCCGTGGGTGGTGCGGCCGTTCGGGTGCACGCCGCCCTGCGCGGGCGCGATCACCCAGGCGAGGTTCTCGACCGCCCGTGCGCGGAGCAGGACCTCCCAGTGCGCCGCCCCGGTCGTGGCGGTGAAGGCCGAGGGGACGGTGATCAGATCCATCGGCGCGAGCCTCCGGTACAGCTCCGGGAACCGCACGTCGTAGCAGATCGAGAGCGCGATCCGGCCGAACGGCGAGTCGACCGCGACCGGCGCTGCGCCCGCTTCGATCGTGTTCGACTCCCGGTACTTCTCGCCTTCGCCGGTGAAATCGAAGAGGTGAATCTTGTCGTAGCGGGCCACGCGGCGCCCGGCGGCATCGTAGACGAGCGAGCTGTTCCGCACCTTCTCCGGATCGCCCGCGAAGAGCGGAACGGTGCCGGCGATCACCCACACGCCGTGCTTCGCCGCCACGCCCGCGAGGAACGACTGGATCGGGCCGTCACCGTCGTGCTCCCGGACCGCGAGCTTGTCGCGGTCGGTGAGCCCCATCAGGCAAAACCACTCGGGGAGGACTGCGAGCCGCGCGCCCTTCGCCGCGGCCTCGGCGACGAGCGTGCCGGCTGCGTCCAGGTTCGCCGCGACCGACGGCACGGACACCATCTGGACCGCGGCGACCTTGAACGATTCCTTCATGCTCTCCACAGCGACGGTCTCCACCGCGGCCCCTACTGCGGCGGCTTCTCGGTGCTCTCGGGCGCCGCCGAAGCGGCGGCGCCCGCCCCGGGGATCGCAACCTCCGGCGCGCGCACGCGGAGCACCTTCGGGTCCTCCCAGCTGCCGGTGACCTGGTACTCGTACGCGAACATCTGTCCGAGCGGGTCCTTGAACAGACGCTGCGCGATCAGCGCGCCCGCGCCGACGAGCGGGTTGAGCAACGCCACGCCCGCCGCGATCGCGACGCTGTCGCCCAGCACCGGCACCACGCGCACGGTGAGGTCCTGCGTCTCTTTCGCGAGGTCGGCCTTGCCGGCGATCGCCACGCTCGCCGCCGGGCCGACCATCGCCAGGTTGTCGGTCGTCGCGACGCCCTGGGCGATCTTTGCCGAGCCGTTGATCGAGTCGAACGCGAAGCCCTCGCTGAAGACGTCGCGGAAGTCGAGCGTCATCCGCCGGGGCAGCGACTGCAGCGAGAGCACCCCGAGGAGCCTGCCGACGCCCGGCTTCACCTTCACGAACTGTCCCTTCTCCGCCTTGACGTCCAGGTTCCCGGTGAGCGTGCCGTAGTCGATGCGGTAGACCGGGCCCGCCCACTCCACCGTGCCGTCCAGGGTCGCCGTCCCCTTGGCGACGGTCTCGGGATGACCGAACCGCTCGAGATACTTGCCGACGTCCTTGACGTCGGCCTTCACGTCGAGCCGGGTGCGGCCAGCGCCCCCCGACGGATCCCACAGGCCGCTCGCGGAAAGCGTGCCCTCGGCCGACGCGAGCTCGAGCTTCTCGAGCCGCCAGGCCTTCGCCTCGTTCACGGCGCGCACCTCGAGCCGCCCGAGCTCGTTGCCGCTGAACGTATAGCTGTCGGCGGTGATCGCGAGCGCCGGCAGCTCGGTCGCGATCTCGTCGTTCGACGCGCCGCCCGGCGCACGCTCGGGCTGGATCAGGTACTTCAGCCGCGCGCGGACGAGACCCTGCCCCTCCGACCGCCAGGCGATCTCGCCCGCGAGCTCGCGCGCCGTAACGTCGGCGCGCCAGGTGCGGCGCCCGTCGAACTGCGCGCGCACCGACACGTCGTGGAACTCCCGGCCGACGGCGACGAGCGACTCCGCGCGCAGGCTGAGCGCGGTCACGTTGAACTCCGCGGCACCGGTCTTCTCGCCCGCGTCGGTCGCCGCTGCGAGTAGGCGGTCGAAATCGAGCGTCTTCAGGTTCCCGGCGATGAACACCCCGGGACGCTCCGGGTCGGGAACGCCGACGTCGCCGACGCCGACGCCGGCGCGCTCGACGATCATCTTGCCGCCCTCGTAGCGCACGTACGCCTGCGCGTTCAGGATGCTGCCGACCGCCAGGGCGATGGTCTCGCGGCGCGGCTGCGCGGCGGTCACCGTTCGCTCCAGCCGGAACGCCCAGCTCTCCGCCGCGGTCTTCGCGAACGGCGCCGGGAAGTCGATCGCGACGCCGGCGAGCGTCGACTCGAACACGTTCGTTCCGGTCCGCGCGCGCCCGGAGGTGCCGGTGTACTTGAACGCCATCGCGCCTCGCAGGCGGTCGGCGATCGGCACCTCGAAGGCGCGGGCGAGCTCGCGGCTGTCGACCGTGCCCTGGATCACGCTGGTCGTGATCGAGTCGCGCGTCGAAAGCTGCAGGTTGATGTTCCCGCCGAGCGTCTGCGCCGTGATGCCGCGCGCGGAGACGCCCGCATCGGTGAACTCGACCCCGCCGTTCACCTGGGCGAGCGTGGGCTCGCCGGGGCCGAGCCCGATCGAATTGTTGGCGAACTGGAGGCTGCCGGCGATCTTCGCCTGCTCGGGAAACTTGATCGGGAACTGGAAGCGCAGCTTGAGGGCCACGCGGCCGTCGCCGGTCCACGCGTCGGTGAACCGGTCGAGCATGCCGTTCACCGGGCTCTGCGCGATGAACTTCAGGAACTCGCCGAGCGGCCCGCTCGCCTCGCCGTCGGTGATCACCTCCGTGCGGTGGTTGTAGAGGTCGGGCAGCGTGACCACCGCCTTGGTGATCTGCGCGCCGAGCACGGCCGCGCGCGAGCTCGTGATCCTGAGCTTCGGACCGTCGAAGGCGAGATCGGCGGTGACGCCGGTGAGTTTTGGCCACCCGGGCGCGTACTCGAGGGTTCCTTCGGTCACCCGTCCGGTGATCCTGAATTCGCCGCTCGCGCCGTCGCGGAACGGAAAATCCTCGAGGTCGCCGCGCAGACGGAAGCGCGTCTCACCGAGGGTCCCCGACTGGATCCGTGTCTTGATCCACTCCGTCACTTCGTCGTCCACCGGCGGCACGTACCTGTAGATGTGCTTGGCGTCGGCACGCGCGAGCCGACCGGCGAAGTCGACGCTGTGCCCCCCCTTGCCGCTGCGGCGAAGGCTGCCGGAAACGGTCCCTGCGAGATCGGGGTTCGCGAACGAGAGCTCGTCGATCTTCGCCGCGAGCTGTCCCTGCGGGAAACTCCAGCTCACACGCGCGGTGAATGTGTCGAGCGCGATCGTGGTCTCGGGGAACAGGCTCGCCGACTCGACGGTCGCGCCGGCGGCCTGGAGAACGACCGTGCCGCCCTGGTCGGTGACGTCGAACGTCCCGCCGAGCCGGTCGAAGCCGGGGACGCGCTCATAGGGTTTCACGCTGAGGTCGGCGAACCTGCCGCGGGCGCTGTAGGTCTCGGGCCGCTCGATGTCGCCGCGCCAGCCGAAGGCGACGTCGGTGAGTCGGCCCTTCGGGGCGATCGCGACGAGCGCCTTGCGCGCATCCCCGGGGAGCGGCACGTATTCGCCGACGTGCGCGAGCGGCCCGAGCTCGATCGCGCGGGCGATGAGCTCGCCGCGCGCCGGCTGCTTCCCCTGCGCCGGCCACCACTTCGCGCTGAAATCCCCCGGCGCGAATGCAACGCCGTCCCTCGCCACGAGGGCGAGCTGTCGCGCGAACGCCTCGTAGACGACGTCGGGCTGCCCGTCGAGATCGATCAGCTCGAAACCCACCACCTTCTTCATGCCGAACTGGCCGCGCACCGAGCGCATGTCGAGCAGCGGCAGGTCGCGCGCGAAGCGCCCGGCGACATCGTCGAGCCCGACGCTCGCGGTGAGCTCGGTGAGCGTCCGGTCGGCGAACCCGAGCCAGAGCCGCAGCGCGCCGCGGCCGCTCCGCACCTCGAACGGGTAGTCGACCCAGGCCTGCCACACCGCGAGGTCCACCTGGTCGAAAGCGGCGTAGAGCTTCCCGTTCCAGGTCTCGACCTCGGCGAGGTTGCGGCCGACGAGGTCGCCGCGGAGCTCGAGCGCCGAACCGAGCTCGCGCGGCGGCTGCGCCCGCAGCGCGAAGCGATGGTGCCGTCCGTCGTTCTGCAGGAGGAAGTCGACGCTCTCGAGCTTCAGCGGCACCGCGCGGCGGTAATCGTCCTGCCACTCGACGGTCGCGTCGCGGACGACGATCTCGCTCTGCTTCAGCGGCCAGTCGGTGAGGCCGACGCCGTCGGAGGGCTCGTCGGGCTTCATCTCGATCCCGGCGACGAAGAGCGTGCCCTGTGCGTCGCGCCGTATGACGAGTTCCGGCCGCTCGAGCACCACCGAGTCGAAGCGCAGCTCGCCGGCAAGGATCGACCACCAGGCCACCGTGACGCCGACGTACTGGAGCGCGAGGCCCTCGGTGCCGCGCGCGTCGAAGATCTTCACCCCCGAGAGCTCGAGCCGCGGATGGAAACCGAACCACTCCGCGGTGATCCCGCCGACCTCGACCCGCTGCCCGAGCGCGCGCGAAATCGCGGCCTCGATCTCCGGCTTGTAGTCGGCGACCGCCGGCAGCACCCAGAAGCGGAGCGCGAGCATCCCGGTCGCGAGAACGAAGTAGAGTGCGACGAGCGCCCAACCGGTGCGGCGGAGCCACCTCAGCCAGCGCCGCTCGGCCGGTGGGAGTTGCGCCTCGATGGCCTCGTCGGCAGCGTCGTGGAGGAGGCTCATCTGGGCGGCGGTCGGCTCGGCGGCGGTCCGTGGCTATCCGGTCAATTCACTCGGGTCGGGCGCCTGGTTGCGCGCGCTCACCGGGCCGGAAAGGTGCGCCCGATACGCCCGATACAATAGACGGATCGCACTGGCGGCGCCGCGATCGGCATTTCCAGACCTCAACGCGCACAGCGCACGCACCGACGACACGGATTGTACTTCACCCTTCCCCGACGCCGCACTTTGCCTTGAGGAGTCAGGAGCTTATGTCGGGCTCCGGCGACCGGCAGCCGGTTCTCGCCTACTCGCGCTACGCGGCGCGCCTGCTCGCGGCGCGCCCGGCGCTCGCCGACGAGCTCGAGCAGGCGATGCGGACCGGCTGGACCGCCGCGGCGATGCGCGAGTTCCTGGCCGGGCACGACCTCGCGGCGGACGCTGCGCTCGCGGCCGCGCTGCGCGAGCTGCGCGCGCGCGTGCTCCTGCGCGTCGCCGCGCGCGATCTCGCCGGGGTCGCTCCGCTCGCGGAGGTCGTCGGCACGATGAGCGACTTCGCCGAGGTCGCGCTCGAAGCGGCGGAGCGCCATCATCGCGCGCGCCTCGAGGCGGAGCACGGGTCGCCCGCCGGCGGGAGCGAGCTCCTGATCGTCGGAATGGGCAAGCTCGGCGGACGCGAGCTCAACGTCTCCTCCGACATCGACCTCGTGCTCGTCTATCCCGAGGAAGGCGACACCGCGGGGCCGCGCGCGCTCTCGAACCACGAGTTCTTCGCGCGGCTCGGACAGCGGATCATCCGCACGCTCGCCGACGTGACGCCCGACGGCCAGGTGTTCCGGGTCGACATGCGCCTGCGTCCGTGGGGCGACTCGGGTCCGCTCGCGACGAGCTTCGACGCGCTCGAGCAGTACTTCGTCGCGCACGGCCGGGAGTGGGAACGCTACGCGTGGATCAAGTCCCGCGTGGTCGCCGGCGGCGATCCACAGATTGCCGACGCGCTCGAGCGCATCGTGCGGCCGTTCGTGTACCGGAAATACCTCGACTACGGCAGCATCGACGCGGTGCGCCAGCTGCACGCGCAGATCCGCGCCGAGGTTGCACGCCGCGACGTGGCCGACGACGTGAAGCTCGGCCCGGGCGGCATCCGGGAGATCGAGTTCATTGCCCAGTCGTTCCAGCTCATCCGCGGCGGCCGCGATCCGGACCTCCGGGCGCGGGCGACGCTCGACGTCCTCGGTACGCTCGCGGCGAAGCGCCTGCTGGCGCAGGACGCCGTGGACGAGCTCGCGGCGGCGTACGTGTTCCTGCGACGGCTCGAGCACCGCTTGCAGTACCTCGAAGACCAGCAGACTCACCGGCTGCCGGTGTCCGAGGACGACCGGAGCGTGATCGCCCGGGGCATGGGGTACGCCGACTGGGCGGCGTTCGCCACCGCGCTCGCCGCGGAGCGCGCGACGGTCACCCGCCACTTCGAGAACGTGTTCGCGGCGGCGGGCGAGCCGAATCCCGCCGCGCCGCTGTGGCTTGGGACGCTCGACGACGAAGCCGCGGCGCGCGATCTCGCGGCCAAGGGTTATGCCGCGGCCGGCGAGACGCTCGCGCGCCTCCGGACGTTCCGCGCGGGCAACCGCTACCTGCAGCTCCCCGCCGCGAGCCGCGAACGCGTGGACCAGCTCGTGCCGCGCCTCATCGAAGCCTGCGCACGGGCGGCCGTGCCCGAAGGACGCGCGTCGCCGGACGTCGCGCTCGGCCGGTGCCTCGACTTCGTCGAAGCGGTCAGCCGGCGCGCCGCCTATCTCGCCTTGCTGGTCGAGAGCCCGGAGGCGCTCGCGAAGGTCGCCGAGATCCTCGGCAGCTCGAGCTGGGCGGCCGAATACCTGACCCGTCACCCGATCCTGCTCGACGAGCTCCTCGACCCGCGCGTGCTGGCGGCGCCGCCGGACTGGAGCGCGTTCACCGCTCAGCTCCGCCGCGACATGGCTGCGCACGACGGCGACCTCGAGCGACAGATGGACGTGATGCGCGAGGTCCACCACGCGCTCGTGTTCCGGCTGCTCACCCAGGACCTCGCCGGCCTGTTGAGCGTCGAGCGGCTAGGCGATCACCTTTCGCTTGCGGCGGATCTCGTGCTGCAGGTCACCATCGAAGCGTGCTGGCGGCTCGTGCGCGCGCGGCACGTGGAGGCGCCGCGCTTCGCGGTGATCGGCTATGGCAAGCTCGGCGGCAAGGAGCTCGGGTACGCCTCCGACCTCGACATCGTGTTCCTGTACGACGATCCGCACGAGGCGGCGGCCGAGAACTACGGCCGGCTCGGCCAGCGGATGAACTCGTGGCTGTCGAGCCGGACCAGCGCGGGCGTGCTGTTCGAGACCGACCTCGCGCTGCGGCCGAGCGGTGGCTCGGGACTGCTCGTGTCGTCGGTGTCGGCGTTCCGCCGGTATCAGCTCGAGTCGGCCTGGACCTGGGAGCACCAGGCGCTCACGCGCGCCCGGTTCTGCGCCGGCGACGCCGCGATCGGCGCGGTGTTCGAGGCGTTCCGGCGCGACGTGCTCCAGGCCGAGCGCGATGCCGCGAAGCTGGCGGCCGACGTGCTCGCGATGCGCAAGCGAATGCTCGACGCCCATCCCAACCGCTCGGGGCTCTTCGACATCAAGCACGACCGCGGCGGGATGGTGGACATCGAGTTCATCGTCCAGTTCCTGGTGCTCGCGCGCGCGCGCACGCATTACGAGCTCACCGGCAATCTGGGCAACATCGCGCTGCTGCACATGGCGGGCGCGCTCGAGCTCGTCCCGGCCGAGCTCGCGCACCGTGTGGCAGACGCCTATCGGGAATACCGGCGGCTGCAGCACGCGCTGCGGCTGAACGGCGCCGCGTTCGCGCGCATCGACCCGGCGCGGATCGCGCCCCACATCGAGGTGACGCGGGCGCTGTGGCGGGAGGTCTTCGCGGTGGACTAGCGGCCGGCGGCCGGAGCCGCCCGGTTCACGCCATGATGCGGTCCGGCCTCACCCCTCGAACAGCTTGTTCGCGTCGGAGTAGGACACCGCCGAGTCGTGGTAGGCCGAGTACGTGCCGCGCTCGAGCAGCTCGTGCGCGATCGATTGCGCCGTCTTCAGCGCCGCGCGCGCGGGGCCGGACCCTTCCGAGACGCGGCGCACGCCGAGCTGCTCGAGCTCGGCGACGGGGGGACAGCCCGGCATCGCGAGGACGTTCACCGGGCCCGCGATCTCGCGCACGAGCGTGCGGATCGTCGCCGCGTCGAGCGCCCCGGGCACGAACAGGCAGTCGGCGCCGGCCTCGCGGTACGCATTGGCGCGCTCGATCGAGGCGCGCAGCCGGCTCGGCTCGTCGCCGAGCTTCAGCCAGTAGCTGTCGGTACGCGCATTGACGACCAGCGGCACGCCGTACTCGTCGGCCATCGCACGCACCGCGCGAACCTTCTCGCACTGGAGCGTGCGCTCCGCGAGCGCCCTGGCCCCGTCGGGCGCGGAATCCTCCAGATTGACGCCGATGGCGCCGGCGTCGAGCACCAGGCGGCAGGTCTCGGCGACAGCTCCCGGCGTATCGCCATAGCCGGTCAGCATGTCGGCGCTGACCGGGATGCCCACGCGGGCGGCGATCGCCCGCACGGCTTCGATCATCGCCCCGCGCGGCACGCCCTCGTCGTCGGGATGGCCGTGCACGTAGGCGATCCCGGCACTCGAGGTCCCGAGCGCCGCGAAGCCGGCGCGCTCGAACACGACCGCGCTGGCAACGTCCCACACGCTGCCGAGCACCAGGATCCGCGGTCCGCGGTGCAGCGCGAGGAAGCCTTCCGCACGGCGCTTCTGCTCGGCGGGCTGCATGGCGTCAAATCGCGGAAGCCGCGGCCTCCTGCTCTTCCCCCTGCTGCAGGGCGAAGATCGACGTGTAGCCGGCCGACCAATCCGGCGGCAGGAGGCACGGGCGCGGATCGTGGTGCGCCCAGGCCGCACGCTCGCCGCGGATGATGGTCTGGTCGTGCTTGGGCCGGATCGGGTTCACCGTGTACGGGAACGCGTCCGCCGACGTGAGGGTGTTGAGCAGCAGCGGCCGTCCGGTGTCGGACATGTTGCGCGGCGACGAGTGCAGCGTCCGGCAGTTGTGGATGGTGAGCGAGCCGGCGGGACCGGTGAGATACACGGTCTTCGCCACGTCGAGCTTCGCGACGTCCTCGTCGCTCAGGCACCCGGTCCACTGGCCGCGGCCGTCGTACTGCGAGAGCATCGGGTCCAGCTCGTGGCTGCGCGGCAGCACGCCGAGCGGGCCGTTGTCCATGCCGCAGTCGTAGAGATAGGTGCCGACGGTGAGCGGCGAGTAGTTCGTGTGCGGCCAGAAGCTGATGTCGTAGTGCCACTTCACCTCTTCGCCGCCCTGCGCCCATTTGTAATTCAGCTTCGAATGGTGGAACTTGACGTTCGGGCCGACGAGGTCCGCCACGATGTCGCCGATCGGAGACTTCGTGACGTATTCCCAGAAGACGGGATGGTGCTCGACCGGATTCGAAACCCGCCGCAGCCGCGGAGCATCGGGGCGGTGCGCCGGCTCGAGGTCGAAGATCTTGTCCGACTTCGTGACCTTGCGCGAGCGCTCCACCATCTCCTCGGTAGCGGCACGCAAGGCGCGGATCCAGTCGTCGCCGATCGCCCGCTCGAGCAGGATGTAGCCCTCGCGAAAGTAGAACTCGCGCTGCGACTGCGTCAGCACCCTGGGCGGTATGGCGAGCACCTGTTCGGGGGTCATGATGGTTCCTTTCAGGTCAAAGTCGCTTCGGCGTCCAGCCGGGCGCCGTCGCGGTTCAGCCGATCGCGCACTTCGCGTCCGTCGAGGACGCGGGGCTCGATGCCGGCGTCGAGGCACAGCGCGGCGGCATGGCCGATCGCGTGGCCGTACGAGAAGCATTGTGCCGTCACGCGCGCGGACGCGACGGCTTCGTGTTCGGCCGACAGGCACCGGCCGGCGACGAGCAGGCCCTCGCCGCGCGCCGGCACGAAGCACCCGAACGGCACTTCGTACCAGTCCTCGAGCAGCCACTCGACGCGCGGCTTGGCGCCCGCGTGGAGCTCGATCGGCCACGGCGAGCGGGCGATGCCGTCGGCGCGCTTGCGGCCGGCGAGGATGTCCGCGTTGGCGAGCGTCGCCACGCCGCGTGCCTGCCGCGTCTGCCGCACGCCGACCTGGGTCCCGGTGTCGACGACGAACGACTGCTCGCAGCCGGCGAGATGGTCGCGGAAGAAGCGCGCGTACTCCCGCACCTGCCGGCGACCTTCGAGCTCGGCGTCGGTGAAATCGCGGGCGTAGAGCGTGTTCAGCTCGCGGCCGTCGGGCCCGAGGACGCGCGTGCAGTTGCACAGCAGCTCGTGCGGACGGGTGGTCGTGAACAGCCAGATCTTGGCGCGCGGGAGGAAGTAGCCCTTCCCGTTGTGCCGGCGCAGGAGCTCGGAGATCTGCTCCGGCATGATGGTGTCGGTGCCGTATGCGCGCAGGAACCGCTCGGTGTCCACCCCGCCGAGACGGAAGATCATCGTCGGGTTCTGCACCCGCCCGTCGTCTCCGACGAACGACGGCAAGCCCGCCATCGCGACGACGTCCGCATCGCCGCTCGCGTCGACCGTGATCCGCGCGCGCAGCTCGAGCGGTCCTTCCTTGGAGTACGCAGCGAGACCCGCGACGCGATCGCCGTCGAGCAGCGCACCGGTGACCGTGGTATGGAAGAGCACCTGCACCCCGGCCTCGCGGAGCACATGGTCGGCGACCTCGCGCCAGACGAGCGGGTCGTGCACGCGCGTGTACGTCTTGCCGTACCGCACCGGCGCGGTGAGCCCGCCCCGGCGCTCGAGCAGCCGCACGAACTCGTCGGCGAATCCGAACACCACCTGCTCGGGTCGCGCGTCCGGATCGCCGCTCGCGGCGTACAGGCCGCACACCGTTCCGGACATGCCTGCCACCGCACCGCCGCCGCAGAAGCCGTAGCGCTCCACCAGCGTGACCTTGCGGCCCTGGCGCGCAGCGGTCACCGCTGCCGCGACGCCGGCCGCGCCGCCGCCCGCGACCAGGACGTCGGTCTCGAGCCGGAAGCCGGCACGCCGGTCGATGGCAAGGGTCATTTGCGCCTCCTCACCGGAACTGCAGCATCACGGTCGGCAGCCACGTGACGGTCCGCGGGAAAACCATGGCGACCACGAGCGTGAGGCACTGCAGCGCGATGAACGGCACGACGCCGCGGTACATGTGGGCGATAGTGATCTCCACCGGCGCGACCGCCCGCAGATAGAAGATCGCGGGCGCCATCGGCGGCGTCAGGTAGCTCGTCTGGATCATGATCAGGAACAGGACGCAGAACCACACCGGATCGAAGCCGGCCTGCACTACGAGCGGCGTGAACAGCGGCACGAAGATGAGGACGATCGAGATCCAGTCGAGAAAAAAGCCGGCGACGAAGATGATCGTCATCATGAGACCGAGCAGCATCCAGGGCGAGAGCGCCATTCTTGCGATCAGCTGGCTCGCGGTGTTGATGCCGCCACCGCCGATGAAGACGCCGGTGAAGAGCGTCCCGGCCAGCAGCACGGTCATGATCATGGTGGTGATCTGGAGCGTCTTGATCAGCGCCTCGTAGAGCCCGCCCCAGGTGAAGTGCCGGTAGAGCATGGTGAGCAGCACCGAGCAGAGTGCCCCGACCGCCGCCGCCTCGGTCGGTGAGGCCCACCCGAGCAGGATCGAGCCGAGGACGGCGAAGATCATGAATACCGGCGGCACCATGTTCCGCGTCGAGATCCAGAGCTTCTCCGCGATGCTCGGCTCCCCGGGCTCGTGCGGGATGCGCGGGCCGGCCTCGGGCCGCGCGATGCACAGCCCCAGGATGTACACGAGATAGAGCCCGGCCATGATCAGTCCGGGAAACACCATTCCGTAGAGCAGGTCGCCCACCGACTGGTTCGCGAGTGGCCCCATCACGACCGCCACGACCGACGGTGGAATGATCGTGCCGAGCGATCCGCCGGCGCAGATCGTGCCGGAGATGAGCGGCTTGTCGTAGCCGTAGCGCAGCATGATCGGGATGGTGAGCAGGCCCACCACCGACTCGGTGGCGCCGATGACTCCCGACGACGCGGCGAAGAAGATGCACATCGTGACCGTCGCGAGCGCGAGCCCGCCGGGCAGGCGCCGCGTCCAGATGTGGATCGCCTCGAACAGCTTGTCGGCGATGCCGGACTTCTCGAGCATCGCGCCCATGAACACGAAGAGCGGGACCGCCGCGAACACGAAGTTCGAGGAGATGTCCTCGATCTTCTCGATGAACTGGAAAACGACCCGGTCGCCGAAGATCGCCAGGCCGAACAGCACCGCGGTGATCATCATCGAGAACGCCACCTGGACGCCGAGGAACATCAGGACGAAGGCGACCGGCAGCATCAGGAACGGCAGGTAGTCCATCTACCCGCTTCGGCTCCGCAGGGCGCGCAGCGTCTTGACGACCTCGGCGAGGACCTGGAGGGCGAGCAGCGTGAACGCGACGAAGAACACGATCCGGAACGGCCAGACCGGCAGGTTCATCGCCGACTGGCCGCTGTGCTCGCCGCGGAGGTAGCCGATGGCGAGGTGCTGGAACAGCGCGTACGAGAGCCAGACCAGCAGCGGCAGCATGACCGCGTAGGCGCCAAGATCGATCACCGCGCGGGCACGCGTCGTGAACTTGCCGCTGAAGATGTCGATGCGGATGTGCGCACCCACCGCAAGCGTGTACGCCATGCCGAGCAGGAAGTGCGAGCCGGTGAGCGTGTAGCCGATCTCGTAGGCCCAGATCGTCGGCGCGCCGAAGAGATAGCGCGCGAGCACCTCGTAGCAGGTCGCGATCACGAGCGGCACGATGGCAAACGACGCCATGATGCCGACGCTCGTCGTGATGCGTTCGATGCTCCGGATGAAGCCGTCCACGGCCCGCGTCCCTGTGCAACCTCCGGCGCAACAAAAAAACGGGGCGCGAGCGCCGCGCCCCGTCTTCGTCCGCGCCCCGGGTCAGTCTTTCACCTTGACCTTGCGCCAGCCTTCCGAACCCTTCCATTGCACCTCGAACTCCTGCTGGCTCTTCAGGACCTTGGCGAACCAGGGGTACTTGTTTTCCTTCGCGACCCGGTCGGCCCAGTCGAGGCCGATCTTGCGGCCGGCGTACTGCACCTCGGGGTCGAGCTCGATGATGGTGTTGCCCGCCTTCTTGTAGAAGTCGAGCGACTTGGCGTCCTCCTGGCCGATCTTGAGCCAGCTCTCGAACGTCACCAGCTTCGCGACCGTCTCGACCAGCCGCTTGTCGGCCGGGGAGAGCTTGTTCCAGGCGTCCTTGTTGATCACCAACTCGAACGGCGCGGTGGGCTGGTGCACGCCCGGATAGATCAGGTACTTCGCGACCTTGTAGAACCCGGGCGGGATGTTCTCCCACAGCGTGCCCCACTCGGTCGCGTCGATCGCACCGCGCTCGAGCATCGGATAGACGTCGCCGCCGGCGGTGGTCACCGGCGCGGCGCCGAGCTCCTTCGCCATCTCGAGCCAGGCGCCGGCGGTGCGGAGCTTCAGGCCTTTCAGATCCGCGAGCGTCTTGACCGGTTTGCGCGAATGCAGGAAGACCTCGGCGGTGCGGATGAAGAGCACCGTCGAATAGACGCCTTCCGTGTCGTCGCGGAACTGGCGCTGCATGTCGAGGCCGCCGGCCTCGTAGATCCAGTGCAGCATGCGCTCGGTGTCGAACGAGCCGGCGTAGCCGCCGAAGAGCACGGTGGTCGGGTCCTTGCCCCAGTCGTACCCCATCCAGGTGTGGCCGCATTCGGCGATGCCGTTCTTCACCGTTTCGGGGACCTTGAGCGCGTTGCCGAGCGCGCCGCCGGGGAAGGTCTGGATCTTGAAGCGCCCGCCCGACAACATCTCCATCTTCTCGGCGAACGCCTTCGCGCCGATGTCCATCAGCGGCCCGCCGGGCCAGCCGGTCGCCATCTTCCAGTTGTAGGTCGGCCCGGACTGCGCGGCCGCGACGGCGGGAAGTACGAGACCGGCACCCGCGCCGGCCTTCAGGAAATCGCGCTTCTTCATTGCTCCCTCCTCCTGGTGGTGATCTTGCCGTTCAGGCCGGCTGATGCCCGCCGGGCTCGACGATCGGACCGTCGATCGTGACCGGCGCGTCCGGGCGCCGGAAGCGCTCGATCGTGGGCTTGAGCTCGGGCCGCACGTGGTCCTCGTTGTAGCCGTTGAAGAGCGTGCCGAGCAGGCTCCGCTTGACGTCGCTCGTACCCATCACCCAGTCGGCGATCGGAAAGGTCAGGTTGAGGTTGTACCCCATCATGATCCCGAAGTTGTGATGCGCGGTGTGATGCCGCCGGATGGTGTTGACGAACGGCATGTAACGCACGAACCAGTTGTCGCGCACGTGGCAGCAGTAGTGGAAGGTCTCGTAGATGAGGTACTGGCCGACGATCGTCACCATCAGGATGTAGCCCGCGTTCGGGTTGACCAGGTAGCCGAGCGCGATCGCGAACGGCGTGCCGAGCACCATGAACGTGAACAGGGCGCGCCACGGAAAGAAGATGATGCGCCACTCGCGGGTCGAGCCGACCGACATCTCGCTGTCGGTGAAGTACTGGTGATGCTGGCGCGTGTGCCGGTCGTAGATCGCGCGCAGGGCCCACACGTCGACCAGCCGGTGCATGACGTACTTGTGGATCCACCACTCGAACAGGTTCGAAAAGAAGAACACCGGTATCACTAGCAGCCATTCCCAGGTCGCCCCGTCCAGGTGCGAGACGCACCAGCCGATCACCGACAGCCCGACGAGGTAGATGACACCGATGTGGACCGGGCCGCTGTAGAGCGGATGGATCTGCGCCTGGTACTGCGCGCGGAACTTGAGCTGCCGCTCGGACGGGTTGTGGCGGTCGACGAGCTCTGCCATGGGGAATCTCCGTGAATTGCGCCTGGGTGTTGGGCCGATGTTGGGAGTGTCGCTGCTCCGGGTGCCGCTGGCGTCGCCTGGTTCGCTGATATGTTAGCCGTATGTCTAGGGCCCTGTCGAGGGCTCTTTGCTGCGCTGCCGCACGGCGGCTTCAGAAGTCGGTGCTGACGGTGTTCCGCGTGAACGCGTCGATATTGTCCAGCAGCGCATCGGCCGCCTTCGCCGCGGCATCGGCGTCGCCGTTGGCGATGGCGCGGGCGATGTCGGCGTGCAGCTTTGCCGTCTCCGGCATGTCTGCCGCCTGCTTGTAGTGCAGGTACCAGAACCGGCGCGACAACGCCGCCATGTGCTGCATCGCGGTGGCTGCGAACTCGTTGCGCGCCGTCTCGAGGCAGAGCTCGTTGAACTCGCGGTCGATGCGCAGGAAGGCGACGTCGTCGTTGGTGCGTGCGGCGCGCTCGAACGCCTTCGCGAGCTCGGCGAACCGCGCGCGCTCCTCCTGACTCGCGCGCCGCGCGGCGCTCCGCGCCACCAGCCGCTCGACCTCGCGCCGCACTTCGAGCAACCGCAGCTGCGCCTTGACGTTGATGTCGGAGACGATCACCCCGCGGCGCGGGAGGATCTGCACCAGCCGCTCGCGCCCGAGCCGCTGCAGCGCCTCGCGGATCGGCGTGCGGCCGATGCCGAGCCGCTCCGAGAGCATCGCTTCCGACACCGCGCCGCCCGGCGGAAGCTCCAGGCGCACGATCATCTCCTCGAGCGCGGTGTACGCGCGGTCGGTGAGCGACTGCGCGCCCGCCGCGCGCGCCCTTACGCGTGCCGGCGCTTTTCGACGAGGCCGAGGAATCGCTCGTACTCCTTGTCGTCCACCGTGTAGCTGTGGTCGTCGTCGGGGAACGTGCCCGCCTTGACGTCGGCGACGTAAGCCCTGAGCCCCGCGACCGCGACCTCGGTGACGTTGGCGTAGCGCTTGGTGAATTTCGGCTTGAAGTCGGTGAACACGCCGAGGAGGTCGTACGAGAGCAGGATCTGTCCGTCGGTCCCCACGCCGGCGCCGATGCCGATGGTGGGAATCTCGAGTTGCTGCGAGATCACTCTGGCGATCTTCGCCGGCACCGCCTCGAACTCGAGCATGAAGCAGCCCGCATCCTGGATCGCGAACGCGTCCTCGAGGATCTTCATCGCCGCGTCCGCGGTCCGGCCCTGGATCTTGAAGCCGCCGAACATCGCGATCGTGTGCGGCGTGAGGCCGATGTGCGAGGCGGTCGGAATGCCCGCATCGACGAGCGCCTTGAGGATGTGCGCCTGCGACTTGCCGCCCTGGGGCTTCACCGCGTCGCACAGCGCGTCCTGCATGAACCGCGTCGCGTTGGCGAGCGCGCGGTCGATCGTGTTGTAGCTCTGGTAGGGCATGCAACCGAGGACGAACGTGCTCGGAGCGCCGCGGCGCACCGCGGCCGCGTGCAGCACCATCATGTCCATCGTCGCCGGGATCGTGCTCGGGTGACCGTGGCAGGTCATCGCCAGGCTGTCGCCGACCACGCACACGTCGACGCCGGCCGCCTCCGCCCATTTCGCCGAGGTGTAGTCGAGGACCGACGTGTAGACCATCTTCTCGCCGGTCTTCTTCGAGTCGCGGATCTCGGTGATCGTGCGCTTCTTGCGCTCCGGCGCCGCGGCCATGGTCGCCTCCTTGGGGATGCGGTTGATATGCCACCAGTATATCAACGCCGCGGCGACGCGCGCTACGGAGTGCGCGGCGCTACGGCATGGCGACGCCGAGCTTCTTCGCCCAGGGCGCGAGCGCGGGCATGATCTCCGCGTGCAGCGGGACCCCTTCGGCGAGCCGCTGCTCGCGCAGCTTCAGGGCCCGTTCGCCGGGCATGCGCACCGGCGGCGCGCCCGGCTTCACCGGCGCCGTGCGGCAGGCCGCGGCGAGCCAGCCCGCCTCGCGCACGAACCCGTCTCGCCCGCCGAACGCCGCCGGATCGATCAGCTGAATGAAGACCGATGCGCCCCAGCGTCGTTCGCCGTCGGCGCGGCCATAGCCGGTGAGCGCCGAAGTCAGCGCCTCGACCAGCAGCCCGAGCCCGAAGCCTTTGTGCCCGAGGTCCATGCCGCCGAGCGGCAGGATCGCGCCCGGCGGATCGGTGAGAAACGCCGCCGGATCGTCGGTCGCCTCGCCTCGATTGTCGACGAGCCACCGACCGCCGAGGCGTTCGCCCTGCCCCGCGCGGTTCAGCCGTCCGACGAGCCCGTTGGTGGTCGTCGATGCGCTGATGTCGATCAGTACCGGCAGCCCGTCGGTCGGGAACCCGAACGCGAGCGGGTTCGGCGTATAGCGTCCGGCGATCCCGCCGAACGGAGCGACCGACGCCACCGAAGGATCCGAGCAGAGGAGGAGCATCGCGAAGCCGCGGTCGGTCGCCCGCTTCAGGTAGGCGGCGAGACAACCGATGTGATGGGAGCGCCGGATCGCGACCGTCACCACCGGGTGCTCGGGCAGACGCGCGAACGCGACGCCCATCGCCCGCAGCACGAGCCAGGGTCCCGGCAAGAAGTTGCCGTCCCACGTCACCGCCGCGCCGCGATCCGTGACGACCTGCGGCTGGCCCGCCGCGGTCATCGTCCCGTCCTCGAGCGACTTGAGGTACGGCCCGAGGAGCTGCAGCCCGTGCGTGGTATGCCCCATCAGGTCGGCTTCCACCAGGATGCCAGCGACGTCTTCGGCGCGGTCGGCAGCAAGCCCGGCCCGCTGGGCGAGCTGCGACGCGAAGGTGCGGAGCGCGGGCGCCGGATAACGAATCGTCATCGTGAAGGCCTCCTTCCCGGGGAAAGGTAGCTTAAAATCCGCGCTCGCTCACTTGGGAGACCCACACGATGGCCGCGTCCATGGCCGACCGCGACGGATCGATCTGGTACGACGGCAAGCTCGTGCCCTGGCGCGACGCCACGACCCACGTCCTCACCCATTCGCTGCACTACGGCCTCGCCGTGTTCGAGGGCGTGCGCGCCTACAAGACGGTGAACGGCACCGCGATCTTCAAGGTGAAGGAGCACACCGACCGCCTCTTCAACTCCGCGCACATCTACATGATGAAGATCCCGTACACCCGGGAGAAGCTGATCGCGGCGCAGCAGGAGGTGGTGCGGGCGAACGGGCTCGAGTCGTGCTACATCCGGCCGATCGCCTTCTACGGTTCGGAGAAGATGGGCGTGAGTCCGAAAGGCGCGAAGGTGCACGTGGCGATCGCCGCGTGGCCGTGGGGCGCGTACCTCGGCGCCGAAGGCCTCGAGAAGGGCATCCGCATCAAGACCTCCTCCTACGCACGCCATCACGTCAACGTCTCGATGTGCCGCGCCAAGTATTCGGGCACCTACGCGAATTCGATCCTCGCCAACGCCGAGGCCCTCGATCACGGTTACGACGAGGGGCTCCTTCTCGACGTCGACGGCTTCGTCGCCGAGGGCGCCGGCGAAAACCTGTTCGTGATCAAGAACGGGAAGATCTACGAGCCGGAGCTGACCAGTGCGCTGATCGGGATCACGCGCGAGACGGTGATCCAGCTCGCCGCCGACCTCGGCTACGGGGTCACTGCGCGGCGGATCACGCGCGACGACCTCTACATCGCCGACGAGGCGTTCTTCACCGGCACCGCTGCGGAAGTGACGCCGATCCGCGAGGTCGACGGGCGCACGATCGGCGCCGGGCGTCGCGGACCGGTCACGACCAAGATCCAGAAGGCGTTCTTCGACCTGGTGAACGGCAGGAACAAAAAGTACAAGGCGTGGCTGACGCCGGTGAACGACGGCAAGGCCAAGGCAGCAGCGAAGGGAAAGCGTTGATGGCCGACCCCGTCCAGTCCGAGACCGTGGTCGAGGTCACCGAGCGCGACCTGCCGCTCCACTGCCCCACGCCGCAGACCCCGGTGTGGTCGTACCATCCGCGCGTCTTCCTCGACGTCGCGGACGCCGGCGAAATCCGCTGCCCGTACTGCAGCACGCTCTACGTGTACAAAGGGGCGAAGGCGAGAGGCCACTGACGCCGCACCAGCCGTTCGCGCAGCATGTCCCGCGTCCTCATCGTCGCCCCGAACTGGATCGGCGACACGCTTCTCGCTCAGCCCCTCTTCGCTCGGCTCCACGCGTCGCGGCCGGGCCTCGCGCTCCACGCGGTCGCCGCGTCGTGGACCGCACCCGTCCTCGCGCGCATGCCCGAGATCGAGGAGGTGATCGAGACGCCGCTCGCCCACGGCCGGCTGCAGCTCGGCGCGCGGCTACGGCTCGCCGGTGTGCTGCGGTCGCAGCGCTACGACGAGGCGATCGTGCTGCCGAACAGCTGGAAGTCGGCGCTCGCGCCGTTCCTCGCCGGCATTCCCCGGCGGGTAGGGTTCGTCGGCGAGGCACGCTACGGTCTCCTCAACGTGCGCTACCGCCTGGACGAGGCGGCGGCCCCGCTGATGGCCGAGCGCTACGTACTCCTCGCCGCGCCGCCGGGCGAGCCGCCGCCGCGGCCGCTCGCCCCGCCGCGCCTGGAGGTGGACGAGGCGAATCTCGCGATCGCGATCGCCCGCTTCGGGCTCGACCGCTCGCGGCCGGTGGCTGCGTTCTGTCCCGGCGCCGAGTACGGCCCGGCCAAGCGCTGGCCGGCGCGACACTTCGCAGCGCTCGCCCGTGCGCTCGCCGCGCGCGGCCGGCGCGTCTGGCTGATCGGCTCGCCGGGCGACCGCGCGATCGGCGACGAGATCGCGAAGCTAGCGAACGGCGCGGCGATCAATCTCTGCGGCCGCACCGATCTTGCCTCGGCGATCGACCTGCTGTCGGTGGCGGAGGTAGTGGTGTCGAACGACTCGGGGCTGATGCACGTCGCAGCGGCGCTCGGCCGGCCGCTCGTCGCGCTCTACGGCTCGTCGAGCGCCGCGCACACGCCGCCGCTCGCGCCGGCGCGCCTCGTCAGCCTCGGGATCGAATGCAGTCCCTGCTTCCAGCGCGAATGCCCGCTCGGGCACTTCAAGTGCATGAACGACCTGCTGCCCGACCGGGTGCTCGCCGAGATCCGGGAAGTGGATCCCGCGCTCACGCCCTGACCGGATGGCGCGCGGGCAGCCCTCGCGCCGCTAGACCGCGAGGTACCGGCGGACCCCGTCCGCGTCCATGTTCCGCCCCTCGCCGCGCGCGACGATCTCGCCGCGCGACATCACCGCGTAGTCGTCGGCAAGCGACTTGGCGAAGTCGTAGTACTGCTCCACGAGCAGTATTGCGACGTTCCCGCGTGCGCGCAGGCTCCTGATCACCCGCTCGATGTCCTTGATGATCGACGGCTGGATCCCCTCGGTCGGCTCGTCGAGGATCAGCACTCGCGGCTCGGCGACGAGCGCGCGCGCGATCGCGAGCTGCTGCTGCTGCCCTCCAGAGAGGTCGCCGCCGCGCCGCCGCAGCATCTGCTTCAGCACCGGGAACATCTCGAACACGAATGGCGGGATCGCGGCCGCCCGCGCCGCCGGCAGGGTCGCCATGCCGGCGAAGAGGTTTTCCTCCACAGTGAGCCGGGCGAAGATCTCGCGCCCCTGCGGGACGTAGCCGAGACCGAGCGCCGCGCGGCGGTGCGGCGGCAGGCGCCCGAGGTCTTCGCCGGCGAACGAGACCCGCCCCGACGTGGCCGGCAGCAGGCCCATGATGCATTTCAGCAGCGTCGTCTTCCCCACGCCGTTCCGACCGAGCAGCGCCGTGCACTTCCCGGCGCTCGCGGTGAGCGCCACGTCGCGCAGGATGTGGCTGCCGCCGTAATACTGGTTGAGGCCGTCGATCGTGAGCGTCGTCATTCCGCTAGCGCCCCAGGTACACCTCGATCACCCGCTCGTTCGCCTGGATCGTCTCCATGTCGCCCTCGGCGAGCACCGACCCCTCGTGCAGGACCGTCACCTTGCGTGCGATCCGGGTCACGAAATCCATGTCGTGCTCGACCACGACGACCGAGTGCTTGCCGGCGAGGCCGAGCAGCAGCTCTGCCGTGCGCTCGGTCTCGCTGTCGGTCATGCCCGCGACCGGCTCGTCGAGCAGCAGGAGCTGCGGCTCGCCGAGCAGCAGGATACCGATCTCGAGCCACTGCTTCTGGCCGTGCGAGAGCAGCCCCGCCGGGCGACGGGCCACCTCGGTGAGGCCGATCAGCGCGAGCGTGCGGTCGATCGCCGCCGCCTGCTCGCCGGTGAGCCGCGCGAAGAGCGTCGGCCGCACGCGCTTGTCGGTCTTCATCGCGAGCTCGAGGTTCTCGAACACGCTGTGGTTCCCGAACACCGTCGGCCGCTGGAACTTGCGCCCGATGCCGGCATGCGCGATCTCCGCCTCGGTCAGGCGCGTGAGATCGATCGTCTGGCCGAAGAACGCACGTCCCGCGTCGGGCCGCGTCTTGCCGGTGATCACGTCCATCATCGTCGTCTTGCCGGCGCCGTTCGGGCCGATGATGCAGCGGAGCTCGCCGACGGAGATGTCGAGCGAGAGCGCGTTCAGCGCCTTGAAGCCGTCGAACGACACGGTGATGTCCTCGAGATAGAGGATGGCGCCGTGCGTGGTGTCGAGCGTGCCCGGCTCGGCCACCGCGCGCCCGTACTCCGGCGCCGCCGCCCCCGCCGCCCCCGGCTGCTCGGGGACCGCGCTCATCCTCGACGCCCGCGCAGCTGCGACCACAGCCCGACCACGCCGCGCGGCAGGAAGAGCGTCACCAGGACGAAGATCGCGCCGAGGAAGAACAGCCAGTACTCGGGAAACGCGCCGGTGAACCAGCTCTTCGCGCCGTTCACCAGGAACGCGCCGATGATCGCGCCGACGAGCGTCCCGCGGCCGCCCACCGCGACCCAGATCACCGCCTCGATCGAGTTCGCCGGTGACATCTCGCCCGGGTTGATGATGCCGACCTGCGGCACGTAGAGCGCGCCGGCGATGCCGGCGAGCACGGCGGAGAACGTCCAGACGAAGAGCTTGAACCAGAGCGTGTTGTAGCCGCAGAACGCGAGCCGCGACTCCGAGTCGCGGATCGCCGTGAGCACGCGCCCGAGCTTCGACGTGACGATGCAGCGGCAGGCGAGGAGCGTCGCGGTCAGCGTCGCGGCGGTGATCGCGAACAGCGCCGCCTTCGTCTCCGGCGCGGTGATCGTGAAGCCGAGGATGCGCTTGAAGTCGGTGAAGCCGTTGTTGCCTCCGAACCCGGTGTTATTGCGGAAGAAGAGCAGCATGAACGCGAACGTGAGCGCCTGGGTGATGATCGAGAAGTAGACGCCCTTGATCCGCGAGCGGAACGCGAAGAAGCCGAACACGAACGCGAGGATCCCCGGCGCGAGCACGACCAGCGCGGCCGCGTAGAGGAAGCTGTCGGTGCCCGCCCAGTACCAGGGGTACGCCTTCCAGTCGAGGAACACCATGAAGTCCGGGAGCAGGCTCCCGTACACGCCGTCGCGCCCGATCGAGCGCATCAGGTACATGCCGAGCGCGTAGCCGCCGAGCGCGAAGAAGAGCCCGTGTCCGAGCGACAGGATCCCGGCGTAGCCCCACACGAGATCGAGCGCGACGGCGAGCATCGCGTAGCACATGATCTTGCCGACGAGCGCGATCCAGAACGACGACACGTGCAGCGGGTGGTCGGCCGGGAACGCCAGATGGAGCGCGGGCAGGACGACGACCGTGACCAGCGCGAAGGCGCCGAGCGCGAGCCAGCCGCCCGGTCCATAGAGCCCGAGGAATCGCGAGGGCGCGCGCACGGCACCCGGCGGTCCGGCGATCGCGGGATCGGTTGCGATCGCGTTCATGCCTCGGCGCTCCGTCCCTTCAGCGCGAACAGGCCCTGCGGGCGCCTCTGGATGAAGACGATGATGAACACCAGCACCGCGATCTTCGCCAGCACCGCGCCGGCGAACGGCTCGAGGAACTTGTTGACCTCGCCCAGCCCGATCGCGGCGATGACCGTGCCGGCGAGCTGCCCGACGCCGCCGAGCACGACGACCATGAAGGAATCCACGATGTAGCTCTGGCCGAGGTCGGGGCCGACGTTGCCGATCTGCGAGAGCGCCACGCCGCCGAGACCCGCGATCCCGCAGCCGAGCGCGAAGGTGAGCATGTCGACCCGCCCGGTCGGCACGCCGACGCAGTCGGCCATCGCACGGTTCTGCGTGACCGTGCGCACGAAGAGGCCGAGCCGCGTGCGGTTGAGCACCAGCCACACCGCCGCCAGGACGAGCGCGGCGAAGAAGATGATCGCGATGCGGTTGTACGGCAGCACGAGGCCGCCGGCGAGGGCGATGCCGCCCGACATCCACGACGGGTTCGCCACCTCCACGTTCTGCGCGCCGAAGAGCGTCCGCACCGTCTGAATCAGCAGCAGGCTGATGCCCCAGGTGGCGAGCAGCGTCTCGAGCGGCCGGCCGTACAGCCACCGGATCACGCTGCGCTCGAGCACGACGCCGACGAGCGCGGCGACGAGGAAGGCCACCGGAATCGCCGCGGCGAGGTACCAGTCGAGCGCACCCGGGGCGAGCGCGCGAAAAAGGTTCTGCACCACGTAGGTGGCGTAGGCGCCGATCATCAGGAACTCGCCGTGCGCCATGTTGATGATGCCCATCAGTCCGAAGGTGATCGCCAGGCCGAGCGCGGCGAGCAGGAGCACGCTGCCGAGCGAGAGGCCGCTGAAGACGTTGCCGACCACCTCCAGCCGGCCGAGCCGCGATTCGATCGCGCGCAGGCTGGTCGCGATCTCGCCCCGCACGTCGGCGTCGGGCTCGTTGAAGCTGCCGTCCGGCTTCTTTTCGAGCATGGTGCTCAGCACGAGCTTGATGTCCGGGCTGTCGCTCCCGGCGAGGCGCTTGACCGCCGCAAGGCGCGCCTTGGCGTCCGAATCCTGGAGCTGCAGCGCCGCCGCGGCGACGACGAGGAGCTGCTTGATCTCGTCGTCGCTCTCCTGGTCCGCCGCCTTGACGATCAGCGGCAGCAGGTCGGGGCTCGCCTCCTTCTGCAGCGATCTGGCCGAGGCGAGCCTGACCGCACGATCGGGCGAGACGAGGCTGAGGACCGCGAGCGCGTCGGCCAGCGCGCGGCGCACGCGATTGTTGATGGTGATCGACTCGCGGTCGGCCGCGCCCGCCGTCACCGGCGCGCCCGTCGCGGCATCGCGCGCCGCGGTGCCGGCGACGATAACCACCCGGCCGTCCTTGAGGACGGCGAGGTTGTCGTCGGCGAGCGCCTTAAGCACCGCGAACGCCGCCGGATCGGCCGACTCGGCGAGCGTCGCGATGCCGGCGAGCTTGTCGTCGGTGTCGTCGGCGCCGAGCTTCCGCACCGCGTTGGCGTCGAGCGCCGCGAGCGCGGGCAGCGCGACCGCCGCAAGCGCGATCGCCGCGGCCGCTCGGCGCACCGCGGCGAGGAAAGCTGTCATCGCGTCGGTATTGCCGTCGCCCTGCCTCTGCCCTCCCCCGTGCCGGGGGAGGGAGAAGTGAGAGGCATTACATTCCCTGCTTGCCGTCGTTGCCCGGGATGAACGGGCTCCAGGGCTGGGCGCGGATCGGCGCCTTCGTCTTCCAGACGACGTTGAACTGCCCGTCCGGACGGATCTCGCCGATGTACACCGGCTTGTGGAGGTGGTGGTTCGTCTTGTCCATCGTCAGCAGGAAGCCCGACGGGGACTTGAAGGTCTGGCCGCCCGTCGCAGCGATGACCTTGTCGACGTCGGTCGTCTTCGCCTGTTCGACCGCCTGCTTCCACATGTAGATGCCGACGTAGGTCGCCTCCATCGGGTCGTTGGTCACGACCTTGTCAGCGTTCGGCAGCTTCTTCGCCGCGGCGAAAGCGCGGTACTTCTTGATGAAGGCCTCGTTCTCGGGGTTCTTGAGCGACATGAAGTAGTTCCACGCCGCGAGGTGGCCGACGAGCGGCTTCGTGTCGACGCCGCGCAGCTCCTCTTCGCCGACCGAAAACGCGACCACCGGAACGTCGGTCGCTTTCAGGCCCTGGTTGCCGAGCTCCTTGTAGAACGGCACGTTCGAGTCGCCGTTGATCGTGGAGATCACCGCCGTC
The DNA here is from genome assembly GCA_963789885.1 of uncultured beta proteobacterium. Classification (GTDB taxonomy): domain Bacteria; phylum Pseudomonadota; class Gammaproteobacteria; order Burkholderiales; family SG8-39; genus DATEDA01. Next base: position 122,794 of record CAWBNB010000047.1, on the reverse strand, counting down.
TTGCCGCCGGCGGCGAACTTCTTGATGTTCGCCACGATCGTCTGGTAGTCGCTGTGCCCGAACGGCGTGTAGACCTCCTCGATGTCCTTCTCCGAGATGCCTTTCGACTTGAGGAACGCGCGCAGGATCTTGTTGGTCGTGCGCGGATACACGTAGTCGGTGCCGAGCAGGTAGAAGCGCTTGGCGCCGCCGCCGTCCTTGCTCATCAGGTACTCGACCGCCGGAATCGCCTGCTGGTTCGGCGCCGCGCCCGTGTAGAACACGTTCTTCTCCAGCTCCTCGCCCTCGTACTGCACCGGGTAGAAGAGGAGGCCGTTCAGCTCCTTGAACACCGGCAGCACGGACTTCCGCGAGACCGAGGTCCAGCAGCCGAAGACGACCGCGACCTTGTCCTGTGTGAGGAGCTGGCGCGCCTTCTCGGCGAAGAGCGGCCAGTTCGACGCCGGGTCGACGACGACCGCCTCGAGCTTGCGGCCCATCACGCCGCCCTTGGCATTGATCTCCTCTATCGTCATCAGCGCCGTATCCTTCAGCGCCGTCTCGGAGATCGCCATCGTTCCCGACAGCGAGTGGAGAACGCCGACCTTGATCGGCTCCTTCGATTGCGCGCCGGCGGCGCCGGCGAATGCGATCGTCGCCGCAGCGACGCCTGCTTTAATGAAGAGCCTGCGACTCATGTTTGTACCCCCTCTGTGATCGAACCATGCGCACGAACCGAAGGAGCTTTAGCACCTCGTGTGCCAAAGTCGGCACGCAACGCTAAGTCGCTGTTTTGAGGGTTGGAAGAGACGCTGAGGCGTCTCCAGGTGGAGATGCTTTGAAGCGCACCGGCCGCTCGCGCGCACCGGCGCGGTGCAGCCGCAACGATTCTGGTGCGCCGTCGATGTCCTGCTTCGCTCCCGAAAACGGGATAGGGGCCGATCATCGCTAATCGGGCCCCTCCCACACCACCCGGCATGCGGGTCCGCACCGGGCGGTTGGAACAGTTGAGGTCAGCGCCCCGGAATGAGTCCCAGCACGCCGCCGGGGGTGGCTGATTTCTGATCCGCCCGATTCGGTTTCTCGCTGCCACGACCATTCGGGCTTCACCCAGCCTGGTTGGTTGGCGAGCTTCGCTGACGCGAACATCTGAGACAGTCCAAATCCGAGAACCAGAGGGCCTCCCCTCCCATTCCTTCGGCCCTTCGTCTCGCGACTACTACGGCCTCTGCTGACTTCTCGCTCCGGGTCGTCCCCGTCACCCTTTCAGGCACAAGGCGAGATCTCCCCAGGTAAGAACGCGATCCTTCCCCGCACAGCCGCCGGATTTACGCCGCCTGAGCCTTGACCACTACAGCTTCGCGGTACATTGCCCGCTCGCCCTGCTCGGCATCGCCTCAGATCCGGTTCGTGTACCTCGGCTCGCGGTTTCGCTCCACGCTTCCTTCCCACGCTCGGTCACCCTCGCGCAGTTGCGCTTCGCTTCACTCGCAGTGGTCTACTCGTGGGAGGACTTGCACCTCCAAGATCGCGCCCATGCTGGGCGCACAATGAAACGGCCGGTCAGAACAGACCGGCCGCGTTCGAGGGGCTCGCGTCGTGCTAGTGCTTGCAGTGTCCGAGCGCGCGCCCCTTGCCGGGATTGTTGCGGTTGCAGCTGTAGCCCGTCGGGCTCGCCTGGGCGGCCGGAACGGCCGCCTGCTGGGCGTTCGTCTGCGGCTTTCCGGAATCGGCGGTCATCGACCCGCCGACGACCGCGCCCGCGGCGCCGCCGACCCCGGCGCCGATGATCGCGCCATTGGTGCCGCCGACTTTGTTGCCGATCGCGGCACCCGCACCGCCTCCGATCGCGCCACCGATCGCTGCGCCGGTCTTCGCGTCGCCAGTCGCGCCGATCGCCCCGCCCGCCGCGCCGCCCGCCGCGCCGCCGATGATTGCGCCAGTGCTGCCACCCACCTTGCTGCCTACCGCTGCGCCGCCAGCGCCGCCGATGGCGCCACCGACACCAGTGCTCAGATCGTTCGCGTGGACCGAGAACGCCGCCGTCATTGCGGCGACGATTAGGGCCGTCTTCAGATGCATGTCCGGATCTCCAGTTGCGGGTACTGGAGATAATGCAGTGCATCCGCCTTCCGGCGACGGCGCAGTGTCCCGCGGCGTGCTCTTAGTCACGCATGCGCACGGCGGCGGAGAGGGGGCGTGACGGCCGTCACGCTCATGACGTTGTCGTAAGAACGACGGTGCTCAGTTAGAGACGTCGCGGCGTCAGCGACGTCGTTCGCCATCGGTTGGGCATCGCCCCATACATACATATATGTATGCCGCCTGCCTGCAGCCGGTGCCACAACTCGGCCCCTGCTCCCAGATCCGGTCCACGACATAGAACGTGTGCCCGCAGGTGGCCGAGCACCTCGCGCCGGGATGGCGCGCACCACACCGAGGCACGGGCGCCGTCGATCGCACTACGAGCTTGCGCACGACGTCTTGTCTTGCCGGGCCAGGGCGCCGCATTCTGCGTGGCACATGCGTTGCTAAACCTCCGCCACAACACCAACACGTGGAGTCGCGCGCATGCCCGAGACCAAGTCCATCCCGTGAGCTACGCCACCCTGATCAGGACGGTCGCGTGCCGCGCGGATGCGCACGACCTTGCCCCCGAAGACGCCGCGCTCCTCTTCGGCGCAATGCTCGACGGCGGTGTCCCGGAGCTCGAGCTCGGCGCGATGCTCGTCGCGCTGCACATGAAGCGCGAATCGACGGGCGAGCTCCTCGGCGCGTATGAGGCGCTCGCGGCGCGCGTGCATCGGCTGCAGCCGCCTGCGGCCGATCCGCGCACCGTGGTCGTCGGCGCCGGCGAAGGCACGCGCAGCCAGCCGAATCTCACGCCGCTCGTCGCGCTGCTGCTGCGACGGATGGGCGTTCCGGTGCTCGTGCACGGCGCCCTCGAGGGCCAGGCACGCGTCGCGGCCGCATACGTCTTCCGGGACCTCGGCGTGCTGCCGTGCGCCACGCTCGCACAGGCGCAGGCCGCGCTCGACCGCGACAAGCTCGCGTTCGTCCCGACGGCGGTGTTCGCGCCCGGGCTGGCGGCGCTCCAGGCCCTGCGTGGCCGCCTGGGCGTGCCGAACATCGCGCAGCTCCTCGCGCGCCTCGTCGATCCGCTGCCCGGCGCGAGCCTGCGGCTCGTGGGCGTGTCGGACCCCGTGGGTCTCGCGCGGATGCGCGAGGTGCTGCTCGGCACCGGCGAGCGCGCGATCGTGCTCGCCGGCACCGACGACGAGCCGTTCGCGGATCCGCGGCAGCGACCGCAGCTCGAGCTCATCGACGATGGGGCAAGCATCGTGCTCTTTGGCGAGGAGCACGCGCCGGTCGACGGCACCGCCGGCCTACCCGAGGGGCGCGGCGCGAAAGCGACTGCGGGCTACATCCGCCGGATTCTCGAAGGCGCGGTGCCCCTGCCGCTGCCGATCGTGAACGAGGTGGCGTGCTGCCTGTACGGCGCCGGCCTGACGCAGGATCTCAACCAGGCGAAGGCGCTCGTCGCCGTCGAGGCGCACTCCAAGCACGGACGACCCCTGGCGGCATAGCCGCCAGGGTCGGAGAGTTCTCGCGGAGCGGTGCGGGATGCCCGCGGAGCGGTGTTCAGTGCGAAGCAGGCCTGTAAGCCGGGTTCTGTCGGGGACGAGGCTCGCGCCCCATCCCGGACGGCCATTCATCTGGGCCGCGAGTTACCCCGCGGCTCTAGCCACCTACCCGCAGGCTCGGACGGGCCGCCCTTCGGCACCTGCCGCGACCGAGTGCTCGCCCGAGGGCGATCGGGGCCGCGGCGGATGCAACGCCTGCCTATGTGGTGTTGCTCCGGGTGGGGTTTACCGTGCCGGCCGTGTCGCCACGTCCGCGGTGAGCTCTTACCTCGCCGTTTCACCCTTGCCTGATCCCGGTCATCGGCTTGCACCGGCTTCCGGGCCATCGGCGGTCTGCTCTCTGTTGCACTTTCCGTCGCCTCGCGGCGCCTGGGCGTTACCCAGCACCCTGCCCTCCGGAGCCCGGACTTTCCTCTACCGTGCCAGAAACACACTGCAGCGACCGTCCAGCCCGCTTCGCACTACGAATGATACCGCCGGGCGGCGAAAGTTCCCCCGCGCTGCGGCTTGATTTCCGCCTCCGCCGGGCCTACAAAGGAAGGGGACGATGCGATTGATCGAAGGAGGCTCGGATGCGACGCAGACTGTATTTCCTGCTCCCGGACGTCGCGAGCGCGCGGCATACCGTCGACGACCTGTTGCTCGCGAAGATCGAGGACCGGCACATGCACGTCCTCGCCCGTCGCGGCGCCGACCTCGGCGAGATGCACGAGGCGAGCCCGCTGCAGAAGACCGATCTCGTGCACGGCGCGGAGATCGGCCTCATCATCGGCGGGATCGGCGGCTTTCTGCTCGGTCTCTTCGTCGTGCTGACGCCGCCCGAAGGGTTCACGCTGGAGCTCGCGACGGTGCTGGCGACGACGCTCGGCGGCGCGCTCGTCGGCGCATGGATCGCGAGCCTAGTGGGCGCATCGGTCCCGAACTCCCGGCTCAAGCGCTACGCCGCCGACATCGAGGCGGGCCGCCTCCTGCTGATGGTCGACGTCCGGCCGTCGCGGATCGAGGAAATCCGCGAGCTCGTGCACCGCCGCCACCCCGAAGCAAGCGGCGGCGCGATGGAGCCGACGATGCCGGCCTTTCCGTAAATTCCGCTTTCCGGAGCGCGAGCTCCGGACCTCACGCCGCTCACTGCGGCGCGCGAGGCGCTAATCGGGCATTGCCCGGTTCGCCTCAAGGGGCCCCTGACCGGGCCCCTTTTCCTGTCCGCCGGGCCCTCCCCGGACGGAAGACGGCGGTGTCGTCGTAGAACACCGGATCCTCGTTCTCGGGCGTCCAGCCGGGGATGCCGAGCACCGGCAGCGGCTGGAGCGACTGCGTGGAGGCGAGCGCCTCGGTGCGCGCGAAGTGCCCGGCCGCGCGCGCGTCGAGCAATCCGACGAGCGCCGCGTCGTCGAGCGATTCTCCGGGAACGTCGAGCACGAGCGCTTTTGCGGTCACGCCCTTGAACGGCGCGAGCGCGTGCTCGAGGATCGCGTGCCCGAACACGAGAAACCGCATCGATCGCGCGGCCTCCGCGCGGCGCTCCCAGAAGAGCCGCTTCCACCGGAACTCGCGCAGCAGCCGGCCGAGCTCGGGAACCGCGCAGGCGACCACCAGACCGCCTTCGTCGAAGAGGGTCGCCACGTCCCGTGCCGTGCCGCGCACCGGACCGTCGCCGCGCCGCGCGAGCTCGTCGTGATGGAGCCGGTTGAGGACTGCTTTCGTCCGCGGGAACGCGAGCCAGGCGAGCGCGTTGAAGAGATCGTGCCAGCTCCCCGAGCGAGTCGCGACTTGGCCGGTCCGGAAGATGCGCTCCTCATAGTGTCGGGCCGCCGCGTCGGGTCCCGCAGCCGGCGAAACGAAGGTGAGCGGCGCGCCGCCGCCGCTCCGCACGCCGCACTCGCGCGCGAGGGCGCTGAGGTCGGCCGCTCCGGGAAAGCGGTCGGCTGGCAGCCGCTCGAGGAACCGCCGCACCGAAGCGAACCACGGCGATCGCGCGAGCGCGTCGCGATCCCAGGGAGGGGTGTTCAGCGCAACCGCCACGCGAGCTTCTCGCCCGCGCGCAGCGGCACGAGCGTCGTATCGCCGAACGCGAGCTCGGCCGGCGCCTCCCACGGCTCGCGCACGAGCGTCACGCGAGCGGTGTTGCGCGGCAGGCGGTAGAAGTCGGGACCGTTGAAGCTCGCGAACGCCTCGAGCCGGTCGAGCGCGCCGGCGCGGTCGAACGCCTCCGCGTAGAGCTCGAGCGCCGCATGGGCGGTGAAGCAGCCCGCGCAGCCGCAGGCCGACTCCTTCTCGCCGCGCGGGTGCGGCGCGCTGTCGGTGCCGAGGAAGAATTTCCGGCTGCCGCCGGTCGCCGCGCGCACGAGCGCCGCGCGGTGCGTCTCGCGCTTCAGCACCGGCAGGCAGTAGAGATGCGGCCTCAAGCCCCCGCGGAAGATCGCGTTGCGGTTGTAGAGGAGATGATGCGCGGTGATGGTCGCCGCGATGTTCGGGCCCGCGGCCGCCACGTACTCCGCCGCCTCGCGCGTGGTCACGTGCTCGAACACGATCCGCAGTCCGGGAAACCGCTCCACGATCGCCGCGAGCACGGTGTCGATGAAAACGCGCTCGCGATCGAAGAGATCGACGTCCGGATCGGTGACCTCGCCGTGGACGAGCAGCGGCACGCCGTGCCGCTCCATCGCTTCGAGGGCGGGGAACGCGCGCTCGAGGCGCGTCACCCCGGCGTCCGAGTTCGTCGTCGCACCGGCCGGGTAGTACTTCACCGCGTGCACGAACCCGCTCGCCCTGGCGCGCCCGATCTCGTCGCCGGAGGTGTTGTCGGTGAGATAGAGCGTCATCAGCGGCGTGAAGTCCGTGCCCGCCGCCGAGCGCGCGAGCGCAGCCATGATGCGGTCGCGGTATGCGCGCGCCGCTTCGACGCTTGCGACCGGCGGCTTGAGGTTTGGCATCACGATCGCGCGGGCGAACTGCCGCACGGTGAAGGCGACGACGCTCTCGAGCGCCGCGCCGTCGCGCAGATGGAGGTGCCAGTCGTCGGGGCGGGCGATCGTCAGCGTGTCCATGCGCGGAGTCTAACCCTCGCGTCCGTTGCGCCCTTTGCGCCCCTGGCGCGGTTTGGCGTCCTGCGGAACACCTTTCTTCAGCGCGAGTGCATCCGCGTAGAGCTCGTTCCGCGACCCGCCGGTGATCGCGCCGGCGAGTCGCACGGCCGTCTTCACCGGCAATTCCTCGACCAGCAACCGAAGCACCCGTTCGATCTCCCCCGTCTCCGGTCGGCTCGACGCCCCGGTGCCGGCGACGATCACCACGAACTCGCCGCGCGTCCGGTCGGGGTCGGCCTCGAGCCAGCCGCGCGCCTCGCCCAGCGCGCAGGCGTGCACGGTTTCGAAGGCCTTGGTCAGCTCGCGCGCGAGGACGATCGTGCGATCGGGGCCGAGGACCCGCGCCAGGTCCTCGATGCACTCGAGGATGCGGTGGGGTGCCTCGTACAGCACTAATGTATGGGGGAACTCGCGCCAGGCCTCCAGCGCCTTCCGTCGCGCCGCGGGCCTGGGCGGCAGGAAGCCGACGAACGCGAACGGTCCCGGCAGCGCAGCCACCGAGAGCGCCGCGATTGCGGCGTTCGCGCCGGGAATCGGCACGGCCTCGAATCCGGCGGCGCGTGCAGCGGCGACCGCATGTGCGCCCGGGTCCGAGATCGCGGGCGTGCCGGCGTCGGTCACGAGTGCGACGTCGTGCCCCGCTTCGAGGTGCCGCACCAGTTCGCGCGCGGCCTCGCGCTCATTGTGCTCGTGCAGGGGGGCGAGCTTCGCCGCGATCCCGTGATGGGCGAGCAGCCCGCGCGTGTGGCGCGTGTCCTCCGCGAACACGATGTGGACGGCACGCAGCGTGGCGAGCGCGCGCTGCGTGATGTCGCCCAGGTTCCCGATCGGCGTTGCCACCACATATAATCTCGCGCGGCCCGCCTCGTCATGTTTCCCCGCCATCGGTTGCCCTGCCCTCGTCGCTCGCGCGCCGTCGCTCTCGCGCTCCTCGCCGCCAGCGCCGCATTCTCCTGTGCGTCGCAGCGCCCGGCAACCCCGGCGGATCGACCGGCGATCCGCACGCCGGTCGAGCCCGCGGCAAAGCCCGCTCCGGTCGAGCCGCCGGCGCCGGTCGTCATCCCTGCGCCCGAGCCGCTGCCCGCGCCGCCCAAGCCACCCGCGCCCGCCATCACCCTCCTGCTGCCGCTCGACGCCCCCGACTTCCGTCCGGCGGCGGAGGCGGTGAACATGGGCTTCCTCGCCGCGATGGCGGCGGAGGGACGCAAGCTCGACGTCGTTGTCCGGTCCAGCGACGCCTCCGATGAGAGCGTGCTCGCCCAGTATCAGGCCGCGGTTGACGCCGGCACGCGGCTCGTCGTCGGGCCGATGACGCGAAGCGGCGTGACCGCGCTCGTCCGTAACCGCAAGATCGCGGTGCCGACGCTCGCGCTCAACCAGCCCGACGGCAGCGGCCCGCTGCCGCCGACGCTGTACGTGTTCGGGCTCGCCGTCGACGCCGAAGCGCGGCAAGTCGCGCGCCAGGCGTGGGCCGACACGATGCGCATCGCCGCCGTCGTCGGCACCGCGACCGCGCTCTCGCAACGCAGCCGCGAAGCTTTCACCGACGAGTGGCTGCTGCTCGGCGGGCGCGTGACCGACGTCGTGGAGCTGCGCGCCGGCGGCGACCCGGTGGTGATCCGTGAGATTATTGATCGCAATCCGCCCCAGTTCGTCTTCCTCGCCGAGTCGGGCGAGCGGGCGCGCGTCCTGCGGCCGTATCTCGGCGGCCAGATGCCGGTCTATGCGACCTCGCAGGTCAACACCACCGCCGACCCTATGAAGAACCTCGACATGAACGGCGTGCGCTTCACCGACATGCCCTGGATCGTGCGGCCGGAGGATCCCGAGATGGCGCGCTTCCCGCGGCCGCAGGGACTCGACGGGGACCTTGCGCGCTTTTACGCGCTCGGAATCGACGCCTTCCGCATCGCCGAGCGCCTCGTCGACGGCGGCCAGGCGTTCGACTTCGCCGGTGTCACCGGCCGGATCGCGGTGCAGGGTGGCGGCGTGGTCGAACGGCGGCCGGTCGCCGCGACGTTTCGCGACGGCCGGGGTGTCGCGCTCGAATGACCACTGGCCGGCAGGTCGCCGGCAGCGCCGCGGAGGACCTCGCCGCGCGTTACCTCGAGGCTCAGGGGCTCGCGATCGTCGATCGCAACTGGCGCTGCCGTGCGGGCGAGATCGACCTCGTCGCGCGCGACGGCGCGACGCTGGTCTTCGTCGAAGTGCGGCTGCGGGCGTCGGCAGCGTTCGGCGGCGCGGCGGCGAGCGTCGACGCGCGCAAGCAGCGGCGCATCCTGCAGGCCGCGCGGCTTTATCTCGCCAGTCGGGTGGACACGCCCTGCCGCTGCGACGTCGTCGTGCTCGATCGCCTCGACCCCGCGCGCATCGAGTGGATCCGCGATGCCTTTCAGGCATAGATGGGCAGGCGGCGCACGCGCACCCCTGCGCCGCCTGCCAACGGCGCTGTCGCAAGTTCCGGCATCTGCTGCCGGACGTGCCGTGGCCACGGTCGCCGCGCTTGCGCTCGGTCTCGTCCTGACGGCGCACGCCCAGAGCGTGCGGCTGCTGGTCCAGAGCTCGCCGCTCGCGGGCTTCCGGTACCACGAGGCGGCGGCGGTGTGGAAGGAGCTCGCCGTCGGCGACCGGCTCGATCTCGTCCGCGAGCCGACGAACCCGTACGACGCGAACGCCGTGCGGGTCGAATGGCGCGGCCGGAGGCTCGGTTACGTGCCGCGCGCCGAGAACGCCGCGCTCGCATGGGCGATGGATCGTGGCGAGCCGGTCTCCGCACGGATCAGCGTGCTCCGCGAGCACAAGAACCCGCGCCTCGTATCGAATTCGAGGTCTTCGTGGAGTAGACTACCGTCCCGGGCGGGCCGTCCATCGGCGCGTTGTCGCTGCGGCCCGACGCTAAGAAGGAGATGTCGATCGACGATGTCGATTGATCTGGTCGCCCGGGTCAGCCGTCACTTCTCGGACAGCGCGCAGACGAAGCTCGCTGCGGTCGAGGCGCTCGCGCAACCGATCGTTCGCGCGACCGAGCTGATGGTCGCGTCGCTCCTCGCGAACGGCAAGATCCTCGCCTGCGGCAACGGCGGCTCGGCCGCCGACTCCCAGCACTTCGCCGCCGAGCTCCTCAACCGCTTCGAGCGCGAGCGCCCCGGCCTCGCGGCGATGGCGCTCACGACCGACACCTCCACGCTCACGTCGATCGCGAACGATTACGACTACAACCAGGTGTTCTCGAAGCAGGTGCTCGCGCTCGGCCAGCCCGGCGACGTACTGCTCGCGATCTCCACCAGCGGCAACTCGCCCAACGTCGTCGCCGCGGTCCGCGCCGCGCACGAGCGCGACATGAAGGTGGTCGCGCTCACCGGCAAGGGCGGCGGCGAGATCGGCAAGCACCTCGGCGCCAGCCGACGTCCACATGTGTGTCCCGCACACGGTCACCGCCCGCATCCAGGAGGTCCACCTCCTGACGCTGCACTGCCTGTGCGACGGCATCGATTGCCTTCTCCTCGGAACGGAGTGATCCCTGCATGGTCCGACTCGCCCTCGCTCTCGTCCCCGCCGCTGGTGCTCGCTGCGTCGTTCCTGCTCTCCGGTTGCGCGCCGGTCGTGGTCGGCGCCGCCGTGGGCGGCGTCGCCGTGGCTGCCGACCGTCGCAGCGCCGAGACCCAGCTCGCGGACGATCGGATCGAGCTCACGGCCTCGAAATGGATCGGCGAGAAGATCCTCGACCAGGGGCACGTGAACATCGTGAGCTACAACAAGCTGGTCCTCCTCACCGGCGAGACGACCACCGAGGCGCTGAAGCAGGAGGTCGGCAAACTCGCCGCCGGCGCGACTGGCGTGCGGGACGTCGTGAACGACATCACGATCGGCCCGCTGGCGCCGCTCAGCTCGCGCTCGAACGACGCCTACCTCACGAGCGTGGTGAAAACGCGCTTCGTCAGCGAGCAGAAGTTCAACCCGCTGCAGGTCAAGGTCGTCACCGAGAACGGTACCGTCTACCTGCTCGGTCTCGTGACGCGCAAGGAAGCCGAGGACGCGACCAACATCGCGCGCCACGTGAGCGGCGTGAAGCGGGTCGTGCGGGTGTTCGAGTACATCCCCGACCCGCCGCCGGCGGCGCCGAAGCCGGTGGCCGAACCGGAGAAGAAGTGATGCCCGGGGCGCCGGCGGGCGCTAGCGCCCGAGCAAGCGCTCGATCTCGCGGGTGAGCTTCGGGTCGAGCGGCTCGACCTGGGTGGCGAACGAGGCCACCGGCACGCCGTCGCGATCGACCAGGTACTTGTGGAAGTTCCAGCGCGGGGCCGATCCGGTCTTGGCCGCGAGGTCGCGGAACACCGGGTTGGCGTTCGCCCCGACCACCGCCGTCTTCGCGAACACCGGGAAGCTCACGCCGTAATTCACCTGGCAGAAATCGGCGATCTGCTTGTTCGATCCCGGCTCCTGTCCGCCGAAGTCGTTGGCCGGAAAACCGAGCACGACGAGCCCGCGATCGCGATAGCGCCGGTAGAGCTTCTCCAGCCCCTCGTACTGGGGCGTATAGCCGCACCGGCTCGCGGTGTTCACGACCAGGAGCACCTTGCCCTGGAACTGGCACAGCGGCACCGCTTCATCCTGCAGATTCAGCACCTTGCGGTCGAGGAGCGGCGGGCAGGCCGCGCCGCCGCCGGTGGGCTCGGCGGCGAATGCGCCGGTCACGGCGCCGCCGAGAACGACACTCAACGCAAGACGCCCGAACAGGTTGCTCGTCTTCATCTCCAGGATCCTTCGCTTCACACGCCGTGCGGACATATGGTGACCGAAACAGGGTTCCGGCGTCCACCGGAATGACGCTAAACTGACCGCGCCCCTTCGGCGGAGGATGGCGTTTGGCACTCACCTTCTACTACGGCGCGGGCTCGCCCTACGCCTGGCGCGTGTGGTTCGCGCTCGAGCACAAAGCGGCGCCCTACGACCGCAAGGTCCTGTCGTTCGCCGACGGCGACCTGAAGAAGCCGGAGTTCGTGGCGGTCAACCCGCGCGGCAAAGTGCCGGCGATCGTCGACGGGGACGTGCGCCTGTACGAGTCCGCGGCGATCCTCGAGTACCTCGAGGACGCGTACCCGGACTCCGGCAATCCGCTCTTTCCCGGCGCGGCGCGCGACCGGGCGCTCGTACGGCGGCTCGTCTGCGAAGCCGACAACTACTTCGTCCCGCCGATGAACCGCCTGCTGCAGCGCGTGCTCTTCGCGAAGCGCGAGGAGTGGGACCCGGAGCGCATCACGACCGCGCGCGACGAAGTCGCCGCCGAGCTGGAGCGCTGGGCCGGGCCGCGGGACGGCGACTATCTCGCCGGTCCCCTGTCGGCTGCCGATTTCACGCTCTACCCGATGGTCGCGATCTCGCTCCGCTGCGAGAAGAGGAAGCCCGACCTCGCCTTGCGCGAGCGGATTCCGGAGCGGGTCCTCGCGTGGATGGCGCGCGTCGAGGCCCTGCCCTTCTACGCGAAGACCTGGCCGGCAAACTGGAAGTGAGCCGCGCGCCGGCGTTCGAACTGAAGATCTGCCCGCGGGCCGGTCTCGCGGCGCGGTTGAAGAAGCTCGCGCGGCCGCTTGTCTTCACCAATGGCGTTTTCGACGTCCTCCACCGCGGCCATGTCACCTACCTCGCGCAGGCGCGCGCGCTGGGCGCAAGCCTCGTCGTCGGCGTCAACTCCGACGCGTCGGCGAAGCGCCTCGGCAAGGGCGACGACCGGCCGGTCAACGCGCTCGAGGACCGGATGGCGGTGCTCGCGGCGCTCGAGTCGGTGAGCCTGGTGACGCCGTTCGACGAGGACACGCCGCTCGCGCTGATCCTCGCGTGCCGGCCGGGCGTGCTCGTCAAGGGCGGGGACTGGAAACCCGATGCGATCGTCGGCGCGCCCGAAGTGCGGAGCTGGGGCGGCGCCGTTTACTCGATCCCGTTCGAGCACGAGCGCTCGACGACCGCGCTCCTCGCGCGGATCCGCGGCGGCTGAGCGGCGCGCCGTCAGCGCTTCTCCGGCTCCCCCAGGCTTGCAGCGGTCTGGTCAGCGACGAATCAGAGCTTCAGCTCCATGTAGATCGCGCCCGGCAGCGGGTTGCTGTAGTACGCGGGGATCTCGCTGAAGCCGAACGAGCGATAGAGCTCGCGCGCCTCGACCATCGGCTCGAGGGTGTCGAGCATGAGGCGGCGGTAGCCGATCGTGCGCGCGGCCTCGACGATCGCCGCCGCGAGCGCCTTGCCGAGTCCGCGCCCGCGCTCGGCCGGCCGCACGTAGAGGCGCTTCACCTCGCCCGATGTCTTGTCGAATCGCCGCAGCGCGATGCAGCCCACCGCCTCTGCGCCGCGAACGAGGAGCAGCAGGCGCCCCTCGGGCGCCGCGTACTTGCCCGGCAGGGTCGCGAGCTCCTGCTCGAAGTCCTGGAAGGCGAGGTCGACCCCGATCCACTCCGCGTAGTCGCGGAAGAGCCGCCGGACGTCGTCGAGCCGCGGCGGGTTCGTCGCGTCGACGATCGCGTAGGGCGCTGTGAGCTCGCTCGTCACCGGTGGTACTTGCGCATCAGCTCGGCGGTCTCGACCGCCCAGCTGTCGCCGGAACCGTCGAGCTCGGCGATGATCCGCTCGCGCTCGACCGGGAGCTTCTCCTGCGACAGCTTGAAGCGCGCGTCGAGCCGGGTGACGTCGACGCGCGAACGCGACGATCGCGCCGAGCATCCGGTCCACGTACTCGCGCGGGAGGTCCGGGAAACGCGCGCCGTACTCGGCGTCGTGCATGGCGATCAGCTTCGACTGCTGCGCGTGCTTCTCGTCGCGATCCTCGACGATCCGCGGCACGCCGTAGGCATGGACCGCGGCGTAGTTCCAGGTCGGCACCGACTCCGCGCGCTCGTAGTGCCGCGGCGACACGTAGGCGTGCGGCTCGGCGAAGATCGTCATCGCCTCGCGGCCGTCCGCGAAGTCGCGCCACTGCGGGTTCGCGCGCGCGACGTGCGCGAGCAGCCGCACCCGGTCGCCTTCCTCTTCCACGACGACCGGCAGGTGCGTGGCGCGCAGACCCCGCTCGCCGTGCGTGACCAGCGACGCGAACGAATGCGCGCGCATGAAGGCGACCAGCGTCGGCCGGTCGTCGTTGCGGTTGTGGGGTGGTACGTACATGGGCTCCGTTTCTGTTCCGTTTCTTGGGCGTTCAACCCCCCGGGCACTCGCGGACATCGGCCCCCGGGAACCCCTCCTTCAGGTCGACGAACCGCAGGCGCACCGGCTCGGGTGCGTCGCGGAGCTGCACGTACACGCGCGCGCCCCGCCCTTCGCGTGGCGCCGCCTGCATGCCGCGCACGCCGCGCCGCTTCAGGTCGTCGATCCGGCGGCTCGCCGCGTCCTCCGAGCTGAACACCCCGAGCGAGATCGCGTTGCGCCAGACCGGATCGTCGTTGATCAGGGACGAGTCGTCGACGCCCTGCCTCTTCAGCTCGGCGACGCGCTGGTTGGCCGCCGCGCGCGTCGGGAGCGGCGGAATGTACACCCACCAGCGGGTCGCGTCGTCGACGCGGCGCTGCGAGACCTTGAGCCCGCCCGCCAGGCCCCCGGCCGCTTCCTCGGCGCGCGCCGCGTCCGCGACCGCGACCGGCCCGAGCTCGACGCAGGCCACGCTCCGGCGCGAAGCGAGCTTTGCGAGCTCCTCGGGCTGGACGATCCGGATCCGCTCGGGCTGGATCTGCTGGCCGAGCGGGTCGCCTGCCGGCGTCGCGTACTGCGTCACGTAGAACCGGTACGCGAAGAATGCCGCGTTCGCAAAGAGGAGCACGAAGAACGCGATCCTCATGCCGCGAGCTTGAGACTCACTTCCGCGGCGTGGAAGCGCTCGGGCCCGCGCGGCGTCTCGACGATCAGCGCGCCGTCGTCGGCCACGCCCGCCGCGACGCCGTCGACCGTCCGGTGCGACGGTGCGTGCACCCGCACCTGCCGGCCGTGCCAGGCGTGGCGGCGCAGCCAATCGTCGCGGAACGCCCCGAATCCTTCGCGTTCGAACACCGCGGCCGCCGTGGCGATCTCGACGGCGAGCCGCGCGGCGAGCGCGTTGCGCGAGGCGATCGCGCCGCCGAGGTCGGCGACCGGCCGCTCGACCGCGCGCTTCGCCGCGGCGGGCGCCCGCACGTTGATCCCCACGCCGATGACGGCCGCGGCGGCCCGACTCCCGTCGGCGGAGACCTCGACCAGGATGCCGCCGAGCTTGCCGTCCCCGCGCACGATGTCGTTCGGCCACTTCAGGCCGACGCCGCCGGCGCCGAGGGATTCGAGCGCGCGCGCACAGGCGACGCCGATCGCGAGCGGCAGTCCGCTCAGGCCCGCCGTCCCGCGCTCGAAACGCCACAGTATGGACAGGGTCACGCTGTCGCCGAGGCCCGAGTGCCAGCTCGCGCCCCGGCGTCCGCGTCCGGCGCTTTGAAGCTCGCACACGATCGCCGTCCCGGAGGGCGCGCCGGCCGCCGCGCGTGCCGCGAGCCACGCGTTGGTCGACGGGCATTCATCGAGCACTTCCAGCCGGATCGTCGGGTGCGGTCCGAGCGCGTTCGCGATCGCCGCGGCATCGAGCGCATCGAACGGTTCGGCGAGACGATAGCCCTGTGCCCGGACGGCGCGGACGGCGAGCCCGTTCGCCCGCAGCTCGCGCACCGCCTGCGACACGTCCGCGCGCGCGAGACCGAGCGCGGCCGCGAGCGCGGGTCCCGAGCGGAGCCGGCCGTCGGCAAGCGCCTTGAGAACGGCGAAGCTCGAGCTGCGCACCGGGTTCGGAAGTGACAAGGGGAACGACGGGCGATGCTAGCACAGCGGGCAGGGCCCGCCGCGTGCGCTAGTCGAGCGTCCGCGCGATGCGGTGCAAGCCCTCGAGGACGAGGTTCTCGTGGAGGCGGAACGGTATGCCGAGGCGCGGCGCCAGCGCCTTCGCCCCGCCGCCCGACAGCAGGCAGGTGAGGGCCGGTTGCGCTGCGGCATGCATGTGATACAGCCGCTCGACCGCGCCGGCGAGCGCGTGCTGGCAACCGGTCACGATCGCGTCCACCGTCTGTTGCGGATGATCGGTGAATTGCCCGTCGGCGTCGGGGAGCGCCGAGGTGCCCTCGTGCAGCGAGCGGATCATCAGGCCGACGCCGGGGAGGATGACGCCGCCGGTGAACTCGCCGCCGGCGTCGATGAAGTCGATCGTCGCGGCGGTCCCGCACACGACCACGAGGGTCGGCTTGCCGCCGGCGAGCGCGCGCGCACCGATCATTGCAGCCCAGCGGTCGGAACCGAGCTGCTCGGGGTTGCGGTAGCCGTTCTTCACGCCGCACTGCTCGGGCTGCGCGTGCAGCCAGAGCGGCGCCGGCGCGTCGGGCCACACCTCGAGTACGCGGATCATGGTCGAGCGTGCGCGGGTGCCGGCGACGTTGGAGATGACGATGCGGTGCGGGGTGCGCAGCTTCCGCCAGACCCCGGCGAGCTCGGGGATCTCGGCGAGGAGCGCGTGGCCGGACTCGAGGCAGTTGTCCGCCGCGGCACCCTCCCCGGCCGCGCGGTAGCGGCCCCACTTCACGAACGTGTTGCCGACGTCGACGAGCAGGTTGTAGGGGCTAGTGGTCATTGCGGCCGGGGAGTGTAACCCAGCGCGGGGGCCGCGCCCCGCTGCGCGAAGCCCGGCGCCCAGGCGCGGGGCGCCGCCGGCTAACCCTTCAGCCCCCAACCGGCGATCTGCGTCTGCAGCTTCTTCACCTGCGCTTCCGTCAGCGGCCACGCGGATGGGGGGCGCGTTGCGCCGCAGTCTTCACCCATCAGTTGCAAGGCCGCCTTCACGACGGTCACGTTGGTGCCGTTCTGTTCCTCGGCCCGCAGGTCTTCGAACGGCGCCATCACGTCGATCAGGCGCCGCGCGCGGCTGAAGTCGCCCGCTTCCAGGGCCGAATGGATCGCGACCGAGTGCTCGGGCCACACGT
The DNA here is from genome assembly GCA_963789885.1 of uncultured beta proteobacterium. Classification (GTDB taxonomy): domain Bacteria; phylum Pseudomonadota; class Gammaproteobacteria; order Burkholderiales; family SG8-39; genus DATEDA01. The sequence continues at coordinate 106,117 of CAWBNB010000047.1, read as the reverse complement.
TGATCAGACCGGACGTGAATCCGCGGGCCCCGACCGCGAAGAACGGCGGCGCCCACGGCTCGGCGAGGCCGTCGACCCAGACGATCTCCGGGCTGCAGCGCCGGATCGCCTCGGCGAGCCGCAACGGCGTCGGACACGCCCACTTGACGCCCGCCACGCCGGGAACGGTGCAGAGCTTCTCGATCGCGTCCAGGCCGATGCCGTCGTTGCGCAGGTAAAGCATGATCGGCAACCCTTCGGCTGCGTCGGCGATCCGCTGGATGTAGCTCACCACGCCGCGCGGCGAGACGAAGGGATCCGGCGGCTGATGCACCATGAGCGCGTCGACGCCGGCGGCGTGCGACGCCTTGGCCAGGGTGCACGCGTCGTGGATGCTCCTGCCGACCCCACCGATCAACACGCATCGTCGCGCGGTCTGCTCCGCCACGGCGTGAACCATCGTCTCGGCCTCTTTCGTCGTCAGGCCGTAGAACTCGCCGGTGTTGCCGTTCGCGACCAGGGCGTGCACGCCCGCGGCGACCGCGCGGTCCACGATCGGCTTGAGGCGCGCCGGAGCCAGGCGGTCCGCGGCGTCGAACGGGGTGACGAGGATCCCGGAGATTCCTGCAAGCGCCGTTCTCAGTCTTGCGTCGATGGTCGTCATGGGCTTCTCCTGGCTATTCCGGTTGAATCCCGGCGGTCTTCGCGACCTTCGCCCACTTCGTCATCTCCGACTGGATGAACGCAGTGAACTGCTGCGGCGTGCCGCCCGCCGGTTCGATTCCGGAGTCGAGCATCCGCTGGCGAACGTCCTGCGCGGCGAGCGCCTTGTTGATCTCGGCATTCAGCTTGGCGACCACGTCCTTCGGCGTCCCGGCCGGCGCGAGGATGCCGCCCCACGTGCTCGTCTCGTAACCCTTCATCCCGGCCTCGGCCATGGTCGGCACGTCCGGCGCCGCCGCGGAGCGCTTGGCGGTCGTGACCGCGAGCGCGCGCAGCGCGCCGCTCTTCACGTGCGGACTGATGGCGGAAACCGTATCGAACATCATCGAAGTGCGGCCAGCCAGCAGGTCGGCGTGGGCGGCGGTGCTGCCCTTGTACGGCACGTGGACCATGTCGAGCCCCGCCGTGCTCTTGAACAGCTCGCCCGACATGTGCGGCGCGCCGCCCGGGCCGCTCGAGGCGAAGCTGAGCTTCCCGGGATTCGCCTTGGCGTAGGCGATGAGCTCCTGCACGTTCTTCACCGGCAGCGACGGATGCACCACCAGCATCAGCGGCAGCACGTGCGTCAGCACGACCGGTTCGAAGCTCTTGACCGTGTCGTAGGGCAGCTTCTTGAACATGCTCGGGTTGATCGCGTGGCTGCTCGCCACCAGCACGAGCGTCTGCCCGTCGGGTGTGGCTTTGGCGATGAATTCGGTACCGATGATCCCGGTCGCGCCGGCCTTGTTCTCGACGACGACCGGCTTGCCCCACGCGTCGGTGAGCTTCGGACCGATCACGCGCGCGGTGAGGTCGATCGCTCCACCCGGCGTGGCGGGGATGACGATCGTGATCGACTTGCTCGGGAACGACGCCGCCGCGCCTTGCGCGAGCGCGCCGCCGCTGGCGGTGAAGATCATTGCGCCGAGGCCGGCGACGGCGATGGACTTGAGCATCACGGACGTTCTCCTCTGGTCAGGCCAGCGTGTAGGCAGTCTTGACGGTGGTGTAGAACTCGGCCGCGTAGCGGCCCTGCTCGCGCGACCCGTAGCTCGAGCCCTTGCGCCCGCCGAAGGCGACGTGGTAGTCCACCCCCGCGGTCGGGACGTTCACCATCACCATCCCTGCCTGGGCGTGGCGCTTGAAGTGCGTCGCGTGCTTGAGCGAGGTGGTGCAGATCCCGGCGGTCAACCCGAACGGCGTGTCGTTGGCGACCGCGAGCGCTTCGTCGTAGTCCTTCGCCCGCACCACCGCCGCCACCGGGCCGAAGATCTCCTCGCGGCAGATGCGCATCGCATTCGAGCAGTCGGTGAAGAGTGCCGGCGCCAGATAGAAACCCTCTTTCGCCCGCTTCAAGCGCTGCCCCCCGGCGACGAGCCTCGCCCCCTCGTCCTTGCCGAGGGCGATGTAGCGCTCGTCCTGCTCGAGCTGCCGTGCGTCGACCACCGGGCCGATCTCGGTCTTCGGGTCGCGCGCATCGCCCACCACCAGCGCTTTCGTGCGCTCGGTCAGGCGCTTCACGAACGCGTCGTGGATACCGGCGGTGACCACGATCCGGCTCGAGGCGGTGCAGCGTTGCCCGGTCGAGTAGTACGAACCCTGTACGGCGACTTCGACCGCCTGCTCGAGATCGGCGTCGTCGAGCACGACGAGCGGGTTCTTGCCGCCCATCTCGAGCTGCATCTTCGCCATGCGCTTGAGCGCCGCTTCCGCGACCCGCCGCCCGGTTCCGACCGAGCCGGTGAAGCTGATCGCATCCACCGCCGGATGATCGATGATCGCCTGACCGATCACCGAACCGCGGCCCATCACCAGGTTGAAGACACCCGCGGGGAGCCCCGAGCGGCTGAGGATCTCCGCGAGCGCCCACGCCGATCCGGGCACGAGCTCGGCCGGCTTGAACACGACGCAGTTTCCGTAGGCGAGCGCCGGGGCGATCTTCCAGGCCGGAATCGCGACCGGGAAGTTCCACGGTGCGATCAACCCGACGACTCCCAACGGCTCGCGGGTGATCTCGACACCGAGGCCGGGTCGCACGGACGGGACGACATCACCGCCGGTGCGCAGCGCCTCGCCGGCGAAGAACTTGAAGATCGAGCCGGCGCGCACGACTTCACCGATGCCCTCGGGCAGGGTCTTGCCTTCCTCGCGACTGAGAAGCTCGCCCAGCTCGGCCCTGCGAGCGAGGATCTCGCTGCCTACTGCGTCGAGCGCATCGAAGCGCTGCTGCGGGGTGGCGAGAGACCACTTCGGGAAGGCCGTGCGCGCCGCCAGGATCGCGCGATCGACCGCCGCCGCATCGCCGACCGCGTACTCGTCGATCACGTCGGCGAGATCCGACGGATTGACGTTCGGCGTCGCCTCGGCGCCTGCGACCCACTCGCCGGCGATGTAGTTGCTGCGCATGACTCGCGCTCCTCTCTCGCCGTCAGTCGGCGGTGATCTTCGCGTCCTTGACGACCTTCGCCCACTTGGCGATCTCGGCCTTCTGGAACGCAGCGAACTCTTCCGGCGTATCGCCGACGGGGTCGAGTCCGAGACCCTCCAGGCGCTCGCGCATCTCGGGCATCTTGAGGATCTTCACGATCTCGCCGTTCAGGCGCTGCACGACGTCCTTCGGCGTGCCGGCCGGCGCGAAGATTCCCTGCCAGGAGACGATCTCGTAGCCCTTCACGCCGGCTTCGGCCATGGTCGGGACGTTGGGCAGGCTCTTGACGCGCTTGGTGGAAGTCACCGCCAGCGCGCGCACCTTGCCCGACTGGATGTGCGGAGCCGCCACCACCGTCGTGTCGAACATCAGCGGCACGTGGCCGGCCATCACGTCCTGGATCGCCGGACCGCTCCCCTTGTAGGGCACGTGCTCCATCTGGATGCCGGCGAGCGACTTGAACAGCTCGCCCGACAGGTGCTGCGAGGTGCCGTTGCCCGCCGAGGCGAACGAAATGCTGCCGGGCTTCGCCTTCGAGGCCGCGATCACGTCCTGCACCGTCTTGTACGGGCTCGCGGCGCCGACCACCAGCACGTTCGCGTTGGTGCCGATCAGGGTGATCGGCTGGAAGGACTTGGCGGCGTCGTACGGCATGCTCTTGTAGATGCTCGGATTGATCGCGTGCGAGCTGATCGTGCCGCCGAGGATCGTGTAGCCGTCGGGCTTCGCCTTCGCGACGAAGTCGGATCCGATGTTTCCGCCGGCGCCGGGCTTGTTCTCGACGACGATGGTCGTGCCGAGGGCGGGCCCCAGCTTCTGCGCGATCGCACGCGCGAGGATGTCGGTGGTGCCGCCGGGCGGGAACGGCACGATGTAGGTAATCGGTTTCTGCGGCCACTTGTCGGCCTGCGCGAGCGCAGGGCCCGCCGCGACGGCGCACGCCGCCGCGAGGAAGCTGAAGAAAAGACGTTTCACTGGGTTCTCCTTTGCAATCGGTTGTCGCCAAGCCGTCGTCGTGGCTGACGAGATCGGACCGGGCATCGACGGCGTCACTCCACCTTGAGACCCTTGTCGCGGATGATCTTCCCGTAGCGCGCGCGGTCGGCATCGATCAGGGCCTGCAGCTGCGCCGGCGTGCTCGACTCCGGCACCGCGCCCTGCGCGACCAGCTTCTCGCGCACCCCAGGGTCCGCCACCACCGTCTTCACGTCAGCGGCAAGCTTGTCGACGATCGCGGCGGGCGTGCCCGCCGGGGCGAGCAGCGCGATCCACGAGCCCGACTCGGCGTTCTTGACGCCCGCTTCGGCGAGCGTCGGGACGTCGGGGAGTGCGGGCGAGCGCTTGGCGTGCGTGACGGCGAGGCCCTTGAGCTTGCCCGTCTTGATGTTGCCGGACGACTCCAGGACCGAGGCGAACAGCAGGTCGACGTGGCCGGCCATGAGGTCGGTCATCGCCGGTCCGCCGCCCTTGTAGGGGACGTGCACCAGCTTCGTGCCGGTGGCGAGCTGGAAAAGCTCCGCGGTCAGGTGCGGCGAGCCGCCGTTACCGGAGCTCGCGTAGGTCACCTTGTCGGGATTGGCCTTGGCGAAGGCCACGAGCTCCTTCACCGTGTTGGGCGCGAACTTGGGGCTCGCCATCAGCACGAACGGCAGCTCACAGATGAGCGAGATCGGCGCGAAGGCGGTGTCCGGGTTGTAGGGCAGCTTGGGGTAGAGCGTCGGGTTGATCGATTGCGTGCCGACGTTGGCGATCAGCAACGTGTAGCCGTCGGGGCGCGCCTTGGCCACCGCGTCCGCGCCGAGAATGCCGCCCGCACCACCGCGGTTCTCCACCACCACGGTCGGCCCGCCCCACATCGTCGTGAGCTTGGCCGCGACCGTCCGGGCGGTGATGTCGGTGCCACCGCCCGGCGCGAACGGCACGATGAAGGTGACCGTCTTGTTCGGATAGGGGGCTTGGGCCTGCGCCCGGGAAGGTGACAGCGCCGGCAGCGCCACTGCGAGTACGGCCGCGAGCACGACCGCGCGTCGCGGCGAGGCGAGGGAAGGAATGGACGCCATGTTCGCTCCCGGTCAGGCGTTGCGCTTCTTGCGCCACTCCTCGTACGCGGCGCGCGTGGCGGCGTTCGGCGGATAGGTCCCGGGGAGCGCGGCGCCGTTCTGCACGCGCTCGAGCAGGAAGATCTCCAGCTTCTCCTGCTCGGCGGCATCGGCCGCGACCTCGTCGACGAGGTGCGCCGGAATCACGACCACGCCCTCCTCGTCGCCGACGATCACGTCGCCCGGATAGACCGCCACGCCGCCGCAGCCGATCGGCACGTTGAGGTCGATCGCGTGGTGATGGATCAGGTTGAGCGGCGCGCTGCCGCCGGCGCAGAAGACCGGGAAGTCCATCTTCGCGATCTCGCCGCTGTCGCGCACCGGGCCGTCGGACACCAGGCCCGCGGCGCCGCGCACCTTGAGGCGCGTGGTGAGGATCTGGCCGCCGGAGGCGACGCGCGTCTCGCCGCGCGTGTCGATGACCAGCACGTGACCAGGCGGCACGCTCTCGATCGCCTTGCGCTGCGGGTGCTCGGGGTTCTCGAACGCGCTCAGCTGGTCGATGTCCTCGCGCGCCGGGATGTTGCGCACCGTGAACGCAGCGCCGACCAGGTTGCCGCCGGACGGTTTGGTCAGGCGCGAGACGCCCTGAAGGTAGACGTTGCGGAAGCCGCGCTTGAAGAGTTGCGTGCAAAGGGTCGCGGTGCTGACGTCGCGCAGCCGCTTGACGGTGTCGAGTTTGAGCTCCATGGTGTCCTCCTGGGTAGTCGGTGCGGTGGCGATCAGTTGGGCGTTGCGCCGGACTTCTTCACGAGCTCGGCCCAGCGCGGGATCTCGCGTTGCATCAGCGCGGTCAGCTCCTGCGGCGAGCTGCCGACGAGCTCCATGCCGATGGTGTTGCCGAGGCGCTCGCGCGCCTCCGGCGTCTTGAGGATCTTCACGATCTCGGCGTTCAGCCGCTGCACGATCGGCTGCGGCGTGCCCTTCGGCGCGTAGATCGCCTGCCAGGACACCGACTCGAACTTCGGCACCCCGGATTCGATCATCGTCGGCGTATCGGGCGCGAGCGGCGTGCGCTTGGGCGTGGTCACCGCGAGCATCTTGAGCTTGCCCGACTTGGCGAGCGCCGCGCCGGCGGTGAGCTGGTCGAACGTGATCGGAACCTGGCCGCCGACCACGTCCTGCAGCGCCTGCGGGCTCCCCTTGTAGGGCACGTGCGTCAGCTCCACGCCGATCAGGTCGGCGAAGAGCTCGCCGGCGAGATGGGTCGAGGTGCCGGCACCCGACGACGCGAACGCGCGCTTGGACGGATCCTTCTTGAGGAGCGCGATCAGCTCCTGCACCGAGTTGACGCCGAGCTGCGGATTGACGAACAGCGCGTTCGGGACGAAGCCCACGAGCGTGATCGGCTCGAAGTCCTTGATCGGGTCGTACGGGAGGTTCTTGTAGAGGCTCGCGTTGATCGCGTGCGTGCTGATCGTGCCGCCGAGCAGCGTGTAGCCGTCGGGCTTCGATCTCGCGACGGATCCCGCGCCGACCGCGCCCGCCGCGCCCGGCTTGTTCTCCACCACCACCGGCTGGCCGAGGGCGGTTGCGAGCTGCTGCGCGACGGTGCGGCCGACGACGTCGGTCGACCCCCCGGGCGTGAACGGCACGACGTAGGTGATCGGCCGCGTCGGCCAGTTCTGGGCGACCGCCGCGAGCGGACCGCACGCGAGGACCGCGGCGAGTCCGGCGAGAGCGATCCGTCGGTTCATCCGTCGATTCATCCTTGGTATCTCCTTTGGCACGGCGGGTCCTGCGATGGCTAGTGGATCTCCGGCTCGGTCGTCGCCGCGCCGGACTCGAGGAAGTCGAAGTCGCAACCTTCGTTCGCCTGGGTCACGTGCTTCAGGTAGAGCGTGCCGAACCCGCGCGTGTAGTGCGGCTTCGGCGGCGTCCATGCCTTGCGGCGCTTCGCGAGCTCGTCGTCGCTCACCTTGAGCGTGAGCTTCCGGCCCGGAACGTCGAGCTCGATCTCGTCGCCGTCGCGCACGAGCGCGAGCGGGCCGCCGACGTGCGACTCCGGCGCGACGTGCAGCACGCACGCGCCGTAGCTCGTGCCGCTCATGCGCGCGTCCGAGATGCGGAGCATGTCGCGCACGCCCTGCTGCAGCAGCTTCTTCGGGATCGGCAGCTGGCCCCACTCGGGGAAGCCGGGCGCGCCCTGCGGGCCGGCGCTCTGCAGGACGATCACCGAATCCTTGTCGACGTCGAGCGCCGGATCGTCGAGGCGCTTCGCCATGTCGTTGTAGTCGCGGAAGACGACGGCGCGGCCGGTGTGGCGCTGCAGGTGCGCTTCCATCGCGGCCGGCTTGATCACCGCGCCATCGGGCGCGAGGTTGCCGCGGAGCACAGCGAGGCCGTCGCGCTCGACGAGCGGGGTGTTGCGGGGGCGGATGACGTCGTCGTTGTAGACGGCGGCGCCCTCCAGGTTCTGCCCGATCGTGCGGCCGTTCACCGTGAGCGCGGTCGTGTCGAGGAGATCGGTGAGCCGCGACAGGAGCCCGCGCAAGCCGCCGGCGTAGTAGAAGTCCTCCATCAGGTACTTGCCGGAGGGGCGGATGTTCGCGAGCACCGGCGTGCGGCGGGCGAGCGCGTCGAACCGGTCGAGGTCGAGCGGCACCTCGGCGCGGCGCGCCACGGCGATCAGGTGCACGATGGCGTTCGTCGAGCCGCCGATCGCGAGCACCGCAGTGACCGCGTTGTTGATCGCGCGGGCGTCGACGACGTCGCGCGCGCAGAGATCCTCCCAGACCATCTCCACGATGCGCTTGCCCGACAGCGTCGCCATCTGCGAGTGCCGCGAATCCGGCGCCGGGATTGACGCGAAGCCGGGTAGCGTGAGGCCCATCGCCTCGGTCGCGCTGGTCATGGTCGAGGCGGTGCCCATCGTCATGCAGTGGCCGGGCGAGCGCGCGATGCCGTCCTCGACCCCGCGCCAATCATCCTCCGTGATGTTGCCCGCGCGCAGCTCTGCCCAGTACTTCCAGGTGTCGCTGCCACTCCCGAGGAAGTTGCCCCTGAAGTCCCCGCGCAGCATCGGACCGGCGGGAATGAAAATGGTCGGCAGGTTCATCGACAGGGCGCCCATCACCAGCGCGGGCGTCGTCTTGTCGCAACCGCCCATGAGCACGCAGCCGTCGGCGGGATAGCTGCGGAGGAGCTCCTCGGTCTCCATCGCGAGCAGGTTGCGGTAGAGCATCGTGGTCGGCTTCTGGAACGGCTCGGCGAGCGAGATCGCCGGCATCTCGACGGGGAAGCCACCGGCCTGCCAGACCCCTCGCTTCACCTCCTCGGCGCGCTGGCGGAAGTGGCTGTGGCAGGAGTTGATGTCGCTCCACGTGTTAATGATCGCGATCACCGGCTTCCCGGCGTAGTCCGACCGCGAATAGCCCATCTGCGCGGTACGCGACCGGTGGCCGAAGGAACGCAGGTCGTTGACGCCGTACCAGCGGTGACTGCGGAGCTCGGTGGGCGTCTTGCGCGGCTTGGTGCTCATCGGGGCGACCTCCTTTGTTTGCGATCAATTGATCTATGGTAGCGCTACCATATACCCAACGCACGCATGGTAGCGCTACCAGAAAAGCCTGTCAAGCAGAAAAAGGGACTGGTTGCGGGCTCAGGCGCTCACCCGCTGGACGATCGAAAAACCGACGTCGACGACGCGTTCCGTGACCGGCCGTCCCTCCGCCCGGTCAATGATGAACCGGGCAGCCTGGCGGCCGATGCCGGTGCCGTCGATGCGAATCGTGGTGAGCGCCGGGTAGGTATCCCGCGCGAACGCGAAGTCGCCGAACCCGAACACGGCGAGCCGGCCGGGGACGGCAATGCCGCGCGCCTGTGCCTCGGTGATCACGCCGAGCGCGAGGACGTCGGAGCTGCAGAACACCGCATCGACGTCGGGTCGGCGGGCGAGCACGTCGGCGAGCCCGCTGCGCCCGTGCCCGAGTGCGCTTGGAGCCGGCACCGTACAGACGGCCACGTCCGGGATGCCGAGGCGCCCGGCCGTGTGGACAAAACCCTCGCGGCGCACGCCTGCGCGCGGGTCGTCCGCCGTGACGATCGCGAGCCGGCGGCGGCCGTGCGCATGCAGATACTCCGCGGCCGTCACCCCGACCTTCTCATGGGAGAAACCCACCAGCATGTCGATCGGCGTGGGCGTCAGGTCCCAGGTTTCCACCACCGGAATGCCGGCGGCGAGCAGGCGTCGACGGCCTGCGGCCGAGCGCATGATGCCGGTGAGCATGATGCCGTCCGGCCGCCGGCCGATGATCGCGTCGAGGAGCGCATCCTCGCGCGAGTTCGCATACCCGCTCTGACCGAGCATCAGTTGGTACCCCGACTCGGCAAGCGCCTCGGTCAGCGCCTCGATCGTTTCGAGGAAGACCGGGCCCGCGATCGTCGGTACGACCGCGGCGACCAGGCGGCTTCGCGTCGAGGCGAGGCCGCCCGCCAGCATGTTGGGCACGTACCCCGTTCGCTCGATGGCCTCGCGCACCCGGTGCAGGGCGTCGGGGGAGACCCGGTCGGGGGTGTTGAGCGCGCGCGACGCAGTGATCGCGGACACACCGGCGAGCTTGGCGACTTCCGCGAGCGTGATGCGCCCGCTACCGCGGCGGGCGCGGCGCTCGCGGGCGGGTACGGATGGGGAGCGGCGTGGCATGCGGCGATGATACCGCGGACGGCACGTTACCGCTACCATCAACCCCAGTCCGTTCTACCCCGGAGGGCGTATTGATCTCCACGCCGTTCTCTCGTTAGCTAGCGGCGGTCGGTGCGCTCCGGGCCACCGACCCGCCCCGGGGAGGGGCCCGCATGTCGGCCGACGACGCGCCGTTTCACCCGCTCATCTACGTCCGCGGCTACGCGATGACGCGTGGCGAGATCGACGAGACCACCGTCGACCCCTTCTGCGGCTTCAACCTCGGCTCGACCGTCTACCGTGCCACCGCCGACCGGAGCCGGCCGCCGCGCAAGTTCATCTTCGAGTCGCCGGTCGTGCGCCTCGCGTCCGAATTCGGCTACCGGGACGTGTTCGAGGACGGGCACGACATCCTGGACGACGACTGGACCGGGCCGATCCCGCGCCGGTCGATCGTCATCTACCGCTACTACGACTCCGCCTCGACCCTGCTCGGCGCGGGGGAGACGCCCGATATCGAGGAATTCGCGCGCGGCCTGAGCCGGCTCGTCCTGCGCGTGCGCGAGCTCGTCTGCATGGATCCCGCGAACGAGGTCACGCCGGAGAACTTCCGCTGCTATCTGGTCGCGCACTCCATGGGCGGCCTCGTGTGCCGCGCGTTCCTGCAGAACGCGTCCCTCGACAAGGCGAAGGCGCGCCAGTACGTCGACAAACTCTTCACCTACGCGACGCCCCACAACGGCATCGACCTGGCGGGCCTCAACGTCCCGAAGTGGCTCACGGTGAACGACATCTCGAACTTCAGCCGGACAAAGATGGCGGAGTACCTCGACCTCGAGGAGCTGTACCGCAAGACCGACCGGGTGGACTGGCTGCCGGAGAAGGCCTTTCCGTCCGAGCGGGTGTTCTGCCTCGTCGGCACCAACCGCACGGACTACGAGACGGCGCAAGGCCTGTCCCGGACCTTCGCAGGAAACGGCAGCGATGGCCTGGTGCGCATCGAGAACGCGACGCTGTGCGGCGTGAAGGCGAACGGCCAGATGTCGGCGCCGGTCGCGAAGGCGTTCGTCTATCGGGCGCACTCCGGGTTCTTCGGCATCGTCAACAGCGAGGAGGCCTACCAGAACCTGATCCGCTTCCTCTTCGGCGACGTGCGGGTCGATCTCTGGATCGACATCGAGGAGATCCGCCTGCCGAAAGCGGTGCAGGACGAAGCCGATGCGGGCAAGGAGGTGAACGCGCTCTACCAGATCGACGTCCTCGCGTCGCCGCGCGGCAAGCTCTGGTACCTGACCCGGCGCGTCGCCGAGGAGGACTCGGTCGCCTGCCTCAGTCACAAGGAGTGGCGGGCCGCGAAGGGAAAGAAACCGGTAACGCTCTACGTCTCGAGCGTCTTCCTGGCGAACCGCGCGCGCGTCAACATGAAGCGGCCGTCGCTCGCCTACAGCATGACGATCGGCGTGCGCGTGCCCGACTACGAGGTCGAGCGCAAGCTCTGGGTGAACGAGCACTACGAGGGCGGGTTCCTCTTCCGCGACTCGGTGGTGATCGAGATGGTTCCGCCCCAGCGCGAGGGCCAGGACTGGAGCGTGAAGTACGACTGGCAGACCGACCAGCTCGGCGTCGCGACGAGCGCGCTCGCGTGGCGCCCGCTGAAGGGGAAGGGCGACAAGATCGAGGTGCCGATCGACTTCGACAGCGGCACGACGCCGGGCATCAAGGGCAAGCTCCGATTCATCGTCTCGGAGTGGAACGCGTAGCGGCGGCGCCGGCGCCCGGACCCGCCGGCGCAACGCGACGCCGGCGAACGGCTACAGGCTGTCTAGCGGATAGATCGGCCGCTTCAGCTTCTCGTATCGGTAGACCGACAGGTCGGCGTTCGTCACGCCCTCGCCCTGGCACTCGACGATGTGCGAGGCGATCGGCTTGAAGCCGGCGCGGTAGTGGATCCGCGACTTGAGCATGATGTAGCGCGATCGCGTCGGCTCGATGCCGCAGTGCCGGAACACCACGAGGTCGAAGGGCTCGTGGTGCCGCTCGGTCACGACGATCCGCGCGCGTCCGGTGTCGAGCACGGCGGTGCGCCCGAGGTGCGACTTCACGCCGGTGTACATCGGGCCGGAGAACACGACCTCGCCGTCGGTGATCGCGCGCACGCGGCCCGAGACCTCGAGCGGGCGGCCCTTGACGCCGATCGACGGCATGTCGGTCTTGCCGCCGAGCGCGAGCGTCACGCTCGCGCCGGTGCCCGCCTCCACCATCTTCGCGACTGCGTCCGGGTCGCGGATCGGGGCGATGGCGACGTCGTCCAGGCCCTGCCGGAGGATCTCCGCGGCCACCTTCATCACGTCCTGCGCGCCGCCCGAGCCGCAGTTGTCGCAGTGATCGATCAGGAGCACCGGCCCGGGCGGGTGGTGCTTCCCGAGCTCGTGCGCGCGCGCAACCGACTCGGCGAGCGGCTGCGGGTGGAAGACGTATTCCGCGCGCCGGTCCCACGCGATCTTCAGCATGGCGTCGCACACCGCCTGCGCCGCCGCCTTGCCGTCGCGGCGCGCGTCGCCCATCACGACCGCCGAGCAGCCGGTGAACGGCGTGTCGGCGTGCGCGAACGCGGGGAGCAGCGTCGCGGCGAGGACGCGGCCGTCGCGCTCGGCTTCGCGCGCCAGCGCGAGGATGTCGCCCGACGGGCCGTCCTCGGGCGCGTGCCGCATGATCGAGGGGACGAGCGGGAGCCAGCCCCACGCCATGACCGGCTCGACCTCGCCGCGCAGCGTCCGCGCGAGGATCTCCCCGGCGAGGCGGCCCGCCTCGTACATGTCGACGTGCGGATAGGTCTTGTACCCGGTGACGATCGTGGCGTTCGCGACCGTCTCCGGCGACAGGTTCGTGTGGTAGTCGAAGGCGACGGCGATCGGCACGTGCGGCGCGATCGCGCGCACCCGTCGCAGGATCTCGCCCTCGGCGTCGTCCACGCCCTCGACCACCATCGCGCCGTGCAGGTCGAGGAGCACCGCATCGCAGCCGCGGCGCACCGCGTCCTCGAGCGGACGCACGAGCGCTTCGAACGTCGCACGGGAAGCCCGGTTCGACGGCCACGACTCGGCGGCGATCGGCGTGACCGCCTCGGCGCCTTCGCGCACGGCGACGTCGAGGAAAGCGGCGAACGGCGAGTTGGTGCCCGCGAACGCGGTCTTCGCCGCGTCGCCGTGCAGCGGTCCCTCGCCATGGCCGAACGACGCGAGCGGCGTGTCGATCGGCGAGAACGTGTTCGTCTCGTGCTTGATCTGCGCGATGACGAAGCGCTTCACTCGCGCTCAACCGGCGAAGGCGGGACCGAGGGGCCGCAGCCGCACGCCGTGCCGCAGGCGCGTCCATCGGAATTCGGCCGGATCGGCGAGCGCCGGACCCGGTGCGCGCACCACCAGCACCTCGCGCGCGATCGGCTGGAAGTCGGCGCGAAAATGCACCGAGCTCTTGAGCGCGACGATCCGCTCGCGCCGCGGCTCGACGCCGACGTGGCGGAACATCTCCTGGTCGGCGGCCTGGCACTTCACGGAAGCGAGCACGACGCGCACGCCGGGCGCCGCGCGGCTCCGCAGCGCCGCCATCCGCCCGAGCTTCATCCGGAAGCCGTTGAACATCGGACCGGTGCACGTGAACCGCCCGTCGCCGAGCGCTTCGACCGTGAACTCGCCTGCGAGCGGCTGATGCCCGGGCACGCCGGAGATCGCGCCGAGCGCGAACCGCGCGGTGCCGCCGACCCCCACCTCGTGCGCGCGCGCCGCCGAGAGCGGGTCGATCAGCAGGCCGAGCACGGCCGCTTCGGGCCGATGGCGGATCAACGCGTCGAGCAGCCCGGTCGTGTCGCCGTTGCCGCCCGCTCCGGGGTTGTCCTGGGTGTCCGCGAGCACCACCGGCCGGCCGGGTTCGCCGCGCTGCGTGGCCCGCATCACCGCCGCGTCGGGTTCGTGCAGCTCGAGGGCGAATTCCCGTTCGGCATCGGCGATCGCGCCGTGCAGCGCACGCGTCGCCGTCCGCACGGCAGCCTCGTCGGCGCCGTAGCCGAACGCCGCCATGCCGCACTCGGGTATGTCCGCCATGGGGAAGCCGGGCGTGAACGACAGCGAGACGCCGTGCTTCCCTTCGAGCCCGGCGAGCGTCTCGTACAGCCCCTTTGCCGGCGCCATGAACGTGCACTGCGACGGGATCCCGGTGAGATAGTCGAGGGCGGCATGGCTCTTCGCGAACGCACGCCCGCTGCGTAGCGTCGCATCGAGGAACCGTGCCGCGCGCGCGCCGGTCTCGGCCATGTCGACGTGCGGGTACGTCCGATACGCGACGAGCCCGTCGCCGCGCGCGACCATCGCCCGCGTCACGTTCGCGTGGAGATCGAGGCTCGCGACCACCGGCACGCGGTCGCCGACCACCCGCCGCACCCGCCCGAGCAGCTCGCCCTCGCCGTCGTCGAGGTGCTCGGTCACCATCGCGCCGTGAAGATCGAGGTAGACGGCGTCGAAGGGGCCTTCCGCGTCGATCCGGCGGACGATCTCGCCCGCAATCCGCTCGTACGCGTCGCGCGTGACGTGCGCCGAGGGGTTCGCGGCCGCCCAGGCGAGGCCGACGCACCGATGGCCGAGCGCGCCGAGCTCCCGGATCGCACCCGCGGCCGGGATGTTCGCACCGTCGACCGCGGGCGCGATGGCGTCGCCGAACGACGCGCCCGGCCAGCCGCCGCCCTTCTCGAACGCCTCGTAGTCAGCCTTGCTGGGGGCGAAGGTGTTGGTCTCGTGCTGGAAGCCGCCGACTGCGATGCGCGCCATGCGCGTGGTCCGTTGCCGAGGCACGCCCCCTTGTTGGTCCCCCGGATCAGCTCATCTGCGACTGCAGATAGTTCTGCAGCCCGACTTCCTTGACGAGATCGAGCTGGGTTTCAAGCCAGTCGATATGGTCCTCCTCGCTCTCCATGATGTCCTCGAAGAGTTCGCGGGAGATGTAGTCGCCGACGGTCTCGCAGTGCGCGATCGCCTCCTTGAGGAGCGGGTGCGCGTGATGCTCGGCCTTGAGGTCGCAGGCGAGCGCCTCGGGCACGTTCTCGCCGACGAAGAGCTTGCCGAGGTCCTGCAGGTTGGGCAGCCCGTCGAGGAACAGGATCCGCGCGATCAGCCGGTCGGCGTGCTTCATCTCGTCGATCGACTCCTTGTGCTCGTGCTCGTAGAGCTTCTTGTAGCCCCACTGCTCGAACATCTTGGCGTGCAGGAAGTACTGGTTGATCGCGGTGAGCTCGTTCTTGAGGACCTTGTTGAGGAAATCGAGGACTTTCCTGTCGCCTTTCATCGCGCCTCCGGCCGTCGGCGGGCGCCGCGGCCGGGACGCATGGAGCACGTCTCACGCAGGCCGTGACGTCGCGGGAACCGCGGCGACGATAGCACGTGCCGCGCCCGGAGGGACTGGGGGGACGGGGAGTCGGCCGAGCCGGCGTCAGGCTGCGACGGCCGCGCCGGCGCAGGTGTCGTGCTCGACCAGGATCTCGCGCGCGACCGGCTCACAGCGACCGCAGCACGTCGCCACGCCAAGGCAGTCGCGGACCTGCTCGAACGTGTCAGCGCCAAGCGAAACGCACTGCCGGATCTCACGGTCGGTCACTGCGTTGCAGATGCAGACGTACATGCTCGGTCCCTGCTATGAATGGGATCGATTCTCACTCAAATAACTACAGATTGCAAGAATATCGACTGTCTGTCAGTACCCACTATTTTTAGCGCCTTGAGAACATGAACTTTTTCTCGTTCCAATGTCCTTGACTTGAAAAATGAGAATCGTTATCGTTCGTGACCATGCAGAACCGGCCTCCTGCACCTGACCACGCGGCTCCGGCGCCGGGTGACTCGGCGCCGGCCTCCGGCGGGCCGCGGCGAATCCGGAGCGAGGAGCTGCTGAGGGGCGGCGTCGAGCTTCTCATCGAGCATCAGGGACGCGAGTACCGGCTGCGCGTCACGCAGAACGGAAAACTGATTCTGACCGCCTGACCCGGCGCCGCTCGACGGCGCCCTACCGCGAGCCAGGCCGAGCCAGCCCGAGATCGAGGAGCAAGGACCGGATGCCAATCCCGGAGCCCCAACCTGGCCGTGCGGAGACCGTGCTAGGCGCGGTCCTCTACCTGATGACCGCGTACCGCCGGACGCAGTGCCCGCGCATCGCCGCGTGCGTCGCGGCCCACCTCGAATGTCTCGCCGCACACCCCCAGGTGGACGCGACGATCCGCGACCTGTGCGCCGGGATGTGCGACGAGTGGCGCTCCGCCGCGCAGCCGCCGCGTCTCCGTCGGGACGTCCACTGAAGCAAGGCGCCCGCCCCGACCGCCCGCTCGCAGTCCCCGCCCCCGATGCTCGCCCGCTCGCCCTATTTCCCAGAGGACCCGTCCACCACGCGGTGGCAGCGGCTGCGCACGAAGGCGTCCAGCCTGATCGGCGTGATCGCGTTGCACCTCGCCGCGCTGGTTGCGCTGCTGCAGTACGCGCCGGTGCGCGAGGCGCTCTCGTCCGCGGCGCCGATCATGGTGAGCCTGATCACGCCGAAGCCCGACGTTGAGAAGCCGAAGATCGAGCCGCCCAAGCCGAAGCTCGAGCCGGTGAAGAAGAAGCCGGTCGCACCGCTCATCGTCGCGCCGGCGGAGGCGCCCTCGCCGATCGTCGCGCCCGCGCCACCGCCCGAGCCGCCGAAGCCGGTCGAGGAAGCCGCCCCGGCGGTTCCGGTAGCACCGCCCGCGCCGAGCGTCGCGCCGGCGCCGCCGATCGTCCCGCCGAACTTCAACGCCGACTACCTGCGCAACCCGCCGCCGACATATCCGCCGATCGCGCGGCGGCTCGGCGAGCAGGGCCGGGTCGTGCTCCGCGTGCTCGTGACCGCCGACGGCCAGCCGGAGCAGGTCGAGGTACGCACCTCGAGCGGCTCGCCGCGTCTCGACGCCACCGCCCTCGAAACGGTACGGCGCTGGAAGTTCGTGCCCGCGCGGCAGGGCGACCGCCCGGTCGCCACCTGGGTGCTGGTCCCGATTTCATTCCGGTTGGAAGGCTGACTCGAGATGGAACAGGCTGCTTCGCTCGGCTTCTCGCACTTCCTTGCCCAGACCGACTCGGTCGGCAAGGCGATCCTCGCGATCATGCTGGTGATGTCGATCGCGACGTGGTACCTGATCGTCACCAAGGGCATCGAGACACTCGCCCGCAGGCGCCGCAGTACCCGCTTCCTCGCGCTCTTCTGGAACTCGCCGTCGCTCGCTGCGGTCGAGCGCTACCTCGAGCAGCACCATCCCAACGATCCGTTCTCGCATCTCGCGTATCACGCGATCGTGTCGTCGCGGCACCACGCGCGCCACGGCCTGGACAGGCTCAACGAGGCCGGGAGCGGCGCCGACTTCCTCACGCGCTCGATCCGGCGGGTGATCGACGAGGAGACCGCGAAGCTCGAGTCCGGACTGACGGTTCTCGCCTCGGTCGGCAGCACCGCGCCGTTCGTGGGTCTCTTCGGCACGGTATGGGGCGTCTATCACGCGCTGGTCGCGATCGGGCTCGCCGGCCAGGGCACACTCGACCGCATCGCCGGTCCGGTCGGCGAAGCGCTGATCATGACCGCGCTCGGGCTGGCGGTCGCCATTCCGGCGGTCCTCGCGTACAACGCGCTCGTGCGGTCGAACCGGATGGTGCTCGCCCAGCTCGACGCGTTCGCGCACGACGTGTTCGCCTTCCTCACGACCGGCGCCCATTTCAGCGAGACCGACGTCGCGAGCGGCGCGCGCGGCACGGGCCCGCGCGGGATCGTCAAGGGGGCTGCGTAGATGGCCTTCGGGACCTTCGACTCCGGCGCCGGCAGCGCCCGCCCGATGGCGGAGATCAACATGATCCCGCTCATCGACGTGATGCTGGTGCTGCTCGTGATCTTCATCATCACCGCGCCGCTTCTCACGCACGCGGTGAAGATCGACCTGCCCAAGGCAGTCAGCACGCCGAACCTGACGAAGCCCGAGAACATCCAGCTCGCCATCAACGACGGCGGCACGCTCTTCTGGAACGGCGAGCCGGTGGACCGCAAGGTGCTGCGCGAGCGGCTCGCCGCGGCGGGCCGCCAGCAGCCGCAGCCGGAGGTGCACATCCGTGCCGATCAGGCGGCCCGCTATCGCTGGGTCGCCGAGGTGCTCGCCGACTCGGCCTCCGCCGGCCTCACGCGGATCGGCTTCGTCTCCGATCCGGACGTCGGCAAGCTGCACTGAACGAGCGCACCGATATCAGCCGCACACATGAATTTCGATCGTGAGCCAGTGATCCAGCATCCCGCTGGTAGCCAGCCAAACCTCGTCGTGAAGAACCACCTGGGGAGGCTGGATGAACCGCAAGTTCGAATTGAGGCCGATCGCGAGGATCCTCGCCGGCGTAGGCAGCGCAGCGCGCTCGGCCGGGAACCCGCTAGGGACGATGCTGACGTGCATGGCGCTCGCGCCGGTTGCGGCATTTGCACAGGCTCCGACACCCGTCCCGGAGCAGGCCGAGACGACGCTCCCGGAAGTGAAGGTCACCTCTCCCGGCGATGACTTCAACGCTCCGGTCTCCACGATCGGCGGCGGCAAGACGCCGACGCCGGTCCTCGACATTCCGCAAACGATAAACGTGATCAACCGCGCGGTCATGGAATCCCAGGGCGCGACCAGCCTCGCCGATGCGTTGCGCAACGTGCCCGGCATCACGTTCGGCGCCGCCGAGGGCGGGACGATCGGCAACAACATCAACCTGCGCGGGTTCTCGGCCCGCACCGACATCTACCTCGACGGGATGCGCGACCGCGGCCAGTACTACCGCGACGTGTTCGCGCTCGATTCGGTGGAGGTGCTGAAGGGGCCGTCGTCGATGCTGTTCGGCCGCGGCTCGACCGGTGGCGTGATCAACCAGGTCACCAAGACGCCGTCGCTCACGCCCTTCAACGAGGTCTCGGTCACCGGCGGCACGCAGCCGTCGCTCCGCGCCACCGTGGACGTGAACCAGCCGATCTCCGACACCGCGGCGTACCGCATCGCGGCGATGGGACAGAACGTCCACTCGACGCGCGACGTGATGGAGTACAAGGACTACGGGATTGCGCCGTCGATCCGCTTCGGCATCGGCACGCCGACCGCGGTCACGCTGTCGGCCCTCCTCCTGCACAACGACGACATGCCCGACTACGGCTTGCCGCCGGTGAACGGCCGCCCGGCCCAGGTGGACAGGAAGAACTTCTACGGCCTGACCGACGACCGGACGATCCAGGACGTCGACCAGGTGGCCGCGACGATCAACCACAAGGTCTCCGACACCACGACGCTGCGAAACCAGACGCAGTACGTCTACTACAAGATCGATGCCAGGGAATCGGGCCCGAACAGCGTCGGGACCGTTGCCGGCGGCATCTATACCCCGTTCGCCGCAACGAACCTCAGCAACAACACCAACCTGCCGCTCTCGCAGCTCTTCGTCCAGCTCGGCAGCCACGACCGGACCATCGTCGACGAGTCCCTCTACAACCAGACCGATCTGCTCACCGAGTTCTACACAGGCTCGGTCCGCCACAATCTGCTCGCCGGGCTCGAGATCGGGTGGGACAGTTACCGGAACCAGGGCTACGCGCGCGCCCTGCCCTTCGTCTCGCTCACGAATCCGCCGGAAATCGCTGCGCCGGCGACCGCGACGTCGATCACCGGCAACCTGACGAACGCGAGCGCCACGACGATTGCGCCCTACGTCAGCGACACGATGCAGCTCGCCGAGCGGTGGAAGCTCGTCGCAGGGCTGCGCTACGACACCTACAAGGCGAACATCTCGAACTCCCTGAACCTGCCGTCGTCGGCGAGCCAGACGGTCGACTATACGAGCGTCCGCGCGGGGCTTCTCTACGAGCCGACGAATGCGCAGTCGTACTACCTGTCGTACGGCACCTCGTTCAATCCGTCCCTGGAAACGCTGGCGCTCACCAACGGTCAGCAGCAGCTCGACCCGGAAACGAGCCAGCAGTACGAGGTCGGCGGGAAATGGTCGGTGATGGACGGCAATCTGCTGCTGACCTCCGCCCTCTTTCAGATCGAGAAGAACAATGCGCGCACGCAGATCTCCACCGGGGTGTACGAGCTCGTGGGCGAGGTGCGCGTGCGTGGCTTCGAGGCCGCTGCCACGGGGCGTCTGACGCGCAACTGGCAGATCCTCGCCGGCTACACGTTCCTCGATGGCGAGATCGTCAAGGCGTCGACATTCGACGCAACGCAGGGGAAAGTTCCGGCGAACACGCCGCGCAACAGCGCAACGCTCTGGACGACGTACAACTTCACCGCCGAGTGGGAGGCGGGCACCGGCCTCGTCTACCTGTCGAACCGCTACGCCAACAACACGAACACGGTCTCGGTCGGCGACTACACCCGCTGGGACGCGACCGTCGCGTTCCACCAGCCGAAGTACGACATCCGCCTCAATCTCCTCAACCTGACGAACAACACGAGCTTCGCCCAGGTGATCCCGTCGGACCGCGGACGCTCGGTGCCGGGCATCTTTCGCACCGCGCTTCTCACGTTCACCTACAGGTTCTGAGGCATGGAGGCCGGCCGCTAGTGCTCGTGCAGATTCCAGGCGTGTTGCAGGAGGGCGAGCTGCGCTCGGTCCGCGCAAAGCTCGAGGCGGCCGGCGGCGCGTGGGTCGACGGCCGCGCCACGGCCGGCCACCAAGGTGCGCAGGTGAAGCACAACCTGCAGATTGCCGAAGACGCACCGATCGCGCGCGAGCTCGGCGCGCCCATCCTCGCATCGCTCGAGCGCAATCCGCTCTTCATCAGCGCGGCGCTGCCGAGCCGGGTCTATCCGCCCGGCTTCAACCGGTACGACGGCGCGAACGGCATGCATTTCGGCAACCATGTGGACGGCGCCGTACGGCTGCTGCCCGGCACGGGGGTGAAGATCCGTACCGATCTTTCGGCCACGCTCTTCATCACCGCGCCGGGAGAGTACGACGGCGGCGAGCTGCTGATCGAAGACACCTACGGCGTGCAGAAGATCAAGCTGCCGGCCGGAGACATGGTGCTCTATCCGGCCTCCAGCCTCCATCGCGTCACGCCGGTGACCCGCGGCGTGAGGCTCGCGTCGTTCTTCTGGATCGAGAGCCTGGTGCGCGACGACGCCCGGCGGACGCTGCTCTTCGACCTGGACATGGCCATCGTGCAGCTCACGCGCGACGCGCCGGGTCGCGCGGCGCTGGTGTCCCTCACCGGCTGCTATCACAACCTCCTGCGAATGTGGGCGGAGCCATGAGCGACCTGCGCGGCATCTGGCTCCAGGTGCATCTCTGCCTCGGCCTCACGCTGGGCGTCGTGGGCGCGTTGATAAGCGTGACCGGCAGCATCCTCGTCTTCGATCACGAAATCGATGCGTGGCTCAACCCGCAGCGCTACGCCGTCTCGGGGTCGCAGATCGCGCTCGGCTACTCCGACTACGTGCAGCGCGCAGCACAGGCCGTGGAAGGCCGCGCGCGGCCCACGAACTTGCGGCTCCCCGAGGGCGAGGACGCGCCCGTCGTCGTGTTCGCCCGGGCGCGCGCGGAAGGCGGCGGCTTCCATCGCGTATACCTGGATCCGCCGACCGGCCGCGTGCTGGAAGTGTCGGCCGCGGGCAGCTTCATCGGCTGGGCCCACAACTTCCACGAGTCGCTGACGCTGCGCGAGTACATGGGACGCGAAGTGGTGGGCGCGGTCGGCATCGCGATGCTGATCTCGTCTTTGAGCGGGATCTACCTGTGGTGGCCGCCGAATGGGCTGGGACGGCGCGCATTCGGCTTCCGCCCGGGCTTCGCACCTTCGCGCAACCTGCACTACACGTTTGGCTTCTACGGCTCGCTCGTGCTGGCCATGCTGTCTTTTACCGGCGTCTTCCTCGCGTACCCGGAGCCGGGCCGCGCAGTCGTGTCGGCGTTCGGGCCGGTCTCGCCCTCGCCGCGCAACGTGCTAGCGCCCGAATCGTCGGGCCGCCCGATCGCCCCCGACGAGGCGGTCGAGATCGCGCGCGCGCTCTACCCGGGCGCAAAAGTCACGAGCGTCGGGCTGCCATCCGGTTCGCGCGGTGCCTACCGCGTCAGCCTGCGCGAGCCCGGCGATGCGAGCGCGCGGGTCGGGCCGGTGGTGTTCCTGGACCCTCGCACCCGCGCGATCCTGCAGCGCACGGATCGAGCGACACGAACCGGCGGCGACCGGTTTCTCGTCTGGCAGCGCATCCTGCACGAGGGCGAGGCGTTCGGCGTCGTCGGCCGCGTCGTGATCTGCATGACCGGCCTGCTGCCTCCGCTGCTCGTGGTCACCGGCACAATGATCTGGCTGCGGCAGCGGCGCAAGCCGCGCGCCGCCGACGCCGGTGTGCCCGTCGTCGTCGCGGGTTCCGATGCCTGAACCCAGCGCCGCGCGCCGGCCTGCGGTGACCCCGCGGCTCTGTCTGGGCCTGCTCCTCCTGATCGGGTCCGGACTCGCCGCGACCCAGCCGGTCGAAACCGCGCAGGCTATCGTCCACACGCTCGACTACGTGGCGGTCGACTATGCCGGGGCGGTCGAAAACGGCAAGGTCAGGAACGAGGACGAGTTCAAGGAGATGGTCGAGTTCGCCGGTCGCGTGAAGGAGCAGCTGCCGAACCTGCCGTCGACTCCTCGCCGCGACGCTCTCGCCGCGCAGGCCACTGCATTGGCGCGCCTCGTCGCGGACAAGGCTCCCGCGGAACAGGTCGCCGCTGCGGCCTCAGGGCTCCGCTGGGGAATCATCGAAGCCTACGGGATCCAGATCGCACCGAAGCGGCCGCCGGATCTCGCGCGTGCCCGGCTGCTCTACCAGGAACACTGCAGCGCCTGTCACGGCGCGGCGGGGCACGGCGACGGCCCGGCAGCCAAGGGCATGGACCCGGCCCCCGCCGACTTCCGCGACACGGCGCGGATGCGGCAGCGTTCGGTCTACGGCCTATACAGCACGATCAGCCTCGGCGTCGCGGGCACGCCGATGGCCGCGTTCGGGCAGCTTTCGGAGGACGACCGATGGGCGCTCGCCTTCCACGCCGCCAACTTCGCTGCCACTGATACCGAGCGCGCAAAGGGCGCGGCACTGTGGAAGACGGCGGCCGGCAAGGCGGCGTTCCCGGACATCGCCAACGTGGCGAAGCTCTCTGCGAACGAGGTGAAGGCGCAGTTCGGCGACGACGCCGCGTTCGTGCAGGCGTATCTCCGCGCGCAGCCCGGGATTCTCGCCGCGGGCAAGCCGGCGCCGATCGCGCTGGCACGCGAGAAGGTCGCCGCGAGCACTGCCGCGTACCGGGCTGGCGACCGCGCGCTCGCGGGCGAGCTCGCCGTGCAGGCGTACCTCGACGGCTTCGAGCTCGTGGAGCCCGCGCTGCGCAACGTAGACGCGGGCATCGTCGCCGAGACCGAGCGCGCGATGATGGCGCTGCGAAACCTCATCGGCGCCGCGGCATCCGTGCCGCAGGTGGAGGAGAAGGCGGCGCGCGTCGAATCGCTGCTAGCGCAGGCGCAGGAGATGCTCGCGAGCGGAACGCTGTCCCCGGGGGCGGTCTTCGTGAGTGCGCTCGTCATCCTCCTCCGCGAAGGGCTGGAGGCCCTGCTCGTCGTCGCGGCCATCGTCGCCTTCCTGGTGAAGGCCGGCCGCCGCGACGCGCTCCCGTACGTGCACATGGGCTGGGTGAGCGCGGTCGTGCTCGGCCTCCTCACCTGGGCGGCGGCCACCGAGCTGGTCGAGATCTCGGGCGCAAATCGCGAGGTCATCGAGGGCGTCACTGCGCTCTTCGCGTCGGTGATGCTCCTGTACGTCGGGTACTGGCTGCACGGCAAATCGTCGGCGCGCGCCTGGCAGGGCTTCATCAAGGACCGGGTCGGAACCGCCCTCGCTGACGGCACGCTCTGGGCGATGGCAGTGGTGTCGTTCCTCGCCGTGTACCGCGAGATGTTCGAGACGGTGCTCTTCTACCAGGCGCTCTGGGTGCAGGCGGGCGACGCTGGCCGGGGCGCATTCTTTGGCGGCGCGGCCGCTGCGGTCGTGGCGCTTGCAGCGGCCGGCTGGGCGATCTTCCGCTTCAGCGTGCGCCTGCCCTTGGGTCCGTTCTTCGCCGCGATGTCCATCCTCATGTGCGTGCTCGCGGTCGTGCTCGCTGGAAAGGGCGTCGCCGCACTCCAGGAAGCGGGCGTGATCGCGACCGACCTGGTGAACGCCCCGGCGCTGCCGTGGCTCGGCGTCTTCCCGACCTGGCAGACGCTCGGTGCGCAGGCGTTGGTGCTCGCTGTCGTCTTAGGGAGCTACCTACTCGTCCGCCGGGAGGCGCGGATGTCGGACCCGACCGCGTGACCGGCGGTCGCTATTGCGGCCGGGTCTGCGCGCCTTGCCCGCCGGTCCGCAGCCGGCCAGGTTGGACGCAAGTGAGCTCGGCGCGATCCGGCGAACGCCGACCGGCGACGCCTGTGGCTGTTCGGGGTACTTGCGTCAGCAACCCATCGTCCGGGAACGACAGACAGGTGGGCGGTATCGTGCGGTGCACCGCGGATGCCGATTGGCGCTTTGAACCGTCACGAACCCGCGCTACACTGGCCGCTCCAACCACGAAGAGCGAGAGCCCGATGCCGGTCCGCCAGATGAAGTTGCGCTTCGACGCCGCCAGGCCGACGACCCGAGTCGTCCCGTCGTTGCTGGTGCCGGAACCGCCGCAGCAAGGGAAGGAAATGGGGGACAAGAAGGGGAACAAGAAAGCTTACGGCACGCTGACATCCAAGCCGCTGCTCGGCGTCGCCGGACTTCCTCCACCCTCCGCTGCCGAGGCTCCGCCCGTGGCCGGCGGGGGCTGAGCCGCTCTAGACCGAGTCGAAGTACGCCGCCAGCCGCGCACGCTGCTGCGCGTCCGGCATGCGACCGCGCGCCGCGCCGAGATTGTCGGCGAGGTGCCTGGCGTTCCGCGTGCCCGGGATCACGCAGGTCACCGCCGGGTGGCCCAGGATGAACTTCAGGCACACCTGCGCCCAGCTCGCGCAGTCGATCTCGCTCGCCCAGCCCGGCAGCGGTTTTCCGTTCACGCGCGCCAGCATCCGGCCCTGACCGAGCGGACGATTGACCAGCACCGCGACGCCCTCGGTCTGGGCGAGCGGCAGCAGCCGGTGCTCGGCCTCGCGCTCGGCGAGCGAGTAGTTGAGCTGGACGAAATCGGGACGGTGCTTCCGGATCGCGGCTTCGAGCCCGGGGTGCCCGCTCGCGGTGTAATGGGTGACGCCCAAGTAGCGCACCCGCCCTTCCTTGCGCCAGCCGTCGAGCGTCGCGAGGTGCGCGTCGGTATCGACGAGGTTGTGCACCTGCATCAGGTCGAGCCGCTCGACGCCGAGCTTCCTGAACGACGCTTCCATCTGCCGGATGCCGGCGTCGCGCCCCGAGGTCCAGACCTTGGTCGCGACGAAGAGCTTGCCGGCGAGCCCGAGCTCGTTCGAGAGCGCACCGACCACCTGCTCGGCAGCGCCGTACATCGGCGACGAATCGACCACCGTGCCGCCGAGCTCGACGAGCGTGCGCAGCGTCTCCTTCGCCGCCGCCCGCTCCGGCCCGTCGCGCGGGACATCGAAGGCCTGCCAGGTTCCCAGCCCGATGGCCGGGATGCGTTCGCCGCTGCGCGGGATCGGTCGGGTTTCGAGCGTCATCGTGATTCCTTGGTGACCGTCGCCAGCCCCGACAAGGGGCGCGACGAAACTTTCCGGTCGCGAGCTTATCCTAGAGCCATCCCGACCCACCTGGTGGTCCACCGGATGATCTCCCGCCGCGGCGCCCTGCGCGCGCTCGCTCTTGCTCCCGCCGTGTTCGCGCTCCGCAGCCGCGCCGCACCGTGGGTCTCGCCGCTCCTGCCGGACCATCCGCTCGTCGACACGATCTGGGATGCGCGCGAGCGCCGGTCCGCCACGCGCACGACGCTCGAGGCCGCCTGTGCGCGAGCCGATTTCGTGCTCATCGGCGAAACGCACGACAACCCCGACCATCACCGCCTCCAGCTCGAGCTGCTCGAGGCGATCGTGCGCGCGGGGCGGAGGCCGGCGGTGGCGCTGGAGCAGCTCGACCGCGAACACCAGGCGGCCCTCGACCGTGCGCGCGCCGAGCGGCCGGGCGACGCCGGATACGTGGCCGACGCTGCGCAGTTCGACCGGCGCGGCTGGCACTGGCCGTTCTACGAGCCGATCGTCGCGTTCGCGCTCCGGAACGACCTGCCGCTGGTCGCCGTGAACCTCTCGCGCCGCGATGCTGTCGCGGTGGTCGAGCGCGGCTACGAGGCGCTCGGCGGAGACGCCGCCAGCCGCCTCGGCCTGTTGCAGCCGCCCGACCCGGCGCGGGTGGAAGCGATCGAGGCCGCCGTGCGCGAGGGTCATTGCGGCAAGCTGCCCGAACGCGTCGTCCCGCGGATGGCCGCGGCGCAGCGCGCCCGCGACGCGGTGATCGCCGATGCGCTGATGGCGCGGGCACCGGCCGGCGCCGTCCTGATCGCCGGCAACGGCCACGTCCGGCGCGACCTCGGCGTGCCGGTCCAGCTGGCCGTGCGGGCACCGCAGCGTAGCGCCCTCGCGGTCGGCATCGTCGAGGTCGTCGAAGACATGGCTCGCGCCGAGGACTACGTGGCGCCGGCGGCGGGCGACGCGCCGCAGTTCGATTTCGTGGTCTTCACCCCGCGCACGGCCCGTCCCGACCCGTGTGCCGGCTTCGCGCCCCGCGGTGGTGCGGCAGCGCAGCATTCTATGACGATGGCATCGACGTGAACCAGTCCGCACCGCCGCGCCGGGGGCCTCGGATGCGCTTGCAGGTTCGGGTGGCCTCGGGGCTATAATCGCCGTCCAATCAACTCCCTGCAGCGGCCGCACCGCCACGCGGCCGTCCGGACTCCGATGAACCTCGTGCGCCTCCTCGGCCTTGGTGTCTTTGTCGCCGCCGCAATCGCCGCCCCGGCGTCCCGCGCTGCGACCGAGATCCAGTTCTGGCACGCCATGGACGGCGCGCTCGGCGATCAGCTGAAGACGATCGTGAACCGGTTCAACGCCGCGCAGAAGGACTACGTCGTCGTCCCGGTCTTCAAGGGCAGCTACGACGAAACGCTCGCTGCAGGCCTCGCCGCAGCGCTCGCCGGCAAGGGCCCGCACGTCCTCCAGGTCTACGAGGTCGGTACGGCGAACATGATGTTGTCGGCGCGACGCCTCGTGAAGCCGCTCCACCAGCTGATGCGCGAGGCGGGCGAACGGTTCGACCAGAAGATGTACGTGCCGGCGGTCGCGAGCTTCTACTCCGACGCGAAGGGCGACCTGCAGTCGCTGCCGTTCAACACCTCGACGCCGGTCCTGTACGTGAACCGCACCGCGCTTAAGCAGTCGGGCGTCAAACCCAACGCCGAGCTCAAGACCTGGTACCAGCTGCAGGAGGTGCTGCTCGAGGTGCGCGAGAAGTTCCCCCAGAACTGCGGACTGACGACGACCTGGCCGTCCTGGGTGATGCTGGAGAATCTCCTCGCCTGGCACAACGAGGAGTACGCCTCCCGCAACAACGGCTACGACGGCACGGACGCGCAGCTCAAGTTCAACACCCGGCTCGCGATCCGGCACATCTCGCTGATGACCGCGTGGATGAAGGGCAAGATCTTCAGCTACTCGGGCCGGCGCGACGAGGGCGAGCGGCGCTTCGCGCGCGGCGAGTGCTCGATGCTGACCGCCTCGTCCGGCTCCTACGGCAACCTCGCGCGCGACGTGAAGTTCGACCTCGGCGTGCTGCCGCTGCCCTATTACGACGACGTCAACTCGGCGCCCTACAACACCCTGATGGGCGGCGCGAGCCTGTGGGCGATGAACGGCAAGACCGCGGCGGAATTCAAGGGCGTGGCGAGGTTCTTCGCCTACCTGTCGCAGCCGGACGTGCAGGCGGAGTGGAACCAGGCGACCGGCTACCTGCCGATCACGCGCGCGGCGTACGAGCTCACCGCCAAGACCGGGTACTACGAGAAGAACCCGGGGACGGCCGTGGCGATGCAGGAGCTGATGGACGGCAAGCGCATGCCGCAGGCGTTCTCGCGCGGCATCCGGCTCGGCAACCACCTGATGATCCGCGCGGTCGTCGACGAGGAGCTCGAGCAGGCGTGGGCGGCGGTCAAGCCGCCCAAGCAGGCGCTCGACGATGCGGTCGCGCGCGGGAACGATCTCCTGCGGCGGTTCGAGCGGGCGAACAAGTAGGCGCCCGCGAGCCGGCCCGTTCGATCGAAGGGGGCGTTGCCGCTCCCCTTCTTCGCTTCCGCCCCTAGAAAGGCAGTGCGGTGCCGGGCTTCGCCGCGGCGAGGACCCGCCGGAAATCGGCCTGGATCCGCTTGAGGCCGGCCTCGTCCTGCGCCTCGAACCGCAGCACGATCACCGGCGTGGTGTTCGACGCGCGCGCAAGCCCGAAGCCATCGGCGTACTCGACCCGCAGGCCGTCGAGCTTGATCACCTCCCGGGCGTCCGGGAACCGCGCGGTCCGCTGCAGCTCGGCGATCAGGCGGTGCGGCTCGCCTTCGGCGAGCTGCCAGTGCAGCTCCGGCGTCGTGACCGAATCGGGGAGCGCGTTCAGGACCGCGCTCGGGTCGGCGGCGCGCGAGACGATCTCGAGCAGCCGCGCGCCGGCGTACAGCCCGTCGTCGAAGCCGTACCAGCGCTCGACGAAGAAGGTATGGCCGCTCATCTCGCCGGCGAGCGGCGCCCCGGTCTCCTTCAGCTTCGCCTTGATGAGCGAATGCCCGGTCTTCCACAGCACCGGCTTGCCGCCGTGGCGGCGGATCCAGGGCGCGAGGTTGCCGGTGGATTTCACGTCGTAGACGATCTCGGCGCCCGGCTTTCGCTCGAGCACGTCGGCGGCGAAGAGCATCAGCTGCCGGTCGGCGTAGATGATGCCGCCGTCCTTCGTCACCACGCCGAGGCGGTCGCCGTCGCCGTCGAACGCGAGGCCGAGCTCGGCGTCCGACGAAGCGAGCGTCCGGATCACGTCCTGCAGGTTCTTCGGCTGGGTCGGATCGGGGTGATGGTTCGGAAACGTGCCGTCGACGTCGCAGAAGAGCTCGATCGCTTCGCAGCCGAGCCGCCGGTAGAGCTCCGGCGCGACGCTCCCCGCGACGCCGTTGCCGCAGTCGACCACGATCTTCATCGGCCGCGCGAGCTTCACATCGCCCACGACGCGCGCCAGGTAGGCCTCGCGAACGTCGACCGTACGGTAGGCGCCGCTGCCGCCCGCGAAGTCGTCGCGCTCGATCCGTGCCCGGAGGCCCTGCACCGCATCGCCCGAGAGCGTCGTCCCGGCCACGACCATCTTCAGCCCGTTGTAGTCCGGCGGGTTGTGGCTGCCGGTAACGGCGACGGCGCTGCCGCAGCCGAGGTGATGCGCGGCGAAGTAGGCCATCGGCGTCGTCACCATGCCGATGTCGTGCACGTCGACGCCGCTCGCGCGCAGGCCCTGTGCGAGCGCCTGCGAGAGCTCCGGGCCGGAGAGGCGGCCGTCGCGCCCGATCGCGATCCCCGTGCCGCCGGCGTTCCGCACCTCGGTGCCGATCGCGCGGCCGATCAGCTCGACCGTCGGCGCGGAGAGCTGGCGGCCGACGACGCCGCGGATGTCGTACGCCTTGAAGATCTCGGGGGGTACGCGGCTCATCGCACAGGTCATCCTCTGGTCTCGTCGAAGAAAGCCGCGATCCGCCGCGGCAGCCAGTCATAGCGGCCGGGGAACGGCCCGTGCACGAACCCGACGTGGCCGCCGGCCTCCGGGAACTCGAGCGTGACCTGCGGCGAGACCTCCTCGGCGCGCGGCAGGCTCTCCGCCGGGACGAACGGGTCGTTGCGAGCGTTCACGAGCAGTGTCGGGACACGGATATGCGCGAGCCAGGGCTTCGCGCTCGAGCGCAGCCAGTAGTCCGACGCGTCGCGGAACCCGTGCAGAGGCGCGGTCACGAGATCGTCGAACTCGCGCAGCGTGCGCGAGCGCGCGACGCGCGGGCCGTCGAAGAGCCCGGGGAAACGTGCGAGCTTGGCCGCGGCCTTGCGCCGCAGCGTCGCGAGAAAATTCCGCGTGTACACCCTGTTGAACCCGCGCTCGAGCGCATTACCCGCCGCGGTGAGGTCGACCGGCGCCGATACCGCCGCCGCGGCGCGGACCACCGCCCCCGCCTCGGCGCCGCGCTCGCCGAGCCACTTGAGCAGCGCGTTGCCGCCGAGCGAGACCCCCCCCACGTAGATCGCCCCGGCGTGCTCGCCGGCGAGCCGCCGCAGGATCCAGTCGATCTCGTCCGAGTCGCCCGAATGATACGCGCGCGGCAACCGGTTCAACTCGCCGCCGCAGCCGCGAAAGTGCGGCAGGGCCGCGTGCCAGCCGCGGCCGCGGGCGGCGGCGAGGAGCGCGCGCGCGTAGTGGCTCGCCGAGCCGCCTTCGAGCCCATGGAAAAGCACGAGGAGCGGTGCCCCGTCCGGGCCGTCGATCCGGTCGACGTCGATAAAGTCGCCGTCGGGGGTGTCCCAGCGCTCGCGCCGCACCGGGGGGCGATCGACCGGCGCGAAGAGCGAGGCATAGACCGTCTGCGCATTGCCACCCGGTAGCCACCACGGCGCCCGGTAGGCGCCCGGGCCCGGCTCCGCGGCGTCGCCTGACCGCGGCTCGCTCCCGCCCGGCCGCGCGTCGCTCGTGCCCGGTCCCGGCCAACGCGGAGCCTCGATGTCGTGCAGATGCCGCGCGCTTCTCAATGGAGCACCTTCGGTCCGTCAACCGGCGGGGGCGCGGGCGCCGCCGGCGCGGGCGACGCGTGATGGACGAGGAGGCGCCAGCCGTTTCCGGTGCGCAGATACACGTTGGTCGCGACCATCGGCGGCCGCGCCTTCGGCTCGCCGGGGACGGCGATGTTCTCGTGCACGCTGTGAATCGACAGCATCATGCCCTGGACGTGCACCTGGTGGGAGAGGTGCACCTGCAGCCGCTGCCGCGACTTGAACATCTGCGCCCAGCTCTCGCGCACCTGCTCGTAGCCGTTGAGCCGCGGGCCGCCCGGATGGATGCAGACGATCTCCTCGTCCTCCGCCCAGACCTCCATCATCGCCTCGAGATCCGCACGCTCGAGTGCCTCGTAGAACGCGGTCTCCGCGTCCTGGGGCGTCGGGAACGTCGAGCGCTTCATCGGCGGCGGATGGTAGCGGAAATCTCCCGCGCGCTAGCGGGCCGCCGTGGCGATCCACGCGGCGATCGCGCCGGTGACCGCGTCCGCCTCGCCGATCGTCGGCAGCACGCGGAAGCGCACCGCGGGATGGCGCGAGCGCAGCCGCTCGACCGCCAGCGGCAGATCGCGGCGCACGTGGCCGCCGGGCGCGAGGAACACCGGCACGACCGCGACCGCGCGCGCACCGTCCGCGACGAGCGCGGCAACCGCGTCTTCGAGCGTCGGTGGCGTGATCTCGAGGTACGCGAGCGCGACGCGTGCGCCAGGGCGCTCCGCGCGGACGCGCGCCGCCAGGCGCTCGAACGGTTCCGCCCAGCCCGGATCGCGGCTGCCGTGGGCGAAGAGGACGATCGCGTCGCTCACTCGAGCCCCTGGAACCGCAGCACGCTCTCGCACCACCGCGCGACACGCAGGAGATGGGCGTCGCCGCCGGCGTCGCGCGCGAGCTGCAGTCCGAACGGCAGGCCGTTCCGCGCCAGCCCGCTCGGCACCGTGATCGCCGGCACGCCGAGGAGCGACCACAGCGTGCAGAAGCTCGGGTCGCCGGTGACGTCGCGCCGGCGCGGCGCCGGCCCGGGCGCGGCGGGCGAGACGATCACCTCGCACCGCGCGAAGAGATCGTGCGCCCGGTCGGCGAGCGCGGCGCGCAGGGCCACCGACGCGCGATACGAGGCCGGCGCGATCGCAGCCCCCTCGTCGAGCGCCCGGTTGAGCGTCGGGCTGAGGAGCGCACGCGCGCGCGCCTGCACGCCAGCGAGGTTGCGCGCCGCTTCGGCGTACATGATCGTGCGGTGGACGAGGTTCGCGTCGGCGAAGCCCTCCGGGAGCGCGAGGCGCTCGACCCTGGCGCCGGCTGCGCGCAGCCCGTCGAGCACGATCTCGAAGTGGATCTGGGCCTCGGCTTCGGCGTCATTCCAGGGAAAGCGCGCGAGGACGCCGATCCACGGCGGCCGTTCGAGGCGCGGCACGTCGGCCGGGATCGCCTCGGCCTGGGCGAGGTGCGCCGTGAAGAGGGCCGCGTCGGCGACGCTGCGCGTGAACGTCCCGAGCTGATCCAGCGTCTCGCTGAACTGGCAGGTCCCGGCGAACGGGAGCGTGCCCAGGGTCGGCTTGAAGCCGACGATGCCGCAGAACGCCGCCGGCCGGATCACCGAGCCGTTGGTCTGCGTGCCGATCGCCGCGGGGACGAACCCGGCGGCGACCGCGGCGGCCGAGCCCGACGACGAGCCCCCGGGGGTGTGCTCGGCGTTCCAGGGGTTGCGGGTCTTGCCCGGATGCTGGAACGCGAGCTCGGTGGTCACCGTCTTGCCGAGCACGAAGGCCCCGGCCCGCTTCAGGCGCTCGACCACCGCGGCGTCGCGCGCCGGGCGGTGCCCGGCGAACGCCGGCGAGCCCATCTCGGTCGGGAGATCGGCGGTGTCGATGATGTCCTTCACGCCGACCGGCACGCCGTGCAGCGCGCCGTGCTCGGCGCCGGACGCGCGGTGCCGGTCGCACTCGGCAGCGAGCGCGAGCGCCCGCGCCTCGTCGAGCGCCGCCCACGCCTGAACGCTGCCGTCGCGCTCGTGAATGCGCGCCAGCAGGTGCTGGGTGCACGAGCGCGCCGGCAGCGCGCCGGTCGCGAGCGCGCGGGCGGTCTCGATCAGGCTCGGGCTCATCGGCGGCGGCGCTCCGCGAGACGCGCGAGCGCCTCGGGGAAGTTTTCGCGGGTGACGAGGATGCGCGGTTTCATGTCGGGTCGTCGCGCGGCGAAAGATATCACGCAGGTCAGCCGGTACGGGCAATCCCCCGCGCCCGCGTCTCGCGCACGAACAGCGCCCCGGCCAGCCCGAGGAGCGAGAAGCCGAGGATGACCCAGAGCCCGCGCTGCCATTCGGCGGCACTGTGCGCGCCCGGCGGCGCCCCTGCGCGGTCCCAGTCGAGCACCCAGCCGAAGACCGGCTGCATCAGCGCCGGGCCGAGGAAGCAGCCGGTATTGACGAGCGCGGTGGCCATCCCCGAGTACCGCGGCAGGTTGACCTCCTTCGCGCAGGCCCAGCTCATCGTGAGCCCGGCGGCCGCGAGGCCGATGGCAATGCAGAGCAGATAGCCCGCCGCCGAGGGCAGCTTCATCCCCGCGAGAAACGGCGTCCAGCAGAGGACGAGGAGCGCCGCACCCAGCACGAAGACGGGCCGGCGCAGACGCAGCCGGTCCGAAAGGGCACCCCACAGGAACCCGCCGCACGCGAAGCTCGCGAGCATCAGGCTCGTGTGGTGCGCCGCGTGGACCCGAGTCATCCCGTGGACCTCGACCAGGTACGGCACGCCCCACAGCCCGGCGAAACCGAGAAACGCGCCGCCCATGCCGAGGTTGGCGAAGAAGCCGGGCCAGCTGGCGGGGTTTCCGAGCACCGCGGCGAGGCCCGCGCGCCAGTCGCCCGGAGCGAGGCGGACCGCCGGGTGGCCCGGCGGCGAATCCCGGACGAAGAGGAGCGCGCCGATCGAGACCGCGGCCGACAGTCCCGCGAGGAGCAGGATCACGGTGCGCCACGGCAGCGCCTGCAGGACCCATGCGAACGGGCCGCCCGCGGCGGCCGACGAGAGGTTGCCGGCAAGCACCACGATGCCGGTCAGCGTCGCGAACCGCCGCTCGTCGAACCAGGTCGCGATCAGCTTCAGCGCGGCGACGAAGGCGACCGCGGTGCCGAGACCGACCAGCATCCGCCCGCACACCGCCCAGCCGAACGCCGGCGCGACCCCGAACATGATCGCGCCCGCGGTCGCGATCAGCCCGCCACCGAACAGCAGACGCCGCGGGCCGAGGGTGTCCGCGAGCACGCCGCAGGGCATCTGCATCGCCGTGTACACCCAGAAATAGGTCGCGGCGAGCACGCCGAGCGCGACCGCGCTGGTCGCGAACGCCTGGACGAGATCCTGAGCGAGCGCCGCCGGCGCGACCCGGTGGAAGAGCCCGAGCATGTAAGCAAGGATCGCCAACCCGAGAACGAGCCAGCGCCGCCCCGCGGCGGCAGCGACCGCGGTCACGGCCTCACGCCGGCCCGGGCCGCCACTCCGTCTCGGGCGGGTCGGCCGCGAGGAGCTCGATGAAGTCGCGCGAGGTGGTGATGACGTAGTGCGCGAGCGACGCGCTCACGTACCGCCCGTCGCTCTCCTCGTGCAGCCACTCGATCCAGCGCGAGTTCTCGACGAGATAGAGCCGGTGCGGCACTTCCATCCGCCACATGCGGATGAAGACCTCGAACGAGCTGCGCCGGTGCGCGAGCGCCGAGTGGAAGACGAGGTGCAGGACCTCGCCGGGCCGCATGTCGAACTCGAGCGCGATCGAGAGTCCGGCCGCGTCGTCGCGCAGCTCGACGAGGCGCGACCCGCCCTGCGGCAGGTCGTGGACCGGCGCCCAGCTGCGATAGCTCTCGGCCATGGCCGATTATAGGAGCACGCGCCCCGTGCGCGCCGCACCTGCAGTCGAAGCTCAGGTTTCGGCGGTCGCGAGAGCGGCTTTCTTCCGGCGGTGCTTCTCGGCCGCGGCGCGCGCGCCCGCGGTGGCGTTGAACAGCTCGAGCGCGTCGAGGTCGCCGTCCCGCACCGGCTGCATCGCCACGTCCACCTCGGTCCCCGGGGTGCGGCGCACGTGCTCGAGGATCCGCCGGTACCGCCAGTACAGCGCGGTGTACCGCACGATCTTGGACACGATCTCCGCGCCGTACCGCGCGTAGAACACGACCGGGTTCTCGCGCCGCATTCCCGGACGGCGGTCGCGACGGTACTTGCGGCGGAAGATGCCGCCTTCGAGCGGATGGATGCCTTCGATGGTGGCCGGCGCCTGGAAGCCGAACATCTTCGACCGCATGTTGGCGAGGTCGTAGCCCCAGGCCTGGCTCCGGCGCAGCACGCGTTCCACGTGCTCCGGCGAGTAGTAGAGGTTCCAGGCCTTCTTGTAGATCGCGAGCAGCTCGTCGTCCGACATCGTCCCGTGGGCGGTCGTGACGTGCACCACGTCGTAACGGTTCAGATCCCGCTCCATCGGCACGCCCGCGAGGTGCAGCTTCTTGTGGTCGGCGGAGCCGGGCAGCGGCGTGAGGATGAAGAACTCGAGAAGGTCGATCGGCAGCTCCTTCTGGATGATGCGGATCTCGCGCTCGATCGACTCCGGCGTGTCGCCCGGGAAGCCGAGGATGTAGCCCGCGAAGGTCAGCGTCCCGACGCGGTGCCAGGCCTGCAGCATCGCCCGGTACTCGGTGATTCGGTTCTGGCCCTTCTGGGTGTGCTTGAGTGTTTCCGGGTTGATGCTTTCCAGGCCGAGGAACACCCGGTTCACCCCGGCGCGCGCCGCTTTCTCGATGAAGCCGCGGATCTTGTGCACCGCCGTGTCGACCTGGGCCACCACGTAGATCCGCTCGCCTTCGACCTCGCGCATGCGGATCAGCCGGTCGAAGATCGCTTCCCAGTTCTGGTTGCGCGCCAGGTTGTCGTCGGTGATGAAGAAGTTGTGCACGCCCTGGGCGAGGTTGGCGCGCACGAGCCGCTCGACATCGTCGGCGTTGCGCGCCCGCGACTTGCGGCCCTGGACGTTGATGATCGTGCAGAAGCTGCAGCTGAACGGGCAGCCGCGCCCGGCGTCGAAGCTCGTCCGCATGCCGGTCGTCCGCGTCACGACCTCCACCGGCAGGTACGGCGTCGGCACGCCCTCGAGTCCCGGGAGATCGTTCATGTAGTTGTAGAGCGGCTTCAGTTCGCGGCGGTCGGCGGCCTGCAGCAGTTCTTCGAAGCGTCCCTCCGCTTCGCCCGCGAAAAGGGTGATGCCGAGGTCCATCGCGTCGCGCAATTCCTGCGGCACGTCCGGCAGCATCGCGAGACAGCCGCTCACGTGAAACCCGCCGATGCAGACCGGGATCCCGGCGGTGGCGAGCGGCCGGGCGATGTCCACGGCGCGCGGGAACTGGTTGGTCTGCACGCCGACCAGGCCGACGAGCCCCCGGCCGCCCGACGCGCGGATCTGCCGGATGATCGCTTCGGGCCTGATGCGCGTGTTGGTCTCGTCCTGGACCGTGATCCGGATCTCGACGTCCTCGCCCAGTACCCGTCGCTCGGCACAGTCGAGCGCGAGGCCGTTCAAAGTCGCGAGCGTGTTCGCGGGGATCGACGAGCGCACCCACTGGATGACATAACCCTCATCGTCGTAGTGGGAAGGCTTGATCAGGAACAGCTCGAAAACCCGGGTGGGGCCGGTCTGCGCGGTCTGCTTCACGAACCTCCTTGCGCCCCGATGATGGGGCGGGCGGGCCGGACAGCCCGCGAAGCCTGGAGTCTACGGTAGTTCGACCAGCTGCGAACTCATTGGTCGTCCGCGGTCGACTGCGACAGCACGTACCCGGCGACCGTGCCGAGCAGCGCCGCGAGCACCTCGGTGCGGAAATCGGTGACGACCGCGAGCACGACGAGCGTCGGCAGGAAGATGACGAGGCCGAGCGCGCGCAGCGTATTCGGCCCGAACCCCTGGTTCTTCGCCTTCATCCGGGCGTCGATGCGATTGATGCCGTACAGCGCGATCAGCAAGGCGCCCGTGACGGCGACGATCTTGAGAATGTCCATCGGTTCCATAGTTTCCCCCTTCGGCCTTCTCGCGCGGCCGCGCCTCGTCCGTGCGCACGACCGTGCACCTACGAGAGGATGCCCGCGTTGAGCGTCGGCACCGACGCTCCAACGCGGGCAGCTATGCCGTCAAGCCCGCAGGGCGTGACGGCATAGCCTCATTTGTACAGGACCTTCGGCAGCCACAGCCCGATCTCCGGGAAGACGTAGAGCAGCGCCAGCGCGATCAGCTGGATCCCCATGAACGGCATCATCCCGGCGAAGATCTGATTGAGCGTCACGTGCGGCGGCGCGACGCCCTTGAGGTAGAACGCCGCCATCGCCACCGGCGGCGACAGGAACGCCGTCTGCAGGTTGAGCGCCACCAGCAGCCCGAAGAACAGGGGATCGATGTTGAAGTGCGCGAGCAGCGGAATGAAGATCGGCATGAAGATCACGATGATCTCGGTCCACTCCAGCGGCCAGCCGAGGATGAAGATGATGAACTGCGCGAGGATCATGAACTGGACCGGCGTGAGGTCGAGCGAGAGCACCCACCCGTTGACCACTTCCTGCCCGCCGAGCAGCGCGAACGCGGCCGAGAAGATCGACGAGCCGACGAAGAGCCAGCACACCATCGCGCTCGTCTTCGCAGTGAGGAACGACGAGTCCTTCACGATCACGTCCGAGCTCCTTGACCGTCGTCGCGACCGGGCTGCCCTTGCCGGCGCGCTCGCGCCAGTGCGCGATGAAGCGATACACGGCGGCGAGGATGACCCCGCCGAACGCGCCGACCGCCGCCGCTTCCGTCGGCGTCGCCAGGCCGAACACGATCGAGCCGAGCACCGCGATGATCAGGATCGCGAGCGGGAAGAACGAGGCGAGCAGGTACTTGAAGACCTCGAGCCGCTCCCAGGTCCACAACGCATAGAGGACGAAGAGCACCGCCGCGCCGATCGCGAGCACGATCCAGAACCATCCGGGCACCGGCAAGCGCTCGGTCTCGGCGACCTGCTCCGGCACCTTCGCCTCGCCCGCCCTCGCACCGGCGGGGCTGGCGGCGGGCGGCTTCGCCGCCTTCGTCTTCGGCGCTGGCTCGGCGACCGGCTGCCCGCTGTCCTTCGCCTCGGCCGGCGGTTCTGCGAGTCCGGTCGAGGTTTCCCCGGACGGCTCGCCGACGAGGCCGGTCGTCTCCTCCTTGACGTCGGCGGCGACCGCGCCGCCGGCCTCGACGAGGCCGGCCGTACTCTCGACGACCAGCGGACGCGGTCGCCGCACGGTAGGTGAGGACCAGCGCGCCCGCGATGACGAGCGCGGGCAGCAGCGTGACGAAGAGCTGGGCCGCGACGCCGCCCCTGCGGACGCCCGGCGCGCCGCCGAGGCCGCGAGCGAGCCCCACGAGCGCGTTGCGCCCCTGCTGCGCCAGCGATTGTGCGAGCGGCGGCAGCGGCACGGCCCGCTCGCTCTGCGGCAACGGCGGCATGAGCGAAGGCTTGAGCTTCGCGAGGACGATCACGTAGCCGAGGTACAGCGCCGCGAGCATGAAGCCGGGGAAGAATGCGCCGGCGTAGAGCTGGACGACCGACACGCCCGCGGTCGCGCCGTACACGATCAGCAGCACCGAGGGCGGGATCAGGATGCCGAGGCAGCCGCCGGCGGTGATCGCGCCGGCCGAGACCTTGATGTTGTAGCCCGCGCGCAGCATCGCCGGGAATGCGAGCAGGCCCATCAGGGTGACCACCGCGCCGACGATGCCGGTCGCCGTCGCAAAGACCGCGCAGGTGATGATCGATGCGACCGCGAGCGAGCCGGGCACGCGCGCCATCGCGAGATGCAGGCTCTTGAAGAGGCGATCGATCAGTGCCGCGCGCTCCACGAGGTAACCCATGAACACGAACAGCGGGATCGCGATCAGCACGTCGTTCGACATCACGGCGTAGGCGCGCTGCACCATCAGGTCGAGCACCTGCCGGACGGCGAGGTCCGGATTGACGCTGCGATAGGCGAGCCAGGCGAAGAACACGCCCATCCCCATCAGCGTGAACGCGGTCGGGAACCCGAGCATGATCGCCACGACGATCAGCGCCAGCATGAGCAGCCCGAGGTGGCCGTTGGTGAGGTGTCCCCACGGCGTGAAGACGACGACCGTGGTGACGATCACCCCCATGAGGGCGAAGCCGAACCAGAGCTCCTTCCGGATCCTCACTTGCGCGCTTCCTCCTGCACGACCAGCTTGTCGAGCGCCTGGATGTCCTCGTCCTTGACGTGGACCATCTCCTTCAGCTTGTCGACGTCGACCTCCTCCACGTCCTCCTCGCGCGAGGGCCAGTAGCCCTGCTTGATGCAGATCGCGCAGCGCACGATCTCGACGATCCCCTGCAGGAGCAGGATCGCGCCGGCGATCGGGATGACCGTCTTGAACTGATAGATGGGCGGGCCCTCGGCGGTGATGTTCGAGTGCTCGTTGATCGCCCACGACTCGGCGGCGTAGAAGTAGCCGGCGTAGGTGAGCGCGAAGACGCCGGGGACGAAGAAGACGACGTAGAGCGTGAGGTCGATCGTCGCCTGCGTGCGCGGGTGGAAGAAGCCGTAGAGCACGTCGCCGCGCACGTGGCCGTTCTTCGCCAGCGTGTACGCGCCCGCCATCATGAACATCGTGCCGTACATCATGATCATCACGTCGAACGCCCACGCGTGCGGCGCGTCGAGCACGTAGCGGGAGAACACCTCCCACGTGATGAGCAGCGTGAGCCCCACGATCAGCCACGAGAAC
This sequence comes from uncultured beta proteobacterium, assembly GCA_963789885.1. Taxonomy (GTDB): domain Bacteria; phylum Pseudomonadota; class Gammaproteobacteria; order Burkholderiales; family SG8-39; genus DATEDA01. The sequence goes on along the minus strand of CAWBNB010000047.1, from coordinate 66,678 downwards.
GCGTGGCCGACGAAGGTGCTCACCTTGTCGACGAAGAGCAGGATCTTCTGCATCGGTGTCGGAGCCTATGCCGGGCCGGCCTGTGTCGGCCTGACGCGCCCGGAAAAAAAGACACCATCCGGTGGTGCCGGATGGTGTCCCGCGGATCGAGCCCCTGGTCAGGCCTTCTTCTGGCCCGTCCCCTTGGCGAAGTAGTGGTTGTACGCCATGCGCCGGCTGACGTTGTTGTCGAGGTCCCAGCGCACCACCCGCTCGGCGAACTTGCGCTGCGACGCCTCGATCTCCTTGAAGATCGCGTTGTCGGCGGATTTCTTCGCCGCCGCCGCGTCGTACGTCGTCGAGCTGCTTCTGCAGGATCGCGTCGGGCGTCTTGTAGAACCGCACCTTGTCCTTGGTCTGCAGCTCGATGTAGTCCTGCGAGTAGCGGTCGATCGCTTTCCAGACGAGGTCCTGCGAGGCGGCTTCGACGCCGTTCTCGATGATCGCCCTCATCTTGGCCGGGAGCGCGTCGTACTTCGTCTTGTTGAACATGATCTCGAACTGCTCGGAGTTCTGGTGGTAGCTCTGCAGCATGCACACCTTCGAGACGTCCGGGAAGCCGAGGAGGCGGTCGGAGGTCATGTTGTTGAACTCCGCCGCGTCGAGCAGCCCGCGGTCCATCGCCGGCACGATCTCGCCGCCGGGCAGCGCGTTGACCGCGGCGCCGAGGCCGGTGAACACGTCGACCGAGAGCCCGACCGTGCGGTACTTGAGGCCCTTGAAGTCCTCCACCTTCGTGATCGGCTTCTTGAACCAGCCGAGCGGCTGCGTGAACATCGGACCGTACGGGAACGACACGACGTTGGCGTTGATCGAGGCATAGAGCTTCGTGAGGAGTTCCTTGCCGCCGCCGTACTTGTGCCAGGAGAGGAGCTCCTGCGCGTCCATGCCGAACGCCGGGCCGGAGCCCCAGAGCGCGAGCGCGTTCTGCTTGCCGTAGTGGTACACGAGCACGCCGTGGCCGCCGTCGAGCGTGCCCTTCGACACGCCGTCGAGCAGGCCGAACGCCGGCACGACCGCGCCGGCGGGCAGCACCTCGATCTTGAGGTCGCCGCCGGTCATGTCGTTCACCTTCTTCGCGAAGTCGTTCGCGTACTCGTGGAAGATGTCCTTCGCCGGCCACGTGCTCTGCCACCGCATGCTGATCGGGCCCTGGGCCTTGACGACGGCCGGGAACCCGAGGGTCGCCGCGCCTGCGCTCGCGGCAGCGCCGGCCAGGAATCGGCGACGGGTCGTCTGGGCGGGCTTTTTCACCTGCTCCTTGCTCATGGAGATGCTCCTTCGGTAGAGATCATTTCGGATGTCGCCGGAGTGCTGCCACGTACGATGCGCAACAGCTTGAATGGGGCAGGTATTCCGCGCTTCGGTTGGTGCTGCGGCGCGGTATTTCTCGCCCCCCGGCAATAAAGCCCGCGAATGGTAGTCCCGAAACCCCTGCGCGGCAAGCAGGACGCCGCTATTTTCCGGGTGCCGGAATGATCGCCGCCGACGTCCCCGCCGCGGGAGCGGAGGCGCGCTTCGGCGAAGCATCCCACCCCATCACCGCGAGCAGCACCGCGAAGCCGACGACGTACGCGACCGTCACGTGCCAGCCGTGCTTGAGCCACCGGCCGACCGACTTCGCCTCGCCGTACATGTTCGAGATCGCCACCCCCGCCGAGGATCCGAACCAGATCATCGAGCCGCCGAAGCCCACCGTGTAGGCGAGCATTCCCCAGTCGTAGCCGTCCTGCTTAAGCGCGAGCGCGGTGAGCGGGATGTTGTCGAATACCGAAGACACGAAACCGAGCGTGAACGCCGTCTGCCAGGAAGCGAGCGGCAGCTTCTCCACCGGCATCAGCGACGCGCACATCACCAGCGAGAGCAGGAAGATCGAGCCTTTCACCGCGCCCGGGACGACGCTCCAGTCGGGCTTGCGCAGCGGGACCGACACGAGGATCGCGGCCCACACCGCGAGGCCGATCACCGGGATCCGGTCGGCGAGCTGCGGCGCTTGCAGATTGAGCGTCACGTTCGCGACGATGGCGGCCACGAGGATGAAGCCGACGATCCCGACCCGCGCCCAGTCGACGTGCGTGCCGGGCGGCATGTCCTTCATGATCGGCGAGTGCTTGTGCTGCTGCAGCGCGGCGGGGATCCCGGACACGACGAGCGCCACCGCCGCCGCGACGTACGCGTGGAACACGGCGAGCGGGCTCACGCCGTCGAGCCACATCATCGTCGTCGTGGTGTCGCCGACCACGCTCCCCGAGCCGCCGGCATTCGAGGCGGCGACGATCGCCGCGAGATAGCCGATATGGACCTTGCCCCGGAACACGGTGTGCGCCATCGCCCCGCCGATCAGCGCCGCCGCGATGTTGTCGAGGAAGGACGACAGCACGAACACCATGACGAGCAGGATGAAGCAGCCCTTCCAGTCGTCGGGCAGGTACTTCGGCAGCACCTTGGGCACCTCGCTGTCCTCGAAGTGCTTCGAGAGGAGCGCGAACCCCACCAGGAGGCCGAGCAGGTTGGTGAGGATCACCCATTCGTGCCCCATGTGGGCGACGAGCCCGCTCAGCCCGGGGCCGGTCCTGAAGCCGGTGAAGCCGAGCTTGTAGAGGACGATGACCGTGAGGCCGATGAGCGCGACCTGCAGCGTGTGATGGTGAAAGAGCGCGACGCCGGCGAGCGTCAATCCGAACAGCACGAAGTCGAACGGCACACCGAGCGCGGCGGCGATGCCGGCCACGACGATCGCGCCGGCGAAGAGCCCCTTCTCGTGCGCGACGAAGCGCGCGACGACCTTGAGCGGCGACGGCATCTGGTAGTCCCCCTCCCTTATCGATGCCGCGGCGGCCTCGTGGCGTCCCGCGGCAGCGGGCCCGCGTCCCGTGGCTGCGGGCTCGCGATTATACGTGCGAGGTTCCCGTAGAATCCGCCGCGGTGATCGCTCCCGATACCGCGCTGCCGCTCGTGATCGGCTTGCCGCTCCTCGGCGGGACGGTCCTCGCCGCCGTCGCCGGGCGGCGCTCCGCTACGGCGGCCGCATGGGCGCTCGCCGCCGTCGTGGCGGGCGCCCTCGCCCTCGTGCTCGTCGCACTGCCACGCGTCCTGGCCGGCGACGCGCCGGCGGCGTTCTGGCACTGGGTGCCCGAGCTCGGGCTGAATGTCTCGCTCCGGCTCGACGGGCTCGCCGCGCTGTTCGCGATCCTCATCCTCGGGATCGGCCTGCTCGTCATCCTGTATGCCCGCTACTACCTGGACGAGAGCGATCCGCCCGGCCGGTTCTACGGCCAGCTCGCGTTCTTCATGGCCGCGATGCTCGGCGTCGCGCTCGCCGACAACCTGCTCCTCCTCGCGGTGTTCTGGGAGCTGACGAGCGTCGCCTCGTTCCTGCTGATCGGCTACTGGCACACGCGCGCCGACGCGCGCCAGGGCGCACGCATGGCGCTCGCGGTCACCGCGACCGGCGGGCTGGCGATGCTCGCCGGCTTCCTCCTGATCGGGAGCATCGCGGGCACCTACGAGATCTCCGCACTCGCCGGCATGCACGACCGGATCGTGGCCGATCCGCGGTATCCGGCCGCCCTCGTGCTCGTCCTTCTCGGCGCGTTCACCAAGAGCGCGCAGTTCCCGTTCCATTTCTGGCTGCCCGAGGCGATGGCGGCGCCGACGCCGGTGTCGGCGTACCTGCACTCGGCGACGATGGTGAAGGCGGGCGTGTTCCTGCTCGCCCGCCTCTACCCGGTGCTCGGCGGGACACCGCTCTTCGTCTACATCGTCGCCACCGTCGGGCTGGTGACGTTCGTGTTCGCTGCCTACGTCGCGGTGTTCAAGCACGATCTCAAGGGGCTGCTCGCCTACTCGACCATCAGCCACCTCGGGCTGATCACGTTCCTGATCGGGCTCGACTCGCCGCTGTCGTCGGTGGCGGCGGTGTTCCACATCGTCAACCACGCGACCTTCAAGGCGTCGCTCTTCATGACCGCGGGAATCATCGACCACGAGTGCGGCACGCGCGACATGCGGCGCATCAACGGGCTGTGGAAATACATGCCCTACACCGCCACGCTCGCCATCGTCGCGTCGGCAGCAATGGCCGGGGTGCCGCTGCTGAACGGCTTCCTGTCGAAGGAGATGTTCTTCGCCGAGGCGCTCGACCTCCACGGGCTCGGTCTTCTCGGAGCGCTCGCGCCCGGCGTGGTGCTCGCGGGCGGCGCGTTCGGCGTCGCGTACTCGGCCCGGTTCATCCACGACGTCTTCTTCAACGGCGAGCCGCGCGACCTGCCGCGCACGCCGCACGAGCCGCCGCGGTTCATGAAGATGCCGGTCGAGATCCTTGCGGTCGTCTGCCTGGCGGTCGGCATGCTGCCGGCGCTCACGGTGGCGCCGCTCGTCGAGGCGGCGGCGCGGGCGGTGGTCGGCGCCGCCCTCCCCGGGTACTCGATCGCCATCTGGCACGGCTTCACCGCACCGCTCGCACTCAGCGTGCTCGCCTTCGCGGGCGGTGCGGCGATGTACTGGGCGCTGCAACGCAAGTACAACCTTCACCTGCACGTGCCCTCCGGCTGGACCGCGCGGCTCGCGTTCCAGCACCTCATGGACGCGGCGCTCGCCGGCGCGGCGCGCGCGACGAACGCGCTCGAGAACGGCTCGCTGCAGCGGTCGCTCGTCTGCCTGTTCGCGGTCGCGCTCGCGCTCGGCGCGACGCCGCTCGTTGGCAGCGGCATCCCCGCCGGCGGTCGCCCGCTCGCGCCGATCACGCCCATCGGCGCGGTGGCCGCGATCGTGCTCGCCGGCGCGGCGCTCGGCTGCGCGGTCTTCCACCGGAGCCGGCTCGTCGCAGTCGTGCTCGTCGGCGTGGTCGGCCTCGTGGTGTCGGCGGCCTTCCTGCAGTTCGCGGCGCCCGACCTCGCGCTGACGCAGCTCGCGGTCGAGGTCGTGACGACGGTGCTGCTGCTCATGGCGCTGGCGGCGCTGCCCCGGACAAGCCCCGCGGAATCGTCGACGCTGCGCAAGCTCCGCGACGGGCTCCTCGCCACCGGTCTCGGCCTCGGCGTTGGCTTCATCGCGCTGGCGGCGATGACGCGTCCGCTCGAGACGATTTCCTGGTACTTCCTGGAGAACAGCGTGCCGCTCGGCGGTGGCGCGAACGTCGTGAACGTGATCCTCGTCGATTTCCGCGGCTACGACACGTTCGGCGAGCTCACCGTGCTCGCGATCGCCGCGCTCGGCGCCAGCGCGATGATGACGGGCCTCCGGCTGGTGCAACCGGGCGGCGCGCCCGAAGCGGGCGCCCCGCTGCTGCTGCGCGTCGCCGCGCGCTGGCTGCTTCCCCTCGCGCTGCTCGTATCGATCTTCCTCTTCGTGCGCGGACACAACGCGCCGGGCGGCGGGTTCGTGGCCGGGCTGGTCACCGCCGTCGCGCTGCTCATGCAGCACATGGCGGGAAGCGGTGCGCGGCTGCGGCTCGACTACGGGCGCATCGCCGGCGTCGGCCTCCTCGTCGCCGGCGCGACCGGGATCGGTGCTTGGTTCTTCGGCAAGCCGTTCCTGACGAGCGCGCACGCGGAGCCGGTGCTGCCGGTGGTCGGCGAGCTGCCGCTCGCCTCGGCGATGCTCTTCGATCTCGGGGTCTACCTCGCCGTCGTCGGTGCGACGATGCTGACGCTCGTCGCGGAAGCCGACGCGACGCGGAGATAGGCATGGAATTCCTCGTCGCCGGAGCGATCGCCGTCCTCACCGGCACCGGCATCTATCTCATGCTGCGCGGCCGCACCTTCCCGGTCGTCCTCGGCCTCTGCCTGCTCTCGTACGCGGTCAACCTGTTCATCGTTGCCATGGGGCGGCTGTGGATCGGGGTGCCGCCGCTCATTGCGTACGGGGCCGACACTTACGCCGATCCGCTGCCGCAGGCGCTCGTGCTGACGGCGATCGTCATCGGCTTCGCCGCCACCGGCTTCGCGATCGAGCTCGCGCTCGCGCTGCGCGGCGCAAGCGGTACCGACCACGTCGACGGCGAGGAGCCACGGCCGTGAACCACGCGGTCATCGTCCCGGTCCTGCTCCCCGCGCTCGCCGCGGTGCTGATGGTGCTCGCAGGCGACCAACGGCTCCGGGTGCAGCGCGCGCTCGCGCTCCTGTCGTGCGCCGGTCTCGCGGTCGTCGCGCTTGGTGCGCTCGGCCACACCGCGCTCGGATCGATCGAGGTGTACCGCATCGGCGACTGGCCCGCTCCGTTCGGCATCGCGCTCGTGCTGGACCGACTCGCCGCCCTGATGCTCGCGCTGACCGCACTCGTGGCGCTCGCGACGGTCGCCGCCGCGATGATCGGCCCCGAACCCTGGGACGCGAGAGGGAGGTTCTTCCATGCGTTCTTCCAGTTCCAGCTGATGGGGCTGAACGGCGCGTTCCTGACCGGGGATCTCTTCAATCTCTTCGTCTTCTTCGAGGTCCTGCTCGTCGCGTCGTACTGCTTACTACTCCACGGCCGCGGTGCGGAGCGGCTGCGGGCGGGCTTCCACTACGTCGCCGTGAACCTGGCGGCTTCCGCCCTGTTCCTGCTCGCGATCGCCGCCCTCTACGCGGTGACGGGGACGCTGAACCTCGCCGACCTAGCCCTGCAGGTGCCGCGCCTCGCGCCGGGGGACGTCCCGATCGCCCGCGCCGCGGCGCTGGTGCTGCTCGTCGTCTTCGCCGTGAAGGCCGCGGTCTTCCCGCTGTACCTGTGGCTACCGCGCGCCTACACCACCGCGTCGCCTCCGGTCGCGGCGCTCTTCGCGATCATGACCAAGGTCGGCGTGTACGCGATCCTCCGCGTGCACGGCCTCGTGTTCGGTCCCGACGCCGGCGGCTCGGCCCTGGTCGCCGGCCCGTGGCTGCTCGTCGGCGCGGTCGCGACCGTGGTGCTCGGGGCGGTCGGGGCGTTCGCCGCAGCCGGCCTCGCGCGCCTGGCCGCCTACCTCACGATCGCCTCGGTGGGCACGCTGCTCGTCGGCGTCGCGGTGTTCTCGGCGGCGAGCCTCGGCGCGGCGCTCTACTACCTCCTGCACTCGACGCTCGCGCTGGCCGCGCTCTTCCTGCTCGCCGAACGGATCGCTGTGCAGCGCGGCGGAGACGGCTTCGCCCCGCACCCGCCGGTCGCGCAGCCCGCGGTGCTCGGGGCCGCGCTCGCCGTCGCAGCGGTCTCGATCGCCGGCCTGCCGCCGCTTTCCGGCTTCGTCGGCAAGCTCGCGCTCCTCCAGGCGACCGGCAGCCTGCCGGCGACGCCGGTGCTGTGGACCGCGCTCCTCGGCGCCGGGCTGGCGGCGACGATCGCGCTCGCACGCGCGGGGAGCGCGCTGTTCTGGAAGACGGCCGATGGCAGCGCGCCGCCCGCGCGGGCGTCGTGGGGGTCGCTCGCGCCGATGGCGGCGCTGCTCGCCTGCAGCGTCGCGCTCGCGATCTTCGCCGCGCCGGTGAAGCGCTATACCGACGCGACCGCCCGTCAGCTCGCGGACTGGCGCCTCTACGCGCCCAGAGTCCTGCGGGAGTCCGGTCCGCGCAGCGTTCGCCCGTTCCCGCCTGGAGCCAAGCCATGATGCGACTCCTGCCGCATCCCATCGCGTCCGGGTTCATCGCCGCGGTCTGGCTCGCGCTCAATTCGAGCGTCGCGTCTCTCCACCTCATCGCCGCGGCCGTGCTCGCCGTGATCCTGCCGCTCGGGCTCGGCCGCGTCCTCGACGACCCGGTCCGCGTCCACCGCCCCCGGGCCGCCGTGCGGCTCGGGCTGGTCGTCGCCTGGGACATCGTGACGGCGAATCTCGCCGTCGCGCGGCGCGTCCTCGGCCCGATCGGGCGACTGCGGCCGGCGTTCGTCGAGGTGCCGCTCGACGCCACGCATCCGGACGCGGTCGCGCTGCTCGCGAGCATCATCACGATGACCCCGGGCACGCTCGCGGCGGAGGTCGACGAGGCGCGCGCCCGGATCCTCGTGCACGTGCTCGACCTGGAGGACGCCGCGGCGCTCGTCGCGCTGATCAAGCGCCGCTACGAGCGGCCGCTGCAGGAGATCTTCGGATGCTAGACCTGGCGTTGAACTTCGCGTTCGTCGCGTTTGCCGCCGCGATCGCCCTCGCCGGGGTCCGGCTCGCGCTCGGTCCGAGCGTGCCCGACCGGATCCTCGCGCTCGACGCGCTCTACATCAACATCGTCGCGGTCACGGTCATGCTCGGGATCCGCTACGGGAGCTTCGCCTACTTCGAGGCAGCGCTGGTGATCGCGCTGTTCGGGTTCGTCGCGACCGTGGCGCTCGCGCGGTTCGCGGCGCGCGGCGACGTGATGGACTGATGCGCGATGCGCGTCGCGATCGAGGGGTTGATCTCGTTCCTGCTGGTGGCGGGGGCGCCTTCTGCGGTGATCGGCGCCATCGGCCTCGTACGGCTGCCCGACTTCCTCACGCGCCTGCACGCGCCCACGAAGGCCACCACGCTCGGCGTGGGCGGCGTGCTCCTCGCGTCGCTGCTCTACTTCCTCGGCACCGGGCAGCCGGTCGTGCACGAGGTGCTGATCGTGCTCTTCCTCTTCGTGACCGCGCCGGTGTCGGCGCTCATGCTCGCGCGGGCCGCGCTGAGGCTCGGCCTGCCGTCGCGGGCGCGACCGCCGGAGGAGCCGCCCGAGAAAGAAAACCGGGCCTAGCGGCCCGGTTCCGGTCGGTCAGGCGACGCGGACTATTTCTTCGCCGCCGCCGCTCCGGGCGGCGCGGCCCCGGGCTTCAGGTTTTCGGGGAAGTAGTAGTTCGCCGCGAACGAGTACGGCGGGAACATGAACCGTTTCGCCGGGATCACTTTCGCCCCGTACGCGCGCTGCGAGTCGAGCACTTTCTTGAAGAACGGGTTCTTCGCCGACTCCTCCTTCGCGATCTCGTCCCAGGCCTTGAGGAAGGCGATCAGGATCTCCGGCGGGGTGCGGAGGATCTGGGTGCCGTGCTTGGTGCGCATCTCCTCGATCGCCTCGGCGTTCTGCCTCTGCCACTTGATCCACCAGCGGATGAAGGTGTCGTTGACCGCAACGCGCACCGCCTCCTGCTGCTGCGGGGTGAAGCCTGCCCAGACCTCGGAGTTGATGATCAGCTCCCCGATCGAGGCCGACTCGTGCATGCCCGGCGTGTAGTGGAACTTCCACACCTGGGGAAGCCCGAGGCGGAGGTCCTCGATCCCGCCCACCCACTCGGCGCAATCGATGACGCCGCGCTGCGCGGAGGGCACGATCTCGCCGCCCGGCATGTTGACCGTCTGCATCCCCATGCGCTGGAAGATCTCCGCCACGATCCCGGTCTGGCGGCACTTCATGCCTTTGAAGTCGGCGAGGTTCTTGATCGGCCGCTTGAACCAGCCGAACGCCTGCGGGCTCGCCGGCAGGATCGGGAACGCGACGACGTTGAGCTTGAGCTCCTTCTGGTAGAACTCCCACCACAGGTCGAGGCCGCCGCCCTCGTAAATCCAGCCGAGGTAATCCATTTGGTCCATGCCCACGATGCCGGCGGGCGTGTTGGAGAAGAGCGTCGCGGCCTTGTTCTTTCCGACCCAGTAGTAGGAGATGCCGTGGCCGCCGTCGATGACCTTCTTGCTGGTGGCGTCGAGAATCTCGAACGGGGGAACGATCTGGCCGGCGGCGAGCGCCTCGATCTTGACCTGCCCGCCGGTCAGCTTGTCGACTTTCTCGGCGAAGTATTTGAAGTTGTCCTGCAGGGTCAGGCTCGCCGGCCAGGTGGACTGCATCTTGAGACTCTTGACGCCGGCCGGCTGCTGCGCGGCGACGCCGCCGGCGAGAAACGCCGCGGCGAAGCCCGCGACGACGGCTTTCAGGATCGGTTGTCGCATGCTCCTTCTCCTTGTCGTGGTATGCCCGCGTGTGGACGCGCGGAGCACGCCGATGGTGGAACCGGCGGCGGTGGTTGTCAACGGCGGGGCGGCTGGAGAGAAACCGATGCCGAAGGCATCGCCGAGGGGGCACCGCGAAGCGTTTTGCCCCCTTGTATGGTGATCGCTACGCCCGGGTGACCCTGACGATCGCGTCGGGACGGCGGACGAGATCCGGCACGAGGTCGACGCCCAGTCCCGGGCCCGCCGGGGCGGTGATGAACCCGCGCTCGAGCGGCGGCAGCGCGGTGACGAGCTCCCGGTACCAGTCGGAATAGAAGGCCCGGACCACTTCCTGGACGAGCGCGTTCGGGCGAATTCAGCGCGAGATGCACCGAAGCGGTGAGCACGACCGGCCCGGTGCAATCGTGCGGTGCGATCGGGAGGTGATAGGCCTCGGCCATCGTGGCGATCTTCTTCGCCTCCGAGATGCCGCCGCACCAGGCGATGTCGAGCATCGCCACGCTCACCGCCTGGCGATCGAAGAGCTCGCGGAAGGCCCAGCGCGTGCCGAGCGTCTCGCTCGCCGTCACGCGGACATTCGTCCGGCGCCGGTAGTCGGCGAGCGCCTCGAGGTTGGTCATCTTGATCGGATCCTCGAACCAGTACGGCCGGTACGGCGCGAGCGCCTGCGCGATCTCGATCGCGGTCGGCAGATCCCAGAGCGAGTGGAACTCGACGTGGATGTCCATGTCGTCGCCGACCGCGCGCCGGATCTTCTCGAACGGCGCGAGCGCGCGCTTCAGGTCGGCCGGCGCGATGCGAGTCCCGTTCGAGCTCTCCGCGTACTCGTCGAACGGCCAGATCTTCATGCCGGTGTAGCCCTCGCTCGCAAGCGAGAGCGCGAGCTCGTCGGCGCGGTGGAGGAAGGCGTCGAGATCCTCGTACGGCCTGCCGGCCGACGCTGCCGCCGGGCAAGCCCCAGTTCGCGGTCGTCTGCACCGGCTTCGCTCGCACGTAGCGATAACCGGCACAGGTGTTGTAGACGCGGATCCGGTCGCGGCATTTGCCGCCGAGCAGCTGATAGAGCGGCTGCCCGGACGCCTTGCCGAAGAGGTCCCACAGCGCGATGTCGATCGCCGAGGCAGCGCGGATCTCGACGCCGACCGACTTGAACCCGAGGTACCCCTGGAGGAAGTTGCGGCTGTGGCGCTCGATCTCGAGCGGGTCCTTGCCGAGCAGATACGGCGCGCAGGTCTCGTGGATGTGTGCCTCGACCGGCGCGACCGCGTAGAAGGTCTCGCCCAGGCCGACGAGGCCCTCGTCGGCGTGGACGCGGACCCAGAGGACGTTGGGGAACTCGCCGAGACGGATCGTCTCGACCGCGGTGATTTTCATCGGTCCCGGTCGATCGCGAATCACGGATCGCCGCGAGTCACTGCGGCTTGGCCGGCCCTTCGGTCGCGCAGTCACTTGGCGTCGGCGGGCTTCGACCGTCTGCTCCTCCGGACTTCCTTCCGTTCGACTGCTCCTGCATCTTCTCCATCGTGTCCTGCTCGAGGCTCGGCGTGTCGTCCTTGATCACCTCGACCTGCTCCTTGCGCGCCTCCGCCTGGAGATACTCGGGGAACGCGGTCGCGATCTTCGGGAAGACGATGATCAGCACGATCGCGACGCACTGCAGGATCATGAACTCGAACATGCCCTTGTAGATCGTCGCGAGCGACCAGTCCTTGACCACCTGCTTCAGGTAGTAGGCCGACATCGCGACCGGCGGCGACAGGAACGCCGTCTGCAGCGTCACCGCGACCAGCGCGCCGAACCAGACCAGATCGAACTTGAGCGCGGCCACGACCGGGTAGAAGATCGGCAGGAACACGAGGATGATCGCCGGCCACTCGAACGGCCACCCGAGCAGGAAGATCAGGAAGATCACGACCACCAGCATCGCGATCGGCGGCAGCGGCAGCGCGAGCATCGACTCGGTGATCCAGTTCGCGGTCCCCAGCCGGGCGAAGACCGCGCCGAAGACGTTCGACGTCGCCGCGAGCAGCAGCACCATGCTCGAGGTCGCCATCGTGCTGAGCAGCGCGCGCTTGAGGCCGGCGAGCGTGGCCCTGCGGTAGGCGAACGCCAGGATGACCGCGCCGAGTGCGCCGATCCCCGAGGCCTCCGTGGGCGTCGCCCAGCCGGCGAGGATCGAGCCGAGCGTCGCCGTGATGAGGCCGACCAGCGGGACGACGCCGACCACCACCTCCCAGAGCATCACCGGCAGCGAGTGGACCCGCTCCTCCTTCGGCACCGGCGGGCCGAGCTTCGGGTTGATGAAGCTCCGGATCATCAGGTACGCGACGTACAGTCCGGCGAGCAGGAAGCCGGGACCGAAGGCGGCGGCGTAGAGGTCGGCCACCGACACGCCGAGCACCGGCCCCATCACGATCAGCATCACCGACGGCGGGATGAGGATCCCGAGCGTGCCGCCGGCGGTGATCGTGCCGGCCGAGAGCGCCGGGTCGTAGCCGGTCTTGATCATGATCGGCGAAGCCATGATGCCGAGCACGGTCACCGCGGCGCCGACGATGCCGGTCGCCATCGCGAACACGGTCGCGGTCAGGATGACGACGAGGAACAGCGCCCCGCGCACCGGCGCGAGCAGGAGCCGGAACGCGGTGAACAATCGCTCCATCAGCCCCGCCTGCTCGGTGAGGAAGCCCATGAAGATGAAGAGCGGCACCGCGGCGAGCAGCTCCTCCTTCATCATGCCGATGGTCTGGAAGTAGGCGAGATCGAAGACGGTATGTCCGAGGCCGACCCAGCCGAACGAGAGTGCGAGGAAGAGCAAGGTGAAGCTGATCGGGAAGCCGATGAAGATCGCGCCGATCATCACCACCAGCATGACTAGTCCGAGAAGCGCTTCGCCAGTCATATCAGACCTCCACCTTTTCTTTTTCCTCGAGCACGATCCCGGTGCGCGCGGCCCAGAGGCTCTTCACCGTCTCGGAGATGCCCTGGATGATCAGCAGCAGGCACGTCACCGGCACCACGGCCTTGAACGGCCATAGCAGCGGGCGCCACGGCGTCTGCTCGGAGGTCTCCAGGATCGAGAACGAGTACCAGGCCTCGTCCGCGCTGACGAAGAAAAAGAGGATCAGCGACGGGAAGAAGAACACCAGGTAGGCGACCGAGTCGATCCAGCCCTTGGTCTTGGTCGACCATCGCTCGAAGAAGAAGTCGGTGCGGATGTGCGCGCCCTTGTGCAGCGCGTACGCGGCCCCGAGCATGAACAGGGCCCCGTACAGCATGAAGGTCACGTCGAACGCCCAGATCGTGGGTGCATCGAAGAAGTAGCGCGAGATCACCTCGTAGGAGACCGCGAGGACGAGCGGAACGGACATCCAGGAGATCCAGCTCCCGGTGGTGTCGGTGAACTTGTCGATCGCTCCCACGAGCCTGAGGAGCTTGGGCGACGGTTGGGACATCGAAGGCCTCCCTGTGGAACTGGCCCCGGACGAAAACGGCCCGCCGCTGACGCGGCGGGCCGGGGTGCGTTCAGGCGGGGGTGCCGCCCCCGCGCAGTGTGGGTGTCGCTACTTCTTCGCCGCTGCGGGAGCCGCCTTGGCCGGTGCCGCGCCCTTCTCGGGGAAGTAGTAGTTGGCGACGAACGAGTACGGCGGGAACATGAACCGCTTCGCCGGCACGACGACCGACGCGTAGGCGCGCTGCGACTCCAGCACTTTCTTGAAGTACGGGCTCTTCTCCGACTCCTCCTTCGCGATGATGTCCCAGGTCTTCAGGAACTCGATCAGGATGTCGGGCGGCGTGCGCAGGATCTGCACGCCGTGCTTCTCCTGCATCTCCTTCAGCGCGTCGGCGTTCTGCCGCTGCCACTTCGCCCACCAGATCAGGAAGGCCTCGTTGGCGGCCGACTTGATGATCTCCTGGTGCTGCGGCGAGAGCGACTTCCAGACGTCGCCGTTGAACAGGAGCTCGCCGACGGTCGTGTTCTCGTGCACGCCCGGGGTGTAGTGGTACTTCCACACGCTCGGGAAGCCGAGCCGCAGGTCCTCGACGCCGCCGACCCACTCGGCGCAGTCGATCACGCCGCGCTGCGCCGACGGGATGATCTCGCCGCCGGGCATGTTGACCGTCTGCATGCCCATGCGCTGGAAGACCTCGGCGGCCATGCCGGTCTGCCGGCACTTCATGCCCTTGAAGTCGGCGAGGTTCTTGATCGGCCGCTTGAACCAGCCGAATGCCTGCGGGCCGGACGGGAGCACCGGGAGCCAAACGACGTTGAGCTTCAGCTCCTTCTGGTAGAACTCGGTGAGCAGCTCGAAGCCGCCGCCGTTGTGCACCCACCCCATGTAGTCGATGAAGTCCATGCCGAACGTGCCGCCGGGGCCGCCGGTGACCAGGATCGCCGCCTTGTTCTTGCCGACCCAGTAGCCGGCCCAGGAATGCGCGCCGTCGATCACCTTCTTGCTCGTCGCGTCGAGCACCTCGAACGCCGGCACGACCTGGCCGGCGGGCATGGTCTCGATCTTGAGCGTGCCGGCGGACAGCTTGTTGACGCGCTCGGCCCAGTAGGTGAAGTTGTCGTACAGCGTGAGCGACGCCGGCCAGGTGGCCTGCATCTTCAGGGTCGTGGTCGGGGCTTGGGCCGACGCGGCGCCGGACAGGAGCGCGGCAACCACCGTCGCGCAGACGCGCGACCACCATGGCGAACGGATCATGACTCTCCTCCTCGAATGGACAGTTGCGTTCTTCGCCCGCGCCGCCTTACTGCATCGATGAGGTGTCCTGGCGGTCTCTCGGCCGGGCCCGTCCGCGCCGCGCTATCCCCCTGGAGTCGCGCCGCCCGGGCTCGCCGCGCCAGGACATGATCCCGGGCGCGGGCCGAACGCGCGAAGTAGGCCCGACTTCGCGCGGGGTGTCAACTGCTTAGGGGGTGTGCCGGTCGCGTCGGGGACGCGTCAGGATCCGTGCCAAGCGGCGCACGCGGCGCGCACCACATCGGGGAGCGAGCCGCGCTTCTCGAGGACCTCGCGCAGCACCTTCGCGTCGTTTGCCCGCGCCGCAGCAGCGCTCAGGAGGCGGTCGATCGCTTCGCCCCCCCCGAGCCGCTCGGCGTGCGGCGCCACCCGGGTGAGGGCCGCGACGATCTCGTCCGCAAGCAGCCGGTGCTCGCGGGTGAACGGATCGACGATCGTCGCGCCGAACCCGAACCGGCAGGCCTGGAAGCGGTTGTAGCTGTAGACGAGATACTGGCTCGGGTGCGGAGCCCAGCTCCGGTCGTCCCGCACTGCGGCGGCGAGCGCCTGGGTATAGGCGGCGAGCTCGGCCGAGCGCGCGACGGTGAGCGGCGTATCGAACACCCGGATCTCGATCGTGCCGTACTCCGGCTTGGGCCGGATGTCCCAGTAGAAGTCCTTCATGCTCTCGACGATGCCGAACGCCCGCATCTCGCCGAAGTAGTGCTCGAACTCGTCCCAGTCGGCGACGTAGGGCATGAACCCGGCCAGCGGAAACGCGTTGACCACGTTCAGCCGCGAGGAGTCGAACTGCGTGTCGGCGCCGCCCGCGAACGGCGAGGAGGCCGAGAGCGCGATGAAGTGGGGCACGTACCGCGCGAGCGCGTGGGTGAGCCGCACCGCCTCGTCGCCCGAGCGCACGCCGATGTGGACGTGCTGGCCGAACACGGTGAACTGCTTGGCGAGATAGCCGTAGAGCTCGGAGACATGGCGGAAGCGCGGCGTGTCGTAGATCCGTCGCTCGGTCCACTGCTGGAACGGGTGGGTGCCGCCGCCGGCGACGCCGAGGTTCAACTTCGCCGCGCCCTCGATCAGCACTGCGCGCATCGCGTCGAGCTCGGCGCGCACCTGCTCGGGGCCCGAGCAGACCGACGTGCTGATCTCGATCATGCTCTCGGTGATCTCCGGCTTGATGTCGCCGGGGTGCTTGCGCTTCGCCACCGCGGCGAGGAGGTCCGACGCGCCGCGCGTCAGGTTGTAGTCGCGGGTATTGACGAGCTGCAGCTCGAGCTCGACGCCGAGGGTGAGCGGCTCGGAGGACTTGAATTCCAGCGTCATCGATCGGCTCCCGCCTCGCCCGCCCGCTTGATTGCGAACTGGGTTGCGACCGGCCCGAGGAGCTCCAGGATCACGACCGCGGCGAGCACCACCGGCGCGACGCTCGCGCGGACCTCGGGATAGAGCGAGGCCGTCTCGTACACCATGACCACCGCCAGCCCCGACATCGGCGCCAGCGCGAGCGCGACGAGTCCGGCGTGGCGCAGCTTCAGCCCGACGAACGGGGCGACGGCGAACACGCCGAGCGCCTTGCCGGCGAAGCGTACCAGCACGAACGCGAGGCCGGCCGCCCCGGCCGTGGCGACCAGCCCGAGGTCGAGGCGCGCACCGGTGATCACGAAGAGGAGGAGATAGAAGAGCTGCCCCGCGTTGCCGGAGTCGATCACCATGAAGTGCCGCTCGCGGTCGGCGTTGTGCACCATCGCACCCATCGCGAGGAGCGTGAGCAGCACCGAGAGTTTCAGCGCGACCGCGGCACCCACGGTGAGCACCACGAGCCCGATCACCACGATGAACTGCCGCTCGGCGTGCTTGCCGACGAGCTGGACGAGCTTGAGCGTCGCCTGGGAGGCGACCGCTGCGAGCACG
This sequence comes from uncultured beta proteobacterium, assembly GCA_963789885.1. GTDB lineage: Bacteria > Pseudomonadota > Gammaproteobacteria > Burkholderiales > SG8-39 > DATEDA01. The sequence continues at coordinate 50,142 of CAWBNB010000047.1, read as the reverse complement.
AACGACCCCGCGAGCAGGTAGAGCGGCTGGGTCAGGATGGTCAGCCACCCGCCACGGTACTCGAGGTGGAGCCAGGGAATGAGCACCGTCAGCGCGAGGAACGCGATGACGCCGTTCATCGCGGTGAGGATCAGCGCGCGCTCGGTGACCTGGCCTTGCGCGCGCAGGTCGGCGGCAACGCGGATCAGCACTTCCGGCGAGGTGGACATCGCGATCGCCGCCGCGACCGCCGCCACCAGCGGGTCGTGCCCGAAGTGCCAGTGCAGGGTGACGAACACCAGGGCGGCCCCGCCCAGCGACTCGGCGACGCCCATCAGTGCGAGCCCGGGCGAGCGCCGCAGCCACGCGAGGTCGAGCCGCGTCCCGAGCTCGAACAGCACGAGGCCGATCGCGATGTCGACGAAGACGACCAGCTCCTCGAGCAGCGGTCTGTCGATCAACCCCCAACCGTCGGGACCGAGCGCGAGGCCCGCGGCGGCATAGCCGGTGATGCGCGGCAGCCTCAGGACGCGCTGCACCAACTCGCCGCCCGCGACCCCGGCGACGAGCAGCACCCCGACCCAGATCATCTGGTTCGCGAACGGCGGCCAACTCGGCAGAAAGGCAAGGTCGCCCATGGGCTTGACGTGGTCGAAGGCGCGCGGAAGGCGCGCCGCATACGCGACCGGCGCCGCCGGTCGCGGCGGGCATCGCGCGGGATTCCCCTTCTCCGTCAGCTTTGGAGCGGGGTCCGGGAGGGGAGTTCCGGACCCTCGCCTCGTCTCAGGTCCCGTCCGCGACGATCACCATGTGCAGGCGGTACGGGCCGTGCGCACCAAGGACGAGCGTCTGGTCGATATCGGCGGTGCGCGAAGGCCCCGACACGAAGTTCACCGCGCGCGGGAGCTCGCCCAGCTCGGCGCGCGCGAGTGCCCAGCCCTCCTCCATCCGCTTCACGATGCGGCCGGCGGGCACGATCGCCACGTGCGTCTCCGGGAGCAGGCTCACGGTCGCCGGCGTGTCCGGACCGGAAATGAGCATCAGCGTCCCGGTCTCGGCGAGCGCGGCGAACACCCCGGTCACGCCGACCGCGTCGCGGTCGCTCGCGGCGCGCGGCTCGAGCGCGAGGCCGGCGCCCGCCCAGTCGAGCGCGGCGAGCCGCGGCCACATGCACCCGGCGAGCGGGAGGCCGTTCGCTTCGAGGTACTTCGCCACCGCCGCCGGCGCGTCGGCGAGGGTCGCGACCCGGTCGGTCGTGCTCTGCATCGACTCCGCGCGGCTGCGGAACCGCGCCACGACCCCGTCGTCGATCTCCGGCAGCGGCCCCGCGGGGTGGCGCGAGATGTAAGTCTCGATCGCCTCGAGCTCGGCCTGGGAGGGGCGGCTCGCCGCGCCGCGGCCCTGGCGGTCGCGGATGCGCGCGAGGATCGCGGCGCGCGCCCGGTCGCTCCCGGCGATGGTCACTCCAGCGCCTTCACGATGTCCTCGACCACCTTCTTCGCGTCGCCGAAGACCATCATCGTCTTGTCCATGTAGAAGAGCGGGTTGTCGAGCCCGGCGTAGCCGGCGGCCATCGACCGCTTGTTCACCATTACCGTACGCGCCTTGTGCGCCTCGAGGATCGGCATGCCGTAGATCGGGCTCCCCTTCTCCTCGGCGAGCGGGTTCACGACGTCGTTCGCGCCGAGCACGAACGCGATGTCGGTGGTGCCGAAGTCGGAGTTGATGTCCTCCATCTCGAACACCTGGTCGTAGGGCACCTCGGCCTCGGCGAGGAGCACGTTCATGTGGCCGGGCATGCGGCCCGCGACCGGGTGGATCGCATAACGAACGTTGACGCCCTTCGCCGTCAATTTCTGCGCCATCTCTTTCACCGCGTGCTGCGCGCGCGCGACCGCGAGCCCGTAGCCGGGAATGATGACCACGCTCTCGGCGTTGCCGAGCAGAAACGCGACGTCCTCGGCGGAGCCCGACTTCACCTGCTTCTGCTCGCCGCCGGCCGCCGCCGTGCCCTCGGCCGCGCCGAAGCCGCCGAGCAGCACGTTGAAGAACGAGCGGTTCATCGCCCGGCACATGATGTAGGAGAGGATCGCGCCCGAGGAGCCCACCAGCGACCCGGCGATGATCAGCATGAAGTTGTTGAGCGAGAACCCGATCCCGGCCGCGGCCCAGCCGGAGTAGCTGTTCAGCATCGAGATCACCACCGGCATGTCCGCGCCGCCGATCGGGATGATGATCAGCACCCCGAGCACGAACGCGATCGCCGTCATCACGATGAACGGCAGCCACTGGCCCTCCTTGGCCGCGAGGAAGAAGGCGACCCCGAAGCCGATCATCACGACGGCGAGCACCAGGTTCAGGATGTGCTGGCCCTTGAACACCACCGGCGCGCTCGAGAAGAGGCGGAACTTCTTCCCCAGGCCGGCGAGCTTGCCGAAGGCGATCACCGAGCCGGAGAACGTGATCGCGCCGACGAAGGTGCCGATGAAGAGCTCCAGGCGGTTGCCGGTGGGCAGCGGATCGGGCAGGTTGAACGCCGCCGGGTCGTAGACGATCGCGATCGCGATCAGCACCGCGGCCATGCCGACGAGCGAGTGCATCGCCGCGACCAGCTCGGGCATCTGCGTCATCTCGACGCGACGCGCGACCACCGCGCCGATCGACCCGCCGATCAGGATCGCAACCAGGATGAGGTCGATGCGGCGCGTGATCGCCAGCGTCGTCAGCACCGCGATCAGCATGCCCGCGATGCCGAACCAGTTGCCGCGGCGCGCCGACACCGGGTTCGAGAGTCCCTTCAGGGCGAGGATGAAGAGGACGCTGGCGGCGAGATACCAGAGCGCGACTTGGCTGGCGGACATGGGTCAGGCCTTCGTCGCCGCTTTCGGCTCTTTGCGCTTGAACATCTCGAGCATCCGGCGCGTCACCAGGAAGCCGCCGAAGGTGTTGATCGCCACCAGCCCGACCGCCACCGCGCCGAGGATCGAGCCGAAGTCGAGCTCGCCCGGCCCGGCGGCGAGGATCGCGCCGACCATGATCACCGAGCTGATCGCGTTGGTGACGCTCATCAGCGGCGTGTGCAGCGCCGGGGTGACGCCCCAGACCACGTGGTAGCCCACGAACACCGCCAGGACGAACACGGTGAGGTTGATGACGGTCGGGTCGATGGTTCCGCTCATGGCTGCTCAGCCCTTCTTGACGACGGTGCCGTCGATGCACACGAGGCTGCCGGCGATGATCTCGTCCTCGCGATTCAAGGTCAGCGCGCCCGACTTGGGGTCGACCAGGAGCGCGAGGAAGTTGAGGAGGTTCCGCGCGTAGAGCGCGGAGGCGTCGGTCGCGACCATCGCCGCGAGGTTCGTGTGGCCGATGAGCTTCACGCCGTGCTTCACGACGATCTTGTCGCGCTCGGTGAGCGGGCAGTTCCCGCCCTGCTCCGCCGCGAGGTCGACGATCACCGCACCGGGCTTCATCCCGCGCACGGCCTCCTCGCGGATCAGCACCGGGGCCGGCCGGCCGGGAATCAGCGCGGTGGTGATGATGATGTCCGCCGCCTTGGCCCGCTCGTCGATCAGCGCCGCCTGGCGCCGCTTGTAGTCCTCGCTCATCTCGCGCGCGTAGCCGCCCGCGGTCTCGGCCTGCTTCTTCTCCTCCTCCGACACCGGCACCTCGACGAACTTCGCGCCGAGCGATTCGACCTGCTCCTTCACCGCCGGGCGCACGTCGAACGCCTCGATCACCGCGCCGAGGCGCTTCGCGGTGGCGATCGCCTGCAACCCGGCGACGCCCGCGCCGAGCACGAGCACGCGCGCCGCCTTCACCGTGCCGGCGGCGGTCATCAGCATCGGCATGAAGCGCCGGTACTCGTCGGCCGCCACGATCACCGCCTTGTAGCCCGCGATGTTCGCCTGCGAGGAGAGGACGTCCATCGACTGCGCGCGGGTGATCCGCGGCAGCCACTCCATCGCGAACCCGGTGATCCCGGTCTTGGCGAGCGCCTCGATCCCCGCGGCGTCGTAGGGGTTGAGGAGGCCCGCGAGGATCGAGCCGCGCTTGAGCTGCGGCAGCTCGGATGCGTCCGGTCCGCGGACCTTCAGCACGATGTCGGACTGCGAGTAGACCTCGCCCGCGGACCCGGCGATCGTCGCGCCCGCGGCCTTGAACTCGGCGTCCGGAATCGCGGCCCCGTCGCCCGCGCCCGCCTGCACGAGGAGCGCGTGCTTGCCGCCCGCGGCGAGCTTCTTGACCGTTTCCGGGGTCGCGGCGACGCGCGTCTCGCCCGAACGGATCTCGGCGGGAATGCCGATGCGCATTGATGCCCCCTTGTTGCCGGAATGCCCGGTTTGATGTTGACGCTGTTACCGGCGCGGCAGAGCGCGGATCATACCTCAGCGCCCGGCGCCGGGGATCCGCCAGCGCCGCTCGGCGAGCTCGAACGCGCCCTGGACGAGGAGCGCGAGCACCGCGGCGGGCACCGCGCCCGCGACGAGCAGCGCGTTGTCGTTGAGGGCGAGCCCCTGCACGATGCGCTCGCCGTAGCCGCCGGCACCGATGAATGCCGCGATCGTGGCCGTGCCCACGTTGATCACCGCCGAGGTCTTCACGCCGGCGAGGATCGTCGGCGCGGCGAGCGGCAGCTCGATCGAGAGCAGGCGGTCGCGCGCCGAGAGCCCGAGCGCGAGCGCCGCCTCGCGCATGCCCGGCCGGATGCCCGCGAGGCCGGCATGGGTGTTGCGGACGATCGGCAGCAGCGCATAGAGAAACAGCGCGACCAGCGCAGGCAGCGTGCCGATGCGGCCGAGCCCGGCGATCAGGAACGCGAGGAGCGCGAGCGCGGGCACCGTCTGGATGACGCCGACCGCGGCGAGGATCGGCTGCCCCGCGCCGCGCACCTTGAACGCGAGGACGCCGAGCGGGACGCCGATCACGATCGCGAGTGCAAGCGAAACGATCACGAGCAGGAGGTGCTGATAGGTGAGTGGCGCGAGATCGGGACCGAGCAACGCGGCGAGATAACCGCGCTTCTTCTGCGCTGCGCCGGCACTGGCACCGGCGTCGAAGAACGACGCGGCCGCCTGCTGGAAAGTCCGGCCCTCCAGCTCCGCCGCCGCGTTGAGCCGGATCATGCGGCGCTCGTCGATCTTCCCTTCGAGCGCGGCGAGTGCCCGCCAGGCCTGCGGCGCGCGCTGCGGCAGGTCGCGGCGGTAGAGCAGCACCGCGTCGTATTTCGGGAAGTAGCCCCGGTCGTCCGCCAGCACCCGCAGCGCGTAGCGCTCGATCTTCGCGTCCGTCGAGTAGATGTCCATCACGTCGATGCGGCCCGCGGCGATCGCTTCGTAGGCGAGGCCGTGGTCGAGCCCGGACGGCGTCCCGTACGGCAGGCCGTACGCGCGCTTGAGGCCGGGCCAGCCGTCGGCGCGGCCGATGAACTCCTGCGAGAGCCCGAGCTTCAGCCCGGGATGGCGCGCGAGGTCGGAGAGCGTGCGGATGCCGAGCTTCGCCGCCTGCTCGTCGCGCATCGCGAGCGCATAAGTGTTGTTGAAACCGAGCGGCACGCCGGCGCCGAAGCCCATCGGCGCGAGCCGCCGGTCGATCTCGGCGAGCGCGAGATTGCCGTCGAGATTGAGAATCTCGCGTGCGATCGTGCCGGTGTACTCGGGGTAGACGTCGATCGCGCCCGATTTCAGCGCGGCGAAGACGATGCCGGTGTTGCCGAGACCGGCTTTGTACTCGGCCTGTGCCCCCGTCCGCGCCGCGGCCTCGCGCAGGATCTCGCCGAGGATGTAGGACTCGGTGAAGCGCTTGGAACCGACGACGACGTGCTCTGCCGCCGCCGGCCCGGCAGGCGCCGCGACCGCGGCGAGCAATGCGGCCGCGGCGGCGAGCGCGGCCGCGCGCATCAGAAGGCGCTGCAAGACGCCGCCCCGCGGCGTCTTGCACTGGCTTGGGGGGATGCGCGAAGGGGGCCGTAGGCCACTTTCGCTGCCACTCCCTACGCGGCCTCGGCCGGCGCTTCCTCGCCGCCGAGGAACTGCAGCTCGGCGAGCCGTGCGTACAGCCCGCCCTGGCGGACGAGCTGCGCGTGCGTGCCCTCGTCGACGATGCGGCCATGGTCCATCACGACGATGCGGTCGGCGCCCTGCACCGTCGCGAGCCGGTGCGCGATGATGAGCGTGGTGCGGCCGCGCATCAGCCCTTCGAGCGCGAGCTGGACGTAGCGCTCGCTCGCGGCGTCGAGCGAGCTCGTCGCCTCGTCGAGCAGCAGCACCGGACGCGCCGCGAGCAGTGCGCGGGCGATCGAGACGCGCTGGCGCTGCCCGCCGGAGAGGCGCACGCCGCGCTCGCCGAGGTGCGTGTCGAAACCCTGCGGCAACCGCTCGATGAATTCCAGCGCGTAGGCCGCCGCGCACGCTGCCTTCACCGCCTCGTCGGTCGCATCGGGTCGGCCGTAGCGGACGTTCTCGACGACGCTGGCGGCGAACAGCACCGGCTCCTGCGGCACGAGCGCGAACCGCCGCCGCAGCTCGTGCGGGTCGCATTCGCGCGCCGCGACGCCGTCGACGAGCACCCGGCCGGCCGCCGGGTCGTAGAACCGGAGCAGGAGCTGGAAGACCGTCGACTTGCCGGCGCCCGACGGCCCGACGAGCGCGACCCGCTCGCCCGGCGCGACCGCCAGCGTGAAGTCGGCGAGCGCCGCGACCTCGGGCCGCGCGGGATAGTGGAACGTCACGCGGTCGAGCTTCACCTCGCCGCGCGGCGGCACCGGCAGCGCACGGGGCGAAGGCGGCGCGGCGAGCCTCGGGCTCGTGTCCATCAGCTCCATCAGGCGCTCGGTCGACCCGGCGGCGCGCTGCAGCTCGCCCCAGGTCTCCGAGAGCGCGCCGGCCGCGCTCGCGACGACCATCGCGTAGAACACGAACGCCGACAGCTCGCCCGCGGTGATCCGTCCCGCGAGCACGTCGTGGCCGCCGATCCAGAGGATGAGTCCGACCGCGCAGAAGGCGATCAGCATCACCGCCGAGATCAGGAACGCCTTGTTGCCGATCCGCTCGACGCCGGACGCATACGCGGCTTCCGCGCGCTCGCCGAAGTACTTGCGGTCCGCGTCCTCGTGGCCGTAGGCCTGCACGGTGCGGATCTCGTGGATCGACTCGTCGACGTACGCCGAGACGTCGGCGACCCGGTCCTGGTTCGCGCGCGAGAGCCGGCGCACCTTCCGGCCGAGGAGCAGGATCGGGACCAGCGTCACCGGCACGCCGAGCACGACGAGCGCGGCGAGCTTCCCGCTGGTGGCGACGAGCATGACGAGCGCGCCGAGCCCCATCAGGGCGTTGCGCAGGAACATCGAGACGCCGAAGCCGATGACCGATTGCAGCTGCGTCACGTCGTTCGTCAGGCGCGAGATCACCTCGCCGGTGCGGATCTGCTCGAAGAACGCCGGCTCGAGCGCGAGGAGATGCCCGTACACCGCGCGCCGGATGTCGGTGATGACGCGCTCGCCGGTGGTCATCATCAGGTAGAAGCGCGCCCAGGTCGCCGCCGACATCACGACCGCGACCGTCACGACGCCGGCGAGCGCCCGGTCGAGGAGGCCCGGATCGCCGCTCGAGAAGCCGGCGTCGATCACCAGCTTCAGCCCCTGCCCGAGCGCGAGCACGCTCCCCGCGGCGACCACGAGCGCGACGAGCGCGCCGCCGATGCGGAGCCGATAGGGGGCGAGGAAGGTGACGAGCCGGCGCAGCGCGCCGACCGGAGCGGCAGCCACAGCGGCGGCGACGGTCAGGGAGAAAGCGCGATTCTAATCGGCTGGTGTTCCCCGCGGCGCGTCCCGCTACGCGCTCCTGAGCCGGGTCATCTTCACGACCGCGATCGCCAGCAGCGGCACGACGAACCCGAGCACCGTCGATGCGATCAGCAGGTCGCCGAGGTGGCTATAGTCCGCGGCGACCTTGACCGCGCCGGTGGCCGGGTCCTTGACCTCGCGGGTCACGACGAAGATCTGGTTGAGGTACTTCGTGCCGAGCTGGGAGGCCGAGAGCGCGAGGTTGGTGAACGAGGCCATCACCGCGAAGTAGGTCGCCTTGAGCTTGTCCGGCGCGGAGTTCGCGATCCAGGCGAGCATCGGCACCATCGCGATCTGCCCGAGCGGCGACTCGAGCGCGGTGTCGACGAGCGCGATGAACCGCGCGTCGACGATGCCGCCGGTGTGCGCCGCGGTCCATTCGTGCAGGCCGAAGTACATGCCCACGATCGGCAACCCGAGGATCGTGCCGACGACGGTGAGGAAGCCGACGATGTAGGCGATCGACCGCTCGCCCATGAACCGGCGGAACAGGAAGAGCCCCGCCAGCGTGAGCACGCTGCCGATCAGCGACAGCGTCGCGAGGAACTGCTGGTCGAACTTCAGCGCGTCGATCATCCACCAGGTCGAGCCTGCCCCCGGCCCGGGCATCGCCCGGAAGACGAAGATGACGAGTGCGGTCCCGACCAGCGTGTGGCGGGCATCCGGATCGAGCTCGCGGACGAGCTTCAGCATGAGAAAGAGGACGATCGCCATCGACGCCGCGAAGACGATCTCCTCCGCGGCCGGCGCCCTGCCGAGCCCGACGGTGAGCGAGACGACGGCAAAGGCGAGCCCCCCGCCGAAGATCCACCAGTTGACCGGCGGGCGCCCCGGGTGCGAGTCGAGCATCGCGTGAGCCCGGTCGGGCGAGAATCCGCGCTCGACGAGGCGCCGTGCATCGCGGCGGCGGATGAACCCCGCAAGCATCACGCCTACGATCGAGACCGCCGGGATGATCAGCGCGAGCTCGTACACCCGGACGTAGATGGCGACCTTCTGCGCCTCCGGCAGCGCCGCCGCGCCGGCGAACATCCACACGTTCACCGCTGACACGAGCACGCTGCCGCCGATGATCGCCACGCGGCCGAGGGTCTGCATCGTGGTCTGCATCAGTCGCCGCTCTTCGGCGGCGAGCGGTTCGCCCGCCTCGTTCACGCGCGGCACCGCCTCGACGGTCATCGCGTCGGCGACGACGTCCTGCAGCACGTACCCGATCGGCGCGAGCAGCGCCTGGAGGACGAACCACGTGTCGGCGTCCATCACCCGCTCCATCGCGGGGCGATCGGCGAGGAGGCCCAGCATGATGAGCAGGCTCGCAGCGATCAGGGACGCGCCGAGATAGACGAGCCCCGCCTTCCGCTTCCAGACGAGGTCGACGATGTGCCCGAGCGGCATCTTCAGCGCCCACGGCAGCCCGGCCCAGAACCCGAGCGCGGCGAGGAATTCGGCCGAGAGCCCGAGGTACTCCTTGACGAAGAAGGTGCCGACGATGCCGGTGAGCCCGGAGATCCCGGCCGCGACGTAGACCATCAGCGGCGGGAGGTACGACAGCCGCATCTCGCGGCCGAGTTCGAGGAAATTGCGGTCGATCCAGCCCCAGAGGGCCGCGAGCGGCGCGGGACGCAAGGTGGTCTGGCCGTCGGTCACCGGCGCGCTCATCGAGGCGAATTGTGGGGGAAAACCGGACGCGACATGGACCGCCCCCGCCGGCGAAAGTTCAAGCCGCCCGGCGTTGCGCCCGGCGCGGCGCGGCTACTTCGGGCACTCGCCCATACGCCGGTAGGCGATGCTCATCGTCCCGCTCTGACCCTTGCCGCCCCGGTCCATCGTGTAGTTCTGCGTCATCGTGAAGTTGTCCGGACCGTTGACCGTGACGCTGATCTTCGCGTCGTACTTGTTCGGCCTGGTGCACGAGACGTTGAAGGTGCGCGTGTTGCCGCTCACCGACTCGCCGGAGGACTTGCAGTCGCTGTCGGGCGTCTTCTGCTGCGACAGGCTCTTCATGTCCTTCACCATCTCCGGCGTGAAGCACACCATCTGCTTCTGCGGCATCCCGGTCATCGTCATCTCCCACAGCCCGGGACGGATCTGCGGACCGGTTTGCGCGAAGGCGGGTGCCGCGAGCGCGAGCACGACGGCGGGGACGGCGGCGAGCGCGAGGCGGGTCGGCATGGTCGGACTCCGGGGCGGTTCGAGACGCACGCTAGCCTAGGGGTGATCCGCCCCACCCGCAATTGCGCACCGCGCCGGTTTCGTGACGGTGTGCAGGTCCTGCGCCTACGCGGGAGCGAGGCGCTCGTCCAGGTCGACGATCCAGTGCTTCACCGGCACCCGCGCGCCCGGCGCGAGATGGGTCTGGCACCCCACGTTCGCGGTGAGGACGAGGTCCGGCATCCCGGACTGCAGTGCCGCGAGCTTGTTTGCTTTCAGCCGCGCCGAAAGCTCGGGCTGCGTGAGCGAATAGGTCCCCGCCGAGCCGCAGCACAGGTGCACGTCGGGCACCGGCGCGAGCGCGTAGCCGAGCCGCGCGAGCAGCCCCTCCGCGACGCCGCCGAGCTGCTGCCAGTGCTGCATCGAGCACGGCGGGTGGAACGCGACTCTCGGCAGAGGCCCCTTCGGGGCCAGGCGCTCGAGCGCAGCGCCCTCGGCCGCGAGCACCTCCGACAGGTCCCGCGTCAGCTCGCTGATGCGCCGCGCCTTCGTCGCGTACTTCGGATCGTGCTGGAGGTGATAGCCGTACTCGCGGACGATCGCGCCGCATCCGGTGGCGGTCATCACGAAGCCCTCGACTCCCTGCTCCACGTGGGGCCACCAGGCGTCGATCAGGCGGCGCATGTCGTCGAGCCCTTCGGCCTGGTAGTCGAGGTGGAAGCGGACCCCGCCGCAGCAGCCGGCGCCCGGCGCCTCGAGGAGCGAGATCCCGACGCGATCGAGCACGCGCGCCGCGGCGGCGTTCGTATCGGGCGTGAGGATCGGCTGCACGCAGCCCGCGAGCGCGACCATCTTGCGCGCGTGACGCGGCGCGGGCCAGGGGCCCGCGCTCGGCACCGTCGCCGGGAGCTTGTCGCGCAAAGTCGCGGGCAGGAACGGCCGCGCCAGCCGGCCGAACGTCGTTGCCAGGCCGAACGCGCCGGTCGCGGGAAAGAGCGTCGCGGCCGCACGCCGCTTCGCGCGCTCTTCGACCGTTCTCCCGACCTTCTGCTCGACGACCTTGCGGCCGATGTCGACGAGATGCCCGTACTTCACGCCCGACGGGCACGTCGTCTCGCAGTTGCGGCAGGTCAGGCAGCGATCGAGGTGGGTTTGCGTCTTCGCCGTGACCTCGGCGCCCTCGAGCACCTGCTTGATCAGGTAGATCCGGCCGCGCGGCCCGTCGAGCTCGTCGCCGAGCAGCTGGTAGGTCGGACAGGTCGCGGTGCAGAAGCCGCAATGGACGCACTTGCGCAGGATCGCGTCCGCCTCCCTGCCCTCGGGCGTGTCCTTGATCCAGTCGGCGAGGTTGGTCTGCATGCCGCGCGTCAGAACTCCGCGTACAGCCGCCCGCGGTTCAGCACGCCGTGCGGATCGAACTCCGCCTTCAGACGCTGATGGATGCGTGCGACCGCAGGCGCGAGCGGATGGAAGACGCCGGCCGCCTTGTCGCCGCCGCGGAAGAGCGTCGCGTGCCCGCCGGCGCGCGCCGCCGCGTCGCGGATCGTCCGCGGCTCCGCCCGCGGTCTTGAGCCAGCGCAGGGCACCGCCCCACTCCACGAGCTCGCGGCCCTCGATGGCGAGCGGCGCCGTCGTCGACGGCACGGACAGCCGCCACAGCGGCTCGTCGCCGCCGAAGAACGGATCGGTCTGCTCGCGAATGCCGGTCCAGAACCGCGCGGCGTCGGCGTCGGCGACCCGTTCGCCGCCGAGCGTCGCGCACGCCGCCTTCACTGCCGCAGCTGCACCCGAGAGCCTCACCTCGAACTCACCATCACCATGCGCGGTCGCGCTGATCGGCAGCGGCTTGCCGGCCCAGCGGTTCATCGCCTCGATCGCCTTGTCGCGCGGCATCTCGAACTTGCAGCGTCGCCTCGGCGACCGGCAGCGGCAGCACCTTCAGCGACACCTCCAGGATCACGCCCAGCGTGCCGAGCGCCCCCGCCATCACGCGCGAGACGTCGTAGCCGGCGACGTTCTTCATCACGCGGCCGCCGAATGCGAGGTCCTCGCCGCGGCCGTCCATCACCCGCACGCCGAGCACGAAGTCGCGCAGCGCGCCCGCGGCCGCGCGCCGCGGACCCGACAGGCCGGCGGCGACGGCGCCGCCGATCGTCGCGCCACCCGATCCAAACTGCGCGAAATGCGGCGGCTCGAACGCCAGCATCTGCCGCTTCGCCGCGAGCGTCGCCTCGACCTCGGCGAGCGGGGTGCCGCCGCGCACCGTGATCACGAGCTCGGTCGGGTCGTACGCGACGATGCCGGCGTACGCCCGCGTGTCGAGGATCTCGCCCGCGAGCGCCTGACCGTAGAAATCCTTGGTGCCGCCGCCGCGCAGGCGCAGGCACTTCCCCGCCGTCGCCGCGGCACGGATCGTCTCGGCGAACGTGCGGAGCGCGTCGCCCGGCAACGCTAGAACCTGGGCAGATCCGGATGCGGCAGCGCGCCGCCGCGGACGACGCATGCGCCCGAACTCGGCGCAGCGGTGCAGCGTCGGGATGTTCTTGCCGGGATTGAGGAGCCCGGCCGGATCGAACGCCCGCTTGACGCCGCGGAAGCGCTCGAGCTCGGGGCCGGAGAACTGCGCGCACATCTGGTTGATCTTCTCGATCCCGACACCGTGCTCGCCGGTGATCGTGCCGCCCACCTCGATGCACTTCTCCAGCACTTCGCCCGCGAACCGCTCGGTGCGAGCGAGCTCGTCCGGATCGTTCGCGTCGAACAGGATCAGCGGATGCAGGTTGCCGTCGCCGGCGTGGAAGACGTTCGGGCAGCGCAGGTCGTACTTCCGCTCCATCTCGGCGATGAACTTCAGCATCGCCCCGAGCCGCGCGCGCGGGATCGTGCCGTCCATGCAGTAGTAGTCGGGCGAGATGCGCCCGACCGCGGGGAACGCCGCCTTGCGCCCGGCCCAGAAGAGGTTGCGCTCGGCGTCGTTCGCCGAGACGCGGATGGCGGTGGCGCCGGAGCCGCGGAGGACGTCGATCATGCGCGCGATTTCCTCCGCGACCTCCTCCGGCGTGCCGTCGGATTCGCACAGCAGGATCGCTGCCGCCTCGAGGTCGTAGCCGGCGCGCACGAACTCCTCCACCGCGCGCGTCATCGGCTTGTCCATCATCTCGAGGCCCGCGGGAATGATGCCGGCGCCGATCACCGCGGCGACCGCGTCGCCCGCCTTCTCGACGTCGTCGAAGGACGCGAGGATCACGCGCGCGGTCTCGGGTTTCGGCACCAGCCGGACGGTGACTTCGGTCGTCACCGCGAGCATGCCCTCCGAGCCGGTGACGAGCGCGAGGAGGTCGTAGCCGGGCGAATCGAGCGCTTCCGATCCGAGCTCGACGATCTCGCCCTCGATCGTGAACCCGCGCACGCGCAGCACGTTGTGCACGGTGAGGCCGTACTTCAGGCAGTGCACGCCGCCCGAGTTCTCGGCCACGTTGCCGCCGATGGTGCAGGCGATCTGCGACGATGGATCGGGCGCGTAATAGAGGCCGTACGGCGCCGCGGCCTCGGTGATCGCGAGGTTGCGCACGCCCGGCTGCACGCGTGCGAGCCGCGCGACCGGGTCGACGGCGAGGATGCGCTTCATCCGCGCGAGCGAGAGGAGCACGCCGTCGCCCGCCGGCAGCGCGCCGCCGGAGAGCCCCGTCCCCGCGCCGCGCGCGATCACCTGCACGCCGAGCGCATGGCACGCCTCGAGGACGAACTTCACCTCGGCCTCGTCGGCCGGCAGCGCGACGACCATCGGCAGCTCGCGATAGGCCGAGAGCCCGTCGCACTCGTACGGCCGGGTGTCCTCCACCTGATGGAGCACGCTCTCGGCGGGCAGCCGGGCTCGCAGCCGCCCGACCACCTCGGCCTGGCGGATGAAGTCGATGCCCTGCGCCCGGACGTTCACTCGCGCGCTCAACCCTTTGCGACTTCGTGCTTGCCCATCAGCTCCAGCGCCTTCACCAGGCCGGAGTGGTCCCACGCCGCGCCGCCGTTCGCGACGCACGCGCTGAAGAGCTGCTGCGCGGATGCGGTGTTCGGGAGCGAAAGCCCGAGCGTCCGTGCCCCGGCGAGCGCGAGATTCAGGTCCTTCTGGTGCAGCTCGATCCGGAAGCCGGGCTGGAAGTTGCGCTTGATCATCCGCTCGCCGTGGACCTCGAGGATGCGCGACGAGGCGAACCCGCCCATCAGCGCCTGGCGCACCTTCGCCGGATCCGCGCCCGCCTTCGCGGCGAAGAGCAGCGCCTCGCCCACGGCCTCGATCGTCAGCGCGACGATGATCTGGTTCGCGACCTTGCACGTCTGGCCGTCGCCGTTGCCGCCCACCAGCGTGATGTTCTTGCCCATCAGCTCGAAGAACGGCTTGACCTTGTTGAACGCGCCCTCGGGGCCGCCGACCATGATCGTGAGCGACGCGCCCTTCGCGCCCACCTCGCCGCCCGACACCGGCGCGTCGAGATAGTCGCAGCCGAGCTCGTTCACGCGCTTCGCGTACTCCTTCGTCGCGAGCGGTGCGATCGAGCTCATGTCGACCACCGTCCTGCCTTTCGTCAGGCCCTCCGCGACGCCGTTCGCCCCGAACAGCACCTTCTCCACGTCCGGCGTGTCGGGCAGCATCAGGAAGATCACGTCGGCGTTCTGCGCGACCTCCTGCGCCGTGGCGCAGGCCTTGCCTTTGCCCTGCAGCTCCGCCGGCACGCCCGAGCGGCTGTTGAGAAAGACCTCGTGCCCCGCCGCGCTGAGATGCCCCGCCATGGGCTTGCCCATGATGCCGAGACCGATGAAACCAAGCTTTGCCACTTGCACCTCCGCATCCGATTGAACGCTACGAGGGGGCACACCCCCTCGTGCTCCCCGATGCCAGGGAGAATCGCCGCTCCCGCGGCGATTCTCCCATCACGGGGGTTGAACGATACGAGGGGGCACACCCCCTCGCGCTCCCCGATCCCAGGGAGAATCGCCGCTCCCGCGGCGATTCTCCCATCACGCTATAGATACGGTTTCAGCCAGCCCAGACCGTCAACCGTGCTCCTAGCCGGAATGTACTCCGCGCTCGCCCACCCGCGGTAGCCGACGCGGTCGATCCAGCCGAAGAGCCACGGGAAGTTCACCTCGCCCGAGCCCGGCTCGTGCCGGTCGGGCACGTCGGCGAACTGGATGTGCCCGATGTCGTCGAGCTCCGCCTCGATCGTCTTCGCGAGGTCGCCTTCCATGATCTGCATGTGGAAGATGTCGTACTGGATCTTGAGATTGTCGGCGCCGACCTCGCGGATGATGTCGAGCGCCTGCGCGCTCGTATTCAGGTAGAAGCCGGGCACCGTGCGCGTGTTGATCGGCTCCATCACCAGCGTGAGCCCCGCCTCGCCCGCGGCTATGGCGGCGTAGCGCAGGTTCTCGACGAAGGTGGTGAGCACCTGGTCGGGGTCGGCGTCCGCCGGCGCGATGCCGGCGAGGCAGTTCACCCGCGGGCAGCGGAGGACGCGCGCGTACTCGAGGGCCTGCGCGACGCCGTCGCGGAACTCCGGCACGCGATCCGGATGGCATGCGATGCCGCGCTCGCCGCGGTTCGAGTCGCCCGGCGGCATGTTGAACAGCACCACCTCGACGCCGGCGTCGCGCGCGGCGCGCTCCAGGTCCTCGTGCTTCCAGGCGTACGGAAAATGGAACTCGACGCCGCGGAAGCCGGCTTTCCGCGCCGCGTCGAAGCGCTGCAGGAAATCCACTTCGGTGAAGAGGGTGCTCGTGTTCGCGGCGAACTGCGGCATCTCGATCCCTTCCGGCCCGCCGATGCTAGGCGCGGCGAGCGTCGCGAGTCAACCGCCCCGGCCTTGCTACCATTCCCGTGTCATCGGTATCGGCGCGTGCGATGTCCTCCCTGCGGCACCGGCTCCTGCCCTTCCTCGACTGGTGGCCGCTCGTCGACGCCCGCGCCCTCCGCGCGGACCTCCTCGCCGGCCTGGTCGGCGCCGTCCTCGTGCTGCCGCAGGGCATCGCGTTTGCGACGCTCGCCGGCATGCCGCCCATGTACGGCCTCTACTGCGCGATGGTGCCGACCGCGGTGGCGGCGCTGTTCGGCTCCTCCCACCACACGGTGTCCGGTCCCACGAACGCGGTGTCGCTGTTCGTGTTCGCCGCGCTCAGCCCGCTCGCCCGTCCGGAGTCGGGCGAGTACGTGTCGCTCGCGCTCACGCTCGCCTTCCTCACCGGGCTGATCATGATCGCCCTCGGGGCGCTGCGCATGGGGGCGCTGGTGAACTTCATCTCCGACGACGTGATCGTCGGGTTCACGGCCGGCGTCGGCGTGCTGATCGTGGCGAGCCAGCTCGGCAACTTCTTCGGCGTCGCCGTCCCGCGCGGCGGCTCGCTGCCCGAATCGCTGGCGGCCTTCGCGCGCCACGTCGTGGAGATCCATCCCTGGGTCGCGGGGGTGGCGGTCTTCACGCTCGCCGTCGCGGTCGCCGCGCGCCGCTGGCTCCCCCGGGTTCCCTACCTGGTCGCGTCGATCCTCGCCGGCAGCGTCGCCGCCTTCCTGCTCGAGCGCCTGCTCGGTCCGGGCACAGGCCTCCAGACGATCGGCCCGCTGCCGCGGGAGCTGCCGCCGCTCTCGCACCCGCGCTTCGAGATCGACACCTTCGCGCATCTCGCCGGCTCGGCGATCGCGCTGACGCTCGTCTCCCTCTCGCAGGCGATCTCGATGGCGCGGGCGATCGCGCTCAGGTCCGGCCAGCGAATCGATGCGAACCAGGAGTTCGTCGGCCAGGGCCTCGCCAACGTGGCGGCCGGCTTCTTCTCCGGCTTCCCGACCAGCGCCTCGGTGAACCGCTCCGGTCCCAACTTCGAGGCCGGCGCCCGGACGCCGCTCGCGGCGGTGTTCGCCGCCGTCGCGCTCGCCGCGATCGTGCTCGCCCTCGCGCCGCTTGCCGCCTACCTCCCGCTCGCGGTGATCGCCGGCTCGCTCTTCCTCGTCGCCTGGAGCCTCGTCGACTTCGGCCGCATCCGGGCGGCGCTGCGCACCAGCCGCAGCGCCGTCGCCGTAATGGCGACGACGTTCCTCGCGACGCTGCTGCTGCGGATCGAGTTCGCGGTGCTCGCCGGCGTGGCGGTGTCGCTCATCCTGTACCTCAACCGCACCTCCCATCCGACGATGCGCAGCCTCGTGCCCGACCCGCGCCATCCGTCCCGGAAGTTCACCGCGGCGGAAGACGGCCTGCACGAATGCCCGCAGGCGAAGATCCTGCGCATCGAGGGCTCGCTCTACTTCGGCGCGGTGAACCACGTCGCAACCCATTTCGACACGCTGCGCGAGCGCGCGCACGGGCAGAAGCACCTGCTGGTGATGGCGAAGAGCATCAACTTCGTGGACATGGCGGGCGCCGGACTCCTCGCGACCGAGGCCCACAAGCGTCGCGCAGCGGGCGGGGCCCTGTACCTGTACTCGCTCCGCCAGCCGGTCGAGGACATGCTAAAGCGCGGCGGCTACGTCGACGAGATCGGCGCCGACGCGATCTTCCACCGCAAGGAGGACGCGATCGCCGGCGTCTTCGCGCGGCTCGATCGCGCGGTGTGCGCGCGGTGCACCGCGCGGATCTTCGTCGAATGCGCGGACCTGCCGCCGCCGGCCCGCTAGGGCCGGTTCGCCGCAGGGGCGCTTCCCGCCGCCGGCCTCAGTGACCGGCGCCGACGAGGTGCAGGGCGGCCGCGAGCAGCACCAGCACCTCGGCGACGCAGATCGCCACGAACACCCGATTCCGCGCCCGCACGAACAGCGGCAGGACGCGCAGGTAGCAGACGACGGTCACGAGCCCGAGGATCGCGACGCCGATGAAGTTCAGCAGGTCGGCCTCGCCGAGCCGCGCGACCCAGGCCCAGCCGGTGGGCGCCCCGGTCATGCGGATGAAATCGGCCACCGGCAGATGCCAGTACAGCGGCAGGTGCTCGAGCGCGATCCCCGGCGGCACCAGCCCGAAGACGTGGATGAGGAAGGTGGCCACGAGCGCGACGAATCCGATCTTCGTGCCGGCGTCGAGCCAGGCGGCGTACAGCCGCTGCTCCGGCGATGCGTAGTCGCGTTCGTCCGCCATCGTCAGGTCCAGATGCCGAGGCCCTTGGCGAGCGCGCGCGTGCCCGCGACGAGCATGAGCGAGATCACCACGTTGCGGATGGTCGCGGCGCGCACCGTCTGCACCAGCCGCCCGCCGATCCGCGCCCCGAGCATCACGCCGAGGATCGACGGCACCACCAGCATCGGCAGCAGCGCGCCGCGGTTGACGTAGACCCACGCGGCGGAGGTGTCGATCACCGACAGCAGGAAGCCCGACGTCGAGACCGAGACTCTCAGCGGCACGCCCATCACGAGATTCAGCACCGGCACGTTCGCCCAGCCGGCACCGAGGCCGAACATGCCGGCCATGAACCCGATACCGGCGAAGAGCGCGAAGCCGAGCGGGGTGCGGTGCACCCGCCAGTCGATGTCCTCGCGCGTCGCGGCATCGTGGAAGATCCCGTGCATGCCGAGCGCCGCGCCGAGCGGGTCGGGCACCGGCACCGCGGGCCGCTCGGTCCGCTTCGAGCGCCACATCAGCGCGGCGATCGCGAGGATCAGGAACCCGAGCGTGGTCTGCACCACCGACACCGGCAGCGCGAGCCCGGCGACCGCGCCGAGGATCGAGGTGATCGAACCGACGAGCGCGAGCGGCATGGCGAGCCGCAGGCTTGCGAGCCCGCTCCGCAGCAGCGCCGGCCCGGCGGAGAGCGCCCCGGAGAGCGCGAGCAGCAAACCCGCGCCGCGCACGAAGTCGAGATGGAACGGAAAGAACCCGCCGACGATCGGCACGAACAGCACCCCCCCGCCGACGCCGCCGAGCACGGCGACGATGCCGAGCAGGAACGTCACCGCGAACAACCCGAGCGGCCAGATCCACCACGCGACTGCCGGCGCGTCGGCAGCCCACGCCGCCGCCGGCGCGAGCGCCAGAGCGAGGGGCAGGACGGGCGGCAGCCATCGCGTCGGGCGCATGATCGGTCTTCTCGGGGAGCGGATGGAGCGGGGCCGATTGTATATAGTGTGTCGGGCCCGAAGCCTCGAACCCGTTGATCGCCGGAAAAGCAGACTCGATGACCCGGACCACCTACTCGGGCGCGGCACCCTATGTGACCAAGGACGGCTCGGAGATCCGCGAGCTGATGCATCCGGCCGTGCACGGCAACCGCGCGCAGAGCCTCGCCGAAGCGACGGTGCCGCCGGGGGCCGAGACCCTGCTGCACCGGCATCGCGTGACCGAGGAGCTGTATCACGTCACCGCCGGCGTCGGCGTCATTACCCTCGGCGAGCGCACGTTCGAAGTGCGCGAAGGCGACACCGTCTGCATCCCGCCCGGAACGCCGCACCGCATCCGCAACGCGGGGAGCGGACCGCTGAAGATCCTGTGCGCCTGCAGCCCGGCGTACTCGCACGAGGATACCGAGCTCGTCTAGCCGCTCCTTCTCAGACCGTCAGCGCGGCGACGTTCGCGCGCGCGGAAGTCAGCCAGCGGGGGACGGTCACGAGCGATCTGAGCAGGCACTCGCGATAGCCGACCTCGCCGGTCACCACGCCGAGGAACAGCCGACTCGCGTAGCGGCTGCGCGCGATCCGCTCGAAGAGGAACCGCTGGTGGGCGTAGCACGCCCGCGCGAGGCGTTCGGCCGCGGCGAGCTCGGGCAGCAACTCGTCCTCCAGCAGCCGCGTGTACGCCCGCGCCGCCGGCGCGAGGAGCGCCCGCACGGCGAGCGTGGCGCTCTTGAGCGCGAAGTAGATCCCCTCCCCCAGGACGCACTCGGCGAGCCCCGCGGCATCGCCGAGCAGCCATACTGGTCCGTGCTCGAAGCGGCGCGCACGGTTCGCCACCGGGATCGGGTAACCGAAATAACGGATCCGCTCGCAGCGCGCGAGCGACGGATGGCGCGCGAGGAACGCCGCGAGGTGGCCGCGGATGCCGCCCGCCCTGCTGATCGAGTAGACGCCGACGTTGAGGTGGTCGCGCTTGCCGAAGATCCAGCCGTAGCCGCGCGGCATCCCGGCGAGATCGAGCAGGACGCGATCGCGGAAGCGCGCAAGCGCCTCCGGCCGCGCGTACACGAGCGCTTCTACCGCCGGCGCGTACTCGACCACGTCGCCGCCGAAGACGCGGCGTCGCACCGCGCTCGCGACGCCGTCGGCGGCGAAAAGGAAGCGCCCGGCGAGCTCGCCCCGCGAAGTCGCGACCCGCACGTCGCCGCCGCGCGTCTCGACGTCGAGGAAATTCGTTTGCGGGTGAAACGTCGCGCCCGCGCCGACCGCGTGCTCGATCAGGAAGGCGTCGAGCTCCGTGCGCAGGGTCATCGCCGCGACCACGCCCTGCGTATCGCAGAACACCGCACGCTCGCCGTGCGCGAGCCAGGCGCCGGTCACCCGCCCGTGGGTCACCGGCGAGAGGTCGAGGTCGACGAGGTCGAGCGCCTTGCGCGACAGCGCGCCGCCGCACGGCTTGTCGCGCGGGAACGACGCGCGGTCGAGGAGCGCCACCGCGGCGCCACGCTTCGCGAGCAGGTAGGCCGCGTAGCTGCCGGCCGGACCGGCACCGACGATGATCACGTCGTAACGCATCCGGCGAGGGATAGCATAAGCCGCGCGCGAAATCCATTAAGCTCCCCGGCCGATCCCCGCCGGGAGGAGGTGCGAGCATGCAGACAGACCGAACGTGGCGCTCGTCGCCGGCGTCGGCGACGGACTTGGCGGCGCGGTCGCGAAGCGGTTCGCCCGCGAAGGCCATCCGACGGTGCTCGTCGCGCGGAACGCGGAGCGGCTCGCCCGCATCGTCGGCGAGATCGCGCAGGCCGGCGGGCGCGGCATCGCGTACGTCGCCGACCTGCGCGAGGAGGCCGCGGTCGCGAAGCTCTTCGACGACGTCGAAGCCGAGATCGGGCCGATCGACGTCGCCGGGGCGAACTACCGCGCGTCGATCCTCGACACGCCGGCCGACATGTTCGAGAAGGTCACGTCGCCTCGGTGATCGTCGACGGCATGATCGACTCGCCGCGGGTACGCGCGCGCTTCGCCGAGCGGATCGCCGAGCTGCCGCCCGATGGCCTGCTCCGGCCGGCCGACATCGCCGAGGTCTACTGGCAGATCCACCAGCAACCCCGCTCGGCCTGGTGCTTCGAAGTGGACGTCCGCCCCTGGGCGGAGAAGTTCTGAAAGGCCGGGCGAGGGCGGCGCTCGTCGCGCTGGCCGCCGCGGCCGTCGCGGTCGCTGCCGTGCTCTGGTACATGGTCGCCATGCCGGGCCGCTCCTCGGCCGGTCGGCCGGAGCTGGACGACGACGCGCGGCGGCTCGCGGCGCGGCTGCGCGCGCACGTCGGGGCGATCGGCGCGCGCGAGCACAACGTCTGGGCGCCCGCCGAGCTCGAGGCCGCGGCGGCGTACGTCGAGCGCGAGCTCGCCGCCGCGGGGTACGCCGTCCGCCGCGAGGAGTTCCGGAGCCAGGGCGCCCCGGTGCGCAACGTCTTCGCCGAGATCAGTGGCGCGTCACGGCCGGGCGAGATCGTCGTCGTCGGCGCGCACTACGACTCGGTGCGGGGCGCGCCCGGCGCGAACGACAACGGGTCGGGCGTGGCGGCGGTGCTCGAGCTCGCGCGCACCGCCCGCGAGTGGCGACCGGCGCGGACGTGGCGGCTCGTGCTGTTCGTCAACGAGGAGCCGCCGTTCTACCGGACCGGGGAGATGGGCAGCCACGTCCACGTCGCGGGCGCTCGTGCGCGCGGCGAGCGGATCGTCGCCATGTTCTCGATCGAAACGATCGGCTATTACGCCGACGGGCCCGGGACCCAGCACTATCCGTTCCCGTTCAGCGCGTTCTATCCCGATCGCGGCGACTTCCTCGCGTTCGTCGCGAACCTGGCCTCGCGCGATCTCGTGCACCGAACGCTTGCCGCGTTCCGCGCCGCGGCCGAATTCCCGTCCGAGGGCGTCGCCGCGCCGGGCTGGATCCCCGGCGTCGACTGGTCCGACCAGTGGGCGTTCTGGCGCGCCGGCATTCCCGCGGTCATGATCACCGACACCGCGCCCTTCCGTTACCCGCACTACCACACGCCGCGGGACACGCCCGACAAGGTCGACTACGAGCGGCTCGCGCAAGTGGTGCGCGGGCTGGAGCGGACGTTCCGCGCGCTGGACGAGGCGCTGTAGCGGGGAGGCGGCCGAGCGGGGCGGGGAGGCGGCCGAGCGGGGCGGCGAGGAGCAGCGCAGCGCCGATCGCTCTCATCGCGCCGTGAGCACGCCGTCCGCGACCGCGAGCCACTCCTCGCCGACGAAGCGTGACATGAGCACGACGCCGCCGCGCCCCTCGATCGTCATGTACTGCGCCATGTCGTCGGGATTGCGGCCGCCGAACTGCGCGCGCAGCGCCGCACCCGCGTCCGCGTCCGCGTCCGCGTGCAGGGCGACCGAGAGCACCGGCCGGTCGAGCCCGAAGGCGCGCAGATCAGTGCCGGCGAGCTCCGCCGGCTCGAGCACGCGCAGCGGGCCGGCAGTATGCATGTACTGCACCGCCAGCGAGAGCTTCTCCGCGATCGGGGCCGCGACCGGCCCCACGCCCTCGCGCGTCCAGCCCGTTCCCGGGCCGCGCACGAACACGGCGCGGTCTGCACCGCGCGCGAGCTCGACGCGCACCACGCGTTCCGGTTCGAGCTGCATGACCCCCTTGGCCTCGAACTGCACGCGCTGTCGGTTCTGGGGCAGCGCACCGGTGACCACCATCGCGACGAGATAGCCGATCGCGGCGAGGCCCGCCACGACGACCAGGCCGCGCTTCACCTCCGGCGCCACCAGGCGAGGCCCGCCGCCGCGAAGGCCGCGAGCGGGAGGAGGACCTCCACGACGAGGAAAATCCCGCGCATCTGCCCACCCGTGAGCAGGATCATCGGCGGCACCGGGATACGGCTCGCCACCGCGGTGCCGCGCTCCTCGCGCGCGAGCCACCGCACGATCGCGAGCGCGAGATCGCCGTTCGCGAGGTACGGCAGGAACGAGTTGCTCGCGAAGTCGGCATCCCCGACGATGACCGCGCGCATCGGCGGCGAATCCGGCGCGGCGCCAGGGAGTGTGCCCTCCACCGCCAGCGCGAGCAGGCGCGGCCCGGGCCGCGGCAGCTCCGCGCTCGCGCTGCGCCGCTTCGGTCCATGGTCGTGCGCGTGCCCGCCATGCGCGTGCACGCCAGCCGGCTCCACCGCGCGGGTGTAGCTGTCGCGGCTGCTCGCGAAGAGCGGCGTGGCCACCACGCCGGCCGCGGGCGTCACCGCGTCGAGCGGCCGGACGCCGGCGAAGAAGGTCATCGAGAGCCCGCGCGTGACCGGCCCCTGCTCGTAGCCGGTCACCGCGACCATCTCGCTGTCCCGGGCGTAGTGACTCAGCGGGTCGACCACCACCTCCTGCGGCAGACGTGTGCCGAGCTGCTCGAAGAGCGCGGCGAGGCGCGGCTCGAGGACGAAGCCGAGGTCGAGCAGCGCGAGCAGCGCGCCGCCGCGCTGCAGATAGGCCTCCGCCGCCGCGCTCTCCGCCGGCAGGAAGGTAGTGCGCGGATTGGCCGCGACCAGCACCTGGCAGTCGTCCGGCACGCCCGGCGAGGTGGCGAGGACGATCTTGCGCGCGAGGTAGCCCTGCGCCTCGAGCGCGCGGCGCAGGCGGCCGATGCCGTGGCCGGGCATCTGGACGTGCTGCGACGAGGCATCGCCGTGGCTGTGGCCCGAGACGCCTTCCACGTGGGTGTGAAATTCGAAGTTGTCCATCGGCAGCTCGCCGTGGCCTTCGAGGAAGCACACCGTCACGACCCGCTCGCGCAGCACGCGCTGGATGCCGAGCGCGATCTCGCTCTCGTCGGTCGTCTGCACGAGGAGCTTGCGGCCCTGCGCCTCGAGGACGCCCGCGTTGTAGATGCGCACGCCGGCCTCGCGCGCGAGCGCCGGCTCCTTGTCGGGATCGACCATGCGCAGCTCGAACAGCGCACTGCGTTTCGCCATCACGCCGAGCACGTCTTTCACGCGCCGGCCCTCGGGGTCCTGCCCGCGGTAGAAGTACGTGAGCCGCACCGGCTCCCGCAGCTCGTCGATCACCTTGAGCGCGTGCGGCGACGGCGTGTAGATCCGCTCGCGCGTGAGGTCGACGTGCATGTCGTGCAGCGTGAGCGCGGCGTTGGCCAGCATGGTGACCGCCGCCGCCGCGGCCACCACTGCGGCGTTGAAGACGACAGACCGCCAGCGGCCGAAGCGTGTTTGCAACGGCACGCGGAGCCCGATCCAGAAGAGCACCCCGACCGCCGCGAGCCACCCGGCGAACCACGCCGACGCGCCGAGCCCGATCACGCCGTGCGCCATCGCGGCTCAGCGCCGGGCAAGCGCCCGGGTCGCGAGGAAGAGCCCGAGCAGCGTGGTGCTCACGAAGAAGCCGAGGTCCGAGAGGTACATCGCGCCGGCCGCGAACGGCGTGAGGCGTGCGAGGAGCGAGACGCCGATCAGCCAGCGCTCGAGCGCGTCGGGCAGCATGGCGGCGAGCGTGTCGAGCGTCCAGGCGAGGAACGAGATCCCGATCGTCGCGATCGCCGCGACCACCTGGTTCGCGGTCAGCGCGGACACCGCGAGCCCCAGGGCGGCGAGCGTGCTCGCGAGCAGCGCGAGCCCGAGGTAGCCGCTATAGATCGGCCCCCATTCCGGCGTGCCGTACAGGCCGAGCACGAGGGCGTAGGTGCCCGTGAGCGCGATCATCGCCGCGAGCACCGCCATGGTCGCAAGGTACTTCGCCAGGACCACCTGGCTCTCGCGCACCGGCGCGGTGAGCAGCAACTCGAGCGTACCGCTCTTCCGCTCCTCGGCAAACGACCGCATCGTGATCAGCGGCACCACGAGGAGGAGCAGGCCGGCGGCCTGGAAGAAGATGTGGACCAGGGTGGCGTACTTGTTGTTGAACAGCGTCACGGTGAACGAGTACCCCATGAGCCCGAGGAAGACGCCGATCAGCATCCAGGCGATCGGCGAGCCGAACAGCGCGCCGAGCTCCTTCTCGAGCAGCGGGAGGAAGCGCTTCATTGCCGCGCCGGCTCGGTGAGCTGCAGGAAGAGCGCCTCGAGCCCGACCGCCGCGCCGGCAAGCGTGTGCACCGCGAGCAGCCGGCCGTCGAGCAGGATCGCCACGCGGTGCGCGACACGCTCGACCTCGGCGAGGATGTGCGAGGTGACCAGCACGGCGAGCTCCTGCGCCAGCGCCCGGATCAGCTCGCGCACCTCGATGATCTGGCGCGGGTCGAGGCCGTTGGTCGGCTCGTCGAGCACGAGCAGCTTGGGCCGCCCGAGCAGCGCCTGCGCGATCGCGATGCGCTGCCGGTAGCCGCGCGAGAGCCGGCCGATCGGCGTATCGACGACGCTCGCGCAGGCGAGCCGCTCGACCACCTCGTCGAGCGCGCGCCGGAGCGCCGCACCGTCGAGGCCGCGCACCCTGCCCATGAACGCGAGGAACTCCCGCACGCGCATGTGAGTGTAGAGCGGCGCGTCCTCGGGCACGTAGCCGAGCTGTTCGCGCGCCTGCAGGCTCGCGGTGACGACGTCGTGCCCCATGATCCACGCCCTGCCGGACGACGGCTGCAGGTAGCCGGTGAGGATGCGGAGGATCGTGCTCTTGCCCGAGCCGTTGGGCCCGAGCAGCCCCATCACCTCGCCCGGCTGCACGTCGAAGGACACCGAATCGACGGCCTGCCGGGGGCCGTAGGACTTGCTCAGCTTGTCGGCAACGACGACCGGGGGCACGGCGAGAGCCTCAGAAACGCAGACGCCGGGGCGGGTCGCGCCCCGGCGTCATCGGGGGTGCGGGGGGCGGCGCCTAATCGTAGTAGTCCGGCGCCTTCTTCATCGCCTTGAACGCGTCGGGGTCGTGCGCGGTGAAGAAATCGGCCTTCTGCCGCGCCATCTGCTGCCGGATCCACTCGTAGGCGGTGTAGAAGCCGGTCGGGTAGTAGGCGAGCACGATGTTCGGCGGCAGGTTCTTCTCGACGTTCTCGCGGAAGTACACGTTGTCGCCGGTAAGAATCGCCAGACCGGTGTTCTTCAGCCGCACGGTCATCATCTGGCTGCCCGGGGTGTGCGCGACCCAGCGCTTCACCACGAGCGTGCCGTCGCCGAAGAGGTCGAGGTCGCCGTCGAGCTGGATCATGCTCTGCTTGCCGTCGCGCAAGCCCACGAAGTCGCCGAGGACGTACGGGCCGGCGGTGCCCGCCTTCGGCCAGAAGGCGTTGCTGACCTCGTCGCGCTGGACGACCAGCGTCGACTTCGGGAACTTGGCGATATTCCCGCCGTGGTCGAGATGGAGGTGGCTCACGACGACGTAGGTGATGTCGTCGGGCGACAAGCCGATCCTGCGCAGCTGGGCGTCGATCGCGACCTCCGGCGTCATCGCCGGCTTCATCGCCGCGAGCGCGGGCGGCCAGTAGTTCGGGTCGGTGATCAGCTTGTCGTTGTTGCCGGTGTCGAAGACGACGTTGCCACGGGGATGCCGGATCACGTAGAAGCCGACGGGCAGCTGGATCGGCGGCTCCAGTGGGGCGAAATTCTGGAGGATGCCCTTGCCGAGCGTGAGCGCGCCGGAGCTGAACGCGTAGAGCCGGATGTCCTGCGCCTGCGCCGCGGCGACGAGCCCGCCCGCGAGCAATGCAAGTGCCGTGCGCTGCAAACCCTTCATCGCCTGCCTCCTTGTTGACCGGGAACGCGGCTCGGCGGCCGCTTGTTCTCCGCTTGCGATCGAGATTGCGCTTCCATTCGCTCGGTCGAGCGCGGAAATTCTGCGCTCGGACGCCGACTCAGTCAACGCGAGCGCACGCTTAAGATGCCGCGCGCGCAGCGCGGCGCGAGCCCGCGTCAGGCGCGCTTCCGCCGCGGCGGTACCACCCGCTTCCGCGGCGCAGGTGCCGCCGCCGCGGCGCCGTCGCGCAGCAGTTCAGCGAGCGTCTGCCGCAGCCAGACGAGAGCCGGGTCGCGGTGCGTGCGCTCGTGCCAGACCTCGGCGATCGTGAACGGCGGCATCTCGAACGGCAACTCGAACACGCGGAACCGGTCCCGGTACCCCCGGGCGAGCCGCTCGGGCAGCATCGCGATCATGTCCGAGCGCATCAGGATCTCCGGCACCAGCAGGAAGTGCGGCACCGACAGGCGCACCCGGCGCTGGCGGCCGATCGCCGCCAGGACGTCGTCGGTCGCCGCCGTGAAAGAGCCGCCGGACGGCGACACGAGGAGGTGGTCGAGCGCGCAGAAGCTGTCGAGCGTGAGCCGGTCCCGGACCTGGGGGTGGTCGCGGCGGACGACGCACACGAAGCGCTCGAGGTAAAGCGGCCGCGAGCGGACGTTCGGCGGCGCGAACCCGGCGCCGAGGATGCCGAGGTCGACCTCGGCCGCCTCGAGCTGGCGACCCACGGCGCTGAAGTCCATGGGCCGCACCGCCAGGCGCGCGAACGGCGCGGCGGCCTCGAGCCGGTCGACGAGCTGCGGCAAGATCGCGTACTCGACGTAGTCCGACGCCGCGATGGTGAACGTCACCTGCGCCGTCGCCGGGTCGAACGCGCCGGCCTGCTGGACGAGGCGGCCGACGTCCGCGATCAGCTGCTTCACCGGCGCCGCGAGCTCCAGCCCCTTGGAAGTGGGGAGCATCCCGCCAGCCGTGCGGAGGAGCAGCGGGTCATTGAAGAGCGCGCGCA
This sequence comes from uncultured beta proteobacterium, assembly GCA_963789885.1. Taxonomy (GTDB): domain Bacteria; phylum Pseudomonadota; class Gammaproteobacteria; order Burkholderiales; family SG8-39; genus DATEDA01. Next base: position 22,394 of record CAWBNB010000047.1, on the reverse strand, counting down.
GCCGGCCGAGCGTCGCGCTCATCGCCGACTGGGAGAGCTTGAGCCGGCTCGCCGCGCGCGTGACGTTGCGCTCGCTCAGCAGCGCATCGAGCGCGACGAGCAGATTCAGGTCGACTGCCCGAATATCCATGGAACCGATGAATCAGATCCGAAAGATCGATTTGAAGGATATCGTGCGGCGCACTATGTTGAAAGGGCGAGCTGCGCACCGCGCAGCCAGACCCTGACTGGAACATGGAAATGCGATTCGACCACTTGCTCGGCGCCGTGACGTACACCGTGCTCGCCATAGCGGCGCTCGGGGCCGCGTGGCTGGTCGCGGATGCGCTCGGCGGCGCACCGGCGGGAATGTTTCCCACAGCCCCGGCGCGGTTATTCGGCTGACGCGCATGGCGCGTCCGCGATGACGTGGACATTATCGTCCCGATCGATGACTGGAATCCATCAAATCGATTGGACGAATATCTGGCAGCGCAATAGACTGGGTTTAAGGATCAGCTGGGCGTAGTTTCCCGGCGGGTAAATGGCAGTTTCGTCGTCCCCGGTTAGCGTTCGCCACAGAACGCCGCCCGGGATCCTCCTCTCCTGTGGACCCTCGGGGCGGCACCCCTCCTCCTCAGCCGCCCCGAGGAATTTTTTTCCGACTGACGCCGGAAAACATTCCTCGGTTTCCCGAGCCAAGCACGAACAAGGGGAGATTCCCCTTGTATATCCCCCAACGAACAAGGGGGACTGAAGTCCCCCTTGCAGATCCCCCAAGCCGTGCAGTTATGCGACTAGGTTGCCGCTAGCAGTTTCGCGGTCTTGTTCGCGTCGCGAGGCTTGACCCAGAAAATCGCGCCGTAGCGGCCCATGCCCGCGGTGACCGCCTGCGAGGCGACGAGGTTGATCTTCGCCTCGGCGAGACGGGTGAACGTGTCGGTCAGCGCGCCGACGCGGTCGTCGCCCTGGATCACGAAACACGTCTTGGCGGGGCCGAGCTTGAGCTTCAGCTTCTTGGCGGCCGTCTTCAGCGCCGCGGCGTCCTCCGGGACGAGGTCGACCTGGGCCTTCTTGCCGGTCGGGAAACCGGTGACGGCGAGCAGGTTCACGTTCTCGTCCCGCAGCCCCTGCAGCAGGCGGGCGCCCTCGCCCGGCTGGTCGGGGACCTGCAGCGCGAAATACTGGAGCCTGCGGATGGTTTCGGACATTCGCGTTCCTCCTCTCCTCGTGGGGAAACGCAGTTTACGCCCCGGGGCCGCGCGCCTCGCCCGGCGGCCACGCGGCGCTAGACGGTGTCGGGCAGCCGCTCGACGCCGATGAGGCTGTCGCGGGTGACGAGGCCGGCGAGGCGCTCCTCGCCCCAGCCCTCGGTACCCGCCGGTCGCATCGGCAGGACGATGTAGCGCATGTCGGCGGTCGAATCGTGGACCCGGATCCGCACCCCGTCCGGGATCCGCGTCCCGAACTCGGCAAGCACCGTGCGCGGGTCGCGCACCACCCGCGAGCGGTAGGCGCGGCTCTTGTACCACTCCGGCGGAATGCCGAGCAGCATCCGCGGATAGCAGGAGCAGAGCGTGCACACGATGACGTTGTGCACGTCGGGCGTGTTCTCGACCACGATCAGCCGCAGCGGACCGACCTCGAGGCCGAGCTCCTCCGCCGCCGCCGAGCCGTCGGCGAGCGCGCGTGCCCTGTAGTCCGGATCGACCCAGGCGTGCGCGACCATCCGCGCGCCGCGCGCCGGGCTGCGGCTCGCCATCGCCTCGACCTGGCGGTCGACGTCGGCGGCGGTGACCACGCCCTTGAGGATCAGGAGCTCCTCGACGGCCGCCTGCATGCGGCGGTAGTAGCCGCGCGAATTCTCGGGGGCGGGCCCGGCGGGATCGTTCATGACGCGTCCTCCAGCCAGTGCTGATAGAGCTCGATCTCCACCACGTCCTGCGGATCCTCGTGGTAGTCCGGCCACAGCTCGAGTGGCCTTGAACCGGACGCGATAGAGCGGCTGCGCCGGCACGCCCGGGCGGTTGTACGCGAGCTCCTCCGGATTGGCGAAAGCGCCGCACAGCCGCTCGATCACGCCGACGTGCCCGCGGCAGTAGTACGGCGTCCGGACGTGTCCCGGCGGGTACGCGGCGCGCACCCGCACGCGGTCGCCGGGCCGGAACTGCGCGCGCGCGGCTTCAGTCCCCATCGTCCCCGTCCTTGCCCGCCATCGTGCGTCCGAGCTCGTCGATCGAGATCACGCCGCGCTGGATCAGCGTCTGCGCGATCGCGTGCATCCAGCGCTCGTAGTAGCCCATGCGATCGTACGCCTCGGCGCCGAGGCTCTCGATGTTCCGGCGTAGCTCGTCGACCCGCAGGAGCCGCCGCTCCTTGTCGGAGAGCAGCATCATCAGCGCATCGACGCGCTGCTCCCACTCGTCGTACGCGTGCTCGTCGCGCTCGACCGGCCCGGCCGGCCGCCCGCCCATGTCGTGATGGCTCCTCAAAACCGTGCCCCTCCCGCGCCCGGCGGCGAGCGGTCGCCCGCGGCGAGCGCGCGCTGCATCAGCACGCTGTCCACCCAGCGCCCGAACTTGAAGCCGACCGACGGCAGCGTGCCGACGCGCGTGAAACCGCACGCCTCGTGCAGACCGATCGAGGCGAGATTGGCGGTGTCGCCGATGACCGCGACCATCTGCCGGCAGCCGCAGGCCGCGCAGGCCTCGATCAGCCGCTCGAGGAGTCGCCGCCCGACGCCGCGCGCGACCGCCGCCGGGTCGACGTAGATCGAGTCCTCGACCGTGTAGCGGTAGCCGGCGCGCGTGCGATACGGGGCGGCGTACGCGTAGCCGAGAACCTCGCCGCCGTCCTCGGCCACGAAGTACGGCAACTCGCAGGCGAGCACGTTCGCCCGCCGGCGCGCCATCTCGGCCGCGTCGGGCGGCACGACCTCGAACGTCGCGAGCCCGGTGCGGACGTGATGCGCGTAGATCGCGGTGATTCCCGGCAGGTCGCGCTCACCGGCCTCGCGCACGACCAGGCTGGCCGCCGAAGGCTGGACGCTCGCGTTCATCCGGTCACCGCCTCTCCGGCAAACCCGATGGTGATCCGCTTGTTGCGCTTGCCTTCGCTCCGGATCTTCAACACCGCCACCGGCCCGATCTCGGCGGTGTTCGCGACGTGCGTGCCGCCGCACGCCTGGAGATCGACGCCGTCGACCTCGAGCAGCCGCACCCGCCCCTGCCCCATGGGCGGCGCGACCGACATCGTGCGCACCAGCTCCGGGCTCGCCGCGAGCTCCTCGTCGGTGATCCAGCGCGGCGCCACGCGATGCCCGGCGCGGACGAGCGCGTTCAGCCTGGCCTCGACCGCCTCCTTCTCGACCGCGGCGCCCTGCAGGTCGAAATCGAGGTGCGCCTTGTCGGCCGCGATGCGCCCGCCGGTCACCGGGTACGGCACCGCGGCGCACAGCAGGTGCAGGCAGGTGTGGAAGCGCATGTGCCGATGGCGCCGCGCCCAGTCGATCTCGGCGACGACCGCGGTGCCCGGGGCGGGCATCGCGGTACCGGGCGCAAGGACGTGGATCACCTCGTCCGGCCCGTCGCCCTTCGCGGTGTCGACGATCGCCGCCTCGCCGCCGGCGAAGCGGAGCGTGCCGGTGTCGCCCGGCTGCCCGCCACCCGCCGGGTAGAACACGGTCCGGGCGAGCCGGACGCCGCGCTCGTCGGCGGCCGTCACCGTCGTCTCGCACTGCCGGAGATAGGGGTCGTCGCGGAACAGGAGGACCGTCGTCATGGTCGAAGTTTGGCGAATCCGCCGTGCGACTGCAACGCGGGGATAATTACGACATGCCGATGCCGACCACGCTGAACATCGTATGGCGCGAGCGCCGGTGACGCTCGACGCATTCCGCGGCTCGCTCGCCTCGCCGCACCCGCCCGCCGGCCTCGGGAAGCCGCTCGAGGCCCTGTGGCACGCCGCGCGCGGCGACTGGGACCAGGCGCACCGGATCGTGATGTCGGCGAAGAGCCGCGACGCCGCCTGGGTCCACGCCTATCTTCATCGCCAGGAGGGCGACGGGGACAACGCGCGCTACTGGTACCGGCAGGCGAAGCAGCCCGAGTTCACCGGTTCGCTCGAGGACGAGTGGGGAACGATCGCCGGCGCGCTGTTGAGCCGCGCCTAGAGCGCGGCGTAGCGCGCGACGAACCGCCGGTCGATCCAGTCCTTCCAGCGCCACACCCACGCGCCTTCGGCCGCCCAGCCGCCGCGTGCGGCGACGGCGCGGCGGTCCCCGGTCGAGATCAGCGACAGCGCGTGCGTCTGCGGCACGTAGCGTGCGAGCGGCCGTCCCTCGAGCGCGGCGCGAAGGTTGGCCGCGAGCGGCGGCCCCTGGCGCACGGCGAACACGCCCGAGCGCGGGCGCGGTTGCGCGATCATCGTCGCGCAGTCGCCGGCCGCGAACACGCGCTCGTCCGAGATCGACTGCAGGGACTCGTTCACCGCGACGAACCCGGCCGCATCGAGGGCGACGCCGAGCTCCCGGAGCCACGGCGGAGCGGCCGCGCCGGTCGTCCACACGATCGCGTCGGCGGCGATCCGGCTGCCGTCCGCGGCGATCATCGCCCCCGGCTCGATCCGGGCCGCAGGCGTCGCAAGATACAGGCGGATCCCGCGGCGGGCGAGAACGTGCCCGAGGAGGTCCTGCACCCGCGGCGGATGCATCGGCAGGAGCCGGTCGGCGTCGGTCGCGAGCGCGCACGCGACCGCGTCGGGGCGTCCGGTCTCGCGCGCAAGGCGGGCGTGCATTGCGAGGATGGTCTCGACGCCGGCCGCGCCGCCGCCGACCACGAGCAGGCGGCGCAGCGTCCCGGTCCGCGCGCGCTCGCGCCACTCGTCCCAGACCTGGAGGAACCGGTCGACCGGCTTCACGCCGATCGCGTGCTCGGCCGCGCCCGGAACCCCGGCGGTCGCCGGCGTGGAGCCGACGTCGAGCGAGACGAGATCGAATTCGAGCGACCCGCCGCTGGCGAGCGTTGCGACGCGCCGGTGCGTATCGAGCCCGGCAGCGAGCGTTTGCAGGAAACGCGCCCCGGCGAAGCGGGCCGCGCGCTCGAGGTCGATGTGCACCGCCGCGTGCTCGTAGTGGCCCGCGACGAGCCCCGGCAGCATCCCCGAGTAGGGCGTGAGGCGGTGCGGGCTGACGAGGACCGGTTCGACGCCCGGAAGCGGCGCCAGGCCGAAACGGCGCAGCACTTCGACGTGCGCGTGGCCGCCGCCGACGAGGAGAAGGCGCTTCACGGCCCGTCGACCAGGCCGCCGCCGATCTCGCGCCGCAGCCGCGCCACGTCCTCCGGACGATCGACGTCCCACAGGGTTGCGAGCTCGCGCCACCGCCAGCCGAGCGCGGCGAGGCGCGCGCGGGTCTCGTCGAGCACCGTCGTCCCGCCCCAGCCGATCCCGTCGAAGAGCGATCGCTCCGCGCGCCTCAAGCCGATCAGCACGTAGCCGCCGTCCTCGGCGGGCGCGATCACCGCGTCGTGGCCGCCCGCAAGCGCCGCGGCTGCCTCGCGCAGGCGCTCGGGCGTCAGCGCCGGACAGTCGCAGCCGATCACGATCGCGCCCGGCGCGCCGGCGAGCGCCCGCCGGAACGCGGCGTGCATCCGGTCGCCGAGATCGCCGGGGCCTTGCCCGCCGAGCGTCGCGCCCTGCGCGTGCGCGAGCGTAGCGAGCGCCGGATGAGTGGCGTCCGGCGCGCAGCAGAGCTCGACCGGACCGGTCGCGGCCGCCGCTGCGGTCGCGAGCGTCCGCGCGACGAGCCGCTCGTGCAGCGCCGCCGCGCCGGCGGCGCCCAGGGCAGGAATGAGGCGTGTCTTCACCTCGCCGGGGACCGGCGCCTTGGCGAAGACCAGGATCGGGGTCAACCGTAGTAGATCCGGCGCAGGCGCTCGGGCGAGGCGCCCAGGAAGTAGCGCAGGCGCAGCCACCACATGAGCACGATCGTCCGGAAGACTCCGCGCGACTCCCAGCGCCGGCCCGACGTGACGACGCGGTCGCCGAGGCAGAGCGGCGGCGAAACGCGCCTCAGCCGCGTGCTCAGCTCGACGTCCTCCATCAGCGCGAGTGCCGGAAACCCGCCGACCGTGGCGAAGGCCTCCCGCGTCACGAACATCGCCTGGTCGCCGGTCGCGATGCCGGTGAGCCTCGAGCGACGGTTCATGAGCCACGCCACCAGCGCGAGCAGCGGGCTGCGGCCTTCGATCCGCACGTCAAAGCGGCCCCACCTCGCCCCGGATGCGGCGAGCCCGTCGAGCACCGCACGGTCCGCGCCCGGCGGGAGGCGCGTGTCGGCGTGCAGGAAGAGCAGGATCTCGCCCACGGCCCGGTCGGCGCCGGCATTCATCTGGCTCGCGCGGCCGCGTGGCGCCGCGAGGACGCGGTCGGCGAGCGGCTGCGCCGCCGCCGGCGTGCCGTCGCGGCTCCCGCCGTCGACGACGATCACCTCGTGACCCGCCGCGCGGAGCGGCTGCAACGCCGCCAGCGTCGCGCCGATGCCGGCCGCCTCGTCGAGAGCAGGGATGACGATGGAGAGCCGCGGGCTCACGATGCCGCGAGTTTAGCCCCGCGCGAGCGCGCGGCCGCTTCGCCGCCTCAGGCCTGCCGCTCCGCGGCGCGGTGCGCCGGCTCGCGTACGGGGGCGGGCTGCGGGCTTCCGCCGCCGCGCCCCGCCTCGCGCGACGGCGCACGCGCTGTTCCGCCGCCGCCGCGCATCCAGCGATGATAGCGCTCGAGCCAGCGCAGCACGCCCTGCGGCGCGTGCGCCCGCTTCCAGACCCCGGCGGCGTACTTGTTCGCCTCGGTGAGCGTCGGGTAGATGTGGATCGTGCCGAGGATCTTGTTCAGCCCGAAGCCGTGCTTCATCGCGGCGACGTACTCCGCGATGACGTCGCCCGCGTGCTCGCCGGCGATCGTGACGCCGAGGATGCGGTCCTTGCCCGGCACGGTCAGCACCTTGACGACGCCTTCGGCCTCGCCGTCGGCGATCGCCCGGTCGAGGTCGTCGAGCCCGTAGGTCGTCACCTCGTACGGGATGCCGCGCTCCTTCGCCTCGGTCTCGTTCAGGCCGACGCGCGCGACCTCGGGCTCGGTGAAGGTCGCCCACGGGATCACCGAGTAGTCGACCTTGTATTTCCTGAACCGGCCGAACAGCGCGTTGACCGCGCAGTACCACGCCATGTGCGCCGCGGTGTGCGTGAACTGGTACGGGCCGGCGACGTCGCCGCAGGCGTAGATGTTCGGGTAGATCGTCTGCAAGTGCTCGTTCACCTCGACCGTGCGGCTCTTCGTCACCGGGATGCCGAGCTCCTCCAGGCCGTAGCCCTTGGTGCGTGCGACGCGCCCGACCGCGCACAGCAGCACGTCGAACGGGATCTCGACGTCCTTGCCGTCGTGCTCGGCGACCATGACCTTCTCGCCGTCCACGACCTTGAACGCCTTCGCCTTGGTGTCGACGCGCACGTCGATGCCCTCCCGGCGGAAGCGGTGCGCGACCATCTCGGAGATCTCGGGATCCTCCTTGATCATGATCCGCGGCAGCATCTCGACCTGGGTCACCTTCGAGCCGAGGCGCGCGAACGACTGCGCAAGCTCCGCGCCGATCGGGCCGCCGCCGAGGACGATCAGCCGCTGCGGCAGGTCCCGGAGCTCCCAGACGGTATCCGATGTGACGTAGCCGACCTCCTCGATGCCCGGAATCGGCGGCACGAACGGCGCCGCACCCGCGGCGATGACGATCGAGCGCGTGGTCAACGTCTGCTTCGCGCCGTCGGCGCGCCTGATCTCGACCGACCACGGCGAGGTGATCTTCGCCTCGCCCCGCACGACGTCGACGCCGAGGCTCGGCGTAGCGCTCGGCCGAGTCGTGCGGCTCGACGGTCCTGATCACGCGATGCACCCGGTCCATCACGTCCCGGAACTGGAAGTCCGCCGCCGCGCTCCTTGCTCCGAACTCGCGCGCGCGCTTGACGTGCGACAGGAACTTCGCCGAGCGGATCAGCGCCTTCGACGGCACGCAGCCGAAGTTGAGGCAGTCGCCGCCCATCTTGTGCTTCTCGACCAGAGTCACCTTCGCCTTGACCGCGGCGCCGATGTAGGCCGACACGAGCCCCGCGGAGCCGGCACCGATCACGACCAGGTTGCGATCGAACTTCGCCGGCTTCCGCCACCTGGCGTACACCTTTCGCACCTTCAGCCAGTCGACGACCGCTTCGCGATCAGCGGAAAGACGCCGAGCAGCACGAACGAGCCGATAAGGCCCGGCGACACGAGCCCGGCCAGCGAGTCGATGCGCGCGATCTGCGTCCCGGCGTTCACGTACACGATCGTGCCGGCGAGCATGCCGAGCTGGCTCACCCAGTAGAACGTCCGCGTCGCGATGGGCGTGAGGCCCATGACGAGATTGATCACGAAGAACGGGAACGCCGGTACGAGCCGCAGCGCGAAGAGGTAGAACGCGCCCTCTTTCTCGACGCCGCGGTTGATCGCCGCGAGCTTGTCGCCGAACTTCGCCTGGATGGCATCGCGGAAGAGGTACCGGCTGGCGAGGAAGGCGAGCGTCGCGCCGATGACGGAGGCGAACGACACGATCACGGTGCCCCACACGAGCCCGAAGATCGCGCCGCCCACGAGCGTCATGATCGCGGCGCCGGGAAGCGAGAGCCCGGTTACCGCGACGTAGATCGCGAAGTAGATCGCCGCGGTCTGCAGCGGGTGCGCCAGGAAATAGGCGTCGATCGCCGCCTGTTCCGCCTTGAAGTAATCGAGGCTGAAGTAGCTCTGGAGATCGAACCAGAGGAAGGCCGCAATGAGCGCGGCGATGATGCCGAGCACTGCCAGACGGCCTTTGCTCATGCTGCTCCCCTTATCCGGTTGCAGCGTTCTGTCGCAGCGCAGCGGACACCCTTACGGCGCGCGCCGGCTCGTAGCCCGGGCCGTCGGTGATCCGTTTGCGGTAGGACACCGCCGCCGGCGAGCCCGCCGGCCACAGGCGGTCGAACTGCGCGAGCCATCGCTCGTGATCGTAACGGACTGCGAGCGTCTCGACGACGATCGGACCGAGCCGCTCCCGGTAGCGCGCGTCGGCGCGCTCGGCAGCGGCAATGCGCGTGACGAGCCCGTAGCGGGTGCCGCGGAAGTTCGGCATTCCGGCGGCGCCGTTGTTCGCGATCACGCCCGCGGGCGCGCGATACGTCACCGGGAGGCAGGTGTGGCTCGAGGCGAACACGTCCACGTTCGCGGCGTCGAACGCGCGGTCGAGCACCTCGTCCGCGAGCGTCTCCTGGGAGAAGCGCCACCCGGCGAGCGACCAGGCATCGCCGTGGACGATCCCGATGCGCACGCCCGCCACGGCCGCGACCGCGTGCATCGGCAGGCCGCCGAGGCGCCCGCGGAGCCGCGGGAAGCCGCGCGCCGTCTCCCGCAGTCGCCCGAGGATCGCGTTCGAGCGCGCGACGTCGGCATCGCCGACGTACTCCGGATACGCGCAGCCGCACCCGGCTTCGTCGCCGTCGTTCGCGAGCTCGGTCTCGACGTTCCCGCGGAGCGCCAGGTGCTCCAGCACGCGCGCGTTGAGCGCCGCGAAGCCGCCGGGATCGACGTCGAACCAGTTGAAATCGCCGTTGAACACGAGCGTCGGCGCGGGCGACTCCTGCGCCGCGAGATCGAGGATGGCGTCGAGGGCGAACCGATTGCCGTACAGCCCGCCGATCACGTACAGCGTTCCCGCCTCGATCTCGGGCGCGCGCCGGAACACCTCCGGCGAGTACCGGTAGGAGAGCGGACAGTTTCTGCCCGGCGCGTCGCGGCTCATCGGCCTGCCCTACGCGAGCGCCCCGCCGCAGCTCGAGCCCTGGCCCGCGGTGCAGCCGAAGCAGTGGTCGGCGACGACGATCGGCCGCCCGGCGAGATCCCTGCCGACGAGGTCGGCGAGCCGCGTGCGACGCCGACCGCCGATGCGCGCCGGCAGCTCGAGCATCTGGTTGAAGTCGCAGTCGTAGACGTAGCCCTGCCAGTCGACCGAGAGGAGCGTCCGGCACATCACCTGCTCGAGGTTCTCCTCGCGGTAGCTCGCCTGGAGCAGCGCCATGTACGCGTTGAACTGCCCCTTCGAGATCAGCATCGAGCCGAAGCGGGCGATCGGCATGTTGGCGAGCGTGAAGAGCCGATTGAACTCGACGCCGTACTCGGCGCGGAGATGCCCGCGGTAGGCGTCCTCGAGCGGCACCTGCGCCGGCGGGAGCGACGGCCCCTGCGGGTTGTAGACGAGGTTGAGCACGAGCCCGGAATCCGCCTTGCCGTAGCCGAGCGCGTTGAGCTTCCGCAGGCCGACGATGCTGCCGGCGAACACACCCTTGCCGCGTTGGCGGTCGACATTGTCTTCGAGATAGCACGGGAGCGAGGCGACGACCTCGACGTCGATGCGCGGCGAGGAATTCGGCGAGGTCTTCGTGTCCCGGCTCGTTCAGGACCGTGAGGTTGCACCGGTCCATCACCTTCACGCCCAGTTTCCGCGCTTCGGCGACGAGGTAGCGGAAGTGCGGGTTCAGCTCGGGGGCGCCGCCGGTCAGGTCGAGCGTCCTCACCTCCGAGTTGCGGAGGAACGCGAGCACGGTGTCGGCGACCTCGCGCGGCATCACCTCGGTGCGGTTCGGGCCGGCGTTGACGTGGCAGTGCGTGCAGGTCTGGTTGCACCTGTAGCCGACGTTGACCTGGAGGGTCTCCAGGCGCTTGCGGGCGATTGCCGGGAAGTCGCGGTTGCGCAGGAGCGGGAGCGTTGCGTGCACCGGTCTATTCCCTTCGTGTGGTGGGGTCTGGCGGTTCGGGCTGCGCCGGGTTAGGTCGGCGCCCGCGCGCGAACCTTGCAGCGAACGCGCCGTCCGCCCCTCGAGTGGGGTACGGACCGGGGCGCCGGCCGGATGCACGCACCGAGCGAGTGTAGGCGTAAGGGCGTCGTACCGCTCGCGACGAACCCCCGGCGTCCGTTGGCGCGGCCGCCGGTGCGGGCGTAGGCTCGTGCGAATCGCAGGGACCGGCCATGACCAAATCCGAGAAGACGATCAACCTCGCGCTGCAGGGCGGCGGCTCGCACGGCGCGTTCGCCTGGGGGGTGCTCGACCGCCTGCTCGAGGACGACCGGATCGCGATCGAAGGCGTGGTGGGGACCAGCGCCGGCGCGATGAACGCGGCGGTCCTCGCCTACGGCCTCTCGGTCGGCGGGAAGCAGGGGGCGCGCGAGAAGCTGCGCGAGTTCTGGACCAGGATCGGCGAGGTCGCCGCCTACTCCCCGCTCCAGCCCTCCTGGCTCGACAAGGCGACCAGCCCCGGCAGCATGGACCACTCGCCGCTGTGGCTGATGTTCGACGCCATGACGCGGTTCCTGTCGCCCTACCAGTTCAACCCGCTCAACCAGCACCCGCTGCGCGACGTGCTGCTGGAAGTGATCGACTTCGAGCGGCTGCGCCGCGAGTCGAAGGTGCGGCTCTTCACCTGCGCGGCGAACGTCAAGACGGGTCGCATCCGGGTGTTCGAGTGCCACGAGATGTGCATCGAGGCGGTGCTCGCTTCGGCCTGCCTGCCGTTCATGTTCCAGGCGGTCGAGGTGGCGGGCGATCACTACTGGGACGGCGGCTACATGGGCAACCCGCCGATCTTCCCGCTGATCTACAACTGCGACTCGCGCGACGTCGTGCTGGTGATGATCAACCCGATCGTGATCGACGAGGTGCCGAAGACCGCGCAGGCGATCTTCGACCGGATCAACACGCTGTCGTTCAACTCGTCGCTGATGCGCGAGATGCGCGCGATCAACTTCGTGACCAAGCTGGTCGACTCGGGGTTCGACGACGACGGGCGGCTCAAGCGGATGTACATGCACTGCATCGACGCCGAGGAGGAGATGCGCAAGCTCGGCACGTCGTCCAAGCTCAACGCGCAGTGGGACTTCCTCATGTACCTGCACCAGCTCGGCCGCAGCCGCGGCAGCGCCTTCCTGGAGGCGCACTACGACAAGCTCGGCCGCGAGTCGTCGACCGATCTGCTGACCCGGTTCCTGTAGCGCGGTCCCTGCATCCAAACCGCGCCCGTCCCCGTATCGGGCTTCGACGGGCCTCCCCTCAGCTGGTGCCGTCGCCGCCCGCCTCCCCCCGGCGGGCTGCGGCCCCGCGCGTCGCGGGGCCGTTTTCTTTTGGCTCGCGTCCGCGCGGGGGGTGCTGCGGCGCGGGAGCCGGGGACCGGCTGAGCTATATTCCGCCCCTATGGGCCACCGCCTGTCGAAGATCACCACGCGCACCGGCGACGCCGGCGAGACCGGGCTCGCGGACGGGTCGCGGGTACCGAAGGACAGCCTTCGGGTCGTCGCGCTCGGCGAGGTCGACGAGCTGAACTCGGCGCTCGGCGTGCTGCTCGCCGAGGAGCTGCCGGCCGACGTACGGGCGGCGCTCACCGGCATCCAGCACGATCTCTTCGACCTCGGGGGCGAGCTTGCGATCCCCGGTCGCCCGATGATGACCGACGCGCAGGTCGCGACACTCGAGGCGCTCGTGGCGCAGTTCAACGCCGGCCTCGCGCCGCTCAAGGAGTTCATCCTGCCCGGCGGTACGCGGGCGGCAGCGCTCGCCCACCTCGCGCGGACCGTGTGCCGACGCGCGGAGCGTTCGCTGGTTTCGCTCGGACGGGCGGAGCAGCTGCCCGCCACCGGCCGCGTCTACCTGAACCGCCTGTCCGATCTCCTCTTCATCCTCGGACGCGTGCTGAACCGCGCCGGCGGCGGGGCGGACGTGCAGTGGCAGCGCACCAAACGGCCGTGAACTTCTGCCTCCGGCGGGGGATCTGAGGCGTGGACCCCGCCCAGAACCAGGTGCTGGCGGGGCTGCTCGCGGCCTGCGCCCGCAAGGACCAGGCGGCATTTGCCCGCCTGTACCAGAGTACTTCCGCGAAACTGTTCGGCGTCGCGCTGCGTATATTGCGGCGGGAGGACTGGGCGGAGGAGGTGCTCCAGGACTGCTACGTGAGCATCTGGAACCACGCCGGCTCGTACGAAGCGGGGCGGTCGGCGCCGATGACCTGGATGACCAGCATCGTGCGCAACCGCTGCCTCGACTGGCTGCGGCGGCCGAGGCTCGAGGTCAGCCTCGCCGGCCCGGAGGACGACGGCGAGGACCCGCTCGAGAGCATCGCGAGCGAGGACCCGGGGCCGCTCGACGAGCTCGCCCGATCCACGGATGCGAAGGCGCTCGGCGACTGCCTCCGCCGGCTGGAGGCGAAGCAGCGCCAGGCGATCATGCTCGCCTTCTACGAGGGACTCTCGCACTCGGAGCTCGCGAGCCACATGCGCGAGCCGCTCGGGACCGTGAAGACGTGGGTGCGGCGGGGACTGGAGCGGCTGAAGGGCTGCCTGGGGGCGTTGTGACAGGGACGGAATGAGGTACCGAGGGAAACCGGCGCTGCAGGACAGGCTCGCGGCGGAGTACGTGCTCGGCACGCTCCGCGGCCGCGCGCGAGCGCGCTTCCAGGCGTGGCTCCGCGAGGATGCCGCGCTCCGGCGCACGGTCGGCGAATGGGAGAGCCGGCTCGCGCCGATGGCCGCCGCGATCGCGGAGGTCCGCCCGCCGCGGCGGGTGTGGACGCTGATCCAGTCGCGGGTCGGCGGCGGTGCGCCCGAGGCGAAGGGCGGGTTCTGGGACAGCCTCGCGTTCTGGCGGAACTGGGGCCTGGTCGCGACCGGGTGCGCGGCGGCGCTGGTCGCGGCGATGGCCCTGCGGCCGCCCGACACGATCGAAGTGGTGAAGACGGTCGAAGTGCCGCTCAAGGGCATGCAGCCTTCGTACGTCGCGCTGCTGCACGCGACCCAGGATAGCGAGAAGCTCGTCTTCGTCGCTTACGCCGGTCGCAATTCGGACGAGCTCTGGGTGAAAAAAGTCGCACTCGGCGACGCCCCGGCGGAGCACGGGTACGAGCTCTGGGGCCTCCCGGCGACGGCGGGCGAGCCGCCGAAGTCGCTCGGCATGCTGCCGCGGGACGAGAAAGGCACGATCAAGCTGGCGGCGGCGGCCGACGAGTCGCTCAAGGACTTCCCCGCGCTCGCGATCAGCGTCGAGCCGGCCGGCGGCTCGAAGAGCGGTCTTCCCACCGGCCCGGTCGTCGCCAAAGGCGACTGCCTCAAGTTCTGGTAGCGCGCGGTCCGCCGCCTCGCGCTGTCGTCTTGCCATCATTCTTTTGTGCCGTTTGTCGGCCCGGCGGCGCCGCACGTCCCGGCGCCGCGGGGAAAGCGGTACGAGTGCCGCGCCGCGCTCCCTCTATGCCATTAGCATTTCGTCCATCTGCCGCCGCACCGTCGGCGGCGCGACACCGGGAACGACCATGGATGCCGGCTCGCCCACGCTCCTCGCCGCCGCAGCGCTCGGCGCGATCGCCGCGATTGCGCCGGCCGCGGTTTGGTTCCTCCGCCGGAACGGCGGGCCGAGCGACGACCCGCGCGCCCGCGCGCGGCGGACGAAGGAGCTCGGCTGGCAGTACGACGAAACGGCGGTCGGCGACACCGTCTTCACGGTCCGCGGCGAAAGCGCCGGCGTGAAGTGGAAGGTGCGCTACCGCGAGGACCCCGCCCGCCCCGAGGCCCGCCCGACCCTGACCTGGGCCACGCGCAGCGTGCAGGGCTCGGCGACCGAGCTCCGACTGATCGGCAAGGAACGCTACGACCGCGGCAAGGCCCTGGTCGAGCCGGTCATCGAGAAGCTCTCGAGCCTCATCCTCAGCCCGCGCGAGATCGCGCTCGCGCAGGCGCGCGCGGAGTTCGTGGAGCGCACGCCCCCGGCGGAGGTCGGCAGCCGCACCTTCCGCGAGCGCTACGTCGTGCTCGCCCGCAACCACCGGCTCGGCCGCGCGCTCGTGGACGAGAAGCTCGAGTCGCTGCTCCTCGACTGGGGCCGCGTGACGCCGCAACCCGAGGACGTGATCTCGGTCTGGATCGACTGGCAGGGGCTGCGGATCGACGTCGACGCGCCCTGGACCGGCATCCGCGAGATCGAGCACCTCGTCGCGCTCGGGATGTGCTTTGCCAACGGCTTCCGCCGCCAGGCCGCCGCGCCCGGCGTGACGCGGTGGATGGAGACGCAGCCGGGCAGCATCGCTTGAGTGCCCGCGCGCTCAGAACATCCCGTTCGGGTTCACCGCTTTTTCCGGGATGTCCTGGACGACGTCCCAGTGCTCGACGACCTTGCCGTTCTCCAGCCTGAAGATGTCGACGATCGCGCGCCCGCGCGTGCCCGGCTCCCGGACCGAGTGCACGTGCAGGATCACGTAATCCCCTTCGGCGAACACTCGCTTGACCTCGCTGCGCGACTCGGGGAACTTCGCGCGCAGGAACTCGATGAAGCCCTTCAGCCCCTCGGGACCGTCGGCCGCGAGCGGATTGTGCTGGATGTAGCGTGACCCGAGGTACTTCGACGCCGCGGCGAAGTCCTTCTTGTTGAGCGCAAGCTCGTAGAACTCCACGACGTTGCGTTTGTTCGCTTCGAGCTGTTGCGCGTCGGCGCGATGCGCCGGCACGACGGCAAGCGCGATCACGGCCGCAACGGATGCGAGGGCTGCTCTGTTCACGGGGTTCTCTCCTTCTCCACAGGCAACGGGCTGCGACTCTACATCGGCCGGGGGCGCGGTGCGCGCCCCACCCCGCGATCGCTGCCAGGTCTGCTTGTAAGATCGCGCAATGGGCAAGGTGCGCGACTGGGCGCGGCGGCTGAAGACCGAGACGCTCGCGCTCTACCTCGCCGCCCGCGATCCGCGCACGCCCTGGTACGCCCGCCTGCTCGTTGCGGGGATCGCCGCGTACGCGCTGTCGCCGATCGACCTCATCCCCGACTTCATCCCGGTTCTCGGCTACCTCGACGAGCTCGTCCTGCTCCCGCTCGGGATCGCGCTCGCCCTGCGGCTCATCCCGGCCCAAGTGATGGCCGAAGCCCGCGAGCGGGCGCGCGCCGAGCTGGACGGCAAGGGCCCGCGGAGCTGCGTCGCCGCCGCTGTGATCGTCGGGATCTGGGTGTTCGTGCTCGTAGCGCTCGCGTGGAGCGGCTGGTACGCCTGGCGCGTCGCGCACGTCGCGACCGGCTTCGCCGCGAAGACGGTGTGCTCGGGCGTGTTCGTGTCGGGCCGCGCGCCCGAAGCGGTGGTCGCCGAGGACATCGCCGCCTACCGGAACCCCGCGCTCGCGCCCGTTCGCGTCGCGGTCGATCGTGCAGCAGGCGTCGCGACCGCGACGATGTTCGGGCTCGCCGCGCGGCGGGCGGTGTACCGCAACGGGATCGGCTGCACGCTGGTGCTCGGCACGAGCGTCGATGCGCTCAAAGCGGCGACCCCGGAGCTGCCGCCGGTGGCACGGGCGCCGGCACTCGACCAGGCGCCGCCCGACGCCCGCCTCGAGCGGGCGCTCGATGAAGCGTTCGCCGAGCCCGGGCCGGCGCCGACGCGGCGGACGCGGGCGGTCGTGATCGTCCATCGCGGGCGGATCGTCGCCGAGCGCTACGCGCCGGGGTTCGGACCCGACATGCCGCTCCCCGGCTGGTCGATGGCGAAGAGCGTCGTCGGCGCGCTCGCCGGCGTGCTCGTCGGCCGCGGCGCCTGGCGGCTCGACGCGCCCGCGCCGGTTCCCGAGTGGCGCTCGCCCGGGGACCCGCGCGGCGCGATCACCGTCGATCAGCTCCTCCGGATGTCGAGCGGACTCGAGTTCAGCGAGCGCTACGACGACCCGCTCTCGGACGTGAACGTCATGCTCTGGGCGAGCAACGACACCGGTGCGTTCGCCGCGGCGAAGCCGCTCGCGCACCCGCCGGGCACCCATTGGGAGTACGCGACGGGGACGACCAACATCCTCGCCCGCGCGATGCGCGGCCTCCTCGGCGCGGAGTACGCGGCGTTCCCGCGCCGCGCGCTGTTCGGGCCGGTCGGGATGGCAAGCGCGGTGCTCGAGCCCGATGCGGCGGGCACGTTGGTCGGGTCCTCGTTCATGTACGCCACCGCACGCGATTGGGCGCGGCTCGGCCTGCTCTTCCTCGGCGACGGCGTGTGGAACGGCGAGCGCATCCTGCCGCCGGGATGGGTGCGCGCGGCGGCGACGCCGGCGCTGCCCGGCAGCCGGTACGGCGCGCACTGGTGGCTGCGGCTCAAGCGACCGGCAGGCGCGGCGCCGGTGGCGCTGCCCGGCGACGTCTTTCACGCCGGCGGCCATGCCGGGCAGTACGTCACCGTCGTCCCGTCGCGCGCGCTCGTGATCGTGCGGCTCGGCCACTCCGTGCCCGGAGATACTTGGGATCAGGAAGCGTTCGTCGCCCGTATCATCGCGGCGATCCCGCCATGAGCCGTACCTCCCTCGTACGCTTCGCCTGGTTCCGGAGGACCGCCCGCCGCGGTCCGCACCCTCGCGGCGGGCTGAAAAGATGAGCGGCTCGCTCCTACGTTTCGCCTGGCTCTCGATCGCCGCCGCGGTCGCGACGATCGCGCTCAAGGCGGCGGCGTGGTGGCTCACCGGTTCGGTAGGCCTCCTGTCGGACGCGCTCGAATCGTTCGTGAACCTCGCAGCGGCGGTGGTGACGCTCGTGATGCTGGGCATCGCCGCGCGCCCGCCCGACGAGGAGTACGCGTACGGCTACTCGAAGGCCGAGTACTTCGCGAGCGGCTTCGAAGGCACGCTGATCCTCGTCGCCGCGGCGCTGATCGCGATGGCCGCAGTCGAGCGCCTGCTCTCCCCGCGGCCGCTCGAGCACGTCGGCGTCGGGCTTGCGATCTCGGTGGTCGCTTCCGCGGTGAACTTCGGGGCGGCACGCGTGCTTGCCCGCGCGGGCCGGGACTACCGCTCGATCGCGCTCGAAGCCGACGCCCAGCACTTGATGACCGACGTCTGGACTTCGGCCGGCGTGGTCGCCGCAGTAGCGCTCGTCGTGCTGACCGGCTGGCTGTGGCTCGACCCCGTCATCGCGCTCGCGGTCGCGGCGCAGATCGTGTGGACCGGCGTGGGGATCGTCCGGCGTTCGGTGGTCGGGCTGCTCGACCGCGCGCTGCCCGAGACCGAGCGGCGGGCGATCGAGGCCGCGCTCGACGCGTTTCGCCCCCAGGGGATCGAGTTCCATGCGCTGCGCACCCGCGCGGCCGCCGGACGCTCGTTTGTGTCGATGCACGTGCTCGTGCCGGGCGCGTGGAGCATCCAGCGCGGCCACGACATCGTCGAGGAGATCGAGGCGCGGGTCCGCGGCGCGGTCCCGGGCGCGACCGTGTTCACCCATCTGGAGCCGCTCGAGGACCCGGCGTCGTACGGCGACGAGCGGCTGGATCGCGAGCGGGGCTAGCTCCCGGCCGCCGCGTTGCGGGATTCCCACCACCGGTAGGCGACGAATCCGAGGGCCGCGGCGATGCCGAGCCACGCGATCGCGCGCAGCCCGTTCGCCATAGGCACGTCCTGCCGCAGCAGCGCCCAGCGCGAGAGGATCAGGTTCCAGTCGTGCAGGCTGTGCTCGCCGAACCCCGCAAGCGGCAGCCGCATCGCGCGCGCGTCGGCCATGTAGCGGGCGACGCTCAGCAGGCTTTGACCGAGCCAGATGCCGCAGAGCGCGTAGGACAGCGTTTCGCGCCGGCGCCAGAACTCGAGCATGCAGACCGCGGGAAACAGGAGTTGGGCCAGCGTGCCGCCGTAGACCGCCAGCCGCGCGCTGAAGATCCCCACGAGCGGATGCCCGGCCTCGTGAACGGCGAAGTTGGCATCATCGACCAGCGGCACCCAGCCGTCGCCGAGCCACGCGCAATAGACGATGTAGGCGGTGAAGGCGGACGCGATCGCCAGACCGGCGGTCGAACTCGGCTTCCAGGGCTGGGCGTTGATCCGGGCGATGTCCTCGAGCAGATTCATCTCGCCTCCGGCTGGCGCGGTCGCCGGCTGAACGCAAGGCCCCCGCTGACGCAGTAGAGGAGGTCCCCCGAGTCCGCCCGATTCGTCTTCACCGAGGCGACGTGCAGGGCGAAGAGCGCCAGGCAACCGCCAGGAACGCGCCAGCGAAGGCGCCGCCGACGCGGGATTTTCGCAAGCGGATCATCGGCATCCGCTCAGGTTCCCGAATATCCCGCTCGCCGGCAAGGGCATCGTAGCCGCCGCGACGTCATCGGCGCGGCGCCCGGCGCGTTTTACGCTAGTCGCAGGATCACCGACGGGCGCCTGACCGACGCGTAATGTGCGTTTCGCCAGTCGATTGAATACAAGGCGCTTTTCCTGTGTTCACCCGCAGAGTAGACTTACGGGCCGCGAATGGCGACCCGTCGGTCGTGACCCGGAGCTAGCCGGGTTGCGGTGCAAGAAGCGGGCGCCTTGCCTGGAGGTGGAGTGAAGCCAACCGATATCGGCAATCCCGATTACTTTCACAAGGTCGTCGATTGTCAGTGGGCGTGTCCCGCCCACACGCCGGTCCCCGAATACATCCGGATGATCGCGGCAGGCCGCTACGGCGATGCCTACCTGGTCAACTGGAGGTCGAACGTCTTCCCTGGAATTCTCGGCCGCACCTGCGACCGTCCGTGCGAGCCCGCCTGTCGGCGCAGCCGCGTCGAGGACGGGCAGTCCAAGGAACCGGTCGCGATCTGCCGGCTGAAGCGCGTCGCCGCCGACTACAAGGAAGACATCCGCCCGCGACTGCCGAAGCCCGCGGCGCAGAAGCTCGGGAAGCGCGTCGCGTGCGTCGGCGCGGGCCCGGCGTCGCTCACCGTCGCGCGCGATCTCGCCCCGCTCGGCTACGAGGTCGTCGTGTACGACGGCGACGCCCGCGCCGGCGGGATGATCCGCAGCCAGATCCCGAAGTTCCGCCTGCCCGAGGAGGTCATCGACGAGGAAGTGGGCTACGTGCTCGACCTCGGCGTCGAGTTCCGCGGCGGCGCGTACGTCTCCTCGATGAAGCAGCTCCTCGGCGAGGGCTACGACGCGATCTTCGTCGGCTGCGGCGCGCCGCGCGGGCGCGACCTCGACATCCCCGGGCGCAAGGAAGCGGCGGCCAACATCCACATCGGCATCGACTGGCTCTCGAGCGTCTCGTTCGGCCACACCACGAAGATCGGCAAGCGCGTGATCGTCCTCGGCGGCGGCAACACCGCGATGGACTGCTGCCGGTCGTCGAAGCGCCTCGGCGGCGAGGACGTGAAGGTGATCGTGCGGTCCGGGTTCGAGGAGATGAAGGCGAGCCCGTGGGAGAAGGAGGACGCGATGCACGAGGGCATCCCGATCCTCAACTACCTCGTGCCGAAGGCGTTCACGCACGCGAACGGAAAATTGACCGGGGTGACCTTCGAGAAGGTGCAGGCGATCTACGACGCCAATGGCCGCCGCACCCTCGTCCCCACCAACGCGCCGGAGCAGCATTTCGAGTGCGACGACGTGCTGGTCGCGGTCGGACAGGAGAACTCCTTCCCCTGGATCGAGCGCGACTGCGGGCTCGAGTTCGACAAGCACGGCATGCCGAAGCTCGACCCGGTGACGCTGCAGTCGAGCCTGCCGAACGTCTTCTTCGGCGGCGACTCGGCGCTCGGGCCGAAGAACATCATCTGGGCGGTGGCGCACGGCCACGACGCCGCGATCTCGATCGACCGCTACTGCCACGACGAGGACGTGAGCAAGCGCCCGGCGCCCGGCGTGACCTTGATGTCGCAGAAGATGGGCATCCACGAGTGGAGCTACGACAACGACGTCACGCTCGACGCGCGCTTCAAGGTGCCGTGGCGCGACGTCAACCAGACGCTGAAGAACATCAAGGTCGAGGTCGAGCTCGGCTTCGACCCGGCGACCGGGTTCAAGGAAGCGCGGCGCTGCCTGAACTGCGACGTGCAGACGGTCTTCACCGACAAGCTCTGCATCGAGTGCGACGCCTGCGTCGACATCTGCCCGATGGACTGCATCAGCTTCGTCCCGAACGGCGAGGAGGCGGATCTGCGCACGCGCCTGCGCGCGCCGGCGACGAACGCGACCCAGGACCTGTACGTGTCCGCGGCGCTGAAGACGACGCGCGTGATGGTGAAGGACGAGGACGTCTGCCTGCACTGCGGCCTGTGCGCCGAGCGCTGCCCGACCGGCGCCTGGGACATGCAGAAGTTCCTGCTCGACCTGACGCACGCCGGCCCGTCCTGCCGCGATCCGCGCAAGCGCACGCTGAAGGCAGCGTGAACCCGCCGAGGAGCTCCCGCCCGTGAAAGCCGCCCGCGCCGTCGAAGTCACCCCCGAAGCCGGCGCGGAGCATGCACTGCGCGTCCGGCTCGCCGCCGCCTACCGCATCGCCGACCACCTCGGCTGGTCCGAGCTGATCTACACCCACATCAGCCTGCGGGTCCCCGGACCGGACCACCACTTCCTGATCAATCCCTACGGCCTGCGCTTCGACGAGGTCACCGCGTCGAACCTCGTGAAGATCGACGCCGACGGCAAGAACGTCGGGGCGAGCGCCTACCAGGCGAACGAGGCCGGCTTCGTGATCCACGGCGCGGTGCACATGGCGCGCGACGACGCGCAGTGTGTGTTCCACACCCACACGCTCGCCGGCATGGCGGTGTCGGCGCAGGACTGCGGCCTCCTGCCGGTGCACATGTACTCGCACAACTTCTACGGCAAGGTCGGCTACCACGAGTTCGAGGGGCCGGCGATGAACCTCGGCGAGCGCGAGCGGCTGGTCGCGAGCCTCGGGCAGCACCCGGTGCTCATCCTCCGCAACCACGGCCTGCTGACCGTCGGCCGCACGGTGCAGGAGGCGTTCCTCCTGATGTGGCGCCTGGAGCGCGCCTGCCAGATCCAGCTCGCCGCGCAGGCGGGCGGCACGAAGCTGCACCTGCCGCCGGACGAAGTGTGCGCGGCGTCGGCGCGCATGGGCGACGAATTCCTCACCGTCCGCGGCGCCGTGGGCTTCGGCGAGCTCGAGTTCGCCGCGCTCGAACGAATCATCGACAACAAAGACCCGTCCTACAGGAACTGAACCGGACTTCCATGGCAAAACCCATCGAGGCGATCAACGATTTCGTCGTCAAGTTCGCCAACGTCAACGGCTCCGGCTCCGCGTCGGCGAACACGCTGTTCGCGAAGTCGGTCATGCGCATGGGCGTGCCGGTGAGCCCGCGCAACATCTTCCCGTCGAACATCCAGGGCCTGCCCACCTGGTACGAGGTGCGCGTGTCCGATCAGGGTCATCTCGGCCGGCGCGGCGGCGTCGACCTGATGGTGGCGATGAATCCTCAGACGTGGGACAAGGACGTCGCCGAGATCGAGCCCGGCGGCTACCTCTTCTACGATTCGACGAAGCCGCTGCCGAAGGCGAAGTTCCGCGACGACATCACCGTGATCGGGATGCCGCTGACCGCGATCACCA